>NZ_WFKM01000002.1 GCF_011007365.1 Sphingobacterium sp. xlx-96 | reverse complement strand
TTAAGAACACAGGAGACGTTGCGTTGACAGGTATTGCTATCAGCGATGCTATCCCGGCGAACACGACTTATGTGGCGAACAGTGCTACAGGTGGCGGCAGCTTAACCGGCAGCATGCTTAACTGGTCTGTTAATGTACCGTTCGGTGGCGAGGTTTCTGTTAGCTTCAAGGTTACTGTGAATGCAGACCTTACGGGGGTAACATCGATCGAGAATATTGCTACCGTTGGTACTGATAAACCGGAGATCGAGATCCCTACGGAGAACAGCCCATCGCACAGTTCAGTTAAAACTGTTGTTGATGCGAGCGGCGATAACAAGGCACAGTCGGGCGAGGAACTGACGTATACGATCACTGTTAAGAACACAGGAGACGTTGCGTTGACAGGTATTGCTATCAGCGATGCTATCCCGGCGAACACGACTTATGTGGCGAACAGTGCTACAGGTGGCGGCAGCTTAACCGGCAGCATGCTTAACTGGTCTGTTAATGTACCGTTCGGTGGCGAGGTTTCCGTAAGCTTCAAAGTAAAAGTTAACGCTGACCTTACGGGGGTAACATCGATCGAGAATATTGCTACCGTTGGTACTGATAAACCGGAGATCGAGATCCCTACGGAGAACAGCCCATCGCACAGTTCAGTTAAAACTGTTGTGGATGCGAGCGGCGATAACAAGGCACAGTCGGGTGAGGAACTGACGTATACGATCACTGTTAAGAACACAGGAGACGTTGCGTTGACAGGTATTGCTATCAGCGATGCTATCCCGGCGAACACGACTTATGTGGCGAACAGTGCAACAGGTGGCGGCAGCTTAACCGGCAGCATGCTTAACTGGTCCGTTAATGTACCGTTCGGTGGCGAGGTTTCTGTTAGCTTCAAAGTAAAAGTTAACGCTGACCTTACGGGGGTAACATCGATCGAGAATATTGCTACCGTTGGTACTGATAAACCGGAGATCGAGATCCCTACGGAGAACAGCCCATCGCACAGTTCCGTTAAAACGGTTGTTGATGCGAGCGGCGATAACAAGGCACAGTCGGGTGAGGAACTGACGTATACGATCACTGTTAAGAACACAGGAGACGTTGCGTTGACAGGTATTGCTATCAGCGATGCTATCCCGGCGAACACGACTTATGTGGCGAACAGTGCTACAGGTGGCGGCAGCTTAACCGGCAGCATGCTTAACTGGTCCGTTAATGTACCGTTCGGTGGCGAGGTTTCCGTAAGCTTCAAAGTAAAGGTAAATGCCGATTTAACAGAAGGAGCTGTGATCCGTAATATCGCTACTGTTGGAAGTGAAAATCCAGAAGTTGAGATCCCTACAGATCGATTAGCGGGAATTACTATCGAAAAACGCCATAACTTGCCAGCAAGCAACGATTGTTACGGGCTGAAAACAGGCGACAAAATAACTTATACATTCGTTGTTAAGAATACGGGCAATGTAGCTTTGAGCAACGTGACAGTGACAGATGTATTACCGAGAATAAGTGCAGTAACATCTACAGAAAGTGGTAGTCTGGCACCAGGAGCAACGCGTGTATTTACTGCAGAATACGTAGTTGATCAAAACGATATCAATGTCGGTTCGATCCGTAACACAGCATCTGTAAAAGGTACAGCACCTAGTGGAACGGTGACAGGTACAACGGAAGGAGTTGTGGGCATTGCATCCAACGAGGTGGTAATTAACATCTGTCAGTTAGGAAAAGTGGCTATTGATAAAACAGTAAATAAAGAAAATGTTTCTAAAGTTGGTGAGGAGTTGATCTATACTATCAAAGTGACAAATACAGGAAATACAGACCTGGAAGAAGTCACGGTAGAAGATGTAATGTTGGGCTTCAACGAAGTAATCAATCTGAAAGTGGGCGAGGTTAAAACGTATTCGTTGACTTACGTTGTCAAGTATGCCGATTTATTGAAAGCTTCTTTAGATAATATAGCCTCAGCTACTTTGAAATCGAGGGAACGAGTAACTGACGATGCTTCGACTAAAATTACATTCACTCCTGAAATCGATATTGTGAAAAGTGCAGACAAGAGTGTAGTTACGTTCTTAGGAGAAGAGATTGAGTATACCATTGAAGTGAAGAATACAGGCTCAACAGACTTAGCGAATGTAGTCGTTACAGATCCTATGTTCCCGAACTTCACCGGTAATGCTGGAAACTTAGCTGTTGGACAAACGAAGAAATTCGAACTTACATACGCTTCTGTACTGGCAGATATTATTCGAGGAGAGATCAGAAATACAGCTCAAGTGAAAGGTACAGTAGCTGGAGTCGTGGCATTCCGATCATTTAACCCGACAACCGGCGTAATAGAGAAACTTTCAAATGAAGTGGTGATTCCAGTACTCTTCAATAATGTCCTTGAAGTAACTAAAGTCGCTGATAAGACAGAAGTACAGAAAGCTGGCGAAGTCATTAACTACAGTATCACGGTCACAAACAAAGGACAATACGATCTTAAGAATGTACAGGTACGTGATCCATTGACAGGACTAAATGAGACTATAGCCACTCTGGCAATAGGTGAAACTGTGACCTTCAATAAGGAGAAAGGTAGTAGAACTAGCTACACGGTGGTTCGTAGTGATTTTGACAACGGTAAGATTGTAAACGTAGTTACGGCTACCGCTACAGACCTTATCGGAGGATCAGTCAGCGGAAGTGCGGAAAGAATAGTGAGTGTTTTACCAATGCCGCTTTTCATTCCAAACGTGTATACACCTAACGGTGATAATGTAAACGACACCTTTGAAATCGTAGGTATCGAAGCGTTTGACCGTACCGAGGTGACTATTTTGAACCGTTGGGGTAATGAAGTGTATCGAAACGATAACTACAGAAATGAATGGAACGGACAAGGTCTGAATGAAGGAACTTATTTCTATATCATCAAGACGATTAAGGGAACCAAAGAAGATGTATATAAAGGTCATGTACTAATCAAAACACGCTAAAGCATAAAGTCATGAACAAGAATAATATGAAGAAGAGATTTGTGCTGTTACTGATGGGCCTAACCTGTTTTTTAACAACACAAGCACAGCAGAACATACAGTTTACACAGTATATATTCAATTCGCTGAGCGTTAATCCAGCATATGCCGGATATAAAGAAGAGTGGTTTGCACAGGTTGGGTTAAGAAGCCAGTGGACAGGCTGGAGCGGAGCTCCAAAGACAGGAAGTATTTCTATTGATGGGGTCTTAGATCCTATCAATAGAAGGCACGGGGTAGGTCTGCAAGTAACCGCGGATGGACTGGGAGCACAATCTGCGACTTCGATATATGCGAATTATGCTTTGCGCTTGCAACTTGATCCAGAAGATACCAAACGGCTTAGCTTAGGGGTCGCCGCTGGGATAACACAATATGGTCTAGATGGTACTAAGTTGGATCCAGTGACAGGAGGGGATCGTGTGCTCCCAGATGGCAAAGTTTCCACTTGGGTGCCTGATGTTAGATTAGGTGTATACTATGCGACACCGAAGATATATGCCGGAGCAGCAGTACATGATCTATTTTCAAATTCGGTAGATAATGAAGACTTCGTCTTTAATGCAAACTCGTTGGAAAGTCTCTATAAAAATGTAAGTCTTTATGTAATAGCAGGAGGTCTGATCTCTTTAGAGGAGGGCTTGCATCTACGGCCAAGTATCTTAATAAAAGATGATTTCAAGGGACCGACTTCGCTTGATGCCAATGCAATGTTGATCTTTAATAATAAGTTTTGGATTGGAGGAGGCTATCGTACGCGATCTAGGATATTTAAGCGGGATTACTATGACAATTCAGCGATGAAGCTAAGCTCGCTGAATTCGGTACAAGGGATCGTGCAATTTTATGCTACACCGCGTTTTCGGATCGGATATTCGTATGATGCAATGCTCAATAAGATGAGCGGTCTACAGAGTGGTACGCACGAAGTGACATTAGGTATAACTTTCGATCGTGCGCTGAAACAGATATTAAGTCCAAGGTTCTTTTAAAACGTACTGAAATGAAATTTAAACATATATTTTTAGGTCATTATTTCGTTTGGGGCTTGTTAGTCCTCACGACTACCGTTTGCGCACAAGAACAGCTCAGTTTGCAGGCCAAGGCAGATTTGCTTTTTGAAAAATACGAATATTATAATGCCGCTCAATTGTATGCGAAATTGAGCGAGTCTAAAAAAGTAAAAACGAAAAATTTAGAGCGTTTGGCGGAGAGCTATTCGGAGATTAATAATTATGATCTTGCCGAAAATTGGTACGCGCGTGTCGTACAAAGATCTGATTACAACAAGCAGTCTTTGATAGGCTACGCCAACGTACTAAAGCAAAATGGAAAATATGTAGAAGCTAAAGCCATGTATAAAAGATATTTGGAGGAGCAAGGCGACGATGATTTTGTGAAGTTAGCTGCACAAGGAGCCGATTCTGCTGCTCGTTGGATCGCTAAACCAAATAAGGTGGATATCTTAGGGTTTAACGATGTAAACACATCGCTTTCCGAATTCTCGATGATCGCTACACCGACCTCTTTGCTGTATGCGGGAGAGTCATCCGATGCGTCTGTGGCAAAGTCTGGAATGACGGGAGAATCTTTTCTGCGACTTTTTTCAAGAGATATCAATGCGTCTGGAAAAGGGACTATGTTGGGGGATGCAAGTATCAACGAAGCGAAATATCATGTAGGACCTGTTGCCGCTAATAAATTGGGCGATAAGTTGTTTGTAACACGCACATATCCAGGGAAAGACGTTCAGAAATACCGCAATGATGGAAAAAAATGGGCACGTTCTGTATTAGAGTTAATGCTGTACGAGAAACAAGGAGATACTTGGAAAGAAACAGCCTTTCCTTTTAATAACGTCAAGGAATATTCTGTAGGGCATGCAGCTTGGAGTGATGATGAAAGGAGACTTTATTTCGCTTCCGATATGCCGGGTGGAGTAGGAGGTGTGGATATTTGGTATTGTAACCAACAAACTGACGGCACTTGGAGTACACCTGTGAATGCAGGAACAGAGGTGAATTCGAAGTATGATGAAATGTTTCCAATGGTATTTGGCAATAAACTCTATTATTCCAGTAATGGTAAACCGGGAATGGGAGGGCTAGATATATTCGAGGCTGCTATATTGGGTAATAAAATAACCCAAGTGAAAAATATGGGATTCCCGGTCAATAGCGCCTCTGATGATTTTGCATATTTTGTGAAAGAAGATAATGGAGAGGCACGGAAAGGATTTCTTTCTTCCAATAGGAGAGGGTCTGTAGGTGGCGATGATATTTATCACTATGCTGCGAAAAAGCCCGTATTTAAAATCCTGATTCAAGGAAAAACGTTTAACAAAAAATCCCGTGAACTCTTAGCAGAGACCAATGTCACGTTATATTCCGATAAGAGACAAATGATCGCTAAAACGAACAGTGGTCAGAAAGCGGAATTTACATTTGATGCTGATAAAAACACGAGGTATAAAATTTTGGGTGAGCGATCTGGTTATCATGCAGATTCAGTTAGTTTGATGACTAATATACCGACTAGAGATACTGTTTATCAGGTTTCCTTATTTTTAGAACCTATAATGGACGTCGGTCATAAGTTTGTATTGGAGGATATATATTATGATTTTGATAAACATAATATACGTAAAGATGCAGCGATAGTACTGGATCAATTGGTGCGGACTTTGAGAGACAATCCAACATTAAGGATTGAGTTATCCAGTCATACGGACAGTAGAGGTAGTCATCGTTATAACGATTTGCTTTCTCAAAGACGAGCCGAGAGTGCCGTTAACTATATTATATCTAGGGGTATAGAACGAGATCGTCTTGTTGCAAAAGGGTATGGCGAACGCCGTTTAGTAAATCGCTGTGCAGATGGAGTGAAATGTTCTGCAGCAGAGCATCAAGCAAACAGAAGAACAGAAGTAGAAGTGCTGTCTTACTAACCCATTTAGGATATATAGCATACCCATTTTTGGGTATATTTCACAAAAGTAGCTTCTTTTGTAGCGATTGTTCTACAAATAAGAAGCTACTTTTGCTCATGTCATTTTCCTTTGATTTCTTTGTCTTGTAAATCAATTGCCAGACTAAAGTGAAAAGGTTATATTCTTTTTGGATTACAGCATTCTTGCTTACTATCTTTTGTAAAGACGCAAAAGGAGGAAATAATCCTTATGAAGAATTACGTGGAGTAAAGAGTGAATTTGCTGCTTGCAAAGCCTTTACAATCCTAATTCTAGATTTTGATATCCATGAAGCAGATTCTGCATTAAAAAATATTGAATATATATACAAGCTGGCAAAGGAGAAGGACGATAAAAATCTCACTAGTATATACTACGAGACATTAGCTAACTATTTTTCTCTACGCTATGATAGAGTGAATAGTCTAGCGACAATGAATCACGAGAAGGCTATTCAATATGCGAAGGAGAACTCCTTAGACCAACAGCTGTTCCGACAAAATTTTAGCTTCGGAAATTATTATTACACCTATGCGAAGTATGCAGATGCGTATCGTTATTTTAGACAAGCACTCTTTACATTGGATAAAGTAGGTGAGAGTAATGTAGCTCAGGTTTGGCAATATTATCTCACACTAGCCCGCTATTTCTATGATATTAAAGACTATGAAATGGCATCACAGTTGCTTCGTAAAGTGCTTACATACAACACTAAACTGACACCTCGTGAGCTGTTCGATGCCATCAATACCTTAGGTCTGATTGCGCTTTACACGGAAAAAACCGAGGAGGCTATAGCTTATTTTAGGAAAGTCTTAGAAAAATCAAATGCGGTATTAGATTCCGCTTGGATGGGGATAGCCTATGGAAATATTGGAAACACCTATGTTAAGAAAAAAGATATCGGAAAAGCAATCCAGTATTTTGATCTTGATTATAAGTATAATTCACAGCCTTCAGGGGATCTTATATCAGCTTTAGGATCATTGAAGAAAATGGCCGAACTGCAGTTCCAGCAACGCGACTTTGAGAGCGCGTTGAAAAATATCGATATATTTATCGCCAAGATGGAGAAAAAGCCAATTCGTTACCAGGCTTTGGTGGAGGCATATGACCTTAAAGCAAGGCTACTCGATACGCTTGCCATCGATGAGGGACAGTTAAATACATTAAAAGAAGCAACAAAATATAATCGACTACTCTCCACATTGAATAGTAACGCGTCTATTGAGATGGCAAAGCTCGAAGAAGAGAAATCAAATTATGATCAATTCTATTATGAATCCAGACAGTATAAAAAGTTAAATTTATTATTGATCGTAACTTTAATCGGGGCGTTATCTTTTCTTTTTGTTTTAACGTATAAAAAAGCAAAACGTAACGGTAAGAATGGAGAGATGGTTATCGAAAGAGGAAAAGAGGAAGAAGAAGAATATTGTCCGATGGTCATATTGAGTGATAAGCGATTTCACGTTGAAGAATCACACAAGACTGTTCAGATCAGCTTAGAACTACGGCAGCTGATGGACGGGAACTTAATGAATAATCGTAATTGGGAAAAATTCAAATTTGCCTATAACAATAACTTTCCTTGCTTCTTTAGTGATTTGATACACAAGTATCCGGAACTTACGGATTCCGATTTACGTTTGTTAGCTCTTACTAACCTAGGACTCTCCAATAAGGAGTTGGCGGATAGACTATCCGTTTCCTTGGATGGAATTAAAAAAGCTAAGCAGCGGTTAAAAAAGAAACTTAACGATCATATTGTTTACAACTAACTTTGTCTCTCCATGATATTTGCCTAATTTCGTCTGTTAGCTATTACGTTTATTAGATATGACAGAAATTAGTTTGCAGGGCACTTTAACGGGACACCAAAATCCGATCTATACTTTAGAAGTAGATACAGCACGACACTTATTATATTCCGCTGGAAATGACAAAGGAATTGTAGAATGGGACCTGGTATCCCAACAATTCAAGCGGCTGTTATGTGCTGTCCCATCATCAGTGTATTGTTTGAAACTTATCCCTGGTACAGATTGGATGGCAGCTGGTATGCGTAATGGAGAGGTCTTTATTATTCAACGTACCGAACCCCAGTTAATAGCGAAACTAAAAGTAGATAAAGGAGCTGTTTTTAGTATTCAGGTATTGTCTTCTAAGAATGAGATAATTGCTGTCGGTGAAGAAGGGAAGGCCTACGTTTGGAGTTTGGAAGGCTTTCAACTACTTTATACTTTTCAGGTATCAAAAGACCGCGTTCGTACAATAGCTGTGTCGGAAGATCAAAAAAATATCGCTTTTGGCGATAAGCAAGGTGTTGTATATATTCATGCCGCAGACGATTTTCATTTAATCACGCAATCCGCTAAACACGAAATGGGTATATCGAGTATGTTGTTTCATAAGGAGTATTTATATACGGCGGGGCGTGATGCCCGTATGTATAAATTTAGTCTCCCATCGTTAGAGAAACAAGCAGAAGTAACACCTCATTTTTTTACAGTTTATGGAATATGTGACGTCTCCGATCAGTTGGTGACAGTGAGTAGGGATAAGACCATCAAACTATGGGACCACAGTTTTCGTTTGCTAAAGAATGTCTCTAGAGATAAAGGAATTGATTCGCACCAGTTGTCTATCAATAGTGTGGCTTATGATAAGGATCTGCATCTGCTCTGTACAGCAGGAGACGATAAGCAGATCAAAGTTTGGTCAGTGGAGTTATCAAGTTAGAACTAACTGGTTATCATGTTAACAGTATAACTTGATAACTCGATCACAGGATAACAAGATCAACGATCTCTTTTAAATACTTTTCGTCTATTTCATCAAATGCGTCCAATTGATCGCTGTCTACATCCAGTACAGCTACAACTTCATTGTTCGCTATAAGAGGTAGCACTATTTCCGATTGAGATAGTGAACTACAGGCAATGTGTCCTGGAAATTCTTCTACATTAGGGACTATTAAGGTCTCCTTTTGTGCCCAAGCCGTTCCACAGACACCTTTGTTGTAGGCTATTCTCGTACAGGCAACAGGACCTTGGAAGGGGCCTAAAACCAACTCTCCGTCTTTTACAATATAAAAACCAACCCAAAAAAAATTAAATTGCTCTTTTAGGGCGGCAGTAACATTTGCCAGATTGGCAATATAATCTGGTTCTCCTGTAAGCAGCGCTTTAATCTGAGGTATTAAACTTTTGTACTGTTCCTCTTTATTTCCGTCGTTTATTTTAAGATCTTCAGCCATTTATTATTTTAAGTTATGAGGTTATAAAGTTACGTTACGAAGTTATATAGGTTATAAAGTTACATAGTTCCGTTATAAACTATATAACTTCGTAACCTGCCTTATTGAAATTGAATACGAACATTTATCCCGAAATACGTATACGATGTAGCGTAGTTTTGAGATGTATATGGACGTACTGCATTTGAATTATAGAATAGACGGATATTATAGAATTGATTGACGGTGTAATCTAGCGAAGGGTTTATCGTCAAACTCTTATTTCCTCCTGAGACTTCCGCTTGATTAATATCCGAACGGTACACGGTAGTTTTCCTATCATTCAAAGCAAAATCAACCCTAAAATTCATGTCATTTACCCATTTGCGATCCTCAAAAATTCCGAAAGGAAGGCGGACATTGTTCTTTCTATAGCCCATACCTACGATAAAAGATTGATCCGTCATCATAGCGAGCTGACTATTTTGTAAACTCATATTCATATCCCGTGATTTACGGTACTCCGAATTTACAGATAGACTATTTGCAAAGCGCATATCTACACCTATTAGCGGGACAAATCTATCAATAATAGATATTTGACCGTATTGGCTCTGAGGTAAAAAATTCTGGTTTGCATCCCTTGAATAAGGCATGCCGTCGGCCTCTTCATATCGTGCAGTTGATGTATAACCACCGATGATATACTGCGATTGATAAGCATGGTTGATGTTTATTGAACTGATAAAGTCTTGTATACCTAAAATACCAACTAATCCGTTGAATGATATCCGCCAATTAGGAAGGGGAAATTTAGGTTTAATACCCTGTTCTGCTGCGTTCGCGTCTTTGCCGAGATAGGTCGCTAAGAAAGCATTTACGACAACATCCTGTTGGGTCTTACCGTAGCCGTCCGCATAGAAATCAGCAGACTGCCCTACGGAATTAATATTCTTTTCTCCCAAATGTTGCGATATCGCGAGTCGATTCTCTTCGAATTTTTTAAACAAATCATCGCTATTTTTGAAAGAAGTACGTATAGAAATCTGCGATACCGTATAGTTTCCGGTGACATAGGGCGACACACTCTCCAATAGACCTGTTGTCGCATTAAACTGCATGGCAGCTGTATAATTATAATTGTCTATGCGTGACATTGTCAGGTCTACCCGTAGGCCCTTTATAGGCTCTAAATTGGCCACAACAGAGATGTTTTCTGCAAAAGTCTTGGTATACATGTTGGTCTGTAGGGTGTCAGCGGAGAGCCAGCCGTTGCGTGCCGCTTTGGTTAGAATATCTCCTTGACCACCAAATAAGAATCCCCAACCCGGTGCATTTGTATCAAAATCAAAACCTAAAACATTTGTCGTAGGCGTATATCCAGGTAGATAAGTACCTTCTGTTTTGGTATAAGCTCCATTTACATTTCGGATAGAGGTTAATAACTGTACAAAGAATGGTACAGCTCCTTTGCTATCGCGCCCCGAGTTTTGACGGATAAACCTAAATTTGCTGTAAAGAGCACTTAAGTTCAATGTTGGATTGATCTGAATAGTTCTGTTATTTTGGATGCTGTTGCCTAAATTAATATTTTCATTTTGGAGACTTAAAAGAGGTTCACTCTGCCAATTGAACTGTGTACCATACCGAGCCGTAGCATTCACCCATTCTAGGTAAGGAATCTTATTGATAGGCAGTGAATAGGTCACATTCATCATGTGATTGTAATCGGTCGTACGGCCCATTTTCCAGAAATTAGACCATAACGTATCTCGTTTTGCGCCGTCAATTCTACCGTTTGGTTCGTCGATAATGGAATAATTAGTCGCGTTGAAATCTAAACGCAGCGACTTTGTTAAATCCCAGCTGATTCCATATATTCGGCTCATGTTAAAATTCTTGTTGTAATAGGTCGGCAACACGTTGTTTGAAGAGTTGTCACGAAGGGTATTCTCGTTATAAATACGGTTGACTTCCATCCTGAAATTTAACAGAGAAGGCATAAGGTTGAAATTCAAGTCGCGGATCAACCCTAGATTCTTCGATTTAAGGTGTTTAAAAGGTTCGTAAAAATGAGTCGTTGGATTACTAAATGTGTAATCTAAAGCACCACGATAATTGCGTTGTAAGTTAGATGCCGTATTGAAGTCTCTATGATAATACTCGCTAAATGCATATGAAAGTCCAAAGTTCTCGATATCCCAAGGACGAATAGCGCTTTCGTTGTCCGTTCTGATCTTGCGAACGTTTGTAAAACTGAAACCTTTACGGGTGGTGTAATCTTGGACTAAGCGAAGCAAGGAATCTCTTCTGTTGTTGGATAACGTCGCTAGGGCACTATTTAATTCGATATCCGGACTAAGTGGATTAAACTCCGGTGTTGCCGTTTGATTGGAGTAGTTGAAATAGAACGGGATAATGACACCATGTCTTGGATGGAAGAATTTTCCGAGTTCCGCATTTGTCGTAATATCAAAAAAGAAATTGTCCGAACGATTTCTTTCGCCGACTCTTTGGGAAATTGATCCGAACCCTATGGTTGATTTTGTGCCGGTTACGGATACGTTAGCAAAATCTGCTAGCTTTAAGTTAAGACGTGCCGTGGCAGCCCATCCCCCTTTATCGTCAAAATCGGTCAGACGTAGTTCATTAAACCAGAACTCGCCAGCTAAATCTCTTCCATCATCCATAGGCGTACTGGTGGAAGTACCACGTAGAGGGTTACGTACGCCGACCATATAAAAACGGACTTTCGAGATGTCTGGTGTTCCTATAATTAGAATTCTATTTTTACCATCCGAATGCTCATAAGGTACGTCCAGGGGCCAAGGCTGTCCATTCAGTTTGGCATTATCCCGGGCAATCTTGGCTTCTTGAAACAATTTGATCTGAATATTCATCCTGTTTTCCTCAGGCCAGATTAGATCTGGAGAGCTTGTTCCAGGAGTCGTGATGCTCAGTGGCATATCATATTCGTAGTAATTGTACTTATCGTCGGTTCCTAACCGTATAAATGCCCTAAAATCACCATTATTTAAATTTTCTCCCTCGGCATGTATAAACATTTCGAGGCGTCCATAAGGCCTAAAATCATGCGAAGCTGTTTTGAATGTTGCTCTACCATAGCCATCCCGAAGCTGTTTTACATCCAGGCTCATGGACTGTTCATTCAATTGTATGTCTAGATTGTTGTTCGAGATATCGACCTGTCTGTTGATGCCGGGAGGGACTACGTAAGGGATGGGCTCACGTTTACCATTTTCTTCAATACTAATATTGGCTACGTTGAATGTAGAATTGTCTGAGGCAACCACTCCCATGCTGTAGTCAGCGATAACTTTGGACGCTATATTTTCTGCGTTATATTTTCTCCAATCACCCCGGACAAACTGCATTCTTCCAAATCGAACAACCGATGTATCTGTAAAATTGGTCATGAATAAACGGATAAAACGTATTGATTTGAAGTCTTGAATATTACCTTCTCGGCTTTCAAACTCATTTAAAGGAATACGTAGCTTGTACCATTTAACGTCAAGGTTCTTATCGAGCACACGGACTTTAGATGTTTGTTCGTCAACAATGAAGTTCTTTCCAACCACCATATCCTGAGGGCGTAGCGAAAGCTTATACTGATAGTATTCATCAATTTCATTCATCGTGTTGTCGCGATTGACATCCTCACCATCAGGAAGTAATGTGCTAGCAGAAGTTTCTACACCGTAATCAGCCAAAGATTGATTGTTTGTACGCGTATTTCCCTGTGTGCCATTGTAAAGTTGGTAGCGTTCTAAAATGCCTACATTTTGATCAAAATGATTTCCTCTAAAATAGGTATAGTCATCTGAGGAAGGGTCTCCTTGAAGCTTGGCAAAAGCCTGAGGATCCAGTATGCCCTGCATCTGGTTTAAAAAGTTAGCGTGGAAAGAACGCTCTTCGTCGTTAGTAAGACCATCAAGACCAACATCTTGTAAAAGTCTGCTGGCATCCGAATTTTCAAAAGCTTGCACAACAGGTTGATTGCGTACCACATGGCCCCAAACTGTTTGGTCCACTAAGGTCTTGTCTCCTGTAGGAGAAAGTCCATTTTCTAAAGACTTTCTGCCGTCTTTAAGAATATCTTCTGAAACATTTCCCAGGTTAATATAGATATCTCCACCATTTTTATTCGGGTTGGTCAGGGTCGGATCCATCATCCACATTTCCAAAAACTCGATATTCTGCGCCTCGAAATCTGTTTGGTCAATTTTTCGGAACATACCGCCCCAGCGGTTTTGTGGATTTAATAGTTTTCCGTCGGCCGCTATTCCAGTGGTAGTATAGTTAAATTGTCCGCGTACCATCGGATAGTATGCGAGGTCCAATGTTGGTAAAAATGCATCGCCTCCAGTTTTAATCTCCTTGTAGGGGAAAACTTCCTTTTCTGTGACTTTTCGTGTCCGGTGATCCAGTAGGAAGCGGTCATTTACGCGAGGATTGAGACTTGACGACTGATAGAAAATAGGATCAATATTGTAGAATGCCAATTGCGCCCTGTTATAACCGTAGGCAAGATCATTGGTTAAATTGGATTCAGCGAACATTCGAGGAGTTCCAGAAATCTGCCAGCCCAATTGTCCTTTGATATCTATATAAGAAAAGTTGTTTTCAAAATTATCAATATAGGTCGTTCCTGTGTTTCCGTTGGCTGTGTTTAGCCCCTTAGGATGTCCTGGCTTGAGATGTGCAAATTCGCCATAAAAGCTAATGTGAGATTCTTCTTTTGTACTCAGGAAAGGCAATTTGTCTACCATGCGGGTCAACCAGCGTGAAGGCGCATTGTACGTAATATCGGCGCCTAACATGGTGTTTGATATGGGTTCTTCGCCGATGAATACTTTCTCCGATATGGGTTTTTCTGTCAGATTCATAATGGTGGCTCCGACCATCAGATTTTTATTGAAAGTATAGTCCAAGCGACCTCCCATCAGTGTTTTTTG
Source organism: Sphingobacterium sp. xlx-96 (assembly GCF_011007365.1). Classification (GTDB taxonomy): domain Bacteria; phylum Bacteroidota; class Bacteroidia; order Sphingobacteriales; family Sphingobacteriaceae; genus Sphingobacterium; species Sphingobacterium luzhongxinii. Next base: position 616,715 of record NZ_WFKM01000002.1, on the reverse strand, counting down.
TTGTAAGCCAAATAAAGTCTCATCTTCGACTGATACTGTTATCGGTTGTCCGGAGAGGACAAGTGCCTGATTCAGTATACGTAAGGTTCCGATCTGATAGTCAACCATATAGTCGGTTCCTTCGGTAAGAATAGCTCCGCCCGACATGACGCGGAGTTGGCCTGGCCTTAGGTTCATCACATTCAATTGGTATTCTGTTCCTGAGCCGGATTGATATTTGCCTTTTAATTTATACCTGTTTTTATTTGGGAACTTTTGTTCTGCATCTACCTTAGTATGTGTATACAGCTCGGGATAAGTATACTTTTCAATGAGATCATTTTCTCCCGCAGCAAATTGATTGGCTAGATCTTTACCAAAAGGTTCGACAACTGGAAAGATCAGCTTTCCTCGTACAGGTTCTATGGTGACATCGGGTAAAAAATCAAACAATCCATCTGAACCGGCGGCCTGATTCTGTGTAATACGATCTAAAGCCGTGAGTTGTAACCAGGTTTTATCTGCTGTTTTGCTCCCCTCGTACATAGAAGGTCGCTCGGCACCAGTTTCTGTTTCCGTGCGGTAAATCTGTAAGAATAGATTTTGTTCGGATATATTTGTTGCATTGAGCGAATAGATATTCTTCATCATCAAGCCCCAAATAGGAAGGTTTGTTTTTAGGGTTTCATTCTTCAATAGTTTGGTATACAGCATTTTTGGCGCCGATGGCGATACCGGTATATCCGTACTGAACTCACCGACCTGATACTCTTTTCCATTGGCCATATACCGATAAGCTACAGCAAGCACCTGATCTTGTCCTAAGGGGTAGACCAAAGAAACATAACCTAAGCGCCTGTTGACGGTAAAGTCTCTTCCTTCGACGAGTTTGCGTGCGTAGGTTAGTTTCGCATAATTATCATTAGCACCACTTCCTGCAAAAAAACTCTGTACGACATTGCCAGTGGACTCACGCCCAGGCTCTCCAAGTTGTGTTAATAAGTCGTTGGATATATCGGGGGACAAAGCGCCAGGTATACCTGTGGAAGGTAATTTTGAAGGAGATACGCTATTGATGATATTGTTGTACGGTGTATGCTCCCCTAAGTCCATGAGCGCCATAATATCTCGGGACTCTTCGTAGGAGTTTGAGCGGTTATTGACCCATACCTCAACCTGTGTAATGTTTACCGGCGTATTGATGATTGGTGCCAATGCTAATGATTGGTTGTAAGTCTCTCTAAAGTATTGACCTAAGAAATAGTGCTGATTGGCCTCATAGTTGCTCATTTCCAGTACCATTTCACTTTCTCGACTACCATTAGAAAGCGTAATCTCTTTTTTGTTGGAACGTTGCTGCGAGAGTAGACCTGTAACGGCCAATTTGCCGAATTGTAGTTGTGTTTTGATACCGAATAATGACTCTGCTCCTTGAATTAAGGTAGAGTTAAGAGCCATATTAACATTACCTATCTCCAGTCGACGGATAATATCATCATCCCCTGCAACGTAGTCAAATCTGATCTGGTTTTCAAAGCCAAATTGAGCTCTAGAGTTGAAGTTTGCATTGACTTTGACACGTTCTCCAATATTACCAACAAGGTTTAAATTCATGTTTTGGTCAAAATCCATTCCCCATTGTTTGCGTTGACGCTCATTAAACATAGGGTTTTCGTTGGTATTGTACTGCGCCATGATACCAACTTCAACGCTTCCTCGAGGATTGATGTCTATGGTATTACCACCAAAAATCTTTTCGAACGTAGGACTGTTGATTTCGATTACAGGGAAGAGTCGGCGACGACGTTCCTCGGCCATTTCCTTTCCTGCCAGTTCTTCCCAATAATTCTTTTTCAGACGCTTGAATTCATAATCTTTAAACTCATCAATCGTCAGGTAAAGTGGTGGTCGATACATCTTTGAACCTAACTTTTCACGGATGATGTACTGTTTGGTCTCTGGGTCAAAGATAATTTCGCGTTGGATATTTTCCGGAATATCTAACGCAATAGGTCGATAAGATTTGGGAAGTTTGATAAAGGGGTTGTCCTTTAACTGGTATTTTAGTCTCGTAGAGTCATTTATGGATAAGCTAGTGACCGGAGTTACAACTTGTGCATAGCCAAGGTTTATCAGTACACAAACAAGTATTAGTGATGTAAATAATGACCTGAGCTTTTTCAAGAGTATTTGGCTAAATAAAAAATTAATAATTGCTATAATTCAAGCAAATATCAATGTTTTAATTAATAATAACAAAAAGTCTCAAAGATATTCTTATGGATAAAATGTTAAAATCTATTAATGTAGACGCAACTGCTGATTCTATAATTTTTTTAGCGCAGCTTTAATGAGCTCTTCAACCGTATAGCTACCTTCAATTTTAACGATAGCAGCCAGTGTTTTTTCGACCTGAGCTTTCGGAAAACCAAGCATAACAAGAGCAGAAAGGGCCTCTTCTGGAATAGACTGAACAGCGAAGGGAAGAGGAAGCAAGGCATGGTCACCTTGTTTCTTGAGTTTATCTTGTAATTCAAGGATAACACGTTGTGCAGTCTTAGGACCTATGCCCTTTATTTTTTGGATTACCGCTACTTGTCCATTGATGATCGCAGCTTGTATCTCTTCGGGGGTAATAGAAGATAACATCATTCTTGCTGTGTTAGGGCCTATGCCCGAAACGGAGATCAGATGGTTAAAAAGGTGACGTTCGCCTTCTGTAGCGAAGCCGAAGAGCGTATGGGCATCTTCCCGAACCTGAAAAGAAATAAACAGTTTACAACTTTCCTGGTCTTTAATCAAAGAATAGGTGGTCAAGGAAATGTGAACATGGTACCCAATGCCCCCTACCTCAAGTATGACATGGGTAGGGGCTTTGAATATGAGTTTACCATTGAAATAATCGTACATGGTTTTATTTTATAGTTATAGAAGTTATAAAGTTATGAAGGCCTCTTTTATAACCTTGTAACCTTGTAACCATTATCACCTTTGTAACTTTATTTTAAACTTTCATGGGCCTGTGCGTCAACGACTGCAATGGTCACCATGTTTACTATCTCACGAACGGAACTGTCTAACTGTAATACATGTATAGGCTTGTTCATTCCTAGCAATATAGGGCCTACTGCTTCTGCATCACCTACTTCTTGCAAAAGCTTGTAAGCAATGTTTCCAGATGCCAGTGTTGGGAAAATCAAGGTATTGGCATTTTCACCTTTCAATGTGCTAAAAGGGAAATTGCTTTCCAACATTTCCTTGTTCAATGCAAAATTAGCTTGTAATTCGCCATCCACAACAATGTCGGGGTGATTCTTATGTAGTATATTTACGGCTTCACGTACTTTGGTTGGAGTAGGGCCATCCGACGAACCGAAGTTGGAGTAAGAAAGCATTGCTATTCTTGGCTTAACATTAAATCGCCGAACCGCTTTCTCCATCAGTACAGTGATGTCTGCGAGTTCTTCGGCAGTTGGATCTGTGTTGACTGTGGTATCTCCCAAAAATAAAGGTCCCTTGGATGTCAACATCATATACATTCCCACAATACGGCTACCTTCTTTTGCTCCAATGACATGTAGTGCAGGTTTGATCGTAGCCGCATAATTTCTCGTTAATCCAGAAATTAAGGTGTCTGCATCTCCAAACTCGACCATACTAGCGGCAAAGTAATTGCGGTTGGACATTAATTTGATAGCGTCCATCTTGGAGAGACCTCTACGTTGTCTCTTTTTGTAAAGGTGTTCTGCATATTTTTCAAAACGTGTCGTATTTTCTTCTTCTTTAGGGTCAATAATGGCGACATTATTTAAATCAAAAGAATAATCGTCAATCATCTTAGCGATACGGTCTTTGTTTCCTAATAAGATAGGGATAGCTATGCCTTCTTCTTTTACAATCTGTGCGGCACGAAGTGTTTTTGCGTTATCTGCTTCAGCAAATACGACTCTTTTGGGATTATTTTTGGCAATTGAAGTTACTTTTCGCATTATACCGTCATCTTTACCCAAACGTTTGCGAAGTTCCTCTTTATAAGTTTCCCAGTTATCTATGGTCTTACGGGCTATTCCAGAAGCGATCGCTGCTTTAGCAACAGCTACCGATACCTCAGTAATCAAGCGAGGATCTGTTGGTTTAGGAATGACATAGTCTGTGCCAAATCGTAGGTTGCTTGTATTATAGGCTTGGTTCACTTCTTCCGGAACCGTTTCCTTAGCAAGTTCAGCGATAGCGCGGACGGCAGCGATCTTCATATCCTCATTAATAGCCGTCGCTCTCACATCCAAGGCTCCTCTAAAAATGTAAGGGAATCCCAATACATTGTTGACCTGATTCGGATAATCAGATCGGCCTGTTCCCATTATAATATCAGCTCTCGTTGCTACCGCTAGGTCATAGGCGATTTCTGGATTCGGATTGGCCATAGCCAATACAATTGGTTTTGCAGCCATAGATTGCAACATTTCAGGTGTCAATACGTCTGCAGCTGATAGGCCAATAAATACGTCAGAATCTTTTACCGCATCGGCAAGAGTGTGTATGTCACGTTCGGTAGCCCATTCCGCTTTGGAGGGATCTAACTGCTCCCGGTCACTACGGATGACACCTTTACTGTCCAGCATCACAATGTTTGCCTTGCTTGCGCCTACAGCGATATACATTGCCGTACAGGAGATTGCCGCAGCACCGGCACCGTTTACTACTATTTTAACGGAAGCAATATCTTTACCTTGAAGCTCACAGGCATTGATTAGTGCAGCGCCAGAAATAATTGCGGTACCATGCTGGTCATCGTGCATGACTGGAATATTCATTTCTGCCTTTAAGCGCCTTTCGATTTCAAAACACTCAGGGGCTTTAATATCTTCCAGATTAATACCTCCGAAAGTTGGTTCTAGTGCTTTAACAATACGGACAAATTCGTCAACATTTTTGGTGTCCAATTCAATATCGAATACGTCGATGTCCGCAAATATCTTAAAAAGAAGACCCTTGCCTTCCATTACAGGTTTACCGGCTTGCGCACCGATATCACCCAAGCCGAGAACAGCGGTACCATTACTGATTACGGCAACTAGATTTCCTTTAGCAGTATATTTGTAAGCATCTTCTGGGTTTTCAGCAATTGCTAAACAAGGTTCTGCTACCCCTGGCGAATAGGCTAATGATAAGTCACGCTGTGAATTGTATGGTTTTGTCGGAACAACTGCAATTTTACCCGGACGACCCATAGCATGATAATCTAGGGCTTCCTTCTTTTTGTTGATATTACTCATTTTAGATCTGTGTGTCAAATTTAAGGCTACAAACCTACATAAAATCACCTTTATGCACAATACAATTGCGTCTTAATGTAGAATGAATTTGGAGTTTGTCGGCCATCTTATGTTTTTAATAATGGAGGAAATGTATTATTCTGTTTCTCAATATATGCAATATTAATGCTATTATTTCAGGATATCTAAAAGATTAAACATACTTTGACGCATTTTTGACGCGCTACCATCGTAGTTGTACACCAATAGCGTAAACGTATATTCTTTCCCATCTTTAGCTTTATGGTAGCCGGTATAGCCGAGTGTTCCGCTGATGGTTCCGCTTTTCATCATCATTCCATTATACATAGGGAGACTTTTTACAAAAGAATCTGACCAAGGCCTACTTGTTGCATATTGCATGATTTTGTTCATGGCAGCTGCCGTAACATTGTTTTGCGGCGAAAGCCCAGATCCATCTATGATGTCTAGCTCACTGCTGTTAAGTTGTAGCTTCTGTTTCCAGAATTTTTGTAGATAATTTGCTCCATCCGATGTGGTTACTTTACCTCCGCTGATGTAGGCGATGCTTCTCAGTATAGCTTCTCCGTATAAGTTAATACTCTTTTGGTTAAACCAGTACACCATATCAATTAGTTTTGGTGAGATATGTGTGGATAGTTCAGCCGTCTTCTGCGGAAAGATAGAGTCTTGTTCAACTAGTCTTTGACCGGTGGTGGGTTCCATACCTACGGGGATGCCCGCCATATTTGCCGTCTTGGTGAGTTGAAATGCTAAATCGAAGGCAGGATCCGGGACAGAAATTTCAATGGTCTTTTTAAGATCTTGACCGTAGGTGCCTTTTAAGTATATTTTTTCAGAATAGGGTGCCGAGTAGGCGTATACATTATCACCAGAGCCTGGTCTGCCCACTTTTACCGTGTTTACCAATTGCAAGTAAGAAAGATCTGCTGTTGTTTGGACAATTGGAGCAGGTTTATTGGGGGTGCCACTTTGAAAGTTAATTCCAACTTTATTCTCCCGCCAATTAAGCGCAGATATACCGGCTCCATAATAATTACCTATATCAGTCCATATCCAGCCCCCTGGAACATCATTCCCGTTATACATCCTGTCGTCGCCGATGATACGCCCATCAATAGCTGTGATACCTGCATTTTTAATAGCAGTTATCCATTTATCCAATAGCAATTGTTCTTTCGTCTGCTCAAAACGATCGCTACCCAGTGTGGGGTCTCCTGATCCTTGAACTACGATATCACCATGAAGCACACCGATGCTGTCTATTGTGCCTGTATAATATAATTTAGTTTTGTACGTATATTCCGGACCCAATAGGTCTAGTCCTGTTATTGAAGTAATGACTTTCAAAGTCGAAGCTGTAGGAAGCCCCATTTGACTGTTCTTCTCGAACAGTATAGTTCCGGTGCTTTTATCCATGACATGTAAACTGGCTATACCATTCGTTAAACTAGGTTGGGCTAAGAACGAGTTGAATCCTTTCTGGAGGTGTTGCTGTGTCGATTGAGCTAGCGTAATAGTAACAAATAGGAAAGAGGAACAGAGTAAAGTGATATAGTGTTTAGTGCTCATAATCATTATTTGAGTTTTGACAAATATAGAAATTATATTCGTAGCCCTATTTAGCTATATGGACTGGTAGGGAGCATGTAATTAAAATTTTCTTTTATGTGCTCAAGCCGCACGGGCTCATACTTTTTTACCGCAAAAAAGTGTGCAAAAATCTCCTCGCTTCAAATTTTTGCAACAACGGATTTCTATTCTTTCAATTTTGCAAAACTTTGGAGGCGAGAATTGAGGGATTTGATTGTATAGTGCATCTTTTAAATTGAACTCGATTCATCACCAAGCTGTAAATTTTAGTCTAATGCCGCCAATGTTGCATCAGTCGACACAAGCGCGCACTCGACCTTGATGCCTGCTTACGCAGTAGCGGATTGGCTATAGCAGGAGGATGCAATAGCGTAGTGCCAATACGGCACAGCGGCGAGTTTTTGATTACTTTTTTCGGAAAAAGTAATTGCCTACCCTGCATAAGGGTGTAAATGTTTAAGTAGTATTGATAGTCAGTAAAATAAGAATCGAGTTCATGTGTTAATAAAAACATAAAAAGAAATGCCAGTCCAAAGTTCTGTAAAGAGGTAGAAATCGCTAACTTGCGAAAGATATTTAGTTGAAAAAATATGTCACATTTAGAAAGATTAACCAAAATTCGTGGATTGATGAAGGAACAAGGTATTGATGCCTATATTATCCCTTCTTCGGATCCTCATATTAGTGAATACTTGCCAGAACGTTACAAATGTATTGAATGGACCTCGGGCTTTAGCGGCTCTGCAGGTACCTTAATGATCACCCAGGATTTCGCTGGACTGTGGACGGACGCCCGTTATTTTGTTCAGGCGACGGAGCAGTTGGCAGGAACTGGTTTTGAATTGGTTCGATTGAAAGTACAGCATGCAGCTGAATACGTAGAGTGGCTGGATCAAAGGTTTGGAGCAGGTACTAAAATTGCGTTTGACGGCAATTTAGCCTCCTTGTTGGTGGCCCAAACGGTGAAAAATGTATTAGAACCTCGAGGAATGGTCGTCGATGGTCACGTGGATCTGTTAAGCCCTATTTGGGAAGGGAGACCATCGTTGCCTCAGGTAAAAGCATACCTGTTAGATCCATCAACTACGGGACAGGACACAGGATCAAAATTGACCGCTGTTCGGAAAGCGTTAGACAAGTGGCGTGTAGAAGGACATTTTGTGTCGTCGCTGGATGATTTAGCCTGGTTGCTCAATGTGCGAGGACAGGATGTGCCGTGTAATCCTGTGGTTTTAGGGTTTGCATATATTTCGAAAGAGGACGCAATTTTGTTTGTTGAAACGTCAAAATTAGACGCAGAAGCAGTCACAGAGCTAGCTGGATATGGTGTGCAGGTACAGGATTATATAAAAGCTTTCGATTTTGTCAAAGGTCTCTCGGTAGAAAGTATACTCATCGACCCTAAGCGTACTTGTTTTACTATTTACGATAGCATTCCTAACGGGGTGAAAATTATAGAACGTCTTAACCCTTCTACAAGTTTGAAGGCCTTGAAAAATAAGGTAGAGATAGCGCATATGCGCGATACAATGGTGAATGATGGTGTAGCGATGACGAGGTTTTTCAAATGGTTGGAAGAAAGCCTAGGTAAGGAAGAACTTTCCGAAATCTCGATTGCAGAAAAATTGCAAGGTTTTAGGGCAGAGCAGCCAGGTTTTGTAGATATCAGTTTTAATACGATTGCTGGTTATCTGGATCATGGAGCCTTACCGCATTATCATGCTGTACCATCGAGTAACTATGTTTTGAAATCTTCTGGATTATTGCTCGTAGACTCTGGTGGTCAATACCGTACAGGGACGACAGATATAACCCGGGTTATTTCACTGGGCAATATCACGCAAGAGGAAAAGGAGGACTATACAATTGTATTAAAAGGAACAATAGAAGGTAGTCAGGCTATTTACCCTCAAGGTACACGTGGCTACCAGATCGATGCCATAACAAGACGTCCCATCTGGGAGACTTTGCGCAATTATGGACATGGTACAGGACATGGCATCGGATTCTTTTTGAATGTGCATGAGGGGCCTCAGGTGCTTAATCCGACCAATGTAGACGTTGCCTTGGAGGAGGGGATGATCACTTCTATCGAGCCGGGCCTATACCGCGAAGGTAAACACGGAATACGTATTGAAAACCTGGTGTTGACGTCAAATTACGAAAGCTCACAGTTTGGTGATTTTATGCATTTTGAGACATTGACCATCTGCTATATAGCCACTGATCTGGTTGAGAAAAGTTTACTCCATCAAACCCATATTGATTGGCTTAATAATTACAACCAATGGGTCTATGAAAAATTGTCTCCATTGTTAAATGAAGACGAATCGACTTGGTTAAGACAAAAAACAACCGCGATATAGTTGGGGAGGCGATCTTCGGTCGTTTACTTCGCTTAAAGTAATACAAAAAGAGCTGTCATACTATAATGATAGCTCTTTTTGTATCAATATGCTATAACGTTTTACTGCTATTTTAAACTCCGATTTAGAAATAGTAGTTTTGTTAAAACGAATTGCCATGATACATTATAAATTCTTGCTGATAGTAATCCTGTTTTCTTTTATATTTCCAACCAAAGGACAAGAACATCTTATTCCTCGACCGCAATATTTACAGGTAACTGAAAATGGTATATTGTCTTTCGATAAAGAGTGGCGTGTCAATAATTCTGTTTTTCCTCATGAAGCTCTTTACCTTGTGGAGCAGCTACGGATTAGTAGACCGGATATAAAGGTGTTAACTGCGAAGAAGGGAAATATACGCTTTGTAAAAATAGCGCAACCGTCAGCAGATAAATACGATTATTATGAACTTAGAATTGATAAAGAAGGCGTCGCTATAAGCGCAGCTACGGGCAGAGGAGCGTTTTATGGCGTTCAGACTCTTTTGCAACTTGTCGTAGAGAATAAAACCAAGGGAAGCCTCCCTTATTTGGAAATAAAGGATTACGCTAAGTTTTCTTATCGGGGTATGCATTTGGATGTTTGTCGACACTTTTTTACAGCACAAGAGGTTAAGAATTATTTGGACTATCTTTCCCGGTACAAAATTAATACGTTTCATTGGCATCTTACAGATGATCAAGGTTGGCGCATAACGATTAAAAGTCATCCGAAGCTGACGGAAATCGGTGCTTACCGTAAAATGACGCCCGGGACTGATTATGAGATAGAAAAAATTAAAGATGGTCGCTACGGGGGCTTTTATACCCAAGATCAAATTAAAGATGTGGTTGCCTATGCGACAAAACTGCATATTGATGTCATCCCGGAGATAGAAATGCCTGGTCATGCGCAGGCTGCTTTGGCGGCTTATCCTGAATTATCCTGCACAGGGGGGCCATTTGAGGTAGGGACGACTTGGGGTGTGATGGACGATATCTTTTGTCCTAAAGAAGAAACCTTTGCTCTTTTAGAAGATGTAATAGATGAGGTCATTACTTTATTTCCAAATAAATACATCCATATTGGAGGAGATGAAGCACCAAAGACAAGGTGGAAAGCCTGTCCACACTGCCAGGCTTTGATAAAGAAGGAAGGGCTGAAAGATGAAGCCGAATTACAGTCCTACTTTATTAAACGCATGGAAAAGTATATCAATAAAAAAGGTAAGCGTATTATTGGTTGGGATGAAATTCTAGAGGGAGGATTGGCTCCCGATGCTACCGTGATGAGTTGGACAGGTATGGAGGGGGCTATCCACGCTGCGAAAGCGGGGCATGATGCGATAATGACTCCGGTAAGTCATATGTATTTTGACTATTATCAAGGAAACCCACAGTCTGAACCTTTAGCATTCAGTGCCGAGATACGATTAGATCAGGCATATAGTTTCAATCCTATTCCTGCAGAACTTAATCAAAAGGAAGCGAAACATATCTTAGGCCCACAGGCAAATATGTGGACAGAATATATAACAAACTTCAACCACGTGCAGTATATGCTGTTTCCACGTTTATTCGCCCTATCTGAGGTCGGTTGGGGGACATCGCAACCCAAAGCCTATCCCTCCTTTGAAAAACGTGTGATCGCGCATATGGCTATCTTAGAAGAAAAGGGTATAAACTATAGTAAAGCTATTTTTGAAGTATCTGGCAAGAATGTTCCTCGGGATGGAAAGATGTACTTTGAATTAGGGACTGTTCGTAAAGAGGACATGATTCGATATACAGTAGATGGTTCTATTCCGACGGATCAGAGCTTACTGTACCAAAACCCTATACCTGTAGACAAAACAATGCGGATCAATGCGGCCAGTTTTTCGAAAGGAAAGATGAAAAGCCCACTGTTGAGCCAGGAGTTTCTAGTCAGTAAATCAACCGGTAAATTGATCGACCTGCGCCACGCAGCGAGTCCTAGTTATCCGGCAAATGGAATCGGTAGTCTCGTGGATGGTGTCTACGGTAATAAAAATTATTTTAAAAGAGACTGGTTAGGTTTTAATGGTCAAGATCTCGTAGCGACGATCGATTTGGGAGCTCCTCTTGCATTTACGACCGTGGCTTTGAACGCAGTGGATCAAAAAGGGAGTTGGATCCATTATCCCAAAGCAGTAAAGGTGTACGTTTCTAATGATGGAAAGGTCTTTGATTTAATCTCCAATATCGGACAAGAAGGTATCGATGCGTCAAACGGTACTATAAAGCTCAATTTCACGGCGCAACAAGCCCGATTTGTACGTGTGGAGGTACAACATGTCGGTAAAATCCCCGCAGGTTATCCTGGTGCGGGGAATGACAGTTGGTTGTTTGTAGATGAGCTTTCTGTTTACTAAATTTAAACATAACGAATTTGAAAAGTCATGAACTCTAGAAGAAAATTTTTACATAAGATTGGTTTAGGATCTCTTGCGCTGGGGCTTGCTCCACAGTTGTCTCAGGGCATGTCCTCTAAAAACCTTAATAAGCCGGTGGTTTTATCGACTTGGGATTTTGGTTTGAAAGCGAATGAAGAGGCCTGGAAAGTATTGGCCGTTGGCGGTCGGGCGTTGGATGCTGTTGAGCAAGGCGTGCGATTTACAGAGGCCGATCCGACAGAGCGTAGCGTTGGTTATGGTGGACGGCCTGATAGAGATGGCAAGGTAACTTTAGATGCTTGTATTATGGACGAGTTTGCGGGGATCGGGTCTGTAGCAGCACTAGAGGGTATTAAGCATCCTATCACTGTTGCACGGGCTGTTATGGAGAAGACTCCTCATGTGATGTTGGTGGGTGCTGGAGCATTGCAGTTTGCCAAAGAGCAGGGTTTTCCGGAAGAAAATCTATTGACTCCTGAGTCTGAAAGGGAGTGGAGAGAATGGTTGAAAACGGCTAAATATGAGCCTGTAGTAAATATTGAAAATCACGATACCATCGGAATGATCGCATTAGATACGCAGGGTAATCTTTCTGGAGCATGTACGACAAGTGGAATGGCTTTTAAGATGCATGGACGTGTAGGAGATTCTCCTATTATTGGAGCTGGACTGTATGTTGATAATGAAATTGGAGCAGCTACGGCGACCGGACATGGTGAAGAGGTAATCCGTACGGTGGGAAGTCATTTGGTGGTTGAACTGATGCGGCAGGGCTACGCCCCTCAAAAGGCGTGTGAGGAAGCTGTGAAACGTATTGTAAAATTTACACATAACCGCAAAAAGACATTGGATAATATACAAGTAGGGTTTATTGCCCTTAATAAACGAGGCGAATACGGCGCCTTTTGCATACATGGTGGGTTCAATTATGCAAAGTATGATAGAAAAGGTAACGAACTGATTAAATCAAATTCATATTTAAAAGCAAATGGCTAAAATAGAGATTGCAAGTTTTAATACTAAATCTGCATTGATTGCACAGGGAAATGGCGCTGATCGGGTTGAATTGTGTGCAGGTATGGAGGTGGGAGGAACAACTCCATGCATTGCAGATATCACTGAGGTGCGCGATGCTGTCCGTATTGCAATGAATGTGATGATACGCCCGCGGGGAGGAGATTTTGTCTACAATGAAGCCGAGTTTGCCCAGATGAAAAGTGATTTGCTTCGGATAAAGGAGTTGGGGGTAGATGGTTTTGTATTTGGAATATTAAATGCGGATAATACAGTAAATCGTACTCAGAATAGAGAACTGGTTGCTTTAGCGGCCCCATTGCCTTGTACTTTCCATCGGGCATTCGATGAGGTAGCCGACATGGATATTGCCTTGGAGGAAGTTATCAATTGTGGATTTAGCACTATACTGACGTCTGGTTGTGAGCCTAACGTGATGGCAGGTTTAGCGAACCTGAAGCATTTAGTACAGGCTGCGCAGGGACGTATTGTAATTATGCCAGGAGGAGGTCTGCGTTCGACGAATGTGGAGGAGGTGTTACGTGAAACAGCTGCAGTCTATTTTCATTCTTCTGCCATTACCGATGGCAGTGACACTGCTGTAGCGTTGGAAGTGAGAGCGCTCAAAGAAAGAGTGACGTAAAAAATTATAAGGAATCAACTGCAATGTGCTTCTTGATTATATCAAAGAGCACTTGTTTGTTGACAGGTTTTAAGACATAGCCCTTTATAAAAGAATAGTTCTTTACTTGTTCAAGATCACTTTTGCTAGAGGAAGAACTAATAATATATATGGCTGACGATTGTGTAAAATCGGTCACATCTGTCTCTAATTTATCCATTAATTCCCAACCTGTCATAAAAGGCATATTGATATCTACAAAAAGAATGTCCGTTGCTATGGCGTCTCCCTGAGGGCAGGGGAATTGATCCAAGAACTCCAGCGCATTATCAAACGTTCGGATTTCCAACGGGCAGAGAGAAAAGCTGGATAGCATATTGCTGAAGATAAGTCTGAATATGGCATTGTCATCAACTAAAGTGATTCGGACTGTACATTTATTTTTAGCCTCCATATGCGATCTAAAATTGAATAACAAACGAAGAACCCTCTCCAAGATTACTTTCAACATCGATTTTTCCACCTAGATTTTCTACCAGATAGCGTGTGGTAAATAGTCCTATACCCTTGCTGTCGAATCCACGGTGAAATATTTTTTTGAACATAAAGAGTTGAGATTTGAATTTTGGAAGGTCAATGCCTATACCGTTGTCACTTATTCTTAAGAAAACGTTGTCGTTTTCCGAGTAAGTACTGATATTGATTTTGGGCTGTCGGTCGACCGCTGTGTATTTGAGAGCGTTACTTAGGAGATTGTCGAGAATACGATCCAGATATATCGCCGGATAGTGAACGTGTTCTATTTTAAAATCAGTTGTCAATAATGCGTCCTTTCTTTTTATCTCGACAAGGTGGTGAAGGTATATCTTGTTGAGCTGATCCTGGAAACTGCATTTTTGGAATGATAGACTAACGTCTTGTTTTAGTTCTAAAATATCCGTGAGCTCTTCCAATGTTTGGTTTAGATTGTCTCCACTACATTTTAATAAAGAAAAGTATGCTTTCTTTCTGGATTCATCCGTTTCGGAGTTGATCTCCGTCAATAACATTTGTATGTTGCAGACAGGTCCTCTGAGGTTATGTGCTACTATTTGGTTGAATTCTTCCAGTTGTCTCACTTTCGTCTCTAGTTCCACCTTTATGGATTCGAGCTCGGCTTTTTGACTTTCCAGAGTTTCTATATTGAGCTTTACTTGTGAGATGTTTTGTATCTGTGCGATATAAAATTGAGGATAGTGTTTGTGGTTTCGAACTATAGAGACTGTTGTATCACACCAGACATAATGTCCCGATTTGTGCTGATATCGTTTTTCGATAGTAAAGCTTTCAATTTCACTATCGAGTAGTTTTTTTCGTAGTTCCAGATCCCCTTGGACATCATCTGGATGTGTCAGCTCAATAAAGGTCACCTTTTGTAACTCTTTTTTCGTATAGCCCAGCATATTGCAAAGCACTTTATTTGCATCCAAACAATACCCATCTAAAGCAGTTAGAGACATGCCCACTCCTGAAAAATGGAATGCCTGATTAAATTTGTTCTCGTTTAATTTTATCTTTTCGGTGTTCTCTACTTCTTTTGTAATATCTGATATCACCACTGCAACCCTATCATTTCTTTTTGTAATAGACTTTACCTGAAGGTGGTACCAGTAATTTTTATGCGATTCAAAGGGTGAAAGAAAGTCCATTTCCTGCTCGATTCCTGTGGTTATTGTTTCCTCAATAAGACGTTGGAAAGGTATCGCGACAAATTCAGGAAATATGCTGTTTAAGCTTTTTCCCAAAAAGTAGGTTGGTTGAAAAAAAAGATGACCGCTATCATTTGTCCAATAGTTGATTATACAACCGTCTTGTGTAACCTCGAATACCATATCATTCAAGGAGGAGACCAAGAGATTCAGCTGTTCTTCTTTGGCTATCAATAGAATGTTTTGCTCGACGATCCTGGATACATCAAAAAAAGAAATGATGACATAAGAATGTGTTGGCGTATCAATTTGTTTGGATGAGAATGATAGCCATATGTTGTTTCCTTCTTTTTGTTTTATTCCTAAAACGATGTCTTGTTGTGCTGTCCCGTTACGCAGGGTTTTAGACCACGGCATCTCTGTAGGTCGAAATTTGAGGTTATCTTCGATAGGGTAAAACAAGGAATCGTTCAACAGAAAGTTATTTCCTACAATTAGAGGCAAACTGTCTAATAATATCGTTGCTTGCTCATTATAAGCAAGTATCACTCCTGTTTTGTCTAGCGCTAGGAAACCTTCTCTACTAGGAAAGAAAATATTACCTGATGCCGCCTCTGCCAATTGCATAGTTATTGTGATGAGCTATAGTTGTTCTTTTGTATGTTGTACCGCTGAACAAATACAAAAGTGGTGTTTTTTTAATTTTTTTAAAATATTATTTACAGATAATTATTGATTGATCCATAACCTGTTAAATGAAAAAGAATTAGGACCTTTATTGCCGAGTATAATTGTATAGGTGCCTTTTCGTGTAAAAGTAATACGGCCCACTCGCTTATCTGTAAATTCTGGCGTATAATTTTTCTCATTCGGTTCAGCTACAAGAAGGCCATTTGGGGTTAATAGGGCTGTAACGATGTCTTTATCTACCTTTATCTGAATTTTGATATTTGTTTCGTTGGGGTTATGTGCTGATACATCAAAATGATATTCGCCCGTTTCAGGGATATAGACTTTCCAGGTCAAATCTTGTCCCGGATGTAGCGTTATACGGTTAGGGCGTTTGCCATCGTATTTTTCTATTTTTAGGTCTTTGTTATTGCTATTTGAAGGCGTTAAAGCAAAGCCTCCAAATGTCGACTCTGCCACAATTTCTTTGTTGAGTTGTAGTGTGTTGTCGTATCGAAGTACGATGTTGGATACATAGTGATCGGGCTGTTCAGGACCTAGATCAATATGAAGTAATGGTCCGTTTTGCGTGAAGTTTAATTGTTTTTGTTTATTTCCCTGCTGCAAATAGACTTCTTTAGGCGTGTTTTTAATCCCCGAAACTCTAAGGAGCCTATCCAAGGGCCAGTTGAAAACCTGCGCATATACAAAAGTCGAATTATCTTTTGCTTTGGAGGTCAGGTACCCCCAATCGTGTTGCCCTGTCCGGAAAGATAACCCCGTGGCTCCGTAGATACTGGCCCCATAAGATTTAAGCCAGTTTCCGACATCATGTAGGCGTTGGATACTTTCGTAGGGCACCATACCATTTGCTCGAGGACCTATGTTTAATGTTAATCCACCGTTTAAACTTACATTGGAAATGAGCGATTGGAAGATTTGTGAAGTAGATTTCCATTCGTTTTCCTGACCATTATATCCCCAAGAATGGGCAATAGTTCCTGGAGTTTCCCATGGATGATTGACATAAGATGTGCCAAACTGATTGTCCCCCAGTGTTTCAAAATCCACCGTGTTTTCATCCGTCGGTAACCCCAATCGGGAGTTGATCAGACAATTGGGTTGTAGTTTTCGTATCAGCTGGGCTACTTGTAATAGCTGTTCTTTTTTTATGATGGACTTTTGATAGGGAATCCACATATCAAACCACATGAGGGCGATATCACCATAATCGGTCAATAATTCTGTCAGTTGAGGAATTACTTTCTCTTGCCAGTATCGGTCAAACTGTGCATCTGTGACCCGGCCTTTTAGTTCTTGATTGTGATCCCATGCGTAGGGATGTTCCCAATCTATCCAATGTGAATAGTAAAAACCAAGTTTCATGTCATGCTTACGACAGGCTTCGGCGAGCTCTTTTAGGATGTCCCGTTCCGAACCGGCTAGTTTTGGTAAAGAATAACTGCCCACTTTTGTATCCCAAATAGCCACGCCATCATGGTGCTTGCTGGTCATGATGATATATTTCATGCCAGCCTCTTTGGCAAGTATTACCCACTGTTCTGGATCTATTGTTTCCCAATCAAAGCGTTTGGCCAGGGTTCCGTATTCTTCTTTAGAAATTCGGTTGCGGTATCTGATCCATTCCGCATAATTATTGAGATAACGAAGTTTTTCACCTTTCCATAATCCTTCTGCCGCACTATATAATCCCCAATGTATAAACATACCGTACCTAGCCTCCTGAAACCACTGACTTTTGGGGGAAGATTGCGCAAAGGAATAGGCAAGGGGTACGAATAGTAAACTGAATATTAAAGCGGTTTTCGTCCAGATGGAGTTTATCATAACAGTTTTTGATTATCTTTCCAAGATAATCAAAAACTACTTGATTTGGAATTAAATAGTTGAAACAATATCGCTTTAAGTACGGATATTAAAATAGGACGTGGTGATGATGTGATCTCAGAAAGCAAGGTGATAAGTATAAATGTTTGGTCTTTAGTGTTGACTGTGATGAAACGGAGATTTAGAGCCGCGTTGCGAAAATTTCCCTAAATAAAGAAGCGGATTGGTAGTAGATCTCTTGTTACCAAATTCAGTATTAAGCTACTATTTAATTAGGGTTAACATAGCCTTTACATAGCCTTACCATAGCAATTTGATAAGTAAAGGCTATACTAAAGGTATTTAAAAGACATTTTAATACCTAGTTTGTTACGAAGATGATATTATCTTGATTCCACTCAAAATCCTAAAATTTGAAGTTATGACAATTCTAAATGATGGACTAAATGGCTCGATTCGATGTGAATTTGGAAATGTATCGCCTCATTAAGAGTTGCTTAACCGACGAGGTAAAGGCTTATATGTGTCTATCGGCTTCGAAAATAGCTATACGGAGTAACTATCCGATTCGGTTTTACTAACAAAAATCCCCGTTACTGGTTGTAACGGGGATCATTTTTTACTCCGAAAGAATATTTAGTTTTTCTTAGCCCACCAAAGCGGAGTGAAAACATCATCTGCGCCGCCTAATAAAGAAATCGCTTTGTCATAATTCTCCTGATCTGCATTTCTGAAGTTGGAAGGGTACTTCAGTCGTTGAGGAAAGAAGTTAACCTGATTTTGTTTATAGTTTGAAGCTGTCAATTGAGGAATTGTAGCAATGGGTTGTTCCACGGCAGGGTTCTCAAAAAATGGTAAGCCCAAACGTCTATGGTCGTTCCAGGCTTCTAGAGGGAGATAAGGAACTGTCGCTATGTATTTTTGCGTGATTATCTTTGTCAGCTTATCATTCTTCTCCAATCCATTTTTATATATCGTATTTGATGGATATTGGATTGTTTCAGTCTTTGCTTGATTTGTATAAGCGTCTATATACTTAACTGTAAATGATTGAGGAGGTTCTGTATCATGGTCATATTTTACAGACGTTCCAACACGATTATAATTCGTTGAATTTAGGTAATCTGCAATAAAGCCAAGGACTTCCCAATAGGCGAAGTTTTCTGTGATGCCTTTTTCGTAGGCAGCTTTGTCAGACATAGGCGTTTTCCAGCCTCTTAATGCAGCCTCTGCAATTAAAAAGTAAGTTTCAGAAGAAGCAAAGAACACGCGTTTTTGTTTACTTGTTCTGTATTTGTTCGTCATTCCAGGTAATCGTCCATTTTGACCTCTTAAGACAATACTTGAGGCTTTTCCTGCCCAGGTGCCCCCAGTGAAGGCGTTCCAAGTATATTTTGTATTTAGCTCGTCAGTCCTAGAGTCGGAAACTTTGATTGTAGCTTTTTGTTCAGAAGCCGCAGCCCAGTAGTCGCCATCAGTTTTATTACCAGGGATAAAGAAGGCTTTATATGCTCTAGGATCCATTTTGTTAGGTAACCCATCGGCGTAAAAACCTTGACTCGGATCATTGGACATTGTAGAGAAGTTTTGAGCATACTTTGTCCCAAAATCATCTTCGGCTTTTATTTTGCTTAAAATTTCAGGATTTGTAAATTGCTTTGAAGTCTCTATTCCACCCAAACCTATAAAGATGTTGTTTAAGGTTGTAGATATAATTTGCGTATTCCAACCTAAAGACATGACACCGGCTAGTGGATTCCAACCTTCTTTTTCCTGAACGGCAAAGTTGTGGGCAGAACTCTCAATGAATTTGTTGGTCGCAACTGCAGATTCAAACTCGGTTTTAGCCTTATTGGCATCCACTTCTGACATGCGCATAGCTAGTCGCATACGCATAGAATTGGCATAACGGACCCAGTTTTCCCATTTAAATCCATAAGCTGCATCGTAATCTTTGATGGCTGAACCATCAACATTTACATCTATCTTTGAAGAAGCATCCTTTAGCTCTTCAAGCATAAAATAATAGACATCTTTTACTGAATTAAACTCTGGGTTACTGCCCTGAAAGGATTTGATTGGCGCCGGTCCGAAGTTGTCCGTAAGTTCACTCATTAGATAAACACGCCATAGTCTCGCAACTTGTTTTAAATTTTCATTATAAGTTTGCGCTGATCCATCTTGGGCTTTTTTGTCTGCAATTTCTATAGCCGAGTTTGCATTGTTCAACCATTCGGAAATATAGCGCCAGTAGTCATTATTGTATCCATCCTGACTTGCTCCAATATTAATGAAATTTTGATAGTGATGATGTGCCGCTGTTTTCCAGTTGTACACAAAAATACGTTCGCCTATATGGGGATCTTGTTGTGCACCTATTATAGCATTATTTAAGAAGTATTCTGGCTTTACTTGCTGCTCATTTGCAGCGGTGGGATCGGTATTCAACTCATCAAACTTGCTACAAGATGTGAAAAGTGCACCAATCACTAAAGCTATAGATATTTTAGAAAATGTATTTTTCATGTCGTTTGTACTTAAAAACCTACAGATATATTAAAGAAATAAGAACGTGACGTCGGGAAAGAGAGGTATTCAAACCCAACAGCATTTGAATTTAATGCAAAGGTGGATTCTGGATCAACTCCTTTTGCATTGCTTTTTAGCATGGCTAAATTGTTTACAGAAAATCCGAATCTAGCATTTTTAACCATAGAATTCTTCAACACTCTGCTAGGGATTGAATAACCCAATTGTAGATTTCTAATTCTAATATTGGTTGCATCATATAGATTCTCTTCGATGATGCCCATATTTCCTCCGGCAACGGTCTTCCAATAATCTTCAGGAGATACGGCAGTGGTATTTTCTACGTAGTTACCGTCTTTTAAGGTAACACCATCAACGACGAATTTCTCTCTGCTTCCGTTTGGAGCTGTTTCTTCAGATGCCCCTGCATATTGTAATCCTTTATGCGTTCCTGCGAAAAATTTACCTCCGAATCTACCATCTATCTGGAAGCTCAGTGAAAAGTTTTTATAGTTGAAAGAGTTTGTAAGTCCCACTAAAGCTTTGGCAGTCTGATCGCCTAAGAAATGAAAGCCTTCGGCTTTCTGCGGTAATCCAGTAGCAGAAGTTAGTATTAGTTTTCCATATTGTGAGCTCTCTTTGTCTTCTACACGTAGATATTTGGTGCCATATATTGCGCCATATAATTTACCTTGTTCTGCATAAATACTGACATCGTCGTATCCGCCCAGTTTTAGACGTTTTGCATCTGGGTGTAATTCAATAATCTTGTTCTTGTTTTTGGAGACGTTTGCCGTGATATTCCATCTTAGAGATTCCGGATTTCTCAGAATGTCAGCGTTTAAAACGACCTCAAAACCTTCGTTTAATATATTCCCCGCATTTGCTTTGAACGCTTTATAACCCGATAAATCGTTCATAGGGATGTCGATCAATTGATTGGTCGAATTATTCTTGTAGTAAGTAAAGTCCAACCCTAATCTATTATTGACAAATCGGGTTTCAAAACCGAATTCAATACTTTTTTGAAGTTCGTTTACCACTCCAGCGTCGTATTTAGTATTACGTTTACTTGCTGTTGTTATATTGTTTGGGTCGTTTCCGACGGTAAATGTATTATAAAGCTGATATGGATCCATGTCTCTCCCCGTTTCAGCATAGGATGCTCTTACTTTTGCATAGTTAAACCATGATGGCATGTGTCCACTACCTTTATTTATGAGATCAGAAAGTACTAGCGAGGTACTTAAAGATGGGTAGAAAAAGCTTCTATTATCCGGGTGCAACGTTGATGTCCAGTCGTTACGGCCTGTAACATTTACATACCAGAAATTATCATAATTAATTTCCGCGCTCGCATAAACGGAGTTTATTTGTTTACGACTTATAGACTCAGAAAGAGCCGCATTGCCAATATTATTGCCGATAGTAAAAAGATTAGGAACCCGCAAATCACCAGCTATTGCCTCGATGGATGTACGATTACGTTCCATAATTTGTCCATATAAGGATGCGCTTCCGCCCCATTTACCCCACAAATTATCTTTCCTTGCATGGAGACTCGCGATATAGTTGTTTTCAAAAAACTTGTCGATTCTGTTTGAATACGAGTTTTTTAGATGACTTCCAGTATATGTTTTTGATTCATATTTCGTAGAATAGTTGTCTGATCCCAAACGTACGTCTGCACTTAACCAATCATTGAAGTCGTACTTGACGGTTGCATTCATAAGGTAACGATCTCTCGTATCGTTATTTAACTTATTGTATACCGCCCAGTAAGGATTTGTTCCGCTATCCTCTAAATACCATGATTGTTTTTCTCCTAAAACGTCCATTCCTGTCTCAAATTGAGAGATATCTAGCGATCTTGGAAACAGCAATAGCTGTGCATAATAATTGCCGTCGTTTTGCCCACCTACTGCGCGGTTATGCGCCATGTTTTTCATGTATTGAACTTTTACGTCAGTGCTCCATTGGTTCCGGGATCCAAAGTTTGCATTTACGCGATTGATCAAGTTTAACCTATTTAACTTCATGCCAGGAGTTTTACTATTGTCATATAAGTAGCTGGCCGAAGAGTATAGGTTTACCTTGTCAGATATGGCTTGTTGAAAATTGATGTTTTGTGTCGTGTTAAATCCTGTTTGAAAGAAACTACCTAAATTATCATAAATTTTTAATTGAGTTTTTGAACCGTTCCAAGTATCAACTTCTTGTCCAGCTATTTTTTCACCCCAAGATAATCCAGATAATCTTCCATATATGCCGCCATCTCCTTGTGAAAAAGTGTTCTGTAGTTTTGGAGTCATGAAGATGTTTTCAATACCAGTGATAGTTGAATAAGAAATACCTACACCTTCTTTGGCTTTCCCTGATTTGGTTGTAATCAAAATTACACCATTAGAAGCTCTTGATCCATACAAAGCCGAAGCTGCACCACCTTTCAGTACAGACATGCTTTCGATATCTTCTGGATTGAGGTCGCCTAAGCCACTTCCAAAATCCGTAGAAGGATTCCAAAAATCGTTATTAGATGCCCCCACAAAATTGTCCATAGGAACACCATCGACCACTATTAAAGGTTGATTATCCCCAGTTAGTGAATTAAAACCTCTTAAAATGATTTTGGAAGAAGAAGAGGGACCATTTGAACCTTTTACAACTTGTAGATTGGAAACTTTTCCTGCAAGTGCATTTGCAATATTGTTTTCTCTAGCGTCAGTTAATGTGTTCCCTTGTATTTCTTGAAAGGAATATCCAAGTGCTCTTTTTTCACGCTTAACTCCCATTGCCGTCACGACTACTTCTTCTAGTGCACCATCTTGATTAACCAAAGTAACATTAATCGTTTTAGCATTGGAGACGATAATTTCTTGTGCGTTGTATCCAATCATCGAGAAGCGTAACGTTTGGCCGGTTTGTGCTTGAATGGAATATGCTCCATTAGCGTCGGACTGTGTCGCTTTATTGCTTCCTTTGACCGATATACTCACACCCTTTAATGGGCCGGATGCGTCTGATACTATCCCAGTAACAGATTGTTGTGCAAATACTACCGATATGCATAAGAGCATAAGGATGGATAGACTGCAGCATTTAAGATAAAACTTGGTCATAAAATTTAGTTTTAGTTTGTTTGCTTTTGTTTTTTGTTTAGTACTTCCCAGTTTGATGAAGAAACAGCTATGGCCACTGTTCCAGTTATTTGTGCGTTGTGCAATCCTGATATTTCTATAATGGTGTCTTTTGAAAGACGCTGAATACTGAACTCTAGCATTGAAGCCTGTATCTGTGGTAAAAGGATCTGTCCGATTTCTGCTCCTTTGCCGCTGATGATTACTTTTTCAGGATTAATGATATGTATTAACGTCGCAATACCTTTGCCCAGCATATAGCCTATCCTTGCAAAGGACTCAATAGCCACTTGATCCCCGTTAAGGGCGGCTGCTATTAATTGATCTATCGTAATTGTACCCAGTTGACCATAATTGGCTGTGAGTTGAGAGATTTGTCCGTTTTCAATCTTTTCACTAGCATAACCAAGAGCAGAAATAAGAGATGCCTCTACCTCTAAACAACCTCTTTTGCCACAGGAACACAACTTGTTTTGGTCAGATAGCGGGATATGGCTAAATTCCCCTGCGTAACCACTATGGCCTTTGAATAATTTACCTTCCAGTATCATACCCAATCCGACGCCCCAATTCAGATTTATGACCAAAACGTTGTTTAATCCCTTTGCTTTACCAAATTTATGCTCAGCGATCGCTATTGCTGTTGAATCATTTTCAATGAAAGTGGGTACATTTAAATGATTTTGAATTGTGGTTTTTATATGGTGGAGTGGGTGTTGTTCGGAGTAGGACGTGTTGACCCCTTTTTCGGAGTCGACAAAGCCGGGCATACTTACTGCTACTGCTAGTATTTTATCTAGGGATTGATCGATTAAATACTCATCGATCAGCGTCAGCAAGATATCCTTAGCATTGGTCTCGAAAGCCAATCGAATAGGTTTGTTCTGGGCTTTTTTCAACTCTTTATTGGAAAGATCCACCAATGCAATGGTTGTATTATATTGGTCTATTGCAACGACAAGAATATTTGGTAGTTTTTGAATATTTAGCGAATATTGTATAGCTCTTCTACCTCCGGTGGATTTTCCTAAGCCCTCGGACGTAATTATTTTTGATAAAAGTAATGTTTGTATGCTTTTGGTTACCAAAGGCACACTTTTTTTTATCGTATTACTGATATCCGCAATCGATAGAGTTTTTGAGAAATACAACTCCCTTATAATTTGCTGCTTAAGACGGTCCAAAATTTTTGTTCTGAAATTTAGAATTTAACAAATGTAAATAAAATAGCATGTAAAGTGCGCAATCTTTTTAAAAATTTTAAAAAGATTGCGCACTTTACATGCTATCAGTTAGTTTATGTCTTTGCTATTTGACGGTGACCGTAGTTTTCAGAGGTAGGTTTTTTGAGGAGTTCCCAACCATAATTCGAAAATCTCCTGGTTCAACTTCCCACATCATTTTTTCATTAAGAAATGCAAGTTCACTTACCGGTAAGTCAAAAACAATAATTTTTTCTTCTCCTGCTTTTAAATATACTTTCTGAAATTTTTTTAGTTCAATAACTGGACGAGCTTGGTTTGATAATAAATCCCGGGTATAAAGTTGAACGACTTCGCTTCCATCTCTAGTTCCAGTATTAGCAACTTTTACACGAAGTGATATGGTGTCATTTCTTTGATAGGTATTTTTCGGAACATTGATATCCGTGAGCTCAAAATTGGTGTAACTCAAGCCAAACCCAAAAGGGTACAGCGGCTCTCCACTTAAGTGGTGGTAGTCATCTCCTCTTCCTGTCGGGTAATGATTGTAAGTAAGCGGAAGCTGTCCCTCTTCAATAGGGTAAGTAATGGGAAGCTTTCCAGAGGGGTTCACCTCTCCAAATAGGGTTCTAGCTACTGCATGGCCTCCTTCTTCTCCTGGATACCAGATGTTTAAAATGGCACCGACTTTATCTTTCCAGTCTGTTGTTTTGATTGCAGATCCGCCGACGAGTAAAGTCGTTACGGGTTTGTTTAACTCTTCGAGAGCGTGTATAAAAGCTTCTTGATTTCCTTCTAAATTTAAGAATGCTCTGTCTTGAAACTCTCCTTCATGTATGCCGGCTGTAACAATAATATAATCTGTTTGTTTTGCCAATTCAAGTGCATCTTGAAAGTCTTTTTCGTAGTTTGGTATACCATAGTTCCATACGAGTTCGATGTGCGCATTACCGCGTTGTTCGTTAAATTCTACAACAATAGGATACAATTTATCTTTTTCAAATATAATCTCTGTAAGTATTGTTGAGAAACTTGTTTTTTCCCAGTTGTCAATAACTAACCTGTTGTTGAGGAAAAGTCTAAAGCCATCGTTTCCTTTCAAACCAATCTGATATTTGCCTGATGCGGGACCTTTGATCTGTCCGGACCAACGCACGCTATATTGATCGGACTCCAACTTGTTGTTGTTTGGGGATCCTAGGGTCCAGCTAAAATCAATCTGTGGATCCTGTCTTGTGAAAGCGCTTTGCCCCTTTAGGTTGCTGTTGGTAAAATATGTAGCGTGTAATCCACGTTTACCATCAAAGGTTAAAAATTCTGACGGTACAATATCCAAGGGTTTGGTGTTCCTGCTTATTCCTTTGGAATAGATAATTTCAATATTTTTGTCTTTGACATAGTGATTTAACCCTTCAAGAATACTTGTCTTTTTGTTCCCTGGACCGGAGTAACCGCCCAATCGGGCTTCCGTGGCTTCGGTGCCGACCACCAGTATTTTTTTATATTGATGGGATATTGGAAGCGTATGGTTTTTGTTCTGTAACAACACGAAAGATTCTTCCGCTGCTTTCTGAGCAATGGGTTTATGCTGGATTTTGTGTATTAGTTGATGAGTTTGCGCTTGACTGACATAGGGGTTTTCAAATAGACCCAACTCAAACTTTATACGTAATACCCGACTTACAGCATCGTCGATTCTTTGTTGACTAATCCGTCCATCATAGAAGGGGGGGCTGAATAGTTTATAATGGTCATATTCTGTTTGAAAAATAACATCTAATCCGGCGTTGATTGCTTGGGCAGAGGCATCGGCATAGTCCGAGGCGGTACGATGTAATACCGTAGGTCCTCCGACGGAACTTGCATCAGAGATAATAAAGCCTTTGAATTGCCATTCTTTTTTAAGCTTTTCGGTAAGTAGCCATTGGTTTGCCGTAGCGGGACGCCCATCAATCAGGTTGTATGATGTCATGACCGAGCGGCTTCCGCCTTGTGAAAAAGCTGTTTTGAACGGACGCAGATGTGTTTCTTCTAAATAACGTTTACTCCAATGGATGGGGTAGGAATCCCGTCCTCCTTCGCCCACATTGGCTAAGAAATGTTTTGGTGTAGTCACAATACCGAGCTTTTCGAATGCTGAAACGAAAGCTAGTCCCATTAGGGAGGAAAGATAAGGATCTTCTCCATAAGTCTCTTCAGTCCTTCCCCAACGTACGTCATTTGCTAAATTGACTACAGGTGTTAGTATTTGCCGGATACCACGAAGACGGGACTCCTGCGCAATTGCCGATGCTACCTGATGCATAACAACAGTATCAAATGTCGCTGCTAAGCCTATAGCTTGGGGAAACACAGTAGCCCCTTCTCTAACCAAGCCATGCAGGGCTTCGTCGAACGGAATAATGGGAATCCCTAATCTGGATTCTTCGACAAAGTATTTTTGGATGGCATTTATTTTACGTGTTAGTTTTTCGGCATCTTCACTGGCATTATATTTTAAGAGTTGCCCAGAGGCTCCTCCGCCTAGTGATCCGGCACTGACCTGAAGTCCAAAAATGCCATGCTTGTATTGATCCTTTGTCACATGGTCCAAGTCACCGGGAATCATAAAACATTGCCAAAATTTTTCTTCAGGAGTCATACGTTCAAGCAAGTCCTGTACACGTTTTTCTATAGGCTGTTTGGCATCCTTGTATAACGGCTGTTGTGCTAGAGTTGTCTGGCAAAAAAGCATTATTGGAAGAAATGTTTTTAGTCTCATAAAAAGCACAGGTTGTTCGATTTAATTTTTGCTATTGGGCTACGATACGTAAAACTGTTGCGTATGAAGGGTTGTATCGGATAGGCTGTGTTTTTATTTTGTTGTTTTTGAGGGTCCATTTTACTTTTTCTTTGCTTCCCAGTACTTCTATCGATTTTACCTTAAATCCGGCAGGAAGGTCAAATCCAAAACCATCGGGTTTGTGGTATTGATTTGATTTTTCATCTATATGGAATACGTGAATCGTCTTGTTGTCTTTACTTCTGGTGTAGTAATAGTCGTCTACATGATAAGGGGCAACGGCTCGACTACCAAACACGGCATTTTGATTAACATCCATCCATGAAGCGATTTCTTTTAACCTGTCGTATGCAACTTGATCGAAATCACCGTTTGGCCCGGGAGCTATATTCAACAGATAGTTGCCTCCACGTGAAATAATCTTGACCAACGTTTCGATAATTTTTTTTGCAGGTTTATAATTATCATTGGGAACATAACTGAAGGAGTTCCCCATAGTGATGCAGCTTTCCCAAGGTATATCCAATGTATGGTCTGGAACTGCTTGTTCTGGGGTGACATAGTTTTCCCATTTACCAGGTACTGTACGGTCTACGACAATGATTCCGGGTTGATTTTTACGCGCCATATTACCGATTCGGTCCATGTCAATGTTTTGATCTAATCGGATGGCCTTTTGCCAGTCTACTGTATTATCTACTGTTTCTAAAGGACGTACTTGACCTCCGTCTAACCAAAGAATATCGACCTTTCCATATTCCGATGTCAGTTCATTAATTTGATTAAAGGTGAAATCCTTAAATTTCTGCCAGCGTTCGGGGTATTTTTTCGGATTGTAATTTACATTTCTGTCTAAAGGAGGAAAGTAAGGCCACCAGTAGTAATCGGAGTGCCAATCTGGTTTAGAGAAATAGGCGCCTATTTTGAAGCCATCTTTACGGAAGGTGGTGAAAATCTCTTTGGTGATATTGGCTCTTGGATTTTTGGAGAAAGGTGTGTTGGGCGATGTGATTTTGTAATCTGTTTCTTTGGTGTCGAACATGGAGAAGCCATCATGGTGTTTGGTCGTGAATACGACATATTTCATCCCGGCTGCTTTGGCTGCATCAGCCCATTTTTGAGGGTCGAATTGAGTTGGGTTAAATGTTTTTTGCAGATTCTCGTAGTTTTGGACATACTCAAAATAACTGGCGCCATGCTCTGGTTTTCGCTGTGTCCAGGGTTCATCTTCAGGACATATACTCCAGCTTTCGACTATGCCCCACTGGCTGTAGGTACCCCAATGCATAAAAAGACCAAATTTGAGGTCTTGCCATTGTTCTAGATTTTGGAGCACTAATGGGTCTGTAGGTTTTTGATAACCCGCAGATACGTTGTGGGCCTGCCCAAAGGTCGATAAAAATACACCTGTTAAAAAAAGGCTTAATACGGTTTTTTTCATGTTATAATTAGTAAAATAGCTAAAAAATAGGAAAGCCACCAAAAAGTGACTTTCCCTAAAGTTAGTGAAAAAAGAATTAATTTACGTCCCAAAAGATTTTGGTGTTTACGTTGTCCTGTGCTTTGACCGCTTCGTAGTTTGCGGTGTTATAGGTCGGTTCAGTAGAAGATATATTGTATCTTACCGGTACAGTTTTCTGTAGGTCTGAAGATTCTACCCTAAAAGCGAACGTAGGATAATTAAGACGACGTACCTCTGACCAGTTTTCAACGGACTGAATAATATTGAAGTGCAACCATTTTTGTGTAGCAATTAATTGGATGTTATTGGTACCCCAGCCGATATTCGAGATATAGTCATTTATGGCGCTTGTTGTTGGTGCGCTTGGTGCTGCCACAAGATTGTTATTGCTTACTGCTCGAATACGTTGTTGAAGATCGATTGATTCTTTTATCCCGGTCTCAAAGCTGGTTTTAGCGTTGGCAGAACTTCCGGTTTTGTTGTAATATTCTGCTAAGAGAAATTGAACTTCTGATGCTGTAATTAATATACCCGGGAAATTTTGATTTCTGGAGTAGGTTGATCGGTTATAAATTGCAATCTTACTCGGATTTGCTGTGGTTCCCGCGATTTGTGTTGACTGCGTAGCCGAAGGTAAAGATTGATCTAAACCGATATAGGCCCCACTAGCTCCAAGACCTGGTTCGAACATATAAGGAAGCCTAGGATCTACATTGTTAAGCATATGATCGATCATTACTTTACTGGCAATATTGTTATTCCAGCTTTCCAAAGCATCTTGAAGACTTTTTGAATTAATATCGGTCGCGTTGTTGAAAATATCAATCTGGATATTGTTTGCGTTTGTCAATACCAGTGGATAAGTAGTTGGGTTAGATACAATTTGGGCAATTTCTTGACTTGATCTCGTTGCGAAAGCTGAGGCTTGGCTGACACGGGTCAACATGCGTAGCCGTAATGAGTTGCAATACTGTTTCCATAAGGGTAAGGATCCTCCATTGATAATATCTTGTGTCTTGAAAGATTCTATCACGGTCGACGGGATGGTTAGTCCGTTCAACTCTGTACTTATAGCTTTCAAATCATCTAACATTGCCGTATAGATATCCTCTGCCTTATCATATTTTGGGTAGGATATCGTATAATCTCCAGCATTTTTGCTGAGATACCCGGCTTCTTTCCAAGGTATGGATCCAAAAAGATCAACCTGTTGCTGTGTCTGGTCGTAGAATAAAATCTTTGCAGCCAAGTAAAAGATTTTCTTGCTTGTTTTTTCGGCTTCGGGGGCTATGTTATATTGATTTTCGACTTCCCTGAATTGAGCCAGTCCGGCGTAATATCTTTCCCATCTGTCATTAATAGCCGCCATCCCCGGTGTAAGTTGATTTTCAGTGTTAGCCCAACCGTAGGTTTGGAGATAACGGTGTATGGTAGGCGACATTGTCACGAAATAATTGCGGTAAGTTGGAATAATAAACTCACGATACGTATAGATCATACCCGTAAAATTCTTTTCCAGTGTAGTTTCCGTGACTTTTGATGGATCACGGTAATAATTGTCAAAAGTTTCCTTTTTGCAAGAAGTTGTTATAGTGGTTAGCGATGCTATGCACAGTGCTGATACCACGAGGTTTTTTTTAATTTTCATAATTTTAGAAGCTTGCTCTTAACATTAAACCATAAGTCCTGGTAGCGGGTGATGTACCCGCATTTGAGACATTATTTGTCCAGTGGGAACCTCCTGTCATTTGTTCCGGATCTAAATCTTTTAATGATCTATACAGGAAAAACAGATTTCTTCCAAAGGCGGATAACTGAACATTTTTCGCTTTCAATCTGGAAGCGATGGACCAAGGAAGTCTATAGCTTATAGAAAGCTCTCTCATTTTCACGTAATTATTCTTTTTAACGTAAAGGCCGTAATTGGAGTTGGAGTATTGTGGTCCCCCCCAATTGTAGGTGTTCGCGTAATAGTAGGTCTGTGAAATAACATTTGTATTGGGCGAACCATCGGCTAGTACACCTTCCATCAACATACCATCGTGAAACATTTTTTCGCCATTTGGACCAGTAGACCCGCTGTGGGCAACTCCTTTGCCTCCTGAAAGGTAGTAGCTGATGCCTCCGTGTTCAGCATCCATGTTATTCAACGATTCTTCTAATAATCCGCGGCTGATCATCCAGTTAATTCCTGTCGGCATAACGTCTCCGCCTAAGTTGAAATCAATTAAAGCATCCAACGTGAAGTTTTTATAGGTAAAGGAATTGACAAATCCCCCTACCGTCTTTGGCATGGCATTACCAGCCTTTACCCATTTGTTAGCGTCTAGTTGGTAAAGCCCGTTTGTGCCTACCACTTTACTGCCGTCTGCATCTGTCACATAGGGGTGTACCATAATATCCCCCATTGATTCTCCTACTTTAGAGACCAACTGTGCGGCCGAACCATCGTAATCGCGATGTAACAGTTCAGTGGCTCCCCCAGGTAAAGCTTCTACTGAATTTCTGTTGAAGGAAAAATTCAGGGTTGAATTCCACTGAAAATTTTCTTTTTTGATTGGCGTTCCATTTATAGCAAATTCCCAACCTTTGTTTCGCAATGTACCTACGTTAGCCAAAACCGAAGATGCACCTGTAGAAATCGGTAAAGAATAACTTAGTATTTGGTCAACAATTTTACCGTTATAATAGGTGACATCTAACCCTAATCTACCCTTTAGCATTCTTGTTTCTAATCCAAATTCAACCTCATGTTTTTGCTCGGATTTTATTTGTTCATTTCCAAAGTTAGAGGTAGGCACTACAATGTATTGAGTAGGAGATCCAGATCCCTGATTGCCCAATGTATTTTGGGTATAACTTAATGGACTGGCATAAACACCAGGGTAATTTCCTACAATTCCCCAAGCTCCTCTTAGTTTGGCATAGTCAAAAAATTGGGGGAGCTCAAAGGCCTCTGATAAAATAAGGCTGGAGTTTACTGAAGGGTAGTAGGTAACATTGTCGTCAGGATGCATTGTTGATATGATCTCGCGACGTAGTGTACCTTCTGTATACCAAAAATCTTTATAATTTAAGTTTAGTGTTCCGAATAGTGCGTCCCGCAAAGTATAGCTTTTTTGGGATGAACCTCTGGATAAATTTACTGAGGAAGCAATGTCATACCAATTTCGGATACTTAGACCACCATCCGTATTCGCAGTGGCAGCTGTGGATCTATCTTTTGTAGCTGTATATCCTAGCATGGCTCCTAATTCCCAATTGGTCGATACCTTTTTCTTATAACGAGCCAATAGATCCAGATAGTAAATGTTTGCTGATTTGTTTGTTAGTGCATAATACCCTGAATTACCAAAAACCAATGGAATAGTGTTTGGTTGTTTGTCGTCTATGATCAATGTTGTCATATCTGCCGAGAAGCGACCCCGTAGCATCAAGTCTTTTGTAAGTTCCAAGGTATTGGTAAAGGAAGAAAGGATACGATTTGAGTATTCATCGTACTGTCTGGCTTTTTGATTCCACATAAATTCAGCAACATCACCTTTAAACCCATTGTAAACGATATTTTCGTCAGGTGTAAGACTCTGGTTGGTTCCTGTTACAAAGCGATAACCTAAAGAGGTTTGATATTTGTCTAAATACCATTCCGGGTTATCAAATGGAGACATCATACCCGTAAAATTATTTATTAAGCGATCCGTCATGAAAGGACGGTTATGCGTGCTTTGGTTAATATAGTTAACGACAAGATCCGTTGTTAAACGTTCTCCAACTTTGAAAGTTGTATTTAGATTGGCGATATTTTTTTTGTTGTAAGAATCTAATGCGGTCATCTCATTGTCTTGACGGGATAACGAGAATCGTATATTGGAATTTTTACCTGTATGCCCTAAAGCGAAGTTCAGAATGGTGTTGTTTGGGTTATTGAACAATTTGTCATAAGAGTTTTGTGCGACATAGGGGCGTACCTTTCCATCCCATGAAATTGTCGGCTGCCCGTCGAATTTTGGCCCAAAATTAAGACTGGTACCCATAACACCTCTTGTTACACCATCTATAGCCCTAGACTGATCGTAGTAGAAAAATTTATCTTCAGCTTGTCCACCGTTGAAGTATTCAACCGTATAGCCAGGTCCTCTGACATCTTGAAATCTTGGTAGATAGGCAATTTTGTCGTGCGTATAGGTCGCGTTAAAATCAACTGAAAACCCTTCGCCACCTTTGTTTGACTTTGTAGTTACCATGACCACACCATTCATGGCTTCCGAACCGTATAGTGCAGCGGCTGAGGCTCCTTTTAGAATAGTAATAGATTCTATATCCTCTGGGTTTAGATCTTCCAATCCATTTCCTCGAGCGCGTTGATCTCCCCAATAATCCGAGTTGTTGAAGCTGGTTTGACGCATGGGAACCCCATCGATAATTACTAAGGGTTGCGAATTTCCAGTGATGGAGTTGATACCACGGATATTAATGTTAATGCCCGATGTGGCACCCCCCGGAGCAGCTGATATACGTACTCCCGGAGCCTTACCGTAGAGTGCTGCGGCGAAGTTGGGAGAACCTGTCTTTGTTAATTCTTTCGAGTCAACGGTACTCATTGCATAGCCCAGTTCTCTCGGAGCTCGTTTAATTCCCATAGCGGTGACGACGACCTCTTCTAAAGCTCCGTCTTCAGCTATCATGGTTATGTTAATCGTTTTAGCAGTGCTTACTAAAACCTCTTGGGTACTGAACCCAACCATGGAAAAGCGAAGCGTCTGCCCGCTTTCCGCTTGAATAGAATACGCTCCGCTTGAATTTGTTTGGGTTGATTTACTGGTACCCTTTACGGATACACTGACGCCCGCAATGGGGCCTGTTGCATCTGATACAATCCCTGTAACAGATTGCTGTGCGAAAACTACCGACACACATAAAAACATGATGGTCGATAGATAGCAGCATTTTAGATAGAACTTGTTCATAAAATTTAGTTTAAGGTCATTTTTTTTATTTTTTTGTTTAGTACTTCTCCTTTTATTGATGAAATTGCGATGCAGGTGCTCCCGATAATTTGGACATCTGTTAGATCGGATATTTCGATTGACGTATTTTTAGATAGCCGATGTATACTGAACTCGAGTATAGATGCTTGAATCTGAGGTAAGAGTATAGCGCCTACTTTTGCTCCCTTACCACTGATGATGATCTTTTCTGGATTTATAATATGTATTAATGTTGCTATACCCTTTCCGAGCATATAGCCAATTTTGGCGAATGATTCTATAGCGACCTGGTCGCCGTTTATAGCTGCTTCCATCAATTGATCTATTGTGATGGTAGGGGTTTGTTTGTAATTTTGACCGAGTTGGGATACTTCGCCGGCTTCTAATTTTAATGTAGCATATTCAATCGCTGCTATCAACGAGGCTTCTACTTCCAAACACCCTCTTTTACCGCAGGAGCATAATTTGTTTATGTTGGACAAGGGGATATGGCTGAATTCACCGGCAAATCCTGTACTGCCTCGAAATAATCTATTTTCTAGTATCATACCCAATCCAACACCCCAGTTTAAATTGATGACCAAAGCATTCGAAGAACCTTTTGCCTTTCCAAAATTATGTTCGGCTATGGCAATAGCTGTAGAATCGTTCTCGATATAAGTGGGGATGTGCAAATGGTTTTGTAATACATCTCTGATATCTCGCAGTCGTGTAAATGATGTGTTAATTCCATGTGCGGAGTCGATAAAGCCCGGCATAGTAATTCCTATTGCTACAATATTATGAACCGGTTGATCTTTTAAATAGTTGTCAACAAGCTCAAGGAGTAATTCGGAGGGAGCTTGATGTGTCAATACATTCAAGGATACTCGTACTGTATCTTTGAGCGCTGTATTGGAGAAGTCGACAAGGGTCACGGTCGTATTGAATTGATCCAGAGCAATAGCTAGAATGCAAGGAAGATTTTCGGTATTTAATGAGTATTGAATGGCCCTTCTACCTCCTGTTGATGGGGCAAGCCCTTCGGAGGTTATAATTTTTTGCTCTAAGAGCCGTTGAATGGTTTTTGTAATGTTGGGTATACTTTTTCCAATAGAGTTACTTAGATCCGCTATCGATTGCGTACCTGAAAAGTATAATTCTCTTACTATTGTATAATTGACTGTATCCACAACTAGTTCTTATAATGGGTTATTTAGTGTAACAAAGATACTGTCAATTTATTTTAACAAACAAAATCTTTTTAATATTTTTAATAAGATTGTTTTTTTAAATTTTTTTTGAATTAAGTTTTGGCCTTTTTTGCTTCAACAGTGCCTTTTTTAGCGTTTTAAATGATTTTTAACAGAGGAGTCAGTGAACTTCATTTGTAACAAAAATGTATCATGAAGAGAGGGGGGAAGAAGGACTTATCCGTATAATTGTCTGGCTGCCACTTGAGAATAGTAATAAATAACTATTTTTATGCAAAACTTAAATATTACTGTGAACCCAATGTTTTATGACCTAATTATAGTCGGGGGAGGACCTACTGGAGCTTCTTTAGCCGCTAGAATCGCCCCTTCCGGAATGAAGATATTATTGTTAGAAAAGGATTCCTTGCCCAACCGTACAGTTATTTCATGTTCGCTTCTTTTGTCACATGGGATGCAATTATTAGATGAAATCGGCATCGCGGAAGAGTTGTATGCCAGTGGTAATAGCAGACTAAGGGGGGCAGTTTTGGAAGTGGATGGCTATTTCAGAACTGTTATCGCAATGCCCGAAGATAGAGGTAGGAATTATTTGTACGGAATAGATCGGCAGAAACTAGATGATTCGATTTGGAATAATACAATGCGTTTTCCAAATATTAAGGCAGTTGATGGCTTTGTTGTCTCGGATATACAGCAAAACGATGAAGGAGTAATTGTACAGGGGGTTAAAAAAGGTGAGGGAGAAATGCGGTATCAGGCAAAGGCGATTGTGGGGGCAGATGGTAGGCATAGTGTGGTTGCCCGTAAATGTGGCGCTGTTACAACAGAAGAGGTTTCAAGGTATAATACAGCGGTATTTTATGCGTATTGGGAACATGTTGTGCCTTACCGAATCAAGGGAGACGAGTGGGTGCAGATACACACCAATGGAAAGGGCAGGAGTGTGGTATTAATGCCTTCAACGGATGGTAAGACGGGTGTTTTGCTGCAATGTCGTCAAGCTGATTTTGATGGAGAAGGTAAATTGGAGGAATGGTATATGAACTTTTTGCACGAACTTCCATTGGTGTCTAAAAGGTTTAATACAGCAAAGCGGGTAACTCCCATCAAAGGAATTAAGAACGTTAATAATTTATTTCGACAGGCTTTCGGTAATAGTTGGGTATTGGCGGGGGATGCCTATCATCAAAAAGATTCGTATGACGCGCAAGGAATATATGATGGATTGTTAGGAGCGAAAGTTTTATCCAAACATTTGATTGCTTGGTTTGTGGAAGGGCACAGTTGGGAGAAGGTGATGCAAGATTATGAATGTGAAATCGCAGCTCATATGAAGCCTATGTTTGCAAATACTATGGAAAGATTGAAAAGAGAAATGTTTACCGATGTCTCTCCGATAATTGCAAATACGGTGATGCGTTGGTTGTTGACTAATAAAGGATATTTGGAGAAGTTTAGTAAGACAATGATCAGAAAGATGAGGTCATCGAAAGGTGATACAGCAGGGGGGGTGTTTAAAGCGCTATTTGTTGGGTTTTTTAGGGATATGAGAGCAATCGCACTACGGGTTCCTAAGGATGGTAAAGAATAACATCAAGTTATAACCCTAACGATTTTCTTTAAAAAAAGTCTGTTGTTGCATATTTGTACCAAAAAGTGGTAACTTCGTGCAATAAGCTATATTATGAAATATCCATGTTTGTACTAGATGCACCAACACCAATCAATGTAGTTGTTTCATGAGTGCTTTACACTCGGCTTGGGTATTCCATTTGGGCATAAAAAAGACAAATTATTTGCATATGAAACAACGTTATTATTCGTTAGACGTGTTCAGAGGGGCTACTGTTGCACTCATGATCATGGTAAATAATCCAGGGACATGGTCGTCGATGTTTGCACCATTGAAGCATGCACCTTGGCATGGGTGCACACCGACAGATTTGGTTTTTCCTTTTTTCTTATTTGCAGTAGGTAATGCCATGTCATTTGTTATTCCTCGGATGCAAGAGGCGGGAGATGGTGTCTTTTGGAAAAAAGTAATCAAAAGAACTATCCTGATTTTTTTAATAGGGTTGGGCTTGAACTGGTTTCCTTTTGTGCAATGGAGCGAGGGGGCTTTGCAATTTAGAGAATGGGTAAGTAGTGTAGACCCTAATAAGGGTGTTCGTATATTGGGTGTTTTGCAACGGATAGCAATTGCTTATTTCTTTGCCTCGGTATTGGCTTATTATTTTAAGCCTCGTACCTTACTATATATAAGCGCGTTTATATTATTCAGCTATTGGGGACTTTGTGCCTTCTTGGGGACAGCTGATCCGTATTCTTTGGAGGGTTGGTTTGGGACTGCTTATGATAAGCAAATTCTGGGGGTTGCACATATGTATAAGGGAGAAGGACTGCCGTTTGATCCAGAAGGTCTATTGAGTACAGGGCCTGCAATAGTTCAGGTTGTGTTTGGATACCTGGCTGGTACTTTCATTAAAAAGCAGGGGCAAGTGGATTGGTTGTGGACTAGAGTGCCACAAAGCAACGAGCCGCATTTTAAATTATTATCAGGTCTCCTAGTGACAGGATTTATTTTGGTTGTCTTGGGTTGGACATGGTCTCTTGGATTTCCGATTAATAAAAAGATCTGGACGAGTTCTTATGTCTTGTATACAACAGGTCTAGGTATAATGACTATAGGAGGCATGATCTGGTATATCGAAGTACAGGGAGTAAAGAATAAACTCACTCAGTTCTTTGATGTATTTGGTAAGAATCCTTTGTTTATTTTTGTTTTGAGTGGCTTATTGCCCAAGGCTACGGCGTTAATCCGTATTCCAAATGGAGTAGGCGCCGATGGCCAAGCATTGTTTACAACACCATTTGCATGGTTTTACAAAAATGTATGTGCACAGATTCCCGGACCAACAGAGTTAGGATCATTTGTTTATTCCTTATGCTTTCTTGTAATAATGTGGGCGATCTGTTACTGGTTGGATCAAAAGAAAATATATGTGAAGGTGTAGTAGTTAGTGATTAGATACTAGTGGCTAGAAGAGAGTCGTTTGGCAGCTAAAATAACAACTGGGTGGTTTTTAAATTTTTATTTTTTACTTTTTAATTATACCTTTGCAGGCAATTAATAGATTTTTTAACGCTTTAATATTATTCAAGAGATGTATTTAAGTAAAGAGTACAAAGCTGAGATCTTCGCAGAATTTGCTGGAGCAGCAGCAAACACAGGTTCGGCAGAAGGACAAGTAGCTTTATTCACAAAGAGAATTGCTCATCTAACAGAGCACTTGAAAAAAAACAGAAAAGATTTTAACACACAACGTTCACTACAAATGTTAGTAGGTAAGCGTCGTTCTTTATTAGCTTATTTGTTCAAAAAAGACATCAACCGTTACCGTGCGATCATTAAAGGTCTAGGTTTACGTGATATCATCAAGTAAGCTTATACGTGAAAAGCTAAGCGGCCACCCAAATTTTGGGTGGCCGTTTTTTTTTGGAGGGGGCTGCGAACGGTTAGTTTTTTTTAACAAACACAGAGGAGGTTTGATGGCAGTAAAAGCGAAAGTCACCCTGAGTGTAGCGGAGCGGAATCGAACGAGTCTATCAACTGTATAGGGTTAATTATATATCTTCTAGATTCTCCGATACTCGGAGCAGGTCCTCCGCTTCAGTCGATTACTTGTCCCGATTTCGGGATGACGACATAGTTTACAAACCGAGCTTGTGAGCTCACCGTAGGTCATCTGTCATTGGTAGTGTTCGTAGAAGTGGTATGAAAGTTTTGTTTCGTCCGTTTTTTTACCCTAAATTTTATTTACCTTTGTGATGATTTTTTAAGGTCAAAAAACAAGGTGCATCATGTTAGTAAAGAGGAAAATGCACCAAATAAAGAAAACAAAATGAGTTATAACGAAAAGAAAGTAACGATTGAAATGGGCGGTGGCCTACCTCCAATCGAATTATCTACAGGAAAGTTAGCGAAGCAAGCTGACGGATCTATTGTTTTAAAGCAAGGTAATACCATGCTGTTGGCTACTGTTGTTTCCAATAGAGAAGCTAAAGCAGGGGTAGACTTTTTACCTTTATCTGTAGATTACCAAGAGAAATATGCGGCTACAGGCCGTATTCCAGGAGGTTTCCTGCGCCGTGAAGCGAGATTGTCGGATTACGAGGTTTTAATCTCTCGTTTGGTAGATAGAGCTTTACGTCCATTGTTTCCAGAAACCTATCATGCAGATACCCAGGTGATGATTTCATTAATCTCTGCAGATAAAGATATTATGCCAGATGCATTAGCAGGATTGGCGGCTTCAGCGGCTATTGCCGTTTCTGATATTCCATTTAATGGTCCGATCTCTGAAGTTCGCGTAGCGAAAATTGATGGACAATTGGTGATTAACCCTCGTCTTTCGGAATTAGAGAAAGCTACATTAGAATTTATCGTAGCTGGTTCTGCACAGGATATCGGCATGGTAGAAGGTGAAGCTAGTGAGATTTCAGAAGCTGAGATGGTAGAGGCTATTGCTTTTGCACACGAAGCTATCAAAAAGCAAGTAGCGGCTCAATTAGAGTTAGCCAACTTGGTAGGATCTACTGTAAAACGTGAATTCAATCACGAGCCTTCGAATCTTGAGTTGCGCGATGCAATTTTTGCAGCAACGTATGACAAGGTATACGAAGTTGCCAAATCAGGATCTACAAAACACGAACGTTCGGAAAAGTTCGCCACTATTGGTGAAGAGTTTTTTGTGACTTTAGGTGAAGATCTTGACGAAGACACTAAATTCTTAGCCAAGAAATATTACCACGATGTACAGTATGATGCGGTACGCAACCTGGTATTGGATGAAGGTATCCGTTTAGATGGTCGCGATGTGCGTACCGTACGTCCGATCTGGTCTGAGGTAGATTATTTACCTGCAGCACACGGTTCAGCGGTATTTACGCGTGGCGAGACACAAGCGTTGACTTCTGTTACATTAGGCGCTAAAGACGATGAGCAGATGATCGATGGAGCTTTCATCAATGGATACAATAAATTTATCTTGCACTACAATTTCCCTGGATTTTCTACGGGAGAAGTAAGACCGAATAGAGGTGCTGGTCGTCGTGAGATTGGTCACGGTAACTTGGCTATGCGTTCATTAAAGCAAGTTCTTCCGAGTGATTCCGAAAATCCATATACTATTCGTGTAGTTTCTGATATCTTAGAATCAAACGGTTCTTCGTCAATGGCTACAGTATGTGCTGGAACGTTAGCATTATTAGATGCGGGGGTTAAATTAAAAGCACCTGTTTCCGGTATCGCTATGGGCTTGATTACGGATGAAAAGTCTGGTAAGTATGCAATTTTATCCGATATTTTAGGAGACGAAGATCACTTAGGTGATATGGACTTTAAAGTGACAGGTACTGAAAAGGGTATTGTTGCTTGTCAGATGGATTTAAAAATAAATGGTCTGAAATGGGAAGTGTTAACACAAGCATTGGATCAGGCAAAAGAAGCCCGTCTTCATATCTTAGGTGAGATGAAGAAAACAATCGATGCACCTCGTGAGGATTACAAACCACATGCACCACGTATCATCTCCTTGACGATCGATAAAGAATTCATTGGAGCTGTAATCGGACCAGGCGGTAAAATCATTCAAGAAATGCAACGCGAGACAGGATCTACTATTTCAATCGAAGAAGTGGATAACAAAGGTATCGTTCAGATTTTTGCAGATAATAAAGAGTCAATCGATGCTGCCGTTGCACGTATTAAAGCTATTGCTGCAAAACCAGAGATCGGCGAGATCTATGAAGGTAAGG
Source organism: Sphingobacterium sp. xlx-96 (assembly GCF_011007365.1). Lineage (GTDB taxonomy): Bacteria > Bacteroidota > Bacteroidia > Sphingobacteriales > Sphingobacteriaceae > Sphingobacterium > Sphingobacterium luzhongxinii. The sequence goes on along the minus strand of NZ_WFKM01000002.1, from coordinate 576,092 downwards.
TAAAATCAATTATGCCTTTTGGAGCGTTCGTAGAGATTATGCCAGGTAAAGATGGACTGTTGCATATCTCAGAGATCGATTGGACACGTTTAGAGACAATGGACGGTGTCCTAAAAGAAGGAGATATCGTTACTGTTAAGCTTTTAGATGTTGATAAGCAAGGTAAAATGAAACTTTCGCGTAAAGTATTATTGCCTCGCCCACCAAGAGAGGAAAAACCAAAACAAGATCCGAAACCAGTAGGAGATGCCCCTAAAGCATAATCTAGCTGATGAAAATAAAAAGCCCGACCGCATAGGTTGGGCTTTTTTGTGATACTGAAGAATCGGATAAGAGTATGGTATGCTTATAAATAATTTAGCCTCGAAGTTTTTGGCTCGAGGCTAAATAATATAAAGTACTCTTGTTGTTATAAAGTACTCTTGTTGTTATCTTCCAGGTCCGAATACGTTTCCTACCATGGTCATCGCACAACGGAAGCCCGTCATTGCATTAGATTCATTTTGCTGCATATAGCGACGGGTGGCTGGGTTTAACCAGTATGCCCTGTCATTCCAAGAGCCACCTTTGAATACACGGGATTTATCATTGACAAGTGTTGTTTTACCGTATAGCGCTTTTTGTTCCTCGTCTTTAAAGCCTCGTACATCATAGTCATATGAGGTTGAGTTTGGATCACCGGCTTTAGAAGCCTGAAGTTCTTCCCAAGTTTGTTTTCTTGCCGCTTTAGCAGGGACTTTAATCGGTCTGCCATATTTATCTTTGGCTAACGTCCTTGTCTCCGCATTTTCGTATTGGTTATCCATAAAGACGTGACCACGGAAAGGGTTGAAATCTTCAAAGTCCTCGTAGGAAAGCTGGCGATATACGTCGCTGACCCATTCGTTGACATTTCCTGCCATATTATACAGTCCAAAATCGTTAGGCTTATAGCTCTTTACTGGAACTGTGATGTCGCCTCCATCATTCAAATCACCTGCGACTCCCATATTGTTTCCACTTGTTATTTTGAAGTTAGCCATCATTTTACCTTGATTTTTTCTGCTGGCATCACGAACGCCTAACCCGTTCCATGGGTAAGCCTTGCTGGTCTCAATATTACCATTGTAGGTGTTACCTATCAGACCAAGAGCGGCATATTCCCATTCTGCTTCTGTAGGGAGTCTGTAGGGCTGTTTTAAGATGCCATCCTCCATTCGTACAGTTCGTTTAGCGTCTTTTTGTGCACCTATTTTGTTATCTGCAGGCATGTTTTTACCGTCAATACCTGCGCCTTGGTATTGACCATTTAGGTACATATCTGTATTATAGGTCTGTCCGACCTGCTGTTGTTGTTCGCTTAAAGTTTTATAATCGACTAAAATCCCTCGCTCGCGTAATATGTTTTCATTAACGCGGTCGGTGCGCCATTGGCAATACGCATTGGCTTGTTCCCAAGTTACCCCTACCACTGGATAGTCTTGGAAAGAAGGATGACGTAAATAGAAATTGACATAAGGCTCATTATAGGATAGGGGATTGCGCCATACCAAAGAATCTGGAAGTGCATCGTAATAGAGTTTGCCATCTTGCGGGTAACTTTGAGCGATCCACTGTAGGTATTCTAACCAATCCGCATTGGATACTTCGGTCTCATCGATGTAGAAAGAAGCAACAGTAACTTTTCTTCTTAGGTTGTCATGTGAAAAGCCTAGATCCTCATTCAGACTTCCTCCCATCACAAAACTACCGCCTTCGATTCCAATGAGTCCAGGTCCCGGGCTCTCTTTGATCTTTCGGTTAATTTGCAGTCCTCCATTATAAGGGTCGTTATATCTTACCCCTGTCTTATCGGATACATCTCCACGGCGGCTTTTACTTTTGCAGGAAGTCATCAGCACGGATGATGCTACGACTAGAACAGCAGATGTAATGACAAATCTCAAATAGTTCATATGTAAATAATTATCTTCGATGAGCTCGTAAGCTCGGTTTGAATTCTAATGGCCATATAGAATATCCAAGGTATATTATGCACGTTTATGTCTAGTGCGCATGCTGCGTTTCGGTTATTCGTGTTTGTACAGTCAATGCTACATGAATATTTTATATGAATAATCAGTTGTCCATTAAATTAACTCCCAAAAATATAAATAATTTAAGAGATATGGTATGCTTTAGTTTATAAAATCACCTAGTAACCTTTTGGTATTTGTATTAAAAAATGTTAAAAGGCATATTTCTTACTTTTTATGCATAGTCGTTGTATTAGGCAATGTGCAAAATATGCCTTAATTTAGGTGTTTTTAAACGATAATTGTGTTAAACATGAAGATAAAGGTAGGTTTTGGATTTGATGTGCATCAAATAAAAGAGGGGCATCCATTTGTAATTGGAGGTGTGTTGTTGGATCATCATGCGGGTGCATTTGGGCATTCCGATGCCGATGTGTTGGTGCATGCTATTTGTGATGCAATTCTGGGAGCGGCAAATCTAGAAGATATCGGCTATCATTTTCCAAATACAGATGAGCGATGGAAAGGAATAAGCAGTTTGCTATTACTCAAGGAGTGCGTACGTTTAATTCAGGAAAAGGGTTGGTCTTTAGGTAATATCGATGGTATGCTTTGTCTGGAGGCACCTAAGATCAAACCTTACATTGGGGCGATGAAAGAGAAGATAGCAGAAGCGGCTGGACTAGAAATCGATGATATATCAATCAAGGCAACCACCAACGAGACTATGGGATTTATAGGACGTGGAGAGGGAGTTGTAGCTTATGCGGTGTGTTTGATACAGAAAGGATAGCTTCGGTTTTTTTGTTTTTTTTTCTAAAAACCTAGAATTACTTGAAATTAGTGTTTTTTAACAGCAGATAATGCTGTAATAATTAATACTTTTGTATTGTTTGGGGGGAAGTGTGTAAATCCAATTACCTTAATACATAGGTTTATAGAATGTTAGTTTTAATTTCGAGATCTGCCTTACGTTGTATATTGCCAGGATTTGGTTTGGTTCTTTTTTGTTTTGTATTGTTGTTTTCCTGCAAGAGTGCAAAAAATAAAAATAGGGCCTTTGATAAAGTCAATGGCACAGCAGAAGAAAAAGAATATAATTTTAGACAGAATTTTACAACGAAGTATAATATTCTTTATAACTCCAACCTGATGTTGGACAATGAAAGGGAAAGTATCTTTCACGGAGCTAAGAAGAATTACCAAGTTCGTCAATCTGTTTTTGATGAACCCCATGGCGATGGCGAACCCCATAAATTGATGGACTCGCTGATCCAGAAAGCCTACAAGATTGTAAATAATAAGCAGGAAAGCAAGTATGTTAATGAGGCTTATCTTTTGATTGGAAAGGCGAATTACTATAAAGGAGCTTACCACACATCAATCGAGTTCTTTAATCAGTTACTTCGTACGGCCTCTGAGGAGCAAAAGCAATATTTGCCGCTGGCCTATGCGTGGAAATCACGGGCTCTTTTGCAGATTGGAAAACAGGAGGCAGCAAAAATGGCTTTGGATTCGTCGTTTATTACATTAGACGAAGAGAAGAAGAGCCGGACATTTGTGAACGCCGCTGCCGCTAATTATCATATCCGTACCGGAGCGGAACAGACCGCCATTCCTTATTTAGAATATGCTTTAGAGTCGAACTCCAATACATTGGATAATAGACGGTGGACTTTTTTATTGGCTCAGCTGTATAAGGATAATGGACAGAAGGAACAGGCATTCACTTATTTTGATAAAATCGCAAAAAGTAATGTACCTTTTGATATGGCTTTTGAGGCTAGTTTGCAAGCCGCATTTTTGGAGGGAGATAGGGGGCTTACTACTGCCGAGCGGGTGAAGCCGCTCAAACGTATGTTGAAAGAGGGGAAAAATGATGGTTATCAAGATCAGATTCTTTACCAAATAGGCGATATCTATTACGGGGCTGGAGAGGATGAGGAGGCGTTAACTTATTTTAAAAAATCCCTGTTGCAACCTAAACGCAGCGAATATCAATCTACAGAGACGTATTTGCGTCTTGCTGAACATTATTTTGATCAACAACGTTATTTTAATGCGCAGCGTTATTTTGATTCTGTTGCAATGCTTTTGCCGGCAGATTATACCGATGTAAATAAGGTGCGACGCAAATTGGGGTATATGGATGAGATAACGACCTTATATCAGGAAGTCGCCTGGCAAGATACCCTGCTTCAGCTGGCTGCATTGAATGATAGTGATCGTGATGCTACGCTGGACTCTTATGCACAGATACAGTTGTCATTAAAGAAAAAAGAGATTGAAAGACAAAAAGAGCTGGCAAAGAAAGGGAAAAAGAAAGCTAAGGGAGAATCGATAACAAATGCGGCCTTTGCGGCCTACAATCAAAATCAAGCGCAAGACATTACACAGGCCTCAGATCGTACTTTTTATTTTAGTAATCCAGATGAATTGCTGGTCGGGCAGAATGCCTTTAAACGTAGATGGGGCAGTAGACCGTTAAAAGACAATTGGCGCTATGATGCTGATAATACGGGGGATTTACAAAATACAACTAAAATAGCGGTAATCGATACAGATTCTGTCGGGAAAGAAGAGGTCTTGGACGAGATGCAATTTATTGCATCAGCAAAGGAACGCTACAGTAAAGATATTCCAAAAGAAAAGGAAGCGTATGAGGCGAGTCATAAAATCGTACATGACAAGCTAATAGTCATCGGTAATATTTACAGGGATTATACACAAGATAATAAAGATGCAATAAAAGTCTATGAGGAGTTCTTGAGGCGTTACCCAAATACGGAAGCAGGAGCCGAGATCTATTACTCTTTGTATAGAATGTACGATGGAATCGATAAGGCCAAATCGCAGGATAATTTCGATAAACTGATAGCTCTTTTTCCGGGTTCACTCCATGCTAAAGTTGCTCAAGATCCATCCTACATGGATAAGATTAGACGAGATAAGAATATTCTTGACCGCGTTTTTGAGAAACTATTTGACTTGTATGCAAATGGAGATCATGCAGCTGTAATTCGTGAAGCAGATATTGATCTAAAAGAAAGATTTGAAAATACGGCATTGGTTGCCCAGGTCGAATACCTACGGGCGTTAGCTATTGGACGAGTAGGGAGAATCGAAGATTTTACGACGACTTTAGAGGGGATCATTGAGCGTTATCCACAAGACAGTTTGGTCGTTCCATTAGCCAAAGAAAATCTAGCTTTTATGGCTCAAAACCCGCAGTATTTTGTACACCGGGTGAATGCCCTTCAGGATATCGACAAGTCGCGTATTGCATTTGTTGATGAGCCCGATATGACGGCTTGGCCTAGTCTTGATATCGATGGTGACTATAGAAGTGGTACGGCAATTGTTAAGGAATTACCTAAGCCGAAAGAAGAGCCTAAAAAAGAGGTTGTAGTGGCTAAGATTAAAGAGGCTGTCAAGGAAGAACCCAAGAAAGAGGTTGTAGTGGCTAAGATTAAAGAGGCTGTCAAGGAAGAACCCAAGAAAGAGGTTGTGGTAGCCAAGGTGGAAGAAAAGGTAAAAGAAGAACCGAAGAAGGAAATTGTCGTGGCTAAGGTTGAAGCGATAAAAGAGGAAGAATTAAAGCGGGCTGCGCTTGCAGATGTAAAGGGTACCGATAACGTTGGTGTAAATAATAAATTGAATAATGATGTTGTTGTTGGAGTCGCTGACATCAAGATTGGAAACTCAAAGATTGATTTTGGTCCAAATGACTATAGGGATAAAAAGCTGTTCCCTGATACGGCAGAGTATTATTTTACGGTAAATGTCATGGATTCCAAAGTGAATATGGCTCCAAGCCGTTATGGGATAGGACAATTTAATCGAACTCGGTATCATAATACACCTATTAATCATCAGTTAAAGGTAGTAAATGGAGAAAACCAATTAATCTTTATTGGTCCATTTAAGTCTTTTGAAGAAGTAAAAGTTTATGAGTCAAGGTTATTGCCACTTATGCTAGAAATAATGAAAGTACCAGCGGAAATTTATAATACCTTTGTCATCACAAAACAGTCTATCCCATCGTTAACAGATGGGGTCGAGATCAAGAAGTATCATCAAAATTATATAGAACAATAGCGGATATTTTTAAAGGATGAAGAGAGAATCGAAAAACACTAAACTGACACCCGAGGAAATAAGTAAATATACACGTACATTCTGGCAGATTTTAATTGGTCTTATAGCCTTTGTATGTTTGTTTTTGGTCGGTGTACGTGTTGGATTATTTGGACAGCTTCCGTCGTTCGAGGACTTAGAGAACCCAAGGAGTAATTTGGCATCAGAAATTTTGACAGATGACAATAAAGTTTTAGGTACATACTATCTGCAAAATAGGTCAAACGTAAAGTACAGTGAATTATCTCCCCATCTAGTTCATGCATTAATCTCTACAGAAGACAAGCGGTTTTATGCACACTCTGGAATAGATTATTTCAGGACCCTTACGACGATTTTTCATACGGTTGTATTACGGGACAAGCAAGGCGGAAGTACGATAACACAGCAGTTGGCACTGAACCTGTTTGCAGAGCGTCGCGAGCGGGGTACAATTAAGCGTATCATGCAGAAATTTCAGGAATGGATTACAGCAGTGCGTCTAGAGCGGAATTACACCAAGGAGGAAATTATCATGATGTACTTCAATACGGTGGATTTTGGCTATAAAAATACCTTTGGTATAAAATCAGGAGCGCGTACTTTTTTCAATACTACACCGGATAAGCTTACGGCTGAACAAGCGGCTCTGTTGGTTGGTATGTTGAAGGGGCCGAGTATGTACTCGCCCATCAGAAATAAGGATAGGGCATTGACCCGTCGTAATCAGGTCTTGATTAATATGCATGGGGAAAGTTTCTTGACAGATGTAGAGTTAGAGGAGGCAAAAAATAAACCCTTAGAATTGGATATTAATATTTCTAGTTATGGTGAAGGTTTAGCCCCTTATTTTAGATCTGTACTGAAGGATGAAATAAAAAAAGAGTTTCAACGACTCTCCATCACCAAAGCGGATGGAACTCCCTACGATTTGGATAGAGACGGTCTACGTATTTATACGCCGCTGAACTATAAGATGCAGGAGTATGCTGAAGCTGCGCAAAAGGAGTGGATGCAGAAGCTACAGCGTGAGTTTGATAAACAATGGCGTAATAGAAATGCCTTTTCCGGAGATAGAGCAAAACTATTGGAGACGGGGATGAGACGTTCTGACCGCTACCGTGAACTGAAGGAAAACGGCGCTTCAGCTGAAGAGATCAAAAAAGCGTTTAATACAAAAGTTTCGATGAGTATATTCACGTGGAAAGGATCGGTAGATACTGTGATGACACCCATGGACTCTATTAAATACAATAAGCTGATGTTGCGCAATTCCATGATGGCTATGGATCCGATGACCGGACATATTAAAGCATGGGTAGGAGGTATTAATTTTGAACACTATAAATATGATCAGGTAAAAATGGGAGTTAGGCAGGTTGGATCTACGGCTAAGCCTTTTACCTATGCAGTCGCCATAGATAATGGATATTCGCCCTGTTACACTGTTCCTAATCACCAACAGACCTATGGTGACTGGACGCCTCGTGGTACCGTACAAGGAGGGGATCCTATTACGCTGAAGAATGCAATTAAGTATTCGCAGAACTTTGCTACGGCTTTTGTCATAAACGAAGTAGGGGCCGCGAGTGTTGCCGATCTAACACATAAAATGGGGATTACTTCCAATGTGCCAAATTATCCTTCGATTGCGCTGGGCGCATATGAGGCATCGGTATATGATATGGTGGGCGCATATTCTTCATTTGTGAATCATGGTACATGGATCGAACCGACTATGATATTACGTATTGAGGATAAGAACGGAACGCCTATTTATGAGCGTACACCGAAGGTCGTAAAGGCGTTGAATAGCGAGTCAGCATATATTATGGTCGATATGTTGAGAGGCGTAGTCGATGGCGGAACCGGTTCGCGCGTACGACGTGCAGATTATGGAGGATTGACCATTCCTATGGGTGGGAAAACAGGTACGACGAATGATAATTCAGATGCTTGGTTTATTGGTTTTACTCCGCAATTGGTGGCTGGTGTATGGACCGGAGCGGAGGATAGAGGGATCAGTTTCAGTAGTATGCAGTATGGTCAGGGAGCGGCTGCGGCGCTTCCGGTGTTCGGTCTTTTTATGAAGAAAGTATATAGCGATAAGTCGTTAAATTATACAAAGATGGATTTTCCAAAACCTCCGGGTGGTATGACGCGTGTGATGGATTGTTCGGAATACTCCAAGTACGATGGATATTCGTCGGAGCCACAGTTGGAAGATGACCGTTTAGGCTTTTAAAATCTTTAAGTTGCGTGTGGTTTTGATTACACGGTAACACAAGTACTCACCGCAAGAAATTATTCTTTCGGTGAGTTTTTTTTAAAACTGGTGCCAAATATAACATGTCGGCAAATAGTATGGATAAATAATGAGTTCATTTGACTATAAAATCGAATTAAAGCGAATCCCACATAAGCCTGGGGTTTATCAATATTTTGATAAAGATGATGTATTAATATATGTCGGAAAGGCCAAGGATTTAAAGAATCGTGTGAGTTCGTATTTTGTGAATGATCGCCAACTGAACTCAAAAACGAAGGTTCTGGTACGGAAGATACAGCGTATCGCCTTTACCATTGTAGATACGGAGATTGATGCTTGGCTTCTGGAGAATAACTTAATCAAAAAGCATAAGCCAAGATACAACGTCATGCTTAAGGATGATAAGACGTATCCTTGGATTGTGATAAAGAATGAAGCTTTTCCCCGTGTATTCTGGACACGTAAATATATAAAGGACGGGTCAAAGTATTACGGTCCTTATGCGTCGATCAGTATGATGCATATCGTCCTCGATACCATTCGGGAGTTATTCCCTTTGAGGACCTGCTCCCTGAATTTAGCCCCGGAAAATATTGCCAAAGGGAAGTACAAAGTCTGTTTGGAGTATCAGATAGGTAATTGCAAAGGTCCTTGTGAAGGATTGCAGAATACGGGGGAGTATAATCTGAACCTAGAAAGTATTAAAGATATTCTGAACGGTAAGATAGGTGTTGTGACGTCAAGACTTAAGGAGCAATTAAATGATGCTATCGCAGCGCTAAATTTTGAAGAAGCTCATATTTTGAAGACAAAGTTGGATAAACTGGACAATTACCAGAGCAAATCAACAGTTGTCAGTTCGTCGATTACCAATATTGATGTTTTCAGCATTGCCTCTGACGAGAGCTACGCTTTCGTTAATTTCCTGAAGGTCATGAATGGTGTCGTGATTCAGACGCAAACGTTGGAAATGAAAAAACGATTGGATGAAACGGATGAAGAGCTTCTGGCAATTGCCATCCCTGAGATCAGAAATCGATACAAGAGTATTTCGCGCGAGGTTATAGTACCCTTTGATATGCAGATCGAAGGTTTTTCGCCCGATGTCACGTTTTTTGTGCCTAAATCGGGTGATAAGCGAAAGCTATTGGACCTTTCGTTGAAGAATGTTGCGTATTTTAAGAAGGAACGATTGCTACAGTACGAAAAGCTAAATCCTGAGATAAAAACTGAGCGCCTGTTAAATCAGATGCAAAAAGATCTGCGGATGAATGTACTGCCTCGACATATTGAGTGTTTTGACAACTCGAATATCCAAGGTAATTTCCCGGTATCAGCTATCGTCGTTTTTAAGGATGGAAAGCCGTCTAAAAAAGACTATAGGCATTTTAATGTGAAGACCGTAGAAGGGCCGAATGATTTTGCGACAATGGAGGAGGCTGTTTTTAGGCGCTATAAGCGACTGTTGGATGAAAATCAAGAACTGCCTCAGTTGATCATAATTGATGGCGGAAAGGGGCAGCTTGGGGCCGCACTGAAAAGTTTAAGGTTGCTAGGGATCGAAAAAAAACTTACTGTAATTGGGATCGCTAAACGTTTAGAAGAACTTTATTATCCGGGTGACCAGTATCCGTTGTACCTGGATAAAAAATCAGAGACATTACGTGTGATCCAACATCTTCGGGATGAAGCGCATCGTTTTGGTATTACCTTTCATCGAAATCAACGCAGTCGCAAGACCTTTGTGTCGGAACTGGAGAATATCCCGGGCATCGGTAAGACAACTGTTGAAAAGCTTCTTAAGGTGTTCAAGTCGGTCAAACGGATTAAAGAGCAATCTGATGAAAGTTTAGCAGCGGTATTAAATGCAAAGCAACTAAAGGCACTTCGGACATATTTTGAAGCACCTTCAGAGAGCTGATTTGAAGCTATTAAGTGTGTTGAAAGCCAGTTATTTTTACTTCGTCATAATCGAGCTGGTTTTCAATATTCCGTAATACGCTGTCGTCAAAGGTTTTCTCTTTCCGTATTAAACGTAATTCATTTCGTTCTTCCTGGATAAGCGCCCGAATAATCTGTCGGCTTTCGGCTTTGTCAATCGTAAAGTTGCTGGGGCCTGCAGTACAGATGTTTTTATCTTCCAGCATGGCGATTTCGTTTTCCAAACGATGTTTGTAATGTCGCACGAGACCATTGTTTTCTATTTCTTGGGAATAATCATTTTTTAATTTATTCAAGGAGGCTTGTTTGATTCTCTTTTGAACAATAATTTCCTGTTTGTCGGGAGAAATTCCTGTGCCTTGATCTTCGACTTTTAGTAGGTGTAATAACCACGGAAGAAGTAAGCCCTGCCCCACTAGAGTAATCAAAATGGTTACAAATGTTACGAATAATATAATATTACGATGTGGAAAAACTTCACCGTTGGGTAATAAAGTAGGAATGGATAAAGCCGCCGCTAGAGAGACCACTCCGCGCATAGCCGCGAGGCTAATGATTAAGGGCTCTTTCCAATCCGGTTTTGGGAGGTTCTTGTTCTTAAGTTTGGAACGGTACCAAGGGATATAAGTAACCATAAAGCTGTAAGCTATACGGACTAGGATGATGACAAGACTGAGTATAACGGCATAGTAAATGCCCTGTTTGATTGTGTGATGCTGCATATGAGCAATAACAACAGGGAGTTCTAATCCTATAAGAATGAATACGGCTGCGTTCATCAGAAATATGACGACTGCCCAGACGGAGGTTGCTTGAAGCCGCGAGGTATGACTGAGGTAACAGTCGGCATGATAAGACATGAATAGGCCTGCAGATACTACGGCCAGTACACCTGAGAAGCCATAGTGTTCGGCTACGATGTAGACGATATAAGGGACCAATAAAGTAAATACCGTATCAATATTCGAGTTTGAGGGCATTTTGCGGAGGACGAAGCCTGCAAAAGCCCCGATAAGTAAACCTATGGCAGTTCCGCCTAGGGCCATAATAAAAAAGTCAGATATTGCTTCCTGCATTACAAACTGGCCGGTCATTACTGCGGCTAAAGCAAATTTGAAAACGATCAAACTAGACGCATCATTGATCAAACTCTCTCCTTCTAAAACACTCGTTATCTTTTTGGGGATTTTTAAATGTTTCAAGATGGAAGTTGCTGCAACGGCGTCTGGAGGTGAGTTTATGCCTCCTAAAAGGAAGCCCATAGCAAGTGTAAGTCCCGGGATTAAAGAAGATGATACATAAGCAACAACCAAGGAGGTGATGAACACGAGTCCAAAAGCCATAGAAAATATTTGTTTCCGCCAATTGTGAAAATCCTTCCAAGAAGTAAACCATGCTGCTTCGAATAGGATGGGGGGAAGAAATAGCAGAAAAATAAGATCGGAGTGAATTCGAATGTGGGGCATACCGGGAGCGAGGCTGATCAGTAGTCCGGCGATAACAAGAAATATTGGGTAGGCTATTTTTAGTTTTTGACCTAATAGTACTAACATCATCACGCTGAATAGTACGCCGATAGTGGTTAATAGATAATCGTGTATCATGCAATAAAACCATTTATTAACTAAAAATAGTAATTAGTTTCTTTGCTTTTTCTTTCGAAAAAAAAATGCCAGTAAAAAAATACTGGCATTTGTATGTTTTAGTCTTCGTATCCGAATCGTTTTAAGTGATTTTTCTTAGATCTCCAATCGGGGATTACCTTAACAAAGAGTTCCAGAAATACCTTTCCATCAATAAACTCTTCGATGTCTTGGCGCGCATAGGTGCCCACTTTTTTGATCATTGATCCGGCTTTACCTATTAGAATGTTTTTCTGTGAATCCCGCTCTACAATGATTTCAGCCGCTATACGTGTTATTTTAGCTTCTTCTTTGTAGGAGGTTACAACCACTTCTGTACTGTAAGGAATCTCTTTGTCATACAATTTGAAGATTTTTTCCCGAATCATCTCTGAAGCAAAGAAACGCATGGATTTATCTGTAAGTTCATCCTTCTCGTAATACGGAGGGTGTATCGGGAGTTTCTCTTTGATATAGCTGAGTATCGGAGGGACATTGTATCCTAATAAAGCAGACATCGCAAATATAGCTTCCGGATTGAGTTTCTCTTTCCAAAACTCGATCTTTTCTCGTACTTCTTCTTCCGAAGATTTATCAATTTTGTTAATTAATACAGCTACTGGGGAAGAACTATTGCGTAATTTGTCTATGACGTCATTCTCGTCATATTTTTCGTGAATGTCCGTAACAAATAAAATAATATCTGCATCTATCAACGAGCCCTGTACAAAATTCATCATAGATTCTTGTAACGTATATTTGGGAACGATCACGCCCGGAGTATCCGAAAAGATAATCTGATGATCTTCATCGTTGACTATACCCATAATACGATGACGGGTGGTTTGTGCTTTTGGTGTGATGATAGACATTTTTTCACCTACTAAAGCATTCATTAGCGTAGACTTACCTGCGTTTGGTTTACCAATGATACTTACGAATCCAGCTTTGTGCGACATTATTTTGCTTTTTATTTGTTTTACAAAGAAACAAATAATATCTTTGTACTCCAATTAAGGGAGTAAATAATCTTTGATTTTGACAACAGGAACAAAGATTTGAAATAAGAAAAGTGGAGAGATGGGGTTAGTTTAACTCATCAGGCTTAAATTCGCCAGCTGGTGAACATTGGGTCGAATCTCAAAAGCAATAAAGATATATTGCGGGGTGGAGCAGTGGTAGCTCGTCGGGCTCATAACCCGAAGGTCATCAGTTCGAGTCTGGTCCCCGCTACTAAAAAACACTAAAGCGCGATGCTTTAGATAAAAAATACTTGATAGACAGACGGATCTTGAAAAGTAAATAAAATATATTGCGGGATGGAGCAGTGGTAGCTCGTCGGGCTCATAACCCGAAGGTCATCAGTTCGAGTCTGGTTCCCGCTACTAAATAAGCCAAGTGCCTACTTGGCTTTTAAAAAACATATTGCGGGGTGGAGCAGTGGTAGCTCGTCGGGCTCATAACCCGAAGGTCATCAGTTCGAGTCTGGTCCCCGCTACTAAGTAGAAAGCTTAATCGAAAGATTAGGCTTTTTTTGTGTTTAGATATAAAGTTTGTTATGTAACTAAAATTGTCTTTTATCGATAAATAAATGTCTTGGTTAGATTTATTTCTGTTTTTTGGTGTGTAACTTTTTGGTTGTTAATGCAAACGTTTGTTTAATTTACGCAAACGTTTGATGTTAATACAGAATTCTTAATCCTGTAACATTAAGTTAATTTGGAGCCATAAAACTAGATTGTGGTATCTGACTAGTTTAGCGAGTACCTTAAATTAATATTTATGATAAAAAGTTTTTCAAAGCCCTTTTTTGCCAATGGAGTCTATCCGATTACTTCGGCATTAATGTTGGCATTAGTAACACCGAATTTAGTCCAGGCAGCTAGTACTAATCAGCCAATTAATGTAAGTGTTAAAGAAGGGCAACAAAAGATCACTGGTAAGATTACTTCCAGTTTAGGCCCTGTGAGTGGTGCAACAATTACGGTGAAAGAGAATTCAGCATTGACAACCTCTTCGGATCAAAATGGTAATTTTTCAGTAGCTGCTACGATAGGACAGACTTTAGTGATTAGTGCTGTGGGTTACGAAACTGTCGAAAAGAAGGTAGCTGGTGGGGTTGTATCGGTGGTTTTAGTTGAATCCAGTGAGGCTTTGGAGGAGGTGGTAATTGTCGGTTATGGTACGCAGCAGAAAAAAGAAAGTCTGACTGGTGCTTTGCAAACAGTCAGCGGTGAGAAATTAAGAGATGTTACAACACCTGCTGTTGAAAATATGTTAAATGGCAAAGCTGCAGGGGTTTATGTTTCGCCTGGTGGAGGAAAGCCTGGTGCTCGAGGTGCTGTAGTTATTCGTGGTCAAGCTACCTTGAGTGGTACTTCCAGTCCATTGTGGGTTATTGATGGAGTCATTGTAGGTTCTAATCCTGGCGATATCAATCCGGATGATATTGCGAGTATGACAATTCTAAAGGATGCTGCTTCGACGTCAATATATGGATCACAGGGTGCCAACGGTGTCGTCGTTGTTACGACAAAAAGACCTACAGCGCGTGAAGCCACTATCAATTTCTCGAGTAAACTTGGTTTTAACAATCTTCATAATGGTAATATGGAGATGATGAATGGTGCAGAACTTTATGATTATTATAAGTCTTTTGCTAACCCCGAAAAAATCGATTTTCCAAGGTGGAATGAAGAATTACGAAATAGCAATTTTGATTGGTGGAAATTAGCGACCAAAACTGGTTTTGTTCAAAATCATAACGTGTCTTTGCAAGGGGGGACGGAGAAATTACAATCCCTATTATCTCTAGGGTATTACGATGAAGTTGGGGCGGTCAAAGGCTACGGTTACGATCGATATAATGTGCGTATAAATACTGTTTATAAGCCTTTTGACTGGTTAACCATCAAACCGTCTATTGTTGGAGCACGAAGGGCAGTGGAGGATAGGCAATACTCGACTGGAGCCATGTATTCTAATCTGCCATGGGATAGTCCATTTGATCAGGATGGTAATCTTGTTCCACATCGTTACGGTGGATGGGTTAATTCTCAAAATACAAATTATCTCTATGATTTGCAATGGAATCATAGCGCAAATACGAATTATGAATTGATGGGTAATTTGGATTTTGAGATTAAATTAACTGATTGGTTGACTTTTTCTTCGATTAATAATTATAGATACAATAGTTATGGTGCTAGTGAGTATACTGATCCCAGGTCTAATAGTGGTTTAAACGTCAATGGTCGTATAAAAGATTACAGGACAGAATATGCAAGACGGTATACGACGCAGATTTTGCGTGCCAACAAGACTTGGGGTAAGCATGCTGTAAATGGTATTGTCGCATATGAATTTAATGATTACTGGGCAAAAGTATTGGATGTATATGGTACCGGATTTATTCCTGGCTTCCAAGTTCTTGATGTCGTGTCAAAGCCTGAGCGGACTAGAGGTAGTATAAACGAATGGGCGACACAATCCTATCTGTCAAATGCGAACTATGCCTACGACGATAGATATTTGGCTCAAGTTTCCTTTCGACGGGATGAGGCATCTAACTTTGGGAAGAAGTTTGGTAATTTTTACTCCATTAGTGGGGGGTGGAATATTCATCGGGAGAGTTGGTTTAATGCTCCTTGGGTAAACAATTTGAAGCTGCGTGCAGCATACGGTACTGTAGGGAATAGACCAAGTGCACTCTACCCGCAGTATAGTTTATATTCGGTAGCCCTTAGTGCTGGATATAATGGGTTGCCTGGGATGTTGATCAATCAAATTGGTAATGAAGGATTGACCTGGGAGGAGACTGCCATAACAGGTTTCGGTGTGGACGCAGCATTTTGGGATAATCGTTTACGTGTAAATTTAGACTTATACGATAAAAATACAGACAACATCTTGTATAGAGTGCCAATCTCTACTGTGACGGGTGTAAGAAACGTGTGGAAAAATATTGGAGAAATGAATAACCGAGGCTTCGAGGTTACTGTCGGTGGCGATATTATCCGCAAGAAGGATTGGTTTTGGTCATTGGATATCAACTTAGGTCATAATAAGAATAAATTAACTGGATTGTACCAAACAAGACAAGCGGACGGCTCCTATGCTTTTAAGCACATTATCATAGGCGACGATACTAATATCGCAGGTTCTGCAAGTAGGGTGTTGGATATTGGTCTTCCTGTAGATACCTATTACTTGAAAGAATGGGCAGGAGTCAACGTGGAAAATGGTGCGCCAATGTGGTATATTGTAGATCGTGATGGTAATGGTAATGAAATAGGTCGTAAGACAACATCTAACTATGCTGCTGCAACTATGGAGAAATTAGGTAAGGCTTCTGCCGATATATTTGGCGGTATTAATACGTTTTTGAGTTATAAGCAATTCGACTTGGCTGCTGTATTTGGTTATTCCTTAGGAGGGAAGATATACAACTACTCACGCCAGGAGTATGATGCCGACGGGACTTACACGGATCGTAATCAGATGAAGTTGCAAGATGGCTGGAGTCGTTGGGAAAAACCAGGGGATATTGCTACTCATCCGGTAGCACGTTATGAAAACAATATGAATGGAAATAAAGTCTCTAGTCGTTATTTGGAGGATTCTGACTTCTTGCGTCTACGTTCGATGACACTAGGGTATAACTTTAACCTTGAAAGATATAAAGTTAAAAATCTACGGGTGTTTTTCTCAGGTGAAAATATATTTACCTGGACTAATTATTCGGGTGTTGATCCAGAAATCCCTGTAAAGGAAGATGATGGGAAAATATTGAGTTCGGCAGGCCCCAGTGTATATCCTACCGTTCGGAAGTTTATGTTTGGAGTGAACGTTACATTTTAAGAAGAGGAAGATAGTTTTATGAAGAAGATATTAATGTTATTAATCGCATCGGCCTCTTTTGCCTCTTGCGACATTGATAGAATGCCTTACGGCTCAATGGAAACTGGTAATATAACTAGTGATCCAGAAGCTTCAATAGACGCGCTGTTGAATGGAGCTTATGCGCAATTGAAGGCTTGGTCTGATCCGATGCATCGGGCTGGCGAATACGCTGGTGATAATATGATGATTCGAGGCGCCTCCACAGATGCCTTTTATGAGTTTATTTCTTATTCTCGTACACCAGAAAATTATAGATTAAGCCAATTTTGGGACGATAGTTACATCGCGATAGCTCAGACTTCAAATATTTTGAAGATGATTAAAGAGGGGCAGAGTGAAGAAATGGATAGTAAATTGGGTGAGTGCTATTATTTAAGAGGGATGTTGTATTTTTATTTGGTTCGTGCCTATGGTAGGCCATATGCGCAAAGTCCTGAAACCAATCTTGGGGTGCCTATCGTAAATGGTACGCCAGATGACGTGATCAACAATTTGCAATTGCCCGATCGTTCTACAGTAAAGGAGGTATACGAGCAGGTAATCAGTGATCTAAAAAAAGCAGAGTCTATGATTGCTAAAGATAGAAATGGAAAAGAGAGAGAACCTATTGTTGCCTCTAAAGGTGCAGCACAAGCTATGCTTTCTCGCGTATATTTGTACATGAGCGGAACTTACGAGTCTCCGAATGTAGAGTATGCAAAACTAGCCGTTGAATACGCTGATAAAGTTATCGGTTCGGGACTTTATAGTCTTTTGGGTAGAGATCAGTTTATGAGATACAATACTTATACCCCAGAAGCTAATCCTGAGACAATTTTTGCGGTAAAGCGGTTGGCATCTGAATTTTCGGGTGACGATCATTATTACGGCGTTGGGGGTATGTATGCAAATATAGGTGGTCAAGGTTGGGGTGAAATGTATGCAAGTGCAAAATACATTGATTTATTGAATGAAACTGGGCGAAATGATTGGAGACCGGATAGCTATAAGATTGTCGATGCTAGAGCGGCTTTTATAGAACCTACTTATGCTAAAAACGACAAAACAGGTAAATATTTGGAAGTCTTCCGTTTTATTCGTGAAGACGCCAATAATATACAAAGCTATGTGCAGGATACTGTTGTTCGTTCTGGAAATACAATAAGTACAAAGAATGATAAAGAGACCTATATTCTGACTGTCGTAAATGCGCAACAAGGTGTTTATTCCATTAATTATAAAGATGGAAAAACATATACCGGTGTTTTAGATTATTTTATCAGTTTAAATCGTGCTTACCCTCAGTTTTTTATAACGAAGAGCTCTAGAGAAGGGGAAGATTCACATCTGCATTCTCCAGTTATCAGCCGATTGGGTGAGGTTTACTTAAATCGTGCGGAAGCTTATGCAAAATTGAACAACTATGGCGCTGCATTACAAGATCTAAATCTTATTCGCAACAGATCCATAATCAATGGAGGTTATGCATCTTTAGATGCAAGTAATGCAAGTGAGCGTATTGATAAGGAGCGTCAGTTGGAATTGGCTTATCAAGCTGAACGTAGCTACGATGTGTTCAGAAATGGAAAGTCATTGACAAGAAGATATCCAGGGCCACATAATCAAGTGGAACAGATCACTGCAAAGGATTATCGTGTAGTGTATTATATTCCACAGTCCGCGATAAATTCGTATTCAGGTACATTGACCCAAAATCCAACAAGTAATTAATAACTTGTAAATATCATGTTACTTCCTTTTGAGCTCCATAGGTTTCCTACGGAGCTCTCTGTTTTAATGCGTTATTGAAAAGAATAATACCACTGATTTTACGTAACTTTGTCGCTTCTATTTATTGTTTAATAAAAGATTAGTTGCCGAGATGGTAACGCGCGAGAAAAAAAATATATAAGATATGGCAAACATTGTTGCAATTGTAGGTCGCCCCAACGTAGGGAAGTCGACCTTGTTTAACCGCTTGACGGAGAGTCGTAAAGCGATAGTAGATGACTTTAGTGGCGTGACACGTGACCGTCACTATGAAGTCGCAGATTGGATCGGTAAAAAATTTACTGTAATCGATACCGGTGGTTTTGTACACGGATCCGACGATGTTTTTGAAGAAGCCATACGTGACCAGGTGCACATTGCTATCGAAGAAGCTTCCGTCATTATATTTATGGTGGATGTAACGACCGGGATCACCGATCTGGATGATGAGATAGCTGACCTATTACGTCGCACATCCAAACCTGTATATGTCGTAGCTAATAAGGTGGATCATGCCAAATTACACCATGATTCCGCAGTATTTTACGCTTTCGGCTTGGGCGAAATCTATAATGTGTCTTCGGCTACCGGTTCGGGCACCGGAGAGTTGTTGGATGCGGTAGTTTCCAACTTTCCAGACGAAGAAGAGGAAGAAGATACACCACTACCTAAAGTCGCGATCATAGGTCGTCCAAATGTAGGAAAGTCATCCATGACCAATGCATTATTGGGTGTGGATAGAAATATTGTTACAGACGTCGCAGGTACCACGAGAGATTCTATCCGTATCCACTACAATCAGTTTGGACACGAGTTTTTGCTGATAGATACTGCTGGACTTCGACGTAAAAGTAAGGTAAATGAAGATATAGAATTCTATTCGGTCATGCGGACGATCAAAGCTTTGGAGGATTCCGATGTTGTAGTTTTGATGCTGGATGCCAACGATGGGATAGAAGGACAGGATATTAATATTTTTCATTTAGCGGAGAAGAATAAAAAAGGAATTCTTATTGTGGTAAATAAATGGGATACCATCGAAAAAGACCACAAGACGATGAAAGAGTTCGAAGCTCGAATAAGAGAGAAGATCGCTCCGTTTACAGATGTGCCTATCTTGTTCACTTCTGTTACGGAGAAACAACGTATCTTTAGAGTTGTGGAAAAAGCAATGGAAATTTTCCAGAACAAGACGAAGAAGATCCCTACGTCCAAATTGAATGATGTGATGTTGGAAATTATAGAAAACTATCCTCCTCCAGCGATCAAAGGGAAGTATATTAAGATTAAGTATGCAACTCAGTTACCAGGCCGTAGTCCGATGTTTGCTTTCTTCTGTAACTTGCCTCAGTATATTAAAGATCCTTATAAACGGTTTGTAGAAAACAAATTACGGGAGCACTTTGATTTTAATGGCGTTCCTATTCAAGTGTATTTCAGACAAAAATAATTAGATCACTCCATATATTATCTGTTTTTATATGCAACACAATCTATCGGTATACAATACCCTAACGCGCAAAAAGGAAAAGTTTGAACCTATTCATCCTAATCTTGTCGGTATATATGTATGTGGACCTACTGTCTACTCGGATGTACATTTGGGAAATTGTAGAACTTTTGTGTCCTTTGATCTGATCTTTCGGTACCTCTTGCATTTAGGTTATAAAGTACGATACGTACGTAATATCACTGATGCAGGGCATCTAGAAGGCGATAATGATGAGGGTGATGATAAATTTGCAAAGAAAGCTAAGTTGGAGCAATTGGAGCCAATGGAGATTGTGCAGAAATACACGCTGGGATTCCACGATGTGTTGCGCATGTTCAATACCTTGCCGCCCAGTATAGAGCCAACTGCAACAGGACATATATCCGAACAAATCGAGATGGTTAAGCAGATCATGGCGAATGGGTATGCTTATGAAGTAAATGGAACGGTGTATTTTGACGTCGATAAATATGTTAAAGAACATAACTATACGGTCCTGACCAACCGTAATCTAGAGGATATGTTAAATAATACCCGTGAATTAGGGGGACAGGATGAAAAGCGTGGTCGGTTGGATTTCGCCTTGTGGATCAAAGCCAAACCTGAGCATATCATGAGGTGGCCTGCACCATGGAGTGTAGGATTTCCTGGTTGGCATATAGAGTGTTCGGCAATGAGTCGTAAGTACCTTGGTGATCAATTTGACATACATGGCGGCGGAATGGATTTGGCAGCTACACATCACACCAACGAAATCGCTCAATCTGAGGCATGTAATCACGTTCAACCTGCTAAATATTGGATGCATACAAATATGTTGACTGTAAATGGAGCACGTATGTCCAAGTCAGCAGGAAATGGATTCCTACCGGGAGAGCTATTCACTGGTAACCATCCACTTCTTGAAAGGGGATATTCTCCAATGGCTGTTCGTTTCTTTATGTTGCAAGCGCACTATAGAAGCACACTGGATTTTTCAAACGAGGCTCTAGATGCTGCAGAAAAGGGATACAAAAGACTAATGTCTGCTATAGCGCTGTTGGATAAAATTACGCCGGCAGGTAAGACAAAGATAGACGTGGATCTGGACGAGCTGCGGAAGCGTTGTCATACTGCAATGGATGATGATTTTAACAGTCCGATATTAATAGCTGAGCTTTTTGATGCTGTACGCCTTATTAATTCTATTTACGATGGTAAGCAACAGGTCAACGTGCAAACATTGGATTCCCTAAAGCAACTGATGCAAGAGTTTGTATTTGATATTATGGGCTTAAAAGATGATCAGATTGTGGGGGATAATCAGAGTATGGATGACTTGATGGAATTGGTGATTAGCCTTCGAAATGAAGCGAAGCAAAATAAAGATTTTACCACCTCTGATCGTATCAGGCAAGAACTGTCTGCAATTGGAATTCAGTTGAAAGATAGTAAGGAAGGAACACTTTGGAATAAGATTTGATATTGTAGGTTCAAATTGTTTTAAATGAAGTATAATAGGTTTTTAACCAGCATATCCCTTAGTTGTTTGATGTTGCCGGCGCAGGCACTATTTGCCCAGTTGCCGGACAAGGTGGGAGGGTTGATTGCAGCCGATAGAAATGCGGCGACTATCTCTAGGACACAGTCACCCCATGCGGCTTTTTCGTCAATCATAGATAAGGAGTCCGTTTTTTATGTGCCATCGGCCGTAAATGCATTTAACTATCTGAACAACCGACCGAATATTCCCGATGTATTATCTTGGGATCCCAATTTTGCCGTTGTTTCCAAGAGCTTGGAGTGGGGAGTTACCTCCGGTAAGATGGAATTCCAAAAGGTTGGAGCAGTAAAGCGTAATGGTCAATACTTGACGATTTGGAAACGTGGTAAAAAAGGAGACTGGAAGGTTGAATTACGTGCCGAAGTGGAGAATTATGGTAAGAATGCCGCTAAGGAGTTGTGGTATCACGAACCGGATGATTCTTGGTATTTAAAGCATCGCTCGAAGGTACGTCTTCAGCAGCGAGAGGATATCGTGATGTCCACAGATCAATTGTTTTCTACTGTACTAAAAGCAAATAACGATGCTGCTTACTCTGAGTTTCTAGCTGATGATGTTCGTTTTTACTACCCCTGGCAAGAAGAAATTTCTGGCAAGAAGAATGTATTGTCTTTTCTCAAGAAACAACGGATAGACATCGTCACAGAACCTACTGATGTGGGGAGGGCCTATAGCGGAGAGTTTGCATATTCTTTGGGTACTGCAATGGTCCATTCCAAAGAAAAGGATGTTAAGTTCAACTATATACGGGTATGGCAGCTAAAAGATGATTTTCAATGGCGGGTTATTCTCGAGATGTTGTTTGAGCGATAAAATATAATGAATTAATAGAACAAGAAGGGGAAAGTTTAACTTTCCCCTTCTTGTTCTATTAATTGCCTTTAGCAATTTTGTCTTTATCGTTGACCCAGACCTTTAATTCGTCGCAGGACATGAACTCGGGATTTATGTCTATGTAAGTGGTTTCTCTTCGGGACTCAAACCATTCACTCAGGGTACGGTTTACTTTGTCCTGACGTGCAGCTTCTTTGATCTTAGCAAAGTCCTGATCCAAGTTTGCTTTATGCGGAGCTATTCTTGATTTAAGATAATAAATACGATAAGAGGTTTCGCCGGTCCTTTTATCTGTATACAAAGTAGCTTTAGAAACATCCCCTTCTTTAAGTGGGTCAATAGCATTAAATACGGCGACATCATCTAGTTGATCAACAGGGATCAATGTAGAACGATCTTCCATATTGGTAACAACACCACCATTATATTTGGTTTCTTTATCATCCGAATATATCGATGCCGCGGTATTGAAGTTCATTTTCTTTAAGTCAACAATAAGATTGTATATACTATCTATTTTACCCTTGGCACGGTTGAGGGCAGCCTGTGTAGGTTTAGTTTTCACAAGGATATGACGTACATTGACCTCTTCACCACGTCTCTCTAGGACCTGAAGAAAATGGAATCCAAATTGTGTTTCGAATACAGGGGATATCTCTCCGGCTTTTAGTCTAAACGCTTGTGCCGAAAATTCCTTTACCCAAGCGTCCCGTGTGCTGA
Organism: Sphingobacterium sp. xlx-96; assembly: GCF_011007365.1. Lineage (GTDB taxonomy): Bacteria > Bacteroidota > Bacteroidia > Sphingobacteriales > Sphingobacteriaceae > Sphingobacterium > Sphingobacterium luzhongxinii. Next base: position 552,910 of record NZ_WFKM01000002.1, on the reverse strand, counting down.
AACCAAGCTCACCGCCATAGGGAGCCGAACCATCTTCAGAGTGAAAACGAGCAATGGTTCCAAAGTCGGAACCGTCCAATATCTGCTTTCTGTAGCCTTCTGCTTTTGTGCGGAACTGTTCTTTTTCTTCTTTCGTCAAAACAGGGTTGATAACCAATTGCGCATATTCAATTTCCGTATTGAAATAAGGCAAGCTGTCTGCATTTAGACCTTGGAAATATTTTTTCACCTCTTGAGGTGTTACATCTACTTTAGAAACCAATTGTCCCTGCATTTTGTTCCCTTTTAACTGCTCGGCTACAGCTGGACGCATTTCTTCTTTGTGCTGTAGGATAGACCGGTTTAAAAATTCTTCCAATCGTTCCTTGCCGCCAGCTTTTTGAATCATCGAGCGAATACGGAAGTTCAGCTGATCGTCAATCTCACTTTCGGATACTTCGACAGAGTCAATTACGGCTTGTTGTGCTAATAGCTTCTGCGTTAGCAATTGCTGAAGTATATAACATTTTATCTTGTCGTTAGGAGGATTTCCTTGAGCTAGAAACTGTGTGTACTCCAGTTCCAGATCCGATTGTAATATATGACTTGATCCTACGGTCGAGATTACGCGGTCTACTAGTTTATCTTGTCCAATGACAGGTGAGAAATATGTCGATAGAACAAGGAATATCCCTAAGATTTTTTTCATTTGTAAAAAATTATTTCATGATCCGTCAGTTGAGGGATCGGTTTGTCTTTTAGCGGCTATATGGAATATCCAAAGTGTTTTTATGCGAGTTTGTATAGCATATACTACATGGGTATTTCATGTGATTGTAGCTCAATATTTGTTTACAAAAATATCAGAATAATTTGTAAAAGTTGTATTTTTCACCTGAATAATCATTCTAAGGTTTTATATTCCAGCTTTGTCTGACATTTTTTTACGAATATAGCTTTTTGGTGAGCGTAAACATGGTTTTTAACGAATTTTAACTTGACTGAAATATGTTTGATTTGAAGAAGATGGCATTATTTATCTCTAGTATATTAGCTTTTGGTTTGTTTCCTACCGTAGTAGCGCAGACGACAAGCCTTTATGTGGGCACGTATACCGGAATAGGGGGAAGTGACGGTGTACAATGTTATGAATTTGACGAATCTAACGGACGAGCAAATTTTAAGTCCACGCTGAGAATGAGCAATCCATCTTTTTTGGCAAAAAATGGACAAGTACTATATGCTGTGAACGAAGACAATGAAGGGATGGTCTCAGCGGTGGATCTGAAAACGGGTGCTCTTTTAAATCAATTGCCTACAAGGGGGGCACATCCTTGTCATGTGGCCGTTAGCCCCAATTTACCTGTACTTGTAGTATCCAACTATTCCGGTGGCTCCCTTATCTTATTTTCTATTCGGGAAGATGGAAGTCTGGCTCAGCAAGAGGATTTCATTCAGTTTGATGGAAGCAGCATTAATCAAGAACGACAATTGAAATCCCATATTCATTCCGCTTTTTTCTCAAAAGATGGGAAAAAGCTTTTTGTCTCTGATTTAGGAGCTGATTTGATTTATGTTTATGAAGTAAAAGAAGAGGCAGGTCGATTTGCTTTGCATCGTCTCGATACCATAGCTGTAAAAAAAGGGGGAGGACCGAGGCACCTTGTAGTCGCTGCTGATGCGAAGACTATTTATTCCGTATTAGAGTTGACAGGAGAGTTAGCTGTATTCCAACAGAAAGGACGTGAATGGAAAAACACACAGATCCTACCTATTTATGCAACAGGTTTCCTGGGTGAGCATGGTGCCGCCGATATCAAGATCTCCAAAGATGGAAGGTACGTGTATGCTACAAACCGAGGTGATGCCAACGTGATAGTATGTTATGAAGTGTTAAAAGATAAGTCTTTACGGGTAAAAGATATTACCTCTACAGGAGGGATTTCTCCCAGAAATTTAAACATCTCGAAAAGTGGCAAGTGGGTGTTCGTAACGAATCAGGTAAGCAATGCGATAACCGTTTTCAAACGCAATCCTAAAAAAGGTACGCTTCATGCGGTGGGTTCTTCAATGATATCTGTGCAAAAGCCTGTTTGTGTCATTTATTAAATCTATTAACCAGAGTTGATTCGTCTACAAGCTGTGCATTTTATTCAAATGCCGCCTTAGCGGATTGGCTATAGTAGGATGAAGCACTACCATTGTGCCAATACGGTACAGCGGCGAGTTTTTGATTACTTTTTTCGGAAATCACGCAGTGTTCATGAATGCCTTGAAGGCAGATGCTAATGAATAAAAAGTAATTGCCTACCCGGCATAAGGGTGAAACAGTTAAAAAGGGTTTGATAATAAACAAAACGACAGTTGAACTAAAGTTAATACACCGGTTTTATTCGGGTATATCGTAATGACCTAAGTAGCGTACAATACTATTTGCCCTTGAATTGACATAGTTTGACGGACGTCGTGCATCCCACTGTCTAGGGTTGGGAAGGATAGCGATAATTAATGCTGCTTCCTTCTTCGTTAAGCTTTTAGCTGATTTGTTGTAGTAATAATGCGATGCAGCTTCAGCTCCGTAGACCCCCTGTCCCATTTCAATAACATTAAGATAGACTTCAAGGATGCGTTTTTTACTCCATAGGATCTCGATGAGAAACGTAAAATACGTTTCAAGACCTTTTCGCAACCAAGAGCGTTCGGGCCATAGAAATACATTTTTGGCGACTTGTTGGCTAATCGTACTACCTCCACGTAAAGGCTTCCCGGATTTGTTTTTCTCCAAGGCCTGTTTGATGGCATTGGTGTCAAATCCGTTATGCGTCATGAAATGTGCGTCTTCGCCGGCTAGGGCTGCTCTTTTTAAATTGTTTGATATCTCATCATAAGGCAGCCAGTCTTTTTCTATTTTAAAGCCTTTACCGTCGGCCTGCCATTGGAAGCCTCTTTTTAGCATCAGATAGGTAATAGGTGGATTTATAAACTTAAGACACAGTACCCAGAAAATAGTCAGTACGAAAAAGCCGCCGATAATACGGATCGACCATTTTTTTAATTGTGCTTTCCATTCTACGGGTACTGTTTTCTTTTTTTTGTAGTTACTACGTTTTATTGCCATGACCTAAACTGAATTTCGATGCAAACCTAAATAAAAAGAGAGACCTTGCCAAATCCCCACAATTCTCTTATTTTTACACCTCAACAAAAAAAGATTCCCATTGGCAAAGGCAAAGAAAGAAACCCCTCTAATGCAGCAATACAATAGTATTAAGACGAAGTATCCTGGTGCATTATTACTATTCCGTGTAGGTGATTTTTATGAAACTTTTGGCGAGGATGCGATCAAAGCTTCCGGTATATTAGGTATTGTCTTGACTAAGCGTGGAAATGGTTCCGAATCCGAGACTGCTCTAGCTGGTTTTCCACACCATTCGCTCGAAACCTATTTGCCCAAATTGGTACGTGCGGGACAACGGGTCGCGATATGCGATCAGTTAGAAGACCCTAAACAGACAAAAACAATCGTCAAGAGAGGGGTTACAGAATTGGTCACACCGGGGGTATCTTACAACGACAATATCGTACAGCAAAAATCCAATAATTACCTAGCCTCTGTCTATATGGACAAAAGCTCGATTGGAATTTCTTTTTTAGATATTTCGACCGGAGAGTTCTTGGTAGCACAGGGAAATGCCAATTATATCGACAAGTTACTGCAGGGGTTTAAACCTACTGAAGTGATTATGCCACGTAAGCAGGCTAAAGAATTTGTTTCGCAATTTGGTAGTCCGTATTATACTTACTCGCTGGAAGAGTGGCCGTATACTGGCGATTATGCCGAAGAAAGTTTGTTGAAACATTTTGAGGTAAAGTCATTGAAAGGATTTGGGATCGATCGCATGCCTACTGGGATCATTGCTGCCGGAGTCTCCTTGCACTACCTAAATGAAACTGAACACCGTAACTTGCAACATATCACACATATTGCTCGGATTGAGGAGGATCGCTATATGTGGCTGGATCGTTTTACGATTCGTAATTTAGAACTTATTGGTTCGGCAAATGAAAATGCGATTACACTGTCCGATGTATTGGATGAGACAGCCTCACCAATGGGGGCACGTTTGTTAAAGCGTTGGATTGTAATGCCATTAAAAGATAAGAAGTCAATACAAGAACGACTGAATGTCGTCGACTATTTTTATCAAAATCGGGAATTGCGGGATGAACTGGTGCGTGAGATTAAGCAGGTCGGTGACTTAGAAAGATTGATCAGTAAGATCGGGTTGCAAAAGGCTAATCCCAGAGAGATATCTCAACTGAAACGTTCTTTATATGCTGTCGAGAAATTAAAGACTTTGACGAATATTAAAGCTTCTGAATCGTTAGCGATGATTTCAGAACAGTTGAATCCCTGTTCTATTATTAGGGACAAAATAGAGAAAACGATTCAAGCTGAGCCACCCGTGGCACTAAATAAAGGAAATGTCATAGCGGATGGCGTTGATGAAGATCTGGATAAATTACGTAAAGTTGCCTTTGGCGGCAAGGGCTACTTGTTGGAGATACAACGACGTGAATCCGAAGCAACCGGGATTCCATCCTTAAAGATAGCTTTCAATAATGTATTTGGGTACTATTTAGAAGTGACAAATACACATAAAGACAAGGTTCCGACATCTTGGATACGAAAACAGACACTTGTAAATGCTGAGCGATATATTACAGAGGAGCTTAAAGAGTACGAAGAACAGATTTTAGGTGCCGAAGAGAAAATCCAGGCAATTGAGAACCGTATCTATGGTGAGTTACTGATTGCCATAAGTGAATATATAAAGCCAATACAGCTGAATGCACAGTTGATTGCTAAATTGGATGTCTTGCTTAATTTTGCAGTTATTGCTGAGCAGAACTATTATATTAAGCCAGAGATCAGCGATGCCAAGATTCTAGATATCAAAGGTGGACGTCATCCTGTGATCGAGCGAAATCTTCCAATAGGTGAAGATTATATCACCAATGACACCTACTTAGATCCGGAGACACAACAGATCATTATTATCACAGGTCCCAATATGGCTGGTAAGTCGGCGTTATTACGGCAAACTGGATTAATCGTTCTGATGGCGCAGATAGGAAGTTTTGTGCCGGCCAAGGAAGCGCATATCGGTCTCGTGGATAAAATTTTCACGCGTGTAGGGGCATCTGATAATATCACCTCGGGAGAGTCTACTTTCATGGTTGAGATGAACGAGACCGCGAGTATTATGAACAATCTATCCGACCGAAGTTTGATTCTATTGGATGAAATAGGAAGGGGGACGAGTACTTATGATGGTATTTCTATAGCTTGGGCTATTGCGGAGTTTCTACATACACACCCATCCACACGGGCCAAGACGCTATTTGCTACGCATTATCACGAATTGAATGAGCTTAGTACATCTATGCCTCGTATCAAAAATTTTAACGTATCTGTCAAGGAGGTGAATAATAAGGTAATCTTTTTACGTAAACTTGTGCCGGGAGGTTCTGAACATAGTTTTGGTATACATGTAGCCAAATTAGCCGGGATGCCACCACGTTTGATCGGTAGGGCCAATGAAATTTTAAAAAGATTGGAGCAGGAGCGTACAGGTGGCGAGAAAATTAAAGACAGTATGCGTAAAATCCAAAAGCAGGCATACCAGTTGCAAATGTTTGCGATCGACGATCCTATCTTGGAGAAAATCAGGGATATGTTGAATAATCTAGATGTTAATACGTTGACGCCAGTAGAGGCACTTATGAAACTGGACGAGATACAGCGGTTGTTGAAAAATTAGGGTATACGTATTTAAAGGTAATTTTTGCAGTCTATGGGATCGGTGTTTAAGTTTAAAGAGTTTGAAGTAAATCAGGAGGGCTGCGCAATGAAAATCAATACAGATGGGGTTTTGTTGGGTGCCTTAGCCGTAGCAGAGCACCCTGCTCGGATCCTTGATGTCGGATCGGGTACTGGAGTGATAGCGATGATGTTAGCGCAGCGTTTTCCTAATGCCCAGGTGGATGCTATAGATATTGATAAAGTAGCTTTTTTAAGAAGTGAAGAAAATTTCATGAAATCACGGTTTGCAGATCGTATGACCGCGTATTATGGCGATTTCGGAACGTTGGAGTCCAGTGCTTTGTATGATCTTATTGTGAGTAATCCGCCATTTTATATAAATACGCTTCATAATCCTGATCAACGCAAACGGTTAGCACGTCATACTGATTTGACTTTTTTTAAACGATTGATACGTTTCTCCAAAGAGCGGTTGGTCGAGGGTGGAACCTTACAACTCATTCTGCCTACGGATCTGAGTGACGAGATTAAAGTCTATACGGATTCGGAAGAGCTGACCTTAATTAGAGCGGTCAATGTGCAGTCGTTTAGTAATACGGAGATTATTCGTAAAGTTTTGACTTTTAGCAAAACAGAAAGTGATTACCAACAATTTAGTAACTTTGTGATTTACCATCAGAAAGGAGTTTATTCGAAGGATTATCAGTCCCTTCTAAAGCCATTTTTTCTAGCATTTTAATAATACAAATCCCAATAGAAGGATAATATGAAGAAGATAGGTCTCTTATCCGACACACACAGTTACCTGGATGAAGCCGTGTTCAAGCATTTTGAAAATTGTGATGAAGTCTGGCATGCAGGTGATTTTGGTAACACAACTGTTATAGACCAGTTGAAATCATTTAAGCCTTTTAGGGGGGTCTATGGGAATATAGATGGGAAAGATATTCGAGTCGAATGTCCTGAGCACTTACGCTTCGATTGCGAAGGGGTGGATGTTTGGATGACACATATCGGGGGGTACCCCGGACGTTATGCAGCGGCAGTCAAACCAACAATTTTAGAAAATCCTCCTAAATTATTTATTTGTGGACATTCGCATATTCTAAAGGTTCAATATGATCCAAAACTTGCTCTATTGCATTTAAACCCGGGTGCAGCAGGAAAACAAGGCTGGCATAAAGTACGTACCTTGATGCGGTTTGAACTTAATTTAGGTAAAATTGATAATTTGGAAATAATAGAGTTGTTTAATCGGTAAATATTTTCATATTTTTGTTTTTTATAAAAATAAATTATGAAATCCTTAAAAACTTTAGGTCAGTTTATTATTGAAAAGCAAACGGATTTTCCGTATGCAAAAGGAGAGTTGTCCCGATTGTTGCGCGATATCGGAATTGCAGCTAAGATTGTCAACCGTGAGGTCAACAAAGCTGGGTTGGTCGATATTTTAGGTACAGTTGGTGGTACCAATGTGTTTGGAGAAAATCAAAAGAAGTTAGACGTTTATGCCGATGAACAATTTATAGCTGCGCTAAAAGACGGGGGAGAGTGCTGTTTTGTGGCGTCCGAGGAACAAGAAGAAGGGGTGGAACTAACGGATGCCGGAATCTCTAAAAACGCAAAGTACATTGTTTGTATAGATCCGCTGGATGGCAGTTCGAATATAGAGGTGAATGTCTCTGTCGGAACTATCTTTTCGATATATCGCCGTATTAGTCAGGTCGGTGAGGCCTTGACTCAGGAAGACTTGCTACAGACAGGCTTACAACAGGTGGCAGCTGGTTATATCATTTACGGATCTTCAACCATGTTGGTTTATACAACGGGAAAGGGAGTTAATGGATTTACATTAGACCCTTCTATAGGTGAGTTTTGCCTGTCACACCCAAACATGAAAATTCCTACTCAAGGGCATATCTACTCGGTCAATGAGGGTAATTACCTGAAGTTTCCACAAGGTGTAAAGAATTATATCAAATATTGTCAAGAGGAAGATGCTGCAAGCAACCGTCCGTACACATCACGCTATATTGGCTCCATGGTCGCAGATATTCATAGAAATCTTCTCTTGGGTGGTGTCTTTATCTATCCACAGACATCGTTACAGCCAAAAGGTAAGTTAAGATTGATGTATGAATGTAATCCAATTGCTTTTATTATAGAACAGGCAGGGGGGAAGGCTACTACAGGTACGCAAAGAATACTGGAAATTGTACCGGAAGAGCTTCATCAACGCGTGCCAGCCATATTGGGTAGCACAGATATGGTGAATAAAGTTTTGGAGTTTATGGATAAATCATAAACTATCCCTTACTTCCATTAAAAAAGATTTCAATCGCTCTAGAGAATCAACAACCCGTTGGTTCTCTTTTGCTTCCGTCTTATTCGTGCGTAAATAATCTCTGGCACCTTGTAAAGTATAGCCTTTTTCTTTGACTAAGTTGAAGATTATTTTAAGATTAGCGATGTCATTTTGTGTAAATAACCTATTTCCTTTTTTATTCTTTTTGGGTTGAAGAATATCAAACTCGCGTTCGTAAAAACGTATCTGAGAGGCGTTCACGTCAAACATCTTGGTTACTTCGCCCATTGTATAATACAATTTGTTGATTTCACGTTCTTTATAAGGCATACTAAATAATCTGTTTTGAACCAGTAACAAACTTAGACAAAATGCTTGGCATTCACGAATACCTAATTAAAAAAAACAACGTTTGTTTACGTACTCTGTACGGTCTATAGGTTCTTTTCATCAGTTTGTATATTTTTGTTTTATGAAATTTTGCTGTAGTACTGACTGGGCCAACACGAATAAATATAATTATTTCATACGCTCGCTGTATTCGGTTTGGGACATCAAGTTGGCTGTTGATTGTTGAAAAATAAACTATATGAATATGAAAGGCAAAGTAATTGTTAGCTCGTTTCTTACACATTTGTTTTCAGCGGGTAGAGCGAGTGCTGTGACTATTTTTCCTTTTATTTTTGTAAAAACAAAAAAGCTAGGCGAAGATATGGTGTTAATTAATCATGAGCAGATACATATAAAGCAGGCTTTAGAATTATTGGTATTACCATTCTATATACTTTATCTACTCGAATTTTTGATTCAACTTGTGCACTGTCGGGATTTCCACCGTGCCTATAGGAACATAAGCTTTGAGCGGGAAGCCTATTTCAATGAAGGGGATTTGGATTATAGGAAGAATAGAAAAGTATGGAGTTTTACGAAGTATTACCGCTAATAAAAAAGCGCTTTTTTATTAGCGGTAAAGTTTTATTTGACAAGTTTCAAAAATGTAGAAACCTTCTCTTTAAGTTGTCTACGATCAACAATAAAGTCTAAAAATCCATGTTCTAAAACAAATTCAGAAGTTTGAAAGCCTTTAGGTAGGTCCTTCTTTATTGTCTCTTTGATGACCCGGGGTCCTGCAAATCCAATGAGAGCGCCTGGTTCAGCGATATTAATATCCCCTAGCATCGCATAGGAGGCTGTAACACCACCTGTCGTTGGATCCGTTAAGAGACAGATGTAAGGGAGTTTTGCTTGACTCAAAAGGGCTAATTTCGCAGAAGTTTTTGCCATTTGCATTAATGAAAATGCCGCTTCCATCATGCGCGCTCCACCTGATTTCGATATCAACATAAAAGGTAGTTTATGTTCGATACAGTAATCGATTGAGCGGGCTATTTTTTCGCCTACGACAGAGCCCATAGAACCACCTATGAAGTTAAAGTCCATACAGGCAATAACAATATCTTGGCCATCTAGCTTACCGTGAGCACTCCGAAGAGCATCTTTTAAGCCTGTTTTTGCTTGGCTTTCAACCAATCGCTCGCTGTACGGTTTGCTGTCTACAAAATGTAAAGGGTCTCCTGCTGTTAAATTAGGGAACAGTTCGGTAAAGACGTTATCATCTAATAAAATAGAGAAATAGGCGGCTGACCCTATCCGGATATGGTAACCACAATATTGACAAACGTAGTTGTTTTCGATTTGTTCTAAGTTCAAAAGAGGCTTTTTACAGGATGGACATTTATTCCACATGCCATCGGGTGCTTCTTTTTTATTCTCTGTTGCGGTATTGATACCAGCTTTGTTGCGTTTAAACCAACTCATATACTCGTGTTAATTCGAACTACAAATAAACGAAAAGAAAGTTAAAACTTAAAAGTTAATGATAGCTAATGTGATAATTGGAGTAGGAATGCACCGACTTAGTCCTTGGAGTACGCTAGCTATAAGGTACTTGAACGGATTTTAACGTACTTGGTCGGTGTTTCAAGAAAAATGAATGGATGATTTTGGTTGAAGTTTAGGGGAGGTAAATTTTGGGCAAAAAAAATGGGTAAGCTCCCTTTATCGCACCGCTCAACCAAATACCCTTGCTTTGTTCCCAACCTGGGGGAGTCAATGGGAGCTGGTCGTAAAGGACTTACCCACCACAAAAGTAGGAAAAAAAACCATTTACAAAGAACTTAAATCCGATTAAATCATACGTTCTTGATAGTCAGCTGAAAAGAATTATATTTTGTTGTGGTTATACTTACTGCTGAGCATGTAATACTCCAATATAAACCAATAAATGGAAATAATTGGAGTCTATAAATAACAGGATAATAGTGTCTATGTTAGATTAATTTAAATACTTTTCCTGGTAAGGAGAGTAGAAGTCCTTTTATTTCCATTTCCAATAAAATGATTGCTAGTTTGCTTTGGGGCCAATCGCAGTAGTTCGCAATCTGGTCTATTGTGCTTTGTTCAAGTTCTTGGTCGGTAAGAAAGGTATGAACTTTTTGCTCGTCACGACTTAAATCCGGAGGCGTGATAATGAGTTGTTTTTCGGTTTTGCTAGGAGCTTTTTCCCAATTCATCAGGTAACACAGGTCATCAGTATGGCGTATGAGGTGCGCTCGATTTGTCTTTATCAAGTAGTTGCATCCAGCAGAGTATTCTTGCTCTACAGAGCCCGGAAATGCACAGACATCTCTATTGTAGCTGTTAGCGATCTCAGCGGTGATGAGCGCTCCACCTTTCATAGCGGCTTCGATTACAATTGTCACATCGGACAGGCCGGCAATAATCCGGTTACGCATCGGGAAATTTTGCCTATCTGGATTAGTACCGGAAGGGAATTCGGTTATTAATCCCCCATTATCCAACATTTTAGAGGCGATCTCCCGATGAGTAGCAGGGTAAATACGGTCTAGACCATGCCCTAATACGCCGATTGTTGGGATTTGCTGGTTGACTGCATGTCGGTGCGCCAACACATCTATACCATAGGCCAGACCACTGATGACCTGTACGTCGAGTGCTTGGAGTCCTTCAATCAATTGCTCACATATGCGCTTGCCATAGTGTGTCGCATTGCGCGTGCCTACAATACTGACAGCCCGAGAGGGGTTGAGTGTTGCATTACCTTTATAATAGAGTAATATAGGGGCGTCTTCACAGTTTCTGAGCCTGCGTGGGTATTTGTCATCTTCTATCCAAATAGCTTCAATATGGTGTTTTTCGATAAATGCTAATTCGGCTTCGGCTTCTTCTATATAACTTTTAGATAAGATGCTGTCAACTGCAGCAGGTCCAATGCCGGGGATGGACAGTAACTCTTTTTTCGAACTATTGAAAATAACATCTACTGATCCACAGTGGTTCAAAAGGTTTCGGCTCAGTTTGGAGCCTATTCCCTTAATTTTTGTTAAGGCAATTTTATCTAGTCTGTTCATAATCGGTACCTAAATTTAAGCAAATTCTATTAGATATCCAATAGAATTCTTCCGAAGTATAAGGTATTACTACGTTGATATTATTAACTTTGATGTTTAAAAGCAGGAAATAATGGAAATGCAAGAGCCTTTTGATATAGAGATCGGAGATACTGTGTACTCAGTTTTTCCAGATGAAAAAGATACCTATACCGTTTTTAAGGACGGTAAGGAGTACGTTCAGATTATTAAAGATACAGATACCCAGTGGTTGAAGTTACATCCAGAAACTGGTTTGCCTATGTTTGGAATGGATGAAGAGGTCAATCTTATCGGTAAGCGAATTTCTGAGGAAATCGATAGTTAGCTTAGACGTTTTTTAACAAATTAAAACAGGGCTCTGTCTTTTTGGCACAGCCCTGTTGTAGGTGTTCATTGAGGCTAGATTACATCGGTACGTATACCACATACTTCGTTTCAAAGAAGTCTTCGTTAAAATACGATGATAGGGGATGTAATTCGGCTTTCAATTTAGATTCTTTTATTTCTTCTTTTAGATCTCCGCCTTTAAGATATAAGATACCATTTGGTATCCCATTTTTATCCTTTTTTTCAAACTTGTTTCTGATCCAAGGAGCAAAGTCAGCAAGTCTGGTCACAGCGCGAGAAACAACAAAATCATATTTGTAGTCCAATTGTTCGGCACGGATATGATCTGCTTCCACATTCGTTAGGCCGATCGCTTCAGCGACACCACGTACCACTTTTATCTTTTTACCGATGGAATCAACAAGGTGAAATTGGACTTCAGGAAATAGTATGGCTAAAGGTATGCCTGGAAAACCACCTCCAGTGCCTACATCTAGGATTCGTGTGCCAGCGACAAACTCATGCACAAATTTTGCTATACCCAATGAATGCAGCACATGCTTCAGGTACAAGCTCTCGATGTCTTTCCTGGAAATAACGTTGATCTGATCATTCCAAAAAGGATAAACCTCCTCCAATTTGGCAAATTGTGCTTTCTGCGTTTCTGTGAGATTTGGAAAGTAATTATATATAATATCTACTGTTGGATTCACGATGTTTTAAATTATTAATATACTATGTAATACGATCTTTGAATAAAAAGGTTTTAAATTATTTCCAGGACCTTTGTTTCTTCTTTCTGTTAAACAGGCCATTGAGGCAAATGTAGAAGTAGAAGAAAAAGTCTAATATGGGCAGCCAGAATAAAAGATCCTTAACTTGCAATTTACGGAAGATTGGACGGAACACAATAACCTGGCTCAAATAACGTAGCAAAAAAGCTCCTAAAGCCCAATACCATAACATGGGAAATAGAGCAATGCACATAAGAAGGGTTGTGTGAAATAAAAAAGCCGTTACTAGTTGAGTGCCTAGCATACGCTGATGAGATTTTTTATAGACGACCGACGCACCAGCGTGTCGTGCTTTTTGTTTGTAATAAGACTTCCAACTATCTTTAGCAACAGAGTAGATGTGTGCGTCAGGGTGTATAGCGATATTTACGTTGTTCTTTGTTGCGTTTTGATTCACGAATAAATCATCATCTCCTGATTTGATGTGCATGTGTGAATTAAAACCTTTGCCCTTGAAGAATAAGCTCTTTAAGTAGGAGAGGTTTCTTCCTACTCCCATATAAGGGTCATGTTTTAACGCGTAAGAGAGATAGCTCATAGCAGTATGGGTCGTTTCAAAACGGATTAGTTTGTTTAGAAAACCGCTGGTCTTAAAATAAGGGGAATAGCCTAAGACAATTTCTTGGGATGTGCTGTATGCGCCTCCCATTTCTTTCAGCCACAAAGTTGTTTGGGGCTGACAGTCAGCATCGGTCATTACCAAGTGTTCATTTTTTGCTGCTTTGATACCAAGGGTCAAAGCAAATTTTTTGCTGTGCTTAAGTTGTATATGTTCTTTTATCTCGACTACGCGAAGGTGCGGATACTGTGCTTGGAAACCCTGTAATACCCATTTGCTTTCGTCACTTGAACAGTCGTCTACAACAATGACTTCATAATCAGGATAGTCCTGTTGTAGGATAGTCGGTAAAAACGTTTTAAGGTTATCTTGTTCATTATGTGCGCAAATTATCACTGATATTGAAGGGAAACTCTTTTTTTCTTGATAAGATCGCACCTTGTGTTGAGCTAATTTGCTGTAAACAAATAGGATATAGTAAAGTTGGATTAGTAGGAAAAGGCCTAAAATTCCGTAGACGAAATAGGCGATATTGGGTGTGATATGACTATATAGATTCATATAAAATGTCAAAGATAAGGCGTTCTTTTTAATAGTTATAACAATATGCGTTAAGAATTGCTAATTAAATAGCAAAGATGTCGTAGGCTCAAAATTTTATAGTATTTTTGCGACCAATAAGAATTGATAAATCCACTAGTTGGTGGTTAGCCCCTAAAAAGGCAGATTGTTACATATATGAAATTTACGCTTCAAGCACAAGATAAACTTTCCCAGGCACGTGCAGGGGTAATGGAAACTGCACATGGGACGATAGAGACTCCTATTTTTATGCCGGTAGGTACGGCAGGAACGGTGAAGGCAGTCCACCAGCACGAATTAGTGAATGATATTCAAGCCCAGATTATATTAGGAAATACGTATCATCTTTACCTAAGACCAGGACTGGATGTATTGAATAAGGCTGGTGGTTTGCATAAATTTAACGGTTGGGACAAACCAATCCTTACCGATTCAGGAGGGTATCAGGTATACTCTTTGACCGAAGTTCGGAAAATTAGAGAAGAGGGAGTTACTTTTCGATCGCACGTTGATGGATCTAAACATTTGTTTACTCCGGAAAATGTCATGGATACACAGCGTATCATAGGAGCTGATATTATCATGGCGTTTGACGAGTGTACGCCCTATCCCTGCGATTACCAATATGCCCGTCGCTCTTTGGATATGACACATCGTTGGTTAAAGCGGTGTTGCAATCGTTTTGATAACACGGAACCTTTGTATGGTTATAATCAGACCTTATTTCCTATAGTACAGGGATCCGTATATAAAGATCTGCGTGCAAAGTCTGCAGAAGTTATAGCTTCTTTCGAGCGGGAGGGAAATGCAATTGGTGGGCTTTCAGTTGGAGAACCTGCCGAAGAGATGTACGCAATGACAGAAGTGGTCACCGCTATATTGCCTAAGGAAAAACCGCGGTATTTAATGGGGGTAGGGACGCCTATAAATATTTTGGAAAATATAGCATTAGGTATAGATATGTTCGACTGTGTAATGCCTACGCGTAATGCACGTAATGGAATGTTATTTACCCGTAATGGCATTATTAACATCAAGAATGAAAAGTGGAAAGCGGATTTCTCACCAATAGAAGCGGAGTCGGATTTGATGATGGATCAGTTTTATACAAAGGCTTATTTAAGACATTTAATCCGTTCTCAGGAAATTTTGGGCGCACAGATTGCTTCCCTGCATAATCTGCATTTTTATCTTTGGCTTGTAAAACAAGCGCGTGAAAAAATTATAGATGGGACATTCTATGATTGGAAAGAGAAAATGGTAAAAGTCTTGGGACAACGGTTATAGATTTTTGATTTTTGCTTTTTTAAATTTTTACTTTGAGAAATGAATATCATCGATCGCTACATCATCCGTAAATATTTAACTACCTTCCTATTCACGGTAGCTATTTTTATTGTGGTAATCGTGATTTTCGATGTCTCCGAAAAGCTAGACGATTTTTTGAAGAATAAGGCTTCCTTTACGCAGGTTTTGTTTCAATATTATGCTTTAGGGTCTGTACCATTCTTCCTAAATATGCTCACACCGTTAATCAACTTTATTGCGGTGATTTTCTTTACTTCTAAGATGGCGGATCAAACGGAGATTGTACCTATATTGAATGGAGGGATGAGCTTTAATAGGTTGCTACGTCCTTATATGATAGCTGCCACGTTGATTTTTACGTTTACGTTGCTTTCTAATCTTTATGTACTACCGCTCACCAATAAAATGAAGGTACAATTTGAAAACGTTTACGTCAAACCACATAAGATTAATACCAATACGTCTTCCACGCATATGCAGATTGATAGTAATACGTATGTCTATATTGATAACTTCGATACACAGCGAGCTATAGGTTATAATTTTGTGATGGAGAAGTTTGACGGATTGGAGTTGAAAGAGAAGCTTATGGCCGATCGTGTAGCTTGGGATTCTGTGGCTAACAAGTGGCGTATAGAAAATTATACCAATAGAATTATCACGGGCTTGAAGGAAGAGATGGTGAAAGGTGAAAAGCGCGATACAACACTGGATATGAGACCCCAGGATTTCGAGGTCTATGAAAACATCTTTACCGCGATGGGTACGGAGGAACTGAATGAGCGTATCCGTAAAGAAGAGATCCGTGGTACAGGAATGATGACAGACCTCTTATTGGAAAAATATAAAAGAATCGTACATCCCTTTTCGGCGTTCATATTGACATTAATGGGAGTTGCGCTATCCTCTAAGAAGGTGCGGGGAGGAATCGGCTTAAGCCTTGGTATCGGAATCGGTTTAAGCTTTGGCTTTTTAGTTTTTAATCAATTCTCCACGATGTTTGCTTTAAAGGGAGGATTACCTCCTTTGTTTTCGGTGTTAATCCCCAGTATGACATTTTTGTTACTTGCTATTATCTTGCTTAAAAAGGCTCCTAAATAATTATACACATCTATATGCAATTTATTGTTCGCGATCGCAATTTGCTGATTCTGCATTTTACGGTACTGATTTGGGGATTTACAGGAGTGCTGGGTGATTTGATCACTGTTTCGGCTCTTCATTTGGTCTGGTATAGGGTATTGATTGCAGCCCTGACATTATTTGTCTATCTTAAAATGAAAGATCAGATTGTTCTAGTCCCTTCGACGAAGATGTTGAAATTTATAGGCGTGGGGGTGATTGTTGGTATACATTGGGTTTCTTTTTTTCACGCGATTAAGATTTCTACGGTTTCGGTCACTTTGGTAACGCTATCTTCGTTGACTTTGTTTACCGCCATCCTGGAACCTATATTTAACCGTAAATCGATCGCTCTAGGCGATGTCATAGTAGGTTTGGTTATTATTTTTGGTATATATCTTATCTTTAAGTTTGAATTCCAATATTGGCAAGGAATTATTTTTGGGTTATTGGCAGCACTTTGTGCGAGTTTCTTCTCTATACTTAATTCTAAGATGGTAAAAAAAGATAGTCCTACAATAATTACGTTTTACGAGATGATCGGGGCTTTTATCGGAGTTTCTGTTATCCTGTTATTTTCAGGACAGTTTAACAAAGAAATGATTCTTTCTTCCTCTGATTGGGTTTACTTGTTGCTGTTGGGGAGCGTCTGTACGGCTTTTGCTTATGTGTTAGGGGTAGCAGTGATGAGAGAGTTAAGTGCATTTACAGTAGCGCTAACTACGAATCTGGAACCCGTTTATGGGATATTGCTGGCTATTCTGATACTGGGGCATAAAGAGACTATGAGTATAGGATTTTATTTTGGTGCAGTAATTATATTAGGTGCAGTGTTTTTGTATCCGTTATTAAAGAGCGGCCTCGAAAAATCTAGAAATAGAAAACTATTACGCAAACAGGAAGAGTTTTGATGAGTTATCTCGTTTCTTTATCGCAATCTGCAATCTGCCCCTTTGGTTTGTCCCCGTCAAAAGAATGCTTGTTGCTCTCTTCATTTTTGAGTTGGTGCGTTTCTTTATCATATTGTCCAGCCAACTCGTCCACGATAGTTCCTTTCCAAAGCGGTGTGCCTGTAAAATAAGCTGCTCGTCCGATCATATGTGCGGCGATAGGAGAGGTGATAATCAAGAAGAAAATAATAGCGATTGCTTTGGTGCTGACAGAGATGTCGGGAAATAAAATAGCGGCACATAGCAATAACAACCCTACCCCTAGAGTTGCAGCCTTAACAGTGACCGATAACCGGAGATAAAAATCAGGCATTCTCAAAATCCCTAAGGAGGCAAAGAAAATAGCTAAAGCTCCTATTGTGCTTAGTATGGCAATTAATATATCAATCATCTTCTTTTTTTTCTATGTAAAATGAAAAAGCTACAGTACTTAAAAATGCGATAAGGGCGAGTATAATCGCAACATCTAATAGTACTTTTTGGTTTGATCTTATTGTGAAGATAGTAATGATTCCGATACCAATCGTGATAATAAGATCTAATGCGATGACACGGTCTACAACTTTCGGGCCTTTAACCAGGCGGATGAACACCAGAATCACCGATATCGTTAGGATCGGTAGTATAAAATAATCGAAGTATGCTGCCAATGTCATCTTAAAGCTTCTAATAGTCTGCGTTCTAATCCTGTCTTTGTGTCTTGAACAAACTTATTGGGATCGTCTAAGTACATAACATGTATATACATGGTTTTTTTATCCTCGCTGATGTCTAGGATCAACGTTCCCGGTGTCAACGAAATCATCATAGACAAAATGTTGATTTCCATCTCTGTCCGTGCGTTCAAGGGATATCTTACGACTCCCGGACGCATAAAATAGCGTGGTGTCATTACGTCATAAGCCACCTGAATGTTCGCTTTGATCATTTGATATAAGAAATAGAATACAAAGCTAACGACACGAGGTACTTTATAAAAATAACGACGATCCCCATCATTGCGGCTCATAATCCATAGGATAGCAAAGCCGAGCAAAAAGCCAAATACAAAATTAGTATAATACATGGAACCTGTTAGTGCTACCCAAATAAAGGAAAGCAAAAGGTTCATTAAAAATTGCTTAATCATACTCCTATTTTTGTTTACCTAATACCGCATCTACATAAGGTTGCGTATTTATTAATTGGCCAGTAATCTTATCAACCAATTGAATGACAGTTTCCGAATTCAGACCAATATATACCGTGGCTAACCCCAGTATTCCTATAGGTAATACAAGAAGTATCTTGCGGACCAACGGAAGGGGGGCGAATTTATTTTCTATAGTAATATCATCAGGCACATTTTTCCAGAATACCTCAGCCCACATTTTGGCTATAACATATAGCGTGACAAAGCTGCCTACAATGAGGGCTCCGATGAAAAAATACTGCGTTTGTGTAAAAGCTTCCTTGAACAGAAATATTTTTGGCCAAAACCCAGATAGCGGAGGGATTCCGACAAGTGAAAACAGGACAACGGCTATGAGCAAGGACAATTTGGGATATTCACCATACAGTCCACCGTTTTTTTTCATATCCATGCTACCGCGAAGTTGTCCGATCAAACCTGCGATTAAAAACATATTTGTTTTGACAAGGATATCATGGAATAAGTAGAATATGGTTCCCATCAGGGCTACTTTGGTAAACATACCGATCCCGCCTATCATAAAACCGATATGACACACGATCAGATAGGAGAAGAGGCGTCGGATGTTTGTTTTGATCAATGCGCCAAAACTTCCTGTCAATATCGTAAAGACGGCTAGCCATATCAAAAGATCTTTTATGAATTGATCGGGGATAAAGATTAGGCTAAATACGCGAATCATAGCATATATCCCCACTTTTGTAAGTAGACCTCCAAATGTAGCAGCTACTGCTGACGGTGGAGTGTGATAGGATGAAGGTAGCCAATAATACAAGGGGAAAATAGCCGATTTTATTCCAAATCCCAGTAAGAAGAAACAAGCCGTAATACCGACAAGATGAGTGTTTTGCACTTCTTTAATTTTGACCGAAAGGTCGGCCATATTCAACGCACCTGTCATACCATATAAGATACCTATACCGGTAAGGAAAAATGTCGATGCCAATATATTCATAGCCATATACTTTACAGCTCCTTCTAGCTGAGTTTTTCGACCGCCTAGTGTCATGAGTACAAATGAGGAAATGATAATAACCTCGAACCAGACGTAAAGATTGAAAATATCTCCTGTTAGAAAAGCGCCGTTTAGTCCCATGACTAAAAAGTGAAAAATAGGAAAGTAGCCGTAGTTCATCCGTTGCCTATTCAAACCTGTTGAGGAGAATAAAGAGACGGCTAGTGCCGCTAGAGAGGTGATAAGAACAAGCGAACTACTCAATAAGTCTGCTACAAATACAATTCCAAATGGTGATTCCCAATTGGAAGCATTAAGTGTCAAGATTCCCTGTTCATTTACTCTATCCAATAAGCGTAGCGCGAGAAGGACAGCCAAAAAGCTTCCAATTACGCTCATAAAGCGTTGCGTAACGGTCTTTCTCCACGCAATAAGCTGTAGGATGGCCGTAAACAGGTGGATGAAAACAGGAGCTAATATGTGGTTGTCTATCATATATCTTCTTCCTCTGGGGTATTTAAATCATCTAAATCGTCCGAATCTACAAGAGCGTAAACTCTTTTTAATAACACAATGGCAAAGGCCGTCAAAGCAAAGCTGATGACGATCGCTGTAAGGATTAAAGCTTGGGGTATAGGATCTGCGAATGCATCCTGAAAAAGCTTTGCATCTTCGTCGATCACAGGTGGCTTACCTTTGGTGATTCCGGCGAGTAAAAAAATCAAAATATTAGCACCACTGCCTAGTAGCATAATCCCCAATAGAAGCTTAACCATACTTCTCCGGAGGATGAGATAGACGCCTGCTGCGTATAGCAAGCCTATTAATATGATAAGCAATAATTCCATTAGCTGTTTTCCTCCTCGTTATTTAAGGCAATCGTAAATAAAATTGTCAAGACCACACCTATGACGACCAAATAGACGCCGAGGTCGAAGAACAGCGAGGAACCGACCATTCCGATTACTGGGACGGGGTGTTCAAACCATAGCCCTGTCATTGGAGGTAAGCCAAATGCCATTGGTATAACCATGCTCATTGTTGATAAGCTCAATCCTATGGGGATCAGAGATAGCGGTTTTCTTTTTAAAAGTTTCATTGTCTGTGCTGTCCCATTGGCCAAACTGTGTAATACAAAAGCTATGGATGCGACCAGCCCTCCGACAAAGCCTCCTCCAGGGTAATAGTGTCCCCGCAATAGGAGGAAGAAGGAGAATAGTAACAATATAGGCAACAAATATTTTGTCGCAGACTGTAACATTGGACTCTTCATATTATTCTCTTTCGGATGATTTTAAGCGTAATCGAATTAAACTATATACTCCTAATGCCGCAATGCTCAATACGACAGTCTCAAACATGGTATCTATCCCCCTGAAGTCGACGAGGATGACGTTTACCACATTTTTTCCCTTTGCAAGTAGGTAGGCATTCTCTCCATAAAAATTAGAAATCTCACGTGCAATAGGTTCGGACCATGCCTTTAGTGCAACCAATGCTATCGTAATACCAAAGCCTATGGAAACGAGGGCATCTCGATAGAGTATCTTTTTGCTGGCGAAATTGATAAATCCAGGGAGTTTGTACAGCACGAGTACAAACAATACGGTTGAAAGCGTATCAATGGTGAATTGGGTCATCGCAAGATCAGGGGCGCTATAGATTACGAATATCAAACAGATACAGTACCCGATGACACTCATCGAAACGACTGATGTCAGTCTGGATGGCGTTGTGACAATAATATACAAAGCGCCAATCAATACGGCTACGATGACGACCTCATAAATGTCTGGATAGGTAAGTGTCCATAGATCTAATTGTATGGGGCCACTGACCCACAATTTATAAGCAAGCAACACCTCTGCAAATAATATAATCTTTAGGTGATATGATCTTAAATATCCGTTGTGAAAAAGGTTGGTAAACCAATTTGCAAAACGTAGGATACCGTTGGCAAATCTCGTTATGATACGTTGAGGCGATATATTGTCGAATCTTGCTAACCGCTGTAGTTTAGATGGGCTGGGTTTATTAAGTACATAAATAATACTACCCAGAAGGAGAGTAGCGATGCTTAATATCAGAATTAAGTTGAAATGCCAGATCTGTAGTTTTTTTGTAATAAATGTTGCACCAATGGAACTGGCAGCGGGGATACTTAAATAATCGCCCGCAAAGGAGGGTAAGATCCCAAAGACTATTCCTAGTAACGCCAATAATAACGGGGGGATCCATAAGGATCTGTTAGGTAAATGTACTTGTTGAAATTGGCTTGGTAATTTTCCAACGAATGGTTTTATACCCGCCATAAATCCAGCGGCGATTAAACCAACGTTGGTTGTGATCGCTAGACCTGTAAAAATCCATACATAATCATTACAGGGACTGTGGAGTGTGGCTTCATAGACAAGATCCTTGCCAATAAATCCAAAAGTAAAAGGCACTCCTGCACTGGATAATGCCGCTAATATTGCTGCAAGAGCTACAGGAGGCATCACCGTTCTTAGGCCGGATAATACGGTGATATCGCGTGTACCTGTTTCATGGTCTATAATCCCTGTAACCATGAATAGTGTTGCCTTATACAAGCCATGAGCTAAGAGGAAGACCATGGCAGCAATGAATGCATCTTGTGTTCCGATTCCTATTAAAAAGGTTAGTATGCCAAGCGCTGATATTGTCGAGTAAGCCAATATCTCCTTTAAATCAATTCGGAAAAGAGCATGGATGGAAGCGTAAAGCATCGTAACTCCACCAATAATCATCAACGTGTAGCTCCAATAATCTGTACCACCTAATATGGGGGTAAAGCGTGCTAGCAGATAGATTCCAGCTTTAACCATCGTTGCAGAATGTAGATAAGCCGAAACAGGTGTGGGGGCCTTCATCGCGCCGGGTAACCAAAAATGAAAAGGAAACTGCGCAGACTTTGTAAAAGCCCCTATAAATAGAAGTCCAATGACTAGCGGGTACAAGGTGCTATTTAAAATAAGGTCCTTGTTATTGATCATTTCAGAAATGCTGTAAGTGCCTGTAATATTTCCGAGAAGGATTAACGACGCTAATAAGAAAAAACCTCCTAATCCTGTTATACTAAGTGCCGTGAGGGCACTTTTTCGGGAATCTATATTGTCGTTGTTAAAACCAATTAGAAAAAACGAAGAAATACTGGTGAGTTCCCAAAAAATAAAGAGTAGGATGATGTTATCAGAAAGAACAACACCCAACATTGCTGACATGAAAAGGAAGAGATAGCTAAAAAAGCGATCATAATAGATATGTCCTTTGAGATAGGATCGGGCGTACACGAAAATAGCGGTGCCAATACCTGTAATCAATAAAGAGAACAAGAGGGAGAGACCATCAAGTTTAAACTCAAAATTGACCCCTAATGAGGGAACCCATTTGATGTGTTGTAATTGCTGATTGCCACTTGATATTAAGGGAATATGTCCAGCAAAAAATAGAAATAAAAGAGCAGGCAGAACAGGGAGGATAAAACTCCACTTAGATTTTAAATATTTGCCGATAAAGACAACTGAACATGCCGAAATTAATCCCGATAATATAGTTAATAGCATCTATCTTTTTTGTGAAAGTGTCTATTTATTGATTTCTTTTAATCGATGTCACCTAATCTTTCCGCTAGGAATTTCTATAGATATCATCAAGAACTTTTTTCATGCTGTTATCCTTTACTGTCGGAATTCAAGAACTCTCCCGATAATATCGGGATCGGTTTATGTCTTTGCTCTTGCCGAAAGGAGAATGAAACCTTATATGCATTAATGGAAAGTCATAAAAATAGTAAAAAAAAGACTATTTTTTTAGGTTTTTTGAAGAAAATACGGGCAGGATTGTAAGAAGGGGGCGAACATAGGCCCCCTAATTTTGGTTATTTTTTAAACTCTTCAGCTCCTTTGATGATGGCCTGTACTACAGTTGGGTCCTGTAATGTTGAGGTGTCACCTAAGCTGGACAATTCGTCTTCGGCCACTTTACGTAATATGCGCCGCATTATTTTGCCCGATCTGGTTTTGGGTAGATCAGTTACAAACTGAATGATGTCCGGTTTAGCAATAGCTCCGATCAGACGGGTCACAGTTTGTAGAATATCCTGACGGGTTTTTTCGGCATCGATATGATGATGAGCGATGACATACGCATATATACCCTGGCCTTTTACTGGATGTGGATAACCTACAATCGCAGATTCAACGACATCGGCATGCATATTTATAGCGTTCTCGACTTCGGCGGTTCCAATTCGGTGACCAGATACGTTTAATACATCATCTACCCGACCAGTAATACGGTAATATCCTTCGGGACTGCGGTAACACCCATCGCCGGTAAAGTACATGTCTTTGTATGTGGCAAAATAAGTTTGTCTGCAACGTTCATGATCTCCCCAAGTCGTCCGAAGCATGCCTGGCCAAGGAAACTTAATACAAAGGTTTCCTGAGACATCATTTCCTTCTATTTCTTTACCGTTTTCATCCATCAAGCAGGGCTGTACTCCTGGTAACGGTAGTAGAGCATAGCCTGGTACCTGTGGCGTTACACCGGCAATAGGAGTGATTAAGTGTCCTCCATTTTCCGTTTGCCACCATGTATCGACTATAGGACATTTACCCTTTCCGACTTTTTCGTTGTACCAGTTCCAAGCCTCCTCATTGATAGGTTCACCAACAGACCCCAATACACGAAGAGACGACAGATCCTTATTGTCAATATAACTCTCTCCAAATGCCATTAAAGAACGTATTGCCGTAGGAGCTGTATACAAAATATTGACTTTGTATTTGTCTACGATATCCCAATATCTTCCTGCATCTGGAAAGGTTGGTATTCCCTCAAACATTAAGGAGGTAGCGCCTTGTGATAATGGACCATACACAATATAACTGTGACCGGTGATCCAGCCTATATCTGCAGTACAAAAGTAAACTTCACCCGGTTTGTATTGGAATGTATTGGCAAAAGTATAGCCGGTGTAGATCATATAACCTGCCGTAGTATGTACCACACCTTTTGGCTTGCCCGTAGATCCAGATGTATATAAAATGAATAGCGTATCTTCTGCATCCATTTCTTCTGCAGGACAGGCTGGGTTGCCCTGTGTTTCGACTTTCTTTATCTCATCTTCCCACCATACATCTCTGCCTTTTATCATTGAGATAGGAGTACGGGTTCGGGTTAATACGATTACTTTTTCTACAGATTTACATTGCATCAGTGCATCATCTACGATCGATTTAAGCTCTAAGACTTTGTTGCCGCGGAGGCCCCCATCTGAGGTGATCACCAGTTTGCACTCTGCATCGTTGATTCGGTCGGCGATCGACTGCGCAGAAAACCCTCCAAAGACAACAGAGTGAATAGCACCAATACGTGCACAAGCCAAGATAGCAATAACCAATTCAGGTACCATGGGTAGATAGATACACACGCGGTCACCTTTGCGTATATTATTGTTTTTTAATACTGTCGCAAACTGTTCTACTTTGCTTAGTAGCTGTTTGTAGGTTAGAATACGATGTGATTCTGATGGGTCGTTGGGCTCCCATATAATAGCAGGAGTATCTCCATTTTTATAGATATGGCGGTCTAAGCAATTTTCTGTGATATTCAGTTTCCCCCCTTCAAACCATTTAATGTTTGGCTCTTTAAAGTTCCAATTGAGTACATTGGTCCATTTTCTTTTCCAGAAAAAATTTTCAGCTATTTCCCCCCAAAATTCCTCTGGATTGTCGACGCTTCTTTTATAAGCATCCTGATACTCTTCAAAGTTTTTAATTTGAAAACTCATTTCTTACTTGTAATTTTTAGTATAGGTCTATATTATATTTATTTTTTTTATTCAAAACAGACAGTTATTTATTGATAACTGTAAAAGAGCCTGTTGTAGGGCTAATTTAATTTTTTTTGCTCTCAAAAACTAATTTTTATCATAACAGGTAATTGAATTTGTTCTGTAAATTAGCATAAAGAATAGGTGTGAATCAACTCAAGACAATCTACCATTTTGTTATTTTTAGCAATCTTCTGATTGCTATGGCAGCGATCGCCCAATGTCTGCTGACTTATGTTGTTTTGGAGCAGGATTATAATTGGTATGTGGTAGGTATCGAAGGAGCAGCAACACTGTTGTTGTATAATTTTAGTTTGTTTCTATCCAAGCCGAAAGAACCACGAAAATCACCTTATACACGTACTAGGTGGGTATTTGGGCATGAGGTAGTGTTTTGGGTAAATAATATTGTTGCGGTATTGCTTCTTATTTTTTGTTTGTTGCAAGTGCATTTTCATACCTGGGTATTTTTAGGCTTCGTAGGATTGGTTAGTGTTGCTTATAGTTTACCTATTTTACGTGTTAGAGGGAGATCAGGTGGTTTGCGTCAGGTTCCAGGGCTCAAGCTTTTTCATATAGCAGTTGTCTGGTCGTTGAGTAGCGTCGGACTTCCTGTGATAGAGATGTGGACCGCTGAGGTAGCGATGGACTGGGAGATGGCGAATGCCTTGGGTTTGTTGAAAATACTGTTTTTGCTTATATGTACCTTGCCATTTGATATCCGGGATATGGAACAGGATTCCTACTACCATTTAAAAACCATTCCAAATCTAATAGGGGAGAAGCGAGCGAAACTTCTTTGTTATTTCTTAATTGTCATTCACATTTTACTGTTGGTTTTTTCGCCGTTTGATGCGCCTGTCAAAGCCGGGTTTATTCTAACCGATGTCCTTATTGCTGTTGCATTACATTTTATCCTATTCCGCAAAAAGGCCGGTTATCACCAAGTGTACCTGTTGGATCTAGCATTGTTGGCTCAGTATTTCTGTGTGCTAATTTTTGTTTAGACTTTCTGTTATTTTGTCCGCAAGAATTGCAGACAGTTTATAATAACTTTCAAACGTCCAACCGGCAACATGTGGACTTAATAGCACATTGTCCCGACTGATAAGGTTGATATACCAATCTTGATAGGAAAGTGCCGGAAATTTTTCGACAGGTAGCACATCAAATGCCGCGCCCAGGATTTTTCCATTGTCCAAATATTTTAAAACAGATGGAATGTTGACTATTCCTCCACGGGCTCCCATCAAAAAGAATATGGGTTTTTGAAAATGGAAAAGGTATTCATCGTCAACGAGTCCTTTGGTCTCGCGCGTCAGCGGAATATGAAAACTTAATACATCAGCCTGTTTAACAATTTCTTCCATAGAAGCCTCTGTTGCATATTCATCTGAAAACCCAGTTTTGTATTTGTCGTAAGCCAATATTTTAACACCAAAGCCAGCTAGTTTTTTTGCCATGGCTTGACCATTGTTACCATAGCCTATTAAAGCTACCGTACGTCCCATAAGCTCATAGCCCCGGTTCTCTTCTCTGCGCCATTCCCCTTGTCTGATTTCGCTGTCACCTCGATTTAAGTTGTTCATTAGGCTAAGCAGCATACCAATCATGTGTTCGCCTACAGCGTCTCTATTGCCTTCGTTGGCGGAAATCAAGGTGATTCCTTTTGTTTTGGCATATTCCTCATCAATGTTGTCCATGCCAGCGCCTGCCCGCCCGATTAATCGAAGTCTAGGAGCTAAATCAATGAATTTTTCGTCCACCTGAAATTTCGAGCGGATGATCAGTGCTTCATATTCTGGAATCAATTGTTCTGCATCCTCACGTGTGATGTCGGGTTGGTAGTTGTACAAGATATTGGATTGATTAAGTTTCTCCAGTAATACCTCGTGTATGTCGTCTACAATAAGAATTCTCATTTTTTTTAATTGTTTTCCTTCATAAAATCTTTGGAAAGTAGCTTTAATAAACTATACTGTTTGATCCGATTCGGAAGGGCTTTGGCCAACGTATTACGAATCGCGATGGACCAGGGGTGTTCCCATTGGGCTATTTTTCCAATTTGTTTTGAAGTTTCGGTGATATAATGCGTTCGCGCCAATCGCCTCTTTTCAAAAGATTGAAAGGCATTAACCGTTGTTTTGTTTTTTTTTAATTCATCTATGAGTACAGCTACATCCTCTATTGCTTGGCAAGCTCCTTGTCCCATATTGGGCGTTGTAGCGTGGCCAGCATCGCCAATTATCAACATATTGTGATAGGCCAGGTGATTTAATGGTTTGATATCAATAATATCGCTCCAAATAAGGTCCTCATTGTTTGTCGCTTGTAGTATTCTTGGGATTGGATCGTGGTAGCTCGCAAATCTATTGTATAGGTCTGCTACGGTGGTGGTTTTAAACTGTGGATCGTTTGCTTTCCCATTGACGCATGCGTACCAATAAATTCGATTGCCGATCAATGGAGTAACTCCAAATCGGCCAGACTTTCCCCATGTTTCAAAACCTGTATTTAATTTGATATTGGAATTATCAATTGTAGCTCTCCAGCACGTGTATCCGGCAAAGCGAGGAGTTGACGATGGTACTAATTGTTGTCTTAGTAAAGATTTGACCCCATCCGCTATCAGCAGATAGGTCCCAGTATGGATACTTCCATCTTCAAAAAATACACGGACAAAACCAGTTTCCTGTTCTAATTTTATAGCACGTTTGCCTAGTATAATTTTTTCTGATGGGATTTTCGATAGTAGGTGTTCGTGTAAATCTGCGCGGTGTATAGCGAAGTTTTTCTGACTATACTGATTGGATATCCTGCTTGTATCAGGTTTGAAAAGAATATTTCCTTTTTCACTAAGGATATGGTAATTGTCCAAATAATAGCCTATTTTTTCTATATCTCCTTTTAAACCTAATAAATCAAGGGCTTGCATGGCATTGGCTGCTAGCCCAAAACCAGCACCTATGCCATGAAGTATTTGACGTTGCTCAATCAAGACAAATTCACGACCGATAGATTGAAGTGCGATAGCAGCGGTTAGACCCGCTACACCTCCGCCTATAATCATAAACTCGCTGTCGGTAATCATTTTTTCTATCTTGCGTTGAATATTTCGTTAGTAAGCTGAACGAAATCGGCTACAGTAAGACGTTCGGCCCGTAACTCATATAGTGGGTTATCACTCATTTTATCTTTTACGACCACAGCAGACAGTGCATTTCGTAGTGTTTTTCTACGTTGATTGAACCCTGCTTTTACGACTTTCCAAAATAGTTGTTCATCGCAGTCTAATTTTTCTACTTCATTCCGAGTCATACGCATGACCCCCGAAAGCACTTTGGGGGGAGGATTGAAGGCTCCAGCTTTGACCGTAAAAAGATACTCTACTTTATAGTATGCCTGTAAAAAGACGCTAAGGATCCCATACTCTTTGCTACCCGGCTTGGCGACGCAGCGTTCAGCAACTTCCTTTTGAAACATGCCGGCCATTTGGATCACACGGTGTCTCTCGTCAAGGATTTTAAAAAGAATTTGAGAGGAGATATTATATGGGAAATTACCGATAATAGCCATTTTTTCTCCAAAATATTTGGAGAAATCCAGTGCTAGAAAATCACCATGGATTAAGCGGTCTCCCAGTTCACTATACTTTTCTGCTAAAAAATCAATGGACTCATCGTCGACATCAATTAAGTAAGTTTCGTATTCTTCTTTTTGTAAGAGAAAATCAGAAAGAACCCCCATCCCTGGACCGACTTCTAAAACCTGAGCGAAACCTAATGATGGATCCAAGGCTTCAACGATTCGCTGCGCAGCATTTTTGTCGTTTAGAAAATGTTGTCCAAGGTGTTTTTTAGCGCGTACAGTACTCATGTGAAATGTCAAAAAGTGAAAAGTCTCAAGGCCAAAAGTAAAAAAACGTCATGAATGTTTAAAATAAAGATTCTATAACAAGTGAGTTTTGGGAGTAAAAGCTATAATTTCGAATGTAGAGTGTTTTTCATTGCCTAATTTTTGTTACTTTTGAGTATAAAATGCTTTAATGTAATGAGTGAAAAATTGAAAGTAGGTATTAGTATTGGTGATTTGAACGGAGTAGGGATGGAAGTGATTATCAAATCATTGTTAGATAGTCGTGTTTTAGAATATTTTACACCCATTGTTTATGGTAATACCAAAAATGCTTCATTTCATCGTAAAGCAAATGACATTAATGACTTTAGTTTTAATGTTATACAAACTCCGGATCAAGCAAACTCAAAGCGTCCCAATATTATTAATTGTTGGCAAGAAGATGTCAAAATTACATTAGGGGAGGAAAATGAAATAGGCGGAAAGTATGCGTTTATTTCGTTGGAGAAAGCCGTCGAAGACCTTAACTCGGGAAAGATAGATGCCTTAGTGACAGCACCGATAAATAAACATAATATACAACAAGAAGGATTTCGGTTTCCGGGGCATACAGAATACCTTCAAGAGAAGGTTGGTTCTGATGACGTACTTATGTTTATGCTTTGCGATGACCTTCGTGTAGGTGTAGTGACAGGACATATTCCTATTAAAGATGTCGCTTCGCAGATTACGGAAGAAGGGATATTAAAAAAACTTAGATTAATGCATACTAGTCTTAAAAAGGATTTTTGGATTCAGAAGCCGAAAATTGCTGTTTTAGGGCTGAATCCACATGCCGGTGATAATGGTATAATTGGTGTTGAAGATGAGGAAATTATACGTCCAGCTATTTCTAAAGCAAATGCAGAAGGTATACTTTGTTTCGGGCCTTATCCCGCCGATGGTTTCTTTGCATCGCATGCTTATCAGAAGTTTGATGCCGTACTTGCTATGTATCACGATCAAGGGCTTATTCCATTTAAGCACATCGCAGATCGTAAAGGTGTTAATTATACGGCAGGTCTTCCTATCGTAAGGACTTCTCCTGACCATGGGACGGGATACGATATTGCAGGTCGTAATATGGCCTCGCATGAGTCTTTTTTGGAAGCTATTTTTACAGCGGTGCATATTGTAAAGAATAGGAGAGAGCAGGCTGAATTAAGTGCAAATCCTTTGGCATTTCGTAAGCTTTCAAGAGATAGAGATTAACCTTGCTGTCGAATTAACTCCGTTTATCTTTTAGAATATTCTTTTAAAATAAGTACTTTTGTGACTTGTTAGGCCTCTAGGTCTGTATGCGCAAGCTATGATAGAACAATTGCAACACCCTATATTTTCGATTATTAGAGATTTGGCCGATAAAACGGATACAGCATGCTATGTGATTGGTGGCTATGTTCGCGACCGGATTATGGGACGCCCCTTTAAATATGATGTAGATATCTTGGTGATCGGCTCCGGGATCGAGTTTGCAAGCCTATTAGGTGAACAGTTGAATACTAAGGTTGTGTTATATAAGTCTTTCGGTACAGCTATGTTGGTGTACCAGGGACTCGATGTTGAATTTGTGGGGGCGCGGAAAGAATCGTATCGAAGAGATTCGCGCAAGCCTATTGTTGAAGATGGTACGTTAGCTGATGATCAAAATCGACGTGACTTCACGATAAATGCAATGGCTTATTCTCTAAATGGAGCCTCTTTTGGAGAACTCCTCGATCCTTTTGATGGGCTTGGCGATATAGAGCGACGTATTATTCGTACGCCATTGGATCCCACGGAAACTTTTTCTGACGATCCCTTGCGGATGATGCGGGCTATACGATTTGCCACACAGTTGAATTTTAAGATCGATATGCAGGCTATACAAGCTATTGTCGATAACAAAGAACGGATTAAAATTATATCCAAAGAGCGGATTACAGATGAACTTAATAAGATTATCTTAGCCCCGAAACCATCTATTGGATTTCGTTATCTTTTTGATACGGGATTGTTAGAACTCATATTCCCTGTGATGTGCCAATTGTACGGTGTGGAGATTGTGGAAGGACGAGGGCATAAAGATAATTTTTACCACACTTTGGAAGTTCTGGATAATGTAGCCGAACTTTCGGATGATTTGTGGTTGAGATGGGCTGCTATTATGCACGATATTGCCAAGCCTGCGACCAAACGATTTGACAAAAAGGTGGGATGGACTTTTCACGGCCATGAAGACAAGGGGGCGCGTATGGTGCCTAAGCTTTTTGCGGAACTAAAATTGCCATTGAATGAGAAAATGAAGTTTGTCCAGAAATTGGTCCAACTTCATCTTAGACCCATCGTATTGGCACAAGATATTGTTAGTGATTCAGCAGTGCGTCGTTTATTATTTGAAGCAGGTGATGATATTGATGCATTGATGCTACTATGCCACGCTGACGTAACTA
Source organism: Sphingobacterium sp. xlx-96 (assembly GCF_011007365.1). Classification (GTDB taxonomy): domain Bacteria; phylum Bacteroidota; class Bacteroidia; order Sphingobacteriales; family Sphingobacteriaceae; genus Sphingobacterium; species Sphingobacterium luzhongxinii. Next base: position 521,375 of record NZ_WFKM01000002.1, on the reverse strand, counting down.
CAAAAAACGAGTTTAAAAAGAAAAAATACCGTGACAATTTTGAACTAGTTAAACAGAAGTTGAGAGATGTTGAGGAGCGAGACCACTTGCGTAACTGGCAGCCTCCAGTGACGGGTGAAGATATTATGCATGTCTTTGGGTTACAGCCTGGAAAGCAAGTCGGTGTCATCAAGAATGCCATTCGGGAAGCAATTTTAGAAGGTGATATTCCTAATGAGAGAGAGGCTGCTTACGAATTTATGGTGGCCCGCGCCAAGATACTTAACTTAGAGCCGAAGCAAAGATTGTCCATAGGGACATCAAAATAATTTATATTTTTACATTTGGATAAGCTTTGGCTTATTTTCAATATTGATATATGGCAATTTATAGATTTAGAGTAACATTTGAAGATTATGAAGATGTATATCGGGACATAGATATGCCTTCAAAAAGTACATTCATGGAGTTGCACGAAGAAATTCATAAGAGTACAGGGTATCAGATAGATACTTCTTCCTCTTTTTATGTGAGTAATGACCAGTGGAAAAAGGGTACTGAAATTGCATTAAAGCCAGTACAGCGTAAGGTCGAGGCTGGTGTACTGTTGATGGAAAACATACGGTTGAGTAAATTTATTGATGATCCACATCAAAAATTTTACTACATCTATAATTTTGATCGTCCTTATGATTTTCACGTCGAATTGATAAAGATCTTAAAAGAGGAAGAAGGAAAGGAATATCCGGCAATCTTTAAATCTGTGGGTCAGGCACCTAAAATGATTGCTTCAGCTAATTTTCCGGTTTCTACAGAGACGGAAGACGATGATGATTATGTCGAAGAGATTGAAAGTGCGGAAGAATACGGCGTAGATGAGGATGATGATTATGAAACTATGGACGGCGATGAGGAAGGGGATGAAGAAGGTGATAAAGAAGAGTTCGGGTCTGCAGATGATGATTATTAATATGTCTTTTTCAATAATGACATTTTAGGGAGTACAGTGGATAATAAAAATAAAAAGACTTTGGTCGTAGTGGTAGGACCTACAGCAGTAGGGAAGACGGCTACGGCTATTTTTTTAGCTCAACATTTCAAGACAGAAATATTATCCGCTGATTCCAGACAGTTTTATAAAGAGATGACGATTGGTACAGCCAAGCCAAACTTCGACGAGTTGGGGTCTGCTGTTCATCATTTTATTGATTCCCATTCCGTAGACGAAGAGTATTCTGCAGGAGATTATGAAAGGGAAGCTTTGGCACTGTTAGACCGATTATTTGAGATACATGATGTCGTAATAGCTGTCGGTGGTTCAGGGCTCTTTATTCGGGCACTGACTGAGGGGCTAGACGATCTACCCAAAGCGCCTGAAGGGATTCGCGAACGGCTAAACGCATTGTCCGAAGAACAAGGTCTATCAGTTTTGAAGCAGCGTCTCCAAGAAGTAGATCCTGATTATTATGCAATAGCTGATACAGACAATCCACAGCGTGTTATCAGAGCTTTGGAAGTTTACGAAGCTACGGGTAAACCTATGTCTTATTATCAAAAGAAGATTTTTTCGCAAAGACCTTTTAATGTGATCACCATCGGTCTCAATGTGGAGCGAAGTGAATTGTACGATCGTATTAACCTACGTGTGGATCAAATGATCGGGATGGGATTAGAAGAAGAGGCTAAATCATTAATAGATTATCGCTATAAACCAGCATTGCTTACAGTAGGTTATACAGAAATGTTTGATTTCTTTGATCATAAGATCTCGTTTGAAGAGGCCGTTGATAAAATAAAGCAAAATTCAAGACGTTATGCCAAGCGGCAGATTACTTGGTTCAAGAAATACGGTAATACGACATGGTTTGAACCGGAGGATAAGGACAATATTATAGGATTTATCCAGGCAAGGATAAAAAAATAAAGAGCAAAGACTAAAAATTTTTGCTCTTTATTTTTTTTCTGAAAGTGTATGTTTTCAGAGACCATCAAGAACTTTCATCTCTGTTGGTGATTCAATGGAATCATGAAAGTTCTTTCTATTTATACCATAAAGTTCCACCCAAACGGATCTTCGATTTTACCGTAACGTAGCTGGTTTAGATAATCCAGTACTTTCAATGAGAATTCTCGTCCTTCTACTGGAGGTAGCGTGTAATTATTGCCTTCGAACCCGATACGGTCTATATGTGTAATAGTTGCAGCTGTGCCGGCAGCAAAAGCTTCGGATACCGTACCATTTTGGATGCCATCGATCAACTCTTTAACGGATACTCTTCGTTGTTCTGTCTTATAGCCCCATTTGTCTGCCAACTCCATGATAGTACGCCTCGTTACCCCATGGAGGATAGTATCTCCATGCGGCGTAATGATCGTATCTCCAATACGGAAAATTAAATTGGCAGTACCTGCTTCTTCAATATATTTGTGTTCTGCAGCATCTGTCCACATTATTTGATCATAACCTTCGTCATTAGCCAACTGTGTAGGGTATAAAGAAAGCGCATAATTACCCGCATTTTTCGAGAACCCAACACCACCTTCAGCAGCCCGTGTATAGTGTGTTTCTACTTTTAACGAGATAGGTTTGCTGTAATAAGCACCTACCGGACAAGTGATAATGATAAATTTGTATGATATAGAAGGGTGTACACCTAGTGCTGCTTCTGTAGCAAACATAAATGGACGTATATACAAGGCAGTTCCCTCTTTAGATGGGATCCAATCACGGTCGATATCTAATAGTTTCTTTAATCCGTCCAAGAATATGTGTTCAGGAACTTCAGGCATTTGCAAGCGTGCTGCAGATTTATTGAAACGTTCCCAGTTTTTGTCCGGACGGAAGATACTCACCGTACCATCCTCAAATTTATATCCCTTAATTCCTTCGAATATAGCCTGTCCGTAATGTAAAGCAGACATAGAAGGGCTGACAGCGATATCGCCATAAGGCACAATGCTGACATCTGTCCATTCTCCATTATTGTATTCGGCCACGAGCATGTGGTCTGACATAATCTGCCCGAATTTTAAATTGTTAAAGTCTACCTGCGAGAGTCTTGATTGTTTAGTTGGCTCTACGCGAATTGAAATTTGATCTACCGCGCTCATATCAATGATATAGTTTTTGAAAGTCGCAAGTTAGGAAAAAAAAACGTTGATTTTTTTCATTTAGTGGGTAACAAATAACAAATCGACATTATATATCAATAACAAAGTGAATCCTAAAGGAGGAATAACAAATTGTAAACAAAAAAAAGATGAATATGAAAAAACTTTTACTCGCATTAATGTTATTGGGAATTACATTTTTAGCAAATGTTCAAGGGCAGGAGAAAGGGGACCTGCAAATTGGTGTTCAGGGAGGGGCAAGCTTTCCCATTCAGAAATACAAAAAGATTGGTGAAGTCAAGACGGGTTTTTACTCTGGGTTGTTTGTCGATAAGTATTTCAATGGAAATAAATTTGGATTGGGAGTCGATGCACGGTATATCCGTAATGATATATCCAAAATGGATAGTTTTTATTTTGTGAATGGAAGTATATCCACTGCCTATAAGAATGACTCGAGATTTGAAAATTACCTTTTCACCTTAGGGCCAACTTATAAATTCACTAAGAATAGGTTTCATGCCGAAGCATATGTCCGAGGCGGGGTGATGATACAGTATTTTCCGGAATATGTACGTACAATGAGCTATTCGGATACTAGGGGGACTTACGACTATCCCATAAAATCTACCGACAACGACTCTACGAACAAGGCAAATAGTTGGGCGGGACTCGGAGGTCTACGATTTAACTACATGCTGGGATCTAATTTTGCGGTGTTTGCGCATGTCGATTATGTCCAGACGTTTGGTGTCAAGTTTGGTAATAAAGCAAGTAAGTTTGCCGTAAAGGAAAGTGTCGAAACAGCCAATCCTATTGAATCCACAACAACGATTAAAGGATACCTAGACCATTATGAGGAGGTGCCAGTGGTACGTAATACATTCCATCAAACGGTACAAGCTGGGATCGGAGTTAAATACCTGTTTGGGAAGTCCAAACGGCCAGAGGCCCCTCTAGTTGCTCCCGATAAGCCTAGATACGACGAAGTTGTCCAATCTAAAACGGAGTCAAAAGACCTACAGATTATGGTACGGGATAAGCAGACCAATTTGGCGTTGAGTGGCGTTGTCGTTTCTATCGATGGACCAGAAACACAGGAGAAATCAACGACAGATGCAAACGGGTTAGCATCTAAGTTGATGGCAGTCAAAAATGGAAGATATGAAGTGGTTGGAGAGAAAAATGGTGTAAAGACGCCATTGCTAATCTTGACGGATGCCGATTTTAATACGAATAGCAAAGTTATTTTCAAGGAAATATTTCACGATGATCCGCGGTTTACGCTGATTGGAGAGACATTTGACTGTACTGTAGAACGTAATTTGCCGAATATTAATACGGTCTTGACCAATAGCGCTAATAGAATCAATTCTAACCAAATATCTGATAGTGAAGGTAAGTTTATTTATCAGTTGGATCCCCAAGCGGATTTTACTGTTGTAGCCAATCAGCAGGGACGATACTCGCAAACTGAGTTGGTGACTACCAAAGGATTAGATCGTAGTCAGACGTTGTATGTAATCTTAAAATTAGGTGTATGTGATCTGGAAAAGGATGGAAGCTGGGTGTTAAAGAATATCTTGTACGATTTTGATAAAAGTAACATCCGTTCTGACGCAGCGTTGGTTTTGGATAATGTAGTCACCATAATGAAGCAGAATCCAAGTCTACGGATAGAACTGTCAAGCCATACCGATAGTCGGGGCGACGGTATTTATAATCAAAAGCTATCTCAACGTCGAGCGGATGCAGCTGTAGCATATTTAGTCTACAATGGAATTGCTAGGGATAGATTAATTGCTAAAGGTTATGGGGAATCAAAATTATTGAATCACTGTGAAAATGGTGTCGAATGTTCTGAAGAAATGCACCAAGAGAATAGAAGGACTGAAATTAAAGTTTTGGCATACGTGAAGTAGCAAAGTTTTGCTGATCAACGTTTATTAAATAATCAATAAACTTAAATGATATGAAATATCTTTTTAGCAATAACTGCGCAAGCACGAATGACCGCGAAGCTGTATGCATACCACTTTGCAGCAAAAACGTGCATAATATAGTCGGATATTCCATAAAGCAGTTGTAAATCAAATCATATACACATGAAAGAAGAGATAGAAGAAGAACTTTGGTATCGTGACGAAGATTATAGGCAGATTACTCTATTTAGTTTTATTGTTGGCTTTTTTGTCTTTATTTTCAAACGTTTTATAAAACCATAGTGTCACAGGGTATTGGAGAGCTAGTACGAGTAGTGCTAGCACTCCAACAGTAAAAAAAGGTAGATTTGATCGTTTTTTCAAACCTATTTTGTTCCCTATACCTGTATAATTGATATTGGCCCAGTACCAAGGATTTTGTTGAACGGGGGGCGCTGATTGTAGGAATGTTCGTTTTGCTTCTGCTAATGCACAAATTGGATCATCGTTTTCAAAGAGTTCTTTGTAGAACGAAGTGGTAATGTTTAGCATGGTTTCGTCATTTGCAAACCAAAATGTCGATATAACTGAAGGAACGTTTTTACTTAAAAATACCCGTTGTATACTTTCGGTACCCTCCGATGGGAGAGGACGACCGTGACCAGTATTGCATGCAGAAAGAAAGACTAGTGGTGCATTCATTTCATAAAACCGGAGCTGGTTGGTAGAAATTGGTTCATTGAGGTATATGACTGGAGCAGTAGTCGTATCCAATATGGTATGTGCTGCGATATGAATTACATTGGGCGTTGCAAATTGTTCTCGTATTATAATATCGTTTTGTTTTCTAGGTCCGATTTTATTTACAGCGTATCGTTTGGCTATATTTTGTACTTCTTGTTTGACAAACTGGAGATTAGGGAGAGGTTCGGGATAAGTGGAGCGGTACATTAATGCTATGGCTGATTTTTTCTGAGGTTTTGCGGTTAAAAGGTCGAATAGTAAAAAGGAATTCAGATAAGCAAAATTATGAGTCTTGATTAAAAAATCATTTTTATACAGGGCGTCAAAAGGGAAGCCGTACAACTGCCCATCCAATGATACGAAAATATTACGCTGCGTATCTTCAATGTTGGGAAGGAGTTCTTCGGCAAGATACTGCGCTTCGAGATTATATTCCTGTGGGTTTTGATTGTAATTGTTGGGGCTGCTGCCAAAGTATTTGTCTTTGAAAGCCATGAGACGTACTAAAGGTTCTGCTGTACTTATTCTTTTGAACTGGAGATCGTGTTTTGATGTATAGATAACACTTATACTGCTATCATTGTGGATAAAATAAGTATAGAAATCACTGTTTGGCTTGTTTAGATGGCTTAGAAACTGTGTTTTTTGCGGTTCAAATCGTATCGCCTCAAAATACTTTTCTGACAATTCGAATTCTATCATAACCTGTTGGATCCGCTTAGATAGTTTTATTTTTTCATTTTGATCCGAGGATGTGTCTATTTGATGGTAGAGCTGGCAAATGGTCTGTATTCCTTTTTTTGTTTTTTCAGAAGCGCCTAGCCACTCTTCGGATCTACTAATTTCATTAATTAATAATCGTGCTTTGCTTAGTTCGATACACCAAAGAAGTTGTTGTACAACCTCTTTTTGCTGACTAAGGCCTGGTTTGTTCTCAATGAGTGTAATTATGCTTTCAATGGTTTCTTTGTTAAGTATATTGTTTCGTAGCTGATCCCTGCTGCTGACGATCAGTTGTTGGGTTCTAAAGTCATTTTCTATAGCCCATTCATAATAGTATAATGCGGAGTCCAGTTGTTCCATGACCACATGTATCTTTGCTTTCCCTAAAAGTGCTTGAGTATACGTATAATCTAGTACATATGATTTGCCTTCCGGTTTGAAGTAGTATAGGGTTTTGTCATAAGCATCGAGTGCATCCCGATAGAAACCTTTGTCCCGTAAGAGGTTTCCTTTCATCAGGGTCAGCTTAGCTTTGAATCTATTTTGTTCGTTAGGAAAATCTTTTTCTACGAGATTGATAGCTCTTGTGACAAGTCTATTATCTTGTACTAAACAACCTTTTAATCCTAGGGCGGAGGCATACCAAAGCTGTGCCTCATCTTTCAGAGGAGTCTTTTCAAATTCTTTTACAGCAAGATTGTTATAAAATTTGCTTTTTTCTTTATTTCGTTCTTCTTCATATACAGAAGCTAATGTATTATACAATAAAGCCTTTGTGATTGAACTTGCCTTGTACTTCATAGCTTGAAATAAGACTGTCTTGGCACTGTCCAATTCGGCATTGTATAAATAAGCGTTTGCCAAGTTGTTGCTTAGTTCCACAATTTCATTTTCATTTTTCATTTTTTGTAGCGTAACTTTTAGCAGTGTGATTGACTTTTGTGTGTCATTGATTTGAATATAGAGATTAGCTAAAGGCTTGACGATTTCTGTATTAATATCTCGTATTTGGACAGGAGTTGATTTTATGTAATTATAGGCTTTCTCATAATATTTGGTACTTCCCAAATTATCCCCATGTTGTAAAAGGCCGTATCCCATAAAAATAAGACCATAGAGGTACATCTCTTTTTGATAGCTGCTTTTGGCGCTAACAGTCAGTTGGTTGAAAAAAGAGTCAGGGTCGTTAACATAAGATGCCGGGTTTTCATAGGCGATACCCTCAAAAACTTCGAAAATAGAATCTAACTGTTCCTCGCTAAAATGTAGTTCATTTTTTTTTAGAGGCTCAGAATTAGGTTTATTACAGGCGACTAGTAGGAGTATGTGTAATGCAAGACATTGTATTCTCATCTGCTAAAAGCGAAATATACCATAGATACCTCCATTCCATTTTTGGTGCTTATCATAGGTGAATCTCAATCCAAGTGCTGGGCCTAGGTTGACACTACCGACGTTTAGATCGAGAAAAGGGTTTATCTTGATAGCACTGTTTGTTTTAGATAAATCTTTTGATTCACTCATCTGTGCGATTTCCATTACCCCATTAGCCCCCATTCGTTCGAGGTAATATGTCGTCTGTCCAGAAGCTTTGATGTTAAAGTCTTTTCGGGCACTTGCACCTGCTCCCATGGAAAAGAAAGGGTTGAAGTTATAACGAATCTGTACGGGTATTTGTAATGTGAGGTATTCCCGTTTTTCGAAATCGCTGACAGCATTGTAGACAAAATAGTTGGTTTTTCCATCGACCAAGTAGGGGTGTTCTCCTTTTTTATCTCCACGAGGAGATTGACTCTCTCTCTTGAAATAACTTGTATATAATTCTATCTGCCAGTATGGTTTACGATAAGGGGCGGTCGGAGCGATACCGAAGCCAATTTGATAACCTGTCTTAAATTTATGACTGAGCTCGTTCTCTTTGGGGGTTCCGAAGGTACTTGTGGCACCTATTGTGATAAATGGAGATAGTGTGCGTAAGAATCGTGTAGTTGCTGTATTGGTTTTGATAGGAGGGTTATTATCAAAATAGATATTAGTGTACGCCTCAAAGGACTTGTTCTTAAGCTTTTTTTGTGTCTCTACTTCAAAGAGAATAAATCCCTTTGTACTATCCATATCTGTAATATCTTTTGCTGCTGTTCCAGGGAGGGATATATCCTTGAAATGAAAGACTAACGTACCATCATCTTTTAGATAGTAGCGATAACAACCACGGCTGCTGCTTGTTTCACAGCTGTCACATTTGGGGTATAATGCTTTTAATTTAAAAGAGTTTTTGATAATTTCATCCGGGATGCGCATCTCTAATCGCACATTCTTGGCATCGCCTTCGCCATCGTTTTGAAATTGAACCTTGTAGGTCAGTGTCTTACGTTTCTTTTGAAAGCGATAGTTCATCCTGGCGGGCTTTATAGACATCTTGTTGGGGTCATGGGATTTTACAACTGGGATATCTACTTGGTGGACATTTGCGAGACCATCCTCTGGTATAAATACACCGGTGATGGTGACAATGGCATTCGTGTCTACCAACATATCTTCGGTTACATCAAGATTAATCAAGGAAAATTGCTGATCTCCGTTCGAAGGGTCGATATCATAGGCCGTTAAAGAATTATAAGCATTATAAAGATGTTTGAAATAGTTGATGGCCTGTTGTTGATCTTGAAACGTGGATACCTCTTTTATACCGTAGTCTGGAGATCCAGTCTTAGTGAATGTAGACTGCTTTACACTGGCCCACATACTGGATAATGCTTCTGCTTTTACCAAGCTATCAATGTTTTCTTTATAATAGGTGCTTTGGTGGGCGAACTGAAACCCGTTAAGCCCAGCAATCTTCTCATTAGAGAGTAGATATACTTTACCTTTCTTACCTTCGGTTTGTACACCGAGAATTAATGAAATATCTTCCCCCGGTTTGGCATCGGACAGCTTAAAAATCTGAAATACACCGTTGGACGCAAAGAAATTTTGCTCAAAGGTATTAGACGAACGATGTGCTAATGCTGATGGCGGAGCTGTATTTTTTATTTTTCGTATTGGTCGTTTCGGCTTGGGACCATTCGAGTAATTATTAACAGCATAAAGAGAGACCTCATACTCACCAGGTTTAGCATACTGATGTATAGGCTCTGCCTGTGTGCTAAAGTGGCCATCCCCAAAATCCCATAAGTATTTGTAATAAGGAGTTCGTCCACCAGGAACCTGTATTAGCGGCCTTAAGATAGGTTTGAAAGATACGCCATTAGGAAGCTGTTGAAAATCTATTTTACTTTCAAAGGTATCTATTGGTATAATAGTGCTGTCTTTTTGTGCAGATGCTGAGTAAATATTCAGTATGAAATATCCATACAAAAGTAGCCGCATAAACACGAATGACCGCGAAGCAGCATGCTCACCAATTACAATACATCGTGCATAATGCGATTTGGATGTTCCATATGGCCATTGAAAATTAATTTTTTTACATATGAAAAGTAGGGTAATAATCCAGTGTATTTTCATAATAGTTTTACCTTAAGGTATATTGGAGCTGTTAATGTTAAATAAACATAATTAAATTTCTTATTAATTGCAATATAAGCCCCTCTTATTACGGTCAAAGTTCTGTGTCTCTGGTTCAAAATCAGGATAATTTTATTATCACCGAAATATTTTTAAATTTACAGTGTAATGGCCAATTAAATGCACATAGACCAAGTATATATTCAGTACCTCAAGGATAACGATAGCAAAGGCATACAGCTTATATATAATAAATATGCAAAGCAAATTGTTACCCTGATTATACAAAATAGTGGAACTGAAGATGACGGATATGATATTTTACAAGAATCTTTGGTGGATATTTATCATATGGCTCGGGACAGGAACTTCGTATTAACAACAAGCTTTTTGGCTTTTTTAAGTCTGGTGTGTAAACGTAAATGGTTGAACGTGTTGAAGAAAAGGCAACGTATGCTGGTAACAAATAGCGAAAATGATTTATTATATGTGGAGGACAAGTCGTATGGGGAATGGGATGAACTGTTCGTGCAAATCGATAGAGAGAATTATGTAATGACAGTTTTGGGCACTATGGGGCAAAGTTGTCAGGATATAATACGACGTTGTCTGGTGGAGAAGCAGCAGGAAAAAATAGCCGAATCCTTGGGGATTAGTTACGCTTACTTGCGTAAGAAAAAAAGTGAATGTATGTCGATCCTGATAAAAAAGGTTAGAGAAAGTAATATTTTCAAAAGTTTAAAGTAATGGAGAACCATTCAGAGAAAATACAGGATTATATTGAGGGACTGCTAGAGGGAGAGGAGTTAATGCGGTTTGAAGCCCGGCTTGCTGTCGACAACGAACTCAGAAATATGGTAGCACTACAACGCGAAGTATATGAGATTCTAAACCGTAGAGTGCCAGCGCAAGACGATTCCTTGAAGACGACGCTGGCTGAAGTGAACGAGCGCTATAGAGAGTCCTCAAAATCAACAACTCCCGGTATCAAGAGATGGTTACCTGTAGTAGCAGCAGCTTGTATTCTTTTGGTGGGATCACTTTTTTTCTTTAAGGGCTCTTATGAGGTATATGAGTTGCCTTTGATGCGTTCAGAAATTGTTCGTGGAGAGTTAGAAAACACTTCCTATGAGAAGGCGGTGACAGCTTTTAATGAGGGACAGTACGCTGTCGCTGAAGAGCTGTTGTCCGTTTTATTGGAAAGTGATCCTGAACAGATACAGTATCAATATTATTTAGCTTTGAGTTATATCGGTACCAAAAAGTGGGTCAGTGCTATTGATTTATTATCCCCAATAGCGAGTGGTCCATCGGTGTTTGCATTAGAATCTAACTACTATTTGGCCATAGCTTATTATGAAAAAGGAGATCTGGATAATGCCAAAATGTGTTTGAATAAAATCCCTGCAGAGGGAGATCTTGGTGAGAAAGCTGCTAAACTACGGAAAAAGATAGATTAGGAATTACGCATGACCTCCAATAGTGTGTCCAGATATTCTCTATTATTCGACAAACGGGGGACTTTATTTTGTCCACCTAATTTACCTCTGGACTTCATCCAGTTGTAGAACGTAAAGGTAGGGGCATTATGAATAATAGGCTGTCTTAACGCCATGTTTTTATAGCGTTTAGCATCATAATCGGAATTGATTTCACGGAGTTTCTGATCTAGAATTTCGCAGAATTTTTGAAAATCAGATGGTTTTTTCTCAAACTCGATAACCCACTCATGTGCCCCGGCCTCATTTTCTTTAAAGTATATTGGCCCTGCGGTATAATCCCTGATGCTAGCATTCGTCTCGCGACAGGCTATTTGGAGAGCTTGTTCGGCGTTGTCCACGATTACCTCTTCTCCAAAAGTATTTATGTATTGCTTGGTTCTTCCTGAAATCTGAAAACGATAGGGAGACAAGGATGTAAAACGGATGGTGTCTCCAATTTTATAGCGCCATAATCCCGCGTTGGTAGATATAATGAGTGCGTAATTTTTACCCAGTTCTACTTCGTCCAGATTTAAAGTTTTTGGATCCTCCTTATCTAGATTTTCCATTGGTAAAAATTCATAATAGATTCCATAGTCCAACATGAGTAATAAGTCCTCAGAATCTGATTGATCCTGTAGTCCGAAATAGCCCTCAGAAGCGTTATAGTTTTCTAAATAGTACATTTCGTCTGATGGAATCAGTTGCTTAAACTGCTCGCGGTAGGGTTTGAAGCTGACACCACCATGTCCATAAAATTCTAGGTTAGGCCATACTTCTAAGAGATTGTCCTTTTTGGTGATTTCCAAAATCCGCTTTGCCATGACGATGTTCCAAGTAGGGACTCCTGCTAAGCTGGTCACATCTTCTTTAATGGTATGTTGTGCTATTTGCTCGATTTTTTCTTCAAAATTTGGATTTAAGGTAACATCTAGGTTGGGGGTGCGTTTAAATTCTGCCCAGAAAGGTAGGTTACGAATTAATATAGATGATAAGTCTCCATAATAGGAGTCCGGACTGAAGTTGTTAATTTGCGACGACCCACCGATAACCACTGACTTACCCGTGAAAAGTTTGTTGTCGGGTTTATTGTGGCAGTAGATAGACAGCATGTCCTTGCCCCCTTGATAATGACATTCCTCCAGCGCTTCCATACTTACAGGGATGAATTTGCTCCGGTCTGAAGTAGTTCCTGATGATTTGGCAAACCATTTTATGTCCGAAGGCCATAGAATATTCTGTTCTCCTTTTATCATACGGTCTATATACCCTTTGATGTCGTCGTAATCGCTAATAGGAACCCTTTTTTTATATTCCTCTGGGGTAAGGATGCTTTTGTAATCGTATTTTTTGCCCCATTCGGTTGCCTCTGCTGCTGATATCAAGTTTTGAAACCATTCTTCCTGTACATCGTGTGGATATTTCATGAACAGCTCGATCTGATGTATACGCTTTTTCATGATCCATGTGAAGATAGAATTCAATAGTTCCATAGTTCTTGTTATTAGAGGTTATAGGTTTTTGCGCCTTAAGACGAAATTTTGGCCCAGATAGAATTTTCGTGCCATTTCGCTGTCTGCTATTTCTTCTGGAGTACCGGTGAGCATGATTTTTCCCTCCGTCAAGAGATAAGCACGGTCTGTGATGGAGAGTGTTTCTTGTACATTATGGTCGGTGATTAACACACCGATATTTTTGGCCTTTAGTTTGGCGACGATAGTTTGGATTTCTTCAACGGCAATAGGATCTACCCCTGCAAACGGTTCGTCCAATAGGATAAAATGTGGATTGGCGGCAAGCGCTCTTGCGATTTCTGTACGTCGACGTTCTCCACCAGAGAGTAGGTCTCCGCGGTTTTTACGGACACGGTGCAGACTGAATTCGGTTAATAATTCTTCTAATCTTGCTTTTCGCTCTTCTTTATTTGGGTGGTGAATTTCTAATACTGCTAGAATATTGTCCTCTACCGATAGCTTTCTAAAGACGGAGGCCTCTTGAGCGAGATATCCGATGCCTTTCTGAGCGCGTTGATACATCGCATCTTTAGTTATCTCTTCATCGTCAAGGAATACATGGCCATCATTGGGTTTGATCAGCCCTACAATCATATAAAATGAAGTTGTCTTTCCGGCGCCATTGGGGCCTAAAAGACCAACAATTTCACCTTGCTCTACGTGGAAAGAAACATCGTTTACCACTGTACGCTGTTTGTATTTCTTGATTAAGTGTTCTGCTCTTAGTATCATCGATTTATTATCCGCTTAATGCAAACCTAAATAAAATGCTTTGTATTCACCAATGTCCACAATTTAAAAAATAGAAGTAATTTAATAACGGATTCCTTTGATGTTTAACTGGAGGTTCTTTTTACCTCTCCAATTGTTTTCTTCTATACTATAGCAAATATCAAAAGGCCTCTTGCTATTGAGGTGATGGATATGTTCGGCCAGTCCAAAGGCAATACAGTCAAAACTAGGAGATCCTTCTTGGAGACTTGTAAATTTTAAATGATTAGATCCGACAATATAAGCACTCCCGTGAATCTGTACGTTTCTGGATACAAATATAGGGGCTTCGTTCTGCGGGCCAAAAGGTTCAAATTGCTTAAGAATGCGATAAAATTTGTTGTCGATATCTTTCAGCTCAATTTCTGCATCGATAGAAACTTCTTGTTGCAGCATTTCAGGTTTAATTGATCGTTGCACAACTTCTTCAAAGCGAGCCTGAAAGAGCGCGATGTTTTTCTCCTGCATCGTTAGTCCGGCAGCGTATTTGTGCCCACCAAATTGATCTAGTAAGTCACTACATTCACTAAGTGCTTCGTAAAGGTCAAAACCTACTACAGAGCGTGCAGATCCTGCGATATGGCCATTTGTTTCGGTAAGAATAATGGTGGGACGATAGTATCTTTCTGTCAGTCTCGAAGCAACTATCCCTATCACACCTTTGTGCCAATCCGATTTATAGAGTACTGTTGATTTTTTGAGTTTATCACTTTCACTATTTTCAATAATAGCCAATGCTTCTTCAGTTATTCTCAGGTCAAAATCCTTTCGGAGATTATTCTGATCATCTACCATTGCCGAGTAGTTGGATGCTTCATCTTTTGATTTTGATATCAAAAGGTTTACTGCCCCTTTAGCATGGTCTATTCGGCCAGCAGCGTTTATTCTGGGGCCTATCTGAAACACAATGTCGTTGATCGAAAAAATTCCGGTTCTGTTGGAAGAAAGATCTATAAGCGCTTGCAATCCTACTGAAGGATTGGTGTTTAGTTTTTTTAGCCCAAAGTGTGTTAATATCCTGTTTTCACCGGTAATCGGAACAATATCAGAAGCAATACTTACCGCGACTAGATCGAGGTATTGATAGGCTTCATCCATATTCATTTCATTCTTTTTTATAAATGCTTGGATGATTTTAAAGCCTATTCCACATCCTGATAGTTCTTTATAAGGGTAGGGACAGTCAGCACGCTTTGGGTCCAATACAGCACAGGCATCAGGGATGGTGTCGCCTGGAAGATGGTGGTCTCCAATAATAAAATCCACACCACGCGTATTGGCGTAGTCAACTTTATCCAAAGCCTTGATACCGCAGTCTAAAGCTATAATTAGGGAGAAATCATTGTCGGCAGCGTAATCTATACCTTGCGTAGAAATTCCGTATCCCTCCGCATATCTATCGGGAATATAATACTCAATTCGGGAGTGAAAAGCGCGAAAAAAACTGTAAACGACTGCAACAGCCGTTGTCCCATCGACGTCATAATCTCCGTAGATCAGGATCTTCTCATTGTTGCCTATAGCTCTTTCGATTCGGGAGATCGCAACATCCATATCCTTCATTAAGAAAGGGTCTGGTAACCTCTCCAATGAAGGCCTAAAGAAGGTCTTGGATTGCTCAAAAGTGTCGATGCCCCGATTTACCAATAGCCGAGCAACAATAGGGGTTACCCCCAGTTCTAATTGTAATTTGCTAATTTTGTTGCTGTCATTTTTTGGTTTTAGGACCCACCTTTTTTGCATATCTTTGCACTATATTTTGTATGTAAATATACATTTTCTAGGTGCTTTTACCTAATGTTGGTCATTGTATTTAGTGGTTTGTAGGCCTAACTGTCATATTTACAAGATTATAAAAGATGATACAAGCATATTCCCTTTTTGAAGGTTCATTCTCTGTCGACGGATCAAAGAAATTCATTCCGTTTGATCCATTAAAGGATGATCCGAAGAGCCGTCCGGGTTCTTTATTTGTTCACGTCCATCCCTTCTTGATTGTTGCTCGCTCTGGTTTAATCTTATGTGATGCAGGTTTGGGCTATCGCACTGCCGAAGACGAACTTTTGATCCATTCTAATATCCGTAAGCTTGGGTTTGAACCGGGTGATGTCAAATACGTGCTGATGTCTCATCTCCACAAAGATCATACAGGAGGTATGGTAGATTTCAAACAAGGGGTCGGCCGTATAGCCTTTCCTGATGCAGAATATATCGTACAACGAGGAGAATGGGAAAACGCGTATAGTTCGGAATCGGATTCGTACCGCACCGAGGTATTTGACGTGTTACAGCGTAGTGGCAATTTGACATTAGTCGAAGGAGAGGGAGTTGTTAACAGTGAAATTCGTTATGAGATTAATGGGGGGCATACCGAATTTCATCAGGCTTTTCATATTGAGACTGGAGGCGAGCATTTCTTCTTTGGTGGAGATGTTCTTCCCGAACCTGAAGAGCTTTTTAAAAACTTTATTGCTAAATATGACTATGATGGCCGCGCAGCTCGTGATCGTCGTATGGCGTATTGGGAGCAAGGTGCTCCGGAGGGATGGATTTTTCTGTTCTATCACGGTAAATCTTTGGCTTTAGGAAGGCCTAAGCAGAAAGACGATGGGGCCTATATCCTTTTGGATGCGAGTAAAGAGGGGTAGCCTCTCTGTTACGGGTTGTATACAAAAGTAATTTTCGTTAAGTTTGATTAATATCTAATTTTTAAACTAATAAAACTAATCATGTCGGTAGTTAGAGAAAGTGATCTTATTGGCATTGGGAAGAAGTATCAGATCGAAACTGAAGCTGGGGATAATATGGTTGTAGTCATTCATGATGATGGTAGGCGAGAGCTATACCGCCATGATGAAGAAGATAATGATACGCAGTGTGTCATGACGCTCTCGGATGAGGAGTCGAGGCAGATCGCGGGTATTTTAGGTGGCTTGTCTTATAAACCCAAGGCCTTAGAAACAATTGAGGTGGCTTTAGATGATTTACGTATTGAATGGTACAAAGTAGAAGCTTCTAATGATGGTGCGGATAAAACTATCGGAGAACTCGACGTTCGACAAAAGACAGGAGCGTCTATCATAGCTGCTATTCATGATAATGAAACAGTTATAAATCCCGGGCCTGAGTATATTATAAGGCCTGACGTGACTTTAGTTATTGCCGGTAAAGCAAAAAATATAAAATTATTGAAAGAAATCCTGCTATAAGATTATATGTCGCATATTATAATACTTGAAATAGGAATTGCCGTTTTGTTGGTCGCGTCAGTTGGCTTATTAGCCAATAGGCTGCGCTTTTCGGTCATCCCATTTTTTATTATTATAGGAATGCTGTTGGGAAATAAAGAATATCCCAATTTTTTATTACAATTTTTAGAACAGGCAAATAACCCAACACTGACATCGACCGTTGATAAGGTATGGAACTTTTTTACCTTTTCTGAAAGCAAACCCTTTATCGAGTTTATGGGACGATTGGGGGTACTCTTTTTACTTTTTTATCTAGGTCTTGAGTTTTCTGTTGGGCGATTGATCAAATCCGGTAAATCTATAGTGACCGGAGGATCATTGTATGTGCTACTTAACTTTGTGTCGGGCCTGTTTATCGGTTGGTTAATGGACCTTCCCTTTAAAGAAGTTATGGTCTTATGTGGTTTGATGACGAGTTCTTCTACTGCTATAGTAGCTAAAGTGCTTACCGACCTCAAGCGTACTGCTAACCCGGAAACTGAAGTGATAATGGGGATGATTATGTTTGACGATTTATTTATCGCGATGCATATATCTTTCTTGTCAGGTCTTATTTTAACAGGAGGGACGTCAGTTCTTGCCGTATTAGGTACGTCTTTATTAGCACTGGGGTTTATATTAACATTTCTTGTTCTTGGCCGAAAATTAATCCCTTTTATCGATCGCTTACTTCAGGAAAAATCCTCGGAGCTCTTTATTCTGATTATATTTAGTTTATTGTTTGTTATTGCCGGCTTTTCCGAAACCATCCATGTGGCCGAAGCTATTGGAGCACTAATGGCCGGTCTGGTATTTGCGGATTCGAAGTATATCAAGAAAATTGAAGCGATGGTATTACCGTACAAAGATTTCTTTGGAGCTATGTTCTTTTTTAGTTTCGGTTTGTCGATTGATATATATACGTTAAGCGGTGCGATAGGTTGGGCTACGCTTGCTGCTGTAATTACTGTTGTCTGTAATGTAGCTTCGGGCTATTTTGCTGCTCATTTTTCAAAAATGAAGCCTCGTGCTTCATTTGATATTGGACTGACATTATCGGCAAGGGGGGAGTTCTCAATCATTATGGCCAATATCGGTAAAGCAGGTGGCCTGTTACCTATATTGCAATCTTTTGTTGTAGTTTATGTTTTGATCTTATCTGTTGTATCTCCTTTATTGACAAAAGAGTCTAGAAAAATCTGGAACGCTTTGTTTGGTGAAGAGGAGAAGATTACTAAGCCGAAGAAGACACTCGCTGCATTGGAAGCAAGCGTCTCTTCCAAAAAAGATTAAAGAAAGCCCAATTCCAATTTTGCTTCTTCGCTCATCATGTCTCTATTCCAAGGAGGATCAAATGTAAGCTCCACCAGTGCTTCGTTGACCCCTTCAACAGCGGCGACTTTACGTTGTACTTCATCCATTATTTCTCCAGCTACAGGGCAGCCAGGAGCTGTTAATGTCATGACAATCTTCGCTATTCCGCCTTCTTTGGTGATGATCTCGTATATGAGACCTAAATCTACAATATTGGCAGGCTTTAATTCTGGGTCATAAATTGACTCAAGCACCTCCTGAATTTTAGGTGCTATATTTAAGTGGTCTATTATGATGATACTCATTATTTTTAGCATTGTGATCTATCGCTTTTATATATATATCCAACAATAAATCAATGTTTTTAATTGCGGTGTATTTTTCTATATAGATTGCTCTACAGTTTTTACTTATGACTTCTTTATCATGACTACTAAGCTCTATCCATTGGGCTAGAGCCTCTCGAATACTCTGTGATGAATAAGGGTCGAAATGTAGTCCTGTTTGTAAAGGTACGACCATTTCCTGTAAAATACCAATGTTGCTGCTTAGTACAGGGGTGCCTAATCCATATGCTTCTAATATGGTCATCGGCATTCCTTCATAACATACCGATGGTACCACAAGGGCAGTTGCTTTCTCTATATGTTGGCGAAGTATATCCGGAGACTGAAAACCCAAAAATTCGATATGGTGGTTTTTTTGTATGATTTGAACTACCTCTTTTTCTAAAGGTCCAGTGCCGAGTATTTTGAGATTATAGTCTGTCTTTGCGATTGCATTGATCAATTGCAGTATGCCTTTTTCAAGCGACAGTCTTCCTATATAAAGAAAGAAGTCCTTTGGTTTCTTTTCAGGCGTGTAGCTTACATTGGCAAAGTTGGGCTTTATACTGAAGTGATTTTCTGTTAAACCAAGTTTAGATTGGACAAATATATTTTTAGAAAAATCGGAAAGAACCAAAAATTGATCTACTTGTGTCCATGTGCCTATTTTCCTGTGCCACCAATAGACGAAAGCTGTAATGAATGTTTTTACAAGGTTGTTGTCCAGTACTTTCTTTTTAACGGCAGTCCAAGGGAAATCTTCCCTAAGACTATTTGTAAATAGCCGATCCTTGAAAAAAAGTGTTGCTGAGGGACAAATAAGTCGAAAGTTATGCAGTGTCATCACAACGGGTATACCTTTCCTCTTTAATATACGTATGATCCAAGGGCCTAAGGCATAATGAATATTGTGAATATGTACGATGTCGGGTTCGAATGCCAGGACATCCTTTATTATTCTTTTTGCTTTCCAGATATTAAAGGGATAAAGGAAGAATTGGTATAAACCTTTTAGGCCTCTAGTGTTTTTCGTTGTAATGACTTTTATCTGGTTGCTTTTTGAAAGTTGTTCAGCTTCTTGCTGCACGACTATATCTTCTCCTCCCCGGTGCTGATAAAAGTTATGAATAAGAAGAATGCGCATATCCAAGTTGTTGTCGTCTGTAAATGTTAGTACTCAAACTGCTGGAGACCCGAAGCTGTTCACGCTTGTTGTCCAGTTTTTGATGTACGTTAAGAGCTTTTTTACAAACTTAGATAAAATGAATGTATTCATGTGTATTAAAAAGGTTAATTCATGTAGGGTAGACAGAACACAACGGAATTTATTACTTATCTTCGTGGCAGCATTTTTTAGAAGATCGATATGTTTGGAAATCCAATTTTTGCGGAAAAGATTAGCACAGCATTAACTCACGCTGATTTGCCTTCCTCTCCAGAAAACCTGTACCTACCCATAAAATACATACTTTCGTTGGCAGGAAAGCGGATTCGACCTCAATTGGTGATATTGGGAGCAGACCTTTTTGGTTGTTCAAATATGGATGAAGTAGTGCCGGCATCTGTTGCTGTCGAATATTTTCATAATTTCACATTGATTCATGATGATATTATGGATAAGGCGCCATTACGACGTGGACAGGCTACTGTTCATCAAAAATGGAATGAAGATGTCGCTATACTATCTGGAGATGCGTTGTTAATTAAGGCTTATGAACAGTTAGCTAAATGTCCTCCGGTGTTTGTCCCTATCTTATTAAAAGCCTTTAATAAAGTTGCGTTGGAGGTTTGTGAAGGACAGCAGATGGATATGGACTTTGAGAGAAGAGACAATGTTACAGAAGGGGAGTATGTGAATATGATTCGTTTAAAAACCTCTGTCTTATTAGGCGGGGCGTTGGAACTAGGCGCTATTATCTCAAATGCTTCGGACGAAGATCGATTGAAGTTATACAATTTTGGCGAAAATCTAGGTATTGCTTTCCAACTACAGGATGATATCCTAGATGCATTTGGCGATCCAGGGACCTTTGGAAAGCAAGTTGGTGGAGATATAATCGTTAATAAGAAGACTATATTACATATTTTGCTTAAACAGGGATTAGATAACGAGGATCTGGATCTGTTTAATGCTATTTTAGATCTACCATTATCTGAATCGATCGCAAAAATTGAGCAGATGAAAATGTTGTATGACAAATACGGTATTTTGCAGAAAGCGAATGCACTAAAGGAATCTTATACGCAATACGCTTATGCAAGCCTAGATGATATAAACGTAGCGGAGTCTAGAAAAGAAGATCTTAGAAGTCTTGCTGATCGTCTGATGCATAGGGCTAGGTAAGAATTAACTTAGGATTTTTGGTGTAATTTTGTTAAATTGGTTGTTTAGTATAATATAATCGAGTCGTAAACATTTATGGAAAATATAAAGATCACGGTATTTCAGGCGTATTTGTTTTGGGAGAATGCAGAGAAGAACCTGCAAAATTTGGGGTTGCGCTTGTCTTCACTAAAAGGTAAGACGGACCTGATTATACTTCCAGAGATGTTTAATACTGGCTTTACGACGAATGTTGAAAAGTGTGCAGAGCGAATGGATGGAATAACTATGCGCTGGATGTATAATACGGCTAAGTCCTTTGAATGCGTTGTAGCCGGCACGCTTATCATTGAAGAGGAAGGTAGATACTATAATCGTTTTGTGTGGATGTCACCAGATGGCAGTTATGTCCATTATGATAAGCGGCATTTATTTGGTATGGCGAATGAAGATAGCATTTTTACAGCTGGAACGTCACGTGTTATCGTTGAGCTGAAAGGTTGGAGAATATGCCCAATGATTTGTTACGATCTTCGCTTCCCTGTATGGTCCAGAAATCAAGAAAATGGTTATGATTTGTTGGTGTACACGGCGAGTTGGCCAGACAAGCGTTCTGCCCATTGGAGAGCGTTAATTCCTGCCCGTGCTATAGAGAATCAAGCATTTGTGATCGGTGTCAATCGGGTAGGACACGATGGTAATGAGATATATTATTCGGGAGGGTCTATGTGTATTTCTCCTTTAGGAGACGTGGTCTACTACAAACCTGAAGACGAAGATCTGTATACATTTACGCTAAATCCCAAGGATCTTGAAAATGCGCGCCGACAATTCCCATTTTTGCAGGATGGCGATAAATTTTCGCTATTATAGATTACATACAGTTTTATTTATAAGGGCGGTCTAAAATTGCAGCCTGGATTACAGCTTGTCTCAAGTCAAATGAAACAGGTTGCCTCTCGAATTGTCCTTCGTTATCCAATCTATCTTTTCGTTCGATTGGTTTTACTTTTCTATTTTGTTTTGCGCGTTGTACTTCCTCAGGAACATCTTGTATTATATTACTTTTTGTTACAAATGGGTTTGCTACTTGTTGCTTAACAGTCTTCGGGATAGGAGGTCTTGTTGGCGCCTGATTATGGGAAGGCGATAGAGGGGGATTCCCCGTGTTTCGTTGCTGAGATTGCCTTTGGGGATTACGCTTGGCCGATTTTGCCATTTCTTCTTTATAATTTGAATATATTTTATACACGATCGACCCGACGAATACCAATATTATCAGCAAATTTTCCATACGAATAAATATAAGAAATTTTGAAGCAAAGTTAGAATGTTAAAATAAAATTTGGATATTGAATATGGATTTCCTTAATTGCATAAACAACCTATAATTATTACTAACTAATGAATGAATCGACATTAATTTCTGAGGAGTTTTTTTCCTTTTTATCGGGGAAAGCATCTACAGCTATTTCGAGAAGGCTACATCGTAATCTGAAAGAGTTTAAGGTGAACATAACTGCTGAGCAATGGAGTATCTTGTACTATCTTTGGATGGAAGAGGGACTCACTCAGCAAGAGCTCGCAAATTTGACGTTCAGGGACAAACCTAGTATTACCAGACTCATTAATAATCTCGAGAGGGATAGTTTAGTGATACGGGTAAATGATAAACAAGATCGACGTTCCAATCTGATTTATTTGACGAAAGAAGGGCGTAAATTGAAAGAAATAGGAATGAGACAAGCATCTCAGACAATTCGTGAATCTGTCGAGGGGATTGACGAGGAACAATTGAAAATGGCGCAACAAATACTGGAAAAGGTTTTTCAGAACTTGAAATGAACAGCATATCGTGCTGTAATTAAAAAGACCTAATCTCAGGAATTAGGTCTTTTTAATGATGTCATATTATTGATCCAGGAATTCTTCCTTTGCAAAGGAGTTTTCCTTTTTGTTCAATCTTCCGGTTTCTTTAAAGTAAATGTCTTGGAAACTGAGTGTAGTGATGTTGTCTGTCTTTCTGAAAAACTTATCTGCAGTTACATCATCTAATGTTTTAAACCCACATGCTTCCATGATTTCCACTGTAGCACGAAGCGTGTTTCTATGAAACTGTGCCACGCGCACATACTTATCTTCTACATCTAAGCCTTTGTATAGGTGAGGTCGTTGTGTTGCTACTCCAACAGGGCAGATATCTTCGTTGCATTTTAATGCTTGGATGCAACCTAATGCAAACATCATACCTCGCGCACTATAACAAGCATCAGCGCCCAACGCGATAGCTTTTAGGAGATCAAAACCGGTTACAATTCGACTCGAAGCAATAATTTTAATGTGTTTCTTCAAACCAAAGTTGATCAATGTTTTTGTAACGAACGTTAATGCGTCGTATAAAGGCATACCGAGGTTGTCTGTGAATTCTAGGGGTGCAGCACCTGTTCCCCCTTCTGATCCATCTACAGAGATAAAATCTGGGAATATCTGTGTCGTTTGCATAGCATGACAGATCTCGATAAATTCCTGTTTATCTCCAATACAAATCTTAAAACCTACTGGTTTACCGCCAGATAAGTCTCTTAATCTCTGTATAAATCCCATCATTTCTAATGGAGTAGAAAAAGCACTGTGTGCAGGCGGAGACATAACATCCGTTCCTGGGACCACGTGACGGATAGCAGCAACCTCTGGTGTGTTCTTTGCCGCCGGAAGTATTCCTCCGTGACCAGGTTTCGCTCCCTGTGACATTTTTAATTCAATCATTTTTACATAAGGCCTGCTTGCCTTTTCTGCGAAAAGATCATCATCAAAATAACCATGTTCGTTTCTGCAACCAAAATAGCCTGTACCAACCTGCCAGATGAGGTCCCCGCCGTTTATATGATAATTACTGATACCGCCTTCTCCTGTATTGTGTGCAAAGTTCTGTAAAGCAGCACCCTTATTTAGGGCTGTAATTGCCGTTTTACTAAGCGCACCATAACTCATCGCAGAGATATTATAGATACTTAAACTATAAGGTTTTTTACACTGGCTGTTTCCAACCATCGTACGCAGATCATGATTCTCTATATGTGTAGGAAATATAGAATGTGCAACCCATTCGTTACCGATGGCTTGAGGGTCTGTCTGCATACCAAAAGCTACCGTCTCCCGTTGGTTTTTAGCTCTTTGGTAAACAATAGACCGTTGTCTTCTGTTGAATGGACGACCGTCTGTATCTGATTCCCAAAAGTATTGTCTTAGCTCTGGGCGGATAGATTCGAATATATATCTAAAATAACCAACTAAAGGATAGTTGCGGAGGATTGCGTGACTTGTTTGAACGCTATGGTAGATCGCAATAATGAGTAATGGAATTGGAACGATTAAAAGCCAAAACCAACGTGGTGTAAAGATAATCCCAAAAGAAATGATGATTACATTTAACAGAATAATGGATACAAGAATTAGTTTTCTAACTGCCATGATATATATGAAGTTACTCTATAAACAAACGTTTGTTATTAACGTTTGTTTTAATTTTCAGCAAAATTAGCAAGTAATTTGGGCTTTAGGATGGAGGTTTAAACTTTTATTTTTTTTGTAAACAATGTGCTATTTATGTCTGCTTTTTATAATGAAATCAGACAAATGTTGATAGATTTGAGTTAGCTCATTTGAATAACTTAGGAATTGCAAATGCCTGTTTATCGTGCCGATGTCATTTCTTGCGGCTGGGCCGGTCTGTACGTCTGTAGGGAGGTGATTTTGGACCTTACTTGCTGTTTCTAGAATGATTGGACGCAGGAGATCAAAGTCCATATTTTCGCGTTCTAGGATTTGCTGTGCTATGCTAAATAACGCATTGGGGAAGTTGTTAACAAGGACTGCCGAAACGTGTAGTGCTAATCGTTGTTTGGAGTTGCAAGAGAAGATGCGTACAGCTATAGGGGATAACAAGTTAAATAGTAAGTCTGCGGTCTCGAGCGAATTCGCTTCAATTCCGAATGGTATAAGTGAAATATCGATCTCGAGTTGTTTGCTTATGCTTTGAGCAGGGTATAAGACTCCTGTTTTGTCAAAACGCTGCAAAACTTCGATGGGAGTGGCTCCAGAGCTATGTACTACGATTCCTTTTGTTATTTCTGGCATTTCAGAAATTATTTGGGAAATGGCTGTATCAGAAACTGCTATAAGATAGAGGTCAGCTCTTGGGTCAAGATTTGAAAGCTCTGAGATAGCGTCTGCTTTAACGGCATCAGCCAATGCAAATGCATTGGCTGATCGTTTGCTGAAGACTTGTTTTATCACGTGACCATGTTTATATAACGCTTTTGCAAGGTGCGTTGCAACATTTCCACTGCCCAATACAACAATTTCCATCATTAGTATTTTGTCGGATTATTTTTAGCTTCTTTGATTCGTCTGTATATCGCCATACAGAAACCAACTGTCATAACAATTGTTCCTAGCCAGAAGAAGTTGATGTAAGGAAATTTGATAGCTTTGAAGACAATCCATTTCTTCTCCGGCAGAGGTTTTTGGTAAACCATAATTTCCAACTTGTCTTTTTCAGGCAAGATATTGGTAAATCGAAACTTCAAACCCTGTTCGCTTACGTCTTTATTAAAGTCATAAGCGTTACCTTCTTTCAGCAAGAATGTAGGTTCTACATCGTATGATTTCTGGTCTGCTGCGATGACTTTAATTTTGAGGCCTACTATGACATCATTGGGTTTTAATGGGATGTTTTCTAGTTTAGCATTTTTATTGATGCCTTCTATTACAAAAACACCGTTCCTATAGCGTAAAGTGTCTCCGATATTCACCTGATAGGTGGCCGGTTCATCATAGTCTTCAAATCCGGTTTTCTCTTCTTCTTTAATCTTGCTCATGGGAGCTTGAGAATCCGCGGCGGCGGCCGTAATCAGGGTGTAGACATCGTGAGTCAGGTAGTGTTTGGTTGCAGGAGTACCGATCAACCCGCCCATGTCCGGATTATTCTGTGCAAATGGACTCAAGATGAAATGCTCTTTTACTTTTCCACTCTCTTCGTCCAGACGCTCGTATTTGATGTGATAGTATACGTTGGGTGGAGCAACACTATCGCCTACATATGTGATTTTATAGTCTCCCATTTGAACAGGTTCGCCTTCTGTCAAGAATAGATTTTCTCCAGGATCAGTAAACTTGTCACCTTCTTTTCCGAAATTTTGAACACCGATATAACCACTTTCATTGATCGATATTACCTCATTCGTAGCGGCTGCAATTAATGCACCCAGTACAAGGAGTCCAAATCCGATATGGGATACTGCAGATCCTGTAAGTTTCCATTTGCCTTTGAATGCATCACTCAATATACGAATATTGGCAACGACACAAAATACAGCTGTAAATGTGATAAGCATATACATGACATTGCTGTATACTTTTGTGAAATAGATCACAAGTGCCCCTATTAGGATTGCAACAATTAGTGAAGCCAGGATCGAGGCCCAGAATTTTTTACTATCTGTGCGTTTATATTTCAGGAATTGAGCTACAGCAGTAAGCAATAAGATGACGACCGCGAAGGCACCTTGCCATTTGTTATAGTGTGCAATAGGGTCAATAGGTGGGGCCACTTTTGTGCCAAAAAGAGCATTAAATACAGGGATTGAAGTTGTTGCAATCATTTGTACACATGCTACAGTAAGCACTAGGGCGCCGATAAACAACCAAAACTCGCGGGAATAAATGTCTTCTTCCTTTTGAGAATTAGGAATCTCTTTTCTTCTCCATACCAACAGGCCGATCATAATGAGGAGGAAGGTCAGGTTAAACCAAATTAACTGTCCCGACATACCTAAACTAGTAAACGAGTGTACGGAGGTCTCGCCCAATATGCCTGAACGTGTTAAGTAAGAAGCATAAATTACAAGGACGAAACTAACAAGAGAGAGTAGGGTGGCTGTGAAAAAACCATGTCCTGAATGCTTGTACGCTAGAATTACGTGTACTGCTGCTATAAGGGTAAACCATGGAATAATGGATACGTTTTCTACAGGGTCCCAAGCCCAGAAGCCACCGAAATTTAGCGCTTCATATGCCCAGAATGACCCCATTATAATACCTGCACCTAATATCATTACTGCAAAAAGCGCCCACGGTAGGCCCGGCGTCATCCATTCTTTATACCTTTTTTGCCATAAACCGGATGCGGCGTATGCAAAAGGGACGATCATAGACGCAAAACCCAAGAACAGGGTCGGAGGGTGGATGACCATCCAATAGTTCTGTAACAATGGGTTTAAGCCTCTTCCATCGGCAATCATAGAAAGATAGTTCGGGTCTTTCAAGATCGGGATGTCTAGTGCATCGCGAAGTAGTATAAATGGTGAGCTGCCGATACGACTTCCAAATATTTCTACACCAATCAGCATACTTGCCAAAAATGTCTGACAAAGCATCACGAAGGTCATGACAGGAGTTTCCCAGCTTTTGGCTCTAAAAACAAGAACAGTGCCTAATACAACCTGCCAGAACATCCAAAGCCAGAAACTGCCTTCTTGCCCTTCCCAAAAAGAGGATATAATGTAGTGTGTGGGGAGAGATCTTGAAGAGTGACTCCAAACATAATGATATTCAAAATAGTGACTGTATATTAAGTAAAAAAGAATTGAACCGATGATGACGATTGATAGCGCGTTTAAGAAAAAACCGATACGACCTAATTTTTTCCAATGCCGCTCTTCGGGATTCTTAGTCGCAAAGAAGTAGCTGATAAGTGAAAGTAAGGATGCTCCAAAAGAAAGAATAACAAAAAATTGACCTATCTTTCCTGGCAATAGGTGCTCGCCTACGTAATTAATATCCATTGTTATATGTAAGAAATTAGAAGTAAGAAGTTGGTAAATTATAATGAAGCTGTAGTTGTAGCTTCAATTACTTCAACTTGATCCTTATTGTATTTTGACGGGCATTTCATCAGAATTTTACTTGCATGAAAGGTATCACCTTCCATTTTTCCCGTTAATACGATTTGTTCTGACCGTTCGATATCCTGAGGTTTTGAACCATTGAATACGATCTGGCATTCTGTACTATCTTTATCGTACATGTAGAATGAGAAATGATTGGCATCTTTTACCGGGTCATAATGAAGATCCTTTTCTTTATTCAATACGCCGACCACATAAAGTTCTGTGTTCTTTTCTTTAGCTTCCGCAAAAGTAGAATATGTACTTGAATCTGTGTAGATAACCAAAATCATGGCAATTGCTATTGCGATGATTACAATTAAAATGATCGAACTTTTTTTCATCCGTATATAATTTGTTTTTTAGGGTGATGAAGCTATCAGATTTATTCTCCCGTATGGTCCGCCAACTGACAGATCATAATAGTTTCATCTGTGTATTACTTTTTTTTTATCTGTCATTAACTTGTCCCGATTGCCTTCAATGCGCTCCTTGTAGTCAGTTCATCGGGATGGATTATTTTTAGAGCGTACCGTTTCATTTTTGTAAATGAGTATGTTGCACTCTGACTGTTTTTGTACAAAAATACGAAATGAGAAATGAAAGGAGGAATTTAGCTAACGGATCATATTATTTAGAGACAATCTAAACAACTGGTCAGCGTTGGTTAACCCCTTTTTGTGAGTTGTTAGGTAGTGTTTTTTTATCCTTTTAACAGACACTAGTTTAGATATGCTATTGCATCATGAATATTACAAATCAGAACTATCCCCTTGGTGCATATTTTAGGATTTACGTCTTGTTATGTTTTTTTTCTGGACGTGTACGTTTTATTGATCGATTTATGTTTTTTAAGGAATCAATGGGTTCATTTCATTAGATTCAGTGTCCATCTAGAGATTGGAGCCAAATTGTAAATTATTCGGACGAAAACTTTTCACCAGAGAATCGGGTAACTAACATGGATGCTACAGTATCGCCCGTTGCATTCAAAATTGTAGCTAAAGGATCGACCAAAGCTCCGATAATCATTATCGCCGGTATCGCTTCATTGGGGATACTGTATACGGAAATCATGAGCATCTCGCCAATAAAGCCACCATTTGGGATTCCTCCGGCGACCATACTGACCAAGAGTGTGATGGCCACGGCCATAAATAGGGTTGATGGTTCGAAAAAATCCCAATCTAAAATAGCAAAGGCTACATAAATTTTTAGGATCGATGAAATTGCTGAGCCATTTTTGTAGAGAGTATTACCAAGTGGTATGACGACATTGGCGACACTATTTGGGATACCTATTTTCTTGGCGGCAAGAAGATTTGTAGGTAAAGTTGCCAAACTACTGCATGTGCTTAAAGCCGTAAGAGAGGGGGTGATGTTATTGTTCCAGAAAAGAGGGACTCCCTTTCTTCCTTTAGCAATAAAAGCATATAACGAGAACACCACAAAGAAAAAGATCGTTCCGAAAATGTAATAAAATGCTAACGGTCTTGCGTAAAAACCGAATAATTCGGGACCTAAATCATGTACTTGGTAGGCGAAATAGGCTCCTAAGCCAATCGGGCCTAATTTCATGACTAATCCTAACATGTTTTTCATAACTTCATTTCCTGCTATCAAAAAGCGAAGAAAAGGTTGAGCTATTTCACCGCTTTTGCGGACAGAGGTGCCTACCAAAAAGGAGAAGATAACGAAGGCGAGTATATTTTGTCGGGATAGGAGGTTGACGAATTCGGGAACGGTAACAAATCGAACGATTTTATTGCCCCAACTATCATTTGGATCTGCTAGCATGGTATCATCGAGACCTCGGCCATCACTAATTGCGGTGACCGGGAAGATCCACAGGCCCAATATTGTCAGGACGGATGCGATGACTATGGTAATCATAAATACGAATACCATTGTAGTGAGTATCCGGCCTAAACGATTATCCCCTTCGATACTTGCAACAGCAGATGAGATCGCAAAAAAGAGTAATGGTATTACGGCAACAAATAGTAGGTTTAAGAAAATATCACCAAACGGTTTTATATATGGAACAAAATTGGGTAAAAATGCACCGATAAGGCTTCCAATACTGATACCTACCAAAAGGAGAATTATGTTGCTATAATTGTTAACAATGGATTGCATAGTGAATAGTCTTAAGCTAAAATAGTTTTTTTTTATCATTATCCGTATATCGTTATCAATATGGGTAGCAAAAACCCGTTTTTTTGCTTATTTAACCGTTTTGACGCTATCTCTCTCGTTGTGGAAAACCACGAAAGACTCAGCGTAGCTAGATCTAACGAAATAGATTTCACCAGATAGTAAATAGACCTCTGCATGAGGCGGAGGTGACTTAGCGTGTAAAAATGGAAATCTGTCGTGCTCCCGAAGGGAAGGATTGGCTGGTAAGGCATTTGTTTTTGCTAAAATAAGCTTAGATTTGAGATTGATATTCGATTATCTTATCCTTTAGAAAGGTATACCTATTTTAATGATAAAAATACAAATGAGTGTGAGCAGTCAGTTACTTCTATTCTTTAGCAGGAGGTTGCTCCTTATGATGGGGATTTTTTTTTCAGGAGTCATCGCGTTTGCTCAAGCGAAAAGAAGTCATGCCATATGCTTGCAAACCGACAATGACTCCTACCTTCTACAAGGGCAGGATCAATACTATACAAATGGACTTGTGCTTACTTACGACAAGCTGTTACAGTATTCTCCTGCGCATATTGATTTACTGTCGATACAATTCGGACATCAGCTCTTTAACGGTAAATATATAGGTGGGAGAAGCGACTTGAACTGGGATCGGCCATCCACAGGACGTTTTTTCTTTAACGGAAGTTTTCAACGTAGTTATACCAGCGAGTTGGTATGGCGAATTAAGGCAGAGGTCGCTACTGTTGGTGAAGCAGGTAAGGGGCAACAGATACAACGGTTTATACATAAGACGTTCAATATGTATGAGGTAGAAAGTTGGGAGTCTTCCCTTAACAGTGCTGTGGGACTGGATTTAGAAGCTTCAGTTTTGAAAAAACTGTGGCGAAATGAAACAGATCGTTTTGAGCTCGCAGGAGAGACAAGCGGTAGGGCTGGGATGAATTTCTCGAATGTCTCTGCTCAATTCACGATTCGTTTCGGTAAATTGGCACCGTATCGCCATAGTCAGTTCGCTGGAAACGGTGGTTTTTTGTCAAATGATAAGGAGTATTATTTCTTCTATACGCCGAGTTATATGTACCAGTTTTATAATGCGACTATACAAGGAGCTTTGTTTACAAGCCAAGTGGAGGGGCAGTATGCAATATCTAAACATTTATTGGGTCAGAAGTTTGGGGCAGTTTATTCGCGCGGGATATTTTCTATTGAAGCTGCAGTAATTTTTAATACAAAAGAAGGAAAGGAGATGTACCGTAACCACCAATTTGCACGCATCAAGGCTGGCTTCCGGTTTTAAGTTTTTCAAGAGAGCGGTTTTGTAGGTTCTGCTTACGTTGAATTTGCGTAAGTTTGTGAAAAAATAGCTTATTATGGATTTTGTTGTTACAGCCGATGGCTCCAGTACTTTATATCATGCCGAAGTTGGTGAGCATTATCATTCGAAACATGGAGCTTTACAGGAGAGTAAGCATGTATTTGTCCAGTCTGGTTTAGCATATTATATCGAGAAGGAGAATACAAACACAGCTTCCATTCTGGAAATAGGATTCGGTACAGGACTTAATTTTTTGCAGTCAGCTGACTACGCTTCTAGAAATAAACTCAAACTGAATTATTGTGGAATAGAAGCTTATCCTCTGGCGGAGAATATTATATTTGGTACAGGATACGATCGTTATGTTACACCGGTCATCTGGCAGTCTTTTAGCGATAAATATAGTGATGCTTTGCATCAATCGGTCAATCTTAATACGGAGATAGCGTGGGAGGTGGTCCACAGCAAAGTACTGGAATTCGATAGTGATCGATTATTTGATATAATTTATTTTGATGCTTTTGCAGCGATCCATCAACCTGAAATGTGGACTGATGAGACTTTAGCTCACGTCTGTCAATATTTACGTGTGGGAGGCGTATTTGTCACTTACGCTATTACAGGAAATCTGAAACGCTCGATGAAGGCTTTAGGTTTTAAAGTTGAAAAGGCACCGGGAGCCCCAGGGAAAAGAGAAATGTTGCGTGCTGTAAAGCAATAAAAAAAGCTGTCTCAAAGACAGCTTTTTTTATTGCTTTATGGTGGAGTCGGACTAGTGTCCTTCTGTACCGTCTATGCCATGTGAATGACCGTGCGAAAGCTCTTCTTCTGTCGCAGGGCGAACTGCTAGTACTTCAATGTCGAAGTTTAATTTTTTACCAGCCATTGGGTGGTTTAAGTCAGCTACCACAACTTCAGGACTCACTTCTACTACTACAGCTCGGAACTGATTTCCTTGGTTATCTTGTAACGGTAATACTTCACCTACTGGAGGCAGACCAGTTTCGTTAAACATATCAGCCGGTAATTGTGCCATGGCTTTGTCATCTCTTTCTCCGTAAGCATCTTCAGCATCTAGTTCAAAAGATGATTTGTCACCGATTTGAAGACCAGCAATGTTTTCTTCAAATTTTGGTAACATCATTCCCACACCATATAGAAATGTTAGCGGATTTTCAGTTGTTGTTTGTTCTACAAACGTTTTCTCTCCGTTTTCTTCAATTGTGTGAAGAATGTAATTCAACGTTACTACGTTGTTGTTTTCTATTGCCATTTTTTAATTTTTAAAGAGGTTTAAACCTCATTGCTATTTATTAATTCAATCAATTGTGTAATCGACGATTGCGGAAGACTACAGGTTTTGCTTCGACAAAGGTATGCTTTTGATTCCAATTCTTGCTTATTTACTAACAAAGGAAGTGTAGATTTTGTTCCCCCCAAGATTATTTTATTTGGGATATAGCACTTCTGATCCAATTCTTTGCGCCATTTTGTAGCATTTTCTCCTGTTAGTGCAATCTCATAAGTCCCAAAATGAAATTCAAGTAATTGTATTGCCCAATTGGAGTATGCCGATCCATAACTGGCGATATTTTGAAATACATTGGCAAAGACCTGATCAGCTATTGCTGTGTAATTTTCTTCGTCAAAGAGTAAGGCCATTTTGTAGAGTTGGCGTACTATACTGGAGGATGATCCAGGGATCACATTATCCATAACCTCGCTTTTACGAGCGATGAGCTCCTCTCCTTCATTTGAGGTATAATAGAATGTAGCTGTTTTGGACTCATAAAATAGAGAAATCGCGCGATCCGCCAAGTTTTTTGCTTTATGTAGCCAATCTTCTTCAAATGTTGCTTCATATATAGCAATATAAGCTTCTATCGTAAGCGCATAATCGTCGAGAAAGCCAGGGATTTGTCTGTTTTGATCTTTGGGTTGATGTAGTAAAGAATCTTCTATTGTACATTCCTTGACGATAAAGTGGGCAATGCCAATAGCTGTTATCAGGTAAGATGGCGTATCGAAAATTCTATATGCGTCTACTAGTCCTTTTAATAAAAGTGCATTCCAGCTGGTCAGTTGTTTATTGTCCAGACCAGGGCGAATCCTCGTTGCTCTATAAGCTAACATTTTGGTTTTAATTTCGGTCAAATATATAGACCATTCATCTGTTGAAAATCCAGCTTCACGAATGAGGTGCTCATTGTTGCTATCTACGTAAGGGATATTCGTTTGCTCTTCGCTCCAGTTTCCTTCGTTTGTGATGTTAAAATAATTTCGAGCTAGATCGGCATCATCACCCAAAAGATCGAATTCCTCGGACTGGAACGTGTAAAATTTACCTTCTATCCCCTCGCTATCGGCATCTAATGCGCTGTAGAACCCTCCGTTTTCAGCCTTCATTTCGCGAATAGCCCAAGCGATAGTTTCTTCAACGACTTGTTTATATAATAAGGAGGGCGTTTGTTGATAGGCTTCGCTATAAAGGGAGATCAACTGACCATTGTCGTACAGCATTTTTTCAAAATGGGGGACATGCCATCGTTCATCTACGGAGTAACGAGAAAATCCTCCTCCAATCTGATCGTATATTCCACCATTAGCAATCTGTTTTAACGTGAAATGCACATGAGCCAACAGGTCCTGATCTTTGGTCAATACGGCATAACGCAAGAGAAAGACCCAGTTATTAGGTAATGGAAATTTTGGAGCTTGTCGATAGCCACCGTTCTTGAAATCAAATTGTTCCTTCCAGGGGAGTACGATGGTTTTGAGGTCTCGTAAAGTATATTGTTCGGGTATATCAGCTATAGGAAGGCGCTCTGCCTGTTGTATTCCAGTGGTTAGCTTTTCTGCATAATCAATAGCTGTTTGGGGTGATTCTTCCCACATTTGAGCTATTTGCAATAAAATGTTTTGCCAGTCGTGAGGTTTGAAGTAGGTCCCCCCGTAGATGGGACGTCCATCCGGAAGACAGATTGCATTAAGTGGCCATCCGCCCGATTTGGTCATCAATTGTACGGCTATCATATAGATCTGATCGATGTCGGGGCGTTCTTCACGATCTATTTTTATGGAGATATAAAATTTATTCATGGTCTCGGCAATAGCTTCATTTTCGAAACTTTCCCGCTCCATGACATGGCACCAATGGCATGCCGAGTAGCCTATACTGATGATGATTAACTTGTTTTCCTGTTTTGCTTTAGCTAAGGCCTCCGCTCCCCATGGCATCCAATGCACCGGGTTGTGCATGTGCTGCTTGAGGTAGGGAGAGGTTTCGTTTTGAAGTTTGTTTGCCATATAGCGAAGATACGTAAAAGTTAATGATAAGCTCCTTATAGCTGTTGTATTTGGTGGAAATAATATTTCTTGATACGACTTATTTTTATTGTTTAAAATAATACAGGTGTATTTTAAGGAGTTTGTTTAAAAAGACTAGATACTTTTCTTCAACTGTATAGATACTTTTTGTCGACTCTACTTGTTGTCTTCGGAAAAAGGACGGGGTTCTTTTGACTTTTTTCTTGATTAATTTTTTTCGATAAAAATCACTTCGTTTGCAAAGACAAAATTAAGTGATTTGAGCGCTTTTACTTTTTAATTTAAGGGTATAAAAATTCAAACTTGCTTTTAATTGAAGTTAACTTTTGGTTAAGCGCGTTATAGTTGTTCTGTGATGATTTGGTTTAATGAACCCGTTCCTCCCGATAGGCTACCAAAATCGATTCCTTCTTCCAGCGTTACGACAGCGCAATGCGATGTTTTGAGTTGAATATAGCTATTGCAGATGTAGTTGGTTAAGTCAGATAAGCCAGGGTTATGGCCAAATATCAGCAGTGTGTCTACAGCGCTGGGGATTTGGTTGATAATTTTTAATATATCGAGATAATACGCTTCATATATGGATTCCGTCTGGAATATACGCTGAAGAGGGAACTCTAATGTGGTACAGAAGATATGAGCCGTCTGTATTGCCCTATTAGCAGTCGAAGAAAATACAGCTGTATTGTCATCAATCGTGAGTATGTCTTTTAGTTTGTTGGCTATATGTTGGGCTCGAGCACCCCCCTTGTCCATAATATTCCTTCCAAAGTCTTTCTCTCTCCAAGTTGGTAATTCTGCTTTTGCGTGGCGGATTATATAGAGTGTTTTCGTGTTCATTTTGATGTTGTACTTATTAAAATAAACCTACAAAAAGTCGTCTTTATACGCAATGTAATTGCGCTGAAATATAAAAACAAGTTTTGTAGCTCTCCTCCTCCTCCTCCATTTTAATTTTTATTATTGAGGAAATATACATAATTTTTGTTATAAATTAGCGTCCGCTCAGCGTTGTCTCTTGACAATAGTTTGGTAAGACGAATATTATTAACCTAGGTAAGATGCATTTAAGGAAGTATGCTTATTTTTTGATGCTTTGCGTATTTTGGACAGCTTGTTCAAAAGATGAGGCATCAGATATACCGCCAATGGGCGAAGAGGGGGGAGAAGAGGATATCGTTTCTTCGCATATCTTTAAGGATTTGGGAAGTATGGATATTGCTGTTGAGGCCAACGGTAATTATTGGGGCGGCAGTGACTTGGCACTTATTAAGGATATATCGGGCAAGCGGTATAGCTACTGCCATCCCGATGTGGAATATTTTGCAGATGGATTATATGGCTATAAATATTGGATGGTCTTTACGCCTTACTTTGGTCAGGTCGGGAGTAGTGGTAATGCTATTTTGTATGAAAATCCCACAGTGGTAGTCTCTAATGACGCGCTTCGCTGGACTGTTCCTTTTGGTTTGGTAAATCCGATACAACGGCCTCCTATGAAAGAGGACGGCGAGCTTGACGATGCTCAGAATCGGCGTCAAGGGTATTGGTCTGACGTAGATTGGATGTATCATAACGGGACCTTTGAGCTTTATTACCGTGGTAATGGAGTGTCTCAAAAGAGTCTTGAGCGTATTTGTAGTAATAGTGCTAATAACACTAGAAAATTAAGTGAAAAAAGTGCTGGACGTAATATTGTACGGCAGACCTCTGTAGACGGGGTAAAGTGGAGTTCTGTAGAGATTGCTTTTACAAGTAATTACCCGGCAACTCTGTTTGATAATCACGTTTTGTCTCCTTCTTTTGTGCGTGTAGGAGATGATATCGTTTCCTATGAAGTAGGTTTTAATACGGGTAAGGAAGGATATAAAGAAAATGATCCCTCCTTTGTATTGCAGCGGGTCTCTAAAAATGGATTAGACTTTACAGATTTTGACAAAAGTAAAATTATACACTTTGTTAATAAGCCTTGGAGTTCTGGAAATAAGAATTATTCGCCATGGCACCTGCACGCCTGTTACCGAGAGGGGTATTATTTTCTTACCTTGGCCGTTGGAGATGTGAAAAGATATACCTCCGAAGAGTTATATCTTGCTTTCTCTAGGGATGGGGTTAATTTTAACGTTTTTCCAAAAGCTATTGTAACGTCCAATGTCTATAGATCCTGCATATTCCCAATGGGAGAGAGTAATGATAAAATAGAATTTGGAGCCGTCATCGGTTTACGCACTGGTGAATTTAAATATCGAAAATTCTCTATTAAGAAGCAGTTACTAAGAAAACTGGTGGGTTAATTCCGCCGGATTTTACTTTAGATAATTACCTTTTGTCTTAAATCGAATAAAGCCATCTTTTATACGGTACGATGCTCCCTTCTCATTGTACACATTCAATTCGAATCGGGCCTCAATACACAATACATCATGTTGCAAAGTGTCGATTTTTATAATATGAAAGTAAGAGTCGTCTTGTAGTTGATTGTCCAGCTTCGAGCGCAGTAATACCGAATAAGCAGGTATAGATGTGGTCAATACTTTTCCCGTTTGCAGTGGGTATAGTTCGAGGCTGACTCCTTCTGCCGTATTTTCAAGATTATTGTCGGTCGCAAATTGAGCAGGACCTACCAAAAATGTGGAATCGTTGCTCTTTGGAGCCAGTACAGCCGTTTTTTGAAGAAGTTTGTTTTTCTCATACTTTTTGCTAAAGCCAAATGAGATGCTTGAAAATTCGGGCGACTTGAATGAAAATGTTTGTTCGAATAATAAAGAATCACTTTCTCCATACCACCAATATCCGCCTGTGGCATAAGCAGTCTCCCTGTTTTTGATTGCAGAAGAATAAGGTTTGATATTAATCTGTTTGTTTGAAAAACCAAAGCCATTCATTTCATTGGAGCTATAGGTCTTATCGTTTAACGTAAATGAGATACTGTCTCTATTTGTAGGATCTGTATTCCATTCTTGCTCGTCAACCGATATTTCTTCCCCGTCCTTCTGACAAGATACCAGCGATATCATGAAAAAAAGTAGTATGACTGGTACTGGTAATTTCATGGTTTATAGTTATTCTATCAAATATAGTTATTATTCGGTGAGTTTTTTCGTTTTATTTGAGTTTTTTAGTAATCTATATTCGTTACCTTAATAGGCTTTGTATCAAATGACAAAAGTGACCTCATCTTAAAGCTCCCTCGTGTAAATCTACATTAACATGATTTTTTGTAGTATTACTTAAGAATATTACGAAGTTGTTCATATGCTTTAAATAATCCGATCTTGTACCCCAGCTTAGCCCATTTTGATTTTAAAGGTCTTCGAAGTTTTTCCTTTAATACATTTTTTGAGATGAAATTATCGACGAAAAGGGTCTCTATATTTGTATTAGTTCTTTCTGCCATCTTTATTAGAGCGACCCAGTGCCAAAAAAGAGCTTTGTTGGAGTTATCGTGGGATGAAATACTTTGATTGTGTACCCTATATAAGTATAGGGTATCGTCTATATATTTAACAGGGGCAACTTCACACATCTTCATGTATATGTCCTTATCTTCTGCGCGTTTAATAAAGATGTCTATACCGGTTGTCTGTTCGTATATTTCTTTTTTAAAGCTAGCAAAGTGTGAGATTTCTGCATTAAAATTCAAATAGTCTTCATTGAGATCATCGACTTGTTTGGCATGGCTTATATTTAAACGATTTAGGCTATGATCGCAATACGTGAAATTTGAATAAACGAGTCCTGCTTGTGGAAATAATTCATGGGTCTCAATTGATTTTGCTATGGCATGGGTCTCAAGAGCATCATCTGGATCGAGCCGTGCAAATAAAGGAGACTTCGAAAGTTCAATTCCTTTTATTAACGTTTTTTGATAACCTAAGTTTTCACTGTTTTGGTAGAATCTAAACCTTGGGTCTTCTTTTATTAGTTCATTGATGATAGCAGAAGAATCATCCGTTGATTTGTCATCAATTACAATGGCCTCCCAATCCTGTGAAGTCTGGTTTACCAGACTTCTGAAACAGTCATTAAAGAAATGACCGTTGTTGTAATTGGCTATTATTATGCTGATTTTTTTAGTGCTCATAACTCATATTTTGATCCAAGAACTAGGGATAATATCATCTATGTTGTAATCTACAACCTCGTTATTAAACCAATTTTTTGGAGCTATTTTAATTCCGTTTGAATATTGCGATAGCCAGGCTCCCCACCAGCTAAAGGAACTATTAGCAATAATATGATGTTGGCAAGCGCTCATTAAGGACATGTCTTTCCAACTTGCTCCTTCATTTCCGCTAACAATGTAAACGTTGTTGTATTTTTCAAAATGTAATCTGCAAAATTGAGGATCATCCGAAAATATAACTAAGTCTAGCCCCACGAGTCGATGTTGCAGATATGAAATAGCTTGCTCATAATAACTCAATGGTAGTATACCATGGTATTGTGCAACTGTTGGCTTTAAATAATCTCCCCTTCTTACATGTATTGCTACACTGTTTGGTGTCGCGAGAATCTTTTCCTTTAGAGATTGGTTTTGCTGGTCTAGTTTGGGAAATTGAAATTGCTGTAGTATTTCATTTCTTTTACTAACAAAATATTGTTCAGATTGAAAATAGCCATCTAGATAGATGTTATTAGCTGCAGGGATTTGAACAATTTGGTTATCTTTTTGAGTAACTGTTGTTATTTGACTTAGTTTTCTTAAGTATTTGTAAATTGCAGCATTAGAGAGAAATATTTTTCGTTTAAAGTTTGACAATTCTCTGTAACGAAGATTTGGAAAAAGTTCAAGTGCAAAGTTTCTTTGTGTAAAGCTCTGTGTACTCTCCGTTTTTTTGTTAATGAACTCTAAATCCAAATATACGGTCGGGTCTATTGTAAAAGCTGTTGCAAATTGAAACATCTGATTCCCTAATCCACCCTGTATTTTGCTCACTATCATTTCTTGAATAGATTTCTGAAAAATGTACTCACGCTATTTATAAAATTAGGTTTATCTAACGGTGATGGTAAAATAAACGGATTTGCATATTCTTTGTTAAAATAGTCTCCATAGTGTTTTGCTTTATTTAGAAGGACAACCTTTGGAGAAAATGGATGGGGTTGATCTTCTGGAAAACCATACAAAGCAGGAAGTACAAGAATGGGTTTTCCTAAAAAATAGGCGTTGATGTGAGATTCGTCATGAAAACAAGCCATTATGCCTTTATTTTTGTCCTCTAGAATATTGTTTCTGCATACCTCACACAGTTCTAAGAATTCTTGCGTCTTTCCTCCATTAAATCCGCCCATAAAATAATGATACTTTATCCCCTTAATAAATGGGATATAAGCCATGGATTTTGGATTGCGTTCATAAGGTAGTTCATTTTTCTTAGAATTGTAATATCCAGGATGAAGAACTCCAGTTAGTCCAGAGGGACTTGATATTGGTAGTATTTCCTTTCCAACGAAGTCGATAAATAGCGTGTTTGCATTCAAGAAGAATACATAGTCCATATTCAACAAATCTTTTTTTATAGACAGGAGCATATCGAATCGTTTAAAGGAGTCCGCCGGAAAGCCTTCGGGTTCTTTGTAATATATATGAACGTCGTCACTGGGTTTAATAGAGGTGTCATCAGTAAACACGAAATAGTGTTTTTCGATGTCGGTTTCTTTTAATAGAAATTGCTCGGATGATTCGAAGAAGTTTTTCCAAAACACCGAGTAACGGCCTGTGCATATATATAATATTCCTACTTTGGTTTTATTCATAAGACACTTTCAATAGGATTATCTAAATTTAAAGAGATGCTTAAAAAATCTTTTAATTCTGTTGCTTAATTTTCTTTCTCTTTTAAGTTCTTGGTTTCTTCGAATATCTGTTAGCTCAGCCCTTAAATCAAGGGTTTCGGACGAAAAGCGTTCAAAAAATAATTGTCTATTTTCTTGACTCAGACTGTTGTATATTTTTAAGTGACAGATTTGTTTATGAGTAGTCATATGACTGGTATCTTGCGTAATGCTTTTTTCATGAAGCCTATAACAAACAAGTGTTTCATCAAGAAAATATGTAGTAGGATTTTGTTGATAAATAGCAAGCCAAAATAACCAATCCTCACCTGCTCTCACATCTATATCGAATTGAAA
Source organism: Sphingobacterium sp. xlx-96 (assembly GCF_011007365.1). GTDB lineage: Bacteria > Bacteroidota > Bacteroidia > Sphingobacteriales > Sphingobacteriaceae > Sphingobacterium > Sphingobacterium luzhongxinii. Next base: position 480,549 of record NZ_WFKM01000002.1, on the reverse strand, counting down.
TCCTTTGAGTAATTTACGTTTGAATAAACCACAGTGTATAGGGATTGAGAAGGCTTTGTCCCACTTTAAAAGAATAGATTCGTAATTAAAATATTCTCTTTGAAATGTGCAGAAGGGGGATAAATGTTTGTCTTTTTTTAAGTGATCAAAGGAAGTGATGATGATTTCGCTTTGTCCTGCGCATTCTAACGAACGATTTAACTTATCTTCATATAGTAAGTCATCACCATCTAAAAACTGGATGTAATCTCCTTGAGCCTGAGTAAGGCCATAATTTCTGGCTGAACTAAGCCCTCCATTGACTTTTTGTAAAACTTTGAAGCGTTTATCTAGCTTACCCCATCTATTCGCAATAGAAGCTGAATCGTCACTGGAACCGTCATCGATAATAAGACATTCCCAGTTCCTGTATGTTTGATCAGCAACCGATTTTAATGTCTCATTCAAGAATTGGTCTTGATTGTAACAGGGGATTATTATAGAAACTTTTGGGCTCATTATTACGTTTTTTCAAATTAAACGTAGCGCATCGTAAATCTTTCACGTTATGCTACTATGAAAGACTAAGAGATGTTAATAATTGCACCCAAATTTAGCTACAATTTTAGATATAATTGTCATATTTTTGGTTTTTTAGATTTCTAAATTTCAAACATGTTAAAAAAAAAGTTTTTATTGCTGGCTCCGAATACATTTAATTTATATGAGCTAATTGTTGAAAATTTAGAGTTTTTGGGTTATGAGGTTACTCATATAGAGAATGAGGGATATTTATTTAGGTATCGTTCATTATGGCAAAGATTCTGTAATCTAGTGCATAAAACCTTCTACAATAATGGAGAATATAAAGCTAGATTGAGGGAAGAATATGTGTTGAACCAACAAATTGAAATTCTCGATAAAGTAGAAAAATATGATTATTCACTTGTAATAAGAGCTGATTTATTCGATAAGGAATTGATAAAAAAGGTAAGGGCTAAAACTGATAAGTTATTAAGTTTTCATTTTGATGGTATTTCTAGGGATCGCTCTATTTTAGAATATATTCCTCTATTTGATCAATTTTATGTTTTTGATCCAGCTGATGTTCTTTCATTTCCTAATCATAATTTATTCTATTCACCCAATTTTTATTTTGATTATCCAGAACTTTTGATAGATATCGAGACGGAGACGAAGGTGAGCCATGTATATTACGTCAGTTCTCACCATCTTAGTCGTGAACAACATTTGATTGATGTTCATAAATATTTGTCAAATAAATTTAAGTCTGTGAATTTTATTGTGGTATGTCAAGAGAAGAATCTAGGATTTGTATCTGCTTACATTAAAAAGCACATGACAATACTACATGAACATGTAAATTTTGAAGAGCAGATCAGGCAGATTAGGAGATCAGATATCATTATTGATTTAGTGATTTCAGATCATAAAGGTTATTCCTTCCGTATATTTGAGGGAATTAAGTATGGGAAGAAAGTAGTTACTACTAATCCCACCGTAGTAGAGGCGGATTTTTATCACCCTAACAATTTCTTTGTATTAACAAATGATAATTGGGAAGAATTAGACAGATTTCTTGACAGTCCGTTGGTTCAACTTGATGAAGGTGTTAGAGCTAAGTACGCTTTTTCGGATTGGCTTAACTCTAAATTGGAGGCGGCATTGCTATTAGCTAAGTAATCACAGATTTCTAATGTCCTATGAAAAAGCAAATGACAAAATCTGGATGATAATGATAGCTGACTTTATATCCGGTAGGCTTTTTTCTAGCAGAGGTTGGTTTTCTTAGCAAAAGCCGTCTGCTTTAACAAAAAAACTATAAATTTGCCTCCAAATACAGGGTGTTGTTTTGTGTTTTATGTGGTTGTTGGTGAGGGTTTTACGGTTTGAGTTTTTTTGGCAAAAATATTTGTCGATTTTAGGTCATAAAGAGTATTCATCTTTATTCAAAGGATATCTTCTTAAGATGGGCATATCGTAAACTGTCTAAAGAAGAAGTTAATAAATAAAGTTTTGAGAATTGGTTAAATACGAAATTAGTGTAAAATATTAGGAAATGGGGAATTTGGTGAGTGTGATAATACCAACTTTTAATAATGTCGATACGATTATTGATACTTTACAATCCGTTTTTGGTCAAACATATGAGTGCATTGAAGTCATTATTGTAAATGATGGTTCAACGGACGGAACTTTGGAAAAGGTAGAATATTTCATTAAAGATAAAGACAACTTTTATCTTTTTAGTACCGATAACAGAGGCGTTTCGGCGGCTAGAAATTACGGTTTCGAAAATTCGAAAGGGGAATTAGTCGTTTTTTTGGATGCGGATGATCTTCTTGATGCTAATTATATTAAGCTCTGCGTTGATCAATTTGATACAGATCCGTCAATACATTTGGTATATACTAAAGCTGTTTTTTTTGAACGAATTGAGGGCGTTTTCAAGTTGCCAGATTTTTCTATGCAGCGTCTACTTTTTCAAAATTGTTTCACCGTTACTTCGATGCTTAAAAGCAATGATTTTAGGGAAGTGGGTATGTTTGATGTAAATCTTAGTTATGCTGAAGATTGGGAATTTTGGATTCGTTTGGTAAGTAAGTACCCAAAAGTTGTAAAAATAGAAAAGCCACTTTTTTTTTATCGTCGGAGAAACTCTTTGAATTCCGCAACAGATTTACGTGATATTAAAAATGTTGCTGAGTCATCTATGTTTTATATCTATAAGAAGCATCATGAGCTATATCTGAAACATGGCTTAGGTATTGATTCTCTATTGAAAAGTAAAGCTGATGCCATTAAGTATAAGCAGAAATACTATAATATCTGGTATAAAAAGGTGTTTTATTTTTTCAAAAGAGAGAAGTAACTGTAGCATTTTGTAGATTTAGCACGATTTATGTGTGAGTTGTATATCAAGGAATTATTAAAGTGAAGAAAAAAAGTATTATATTAGTTGTTCCATTTCATTTTGAGTTGTATAAAGAATTAATTTTGTCTTTACAAAGAGAAGGTTTGGAAATTATATTCTTATTTGTAACCGATCAACCATTTAATTATAGAAACCTGTTGCAAAGAGTACATAGTTTTCTGCAGAAAAATTTGTTTTCAAATAAGGATTTTAAAAAGCAACTAGTTTTTGCTAGAGAAAACCATAGGTTAATTTCTCAATTGGAGCAGATTGATACGGATGTAGACTATGCGCTGATTATTAGAGCTGATTTACTGGGATTGGATACTCTATCTATTATAAAGAATAGGGTCTCTAAGTTCGTTGCTTATCAATGGGATGGTCTCGATAGGTTCCCCGCTATATTTGATAGAATTAGTTATTTTGATAAGTTTTTTGTTTTTGACAAAGGGGACTATGAAACTTATACTGCTAAATATCTCAATTTACACTATACCACAAATTTTTATTTTGAAATACCAAAAATTGAGAATATTGTTGTTAAGCCTAAGAGTGTCTGTTTTGTAGGGAGTTATCTTGAGGGACGGATGAATCGTATTCAGCAGTTAACTGAGTTTTTACAGGGTGAGGGGATAGATATAGATGTAAAACTATTGTGTTCAAGTACGAGTACGATTGATAAATATAAGGATTCAGGTATTGATTTTATTACCAAGCCTTTTACATATAATCAAATGGTGGAACATGTTCAAAAATACGAAGTTCTATTGGATTTTGATAATTCATTAATTCATAGAGGCTTGTCATTTCGCTTTTTTGAAGCTCTTTTTTATAAGAAGAAAGTGATAACAAATAATTCATTAGTTAAAAGTTTTGATTTCTATCATCCGAATAATGTTTTTATATGGAATAGTAATAATTTGTTATCGCTGAAGGAATTTCTTGAGGTGCCCATGGTAAAAATAGATCAAAGTATTGTTGAGAAATATTCTTTTGGAAATTGGATACGACGAGTTTTAGATTAGTATTAACACATAAAAAGAGCTATTTTTGTTTATTACTACTATGAGGAAATCTAGAATTGTCTTTGATGCAGAACGTATGAAGTATCAACATACTGGTCTGTATTACTTTTGTTTGCATTTAGGGAAAGCAGTGTTAGATCTCTGTCCAGAAGACAAGGAATTTCAGTTTTATTTAAATAGGAAGCTCTCTATCCCTTTCGGTAGCCAAGCACAATATATTAATCAGAGGTCTTTACATAAGTTTCTAAAGCCAAGGTATGAAGGTGTAGATCTATGGCATTCAACATTTCAGCTTTCATCTTATATACCTTCAGATAAGAAAATCAAAGTAGTCTCAACTATTCATGATTTAAACTTTTTGAAAGAAGACAAATCTTCTCAAAAGAGAGCTAAGTATTTGAAAAAAATTCAATCACTCATAGATAGATCTTCTTCAATAATAGCTATTTCAAACTATGTAAAACAAGACCTGTTGGAACATTGTGAATTAGGGGAGAAGACTATTCAAGTTATTTATAATGGTTGTAATATTGATGAAAATATTCATTTAAGATATGAGAATGATATTCCACTAATCCCTGGGGAGTACATTTATTCTTTAGGTACAATTGCTAGAAAGAAAAATATACATACTCTTCCTTACCTTTTAAAGGGTAATAACTTAAAGCTTGTGATTAGTGGTATTGTTCAAGAACCAGATTATCTAGAATATATTAAACGTATCGCAAGTAGTATAGGAGTTGCAGGACGAGTTTTTTATACAGGCCCCGTTACTGAAAGAGAAAAATTGAATTACCTAAAACACTGTTCCATTTTTGCATTTCCGTCTATTGCTGAAGGTTTTGGTTTGCCAGTGATTGAAGCTATGTCGTTGGGAAGAAAAGTTTTATTGTCTACTTACACATCCTTACCTGAGGTGGGAGGTCCCGAGGCTTTTTATCTCGAAGAAACATCAATAGAGTATATGGAGAGTTTTGGAAAATTACATTTAGAGGATATTTTAAATGGGCCTAACCGTGAGGAGGAAATTAAAGGGTGGACATCTCAGTTCTCATGGAAAGAAGCCGCAAAAAAATATTGGACTTTGTATGAGCGACTATTGTAAGTGGAAAAATATTTCAAAAGGGCTAATTTATAACTTCCCCATTAAAAAAGAGGTATACAAAGTATTCCATTTTTCAGCAATCACTTCGTCATTAAATCTTTGTACATATTTCAAACCATTTTCAATCATTTCATTACGTATCTGTTGATTGTCTAATATTGAGTTTATTGCATGTTGCATTTCCTCAATATTTTTTGGGTCTATATAATAGGAGAAAGGTCCACCTGCTTCTGGAAAAACCCCGGAGTTGGTTGTAATGACAGGAACGCCTGAATATAAAGCTTCGATAATCGGAATTCCAAAACCTTCATATATGGAAGGGTATATGAAGATATCTGCCATGGTGTATATTATTGAGAGCTCTTCCATAGATAGACCCTGTAAAAACAGTACTTTTTTATTCAATCCCTTTTCCGATACATATTTTTTGATTTCATCAGCGTATTTGGTGCCTTTTCCCACCAGAACTAATGGAATATCGAGGTGTTCTATCGCTTTAACAATACTAAAAGCATTCTTTCGAGGTTCTATGGAACCTACATTTAATAGAAAGCGCTCTGGAAGGTCAAGCTTGTTTCTAATTTCTTCCTTTTGGACTGCGGTCTTCGGAATCTTAAATGCCGGATGGCAACCTTGATAGATCACATCTATTTTCTCTGCCGAAATTCCGTAGTATGCTACTATATCATTTTTCGTCTGTTCACTGATTGCAATGATCTTGTCGGCATGGTTAACAGCATACTTAAACTTTTTATTATAAATGTACCGATCAATGTGACTGTAAAGTTTGGGGAATTTTAAAAAAATAAGATCATGAATTGTTACAACAGATTTAATTTTTGCTTGTCGCAAGCCCACGGGAATCTCTCCTGAAAGACCATGAAATATTTCAATCTTGTCGCACTTAAGGTCCTCGATGATTCTCCGATTCCTCCAAAGACTTGGGAATAGTTTATTGAAAGTTCCGGTAGGTAATTTTGTTGTTATCCTGAGTGCTTTCGTATAAAGATTGCCTTCGTCAATCTTTGGCGTATATTTAATATAGTTATTTTCAGGATAATATTGCTCAAGTATACGAATAAGGTCTCGGCTGTAATTGCCTAATCCAGTCCTATTCAAAAAATAACGTTTTGCGTCAAATCCTATCCGCATATTTCCTTAATACGATTTATTACCATTTGCGAAGATACTAAATCTATGGCTTCCATACCATCACAGTCACAAGGCTTATTCCCGTATACCGAACTGGGGCGATTTGGATGCTCTACCTGTATGACATCCGAAGTACTTTGGCCATAACCTAGAAATCCAGCAAAGGGATGCGTGGCTCCCCAGAGAGAGAGGCATCTGGTGCCAGCCAAAGATGCCATGTGCATTCCCGAGCTATCCATGCTAATCATCAGATCAAGATGAGAAATGATATCCAGCTCTTGTTTTACAGCGAATTGACCTATAGTATTTCTTATCCCTGGATAATTCCTAGACCAGGTTTCAGCAACTTCTTGTTCTTGTTCTCCTCCGCCAAATATGTAGACGCTATAGTTGTTCTTCGACAGGTATTGAATGAGCGATTCCATTTTTGGTAGCGGAAATACTTTATAGCTATGTTGTGCAAATGGAGCAATGCCTATTTTTGTTGTAGGCTTTGAAAAACTGTCTACGAGAGACACCGGAAGGGGGCGATCCATCTTCTGTCTTTGATGACTCAATGTGAGGCCAAATCCTAAATTTCTAAAAACATCCGCATAACGCTCTGTTGTGAACCTCAACTGACGCTTTATTTTATGGTGTTTGCGTGTTAAGGCTTTCTTTTCCGAACGTCCCTTATCCAAGGTTCCCACTTTATAGCCTGTAAAACGGAATAGCATACCCAATATTCGAGATCGAATATTGTTATGCAAGTCAGCTACAAAGTCAGGATTATATTTTTTTAGTTCTCTAGATAGTCGAAATAATCCTCTTATCCCTTTATGCTGGGTCTTAGGATCAATCGGATGAAAGATTAATCTAGGGATATGTTCGAAAAAGGCCGCGAATAATTTTCGCGACACCATTACGATTTCAGTGTCTGTATGCTGTGCTTGAAACTCGGCGATAACTGAAGCGACCATAGCCACATCACCCATTGCTGAAAAACGAGTAACTATAATACGCTTCATGTTAAATCTTATTTTTGAGTTCCGTATAGCACAGGATTTAATGAAGGATCGTTGTACATCTTCATTTGTTTGTAGGCTTTCATGTATTTCTGTCCGGCCTCAATATCTTCCAATAGCTCATCAATACTTTTTGATAAGTCGGTGCGTTGTTCCACAAGTACGTTAAGCTTTTGTTGGCAGGTATCAATATGATCTTGTCCGACGTCAGTACGAAATGTTTCTTGCTGCATGTGAAATATTTTCAATGCCAAGATAGATAGTCTATCAATTGCCCAGGCCGGACTTTCGGTATTAATACGCGCATTGACCGCGGGTTTTGTATTCGCATATTTTGTTAAGTAGTAGCTGTCAATATACTCGACGGTATCTGTACGTACCTGATTTTGCTTGTCAATTCGTCTTTTCCAATACAAACCTTCTTTGGGATCGATCTCTGGATTTCGTACCACGTCTTCCATATGCCATTGAGCTGTATCTATCCAACATTTCAAATACAGTAGGTGTTCCAAAGAGCTAGACTCGTAAGGGTTTTCAATAGGATGGTCAATCTCATCATGAACGTGATAATCATTGATTACACGTTGGAAAATAGCATTTGCAATTGCAGTGATCATAATGCAAACTTAGATAAAATGCTTTGTATTCGCCAGTCCCTAATGCAAAATTCTTCTTCTAGATCCTTTCTCCAATAGCTTTTTTAAGAAGGTATAAGATCGTTGTTTAGGCAAATAAGCTGGATAGCAAATCTGGGAATATCCCAAAGAGTATGGTCGCTACCCCCATTAGGATGATTATCCCGTATACAAGTGCGGATCCTGATACAGCCTGCACAGCAGTCTCTTCTTTGCGAAGGAAAGCATATAGTGGCACTTTGAAATAGTAAAATAAGGAAATTACCGAGGTGAGGGCGCCTGTTATTAGAAGAAGAAGAATTGGAATATCTTTATTGCTCTGGTAAAGATCAAAAGTAGATGTAAAAACCAAAAGTTTGCCTATAAAACCCGCTGTAGGAGGCAGGCCTACTAGCGAGATTCCTAGTATAGTAAAGAATGTAAACAATAGCGGGAACTTTTTGCCGAACCCGCTGTAGGACGACAGTTCGGTGGAGCTGATTGACTGTTCCAGTGACTGTATAACTGCAAATACCCCTATGTTCATAATGGTATACACCGTTAGGTAGAAGAGTAAGACATTATGATCAGAGCTAGGAGCTGTGATGATAGCCATGAGTAGAAAGCCGGTATGACCTATCGATGAGTAAGCCATCATTCGTTTTACATTGGATTGACGTAGAGCAATTAAATTACCGATCAACATCGTAACGATAGCCACTACAACAACGAAAAGGAGGGTAAGCTCACTAAAGTAAAATAGTGTAGAAGCCCATGCCTGAAATAGGCGCTCAAATAATATCAAAGTTCCGATTTTAGGAATTGTCGAAAGAAAAGCTGTAATAGGAGTCGGCGCTCCTTCATAAACATCGGGCGTCCATAGGTGGAAAGGTACGAAGCCTAATTTAAAACCTATACCTACAAAAACAAAAAGTAAGGCTATACTGCACATCACTTGCGGTGCAGCGATTAATCCTTGGATGTGCGCTGTACTGTTAAAATCCAGATTCCCCGTGAAACCGTAGATTAACGAAAGCCCATACAGCATGACCGCAGCTGATACTGATCCGAAAAGTACATATTTCATGGTGGCTTCCGATTGCACCTTACTTTCCGATAGGTAACCTACCAAAATATAGGAGCTTATGGAGACGGTCTCTATGGCGATGAATACCATCAGCCAATTCGTACTGATCGTCAATAAGTTCATGCCTATAGCTGCAGCAAGCAGTACAGAATATATGTCTCCTAAGTTTTTTACCCCTCTAACTCGGGCATATTGTTGAAGCAAAATTAAGATCGGTAACAAGGCTAGTAGCATAATTAACCTTGAATAGACTGCTAGAGAGTCGATCGTTAGCATACCAAAGAAACCGGTATCAGGTCTGCCTAGTTGTAGGAAAACGAAGTAAGCAGAAAGTAATATGCCAAACACGGTAATACTAAGGGAACCGTATTTCCAGCGTTGATCCAAAAATAGGCTGGATAGAATACTTCCAAGGAAAGCGAAGATAAGTACCAGCTCCGGTTTGAATACCGGAATGGATACCATAATCTGATCTAGAAGAGAGGTGAGCTGCGTGGTAGATCCTTCCATAATTGCTACAAATAAGGAGACAATAACGAGATTAGATGGAGTACACTGCTGTTAACAGTGTCAAAGATTATAGCCGGCATTACACCCAATGCGAGTGCTAGTGCTAAAGCAGGGAATACGACGATACGTTCTCGCCAGGATACATCTGTTAGAGAAGTAGCCCAAGGCTCTCCACCCTTCAGCCTTGTCGTTCCAAAGAACATTCGTTGTAGTGTCCACAAGAAATAGACTGCACTGAGGAGTATTCCGACAGAGCCTGCGATAGCCATCCATCTGGGGATACCAGTTCCTACACTTTCGGCATTGAACGTGCCAATGATTACGAAAGCTTCGCCGATAAAGGCAGAAAACCCCGGTAATCCTAACGAGGCAAAAAAAGCGACGGCCACAAATCCCGTATAGGCAGGCATTAACCCTGCCAGACCTCTAAAATTATATATGTTGCGATCATGTACACGATCATAGATAACCCCCACCAAGAAAAAGAGCGCAGCCGAAAGGAAACCGTGGCTGACCATCTGGAACATAGCTCCAGAGACACCCTCTGCTGTCATCGAGGCTAGTCCAAGTAGAACAAAACCCATGTGAGATATCGAAGAGTATGCGATCAGACGTTTTAAATCGGTTTGTGCCAAAGCATTTAATGCCCCATATAAAATAGACACGACGCCGATAAGACCCAGCCACCAGTTGGCATCAACGGCAGCATCTGGGAATATACTAAAGCAGACGCGTATGATACCGTATCCTCCAATTTTTAGTAAGATACCGGCCAGAATAATCGATACAGGTGTTGGTGCTTCGACGTGTGCGTCTGGCAACCACGTATGTAGGGGTACGATAGGTACTTTGATAGCAAAGGCGATGAACAGTACAATAAAGCCGAGCATCCGTGCTGGAATGCCCAACACTTCGTTGTAGTTATTGAGATATGCAAAAAAGGATCCGTCGACATAGTTGTCCGGATTCATCATATATAGCATATTGAAGGTATGCGCTCCTGTAGCTGGATTGATAACAGAAAAATAGAGACCTACAATGATGAGTAACATAAATACCGATCCAAAAAGGGTATATATGAAGAACTTCATTGCTGCATACTCCCGGTTAGCACCACCCCATATTCCGATCAAGAAATAGAGTGGGAGCAACATAATTTCATAGAAGATATAGAACAAAAAGAAGTCTAAAGCGGTGAAAATTCCGATTACAGCCATATTGAGCAGCATCAATAGTGCAAAGTATCCTTTGGGACTTTTACTCGTATTCCAAGATGCACCGATAGCCATTAACATGACAAAGGTACTTAAAGCGAGAAGAGGTAGGGATATGCCATCTACACCTAAGAAGTAGTCGATTTCTAATTGCCCAAGGTCGCCCAATGCGAGTCGTATCCAAGGTATTTGTTCAACAAACTGATAGCCTTCTACCGTATTGATTCCTACGGCTGCTTTGTCAAACTGTAGATAAAGGATACCCGCTAAGACAAACTGTACAAGGGTGATGCCTAATGCAATGTACTTGTAAGCCTGTTTCAGGTTGGATGGTAGCACCAAAATTAATAGTGTGGCTACTAGCGGTAAAAATACGAGTAATGATAGTAATCCCATGCTATCGTAATATCAAATAAAGTATTCCAATTAAAACAACGGTAAATGCAAATCCCAGATAGTTTTGTATGCGTCCATTCTGAACCCAGCGAAGCAGATGGCCTAAATAATAAGCTGTTCCGGCTATGCTGTTGACGATACCGTCTACGATGTGCCTATCCCACCAGGCTGCTATCTTGCTCAGACTAATAACAATATTGCGGACTACGTTTATGACGCCATCAACAAGAGTTTTGTCTACCCAAAAACTTATTTTACTCAGAGTTAAAGTGCTTTTTACAATCTTGTTGTTTATAAATTCATTCATGCCTAATTGGTTTGTAGCTGCTCGGATCCATCTACTTTCTGCATTTAAGGGATATCTATCCAATACATACCATCTGTAACCAATGATCCAGCTCAGGAGGGCTGTCAGCGTAAGTACGACGGGTATAAATACATGTAAACTATGTATCTCAGCGAATGTATAATTAACTGAAAAACCTGCTAATATTCCAGATTGATGGTAGGAAATCGGATTGATCGAGAAAACAAAAAACAAAGAGCAGATCGCTAAGAAGTACATGGGGTATAGCATAGTGGTGGAAACCTCATGTATATGCTTATTTAGTCCCTGTGGCAAACGCGATGGACCTAAGAAGGTTTTGAAAATTAAACGTCCGATATAGAATGCGGTAAGAATGCTTACCAATACCAACAGTATTGGAATCGCAATAGCGCCGCCCCCTTGGTCCAGCGCCCATTCAAAAGAGGCAATTACGATAGCGTCCTTTGATAAAAAACCGGAGGTCAAAGGAAAACCTGCTAACGCTAAGGAAGCGATGGTCATCAAGACAAATGTTTTTGGCATCGGTATACCGAGTCCACCCATATTGCGTAAATCCTGTGGGTCAAAATCTTGCCCCGATTCTGCTTTAGCATGTGCCACTTCATGGATAACAGCCCCAGCACATAAGAAAAGAAGACATTTAAAAAAAGCATGCGTAGCCAAGTGGAATAAGGCCGCATCCCAAGCGCCAATACCGACCGCAACCATCATATAACCGAGCTGAGATATCGTGGAGAAGGCCAGTACTTTCTTGATGTCGTATTGCCCTAGTGCAAAATAAGCCGCTGAAACAGCAGTAACGGTACCGACAATCGTAATGATCAACAGGACATTTTCATTGAATAATGGGAATATCGTGCACAGTAAAAATACGCCGGCAGCCACCATGGTAGCGGCATGTATCAGCGAAGATACCGAGGTCGGTCCCTCCATGGCATCGGGTAACCAGAGGTGCAATGGAAATTGAGCTGATTTGGCCATGGCTCCAAGAAAGAAACCAAGACCTGCTAGCGTCATTAACCCTGTGTTTTTATCGATAGCTGTATATAAAAGTCCTTGTTTACCAAATAGCTCCACCAGATCTAATGTGCCAAATGATGTAAATACAGCCGCTATACCGATCAGGAATCCCAAATCTCCAATCCGATTGATGAGAAAAGCCTTTTTGTTCGCTGCGACAGCCGCATCTTTGGTAAACCAGAAGCCAATCAGCAGATAAGAAGCAAAGCCGACAAGCTCCCAGAAAATATAAGATACCAGTAGATTTCTAGAAATACATAGTCCCAACATGGCAAAACAGAAAAGACTAAGATACATCCAGTAGCGATGTATCCCAGGATCTCCCTTCATATACACTTTGGAGTAGATATGGACAGGTAATGCTACAATACAGACGATAAATAGCATCAATACCGTGAGGTTGTTGAGTAGGATCCCTATATTAAACGTTTTATTGCCTATACGAAACCAGTCGTAACTGACATGTTGTGGTATGTTGTTCCAGATTTCGGTAAATACAAACCATCCGGAAAGTACAGTGCTTAATGTAATAGCAATGATGGAGAGTAGTCCCGAGGTGGATTTCTTTCCTTGTATTGCCTGAATAAAGAAGGCAAGAAGAGGAAATAGCACAACGAGTATACTGGCATTAATTGGCGATATATTTAATAACTCCTTCATCAGTCGCGCAGATCAGTGATATTATCTGGATTAATAGTTTTGTAGTGTCTGTATACGTTGAGAATAATAGCTAGGGCAACAGCTACCGAAGCGGCTGCCAAGACAATTGCGAACAGAGCAAACACCTGACCTGAGTAGTTTATTTTGTCATAACGGCCGAATGCTACAAAATTGAGTATAGCTGCGTTAATCATAAGTTCGATACCGACCAATATCATTATAGCATTTCTTTTAGCTAGTACGGTATACAGTCCGATGCAAAAAATACAGGCACTGACGACTAGAAAGTGAGTTAACGTAATCATTTTTGTTCCTCCTTCCTAGATAGATGTGCTGCACCTATTAGCGCCATCAGAAGAAATACCGAAATTACCTCAAAGGGTAATACGTATTGGGTCATGAATTTTAAGCCTAATTGTTGGATATTGTTGTCTGTTGGTTGGATGATATCTCCTTGTTTTATATTCTGGATAATCCAATCTGGGGTTTGCTCTTGCCACTCCATTACCCCCCAAAGCATAACTACAAGAAAGCCTAGTGCTAGGAGTAAAGATTGCCAGTTGGGCAAGGACAGAAATCTTCCAGACATATTTTGGAGATCCTTTAATAATTCCTTGTTGGATAGCATAAATGCAAATATCATTAATATCAATACCCCGCCTACGTAAACCATTACCTGCGTTATGGCAACAAAATCCGCTAAAGCGAAGATAAATAGGCCTGCCATAGCAAATAAAGTGACGAAAAATAGAAACAAGGCACGAGCTGTGTTTTTTAAGTTGACCACAAGAAGAGCCGAGATGATGGCCAGAACTGCGAAAGCATAAAATATAAATTCTTCCATATCTTTTACTTTTTCTTCGCTGCCTCCTTTTCAGCTTGAAATCTAGTCCATTCTGCTTTACGTTGTGCTATCTCATTATCCGACATTTCTCCAAATCCATAAATCAGATCCGTAAGTTGTGTCGTGCTGCGGTCGTATTGATTGGTCATGGTGATACATTCGGTGGGACATACGACAGTACATAGCCCACAGTACATGCATTTGGCCATATCAATATCGAATTGTGCGGCATATAGTCTTTTTACCGACCCATCTGAAGTTTTGCCAATGGCTTCTGGCGATTTGATCGATTCAATCGTGATACAATCTACAGGACAAGCCTTTGCGCATAGGTCGCACACAATACAGTCATCAATGTCGACCTCCAATTGATAACGCGCCACCTCGGGGATGGGCATTTTTTCTTTTGGAAATTGTACTGTGGTAACCCCTTGTTGCTTTTCAAAGTAGTCTTCTTGGCGAATATCTAAGGATTGCCGTGCCTTCCGCGCACCAAAAAGGTGCCGGATCGTCAAAAGTAATCCTTTGACAGCCGTAGTAAATCCTTGTATCGTTGTTTTTAAAATCAATTTTTTATTGTTATTCAGTTATCCAGTTATCCAGTTATCCAGTTATCTTGTTCACTTGATAACTCGTTTACTTGATAACTTGTTCACTATACCATCACCAAAATACGCCATAACCCTGATATTGCCATGCATACGAATGCAATAGGAATCATTATTTTCCAGCATAGGTTCATCAGCTGGTCAGCCCTAAAACGCGGCAATGTCCAGCGTATCCATATCTGTATCCCGACAATAGTGAGTGATTTAATTAAAGTCCAAAAGATACCCCATCCCAGGCCTGTCGTCCAGTCTGCAAGTTTTGCAGCTCCCAGATTGGGAAGAGGCGTGTTCCATCCACCCAAAAAGAGGACGACACCTAGTACTGCTACTAAAAACATCATAGCGTACTCTGCCAAGAAAATGAATGCAAAGCGTATTCCTCCATACTCTGTATGAAAGCCACCGATCAATTCGGATTCTGCTTCCGGAATATCAAATGGGGCGCGGTTACACTCCGCCAATGATGCGATAAAGAATATGAGATATACGACGATAAGGTGTGGCGCCTGAAATATATTCCAGGCCAGAATTCCGCCGATATCATTGACATTCCAAATACCCAGAAAGAAAATATCCTGATTAGCCATTATACCTTGCTGCATCGCAATATCATTAAGGTTTAAGGTCTGGGTAATCATGACTGCGGCAATTAAGGATAACCCAACAGGGATTTCATAAGATACCATTTGTGCAATAGCGCGTATAGAGCCCAATATCGAGTATTTGTTGTTCGATCCCCAGCCAGCCATTAAGATCCCTATGGCATCAATGGATACTACTGCCATAATAAAGAATAGTCCGGTATGTGTATTTGCAGGCAAAAAGTCAGGAGCCCATGGGATAACAGCATAGCCTACATATACAGCTCCAAATATGACAATAGGCGCTAGCGCAAATAAAAGACGATCGGCAGCCTTCGGTGTAATGAATTCTTTCTGTAAAAGTTTGAGTATATCGGCTACTGTCTGAAGAAGACCATATTTTCCAGTTTCCATCGGTCCTAGACGATCCTGTACAAAGCCGGCAATCTTGCGTTCGGCATATACGGCGAACAGCGTGAATAACGCAATAAAGCCAAAGATGGCAACAGGTACTATGATATGGATTAAAAGCTGGGTCACTAATCTCTTTAGAATAATTCTTAATTACGTGCAAACATACATAAAAGGTAGCAAAAGAACCATAGGAAAACTATCATGAAGATGTCATACGTATCAACAATCTTTATCTTGTTTACATCTGTCCCAAAAATAAGCTATTTCCTTGAAACCATTATTCAATTCAGGTCTGTTTACCACCCGAAATGAGTAAAATTTCGCAATATTCGCATCAATACGTAAAAGTATATTATTTTTCTGATAAAATATACTAGAATGGTAGACTATTGTTGGTTAACTAAACTGTTGTGTATGTTTTAGGTGTCAGTTTTTCGGATTTCCCCATTGCATTGAGGTCATGGATTAGTAATTCAATATTGTCGAGTCGTTCTAAAAGGGCTTTATCATTTTCATAGGCTATTGATTTGGTGATACTAACTGATACTCCGACCAAAAGTGCATTTATACGATAGGCCAGCGTTTGAAAAGAAGCAATATCACTCCAATCTTGCTTCTTGTAACGCGGCTCTTTTTGAAATTGATCCAGGTTATCGTAAAGCTGCGCCAGTGAAGTCTGGGCATGCTTTCGAACCAATCTCAGTTCCTGAAAGTCTACGGTATTTTCGCAAAGTCGGGAGCGTAGCTTATGATAGTAGTTTTGGTAATTGTCGATAAGCGTGTCAGATAGGTTTTTCATCGCGCTACGGTGGTTTACTGGAAATGCAAAACATCCTATGATTGCGAAAATCGAACCCAATAAAGTGAAAGCTAAGCGGCTACTAAGCAAGTCCCCGATATTGCCCTCGTATAGATGGAGAGATAAGATGGCGGCAATGGTGATGAATATGACGCAGATCAAATAATTTGGTTTGTTGAATAGGAAAAATCCATAGAGTGTTATTGCGGCAATTAGTAGTACTGATAGGGAATCGTGTATGACGAGCGTAATAAGTAGACTGGCTGCAATACCAATTAATGAACCGACAATACGCTGATAGTTTCTTTTTTGCGTATTAGCATAGCTAGGTCTTGCGACAAGAATGACTGTCAGTATGATCCAGGAAGCATAGCGGTATTCAGGTAAGGTATAGCCGACCAGGCCTGATAGTATAAGTAACGTCGCCATGCGTATCGCATAGATAAATACAGGAGATTTGGTTTTTATATGTTTTGCAATTACCTGCCCTTTATGGGTAGACGGGACAAAGTTTTTATAGGCAGCAGTGCTTACCCAGGTCGGGTCTTGTACTACGGTTGATTTTTGAATTTGTTGAACAATAGATAAAATATGTTTGATGTGGATCAGAATAGGATTGACCAGTGATCTACTTTCGAGATCTGTTTTCATTTGTATCTGCTCCAACTTGAATATGTCTGCAGTGATTTGCTTCTCGTTGTCCAATATATGTGAGCTATTTCTTGACTTTTCTAAAACCCTTATCTCGTCGGAGAGTAGTAAAAGGATATGCCTGATTATAGGAAGAGCTTCCGAATGTTTTAGTTTTTCTCGGATAGTTTCATAATCTGTATCTATTCCCATGAGTAGTTCATAAAGGTCAATCAAACGATAGATTTTGTTTAACCATATCAGTTCGGAGTTTTGACAGGATGAGATTAGCGTCTTTTCGCGAAGCAACAAGGAACGTATACTTTCCAGTTGTTCAGAGATTTTAATATGTAGTAAGCTCAATTCTCTATACACCTGTTCCAATGGTGTTTTTTCGTCATAGCACTTTATTTTTACCTCCAACAGAATAGCCATCTGTTCAAAACCTTCCTTCATGGCATATTTCAAAGAGCGGTAAGGTGATACATAAGCTTGGATTAGACTCACGGTAAAGAAGCTTAATGTTCCAAGTGTAAAGTATAAGGAAAAACTTAACGGATCAAGCGGCTTAAGACCTATTGTGAAGCTGATAACAATAAGCGTCAGATTGCCAATAACGCCCCACCTCGGGCCTAAAACTATTAGCATGGTACATATGAATCCCCAAACAGCTAAAATCGGTAGTATACTCCACGATAGATAGTGAAGAGCTGCGGCTGTGGAAAAGGCCGTAAGGGCAAATAGTGGGGTACACCATATTGCAGTCATTGTTTTGTCCTGCCTGTTTCCAGGAAGGTCGGTCAATGATGACAATATGACACCAACGGCGAAAGCTATTGCAGCATGTAGACCGATGGTGTAGAAAAGAAGTATGGAAGGGAGTAGGATCACCAGGATGTTTCTTAATGCATCCTTGGCAAACTCTTTTCCGAAAAAATGATTGATCTTACGAATCATAAAGCCTATTTACAATTGATCTTTTTAATCGATTGCAAAAGTACTAAAAAAACATATTTATAGAATATGTTTTTGGTAACTGATTTTAACTCGAAATATTATTTTGTTATTCTTGACAAAAAGACCTTTCCGAGAAATCGGAAAGGTCTGACAGAAAAAACTTTCATGTGATGAAAGTTCTTGATGTCCATTAAAAACAGACACTTTCAGAAAAAATATAGATTGATGATTAGAAACAAGGGTTAGGCATATTGCTGTACAGCTTCTTTGCTTTCAAGTTCGGTTGTGCCCATTAAAAATTCATCTACCTTTCGTGCACATTCTCTTCCTTCGGATATGGCCCATACCACCAATGATTGGCCACGGCGCATGTCACCTGCCGCAAAATATTTATCCGTATTAGTACGATAACTGCCTTCAGTAGCTTTTACGTTGCCACGCTCATCTAGTGCTATGCCCAGTTGTTGTAATAAACCTTCTTTCTGCGGATGAAGGAAGCCCATAGCGAGTGTAACCAGTTCGCAAGGGATTTCCCTTTCAGAGCCTTCAACCTCTTTGAATTTTGTAGGTCTTCCCAAAGTATCGGTTTCCCACTCCAAGTCTACTACGAGGGCAGCTCGTAAATTTCCAGCCTTATCGCCAAGGAATTCTTTGGTACTGATGCTCCAATGGCGCTGACAACCCTCTTCGTGTGAGGTTGTTGTTTTTAATAACATTGGATAACTAGGCCAAGGCATCGCTTCGGTACGACTTTGAGGTGGCTGGGGCATCAGTTCAAATTGCGTCACCGATTTGGCGCCATGTCGGTTGGATGTGCCTACGCAGTCTGATCCGGTGTCTCCACCTCCGATGATCAGCACATTTTTACCCTTTGCATGGATTTCCGGTACGGCGATAGTAGAGTTGCCGACACGCTTGTTCTGTTGTTTTAAAAACTCCATGGCGTAGTGGACACCTGTCAGATCCCGACCGGGAATGTTTAGGTCACGGGGGATTGTCGATCCGCCGGATAGAACCACAGCATCATATTGATCTAATTCTGTTGCTGGGATATTACCGCCTACTTCGGCATTGGTACGGAATACTATGCCAGATTCTTTCATGATATTGACCCGACGGTCGATGACTGATTTATCTAATTTAAAATCAGGGATGCCATAGCGAAGTAGTCCACCCACTTTATCATCACGTTCGTAGACTACAACATCGTGGCCTGCTTTATTTAACTGAGCTGCTGCTGCTAGCCCGGCAGGACCTGATCCTATGACAGCGACTTTCTTGCCTGTCTTGATGTAGGACTTGTTGGGTTTTACATAGCCCTTTTTGTAGGCTATTTCGATGATATGCTTTTCGATCTCCTCGATAGCTACAGGATTCTTGTTGATGCCCAGTACACATGCCGATTCACATGGAGCGGGACATATACGGCCGGTAAACTCCGGAAAGTTATTTGTAGAAGCTAAGATGTTGTAAGCCTCTTCCCATTTGCCGTCATATACCGCATCGTTAAATTCTGGAATGACATTACCTAGGGGGCAGCCTGAATGGCAGAACGGAATTCCGCAATTCATGCAGCGTGCCGCCTGTCCATTAAGTTGTTCTTCCGAATAAGGGTGAACAAATTCCTGATAATTTTGTTTTCTGTTCTCTATAGACTCTTTCTGAGGAGCCAATCTATCAAATTCTAAAAATCCTGTTGCTTTTCCCATGATATAATTCCTCTTCTATATTAAGCGACTACTAATTTTTTAAGTATTACATTTTTGTATTCCCGCGGGAATACTTTGATGAACCGACTCTTTTCTGTAGCCCAGTTGTTAAGAATGTAAGATGCTCTTTCGCTACGCGTTAGGTGTATATGTCGTTTCAGTAATGCAATGATTGCTGATTCATCTTCGGTTTCCAAAGGATCCAGGTCGACCATCTCTTGGTTGCAGTTACTACGGAATGTTCCTTGGATATCATATACCCAAGCGATACCTCCACTCATACCAGCCGCAAAGTTGCGTCCTGTCTCTCCCAGAATAAGTGCTCGGCCGCCTGTCATATATTCACAGCCGTGATCTCCGATACCTTCAACAACAGCTGTGGCACCGGAATTACGTACCGCAAATCGTTCGCCTGCCATACCATTGATAAAGAGGTGCCCAGAGGTAGCTCCATATAGCGCCACATTGCCGATAATTATATTTTCGTGCGGTATTAGACCACTTTCTTTAGCCGGATAAATGGCCAATTGTGCTCCAGATAGCCCTTTACCTACATAGTCATTGGCTTCACCTTCGAGTTCAAATGATATTCCTTTGGTATTGAATGCCCCAAAGGATTGTCCTGCAGACCCCTCGAATTTGAAATTGATGGTGTTATCTGGTAGTCCTTCTGAACCGTATGCTTTTGAGATCTCGTTTGAAAGCATTGTGCCTATAGTGCGATCCGTGTTCTTGACTCGGAAAGTTCCGAAGACAGGTGTTTTGCTTTCTAGCGCCGGTTTTGCTTGCTTCAATAGGCCCCAATCCAAAATCATTGCTATACCGTGATCTTGCTCTTCCGTGTTATATAAAGGAGAGCCAGATTCGTTGCGTGCGACATACAGTAGATCGTTGAAGTCTACTTTGCTGGCTTTCCAGTGTGCAATAGTTTCTCTTTTTTTCAAGAATTGTGCCCGTCCTACCATTTCGTTAATGGTACGGAATCCTAGTTGCGCCATTATTTCGCGCATTTCCTCAGCCAAAAATTGAAACAGATGAACGATATCCTCTGGTTTTCCTGAGAATAGCTTGCGTAGTTCGGGATCTTGAGTTGCAACACCGACGGGACAGGTGTTGAGATGGCATTTGCGCATCATAATACAACCGCCGGCGACAAGGGCGGCAGTAGCTACCCCCCATTCTTCGGCTCCCAATAGCGTTGCTATGACAAGATCACGCCCGGTTTTCATCTGTCCGTCCGCCTGTAGTACGACGCGGCTTCTTAATTTGTTTTGTACCAATGTCTGATGCGCTTCGGCCAATCCCAGCTCCCAAGGTAGTCCGGCATGTTTGATAGAACTGATAGGAGATGCACCTGTACCACCGTCGTATCCAGCGATCAAGATGACATCGGAGTGTGCCTTTGCAACACCTGCAGCTATTGTGCCTACTCCAGCCTTGGAGACAAGCTTGACGTTGATCCGTGCTTCTCTGTTTGCATTTTTAAGGTCGAAGATAAGTTGTGCCAGATCTTCGATCGAGTAGATGTCATGGTGCGGAGGCGGAGATATAAGGCCTACACCTGGTGTAGCATGCCGTACTTTAGCGATCCATTCATCGACTTTATGGCCTGGTAGCTGCCCTCCTTCGCCCGGTTTGGCCCCTTGCGCCATTTTGATTTGTATTTCATCTGCTTGGGTGAGGTAGTTGGAGGTTACCCCAAAACGAGCAGAAGCTACTTGTTTGATGGCTGAGCGCATAGAGTCCCCATTGGGCAGTTTTTCATAACGTATCTCGTCTTCACCACCTTCTCCTGTATTCGATTTTCCACCGATACGATTCATGGCAATAGCAAGGGTGCTATGCGCCTCATGCGATATGGAACCGAAAGACATGGCTCCGGTGGCAAAGCGCTTCATAATTTCGCTTGCTGGCTCCACCTTGTCAATGGATATTGGCGTGCGGTGTTTGGCAAAATCAAGTAGCCCTCTCAAGGTAAACATATGTTCCTCTTGGTTATTGATCAGTGCCGAATATTTTTTATACGTGTCAAAGTCGCCTGTGCGACAAGCTTGTTGTAGTAAGTGAACGGTCTGTGGATTCCAGAGATGTCCTTCTCCGCGCCTCTTCCATTGGTAGATACCACCTTCTGGTAGGAGGTTTTTTGGTGTGCGTGAGCTTTCGAAGCTACGCCAATGTTTGGCTAAGGCTTCTTTGGCAATATCGTCTAGGTTGAGTCCTCCGATACGGGACACAGCACCACAGAAATAAGCACCTACGACTGATTTATCAATACCGAGTACTTCGAATATCTGGGCGCCGTGGTACGATTGTAGCGTAGAGATCCCCATTTTGGAGAATATTTTCAATAAGCCATTGCATATCGCTTTAACGTAATTTTTCCTCAATTCTTCCCAAGTAAGGTCCGTGTCCAATAGGTTTTCTGCTTTTAGCGTTCGTATACTCGCTAGAGCCAGATAGGGGTTGATAGCTGTTGCCCCAAAGGCCAGTAGACAGGCGAAATGATGGACTTCTATGGCATCTCCAGCTTCAACGACTAGACCTACCGCTCCTCGGTTTCCTGTTTTTATCAAGTGGTGGTGTACAGCAGATACAGCAAGGATTGAAGGTATAGCAGCATGTTGTGAATCTATTGCTCGATCCGATAAGATAATGACCTCAAAGCCGTCTCGTACAGCATCGTCAGCGTAGCGGCAGAGACGTTCTATGCCCGCTTCAAGTGATCCTGGTTTACCATCAGCCCGGAAATAACATTGCAGTGTTTTTGCTTGAAACACCCCGGTGTCGATAGAGCGTAGTTTTTCCAACTCACTGGATGTTAATATTGGATGCTCTAGTGTGACGCAGTGACAGAATTTTTTGTCCTCAATCAATATATTTCCGGCGTTACCGATAAAGGTGGCCAGGCTCATTACCAAACGTTCGCGTATAGGGTCAATCGGAGGATTCGTTACCTGCGCAAAGAATTGTTTGAAGTAAGAGGCCAGGTGTTGAGGTTGATCCGATAACACCGCTAACGGCACATCGGTACCCATAGACCCTATAGGCTCATAGCCCGTCAACGCCATGGGAGTCAATATGGTCTCCAGATCTTCGCGCGAATAGCCAAATGCTTGTTGGTATTTAAAGACAGATTCCTTAGAAAGGTAGGTAAACGTGACACGCGGTTCCGCAAGTTCTTCCAATTTGATCTTGTATTGGTTGATCCAGTCTCCATAGGGTTGTTGACGGATTAATTCTCCTTTCACTTCTTCATCCGAGCGAATCAGGCCTTGTTCCATGTCGACTACGAATATTTTGCCCGGTTGTTGACGGCCTTTTTTAATAATCGTAGATTCATCGAGTGGTAAGGCTCCGGCTTCCGAAGCTACAATGACACGATCATCGGAGGTGATGGCGTACCGCAAAGGACGTAGGCCGTTGCGGTCTAATGTAGCGCCGATGATCTTGCCGTCTGTAAAACAGAGGGCAGCGGGACCATCCCAAGGTTCCATTAAGGTGGCGTGATATTCGTAGAATGCCCTTTTTAGGGGGTCCATTTGTGTGTTGCCATCCCAGGCTTCGGGTACTAGCATCAACATCACATGTGGTAGACTACGGCCCGAATGTAATAGTAACTCAACGACATTGTCTAAGCATGCAGAATCGGACTGTCCTTTGTCTACTACAGGAAGTAAGATCTCCATCTCTTCTTTCGTAAAATAGGGAGAAGACAGTGCGCGTACGCCTGCATAGAACCAATTTAAGTTGCCTGTCAACGTATTGATTTCTCCATTATGTGCTATCATACGGAAGGGTTGTGCCAGCGACCATGATGGAAAAGTGTTTGTCGAAAAGCGGGAGTGAACTAAGCCAAAGGCAGATACTACTCTGCTATCTTTAAGGTCTTTAAAGTACGAGCCTACCTGATAGGTTGTCAGTTGTCCTTTGTAAATTATGGTTTTGCAAGAAAGTGATGCGATATAAAGTGGTAGGGGGTAGGTTTGGTGTGTTTTTATTTTTTGAATAATCCGTCTCCGCAGTACATACAATTTACGTTCAAAATCTTCGGTGCTAGCCACTCCGTCTGGTCTTGATACGAAGAACTGTACTATTTCAGGTTCGGCACTCAAAGCTGTAGGGCCTATTCCTTCGCGATTCACGGAGACAGTTCGAAAACCGAGGAACTCCATGTTACGGTCTGCAGTAGCCTCCTGGATCACGGTACGACAGATCTGGTTTAGCTTTTCCTCTTTTGGTAAAAATACCATTCCTACACCATAATAGCCGGGCTCTTGAAGTTGTATCCCCAGCTGTATACATTCCTCCCACAAAAATTCGTGCGGTAGTTGGATCATAATACCAGCACCATCGCCGCTTTCTGGATCACAACCACAAGCTCCGCGGTGCTCCATGTTTTCTAGCATGGTCAACGCATCTTTGACCTGCGTATGTGATTTTTGTCCCTTGATGTGAGCTACAAATCCGACGCCACAGGCATCATGTTCAAATTCGGGGTTGTAGAGTCCTTCTTGCTGCATTGTTTGTTGGTATTTGGATTGAATGTATTTTTCTTCAATAGTTGGAAAGAAACCTGCTGAGTTAGTTCGTAGCTATAGATGATTGCAGGTTTTTGAAGTATCAACTATCGAGTTTGCTAATATAGAAACAAAAATACTTATATTTTATAAATAATGAAATTAAAATTTAATTTCATTGTGTATTTGTTAATTATTTTGTGTTTTTGTGGGTGTTTTTGTATTATTTTTGGTTTTTATTGCAGATTTGGAAACTTCATTCTGAATAGTGATACGATTAAAGAATTTGCATTATATTGCTTGGAAAAACTAATGTAACAGGTGTTAAATGGGTTTTTTCTCTATCATAGTTGTGAAAAAGGGTGTCTTCGGGGAATTTGACATGAAATAAGAATTGAATTAATCAGATAATTAATCTACAATATGGCTGATAAAGGTTGGGATTTTTGGTTTGATCATGGGCAGCTTTTCTCGGAAAGACCTGTTGTGAAGACTGAGGTGGTTAGTCTAAAGCGCTATCATTTTATTATGAACTGTTTTGGTAATAACTTTGAATTTGTAAGTTCATCATTAAAATCTATTTTAGGCTACGAAACTGCTGAGTTTACATCTGAATTTTTGATGTCTATTATTCATCCGGATGATGTTTCATACTGTATGGAATCTGAGAGAAAGGCTATCGAGCTTATGGATAAGCTATATTTTGAAGATCATTATCGTTTTTATTTCAAATATTCCTACAGAGTCCGTAAAAAAACAGGCGATTATATATTTATTAAACAATCTTATCAAGCAATCGAAATTGACGAACGGGGACATATGAAGCGTTCTTTAGTTTTTCATGACGTTGCAGAGGACGGCTTTCAAAGGAAGGAAAATGATTTTTTAATGATCGATCGTATGAAGAACAGGCCCGTCCACGTAGAAAATCACTATGATCTTTCTAAACGGGAAATTGAAGTCTTAGACTTAATTCTCCAAGGGAAGAGTAGTAAGGATATCGCTGCTTTGATCTTTATAAGTGAACATACTGTAAATACACATAGAAGAAAAATATTGGCCAAGACTAATGCAGAGAACTTTTTGGAGCTAAGGCAACGGTTAAATATGATTTAAATTAAATCCCCTCTGTAAGTATAGAAGAGGAGATCTAATTAGATTGACTAGCTTTAAAATCGATAACCAATGGATAGTCCTGTACGTATTCCCGCCCATGGGCTACGTTTTATATGGATATCTGTGCCATTTTCATGAATATCATATTCCATCTTAATGCCACCTAAAGGCAAATCACCCAAGTCTGTCTTTAGGTCTTCCATACTCTCTCGTAGGGCCTGTTGTTCGTCTGGGTTTAGTACCATCGTTCCAGAGGCTTTACCATTAGCGCTCCCATAGCCTGGGCCTATCAGACGCCAGTCTAAATGAAGTTGACGAGACAGCTTGAAATTGAATCCCAAAGAGAAGCCGCCTGTGAAAGAATTGATAGTTCCCTCCAAAGGGATAGTTTCTGTACGACTGAAGATTTCAGTTCCGCTCTCTTCTACCGCAACATCAAAATCAAAAGGAACAGAAGCTTTATAATTTGCGTATTTTACATACGGTGCCATATAAAAACCTCTAAATAGACCTCGTTTTGAAAGGTAAAACCTGACCTCGGGCGTAATAGAGAAGTTCGAGCTTTTGAAGTTGTTTATTAGTTTATTAAGGTCTTCGTCGTCAACCAAGTCCTGTACGGTGGATTGAAAAGGCAGTTTTTTTTCTGGACGAAAACTTATTGCAGCACCTGCGCTGATGCGGTCTGTTATGGAGCGTTCGTATTCAAAAGCGAACTTTCCTCCCAATAGGGGGAGCACATTAAATTTAACCATGTTATTGCCCTATGGTTCTGCCGTCGGTTCAGTCTGAGACCAGCTAGTAAAGGGTAGCATTGCAAGTACAAGCGTTGCGAGGATAAGTAAATTTTTATTCATATGTATATAATTATCTTCGATGAGCTCGCAAGCTCGGTTTGATTTTTAGTTGCCATATGGAATATCCAAAGTATTTTATCGGTGTTTGCGGGGCCGGTACCACATGGATATTTCATAGCTAAAATTTTATAGCAGCGAAAGTATAGTATATCGTTGTGAATATCTATACCCAAAAATAGGTATTTCTACTGTTTACTTTAGACCAGATCAAAAACCATTGCAAACCGTAATAAATCAGCAAAAGATTTACACTCGATTTTACGGATGATGTTTTTACGGTGTGTTGATACGGTATGGGAGGAGATAAAAAGTTGATCCGCGATTTCATTGCTCGATTTGCCGTTTGCTAATAGCGTTACGATCTCTTTTTCCCTTGTGGTGAGTTCAGCAAAGCGTCTATAGTTATTGCGGATGTATTGGTCCTGGTCCAATGTTTTATTGACGCGTGAGATGAGCTGGTCCATGCCGATGACGGGAGAAGAGAGCAGGATGATTTTGTTCTCTAATTGTGAGTCTTGCCTTACCTGGACAACTTTTAAAACGGTGTAAAACCAGGTGTAATCTGTTTCTTTATAGAGTTTGACCCGTTGAAAGAAGTTATATTGTTTGTCAAAATCGCCTAGCGCCAGATAGTTGTTCATGCCCTGGAAAATGCCATAAGTTTCTTCTTTTACAAAGTAGCGTTCGTAGTAGATTTCTCCCAATTGATTGACCTCTTCTACCGAGGATCCGAGATGTTCACAGCCCCAATTGTTCATATAGCTACATCCAATGGGGCGTAGACCATCCAAGTCTTGAATCATCAGTGATGCCGGGACGATGTCGCCAATGTCAGGAATATTAAAGTCACCGTACTTAAGCCCTTTGGATATACCATGAAGTTGTGTAGCTAAGGGATCCATAATTTTTTATTTATTGTTATATCATGAGACTGAAAGCCTGTTTCGATTTTTTTGTTGACTTTGTTGTCGGGGAGATGCCAGTACTCGTCATATTTATCCAGAAAGTTAACCCATGATCTAAGATAATAAAAAAATGCAACAATATAGAATAATGCTGCTATGTAATGTAATTGGCGCTGTGTGAAGGACAAAGTCTTGTTTAGTAAGAAAGAGCAAATCTTTCCGTATAGGATAAACCCTTTGTTCTTCTTGGTGTCAATAGGAAGGCTATGGCTTATGCTCATAATCTTAAGGCAGTGTGGTTCTGCCTTAAGATAAGTATTTATTTTTTAATCAGCTAATACTGCCCATCCGCTCATCATGATCGGTAAGGCTTTAAATGCCCATTCTGCACTTAACTCCGTATATATAGGCTGAGCCGTACGGCTTTGTAATTCATCGTTTTTAACAATCCGCTGTTCAATATTTTTGGGTTTCATGACCAGTGTAGGGGTTTTATCATCAATGAAATAGATGTCTAAGCGCAGAATGCCGTTTTCTTCTTGTAGATAAAATGGATGCGTAAAATTAATGGTTTTATTAAATAGAGGAGAGGTGTAAACCAATAGTTTGCGCATGTTCATGGGGGCGTCTGGGTCTATGGTTTTTGGTGTGAGTTGAGTGACGTCACATAGGTAGCCATTAATAATCTCTTGTTTATTAAGTGCGACTCTATTAAAGTTGCTGAGTTCGATAGCATTGCTAGCTCCTGCACCTGGATTGGCACTAGGTGTATATTGAGCATATATTTTTTTGTCAGTTTCAGCAATCTCATCCGTTCTGGTCAATGTTTCTAGATAGAGGCTTCCTTTATCCTGTTGTTGGTCGTGGAAGTTGTCCATCTCCCAACCCAAACCTTTTACCTTACCCAATACAACATCGCCTTTGATGTAATAGGTACAGGCTGTTGCATTCATGGATAGCGCTAACCCTGCGATCGGGTTTTGAGCAGCGATCTGTTCTACAACATTTGTAATGGCTTGAACCTCTTTGTCGTTTTTTAGGAGAGTTTGATATTGCGACTTGGGGTCAGTATGCGAGAAATCTACCTTACCGACGAGCTTGCTCAAATCTACGCCTTGTGAAAAGGTGCCCATTTCTATTGTCCCCTGGTCAAACTTCTCTGTTTTAATTTCGCCATCTATGTCATCTTCATGTGTTTCTTTACTACAGCTTGTACAAAAAATAAAAATGGCAATTAATAAACTATTCTGTATGGTGTTTATGAATCTCATGGCTTTTTATTTTACCGTGTAACTTACTAAACCGTAGCTATCGCTGTATGAATCGTCATAGGTTGTTTTTTCGAAAATGATACCGATACCTTTGGCAAGCCAGATTTCGTAGGTGATATTTTCAGTGTAGCCCGTTATGCTATTATGAATTGCTTTCTTGAGCTCCGTTTTTAAAACATCCTGATAGGCTTTGCCATTGATTGTTGTGCTAGCTACTTTTTCCAATATACGGCCTTCATTATGGTGTGTGATTGTCCCGGAAGCTTGCCCCGAGATTTGGAAGGTTACTTCTTCTTTCCATATTTCACCTACTTTCAGGTTGGTATTGATATAGGTTGCGGTCCCTGCTGAGGTGTTTATCCCCATTTGCGAAGTCGCGCCATGGAGTGAGATGAATACGCCATTATCTTCCCGGAAACCGTCATTTAACTCTACTTCGACAGTTGTTCCGACGGGTTTGAACTGGAAGTATGTTTTGCCTTCGTAGGTTAATGATTTGTGGATGATGTAGTCGGATTTGTCTTCAGGATCTTCGGGATTGACCAAATACCAAGCGTTTCCAACAGCATAAGGCCAGTAAGTCCCACTGACATAGCCCCCTTCGCCAGGAGTAGGTTCGGTATCGTAATTAGATTTACTGCAGGAACTGAATACAAATAGAAGTGCTGCTAGTGCGTAAAAGAGAGTGTTTTTCATCATGATTTTTAAAAATAGGTATATCTACCCACCTAGTTTAAATAGATAGAGATACGGATGTGCAAACGGAAAATGTTATTTGTTATCTAGTTCGTCTTTATGAGTTCGACGCGTCTATTTTTTGCTTTATTCTCTTCAGAATCATTGGCAACTAAAGGACGTTCTGCGCCAAAACCTTTTGCTAACAGTCGTGACTTATCAATACCATCTGCAACTAGTGTTTTTACTACAGATTCGGCTCGTGTTTGGGATAGCTTTTTATTATGTGTAGCATCACCGGTATTATCAGTATGACCCTCAACAGTGATTTTTAACGCTGCGTCTTTTTTTAACGCTGCGGCAATTTGATCTGTTACCTCTTTTCCATCTGTGGTGAGGTCTGCTTTATCTATATCAAAATTGATATAAAGAATGGATTTCCCTTTTTCGTTTAGATCTTTGGCAATTTCATCGGCCGTGACTTTGGTGATGGTTTGCTGAAATGCTTCTTCTTGTAAAACGTTGAGCGACGCCCCAGCGTTGTTTGACAGGTACTGTATGTAGATGTTTCCTTTGTCTTTTGTACGAAGCGCCCAGAACTTTATGTTTTGCCCTGCATAGCCTATATCACCTTCACCACCTTTATGTGGGTCTTGCTTGTTGTATCGGTCGTATTCTTCTTTGGTGATTTCGCCGTCAAATATCTTTACCGCCCCTACTGATTGCAGGTATTCCGCCATGCTCTTTTCGAAGAAGTGTTGCGAAAATTCTTCCCCACGTATAGGGGATACAAAGGTTTTATAAAGCTTGCCCTCAAAAGGGGTCATGACGCCATCTATAGGGAAGAAACAAACATCGAAAGGGCGTACTAAAGGCTTGTTCAATTCTTCTAATCCCTTTGGGAGATTGATGAATGGGAAGTCTCCGATAGCTGTTGTGGTGACTGGGATATTCGAAATATCGAAAGCTGTGGCCGCTTTTTCGTTGTTCGCGGGTTCGCTACTTGTTGCTGTATTGTTCAGACTGTCTTGGTTATTGTCTTGTTCCCCTTGTTTGGGCGAATTGTTACACGCAATCATCAATGCAGCTGAAGCGAATAATAATGTCGTCTTTTTCATTGATCTTTGTTTTTAAATACTGACTGATCTTTGTGGATTAATCATGTTAAAATACATAGAATTATCTTCTTTTACAAAAATAGTTTACCATGCAATGATTTGAAATACCTATAATCAGGGGTTTTTATCCTCCTGATTATAGGAGGGTCACAGCAGGTCTTCTTTTACGATAAGCATAAGCAGTTCAGATGTGTTTTTGACTTTAAACTTCTGAAGTAGGTTTTTTCTATAGGTATCGACGGTGAATTTACTCAAGAAAAGTTCCTCAGCAATAGATACTGTAGTCTTACCTTGCGCGAGTAACATAATTAGCTGTTTTTCTCTTTTGGTGAGGGCGGGCAATGTTTTTGTCTGCACGGGGGTGGTGAGTATGCGCATGACCTCCGGATCCATAACGACCTGTCCTTGTAGAGCATCCTGTATGCTGGATATTATTTTTTCGGAAGCGGCGCTTTTTAACAGAAAGCCGGAGGCGCCGTTATCAAACATCTTCCGTATGATGCTTTGCTCGACCTGGTTACTAAGTGCTATAATCTTGATGGTGGGATATTTCGCATGAATCTTTTTACAAATATCGAGTCCGTCAGCATCTGGCAGACTGATATCTAATAGGATGATATCAATGTCTTTTTTTTCTTCCATAAAGGAATAAAAAGCTGTCACATTGTTAAAAGCGGTTACTTTTATTTGTTCATTGTGATTTATGAGAAGGGATTTTATCCCTTCTAGAACTATGGGGTGGTCATCCAAAAGGACGATATTGATGCGCTTAACTGACATGTATTTGGATATTAATAGTAGTGCCCTGTCCTGGTTGACTGTCGATGTGATATTCACCTTGCATATAATTTACCCTATGTTGGATATTTGTAAGTCCTAGGCCGGGTGTCTTTAGTGTTTTTTGTAGTGCAAATCCTTGCCCATCATCTTCGACTGTAAGTAATATGGTTTTACCATTTTGAAGACATTGTACAATGATGTTTTTGGCTTTTCCGTGCCTTTGTGCATTGACTAAGAGTTCTTGTACGATGCGATAAATGTTGGTTTGTATCGCCTTGGAGATAGAAACTGACAAATCTGAAGATTGATATTCAATGGATGTCTCTTTCGATGAGAAGGCAACACAAAGATCTCGTAATGCATTGTCTAATCCATTGCAAAGTAAGCTTTCGGGAACCATATTGCGCGCTATATGACGTACCTCGGCAATGGTTTCTCCTAATTGAAGTATAGCTCGATTTACTATTGGGTCGGTGGATTGTGCTTTTGATTGAGAAAGCTGTATTCGGATGCCTGCTAATGTACCACCTAGACTATCATGTAGATCGCGCCCTATGCGTTGACGTTCTGTTTCTTCACCTTCTAACAGAGCTTTCGTGATTTCTAATTTGTTGTCGGTTTCTAATTGTTGTATACGATTTGCATTGATTTTTTGCTTGCTCTTGTAAATATATACGATGAATCCCAATAGTGTCAATAGCAGAACGGCCGCCGCAGTAAAAAGCCCGGTTAAGATACGCTGGTTTTTTAGACGTAATCTGGTTTCGTTTTGCTCAGCCTTCAAATGTTGAATAGCGGCGTCTTTCTCTTGTGTGCGGAGTTGGACTTCTAGGTTAGAAGTCTGTGTCGCTATCTGGTCTTTACTGACGGAGTCTCGGTGCTTGATATAGCGCTTCCAGTAGTGTGTGGCTTGTTTGTGGTCACCTATTTGTTCATAAGCCAATGCATAGGTCGGTAGTAGTTCGCTTAGGTCTACAGCTCCGAATTTGTCCGGATTGATGTGTATACTGTCTATAGGGTGGCTTTTTTTTAGCAGTTTTAAAGCACCTTGTTTGTCGCCCATGCCTGCACGGGCTTTGTATCGTTGAAAGTGAAGGTTGAGTAGATAACGTGGCGGTACCCCCTTGGTGTTAGATAGGGTGTGATTGATCAACTTTTCTGCTTTTTGATAGTTCCCGTTTTGTATGAGATGCATGGCCTCGAATGAGGTGATGCGTAGTTTCTGGGCCAAATCGGGCTGTATAAGTAATAGCTCTTTGGCTCTACGGATGCTAGAATCTGCCTTTGGACTTCTCTCTAATATATTATAGACATTGGCCAAGGAACCTAAGGTATGAATGTGGTTGTACAACAGGTTTTGCTCTTTGGGCTGGATAGATTCGTATAGTGCTACGGCCTTTTCTAGGTAGGGGACAGCTTCGTTGTACATGTTTTGATTGAAAAAGGAGCGTCCCATCTCCAGGGCAATCTCTGCGTCATATGTTGGGTTCTTGAGTTTCTGGGCGAGTGGTATGATATCTCTTTGCAGCATCGCTATCGCTTTGTCCGCGTGGGGTTGATTGATAAGCCACCTAACCCGATTTATAGCTACCCGATAGGTATAATCCCAGCTATCTGGATTGTTATGTTTACGAAATAGGGCAAGGATAGCATTTACTTCTTGTTCATCTTTGTAAGATGGGATAGACTGATAGCGGTATATGGCGTTTAAGTATTCGTTGCCTCTGGATAGGGTATTGCCTTGTTGGAGGTACTTTAAACCACGTGTTGAGTCTATGTTTATCCATATTTTGGATAGGCGAAAAGCTGCTCTTGCTCGTATGCTATCTGTTTTTCCTTCCTTTAGAATGATTAATAAGCTGTCATTCTTCGATTGATCAGGAGATTGAATCTGGGGTAAAACCTTGATGCTGAGTATAGTGAGAAATAGAAAATAAAATAATCTTTTCATGTTTTACGCTAGGTGCTTGGACGAGATGTCAAAGATGCATAATAAATAGGTAAATCGGAAGATCCTTTATTCAGGGGGGCTTTTAAATTTTTGATATCGAGGATTAGTGGTAAATAAGTTGTATATTAGGTAGGTAACCTTAGATTTTCCTAAAGTATATAGATATGAGGAGAATACACTTCCTATTTTTTTTGGTACTGATTAGTACCTCGATTTTGCTTTCCGCTTGTAAATATGGCCGTTTTGTATGGCACAATTTTGCAGATCTAAACGATTATAAAATTTTCCCGAACCGGGAATTAAAAGCTTCAGCGACTCCATTTGTATTCCATCGTGCCGTTGTGGAGGTGCATCCTGCAAATACCAAATATCAGGATGTGGAGATGTCTTTTGATAATTTTTTAAAGGAGACTAAATCCGTTGCTTTCTTAATTATCCGTAACGATAGCATTCTGTACGAGCGATATTTCGATAAGTATGAGGAAACGTCCATAGTACCGTCATTTTCGATGGCCAAATCAGTTACTTCTATGCTTATCGGATGTGCTATCCAAGATGGCTTGATAAGTTCTGTGCAGGATCCTGTCAGTAAATATGTGCCGGAGATGGCCAAGAATGGATTTGATAAGGTGACGATAGCGCACGTCCTACAGATGACCTCAGGTATCAAATTTAACGAAGGGTATTACAATCCGTTTGGTGAGGTAGCTTCATTTTATTATGGTACAAACCTGCGTAAAGATACGGAAAAGCTGAAGGTTGAAACTGAACCGGGGACACACTTTGCTTATGCAAGTGGCAATACACAGATATTGGGCTTGGTGTTGGAGCGCGTGCTTAATGGTAAGACGATCACGGAATATCTGAATGAGAAGATCTGGATACCTATCGGAATGGAATATGATGCTTCGTGGAGTATTGACAGAAGAGAGAATGGGATCGAGAAGACATTTTGTTGCCTGAATGCTCGCGCACGAGATTTTGCTAAGTTGGGACGCCTGTATCTTCACAAAGGGAATTGGGAAGGCCAACAGCTGGTACCTGAAAACTGGGTAAGAGAGTCAACCAAAGTGGACAGCACTGCAGGTAGCTACAAACGGTATCAATATCAGTGGTGGTTACCTACGGAAGACGGTGATTTTGCCGCGAAAGGTATCTTAGGGCAGTATATTTATGTGAATCCCGATAAAAACCTAGTTATTGTACGTTTGGGGCATAAAGTGAGTACGAATTGGTTTAGGGAGTTTGTCCGATTGGCCAAAGCGTATTAAATGTTGTAGCTTTCTAATCTGAGTTCAATTAATGCAGAAGCTGTCCATCTTCTAAAAGTCGCTTTAGCAGATTGGCAATAGTATTTGGAGGCACTTCCGTTATATCGATACGGTACATCGACGAGTTTAACTTCGCTTAACTCTACTTTGTTTCGGTTTTTGCGTACTTTTTTTGGAAAAAAGTATGAGCCCGTCCGGCTTGAGGGTAAATAATAAAATGCCGTTGATAATCATTGAAATAATTAATAATCGAGCTGTGGTTTCTAATCTTTTGTTATTGTATTCCGAATGTTTAGGAATGTGCAGCTATTGGCTATAGTTAGCGCCCGCAAATAGAAGGATACTAACTATAGCTGTAATATCTTTCTTTATTAAGCTTCGTCGCCTGTATAAAATAGAATAATCTCCTCTATTGCACGACTACAAACCGGACAAAAGTC
Organism: Sphingobacterium sp. xlx-96; assembly: GCF_011007365.1. GTDB lineage: Bacteria > Bacteroidota > Bacteroidia > Sphingobacteriales > Sphingobacteriaceae > Sphingobacterium > Sphingobacterium luzhongxinii. The sequence goes on along the minus strand of NZ_WFKM01000002.1, from coordinate 446,080 downwards.
TTTGGGTTTATTGGCCTTCATTCTGCAATCGTGTGATGGAATGTACAATCCATTTCCTTTTAAACCTTCGAAAGCGCCTATTTCAACGGTTCCTAACAAACTTTCAGGGGTAGGGATTGGTGTGTTTTTAGAAATCATATCAGCCCATTTGCTCTGGAAGTCAGCTAATGAAGTGTTGTTCTTTTCCCAAGGTTCTATCTTTTCAACGGCCTTGTTTTCAAAAACATCTACTGCATAGAAATATTCATCGGCCAATCCTGCAAAGCTATGACCAAATTCGTGAACGACCACTGGTGCGAATTGTTCATTTTTAGTTGTGGTAAGAGCGTAAGAATTCAATATTCCACCACCACCATATACGTCAGTATTTGCCAGAATGATAATGTGTTGGTAAGGTATGTTTTCTAATAAGTTATGTAATAGTTTGGTGTGCGAAGTCGTCAGGTATCTTTCTGCGTAAAAAGTGTCAAAATTAGATTGGACAGCGGTAGACCGCCATAAACCTTTTGAAGGTACACTCACGTTGGAGTCTTTGGAAGGCGATTTTACAGCAACAATTTCGAATGAATTTTCGTGTTTCTTAAAGATTTTATGCTGGAATAAGCTTTGAACAGTTTTATGTGCATAATCCATGAATTCGCTCATCTCTGCTTCCTGATAGCCTTCTGCTACTATGGCAATTTTTATCGGGTTAGCAACGGATGCGCTATGGATTACTTCATAAGGCGTGTCATTTTTGGAGGCTTTCTTAATTAGAATGTCGGTCGGATCTATATGATGTGTCGAGAGGATAGTTTCTTTGTGCTGCGCGTCAAAGAAGGAGACCTGAACCTTGGCTTTTGCTTTTGGATAAGGAATTAAATAAGAGTTTTCAAAACTTTTAGTCGTTTGGTTGGATTCCTCTTGGGTCAGCCATTCCTGGAACAGGCTGCTGAAGGGCAGGACGTAAATCAGTTTGTCCGTTGCTGCATCGTATACTTTTATCTGACCATTGCCCTGAATGGGTGTTGTACTGAGGTTGCCTTTTCTACCGTCCCATCGGTTCAATTGTACCAAATCAGCTAAATATACATGTTGGTCGGTGCTATTTCCTGCGAAAATATAATCTAATCTTAATGTTTTTTCGATGAAATGATCATCAAATTGTTGAGCCTTTGCCGAAATATAGGATAGAGAAATAGTACATACGAGTACGAGCTTAATTACTGCTTTATGTAAAGTCATTCTGATATATTGATTGTTTATTTACGCTTAATCTGTTCTGCTTTGGACAAAAATAGGGGTTTACTTTTGTTTCTTGCTTATTGTTTCAAAAGTCTTTAACTTTCGTCGATAAAATAAAACAGCATTTAATAACCTAAGCAGTACATCGATGATTATTACTAAAATAGAAATATACAGGTTAAGCATTCCTATGGAGCCTTTTGTTATTGCAACAGGTACGATGGATTATGCCCAAAATACTTTTGTACGGGTCTATACCGATGCCGGCATCTACGGAGTCGGCGAATGTTCGGCATTTCCGATGATTGTTGGAGAAACACAGAATACCTGTATTGCGGTAGCGCAGGATTTTGCTAAGATTTGGAAAGGAAAAGATGCGTTGGCTTTGGAGGACCGTCTGGCGGAGCTGCATCTGTATATCGCAGGTAAGGCTACGATAAAATCTGCTTTTGACATGGCGCTGTATGATATCGCTGCTAAGCATGCTGGGCTACCTCTATATCGTTTTTTGGGAGGGGAGAAACGTGAAATCACTACGGATATCACGCTGGGGATAGCGTCGGCAGAGGAGATGGGAGAGAAGGCATTAAAACTAAAAGAAGGCGGGGCTTTTGCGCTGAAGATAAAACTGGGTAAGAAACCTGTTGATGATATCGCTCGGATTAAGGCTATCCGCAAGGCGGTGGGTTTTGATTTGCCGATCCGTATTGATGCTAATCAAGGTTGGTCTTATGAGGGAGCTGTGGAGGCATTGCAGGGATTGGAAGCGTACAAAATCCAATTCTGTGAGCAACCAATGCGCACGTATAATGATCACTTGTTGCCTGAATTGCGTACCCAAACTATTGTCCCTGTAATGGCCGATGAGTCGGTGTACACACATCGTGATGCCGAACGCTTATGTAAAGCGGATGCCTGTGATTATATTAATATCAAATTTTCAAAGTCTTCGGGTATATACGAAGCGCTTAAAATACAGGCGGTGACCGCAGAATATGAAGTGCCTTGTATGATCGGTGGTATGTTGGAGTCGAGGCTCGCCTTGGCTGCTAAGGTTCATTTTGCTTATGCAGCACCGAATGTGAAGTTTTATGATCTGGACACCTGTATGGTTGGACATCTCGAAGATCCTGTGGAAGGAGGTGTCCAATACAAAGGCTACCATATAGCAGTTTCAGAAGAGGCTGGTATCGGAGCAGATATCAAGCAGGAGTTTTTGGATAAATGTGAAAAGTGGGTGATTTGAGGTGAAGAAAGTTAACAAGTGAACAGGTTATCGAGTTAACAAGCCAACTGGATAACAAGATAACTAGGTAACTCGATAACAATAAAACATGAACAATACAACTTGGAGTATAGGAATGTCAGAGATTGTAATTCTCCTGATTATGGTGCTTATCTTGATAGGGGCATTTTTCTTTGTGATGAAAGTTATCCGAAGGAAATAGCTTTTTTATCATTTGTTAAAAAATAGTTTCCCTCCACGGCTTTGCAGGTACTGGAGGGGCTAAAATAAATTATATTCAGTACCTTTGCTGGACTTGTTAAAACACGATAAAAGATGAGTACACAAAAAGGGCCTATCAGCCAATTTATTGAGCACAATTACCGTCATTTCAATGCAGCAGCTTTAGTAGATGCAGCAAAAGGTTATGAAACACACCTATTAGAAGGAGGAAAGATGTTGGTCTCCTTGGGAGGTGCAATGTCAACTGCAGAGTTAGGTGTATCCCTAGCCGAGATGATTCGTCAAGATAAAGTACATATTATCTCTTGTACAGGTGCCAACCTGGAAGAGGATGTCATGAACTTGGTGGCACACTCGCACTACAAGCGTATTCCCAATTGGAGAGATTTGACTCCAGAGCAAGAACGCGAATTGTTGGATACACACTTCAACCGTGTTACGGATACTTGTATCCCTGAAGAAGAGGCTTTCCGTCGTCTTCAAAAGCACTTGGAAGATGTATGGCATGCTGCTGAAGATAAAGGCGAGCGCTACCTGCCGCACGAATTCTTGTACCAAGTGGTAAATTCGGGCGTATTGGAGCAATATTATGAAATTGACCCTAAAGATTCTTGGATTGTTGCAGCTGCTGAAAAGAATTTACCAATCGTATGTCCAGGATGGGAAGACTCTACTACGGGTAATATCTTTGCATCTAATGTAATCAAAGGTAACTTGAAAGCTTCTACCGTAAAATCGGGTATCGAGTATATGATTTACCTGACCGAATGGTACCGTGCTAATTCGGAGGGCAAAGGTGTAGGTTTCTTCCAGGTCGCTGGTGGTATCTCTGGTGACTTCCCTATCTGTGTCGTACCGATGATGTATCAGGATTTAGAATGGACTGATGTTCCTTTCTGGTCGTACTTCTGTCAGATTTCAGATTCTACTACGTCTTATGGTTCATATTCTGGTGCTGTTCCAAATGAGAAAATCACTTGGGGTAAGCTTGATGTCGATACCCCTAAGTATATGATCGAGTCGGATGCAACTATCGTGGCGCCATTGATTTTTGCTTATATTTTAGGACAATAGAATTGAGGGGCTAGTTGCCGTCATTCCGACCGGAGCGGAGGAATCTATGGACTTGATGTCTGTTGGATATACATATAAGTCGTTAGATCCCTCTGTTCCGCTTCGCTACAATCGGGATGACGCCGCTATCTCTTTTATCTCTCATCTCATATTTATAAAATGAACAACCTCCTTACAGATAGCCCAGTCGCACTACAGGCTTTAATGTCGGAAACAATATTTTCGACAGGTTTTTCTGTAGATAGTGTGTTATCAGCGCGACAAGCAGAGACTGAAATGGTCGCTTTTGATAGTTCATCTGAAGAGTTCGTCTTTCAGGGTGATAAAAGCACAGGTGTACTATTTATACTTCGTTATCCAGAATTTCCTTATTTTTCACCTCAGGCCGAAGAGGCTTTTGTAAAGACGATAGGAGCTTTGCAACTGACACCGAATAATGTTGCGGTAGTAAATTTGGCTAATCCCCAAAATCCGAATGAGTTCAAGAAGATTATGGAGTTCTTTAAGCCTACTAAGATTACCCTCTTGGGCGTAGAACCTGCTTCTTTGAAATTACCGGAAATAGCGCACAACTCATACATGCGCGGTAAGATTGCTACGGTTTTCAATACATTCTCTTTTGAGGAGATGTTTGCTGATATCGAGAAGAAAAAGCTCTTTTGGGGAGAGTTTAAGACCTTTATTAATGGTTAATTGTTATCCAGTTAACGAGTTATCCAGTTAACTAGATCACATGTTCATAAGATCACATCATAAAAATATGTTAGAATTAGTTTTTGCTACGAATAATGCCCACAAGCTTGAAGAAGTACAGGCGATGGTTGGGAGTAAGTTTTTGTTGAAATCGTTGTCTGATATTGGTTGTGTGGATGATATTCCTGAAACGGGTATAACGTTCCAAGAGAATGCGCAGCAGAAGACGGATTACTTGGTACAGCGTTTTAAGGTAAGTTGTTTCGGTGATGATTCTGGACTAGAAATAGACGCGTTAGATGGCGAACCAGGCGTATATTCGGCCCGTTATTCGGGGACTCGCGATATGGAGCAGAATATAGATCTAGTGCTGGAACGTTTGAAAGGAACTAAGTCTAGAACGGCTAGATTCAGAACCGTCATTTCGCTTTTCTTAGCGGGAAAACAATACTTTTTTGAAGGTGCTATCGAAGGACGTATCATCGAAGAGCGTCGGGGAGATGGCGGATTTGGTTACGATTCTATATTTATACCAAATGGTTACTCACGTACGTTTGCCGAAATGTCGGCTGCCGAAAAGAACTTAATCAGTCATCGTTCGATAGCGGTGTCCGAAATGGTCGAGTTTTTAAAAGGGTTTTAACATAAAACAAGGCTGTCTAAAGAAACAAAAACTACTGTCATTTGGACTGTGTTGTAGCGGAATGAGTCATTAATTTGAATGCTTTCTGAGAAAAGTAAATTTTAAGCAAAAGCCGTACACTTTAAAACATGTCGCCTAAGAAGTTTTTGGCGATTGCAGGTGGATGCACTATCATACTGCCAAAAGGTTCAAGCGACGATTTTTGGTTACTTTTGTGTAAAAGTAACATGCTCTGCGCCGGCATAGAGGCGCGAAGAACTAATTTCCTTCTTTTTTCGATTCTTCTTTTTCGGGCACATCTTCTAAATCCTCTTTGATACTTTCCTTGGATTTTTCTTTACCCTTTGTGTCCTCTTCTTTACCCTCCTCAGCTTTTGGTAACTCTCTTTTTCTGTTTAAAAGATCTTCTTTTGAGGTAGGTCTATCTTGCGGTCGCCAGATGAAGCCGGGTAATATTTCATTCTCTTGGGTTACTAGTTTCAATGGATATACTTTTTGGTCAACTTTATGAATGGTTTTATAATCGATAAGTTTCTTGTTCTCCATCTTGACTTTAATCCGTCCCCCGCGATCGTGGAACATTTCAGTTAATATTCCTTTATTTTCACTAAATACTAAATTTTCTGCATTTCCATCCACAAACAATTGATCTATGCTGTTATTTGCAAAGAAAGCTGTGATTTTACGGCCTTTCAATTGGTTGAATTTGACAGAGTCCAATACAGCGTTAACCATGAAGGCATTGTCTTTTAAGAGCGCATTGTCCAGCTGTTGATTGACAATCTGCATAAATATGGTGTCTGCAGAGATTTGAGATCCTTGTGACCAAATCATTGGTCTTCCCATAAACCGGAACATTGAGTCTTGCATACCGTAGTAAACGGAATCGGCCACAGCCTGCAAGTCGGATTTAAATAACCTGACGTTGTAATATGCACGTACTATTCGGGTTTTCGCAGTGTCGCTTTGAGCTTTGGGTAGGCTGTCTGTCTTGTTGATTACGGTATCGGGACTTTGAGCGATTCGCAGTGCGTTGTTGATCAGTGTGTCAGCCTGATTGGCTATAGGTACTACAGCCTTTTGTCGTAATACGGAATCTGCTTTGAGTGTACTGCCTATATTTTGTCGGTCGCCAATTCGATTTGGAATTCCTTGAGCAGGTTTGTTTTTTGCAGGAGCGGTCGTTTTGACGGTATCCTTTTTTATTAATGGTTTACTGGAAGCAATCTCTTTTTCTACGATTGGCTTTAACGTGTTTTCAATATCACTTTGTACACTATCCTTTTGATTAGTTAGCGTAGAATCCGATACTCCGTCATTTTCATCACCATAGTCTATCTCTTCATCCACCTCCATTTTACCGCCATCACGACTTAGGTTGAGCTCTAAAGGTTTATAGTCTTTTACAAGAATCATTTGGGAGAAAAGCGTGTCAGCTGTCATGTATACCGAGTCCATCTTGGACTCTCGTGTGCTACTATCTCGGACGGAACGCACAGGAGGTAATTCCGTGTTTTTATTGCCTTTTTCTTCTGTATTAGAAATTTCTGTCTTTGCTTCTTTCTTGCTTTCCTTCGTCGTTTTTTCTTTTTCAACTACCTTCGGTTCAGTTGATGTCGCGGTACTATCCGATTCGGGTGTAGGACTATCTTCTTTAACGACGGTGATGATATACGGCTTGTCCGTCATTCGAATAGATTCTTCAGATTGGGTATACAGCCCCTGTCCACCGAAAGCATAGAATTTGTCTGTGGTATCTACAAATACAACGTTTCTGAAAGCTTCGCCGACTCCTTTTGCGCGTTCGTAATGTAAACTGTCACCTTTGAGAAATTTAGATCCCTCCGTGTAAAGGTTATTTTTATTGAAATCAGCTATACCTGTCCCCGTGTTGTAAGTGCCACGTTCGGTATACAGGTTTTCATTATTGCCTTTTTGGCTGCTAACAGGTTTAATATTGGTAGGGCCAAAAAAGTACGTCATCTTACTTTGTGAATTGTAACGCATGGTGTCGGTATATACCTTCACGTTCTGACTGCGTACAACTACTTTGTGCCTGAAATAGGCATCCGATGTGAGTTCAAAGTAATAGGCGTTCTTGGAGGTTATAGTGTCTCCTTGAGAGATGATCCTTCCACCGCCGGTATAAGTGCCCACTTTTGAGCGCATGTTGTAGGTAAGATGGTTGGTCGTTAATGTCGATCCTTTGTCTACCATCTTGACATTACCTGTCAGTAGGGCATGTTGTGCTGCTGCGTCGTAATGTAGGTAATCGGAGTAAATAACGGTGCCAGATGGTTGTGTAATGACGACGTTGCCAAAAGCTTCAAAGAACTGTCTTTTTATTTCATCCTCATAGATGTAACCACTGTCTGCGGATAGGGTATTGCCCTTATGCTCGTAAACCGGGATGTAGAATACCATGTGTCCCGTCTTAGCATTGATTCGTCCGCTATTGGACGATACAAGATTCAGACGATCGTTTCCTTCCTGTTGAGTCTTCGTGCCACCAATAGGTGTTTGCCCAAATGCGGATGCAATGGTTAGGATAAAAGTTAAAGTTAGAAGCCAATTTCTCACGAAGGCAAAAATATGGATTTTAATAGCAAAAAAATGTTAATTGAACGAAATTTAATGCTAAATAAAATTAAAGATTTTTGGTTAAGTTTGGGGTATGGATATCGATGCTTGTTTTAGTGCGTATGTGGAAGATTATAAGTTGTTTACAAGAGCGGATAAAGTGCTTGTGGCGGTGAGCGGCGGGCGGGATTCTATGTTATTGTTGACGCTGCTTCACCGGTATGGGGTAGAGATGGAACTGGTACATTGTAATTTTCAATTACGTAATGAGGAATCAGACGGAGACGAAGCATTGGTCCTTAAATACGCTGCCCAGCTTGGGATCAAAACACATGTTCGACGTTTTGATACGATAGCTTATGCCAAAAAGCATAAGATGTCGATACAAATGGCCGCACGGGAGCTTCGTTACGATTGGTTCGAGAAGGTAAGGGAGGAACGGGCATGCAAGTATATTGCTATAGCTCAACACAAAAATGATCACGTAGAAACCGTGTTGTTGAATCTGTCTCGTGGCACTGGATTGTTGGGGATGCAGGGGATACTACCAAAGCGAGGTAGACTATTGCGCCCCTTGTTATTTATGACGAGCAAGGAGGTATTGGAGGCTGTCAACATATTGGAAATCCCTTACCGGGATGATTCTTCCAATTTTTCTAATAAATACGCCCGAAATAAGATACGTCTCGATATTATCCCGCAGTTTGAACAGTTAAGCCCTGACTTTATCCAGGTTATGGAAGATAATATCGTGCGGTTTCAGGAATCACAACGCGTCCTGCAGTATTTTGTAGAGCAGAAAAGGAAAGAGCTTTTGGTGAAAGTCGGGCCTAATGAATGGGAGATTGCAAAAGAATCAATCCGAGGACAGGATCTAGCGCTGTTGTACTTTCTTCTTGAACCGTTTGGTTTCTCAAAAAATGTCCTAGTCGACCTTGTACAGTCTTTAGATAAGGAGTCAGGACGTATTTTCGAATCGGATAGTTATCAATTGCTCTTGGACAGAACTAAACTGAGACTTCGATATAACCGCTATGAAGAAGAGGTGGCGCAGCTAAATGCAGATCAAGAGAATTTGATCTGGCGAAATTACAGTTTTATGGTGTCTACTTCTCAAGATCTGTCCATTGATAGGGATGCTTCGGTAGCGTTATTAGATTATGATAAGTTGGTCTTTCCGTTAAAAGTCAGATCTTGGCAGGAAGGTGATATTTTTCAGCCATTGGGGATGGAAGGAAAAAAGAAGGTGTCAGATTTTTTAATACAAAAAAAGATTAATTTATTTGATAAAAGAGAGGTTCCTATCTGGTTCAACGGTAATGGAGAATTGATATGGATTGCTAATTATCAAATAGACAATCGCTATAAGATTACCGAAAATACGCAAAAAGTCCTTAAATTAGTTTGCAATATTAGTAGATATGAAATATCCATGTAGCGCAGACTGCACAAACACGAATGAATATAGTTTGGATATTCCATATGACAGATGAAAATCAAATTATATACATATGAATACAAATAGTTTATTTGTTGAACGTCAGTACCTGGGTAGAGATATGACATGGATTAGTGTTCGGATGGTATTAGCTTTGTTTTGTTTTATAGTATATTACTTGAATATGGATCACTTGGCTTCACGGCAGTTGTTCTTTATCGTAGGTAGTTGCATTATTGTGGTGTCCATAATCATGATGTACCTCGTGCACTATAAAACTGCAGTGACAACGAATAATATTACACTGAGCGGGTTGTGGACAACAAGTCTGGTGAAGATTGATCTCTCTTCGCTGGTTAATGTTGAAAAGAAACCGTATAGCAATTTTGTTTTCAATAATCCCGTGTACAATTTGCACAAGAATGGGAAGATACGGTTTTATGCCGGAGGGAAGGATGCTGTGTGGCTTACAGACAGGGATGGACTTGTTTATATAATTGGTACGCACAAGCAAGAGGAACTCTATAATGCAATCGTCAAAGCCAAAAAGGAATCTTAATAAATGTTAAGATTTTCAGTCTGACACTTCTTTGACCTTCTCTGGAACTGAATTTGTTATTTTTACGCTATTAAAAGTTATAATTGGTGGAGTAGAGCTACAGGATTACAGTTATGGGCGCAATGATATTGCGCGTGATGGCAAATTTATGTAGGTTTGAATAAATAGAATTAGAAAGAAATGGGTTTATTATATTTTATATTATTTGTTGTTGCTTTTTATTACATCTTTAAGTTTTCGATGCGTTTGTTATTGCCGTTTGCAATGCGCAAGTTGACCGAACGAATGATGAAGAAAGCTCAACAACAGGGACAAGGACAATATAATTACGGAGGTGCAGGTAATCCCTTTGGTTCAGGTAATCCTTTTGGCAATACTGATCAACAGCAATCCTATAAAAAGCAGGGTGCAAAGGATGGGAAGGTAACTGTCGATTATGTTCCTGCTCAAGATCCGAAACGTAAAGGCACGGCTACAGCAGGCGAGTTTATCGATTTTGAAGAAGTGAAGTAGATGTGGCTAAAGCAAATTTCGCTGTTAAATTTTAAGAATTATACGGAATCCACATTAAACTTTCTACCTGAAGTAAATGCCTTTACTGGAAAAAATGGTGCAGGTAAGACTAATTTATTAGACGCCATACATTATCTTTCTTTATGTAAGTCCTATTTCAATCCTATAGATTCGCAGCATATAAAGAAAGGGGAAGACTGGTTTATTGTGCAAGGGGAGTTCGAGCGGGATGAAAGAACCGACGCTATTTCGTGTAGTCTGAAGCGTAACCAAAAAAAGCAATTCAAAAAGAATAAAAAGGACTATCCAAGACTTGCCGATCATATCGGCCAGTTCCCGTTAGTGATGATATCACCTAGCGATAGCGAGATCATTACCGAGGGTAGTGAAGAGCGAAGAAAATTCGTGGATAATGTTATTTCTCAAACTGACAATCGTTATTTGGATACGTTGATATTGTACAATAAAGTGCTTCTTCAAAGGAATATGTTATTGAAGAGTATCAAAGAACGTGGTGTTTTTGATGTAGGACTTCTCGAAGTGCTCAATATGCAACTGGTTGAGGTTGGAGAAAGAATATATGCGCGTAGAAAACGCTTTATGGAAGAGTTTAGCCCAGCTTTTCAACGCCATTATACCTATCTCACGGATGAAGCCGAAGAGGTTGCATTGGTTTATGAATCTCCATTGCATGAGAAGGACTTTCTGACACTGTTAAATTCTAGTTTAGAAAAAGATAGGGTATTAGAGCGTACTACACAAGGTGTACATAAAGACGATTTACTCTTTACTATACATGGAGAAATGTCTCTTAAGAAATTCGGGTCACAAGGGCAGCAGAAATCTTTTCTCATAGCCCTTAAACTGGCCCAATATAGCTTTCTTCAAGAACAGAAACAGTTCTGCCCTTTATTATTGCTGGATGATATTTTTGATAAGCTAGACGATAAACGTACTAAGAAGCTTATGCAGATGGTTTCGAATGATGAATTTGGACAGATTTTTATCACGGATACCAACGCTGTCAGAATTCGTGAAATATTTGATGAAATCGCTCAGCCAATACGTATCTTTGATATAGAAGGAGGACAGGTTCATGTATAAGAAGAAATTTGACGAAATACCGACGCGTGACGATATTAGTATGAAGCAGGCGGTTGAAAAATGGTTAGAAGTATACCGTTTGCGTCGAAAATTTGATGAATCATCTGTAGCTTCCTTTTGGGGAGAGATAATAGGCCCCTATATAGAAAAACGTACTCAAAAGATCTTTGTTAAGGATAAGAAGTTGTTTGTTAAGGTAGAATCTGCTGTCGTAAAGCATGAACTGACATTGATGCGGAGACAGGTTATTGGTCGTATCAATGAACACGCGGGTCAGGTTCTTATCGAGGAGCTAGTTATTTTGTAAGAATGGTTATCAAGTGGCCAGGGGCACTCGATAACTACATAACCCGATAACATGTTTACAACCTAATAATGCAATTTAAGTATTACGCTGCGGCACTTTTTTCATTTATCGTTTGGGGAATGTTTAGTTTAGTGCTACGTCCATTAAGTGCCTATGCCTCGTTAGATATTCTATTGTATCGTATTCTTTTTGCCACCGGAGCAATTCTTCTGATTAGTTTTTTGTTTCGACCGAAGGTTACGAAAGAAAATATAAAGATTATTCGCGCATTATCACATCGCGAAAGAAGGTCGGTGTTTTTGCACGTATTTTGTAGCGCAGTGATGCTGTCGCTCAATTGGTTTTTGTTTATCTATGTGATGAATAATGTCAGTGTGAATGCTACTTCATTGGCCTATCTCATTTGTCCTATTATTACGACGGTGTTGGCTAGTGTGTTTTTAAAAGAACAATTGAATCGCGGACAATGGTTAGCAGTGGGACTTAGTGTGTTAGCTTGTCTGATGTTGGCCTATGGAAATTTTATGGATATGATTTATAGTGTCGTTATCGCATTCACCTATGCCACATACCTCGTTTTGCAAAAGCGGAATAATAGGCTGGACAAATTTTTCACGTTGAACTTACACATTATTGTAACATCTATTTTGTTGACTCCGATGCTTTATATTTTGCCAGAAGGTGTTACGTACGGAATGGATTTTTATGGGTACGTATTGTTGATAGCCTTGTTATTTACGATTATCCCTTTGTTTCTGAATATGTATGCATTGAAAGGTTTAGATTCATCTGTAGTTGGGATACTGCTCTATATAAACCCTACGATAGCGTTTCTATTGGCTATTTTTTATTTTAAGGAGGAAATTAATCTCGTTCAGATTATGGCTTATGGTTTGATTTTTCTTGCGGTAATCATCTTTAATGTAGCTTATCTCCGGCAGTATCATCGGTCGAGAAAACAAGAGATCTTAGCTGCTGGATGATGAAAATAGAAAGCCGATTACGGGAAATTTTTGATCTTCCCTCCAAGCAGATTCAGGAGATTAGTCGGTATTTTGTAGAAGAACGTTTCGAAAAAGGACAGATTTTTCTTGATCAGGGACAGCGTGCAGAGCGATTGAGTTTTATAGCATCAGGGATATTTAGAGTATTTGCCCAGACAGAGGCGAGAGAGGTGACACAATGGATTGGAGGGGAAGGATACTTTATTACAGATTTATCCTCCTTTCTGTTTGATCAATCCTCGCGTTGGCAGATTCAGGCATTAACCGATGCCCGTGTGTTTTCTCTTCGAAAGAGTGATTATAGACGTTTTGAAGTATTGGTGCCTCATTGGAACATCCTGGAAAAGCGTTTTATCGCAAAATGCTTCATGGTGCTTGAGAACCGTGTATTTGACTTTATATCACTTTCAGCCGAAGATCGCTATATGCAATATTTTGAACAACATAAAGAGTTTTTCAACCAAGTCCCATTGCAATATATTGCTTCTGTATTGGGGATGACCCCAGAAACTCTTAGCCGTATTCGAGCCAAGCTGGCTGTAGGTAATTCTTGATAAATGTCAAGAGCATTGTTACTATCCCATGGTAACTTTGTACAATGAAACGAAAGCTAGAAACTACAATTTTAATTAATGCCCCCATAACAGCAGTGTGGTTGGTTCTGTCCGATTTCGCTAAATATCCAAGTTGGAGTCCTACGGTACAGTACTTCGAAGGGAAGCCTAAAGTAGGGGAACGCACTAAAGTTCTGTTGAAACAACCTAACGGTATGCAGATCAAAATGAACCCTATATTCTTAAGTATAGATCAAGATCGAGAGTTGCGTTGGAAAGGTAGACTTTGGATGAACGGAATCTTTGATGGCGAGCATTATTTTCTTTTAAAATCTTTACCGAATGGACAGACCAAGTTGATCCAAGGTGAGTTGTTTTCGGGAATTTTAATTCCGTTCTTAAAAAAAATGATTGATGGGGAGACTAAAAATGGATTTACACTGTTTAATCAAGCGTTGAAAGATCGAGTTGAGAAGTTTGTATCGGAGATTTAGGGCGGATACCTATAGGTACAGCTCTAGGTCTCCTTTGCCCTCACGTATGACTTCAAACTCGCCTTCGGTCAAGTCGACTACGGTAGAAGCTACATTGTCTCCATAGCCGCCGTCGATTACTAAATCAACGAGGTCTTGGTATTTTTCATAGATCAATTCTGGATCTGTAGAATATTCGATTATATCGTCTTCATCGTGGATGGAAGCTGTTACTATTGGATTTCCCAGCTGTTTTACGATCTCGCGGACAATATTATTGTCTGGTACGCGGATACCCACTGTCTTTTTCTTTGAACTCAATAGCTTAGGGACCTGTCCACTCGCATTGAATATGAACGTAAAGGGGCCAGGTAGTGCTTTTTTGAGCACACGGAAGACTGTCGTATCGAAGGGTTTAGTATATTGCGAGATATCGGTAAGGTCGTAACAGATAAAAGACAGGTTGGCCTTGTCGGTTTTTAGCCCCCGTATTTGACAAACGCGCTCGATTGCCTTTTGATTCGTAATATCACAACCTATACCATACACCGTATCTGTCGGGTAGATGATTACACCTCCTTTTTTCAAGATATCGACCGCCTGATCTATATATTTAGTATTGGGTTTGTCTTCGTATATTTTTAATAGCATTTTTCGTTCGTTAGTATATTGCGTTTTTGGATAGTTTGACGTATCGCCTCTCTTTTAAAATAACAACAGCCAAAATAATTTGTTTTGGCTGTTGTTATTTTATTAAAACTCCGCGTTCTTCGGTGTGCGGGGAAATGGAATTACATCTCTTATGTTTGTCATTCCTGTGGTAAATAAGACTAGACGCTCAAAACCGACACCGAAGCCTGAGTGAGGGACTGATCCGAAGCGACGTGTATCCAAAAACCATTCCATCTCTTCCGCTTCGATGCCGACTTCGGACATACGCGTTAAAAGTTTCTCTAGGTTTTCCTCACGTTGCGATCCTCCAACCATCTCTCCGATACCGGGGAAAAGGATATCCATAGCACGTACGGTGTGACGACCTTCAGCATCCGGTTGGTTTTGCTTCATGTAGAAAGACTTGATTTCTCTAGGGTAGTCCGTGAGAATCACAGGTTTCTTAAAATGCTTTTCTACGAGGTAACGTTCGTGTTCCGATTGAAGATCAGCTCCCCAACCTTCAATAAGATACTTAAACTGTTTCTTTTGGTTGGGTTTGCTGCGCTGCAATATTTCTACGGCTTCTGTATAAGTTAGACGTTCAAATTTATTTTCCAAGACGAAATTTAACTTTTCAACAAGATTTAATTCAGAACGTTCTGCTTGTGGTTTGGACTTCTCCTCTTCCAACAATCTGTTCTTTAAAAATTCGATCTCGTCAGGACATTGTTCTAACGCATGTTTGATTACATATTTCAATAGATCCTCAGCGAGGTCCATATTGTCTTCCAATTCATAGAAAGCCATTTCAGGCTCAATCATCCAAAACTCGGCTAAATGCCGGGTTGTATTGGAGTTCTCTGCACGGAAAGTCGGTCCGAAAGTATAGATATTTCCAAATGCTAAAGCTGCAAGCTCTCCTTCCAACTGACCGGATACAGTTAGGTTTGTAGCTTTACCAAAAAAGTCCTCTTTGAAATCGACCTTGCCATCTTCCGTCAACGGAGGGTTGGTAGGATCTAAGGTAGTCACTCTAAACATCTCACCGGCTCCTTCTGCATCCGATCCCGTAATAATAGGGGAGTGGAAGTATACAAAATCGCGTTCTTGAAAGAACTTATGGACCGCGAAAGATAGCGCATTACGAACTTTGAAGATTGCGTTGAATGTACCTGTACGTACACGTAAATGTGCGATTTCGCGAAGAAACTCTAAACTATGCTTTTTAGGTTGTAACGGATACTTCTCCGGATCAGATTCTCCGATTACCGAAACTTCTGTCGCTTTAACTTCTACACGTTGTCCCTTTCCTTGAGATTCAATAAGATTACCTTTCACACGAACAGCAGCACCAGTATTGATTTTCTTGAGAATCTCATCTGCTGTGTTTTCGAAATCAACTACGGCTTGGATATTATTTATGGATGAACCGTCGTTAATGGCTATAAATTGGTTGTTACGAAATGTTCTAACCCAGCCTTTGACAATAACTTCTTTTCCAAAATCTTCCGATTGTAATAATTCTTTAATTCGTGTGTGTTCCATTTTTTTTAAGGAAATTTTTTCTTTTTATTCTAGTGCAAAAATACGCTATATTATTGGCTAATTGTTAACAAAAGCGCAAAATGTTAATGCTTCTGACTTTTATCAACGTAGGCTCTGTATAAATTCAGGGATTTTTTTCAAATAATCTTTATCAGCTAACAATTTGACAAAAGCGGTACCTACTATTGCGCCATTGGCGTAGGTGGTAGCTTTTCTGAAGGTCTCCTGATTAGAAATCCCGAAACCGATGATAAAGGGATTGTCCAGATCCATATCCTTGATGCGTTTGAAGTAGCTCTCGGCTTGATCTTTTACTTCAAGGTTTTTACCGGTTGTCGAGTTGGAGGACAAGAGATAGATGAAGCTACTGGACAATTTGTCTATTTTACGGATGCGTTGTTCCGAAGTCTGTGGAGTCACTAAAAAGATGTTACTGATACCATTTTCTTCAAATGTACTTTTGTACAGTTCCTCATATTCATACATAGGAAGGTCCGGTATGATCGTCCCATTGACGCCCACTTCTTTACATGCTCTGCAGAAATTCTCTACCCCAAATTGAATCACAGGGTTGACGTAGCCCATGAGAAAAACGGGGATGGATACGTGTTTGCGTAGATCTTTTAGCTGGTCGAAGAGTACATGTAAATTCATGCCATTTTTTAAGGCCTCTTCTGAACTATGTTGTATGGTAGGACCATCGGCGACAGGGTCGGAGTAGGGAAAGCCTATCTCTAGAAAATCGACTCCAGCCTCTTCGAGTGCTTTGGCGATCTGTACTGTACTATCTAATGTGGGATAACCAGCCGTAAAATATATAGATAATAGTCCGTTTGCGTGTTTGTTGAGTTGCATGTTGTTATAGTTTGTTAACATGTTATCTTGTGATCTTGTTATCGAGGAGTCTTCGTAACTTGTTAACTCGATAATTTGTTCACAGGATAACTAATACTACAAATTAAAATACTTCATATAGTTGTCTAAATCTTTATCTCCTCGGCCTGATAGACAGATGACGACCGTTTCATCCCCCTTGAATGTCATCTTTTCAAGATAGGCTAGGGCATGCGAGCTTTCAATCGCAGGTATAATTCCTTCTAGTTGGGTTAAACGTAAACCTGCTTGCATAGCCTCGTCATCGGTGATGGAGACATATTCGCCGCGACCTGACTTAAACAACCAAGCATGTTGAGGACCAATGCCCGGATAGTCAAGCCCTGCCGAGATGGAATAAGGTTCTACCACCTGTCCGTCTGCAGTTTGCATCAGGATAGAGCGACTCCCGTGGAGTACACCTTCTTTTCCTAGAGCTGTGGTGGCAGCTGTCTCGCCCGAATTGACACCATGACCGGCTGCTTCTACCGCGATAAGACGAACAGCCTCTTCATCCACAAAATTATAAAACATACCAGCCGCATTAGAACCGCCTCCCACGCATGCCATTACGATATCAGGGGTTTCTTGTCCTGTTTTTTCCAAGAGCTGTTTTCTTGTCTCGGCGGATATAATTGACTGAAAACGTGCCACCATATCAGGATAAGGGTGCGGACCAACTACAGAACCGATAATATAATGTGTATCTACGGGATTATTTATCCAGTCTCGCAATGCCTCATTCGTCGCGTCTTTAAGCGTTTGGCTGCCAGAGGTAGCAGCCACCACCATAGCTCCCATCATTTTCATCCGTGCTACGTTGGGGGCTTGGCGTTCAATATCTATTGCTCCCATATAAACCACACACTCTAGCCCTTTTAATGCACATACCGTCGCTGTTGCTACTCCATGTTGTCCAGCGCCTGTTTCTGCGATAATTCTTTTTTTGCCCAGTCGTTGTGCCAATAAGATCTGACCGATGGTATTGTTTATTTTGTGCGCTCCCGTGTGATTTAGATCTTCTCTTTTTAAAAAGATTGTTGTACCATAACGGTCTGATAATCGTTTGGCGTGGTAAAGCGGAGAGGGCCGGCCCACATAATCTTTTAACAGCTGCTCAAATTCAGCTTTAAATGAAGGGTCGTTCATAATCTGTAAATATTGCTGCTCCAGTTCCTCTACATTTGGATACAGCATCTCCGGAATATATGCTCCGCCAAATGGTCCGTAATATCCCCTATTGTCTACCTGATATTTGCTCATGATGTATAATTGATAATGCTTGTGTTACTGTTTTTATGTCTTTTAAACCAGGCTCCAATTCAAATTTAGAGTTTAAATCTAACGCATACAGCCTGTCGTCTTCTATTGTTATTGCTTGTTCTAGATTGTCCAATCCCAGACCTCCACTCAAAAAGTAAGGCTTGGAATAAGGATAATTCATTAACTGCTGCCAGCTAAAAGTCTGCCCCGTACCTCCATGTTGGGTGCTCTTGGTATCGAATAGAAAAAAATCCACATGGTCAAGGTATCTTTCTAAAACAGACCAGTCGAATGCATCGTCGATCCCGAAGGCCTTGATAATCTCTAGTCCGGCTTGTTTTAAAGACGCACAGAGTTCAGCTGTCTCGTTACCATGCAGCTGTATACAGGTAATGCCATATGTGTCGACCTTATCTATTATCACAGGGTATGTATCATTGACAAATACTCCTACTTTTTTTATATTTTCTGGAATAGCCTTCCGGATACCATCCTGAACAAATCGCGGTGATTTTGCGTAAAAGATAAAACCGATATAGTCTATAGGCAGACGGACGAGCTGCTGTATATTATCCAGATCCCGCATTCCGCAAACTTTTATTTTAACGTTGTTCATGTTTGTTATCTTGTTAACCTGTTATCTAGTGCCTGGTTTACTCGTTCACGTCCTATCCTGTTATCCAGTACCTAGTTAGCTTCTTAACTCGTTCACTAGATAACTTATTCACCTCTTAACTTCCTACTAACTTCTTCAGGCTATTCAATGCCTTTAACCCCAATAGAGAGCTTTCTGCTTCGTAATAGCAATCTGCAAAGCTCTTCTCTGGATGGAAGGTTTTTATGGCAAAAGCAGCATTTGTTAACACCACACTGTTCTGTTCGTTGTTACCCTCTCCGTGGATGATTGTGTTGAAAATCCCGGCAGCTTCTTGAATACTTTCCCCTCCTGTTATAGCTGTGGCTAATACAGGGGTAAATCCCAACTCTTCTACTGTATAGCGACTCTCTCCTTTATTATTTATTAGCTTAAAGTCACCGGTTAGAGATATCTCGTCGTAGCCATCCAAAGCATGGATAATACTATATTGTTTATCCGAACTTTGGTATAAATAGGTATACAAACGAGCTAATTCAAGACTAAATACACCTACGGATTGATATTTTGGATTAGCAGGGTTTGTAAGGGGGCCAAGCATATTGAAAAAAGTTTTGACACCAAGTGCTTTACGAATAGGCGCTACAGTTTTCATCGCTGGGTGGAACAGCGGAGCATGGAGAAAACAAATGTATGCATTGTCGAGTTGACGCTGGAGCGTATCCTTGTCATTGGTGAATTGATAACCCAAGTACTCCATTACGTTTGATGAACCGCACCCTGAAGAGACTCCTACATTACCATGTTTGGCAACGTGATATCCTGCGCCAGCAACAACAAATGAGGCTAAGGTCGATATGTTGAAGGTGTTTTTACCATCACCACCGGTACCACACATGTCGATGAGGTCATAGTCCGTAAAGTCTACCTTTAGACAGAGGTCGTACATCGCATCGCGAAAACCGGCTAGTTCCTCCACACGAATGCTGCGCATACCATAGGTGGTCATGAATGCCGCAATCTGATGCGTATCATACTTGCCAGTAGTAATATGCGTTAAAATATCGTAAGCTTCCTTACGACTGAAGGTTTTATATTCGAATAGGTGTCTTAATATCTCTTTCATCTGTTAAAGTAAAAAGTTAATAATACAAAGGACTAATTGGCCAAAATTTTATAAATAAAAAAGGGGCTCGCCGATATGGCAAGCCCCACTATTTTTTGATTGTATCAATTTTAAGCGATAGACATCTGCCACAACATTATCTGTTGTGCCACCACCAGGCATTATTGATTACAAAATTGTTCATTTCTTAATTGTTACTAACAAATATCAAATAAGTTTTTAAAAATGTCAAGTTTTTTTTGATTTTTTAATAAAGAACAAAATGCGCTTTGTTATTTCCTTTTGAAACTAAAGTAAAAGAAGCGATCTTCCCATTCTCTATATACACGGCCAACATCTGTCGTTTTCTGTAGTTTAGGAAGTACATTTGCTCTGTATTTAGGTCTTCGGGATCAATATCCTTGATATCCTTTGTTGGCATTTGACTGTAAGGAATATAGTTAATTTCCTTTAAGTCTTTGGATAATAAGTTAATACGAACTTCCTCTAAGGACACCTCAAGATAATCGTAAATTTCATCAGATGGGTTTTCTATAATGAGATATTTACTTAGCACAATGTCTACTGCCTTATTCTCATCCGCTAGATCCTTGATAAAAGACTGAATAGTACCTATATTTTTCGGATGATCTGTAGCTTGCACTTTCTGTGCCCACAGATTTGATGTAAATAAAATTAGTAAAAAAGTGAATACTACTCTCATAAATGAAGTTTTTATTGTTTGACGAAAGTAATTGAATAAGGATTAATCAAAAGAAATACTCATGTTTAGCGAAGCACAAACACCCATGAGTATTCCATATGGCTGTTAAAAAACAAAATGCGAAGCATTCATGAATACCAATGAAAGCAAACATAAATAAATAATTATACACATATGAAAACGTACATAAATAAAAATCGCACTTCTGAAAGTGCGATTTTTATAATGGATTAATATTCGTCTTCATTGAAAAAGAAGTCATCTTTTGTTGGATAATCCGGCCAGATTTCTTCAATGTTTTCGTAGGGTTCGCCGTCATCTTCCAAAGCTTGAAGGTTCTCGATTACTTCTACTGGAGCTCCAGAACGAATTGCGTAATCAATTAATTCATCTTTAGTCGCAGGCCATGGTGCATCTTCTAAGTGTGATGCTAATTCTAGGGTCCAATACATAGTATTACAATTTAAGTTCTACCTTTTTCCGCAAAAATAGTATAATATTTTAAATAAGCAAGTTAATTATGCGTTAAATGATTTTTTGTTTGTTATCTTGCTTAATATCAATTATATGTTTTTATTTGTCGGTGTTTTTTTTACATCTATAAAGCTATTGAATTTATTCCAATGGGTACTCATCTTGTCGTAAACGAGCGACTGGATTTCATCCGCTTGCACGGATGTTATATTCTTGGTGTCGATTGGTGCGAGCACCTGAATATGTATAATTCCAGGTTTGGAGCCAAACTTCTCCCCATTATCCCATAGGGTTTGCCAAGCATCTTGGATGACTACCGGTAAGATTTGTACCTGATTATCTACGGCTAGTTTGAACGATCCGGACTTAAACTCGTGAAGGCGGGGCGGATATTCATCGTCAATTTTCCCTTCTGGAAATATGACGATTGATTTGCCTGTTTTTATCAAATAGTCTGCTTTTTTGAAAGCTTTGTAAGCTGATATTTTACTTTTTCTATCCACCACGATATCTATACTTCTGAAAAAAATGCGAGTGACCGGATTACGCAGCAATTCAATTTTTCCCATAAAGGAAAATGATTGGGGACACATAAATGTTATCCCTGTAATATCTAGGATAGAAGTATGATTCGGGCAGATAACATAAGGCTTGGACCAATCTATACACGACTCATATTCAATTTTGAAAAATATACCGGAAAATGTTGTGCCGAGAACCGATATTATGCGTCTTAAGCTTGCAATAGTTGAATAGTACCTGTCAGGATTTCTAGTTAATATGTATAAAAGAGGGAATAGTAAGATAAAAAAGAATAAAACACATAGTAGATACCATATTCTATGAAGCTTTTTTAGGATTATCAGCATACGATTCACATTAATGAAAATCGAAATTAAAAAGAAAAAAGGATACCTAGGTATCCTTTTTTATAAATATCTATGTAGCAGAACTAGATAAGCAATCATGAGTCTGTTAGCTTGCTGATGACAGATAAAAACAAATTATACATCTATGAAAGTTTTATTTTATACTGAAACCGTATTTCAGATAAATTTGTTTTGCGGTATCTGTTGCCATAAAGTTCATGAAATCCTCCGCGGCTTTTGGATGAGGAGCCTTTTTTAATTGAGCCGCCATATAGGTCGCTGTAGAATTGAGGGCTTCAGGAATTTCCACAACATCAATGGGGTGGCTGATCATTTTTTGATATACAACTTCGGATCTCCATACCGGAGCGACATCGGCATCACCATATAAAACGCGCATTGGACTCTCTCGGTGATGTATCCGAGTCAAGTAGGTTTTGCCTGTAGTTACTTTGTCTTTCATGATTTTATTGACCAATTCATCTCCGCCAGCTTTTTTATAAGAGGCCTGTATTTGTTCTCCGATCCCTTCCCATAATGGATTTGGCATTGCGATACGTACATGGTCCTGTGCTAGGTCATTGAGAGAGGTGATTTTTGCAGGGTTATTTTTAGGAACCATAAGACAGATATTGTTGTAGCAATAAATCTGCGTACGGCTGAAGTAATCTTTCATGTCTTCAATGGTTCTTTTGCCTGCTGTGTATACATCCGGTATATGCGTAATTCGAAGGTTACCCAATGTCAAAGAACCTCCTTGGATTTGCTTAGCTAATATTCCAGGGGGAAGTGTTTCTACGAATATTCTTTCGTATTGTGGATAATCCTTTTTGAATGCTGCCAAAAGGTCATCTACAACCATAAACTGGTTCCCGGCGAAGAAAATTGTCAGCTGTGGATCTACGATGTCTCCATATAAGTCGGGCACGTTGTTTATTCCAGGCACCGTAAAATTAACTGCAGAAGAAGGAGGCGTATTCCATGGCGGGTCAAAATGGTGGTCTTGTGCCTTTGCTACTGTAGCGACGGCTAATAATAGAAATATTGATAGATTTTTATACTTCATCGGAACTTAATTTATGGTTTTATAATGATCCATCCTTCACTGGCACGTAGAATTAATTCGCCATTACCGCTCGGTACAAACGCTAGAAAATCATAGAGTTCACTTTTAGCGATCTTGCGCTCTTCTAAGGTATTAAGACATTGGACTACATGTACCCCCTTTTCGATCAGATCCTTTAGCGCTGCTTCGTATTGACTGTTTGATTTTTTAAAAGCCTCTGTTCCTCCAGAGAAAGCGATTAGTTCGATCTCTAGCCTGCCTTGAAGACGAGGATCCTTTAGTGCATTATTGATATTTCTAAGTGCTTTAGCAATAATTTTAGGGTCGTCGCTGTCCAGTTGATAAATTGCTTTGTAACTCTTCTTTTTGGCGATAGCGCCTTGAAAGCTTTTGTTTTTGGTCAAAAGATGATTTTCCTGAGCGAATGTTTGTGTCTGCAATGCAACAGCAAATAGAAACAAACAAGTGATGATGATGTTTTTCATGTTAAATTAAAAATTAAAAGGTCCATATTTATGCTGTAGTGCACTAATTTTGTCCGGATAAGGTGGATACGCACAGTCTTTCGGCTTTTTAGCGAGGTTAGGATAGTCGTTTTCTTTGTGGGCTTTTTGAGGACGATCAAACGAATTGATATAGGCTGCTACATCAAAAGCCTCTGCATCACTCAATACAGGCTGATCATAGGTGGCTCCAAGAGGCATATTTGCTTTAATAAAGCGTGCTGCTGTAAGAATACGTGCCATTCCGGCCCCATCATTATAGCTGTCGGGTCCCCACAAAGGAGGGTAGAGGTAACCTCCGGCATCTTGATTTTTCTGTCCCTGTCCTTGTTGACCGTGACAGCTTAGGCATTTGTTGCTATAGATGAGCTGCCCCTGTTTGAGATCTGCGGCTCGATCAGGAATTTCTATCTTCACAAAGCCTTGGCCCTCTAGGCGTTTGTCACTTATGATATGACTGCTTATCTGCTTAATGTATGTAATAATAGCACGCATTTCTTTGCTATTCTCAGGGATAGCTCGACCATTCATACTGCGCTCAAAGCAGCCGTTGATACGTTCTTCAAGCGATTCTATTTTGTCTTCTCGACCGATATAGGTAGGAAAGACTTGGTGAAGACCTACATAGGGAGCCGCAAATGCTTTGGTGCCGCTGTTTAGGTGGCAATTACTGCAGGCTAAGTTGTTCCCTATTTTTTTTCCATCTTCATAAAAATAATCGTATGTATTTTTAATTAACTTTTCGCCATAACGGGCTAGTTTTCCTTCAGTATCCTCCTTGAAAGTTATTGGGACATAATTTGCCACATGTGTAATAACACTATCTGTTTTTGTTGTGCTTAAAGCCTTAGGCTGTCGTTTATAAGCAAATAAGAATACACAGACACATAGGATTAAAAGTAATAATGATACCCCTCCAAGAGCCTTTACATAATTGGTTAGTTTCTTATACTCCATGATTTTATCATAATAAAATGTTTTAGCAAAGAAACCTTATTTTTAAATCTTCAAAAAGAAAGGAAATATTATAAGGTATAACCAAAAGTTATTTGCAAATGTTAATTATCTCATACAGAATTGTAAAAATTGGTTGGGTACGCCAGTTAAGCCTCCATATATATGCGTAAAATGGAAATAACGTTCGATCTGTAAATCAGGTATGTCTACGATTGTAAGTCGATCTTCCAATATTTCTTTTTGTACAGAGTGGATGGAAAGAAAGGCGAAACAGTCACGTTCTTGGATATAACGCTTTATACTCTCTGTTGAAGCCAAAACCATCTCGATGTTTAATTTTGAAAAATCAATCCCAAGACACCGAACTTTGTTTTCGATAATCGAACGTGTACCTGAACCAAGTTCGCGAACGACTAAGGAAATTTTGTATAAATCCAGTACCTCAGGTTTTTTTAGTTGTTTTAACATAGGGTTTCGACTATTCGTGACTAAAACAAGTTCGTCTTTCATAAAGGGAATATATTTTAAGGCCCTGTTGTCTGTTGCTCCTTCAGTGATGCCCAGGTCGATTTTCTGTTCAATCAATAGTTCTTCTATCGCACGGCTGTTGTATTGTGATACTTCGATGTGACTGTTGGGATGTTCATTCAAAAACTTGGCTAATAAGGAGGGAATGATATATTGAGAGATGGTCGTGCTTGCACCTAGGATCAGGTGGCCCTTCATATTGGATTGTAGATCAAAAATTTCTTGGTCTGCCTTGTTGTAAAGTTGGATGATTTGACCGGCATACCGAAATAGAATTTCTCCTGATTTAGTGAGGATTAAGTTGTTGCCTTTTCTTTCAAAAAGCGAAACACCAAGTTTTTTTTCCAACTCAAGGATATTCTTGCTTACTGCTGGCTGGGAAATATAAAGAACAGCAGCTGTTTTAGTAAAGTTGAGCTGTTGCGCTGCAGTGTGGAATACCTTAAGTCGAAAATCAAAATCCATAGAAAAAGGGTTATTTTTTTAAAAATAACCCTTTTATTCGTTTTATAGTAAATTACTTACTTAATTCAGCATAATATTTGTGAAACAAAGGGATAGTTTCGATACCTTTTAAGTAGTTCTCAATGCCATATTTCTCGTTAGGCGAATGCAAGTTGTCACTGTCTAATCCGAATCCGAGCAATACTGTTTTGATTCCTAATTCTTTTTCAAACAAAGCAACAATTGGAATAGAACCACCGCCTCTTGTAGGGATTGGTTTCTTGTTGAATGTGTCTTCCAAAGCTTTTTCAGCAGCCTTGTAAGCGATGCTATCTGTAGGAGTGACCACAGGTTCGCCGCCGTGATGCGGTTTTACTTCTACTTTGACCGATTTTGGTGCTATTCTTTCAAAGTGGTCTTTGAATAATTTGGTGATCCGTTCTGAATTTTGGTTTGGTACCAAACGCATAGAGATTTTTGCATAAGCTTTCGATGGTAAAACCGTTTTTGCCCCTTCACCGATATAGCCGCCCCAAATACCATTCACTTCAAGAGTCGGACGAATTCCTGTGTGTTCGATCGCTGTAAAGCCTTTTTCGCCCCAAAGTTCGTCTACACCTAGGTCTGTTTTATACTCCTCAATATCAAAAGGTGCTTCATTTAAAGCTTTTCTTTCTTCAGTTGTCAGTTCAACGACATCGTCATAAAATCCTGGGATAGCGATATGATTGTTTTCGTCATGTAATGAAGCAATCATTTTAGATAAAATAGTAGCCGGATTGCCTACTGCCCCACCATATACACCAGAGTGCAAATCACGATTTGGTCCAGTGACTTCTACTTCTACATAAGAAAGACCACGAAGACCGGTCTCGATAGACGGATTTTCTAAGCTGATCATCGATGTGTCGGAGATAACGATTACGTCTGCTTTCAAACGTTCCTTATTTGCAGCAACGAATATACCTAGATTTGCAGACCCCACTTCTTCTTCTCCCTCAATCATAAACTTGATGTTACAAGCCAATTGATTGTTTTCCATCATGTATTCAAATGCCTTTACGTGCATATAGAATTGGCCTTTGTCATCAGCAGCTCCACGGGCGTATATTTTTCCGTCACGCACAGTTGGTTCAAATGGAGGAGTATCCCATAATTCTAACGGATCGGCCGGCTGTACATCATAGTGACCATAAACCAATACTGTAGGTAATGAAGGGTCAAATATTTTTTCACCATATACGATAGGATATCCCGCCGTAGGACAGATTTCTACATTGTCAGCACCTGCATCTTGAAGTTTTTTAGCTACGAATTCAGCGGTATTCAATACGCCCTCTTTGTACTGAGGGTCAGCACTTACAGAAGGGAAGCGCAATAGTTCAAATAGTTCGTTTAAGAAGCGCTCTTTATTAGCTTCTACATAATCTTTGATGTTTTGCATGTCAAAAAATGATTTAACACAAAGGTAAGTATTTTGAAACGGTATTTCTGATTTTTTGAATCAGTCTTTGGATTGTGGGGATATGTATGCTTAAAGAACTTTTTTTTGAATAATCTGTAACGTTCTCATGAGTCGAGCAACTAATACGGAAGAAGATTTAACATATATTATTATTCGATCCTTTTATGAGAGGTATATTTTTGTTTTTTATGTTACTATTTGCGGGGTATATGGAAGGTTACTCCCAAAGTTTGATCACGGGTAGGGTGGTTGATGCCACAGACAAATCAAAGCTTGAAAATGCTACGATAATGCTTTTACAAGCGCAAGATTCAGCATTAATTGCGTACGACCGGGCGGATGTGACGGGGCAATTTCAATTAAAGAAGCCGTTATCCGGCGATTATTTCATCGTGATATCCTATCCAAAGTACGCCGATTTTTATGAAGAGTTAAAAGGTGGAACTGCGGTTTCTGACTTAGGGGACTTGGGATTAACCAGTGTTGCGCATCTTATTGAAGAGGTTGTTGTCAAGAGAAGAGCGGCGATTACCATCAAAGGTGATACGACCGAGTACGATGCATCACAGTTTAAGATGGAAAAAAATGCTAAAGTTGAAGATCTGCTAAAGGCGCTGCCAGGGATCACGGTTGATGCGTCTGGTAAGATTACTGCACAAGGTAAGACTGTGAAGAAAGTATTGGTGGATGGCGAAGAGTTCTTTGGGAATGACCCTACTTTAGTGACACGCAATTTACGTTCGGACATGGTTGATAAGGTACAGGTCTACGAGAAGAAATCGGATCAGGCCGAACGAACAGGTGTAGATGACGGTGTACGTGAGCAGACCATTAACGTACAACTTAAAGACGATGCTAAAAATGGGATTTTTGGCAAGGCATTAGCAGGCGGGGGGACAGACAAATATTATATGGGACAGCTGATGATCAATAAATTTAAGGGCTCGCAAAAGATATCTGCATACGGACTATTTGGAAATAATGGGACTACTAGTATGAACTGGGATGATGCGCAGAAATATGGGATAGAGGTGGACGCTTCTTTTGATGGCGGAACTATGGTCGTGAATGATCCTTTTTCAGGTAAGGGTGTCGTGGGGATACCGAGAGCGATTAACACAGGTGTTAACTTTACCGATAGGTGGAAGAAGGATAAGTATCAAATAAACTTAAATTATAAATACGGAAAGATCTCTTCGGATGGTACAGAAGAGACGATGATGTCTGGTGTTGTGAATAGTAAAACAAAGAGGACCGTCGATACGGATAATGATCAACATCGCATCAATTTGAGATTGAATGCAAAAATAGATTCTTTAAATGAAGTCTTAATCAAAGCTTCGGCAACCAAGAAGAAGCTGTGGAGTAATACAATTACAGAATCGAAGAATTTCACAGATGGCGTAACCGCTAATAACAGTAATGAATATGTAGACAATAATGTTAATAATTATGACTTTGATGTGTTGTATACAAAGAGATTCCTGAAGAAAGGACGATCATTATCTTTTAATGCAGTCGGAAGTAAAAGTGAGACCGAAGGGACGGGTACGCTACGTTCAACACTGAGTACAAAAACTACAGGGGCTGAATTTCAAACAGACCAGTCTAAAAACACCCAGCAAGATGTGAATAAATGGCAAGGGCAGGTGACCTATACAGAACCTCTCTCAAAGCTCTTGAACCTGTCATTAGGTTATCAAATCGTGAATGTAACCAATAGTTCTTTGCTGGAATCTCGGAATAAAGATGCTGCTGGAGGGTACAATATTCTAGATGAAAAGTATAGTAGTAGTTATGATTTCAATAGGTTGAGCAATAATTACGATGTCGCGCTGGGCTATAATAGCGAAAAGCTAAAAGCTAATCTGACGAATACATTCAATGATGATCGTCTAAACCAAATCAATAACTATAACGGTAAATCGTTGAAAAGAGACTTCTTTACCTATAATCCTAGACTGACAATGACTTATAACTTTTCAATGGCTAAGGCATTGCGGTTGACCTACTCTGGAAGTAATCAATTACCATCGTTGAACCAAATTCAACCGATAATGAATAATTCTGATCCATTGAATCAGTATGAGGGAAATGAGAATTTGAATCCTTCATTTATAAATACGCTGGAGGGCTTTTACCACAGTTTCAATTTATTGTCCAATCAGTTTAAGTACATAGGTGGTACGATTGCGCTTACGAAAGATCCTATTTCACAGAATATTACGACGATAAAAGATAGCCTCGGCAACTTGATTAATTATTATCGCTGGAATAATATGAATGGGAAGAAGGATTTTAATGCAGCGATGTATGGAGGTTATCATTTCAGGTTAAACAAGGCACTGGTATTGGACAATTCTCTCAGCATAGTTTTTAATGTGGGGGAGAACAATAACTTCTTTAACAGCGAGGCCAACCTTATCAAATCTCAGAGTTATACGTTCAGCTACGAAATAAAGAGGGAGACGAAAACAGGTTTGAATTTTCAGACGAAGTTGAGTCCTCAATATAGACAGATGAAATCCAATTTAAGTCCTGATCAGGATAATAATGGTTTTGTGATGGGGGTGTCGGGTGGATTAGAGTATTTCTTTTCGAGTTCGTTTAAAATATATACGAACTATGATTATTCGTATGAGGCGCCAACAGCAGCATTTGATCAAAAATTAGAGCGGTTCCTTGTTCATCCAGGTATTAGCAAAAAATTCCTGAAGAATGAGTCTTTAATGTTGGATTTTACAGTCAATGATGTGTTTAATAAAAATATAGGGTACTCCAGATCGCAGTCTAATTCGGTGTTTACACAGCGCAGATATGATACCATCCGACGTTATTATATGTTGAAGGTATCATGGGATTTCACTAAAATGTTTGTAAAGTAATGGTTAGTATGAAGAATATAATAATAATGTTAGTTGGGCTATCGATATTGGGATATAAAGCTAACGCACAGTTTGCGATGTTTGGAAAATCAGGGGTAGTAAGCTATGACAAGACTATGTATATCAAGAATATCATGCGTAAGCAATATATAGAGAAAGCGGATGAACGGTCTAAAACTCAATTTGAATCCATGTTGCCTACTATACCTGAAAATATGGTGTTGAAGAAAACGCTTAAATTTAAAGGGAATGAAGTTGTGTTTGAGCCGGTGAAGCAAGAAATAGATGTAAAGACGAAACAGATTATTATGATGTTAGCTTTAGATTTCGATGCGGTTACATTGTCTGATTTAAAGACGAAGGAGTACAATCGATTTAACGACATCATTGGACAAAAAATAATTATTCAGGATACCGTTAAAAAAATTAATTGGCGTATTACGGATGAATATCGCGAAATTGCAGGCTACAATTGTCGAAGAGCAAATGGCATAACGTCAGATTCAACTTACGTGATAGGCTATTATAGTAATGAAATACCTATCGATGGAGGACCGGAATCCATTAATGGTTTACCTGGGCTAATCTTAGGATTGGTAGTACCGAGTCAGCACGTTTCTTATTTTGCAACCAAGGTGGATATTATGGATAATGTGGTTTTGGATAAGAAGGTATTTGAAAATACCAAGACTAAACGTATGACAAGGTCAGAAATCGCGGCGATGATGACAGAAACATTTAGTAACTTCTTAAATAAGGCGACTATTGAGTATGTGGTAAAACTGGCACTGATGTAAGCGAGCAAGATGTCACAAAAAAACCGTTTTGGATATCCAAAACGGTTTTTTTATTTTATAACCTTTAACGATTATTTTTTATCAACGTTTTTCTTAGCTGTTACTTCGTTACGGATGTCTTGAGCTAAAGTCTTGATGTCTTGTAATCCCTTACGTACGCGAGTACCTGCAGCAGAATTACCATTGTTGAAAAATTTTTCAGCATCAGCTTCGATTGAAGCAACCAGTTCTTTTAATTTAGTGTAGTTTTCCATTTTAATTAATATAATTTAGTTTCTAAATATTTGCACTAAGATGTAATAAATATACAAAAACAACAAATACAAAAGTAATTAAATCCTATTTTTTTGTTGAAAAAAGCAATTTAATAGCTATTATTCTACAATAGTCAGTTCATCTATGATGTTTTTAGCCCCAGCAAATTTGTCAATGACAAATAGAACATATCTGATATCTACTGAAATTGTGCGTTGTAATTTCGGATCAAAGATGACATCACCCGCCATAGCTTCTATATTTCCATCAAAAGCCAAGCCAATTAATTCACCTTTCGCATTTAATACTGGAGAGCCGGAGTTTCCTCCCGTTATATCTTGATCACTTAAGAAGTTAACAGGCATGTGACCATCTTTGTCTGCGTAGCGACCATAGTCTTTTTGTTCGTACAATTCAATAAGTCGTTTCGGAAGATCAAATTCCTCGTCATTAGGTTTATACTTTGCGATAGTCCCTTTCAATGTGGTGTAATTATTTACTTTAGCATCGTTTCTTGGGTCTGCAGGTAATGCTCTAACCGTACCGTAGGTAAGACGTAATGTGCTGTTTGCGTCAGGGTAGTACTTGCCTTTGGGGTTCATCTCCAAGAATCCAGCAATATATTTGCGGAATGCTGTCTGAAAATTGTCTTCACGCAATTCCTGTTCTGGTGTACGCTCACGATATTTTGTCATTAAAGCCGCTGATATTTTATACAATGGATCTTGAGCCACTGTCCCTGCAGTTGGATTTGCTAGATAGGCTTCCAATTTTTCTCTAGATCCAAATATGCTGTTTTCAAAAGCAGACTTTACTACACTGTTAAAATTACCGTTATTTTGTTTGGCAAGTTCAGCAATATAGGGCGCTATCTGTCCTCCTTTGGCACTATACAGGTTTAATTCGTCTGCAAGTACATCGATTTCAAGAGGAATATAAGCTTTTTCGTAGCTCTCCTGTATCCCGGCTTCAAATCTTGGTCGCATGTTTGCGCGAGCTGCTTCATTTGCTTCTGCATATTGACTCAAGGCGCCACCTAGACTAAAAGGAAGAGCTGCAAATGTAGAAGAACGGATCATTCCGATCAGGTAATTATCGTGACGGGATTTTTCATTAGTAGCAGCGTAATAATCATTAATTGTTTTTATTACGTCCCCATATTTTGCTTTATTTTCTTTTTTACTGGCCCATTTTTGAAAGTTGTTTTCCAATTTACGTTTGGCTGCTGCTGTCCGGTGTTTGGATAGGGCATCAATCATACCTTGACGGTTTTTCCAGTAGTTTGCCACACCCGAGTATTGTGAAGCATAGTTGATATTTACTGCTTGATCTTTGTCCATGTGTTTTTTCATGGCATCCATACCCGTTTTAGAAGCTTCTACCCAAGCTGGATAGGCATACTTTACGTTTTGGTCGATTCCAGCAGCAGGCATCCAACGGTTTGTACGTCCTGGATAACCTAAAATCATGGAGAAATCACCTTCTTTTATTCCCTTTAAGCTAACAGGTAGGTGGTATTTAGGTTTTAATGGGATATTTTCTTTAGCGTATGGCGCTGGGTTTCCGTTTTTGTCTGCATAAACGCGGAAAAGAGAGAAATCCCCGGTATGACGTGGCCATTCCCAGTTGTCTGTATCGCCACCAAATTTGCCAATGCTGTTTGGAGGTGTACCTACCAGACGTACGTCCTCATAATCTTGATACACGAAGTAGTAGTACTCATTGCCATTGTAGAAAGACTTAACAGAAACAACGTATTTCCCATTGTCACTATTTTCTTTTTCAATTTTTGCAATCTCTTGATTAATGATTTTTTGTCTTTCTTTCTCGGACATGTTATCATTAACTAAACCCAAAATGCGCTTTGAAACATCGTCCATACGTACAAAGAAGCGTACGGATAGAGATTTTGGTTTTAGCTCCTCGCTATAGTTTTTTGCCCAAAAACCATTCGTTAGGTAGTCATGTTCAGGTGAAGATAACTCCGCTATCGCGCCATAGCCACAGTGATGGTTGGTCAGCACAAGTCCAGAACCGGATACAATCTCTGCAGTACAGCCGCCACCAAATTGGACGATTGCATCTTTAAGACTGGAGTTATTAATGCTGTAGATTTCTTCGGCGGTCAGTTTAAGACCCTTTTTTTGCATATCTGCCTCGTTGAGACGCTTTAAATGCATGAGGAACCACATGCCCTCATCTGCCATCGTAGTCAAACTGACTACGCAGAGGATTAATAATGATACTATTTTCTTCATTCTATTCATTTTTTCTAAAACAAAATTGCTGTAAATCGCTGGTAAAACAAAATTTTTGTATGTGATATACGCAAATTCACAATACGCATTACTTAATACTCACTACTATTTTCCCTATCTTTGTAAGATGCAGGTATCGTTCGAAGATTTTAAACTCAATAAGCAAATACTAAATGCAATCACGGATGCTGGTTATGATAAACCTACCGAGATTCAGCAGAAAGCCATAACGCCTATTCTGGCAGGACAAGATGTGATGGGGATAGCGCAGACAGGAACAGGAAAAACAGCTGCTTTTGTATTGCCTATGTTGATGAATCTGAAGTATGCTCAGGGTACCGATCCTCGAGCGCTAATACTTAGTCCGACGAGAGAACTTGCTATCCAGATCGAAGAGCACATCCGTCTTCTTTCCATCAATTTAGATTTGCGTACCGTACTTCTTTATGGTGGACTTGGACCTAAGACACAAAAGGAACTATTGGAGAAAGGCTGTGATATTATTGTAGCAACACCAGGACGTTTTCTGGACCTTTACCTTGAGGGACATATAAATACAAAGTCCTTAAAGTTATTGGTCATGGATGAGGCCGACAAGATGATGGACATGGGATTCATCGGTAAGATCCACCGTATATTGGAAGTTGTTCCCCGTAAACGCCAAAATTTACTTTTCTCTGCTACGATGAGCGAGTTGGTACGTAAGATCGCGGGTGATTTTCTGGCTTTTCCTACCGTCATTGAGGTTACTGAACAGGCCACGCCGGCTATAACCGTTTCCCAAGCGTTGTATGCCGTGCCGAATCTTAAGACCAAAATTAACTTGCTGCAACATTTGTTTAAAGATGATGAGGCTTTTCATCGTGTTATAGTCTTCTGTAAGACAAAGGAAGTGGCTGATAATGTTTTCGGTTACTTAGAGCGCAAATACGGTGAGGATAATGTTCGGGTAATTCATGCAAATAAAGGACAGAATACACGTATAAATTCTATTAATGCGTTTAAGGCCGGTGAGGTACGATTCCTTGTGGCTACAGATGTCGCTGCTAGAGGGCTAGATGTGTCCAATGTAAGTCATGTAATCAATTTCGATGTCCCTATTGTAATCGAGGATTATGTCCATCGTATAGGTCGTACAGGCCGGGCTTTTAGCAAGGGAGATGCTATTACTTTTGCTAATCCAGCGGAAGAATATTATGTGTCAAAAATAGAAAAGTTGATTCGTCAATCTATCCCGGTGTTCGAGCTGCCAGAAGAGGTTTTTATCGAGAAGACCCCGTATGAGGAGAAACAAGCCATTGCACGGGAAATAGACAATCAGAAAAAGAAGGATAATCCTGATTTTAAAGGGGCTTTTCACGAAAAGAAATTTGTGATTAAGCAGAAGGAAGCAGCTAGGTCAGGTTATAAACCTAAGAAAGCGGCAAGCAAGTCTTCGACAAAATCTTCCGGGTTTAAGAAAAAAGGAAAGAAGTTTAAGAACAGTTAGGGTGAAACTGACACCACTTAATATCGCTTTAGCCTGCATCTTGGTTTGGATGATATCCGAATGGGGAAGTGAACAGGAGCAGATCATGTCTTGGGGCTGGTTGTTGGCACTAGCTATCGTTATTTCTTTGGTTGATTTAGGCTTTAGACTGTTATTTAAAGATATAAAACGAGTTTGGTTTTTACAGATCGGTTTTATATTGGTGGTCGGTATATTAATGGTGATATTAAAATTGCAGTAGAGAATCTAACTACAAAAGAATAGATTCGTACTTATCATAGAATAGAGAATAAATAGATGAAAACAGCGGAGATAAAACTAAACGTCGAGCTTGACGAAAATAATGTTCCAGAAATAATTCAATGGTCTTCAACTGATGGTGAGACTTCAGACACACTTCCTGCAAAGGCTATGTTTTTAGCGTTATGGGATGCGCAGTATAAAAACTCGTTACGAATTGATTTGTGGACAAAAGATATGCCTTACGATGAAATGAAACGCTTTTTTTACGAAACTATGCAAACTATGGGGGACTCATTTTTGAGAGCCTCAGGAGGAGATCCTATGGCCGAGAAAGTAATAGGTGATCTTCGTGATTATTGTGCACATTTTGCAGAAAAAATGGAGGTATTAGAACAACAAGGTTAACATGAATTATTTTTTAGTAAAATCTGAACCGTTTAAATATAGCTGGGAGCAGTTTAATAAGGATGGCGAGACCTTTTGGGACGGCGTTCGGAATTATCAAGCCCGAAACAATCTCAAGGCAATGAAAAAGGGAGATTTAGTACTCTTTTATCACAGTAATGAAGGAAAGGAAGTAGTTGGTGTGGCCAAGGTAGTTAATGAGTTTTATCAAGACCCAACGACAGAGGATACCAAATGGGTAGTGGTCGATTTATCACCAGTTGAAACCTTAAAGAGACCGGTAACACTGGAAACCATAAAAGCAGATGAATTTTTGCAGAATATCGCTTTGGTAAAGCAGGGACGTCTTTCTGTTATGCCACTTAAAGAAGAAGAATTTGACCGGATTTTGGAGTTGGGGAATGGGTAATTATAGTATAAAAAAGGTTCAGCGATAAGCTGGACCTTTTTCTGTGTCAATGGCTTTTAGCAAAGGTTATTAACTTTTTTAAGCTTTTTGTATCTTTCATCGCCATTTTTCCTGCCAGTATAAGACGTAGTTCCCTGCGTTGTAAAGCTTCTTCGTAGAGGTTTATTTCTTCCTCGCTTTCAGGAATTAAGTCAGCGACCTTTCGTGGTTTATTGTTTTCGTCTATCGCGACAAAAGTGTAATAAGCTTCGTTGCTTTTGACTTTTGTACCCTCGGGTAGGTTATGTGCGAATATCTCCATGCGGACTTCCATCGATGAACTGAATGCACGAGAAACTTGCGCCTGTATGGTTACCACCTCTCCGAGTTTAATAGGTCTTTTGAAAGAGACATTATCCACAGAAACCGTTACGACAGGGCTATTAGAATGTTTCTGTGCAGCCATCGCTGAACATATATCCATCCAGTAAAGTAACCTTCCTCCCATGAGGTTTCCGAATGTATTGGTGTCATTTGGAAGTACCAACTCATTCATCTCTGTATACGAATCTTTCGCTTTTTTCCCGTCCATCTATCTGTTGTATTGTTTTAATTGTTCTTCAATTTTTTGCAAAGATACTATAAAAGGAGTAGGGGTAAACCCTAAAATAGTCTTGGCTTTGTCAAGAATAAATCCTGTCCGTTGGGGTCTGTTTCGATCTTGACCAATTTCTTTAGCAGCTATAGGCTGTATTAAAGACTCGTCTAATTGCCAGTAGTCTGCAACATGCCTTACCGCAGATTCGATACTCAATTGCTCTCCTCCGGATATATGGAAAATACCTTTGGCAGTTTTTTCCATACTGAGGAAACAAGCTCGCGCCAAGTCGTCTACCCATGTTGGCATGCGCCATTGATTATTGACTACTTTGATGGATTTTCTTGCTTCTAGTTGCTGCTTAGCCCATAGAACGAGATTAGTACGTGTAGTATCTGCTATACAGCCATAAACTAGTATAGTCCGGAGGATCACTATATTACCGTTTAAATCAAGCAAATGATGTTCGGCTTCGACTTTAGTCTGTCCATACGCATTGACGGGAGCCGTCGTATCGGTCTCCCTGTAAGACTCCTGTCGACGACCGTCAAAAACAAAATCGGTAGATAAAAACGTAAGGTGAACGTTGTGATTCGTAGCATACTCACCGAGGAATTTCGTTAATTCTACATTGACAGCTTTGGCTAATCCTGGATTTTCTACACAGGCTTCCACACTGCTGATCGCCGCTGTATGTAGAATATGTGTAGGGCGAAATTCAGATAATATGACGCCTAGTTTTTCTAAATCAGTGAGATCGCATTGAACGAAGCATTCGGAAGAGAGGAATTTATTCCTATTAGGGGATTTTGAAACGCCTAAAAATGGATTGTTTTCCGTCGTTTGACAATATAATTCGCAAAATTTTTGAGCGACAAAACCGTTAGATCCAGTAATAAGTATACGCATCATTCTAGTTGGTCCAGGTAAAATCCATTTTGGGATGTTTCATCGAGTTATTTATTGCGTCGATTTCAATTTTCAATATTTTCTTTAATGCAGTATAGTCTATTTTCTCAGCATCATCACCTGTTTTGTGATAGTCTGGATGGCCACCAGTATGAAAGAATAGGACAGGAATGTTTTTTCTATAAAATGAGGTTTGGTCGGATCCTCCATTGCCATCTTTACTGAGGTTGAATTTGATATCGCTACGTATGTCTTTAAATATGGTCGTGAATTGAGGGCTAGTGCCATAGCCTATAATAGCAAGCCCATTATCTGGGTTGTATCTTCCAATCATATCCATGTTCAACATCCAGTGGATTTGAGCTAGAGGAACTGTAGGGTTTTCTGTCCAGTGTTTAGAGCCTAGCAGTCCCAATTCTTCTGCGCTGAAAGCTATAAACAGAATGTTAAAGTTTTCTCTGACAGAATTGCTGGAATAGTGGCGGGCTAATTCAAGCAAGCCCGCAACTCCAGAAGCATTATCGTCTGCTCCGTTATGTATTTTACCTATGTTAAGCGTATCTCTTGATCCACCGAAATTTCCAAGACCTAAATGGTCATAATGAGCCCCTATGACAATCGTTTTGGATGCGCCATTATCTAAAAAACCGATGATGTTTTCTGCCCCACGTATACTGTCTGGAACAACAACCCGACGCACTTTGGCATCAAATTGTTGCCTATAACCTTTAGTGCCTTTTGGCGATAGTTTGTATTTCTTGAATTCCTTTTCAATGTAGTTCGCTGCTTTTTGTAATTGCTTGCTCCCCGTTGCCCGTCCTTGCATATTGTCGGAGGAAAAATAGTATACATGTTTTTTTAACTTGTTTATATCTACTTCTTGAGCAAAGGATGCCCCAGTGTATAGACAAAAGACGAATAGAAGAAGGAGGTTTAGTTGTTTCATGTTGCTATGGATAATGCTAGTTACAAACCTACATAAATTCGTATTTACACGCAATATAATTGCGTTGTATTGTAAAAGCGAATTTTGTAACTCTGCTCATACATTTAGAATTTTTTATAGTACATTAAACTGAACGAAGAGAGCTCAATGATGCCTTGAAATATAATGTTGAATCAATAATACGGATACTTTCAGAAAAAAATTTCATGATTCCATTGAATCACCAATAGAGATGAAAGTTCTTGATGGCCTCTGAAAACATACACTTTCAGAAAAAAAGTAGAGCGGAAATATCCCGCTCTACTTTTTTTCTAGTCTTCTAATACTTCACTGTGAACACTGTCCTTTTCCTGATGTTCTTCCTTAAAATATCGCTTTTGGAAAATTAATATTAGGAAGACACCTACAGAAATTGCGGAATCTGCAATGTTAAAGACAGGTCGGAAAAATAGGAAATGCTCACCTCCCCATATCGGAAGCCATTCCGGAAAATTTCCTTCAATTAATGGAAAGTACAGCATATCTACCACTTTTCCGTGGAGAAAGGATGCATAACCACCTCCTTCAGGAAAGAGCGTAGCCTTTTCGTAGAAAGTGCTTTCACTAAAAATTAGGCCGTAAAATGCCGAATCGATAATATTACCTAATGCACCCGCGAAAATCAAAGCAACATTAAGAATAAAGCCTCTATTGTATTTGTTTTTTACCATGTAGTAAAGACCATAACCGATGCCCGATACTGCAATTATCCTAAAGACGCTCAAAAATAGTTTGCCGTATTCGCCACCAAACTCCATCCCATAAGCCATTCCTGGATTTTCGATGAAATGAATAAGGAATTTATCACCAAGAACTTTAAAGTCTTGGCCAATAGTCATATTCAGTTTAATCCAAAATTTTGAAATTTGGTCTATTAATAAAACGATGATAATTAATGTAATAGGTCTCGTATAGCCTTTCATAGTTGATTCATAAAATGGGGCTGACTAAAAAGAAAACGTCGAAGTGACGATAGTTTCTCTTTTTAGACAGCCCCATCTGTCATTTTTTTTAGTATTGTTTGTTTTTCGCTTCGATGCTTAAAGTCGTATGTGGGACTGCTTTAAGGCGTTCCTTTTGTATCAATTTACCGGTCTCCCTGCAGATTCCATATGTTTTGTTCTCAATGCGGACTAAAGCAGCCTCAAGATTGTCGATAAACTTTTTCTGACGTGCAGCCAGTTGATTAGTTTGCTCTTTTTCGAGGGTGGCAGATCCGTCTTCAAGTGTCTTATAAGTACCAGCTGTATCGTCCGTTCCATTTGCGTTACCTCCACTTAATGTTTTTGTTAAGGCTAGGAGCTCCTCCTTTGCGATTCTTAACTTGTCCAATATAATGGTTTTGAATTCTAATAATTCAGCGTCACTATAGCGGGTTTTTTCTGTGTTCTCTCCCATACTTTAATTTTTTTCGATTAATACCTCAAGTTTACTTTCATTGATTTCAATACTATCACCACCCGTGATTTTATCTTCAAAATCAAATGAATCAGCTAATATTTCCGTGCAAATATACGATAAATTATTCGTGGCAGCTTCCTTAATCTCATTATTTTGAGACAATCGAACTCGTATTCTGTCAGTTACCTCAAACCCCTTCTCTTTGCGAAGATTTTGTACGCGGTTTATCAGTTCTCTAGCCATCCCTTCCTGTCTCAATTCGTCACTGATTTGTATATCTAATGCTACCGTTAGATTGCCTAAATTGGCAACTTGCCAACCTGCTACATCTTCAGCAATAATTTCTACATCTTCAAGACCGATAGTATAAGGCGTACCCTCTAATTGTAACGAACCCGTCTTTTCCAATTGACTGATCTGCTCCAAAGTAAATGCCTGAATTGCAGTGCTAACTGTCTTCATATCTTTACCTACTTTAGCTCCCAGTGCTTTAAAGTTAGGTTTTATCTTTTTCTTGATAATACCAGCAGTATCAGTAATAAACTCGATATCTTTGATATTCGTCTCCGATAATATTAAGTCTTTTACTTTCTCCACTTTAGTTTGGAAAGAAGCATCGAGTACAGGGATTAAGATTTTACGCAAGGGTTGACGTACATTGATACTCGTTTTCTTACGTAGAGATAATGTCAATGAAGAAATGTCTTGTGCCAAAGCCATACGTTCTTCTAGTTCTTTATCTACTAAATCTGCGTGATAAACAGGGAAGTCTGCTAAATGTACAGATTCGAAAGCTTGTTTGTTCGTTGCTGCATTTAAATCGAGATAAAGTTGATCCGCAAAGAACGGAGATATTGGCGACATTAATTTGGCGATTGTATCCAGGCAAGTATACAACGTTTGATAGGCCGAGATTTTATCTTCGGTATAATCACCTTTCCAGAAGCGACGACGACATAGACGAACATACCAGTTGCTTAAATGCTCATCTACGAAATTTTGGATAGCACGGGCTGCTTTGGTTGGTTCGTAATCGCTGTAATACCCATCCACTTCCTGTGTAAGGCTATTTAGCAAAGACAATATCCATCTATCGATCTCAGGTCTGTTTGCTAAAGTGATCTCAGGCTCTGCGTAGTTGAAATTGTCAATGTTTGCATATAATGCAAAAAAGGCATAGGTGTTATAGAGTGTCCCGAAAAATTTTCTACGTACCTCATCCAGTCCCTCTTCATTAAATTTTAAATTGTCCCAAGGAGCAGCATTGCTGATCATATACCAACGGGTAGCATCAGCGCTATATTTCTCAATAGTAGCAAAAGGATCAACACCATTTCCTAGACGTTTCGACATCTTGTTGCCATTTTTGTCCAATACAAGGCCATTGGATACGACGTTTTTAAAGGCAATAGAACCTGTAACCATCGTCGAAATAGCATGTAATGTGAAGAACCATCCGCGAGTTTGGTCAACACCTTCCGCTATGAAATCTGCCGGGAATGCGTTATCATACTCCGATTTGAAAGGTAGTGCATCTCCTTTAGCCAGCTTGTCATAATCCAGTCCCCATTGAGCATAAGGCATAGCTCCCGAATCAAACCACACATCGATTAGATCGAGCTCACGGTAGAGCTTTTGACCAGCATCCGAAACTAATACCACATGATCCACGTACGGACGATGAAGGTCAAGTTTGTCGGTTCCGAATTTTTCTAAATATTCTTTATTGATAGCTTTTTCGGCGTCTGTCAAAACGGGAGACGCTAAAGAAGCTTCTAAGTAAGATTTCAATTCGGACATAGAGCCAATACAGATCTCCTCGTTTTCATCCTCAGAACGCCATATGGGTAATGGAGTACCCCAATATCTCGATCTGGAAAGATTCCAGTCTACCAGGTTCTCCAACCAGTTCCCAAAACGTCCTGTTCCGGTAGCTTCCGGTTTCCAGTTAATTGTTTTGTTTAAAGCAACTAACTTATCTTTGACAGCTGTAGTTTTGATAAACCAGCTATCTAAAGGGTAATATAAAACAGGCTTGTCCGTACGCCAACAGTGTGGGTAGGTATGCTCATATTTTTTAACATCAAATGCCTTGTTGTCTTCTTTTAGTTTGATGGCTATTAATACATCCGTCGGACGGAAATCTTTGTCTGCACGTTCTTCTGCTGAATAATATTCTTCTTTGACAAACCGGCCTGCAAAATCAGTAACTTCTTTGACAAAACGACCTGTACGATCTACAGTAGGTACATCTTTGCCATTTTCATCTTTCACTAAAATGGCAGGAACCCCATTCTCTTTCGCTACTCTAAAGTCATCTGCGCCATATGTAGGGGCAGCGTGAACGATACCTGTACCATCTTCGGTCGTTACAAAATCTCCTGGAATAACACGAAAAGCCTTCTCGACCAATTCTTCTGACGTGATGTAGGGTAACAGCTGATGGTATCTGATACCTACTAATTCTTCTCCTTTAAATTCTGCGGCTTTTTCCCAAGGAACGATTTTATCTCCTGTTTTATAATCTTGGAAAGAGGCATTCTCGCCTTCAGCTTTAAAGTGTTTACTGATTAGGTTTTTGGCCAAGATAACAGAAACAGGCTCGCCAGTATACTGGTTGAACGTTTTGACTTTAACATAGTCAATGTTTTTGCCTACGACCAACGCTGTATTACTTGGTAAAGTCCAAGGTGTAGTGGTCCACGCGATAAAAGCTACATCTTCATCCGTAGTCTCTACCAACGTAGACATCATCGGATGTAGTTGGGTTTTGTCTAGGCGGAACTGTGCGACAATAGTGGTGTCTTTTACATCTTTATAGGTTCCTGGTTGATTTAGTTCATGTGAACTCAATCCTGTCCCTGCAGCTGGAGAATATGGTTGTATCGTATAGCCTTTATATAAAAGCCCTTTCTTATACAGATCTTTTAATAGGAACCATAATGTCTCGATATATTCGTTTTGATAAGTGATATATGGGTTTTCTAAATCTACCCAATATCCCATTTTTTCGGTCAGATCATTCCACAGGTCAGTGTATTTCATAACCTCTTTACGACAGGCATCATTATATGCTTCTACCGTGATCTTGACACCGATATCTTCTTTGGTGATCCCCAAAGACTTTTCTACGGCCAGTTCTATTGGCAGACCGTGAGTGTCCCACCCGCCTTTACGCTTTACTTGGAATCCTTTTAAGGTTTTGTAACGACAAAAAATATCTTTAATAGCGCGCGCCATCACGTGGTGAATCCCTGGGGTACCATTTGCTGAAGGCGGGCCTTCATAAAAAGTGTAAGGTTTGCTAGAAGGACGATTGGAAATACTCTTTTCAAATATATTTTCCGTTTCCCAACGCTTTAATACTTCTTTGCCGATTTCCGGTAAATTTAACTGCTTATACTCCTTGTACATCACGTATTTATAAATCAAATTTTAAAGGTCGCTAATTTAATCAATTAACTTGAAAAAAGGAAGGTCGTTTGTGTAGAAATGATTGCCATTGGGCGATGGAGAATAATTTTATTAGCTTTATGGAATTATAAGTAAAGCTACATCCTTTGTGAAATTATAAACTATGAAAGCTACTATTTATTGTTTGATCGTTGTTGTTTTTCTGCATTTGGACTGTCCTTTTTCGGCTGTTGGACAGGTGCAAGAAAAACATTCTCTTAGGAAAGTACTCATTAAAGCCAGCGATATCTCTACTGCGGGGGACACGATTACTTTGCACGCCTCTAGTACCCGGTATATGATCAATGATACCTTGCTGAAGCCTTCGAATGCTTTGCGACGGGTTTCTAAGCAAGCGCTGATGGATCAGTTATCTACTGAAGAAGTAGAATATTTTTCCATTGGCCCCGATAGTTTGGTGCTATTCGGTGCGCACCCGTTTTTGGCTGGTGCATTCAAAGCTTATCAAGAACATCGCCCTATTATTATCTCTCCCGATATTATATGGACATTAATAGAACAAGGTTTCGCCAGACACATTGCGCTGTATGCCGAAAAATTTCGTGACCGATTGGTGGACTTTCAGGGAAAAAGGGAGATCACGATCGTAGCGAATAAAGATGATATACAATTGGGTAATCCAAATAGTAAATGGGGGTCGGTATTGCCACAGTTTACCGAACAGATTGAAAAATTTACAGGCAAGGCGTATACCAGCAATTTGCGGGCAGATTTCTCTACAACAAATACGGATAGTAGGATTGCATCCGAGATTATTTTGATGGAGTCTGTCAAGTCTTTTTTTGATTATCGAATGATGGTTATGGGCTGTGGTATTTCTGCTGTTACGCTCGAGGGTTCTGTTGCTGACTGGGAACATGTGTTGAAAAAAATGGATTATATCGAAACATTTGACCTGTCCTGGTGGACTAATGAGCTGCGTCCTATCGTCCAACAGATCGTTCAAACTAAAAAGGGAGACCTAGACAAAGGCTTTTGGAGCGATATGCTTCAGTTGCGGAATAAGCAGGCATATGCTCCACATGAAACGATCGATGGGTGGATTGTTAAGTTTTACCCTTTTAATGATAAAGGGGAGCAAAGGGAGCTAGAACCGATAGGTAATATAAGCACGATTGCCGCTGAATATGTCAAGGTACCGTTTGTATTAGAGGATAAAGAAAAGGATATGCAATACACTATGGAGATTTGGGCAGGCTTGTTTGGTATGGAGCAGGATCAAAAAAGCTTTAGCCTCAAACCCGCTATTGGCTGGTCTATTGTGCACCGTGGTGGGGTAGTTTCGAATGATCTTCCTCAGAAGGAATCGTATGACATCGTGAGTCTGAAAAATATCAAAGAACTGCCGGAAAGTATTTATAGTATTAAAAGTATAAAGTCGCTAGAACTTGGTTTTATCGGTAAGGTTAATGTAGCTGATAAGATAAAGTCGATCAATATCAAAAGGCTAACAATCAAAGGTGATATCGATGCAGATGGCATCAAGCGTTTAAAAGAGCTTATGCCGAAAGCATGGGTTATTGTTAATGATAAAAAGATTTAATCTGTTCTAGATTTGCGCCGTTGGAAGTAGATCTAGCGCAGTGATTCATTTGTCATTTTCCACAACGCAAAGCGGATTAACAAAGCCTTAAAAAAGAATTGTTATTTATTGTAATCGGTTTATAGGTAGCCGTTTGGAAAGAAATGACCAAACGGCTTTTTTATCTTTTTAAGCAGAGAAGCTTGATCCGCAACCACAAGTACTGGTTGCATTAGGATTATTGAACGTAAAGCCGCGTGCATCTAAACCATTTCTAAAATCAACTTCCATTCCCGCAAGGTACATTCCGTGCGCTTTGTTCATAAAGACACGGATGCCTTCTATTTCGTATTCGGCATCACCTTCTTTCTTTTGGTCAAATCCGAGGATATAATTCATACCTGAGCAGCCGCCGCCCTCTACTCCTAGACGA
Organism: Sphingobacterium sp. xlx-96; assembly: GCF_011007365.1. Classification (GTDB taxonomy): domain Bacteria; phylum Bacteroidota; class Bacteroidia; order Sphingobacteriales; family Sphingobacteriaceae; genus Sphingobacterium; species Sphingobacterium luzhongxinii. Next base: position 401,339 of record NZ_WFKM01000002.1, on the reverse strand, counting down.
AGTCCAAAGTCAGAACTGATCTCTTGTTGGCTTATTAATTTTTTTAATTCTTGGACAGCACCAACGGTTAGTTTAACCGGTGCTGCATCTGTTGTATGTTCGATACTCATTTTGTCTTGCCTTTCCCTATTGTTGATAGTTAAACAAAAATACATATTTTTAGCCGAAATAAATATGTGCAGATTATTTTGACACTATATAAACAAGATTGTAAAATGGAATATGTTGATTTTTTTAAAGAGCTTTTTGTTTTGGCTTTTGGCGTTTTTGTCGCGTTAGTACTTGCTTTCTATATCATTTGGCCGAAAATTGAAAATCTTTTGCTAACAATGAGTAATATAAATGAGAACAAAGCGCTGCTCAGAGATAAAATGCAATTGCGATTTACCGCTTACGAACGCTTGGTTTTATTTGTACATCGGATGTCTCCAGATCAATTGATGATAAGGCATCATGCGAAGGGAATGTCTGTCAGCCAATTTAAGCAGGCAATAATTGCTGATATTGAATCGGAGTTTCAACATAATTTTACGCAACAGCTTTATGTCTCGGACGCAGCATGGACTATTGTGAAGGATCTGAAAGTAAATACCGTAGACCTCTTGCGCAATGCTGATAGAGGATTGTCTAATGATGTGTCTTTGGACGGATACGTAGAAATAGTCATAAAGCATTTGAAAGGGCTTGAGCTTAATCCTTATGATGCTGCGCAAGTTTTGTTGAAAAAAGAGCTTTCGATCTGATGAGGAGCGAACTTGCATGAAAGAAGGATGCCTTTGATTGTTAAATATTTAAAATAGGGAGTGTTTTTCAAAAGATGCACTAAAGAATTCCTTTAAAAGATAAGATAGTCGTATATTTGCGGCAAAATAAATTATTCTCAATACCCAATAATAATTACACAGGAATGGAAAGAGATCAAGCTATCTTTAATCTAATCGCAGATGAGCTAAAGCGCCAAGAAGAAGGCATTGAATTAATCGCGTCAGAAAACTTCGTGAGCAAACAAGTAATGGAGGCCGCAGGTTCTGTATTGACCAATAAATACGCTGAAGGGCTCCCAGGAAAGCGTTATTATGGAGGTTGTGAAGTGGTCGATGAAATCGAGACAATCGCTATCGAGCGTGCTAAAAAACTTTTTGGTGCAGAGTGGGTGAATGTTCAGCCGCATTCAGGAGCTCAGGCTAATGCAGCGGTGTTCTTAGCTACAATTAAACCTGGAGATAAAATTTTAGGCCTTGATCTATCTCATGGTGGACACTTAACACATGGGTCGCCTGCGAATCTATCAGGTAAAATTTATCAACCATTATTCTACGGGGTAAAAGAGGATACAGGTCTGATCGATTACGAGCAACTGGAAGAGACCGCACTTCGTGAGAAGCCTAAGATGATCATCTGTGGTGCCTCTGCGTATTCACGTGATTGGGACTATGCTCGCATACGAAAAGTAGCTGATGAAATCGGAGCCTTACTATTGGCGGATATTTCGCATCCGGCAGGTTTAATTGCTAAAGGTTTATTAAATGATCCATTGCCTCACTGTCATATCGTTACTACTACGACTCATAAAACATTACGTGGGCCTCGTGGTGGGATGATCATGGTGGGTAAGGATTTTGAGAATACTTGGGGAGTGAAAACACCAAAAGGAGAGACGCGTACCATCACGCAGTTATTGGATTTGGCTGTGTTCCCTGGTACACAAGGTGGACCATTGGAACATACTATTGCTGCAAAAGCTATTGCGTATGGCGAAGCTTTGAGTGATGAGTATTTAACCTATGTCAAACAAGTGCAAAGTAATGCGCAGGCATTAGCGCAGTTCTTTGTAGATCGCAATTATAAGATTATTTCTGGGGGTACGGACAACCACTTGATGTTGGTAGACTTGCGTAACAAAGATGTTTCTGGTAAAGAAGCAGAAGCAATATTGGGTATGGCCGGTATTACTACAAATAAAAACATGGTTCCATTTGATACCCGTTCACCTTTTGTTACTTCTGGTGTTCGTTTCGGTACAGCTGCGATTACCACACGCGGGGTGAAAGAAGCAGAAATGGTTCAGATCGGTGAGTTGATCGATGAGGCATTAAAAAGCCGCAGTGATGAAGCTCAGTTAGCAAAAATAGAAGGTAAAGTGAAGGCGATGATGGCTCAATTTCCTTTATATAGTTAAGAAAATATTAGATACTATAAAAAGTGCCGCGGATTTTGCTCCGTGGCACTTTTTGTTTAAAGTTGTCCCGAAGAAATGTGGTCTAATTATTGCTTTTGATAATTGTGAATTTATGTTAAAAGTCTCTTGTTAAATTTGAAAGATCATTTTTTTTCATCTACTTTGGAAGAGATAACGGTATTTAAACATTAAAAAATAGAAGCCTATCGAAACACGCTTACTCATTAAAAATGAATTGCTTACATGCTCTATACTTAAAATTTTAGGGGAATTATTATGAAACTACTGAAAAGCAAAACCGACCAGGAGTTAATCCGAGCCTACATAGATGGCGATGAAAATGGATTAAGCGTGCTAATAGATCGTTACAAGAGTAAGATATACACTTCTATCTATGTCCGTGTCAAGGATGAGTTCCTTGCGGAGGATATTTTTCAAGAAACCTTTATCAAGGTAATCAATACATTTAAAACGGGACGTTATAATGAAGAGGGGAAGTTTTTGCCTTGGGTGATCCGTATTGCACATAATATGGTTATTGATCATTTTAGGAAAGAAAAGAGAGGCCCTTCTGTTGTTAATGGAGATGGTTACGATATTTTTGAAGTACTTAATTTTGCGGACGAAGATGCAGAACACAAGTTGATGCGTCATCAGGTCGACGTCGATCTTAAGAAATTAATTCAGTTACTTCCAGACGACCAGAAAGAGGTATTGATTATGCGCCATTTTTGTGACATGAGTTTCAGGGATATAGCCGAGATTACAGATGTTAGTATCAATACGGCATTGGGCCGTATGCGTTACGCGTTGAGTAACCTTAGAAAGATGATCGAGGATCATAATATGACATTTCAGTTTAACTAGCATTTATCATTATTGGCTAAGGAAAGGCTTTCGGGGACAGACCGGGAGCTTTTTTATATTTAGGTTCATAAGGTGAATCGATTGTTACAGCATGTGGATTTTTTGACTGTTTTCTGAAAATTATGGAGCTTTATTTGTCAAAATGACAGAAAATTTATGTTTATTTGTTGTTTTTCAGGTTTTGGAATCTGTTTTGATGGTATAAAAGAGTAAAGATTTGATTTTAGTTTTATAATAGAAAAAATATGGGAATTTGGATTTTATTAATTGTTATCGGCATCGTTAGTATGATCGTCCAGACAAGGTTTAAAAATAAGTTTAAAAAGTATTCGGAAATGCCGTTGACTTCAGGGTTGTCCGGTGCGGAGATTGCACAAAAGATGTTGCATGATAGTAATATTTATGATGTCAATATTGTTTCGGTAGATGGGCAATTGACCGACCATTATAACCCTGCTAATAGAACTGTAAACTTGAGTCCAGAAGTATATCATGGGCGAAGTGTTGCTGCTGCGGCTGTAGCGGCCCACGAATGTGGGCATGCTGTGCAGCATGCGACGGCGTACTCTTGGTTGCAGTTCCGTTCTTCGATGGTTCCTATTGTTAACTTTTCCTCAAAGATCGTGTCTTTTACCTTAATGATAGGGGTGATGTTGGCTATATTCTCTAACAATTATCTTTTATTGCAGATTGGGGTAGCAGCGTTAGCCGTTACTACTGTTTTTAGCTTTATAACTTTGCCTGTAGAGTTTGATGCATCTAAGCGCGCATTGGCATGGCTGGATGCAGCAAATGTTACGCACAGTAGAGAGGAGCATGATGGTGCAAAAGATGCCTTAAAATGGGCCGCTATGACTTATGTTATTGCTGCTTTATCTGCACTTGTTACCTTATTGTATTATGCCTCTATTCTTTTGGGAAGAAGAGATTAAGAAAAGATATATAATATCATTGATAAAAAAGCCGAAGCAATATTGCTTCGGCTTTTTTATCAATGTGTTGCGCTGTTTTTGTATACAATGAAAATAAAAGTTCTTCTTGCTAAAGAAGGATCAGGTAGGAGGCTATTAACTTAAACATGTTTTAGAAGAATAATAAAGGTATTTAAACAAATGTCCATTGCTAGTCCACTGGTGAATAGGGGAAGCTGATCGACCGATCTTACATAAAAGAAGTCGAAATCGGTAGGTCACAGAAGTTGAGAAAAAGCAAAATATTATTAACTTTGCAACTTAGCATAAGAGTTTCAAAAAATTAACTATGTTTTCAAATCTTCAGGATAAGTTAGATAGAGCCTTTAAGGTATTAAAAGGTCAAGGGAATATTACCGAAATCAATGTCGCTGAGACGATGAAGGAAATTCGCAAAGCGTTGTTGGACGCCGATGTGAATTACAAAACAGCCAAGACTTTTACGGATGACGTTAAACAAAAGGCTCTTGGTGAAAATGTATTGAGCAGCATTTCTCCTGGACAATTGTTGACAAAGATCATGAATGATGAACTGACCAGTTTAATGGGAGGTGAAGTTAATGAGTTAGATCTATCTAAAAACCCTACGGTAATTTTGATAGCGGGTTTGAATGGTGCAGGTAAGACAACTTTTACAGGTAAGCTTGCTAACTTTTTAAAAGATAAAAAAGGTAAGAAGCCTCTTTTGGTAGCAGGTGACGTATATCGTCCTGCTGCGATAGACCAATTGGAAGTATTGGGAAGTCAGGTAGGAGTGCCCGTTTATACAGATAGAAATTCAACTGATCCTATCGCAATAGCAAAAGCTGGAGTAGAGGAAGGTAAGCGTAATGGACATAACGTAATCATCATCGATACTGCAGGTCGTCTGGCTATTGATGAGGCATTAATGAATGAAATAACAGCAGTTAAAGAAGCAACGCAACCACATGAAATTTTGTTTGTTGTAGATGCTATGACTGGACAGGATGCGGTTAATACTGCAAAAGCCTTTAATGATAGACTGGATTTTACTGGAGTAGTTCTGACCAAGTTGGATGGTGATACACGTGGTGGTGCGGCATTGTCGATCAAGTCTGTGGTGAACAAGCCAATCAAGTTTATCGGTACGGGAGAGAAGATGGAGGCATTGGATGTATTTTATCCAGATCGTATGGCTTCCCGCATCTTGGGGATGGGTGATGTTGTATCTTTGGTTGAGCGAGCGCAACAGCAATTTGATGAAAAGCAGGCTGCAGAACTTCAAAAGAAAATCCGTAAAAATAAATTTGATTTTAACGACTTCAGGTCTCAGATTCAACAGATCAAGAAAATGGGTAATATGAAAGATTTGATCGGTATGATTCCTGGAGCAGGTAAGGCTCTTAAAGACGTGGAGATCGAAGACGATGCTTTCAAACCGATTGAAGCTATTATTGATTCAATGACTCCTTTTGAGAGGGAAAATCCCGATGCTATTGATCAGAAAAGAAGAGGTAGGATTGCGAAAGGATCAGGTACGAATCTTGATGAGGTAAACAAGCTCTTGAAGCAATTTATGGATATGCGGAAGGTGATGAAGCAGATGTCTAATCCGGCTATGGCAGCAAAGATGATGCGGAATATGCCAAAAATGCCAGGTAAGCCTTTTTAATAAAAACTATAAAGTAAGTAATAAGATAAAGGGCCAAGGTGAAATCATCCTTGGCCCTTGTTTGTTTTAGACCTAAATTTGACGGTTATTTTTAGAAAGAATAGAATTAATTATTAATTTTGTGATTATGGACGACCATCCCACGCAACTTTCAGCTTATGGATCTATTCTCCTTATGGGGATTATCGGTATTTTATTAGTATGCGTTACGATTTTTTTAGCCAAACTGATCGCTCCGAAGAAACCTAACCCCACCAAAGAAAGCACATACGAATGTGGCGAGGAAACTGTCGGCTCTGCTTGGGTCCAATTTAATCCCCGGTTTTATGTTATTGCACTGATTTTCTTGCTTTTTGACGTAGAACTTATCTTTATATTTCCTTGGTCTGTAGTTTTTGGAAATGATTCGTTGATTTCGGCCGATAATCGATGGGGATGGTTTACATTGGCTGAGATGGGGATTTTCTTGTCTGTATTGATCATTGGATTAATATATGTCTGGCGTAAGGGAGATCTTAACTGGATTAAGGCGACCTATAAGATACCGTCTGTCAACGTTAATATCCCGTCGAGTGCCTATACAGCATTGAATAATAAGGAATATGAAATCAGAGATTTCAGACCTGTGGAAAGTACTGTTGAAACGATGGACAATTCCCTTAAAGGGAATAATTTGGCTAAGCCCTCTGTTGGTTTTAAACCAAGATTTAAAAAGCCAGGATTATGAGCAGTATAGACCAACAATTGCGATCAGATGGTGTGATCGTCGCTAAAATAGACGATTTGCTAAATTGGGCACGGTTGTCCTCCATGTGGCCAGTGAGCTTCGGTATTGCATGCTGTGCGATAGAAATGATGGGTGCTATGGCCTCGACATATGATTTAGATCGATTAGGGGTCTTTCCTAGACCATCACCAAGGCAGTCCGATGTGATGATTATAGCCGGGACAGTCACTTTTAAGATGGCCGATCGGATCAAACGCCTATACGAGCAGATGCCCGAGCCTCGTTATGTGATTTCTATGGGATCCTGTTCCAACTGTGGTGGACCCTATTGGCAACACGGGTATCATGTGGTAAAGGGCGTAGATAAAATTATTCCGGTGGATGTCTATGTGCAAGGCTGTCCACCGAGACCAGAGGCGCTGATCGGTGCATTTTTAGAGTTACAAAAAAAGATAGAGAAAGAGCAGATTTTTCAGGATAAGTATTTTGAAGAACAAGCCTAAGTATATAAGTTAATTATGGGAAAAGATTTTTATGGTGAGTTGCAGTTGGGTATTCTTGGCGGAGGTCAATTGGGCCGAATGCTGATTCAAGAAGCAATAAATTATAATGTAAATGTACACGTATTAGACCCTGACAAAAACGCACCTTGTCGTAAGCTTTGCAATCACTTCGAATGTGGATCGCTTAGTGATTATGATACGGTTTATAATTTTGGTAAGGATCTGGATATGGTCACTATTGAAATAGAAAAAGTGAATGTCGACGCACTTGAAGCATTGGAGGACAAAGGGGTAGTGGTATATCCACAGTCGCGTGTCATTCGGTTGATTCAAGACAAAGGATTACAGAAGCAGTTTTTTAAGCAGAATGATATACCTACCGCTGCCTTTCAATTGATTTCCAATAAAGAGTCTCTTCGTAACGCAAATCTATCGTTACCGTACGTACAAAAGATGAGGAAAGATGGATATGATGGAAAGGGAGTGAAGATGTTACGTACAGAAGATGATCTGGCGAACGCATTTGAAGAACCTAGTATCATCGAAGAAATTATACCATTTCAAAAGGAAATAGCTGTCATTGTGGCTCGTAATGATCGAGGAGATATGAAGACATTTCCAATGGTAGAGATGGAATTCAACCCGCAAGCTAATCTGGTTGAGTTTTTGATTTCACCGTCTACTTATAGCTTTGAAATACAGCAGCAAGCAGAAGAATTGGCAAAAAAGGTAGCTAATGACCTCCAGATAGTAGGTCTGTTGGCTGTAGAGATGTTCTTGACAGAGGATGGCGAGATTTTAGTCAATGAGTTGGCTCCGAGGCCACATAATTCGGGGCATCAAACGATAGAGGGCAACTTTACCTCGCAGTTTGGACAACATCTTCGTGCTATTTTTAATTTACCATTGGGCAATACTGAAGCTAGATCAAACGCAGTTATGATAAACCTATTAGGCGAGCCTGGATATGAAGGATTAGCAACGTATGAAGGTATAGAAGATATTCTAGCCATGGATGGTGTTTATCTGCATTTGTACGGGAAAAAATATACGAAGCCATTTCGTAAAATGGGACATGTGTGTATTGTCAATGCGGATAGGGAGGTTGCAATTAGCAATGCACGTAAAGTACAGGAAATATTGAAAGTAATAGCATAAATAATGAGTGCACAATCAGTTCAAGTAGGAATTATTATGGGGAGTAAATCGGATCTCCCTGTCATGCAAGACGCGGTGGAAGTTTTAAAGGAATTAGGAGTAGGGTTTGAAGTCACTATCGTATCTGCACACCGTACACCACACCGTATGTTTTCGTATGCAGAAGAAGCTGCCTCGAGAGGTATTAAAGTGATTATTGCAGGAGCCGGAGGAGCGGCGCATTTGCCAGGTATGGTTGCATCTATAACGCATCTTCCTGTAATCGGAGTGCCTGTGAAATCATCTAATTCAATTGATGGATGGGATTCGGTGCTTTCGATTTTACAGATGCCTAATGGCATTCCTGTAGCAACTGTCGCTTTGAATGCCGCTAAGAATGCGGGCATTTTGGCTGCACAGATCATCGGAACAAACAATGATGAAGTAGCAGGGAATTTAATAGCCTTCAAAAAAGGCTTGAAAGAAAAAGTTGAAGAAACAGCCCTAGAAGTCGAAAATATGAAATTTTAAAAGTAAAAAAGGCTGTAATTTACAGCCTTTTTTACTTATTTAAGAAGCGTTGAACATAGTCATAGCTACTTTTAATGCTTTCAAATTTGTTCGGGAGATAAATATCATCCTGCTCTATAAAAGCATATTCTAAGCCGGATTGTTTCGCACCTTGAGCGATGTTAATATAGTCAATCTGTCCTGTTCCTACTTCCGTAAATCGTATCTGCTTTTGGATAGAGTCGAAAGGTAGTTTATCAAACTTTTCGCCAACGATTGGTTCTGCGTAATTCTTGTCCATATCTTTTATATGCCACATGGCAAAGCGGCCTGGATATTTTTGAAAATAGGATTGGGCACTAAACCCTGCTTTTTCAATCCAATAGATGTCTAATTCAAAGCTTACCAGATCGGGCTCGGTGAAGGCAATTAAGATGTCTAATCCCTTGGTTCCATTGGCAAAATCCCGAAACTCCCAGAAATGGTTATGATAAGCTATTTTTACCCCTGCTTTTTTTGCTAATTCTCCGGCCTTATTGAGTTGTTCTGCAGCGTATTGATAATCTTCAGGCTTTAAATTATTTAGATCATCCATTGGCGTTACCGGAGCTATCACATACTTTTGCCCCAGTTCGACAGCAGTTTCAATATACTTTTCTATATTCTCCTTGTCCGTGTGGTGTCGGCTTAGATATTTACTAAGGTCGTAGTGACCACTATGGCTTTTTAGATCAATGTCGGCCATTATCTTTTTTAATTCAGACACTTTCAATCCCCAAAATGAATTGTCGGCGATATTCAGGCCAAATGTCTCAATGTGGCTATATCCGATACGTGCGACAGTTTCTAAGGTGAGTTTAGGATCTTGTACTATAAGATCCCGGAGAGAATAGATCTGTAAGCCGATGTTTGCAAAAGGGCCTTCTTTTTTTAGTGATTTTTGAGCGCATGCACTTAAAACAGAAGATCCAAAGTAGGCACTTGCTAATCCTAGGCCAGTCTTTATTATAAAATTACGTCTTGTGGTCATTATTTGTTGTTTGAAGGAATACTAAAATTAGTAAATGATAATCAGAAATCCCAGCAATAAAACTTTCATGATCCGCCAGCTAGCGGACTACCAAGACACATGACCGATCCCGATCTTATCGGGAGAGCTTTTGAATCCTAATGCAAAAGAAAACATCATGAAAAAAGTTCATGATGTCCATTGAACCGCATGAAGTAAGCTCATTGATTCCATAAAGAATTAAAACGAATTTATTATACGAACAATAAAAAAGCTATCCCTAGGGATAGCTTTTTTATTGTTCGTATAATAAGTTTATACAGTCATGATATCTTTTTCTTTCAACTCAGCTAGCTGATCTACTTTTGCGATATAACTATCTGTTAGTTTTTGAACTTCAGCTTCGCCAAGCTTTATTTCATCCTCAGAAGCACCATCATTTTTTAGTTTTTTGATGGATTCGTTAGTGTCTTTACGGATATTACGAACACCGACACGTCCTTTTTCTGCTTCTTCTTTTGCTTTTTTTACTAAATCCCGTCTTCTTTCTTCTGTAAGAGGAGGAACAACCAAACGTATTACAGAACCATCATTTTGTGGATTTAATCCTATGTTGGATTCCATGATCGCTTTTTCAATGGTAGTAAGAAGATTCTTTTCCCAAGGTTGAATGACGATTGTACGTGCATCAGTAGTATTGATGTTACTGACCTGAGATAGGGCAGTAGCAGAGCCATAATAGTCAACATGGATACCATCTAACATAGACGGGGTAGCCTTTCCAGCACGAATTTTAGTAAGTTCTGATTCGGTATGCTGCACTGCTTTTGTCATTTTCTCTTTGCAGTCATCCAATTCTATTGATATCAGTTCGTTCATATGTTTGTAGTTTTATTTCTTTAGCTAACAACAGTTCCGATATGCTCTCCCTCAGCAAGCTTTCTCAAGTTGCCCGGCTTATTCATGTCAAAAACAATAATTGGCAGGTTGTTTTCCTGACATAATGTAAAAGCAGTCATATCCATAACATTTAACCCTTTTTGGTATACCTCGGTAAAGGAAATATTATCAAAGCGGGTTGCGGTAGGATCTTTTTCAGGATCTGCAGAGTAGATTCCATCCACGCGTGTACCTTTTAATACGGCATCTGCATTGATTTCAATAGCTCTCAAAGACGCTGCTGTATCGGTTGTAAAGTAAGGGTTTCCGGTTCCGGCTCCGAAAATTACTATTCTCCCTTTCTCTAAATGTCTCACAGCCCTTCTACGAATAAATGGTTCACAGATTTGTTCCATTTTGATAGCTGTAAGTAATCTTGTTTTAAGACCTACTTTTTCTAGAGCATCCTGTAAAGCCATACTGTTGATTACTGTTGCCAGCATTCCCATGTAATCTGCCTGCACTCTATCCATTCCTGCTTTTTCTGCACTCAGACCTCTGTAGATGTTTCCTCCTCCGATGACGATTGCAATTTCTAAACCTTGTTCGTGAATTTCTTTAATGTCTTTAGCATATTGAGCAACTCTATTGATGTCAATACCATAATTATGCTCTCCCATTAGAGCTTCACCGCTGAGTTTTAGTAGGATACGTTTATATTTCATGCTTGATTTTTTTGGAATATTTCCAAAAGCCAAAGATATAATTTTTTTTTTGCCTATAGCGTGGTTAATGTTATTTGTTTTACTTTTTCACGCTTTCAATCGCTTTATGATAGTACCCCTCGTACAGCGGAAGTATTTGTTTGATATCAAAGTCCTTTGCCCGAGCATAAGCTGCTTTTTTAAAGCTTTCTAGCCGCTCACAGTCTTCCAAAATATAGATGGCATTTTTAGCCATATCGTCTACATCGGCAATGTCACTAAGGAAGCCGGTAATCCCGTTGACGTTTAGTTCGGGCAATCCCCCTGTATTGGACGAGACAACAGGGACACTACAGGCCATAGCCTCTAACGCGGCTAACCCGAAGCTCTCCGAGGAAGAAGGCATAAGGAAAAGGTCCGAAACAGATAAAATCTCCTCTATAGCGTCTTGTTTTCCAAGAAAACGTACGCAATTGGATATTCCCAGTTGTCTAGAAAGTTCTTCGGCGTTTGTTCTTTCAGGACCATCGCCAACCATTAACAATTTACTCGGTATCTTTTGGTTTACCTGGTGAAATATCCGTACAACATCACTTGTGTTTTTTACCTTTCTGAAGTTGGATGTATGTACCATGATGCGCTCATTGTCCGGCGCTATAGCTCGTTTGAAATGTTCTCTTTTTTTGTTTACGAATCTGTTTAGATCGATAAAGTTGGGAATGACTTCAATATCCCGGGTTATGTCAAAAAATTCTAAGGTCTGCTTTTTTAAGCTTTCTGATACTGTTGTTACTCCATCCGATTCGTTTATCGAAAAGGTAACTACGGGTTTAAAATTTTTGTCTTTTCCTACCAACGTGATATCGGTGCCGTGCAGCGTGGTGACTACGGGGATATCAATACCGAAGCTCCGCAGTATCTGCTTCGCGAGGTAAGCCGCAGATGCGTGGGGAATGGCATAGTGTACGTGTAGTACGTCGAGTTTTTCAAAGCGTACAACATCAACTAACTTGCTGGCTAATGCGGATTCATAAGGAGGGAAATCAAATAGGGGATATTGAGATACCGCTACCTCATGATAGAATAAGTTTTCGGAGAAAAAGTCCAATCGTGCAGGTTGGCTATAGGTGATGAAATGTACTTGATGTCCTTCTGAAGCCAATCCTTTCCCTAACTCTGTCGCTACTACTCCCGAACCACCAAATGTGGGGTAACAAACTATTCCTATTTTCATGAAGTTTTGTTTATATATTTATAACATTCAAATTTAAGTAAGGTTTTACAATGATTTTGCAATAAAATCGTAAAGTTTATCCGATGAACATTAATTTAGAAGCATTAAAAAAAGAAGTCGTATTTAAGACATCTCGTTCGGGGGGGGCTGGTGGGCAAAATGTGAATAAGGTAGAAACCAAAGTGACTTTATTGTGGGATGTCATAAACTCTAAAATATTTTCCTCCGTACAGAAAGACATCATTCAATTCAAGTTAGCCCATCGTATATATGCTGATGGATTATTGCAGTTGGACGTTTCTAAAAGTAGGAGTCAACTGGCAAATAAGGAAATAGCAGTTGAGCGGTTGTTTGATTTGCTTGTAAAGGCACTGATGCCTACAAAAAAGCGTATTCCTACGAAGATACCACGAGCGAAAGTTCTGGCTCGTTTAGATCGGAAGACAAAGCAATCCGATAAGAAATCCAGCCGAAGATGGCGTATGGATTGATTTCGATAGATATGCGGTAACTTTTCTCTTCCTTAAACTAAAAAAATAGTTGTAAAACTAAAAATTTAGTTTTAACTTAGATTCATAATCGATTATAGACAGACGTGTCTTTATTAATAAATAGTATTATGGACGAGATTAAAGAACTTACTAAAGCAGAGGAACAAATCATGCAGGAGCTCTGGGAGATGGAGGGTGGATTTGTGAAGGAAATAATCGATCGATTACCTGAACCTAAGCCTGCATACAATACAGTTTCTACTATTATCAGGATCTTAGAGACCAAGGGTTTTGTGGATCATCAAGCGTTTGGCAAAAGCCATCGCTATATTCCGGTTGTTCAAAAAGAAGATTATAAAAGGATTGTTGCGGGCAAGTTGTTGAATGGATATTTCGATAACTCTCCCAAAAGTATGCTTTCTTATTTCTTGGAAGAGAACAAGTTGAATGTAAAAGAATTAGATGAAATATTGACGTTGATCAATAAGCACAGGTAGTAATCCTATTGCTACTTGACTATAAACTTAAAGATTTATGATTTACTTACTCCTAGTAAACATCGCGATGGGTATCGGGTTTGGATTATACCATCTTTGTTTCCGTAAATTAACTTTTTTCCAATGGAATCGTGTGTATCTATTGGGCATTGTTATGGTGCCCTTATTGATCCCAATAGGACTCTTTGTTGATCTTTCTGGGTTTTCTGTAGAGGAACAGATACTCCCCGTTGTGAATCTAGAAGAGGTTATAGATGTGGACTATATCCCTTATGCTTCCAACGAGCGGTCGTATCGTTTGTTGGATATGTTATCGATCTTCTATTGGGTAGGTGTTTTCGTTGGCGTATTACTATTAACTTGGCGTTTAATAAAAGTCAGAAAGGCCTTTCATTTTCGAAACGAGTACACCAGTTTTTCTTTTTTTCGGAAAGTATTTCTGGGAAGTAAGGTTCAGAATGAAAAGATGATAGGCGATCATGAACAGGTTCACGTAGATCAAGGACACTCCTATGATATCCTTTTGGTAGAAATTGTTAGTGTTTTAAATTGGTTCAGCCCCATAGTTTATCTAATTCGTAAAGAGTTAAAGTTTCAGCATGAGTGCATTGCTGATGAAATTTGTTCGCAAGACAAAGTAGCCTATGCAGAGTTATTAGTTGCGCATGCAATGCGTACTAATCCAAGTCATCTGGTACATGGTTTTTCGAATCATTCATTTTTAAAAAAGAGAATTATGATGTTGTTTAAAAATAAATCATCAAATAAGAATAAGTTGTTTTATCTGGCAGGGATCCCAGTTTTACTTATTGTAGTGTGTTCAACACTGATATTCAATACGAGTAGAGCCCGAGCTGTGGTGGCGGATATTGAATCTAAAATAGTCGATGCTGATTTTCTGATAGGCGAACAAAAATCCGGAACCATTTTCAATGGGAAAAGCGAAGTATTTGTAATACAGGATACTTTAAAAAAGGGTGGAAAAATCCGAGAAGTAGAAAATAGTCAGGAGAAAGCTGCTGTGATTCTGGAAGGCAGTACTGAGCTGTTTGAATCTGTTGAGATCCAACCTGAACCTCCAGGGGGAATGGTAGCTTTCCGTAGATGGATCGCTGAGAATTATCAATACCCAAAATCTGCCTTAGATGCTGCAGTAAAAGGGATCGTTTTGGTGTCTTTTATTGTTGAGAAGGACGGTGCACTAAGCGATCTTAAAATTACAAAAGATATAGGTCACGACACAGGTGATGCTGCTGTGCGCTTATTGAGTAAGTCTGCCAGATGGTCTCCGGGAGTTCAGAATGGAACAGCGGTTAGAGTAGCGTATGTCTTACCTATACGTCTAGATTTAACCGCCATGGGGCAACAAAAGAAGATTTATCGAGCAAAGCCAGAAATAGGATATGACAGACTTCAGGATTGGTTGGTAGTCGCGTATAAATCGCCAAGAAAATTGACCTCTGATGATTTAGATCCTTATATGTCCGCGACCTTTGATGTTGCTTCAGATGGTTCCCTTTCTAATTTTGCTGTTAGGTCTGAGCTTGATGAAGACTTTAAGTCTCGCTTTGTCAATTTGTTGAAGAATACAAAGTGGATTCCTGAAGAAGAAGATGGTATCAAGCAGAAATCTAGGGCTTGGGTTGGTTTAAATTTAGCCGGTAATGGGGCCGTTCGTTCAAATAATGAACGTGTAGAGGTATCACCAGAACCAAAAGGAGGGATGAAGCAGTTTATGACGAGTGTTGCTAATAAAATTAATTTTCCTGCTGTATTAAAGAGCTTGAAGCACGAGAGTACCTTGGTCGAGTTGGGCTTTGACGTATTGCCAAGCGGAGAATTGGGTAATTTTAAGGTTCTTATAGAAGCACATGCAGGTATGGCAAATGATGTTATCTCCGCTGCTAAAAGTTATGGACTATGGAATCCTGGTATAATAGATGGGAAAAGGACGGTTACGTCTTATGTTTTACCTGTTCAATATTCGATTGTAGATGGGGAGGGGCATGTGAGAATTTCGGGATTAAGAGGGGGAAATATGAGAGTGAGTAGAACAAATTAGGATAGGAAAATTTATGATTCGATTTGGGATACTATTATTTTTTTTTCTGATTCTTTTATCGGGTTGCAGATCTCCTCATTTTGCAAAAGGTGGAGTGTTTGTTGAAGATGTAGACCGATACTTTAATACTCATTTGCAGAATTCGAATGTCTGGTTGTACATGGATTTGAAGCCATTTAATGGCGGAAAATCTGGATTGAAAATAGCTGGAACCTACGAAGAAGACATGAGGATTTTGAAATCTGTCGATGTAGATCTGAAAGGTACCCGACTGTTGTTTTCTGCGGTACCAGAGTCTAGTCCGAGATATCATCTTATTGCCTTATACCACAAGAATGGTGTGAAAAAGTTGGATGGATATGAAAAAAAGGATTATCAAAATGCTCATTATTTTCAGAAGGACCTGGAGAGCGGAAGATTAGATGTCCGTCATGTTTATATTCCTTATAAAGACCAGGCTGGTCTGAGTTTGATCTATTACATAAGTACCGAGCAACATCTAAATTGTCGCTTTTGCAAAATAGACTATTTGGCCCGTATTAATGCACAACGGTTACAGGAAAAAAATACTGATAGCTTGAAGTGGCAGATATCGAACTGTGAGGACGACGTGAAAAGGAAAAATGTAAGTATCGAACCTAAATTGGATTTCAGAACAATCGATCAGATTAACTATGTTAAAGTCTATATCGATTTCTTAAATGGAAATACAGGAATCCAGTATTTTCAAATTTTTAAGTCTGGTGAAGCGAAGAAACTGCAATTGGAATTATGCCCTGGCAAGTATTACGTCGAATATCAAGATGCTAAATTTAATGTACTGTACCGCGATACATTGCATTTTGATAATTGATCTAATCCTACACGTATAGACAAAAAATAAGAGCTGGTTTTAATAAAACCAGCTCTTATTTTTTTAAGATAAAAACTCTTTTTCTAATGCTAAGGGGGCAATGTAAGTGCCGTTTTTATAAACGCGCATGTTGCCTCCAGATATTTCATCGATTAGAATAATTTGTTTGTTTGTCTTATCGTATCCAAATTCTAGCTTTATGTCGTACAGCTCCAACCCTTTCTTTGCAAGTTCTGTCTTCACGATATCACATATTTTGACCGTCAAGGCTTTCAGCTCTTGGTATAGTTCTTTACTTAGGATTCCAAGGTTTTCTAAAGCATCTTCCGAAATAACCGGATCTCCACGCTCATCGTCCTTGATTGTAACCTCTACAAATCCATTTAGGTCTTGACCTTCGGTACAATATGCTGCATAGCGTCTGTAGAAACTACCTACTGCTTTGTAACGGCAAATCACTTCTAATCCCTTACCCAAGACTTGTGCTTCTTTGACGATCATGCTTACCTCATCCAGATCAACAGCTATTAAATGAGTAGGAATCTGAAGACCATTTAATAATTCATAAAAGTACTTGGTCATTTTTAAACCAGATTTTCCAGCACCATCAATAGTTAATCCTACTGTGTTAGCTCCTGGGTCAAAGACACCGTTTTCACCAGTGACATCATCTTTGAATTTTAATAGATATTGGCTGTTACCCAAATCGTAGACATCTTTCGTCTTACCTTTATAGATTAATTGCATGACAGGTTAAGTTTTAAGCGCGCAATTTAGTACTATTTTGCCAAATATCCTCCATCAACCGGATAATAGGAAGCTGTTACGAAAGAAGATTTATCTGTAGCAAGCCATAATGCAAGTTCAGCGACTTCTTCGGGCTTACCTAAGCGTTGAAAGGCATGTTGGCTTGCCAAGTATGTTTTTGTGGCATTATCGAGTGCATTTTCGATTAACGGTGTTTCAATAAACCCAGGTCCTATAGCATTGACACGCACACCTTTTGTGGCGTATTCCCAACCAGCTGTTTTAGTTAAGCCCAGCACACCATGCTTGGCAGCAACATAAGCCGCTGCATTCATAAATCCAACGGAGCTTAGTATAGATGCGATGTTAATGATACTACCACCCACTTTTGCAATCTCTGGCAATTGATAATGCATACCATAGAATACACCATTTAAGTTAATATTAATAACCTTATTCCAGCCATCAATAGAAAGATCACCCACGGGATTGGATTCTCCGCCAATACCGGCATTGTTAACAGCAATGTGTAATGCCCCAAAATTAGCGATAGCAGCTTCTACAATCTTCTCATTATCTTTTGGTGAAGAAGAATCAGCTTTGACAAAAATAGTATGGTTGCCGCCACAATTATTTATAAATTCATTCCCAGCCTTTTCATTTAAATCAGAGACTACCACTTTAGCTCCCTCTTTGATAAAGATCTCGACAATAGCTTTACCTATTCCCGAGGCACCACCGGTGACGATGGCTACCTTGTTTTCTAATTGTTTCATATGTGTTTAATTCAATTTTCATCTGCCATATGGAATATCCAAACCGAGTGTAACGAGTTCACGAAGTAATTACATTCATTTGTGTTTGTTCAGAACTGCTACATGGATAGTTCATGGTTTTTCTTTGTTTATGTATATATACAATTTAAGAAATATATACTTGATAAGATACTCGGATCTCGGTTTGATGGTTGATTATGACGCTAATAGGAAAAAAAGAACAAAGATTTACAGTACTGTGAAGACGCTAGTGTGATCGTTTTAGAAGTTTTATTTCGTGCTGAAGAAATTCAATCTTCTGTAAGAGATGCTGTACGACTTCTATTCCTTGGACGTTGAGTTCTAAATTGTAATACCAATTATAATATCTTTCAATCTGGGCAACTTGATCTTCCGGAACAAACTCTTGACTCTCAATCACGGTAATATCTATTAGGCCGCTTTGCTGTAGTTCTTTGATAAAGGTTATCTCGATATTATTAGATCGACATATATCAACAATTTTGAATAAAGTAACTTCCATATTATTTTTTATTTAAAGCGGCTGCTTGTTCAAATAGTTTCCGCTGTTCATCATTTAAATCAGTTGGTATTTTTACATTTATTTCGGCGTAGAAGTCGCCAAATTTGCCTTCCTCTTTATAAACCGGGAATCCCTTGTCCTTTAGTCTTATTTTTGACCCGTTTTGTGTGCCGGCTTTTATATTAACTTTTGCTTTTCCATTCCAAGTATTTATAATTGCTTCTCCGCCAAGTAAAGCGGTAAAAAGATCAATTTCCAATTTACTGTATAGATCATTCCCTTTTCGGGTCAGCTGTGGATCTTGAGCAACGTGGAAAGTGATATAAAGATCTCCTTTCGGACCACCATTTAGACCAGCAGCACCTTGCCCTTTCAGGCGGATCTTTTGACCATCTTGAACCCCAGCGGGAATAGTGAAGCGAATATTTTTTCCATTAACGGTAAATGTTTGTTGATGTGTAGTACCTGCCTGCTGAAGCGTTAATTCCACCTCGGCATTATAGTCTTGTCCTTTGTAAGAACTTTTTCGTCCTCCTCCAAACCTAGAACCAAATAGTTGTTCGAAGAAGTCCGAGTATTCACCAGTATCATAGTTTCCATTATAATCAAAGCCTTCAAATGGATTTTGTTGTCCAGAACCTCTCGATGTATATCCTTGCTGTTGCTGTGCGCGCTCATATTCATCACCGTGTTTCCAATGCTCGCCGTACTGATCATATTTTTTCCTTTTTTCAGGATCTGTCAGAACTTCATTAGCTTCGTTGATCTCTTGAAATTTCTTTTTTGCAGCCTCATCATCCGGATTCAGGTCGGGATGATACTTTCTCGCGAGTTTTCGATAAGCTTTCTTAATATCCTCTTGACTTGCCGATCTGTCAATTCCTAAGGTGCTATAATAGTCTACAAATGCCATTTGATTATGTTAATTAATTCTATAACGAAGTAGAAGTGTTTTTGTTTGTAAAATATCCAAACTAAAGGAGGATATTGGCGTTATTTGAAAACAAAGAAGCCCGATTGGAATTCCAATCGGGCTTCTTTGTTTTATCTTAATCTTTTATTTTTTATTACTATCTACGACAAGTCTTTTTGCTCTATTTGCTATTTCCCAAGTGGTATGGAAGATTAGCTTTTCACGTTTTACCATCATCAGGAAATCAATTTTGTCGACTGTGTCTTCCGGTGTGTGGTAATGGGGGTGAAGACCTGAAAAGAAAAATGCCGAAGGTATTCCTTTTTCTGCGAAGTTGTAGTGGTCAGATCGGTAATAAAGTCGCATAGGCTCATTAGGATCATTATAAGAGTAATCTAATTCGATTCCGACAAAATCTTTATTCGCTTTTTCAGTTACACTTTGGAGCTCCGAGCTTAGTTTATCTAGCCCTATCGCATGTAGATAGTTGTGGTTGCCGTTTAGGTGCTTGTCATCTATTCGTCCGATCATGTCAATATTGATACAGGCTACTGTGTTTTGAAGGGGTAATATTGGGTTTTCTACGTAGAATTTTGACCCCAAAAGCCCTTTCTCTTCTGCCGCCAACCCCATAAAAAGAATACTTCTACGAGGCCCCTTACCCTCTTTTTTAGCAGCTGCAAAAGCGCGTGCTAGCTCTAGAATGGCCACTGTCCCGCTACCGTTATCATCAGCACCAGGAAAGAAAGTGCCGTCAGGTAAAATGCCATCATGGTCGTAGTGTCCACAGAGCACTATAACCTCCTCTTTTAAGTCTGATCCTTCGAGAAGCCCTAATACATTAGGGTCGTCCAGTTTGTCTTTAGTTACGCCCATCTCGGCCTTTAACTTATTATTTATAACTAAAGATTTTTGGACCTGTGAAGATGCTTGGGCTTTAAATTTAGTAATCGAGCTATTGGCCTTACTTAAAATCTGATCAGCAATTTTTTCGCTAACATTAACCACAGGGATGGGTTGCGTAAGCATACGGTTATTATTGCCATTATCTAATGCAATACGTCCGGAAGTCAATCGGCCTTTCATCCTATCCATCATATCGGAAACTTGAGAATTGGTCGCCAGTATAAGCTTAGGTTGTAATTTGATAAGTTCCTGTATTCTTTTGAATCGGCTGCTAGACCAGTCTGACTTCGACTTTGTGCCCGTTAGGAGTGAGTTTCCTGCTTTATCAAATGGCTCTCCTTCATTAATGACTAGTACCACCTTGCCTTTGATATCTGTGCCTTGGAGTTCGTTATAATTTTCGTGTTGTAAGCCGTAACCTATAAAAACAATTTCCTGAGATTCGAATTTGGAAAAATCATTGTCGCCCTGTACGAAAAAGTCTTTTCCATTTTCCAAAGCAGTTTGATCCAATACAAAACTAGTTACATTATAGCCTATCTTTAATAAGGATACTGGTTGAAAGTAGGAGTTGCCATTTACTATAGGAGTTAATCCATAGGACTTGAAATGGTCCGCTATATAATTAGCTGCTTTCCGACCACCTTCTTGTCCTGTGCCTCTTCCCTCGAATTCTTTACTTGCTAATATGGTCAGATGTTTTCTGGAACTTTCTTCCGTTATTAATTCTGCGTATTTTTTTTGTACTTGCGCTAAACTACAACTGTACAATGCAGGTATAATGAATAAAATTGAAAATAATCTTTTCATATGTGTATAACTATCTTTGATGACTGTTATTAAAACGGGTTTAGCAACAAGCAATCTTATCTACGCGATTAGCGTGACGACCGCCTTCAAACGGTGTTGTTAAGAAGGTATGTGCTATTTTTTTTGCCAGAGCAAGGTCTATAAATCGTGCAGGAATACATATAACATTAGCATTGTTGTGTTGACGGGCTAGTGCTGCAATTTCATTTTGCCAAGCTATAGCCGCGCGGATTCCTTGATGTTTATTAGCTGTTATGGCTACACCATTGGCACTTCCACAGATCAAAATGCCTAACTCATTTTCTTGAGTTTCTACAGACGTTGCGACAGGGTGTGCAAAGTCAGGGTAGTCTACAGAATCAGCCGTCGTAGGTCCAAAATCTTGTACTTCGTAACCTAAGGCGGTTAAGTAGGGGATAATCTCCGTTTTATAATCAAATCCAGCGTGGTCGCTTCCTATCGCTATTTTCATAAGTGTATTATATTGTTCAACATTAACTGTTATAAAATTCTTTTTCCTTTAGGTCTTTTTGCTTTTTAACATTGGCCGATACCATGATACTCAACTCATATAGGATAAACATCGGCGCACTAACTGTCAGCAATGTAATAATGTCGGCAGTAGGTGTTATGATAGCACCGATAATTAAGATGATGACGGCAGCATAACGACGGCTAGCTCGCATAAACTGTGGAGTCATTAATCCCAGTTTAGAAAGAATGAAAATTAGGATAGGTAGTAAGAATACGATACCACAGCCTAGTGTCAAAGTAGCTATCGTCGATAAGTAAGAATCTATCGTGATTTGATTGGTGATTTCTTGACTTAGTGATACATTTGCAAGAAAATTTACCGATAAAGGTACTACTATATAATAGCCAAACAGAGCACCTATTACGAAGAGCATTGTTGCATAAAAGACAAAACCTCGTGCAGACTGTTGTTCTACATCTGTTAGGGCAGGCTTTACAAATAACCAGACTTCAAACAAGAGATAAGGAAACCCTAATGCTAAAGCCATCAGTAAGCAGGAGTTTATTTGTAGCATAAATTGTCCAGCTAACTCTGTATTGATAATATTAAAAGGGATACGTTCTACACAGAAGCCATCTAAATTCATCAAATCTCCAACTTTACACATCATACGATAGGTCCAAAAGTCAAGGTTTTTTGGCCCCATAATGATTTGATTGAATACAAAATCGTAGAAAGTAAACGATAGGATGGCAAATAGGGCGATAGCAATCACAGAACGGATGATATGCCACCGTAAAACTTCCAAATGTTCAAAGAATGACATTTCGGCTTCTATATTCTTTCCTTTTTCTTTAATAGCGTCGATTAGTTTTTTACTGGACATATGTGTACTTATATGAAAACAAAAATACCATTCTTTGGGATAAGAATGGTATCTTTTAATATAAAACAAAAATTTTACGTTTAATCTTCGTCTGGATATTCCGTTAAGTCAAAAGTTTCCATGAATTTGGTGGTAAAATTACCTGCTCTGAAATTAGGATCACGCATTAACCGTAGGTGCAATGGGATGGTAGTCTTAACTCCTTCGATGACAAACTCACTCAGAGCGCGTTCCATCGTACTTATGGCTTCTTCTCTTGTTTGAGCTACACATATTAACTTAGCAATCATTGAGTCATAGTTAGAAGGGATCGTATATCCTGCATAGACGTGTGTATCTACACGTACACCATGACCTCCTGGAGAGTGAAAGTTTGTGATCTTACCCGGAGAAGGACGGAAGTTATTAAATGGATCTTCGGCGTTTATACGACATTCTATAGCATGCATCGTAGGCTCATAGCTTTTTCCCGAAATAGGGATACCTGCTGCTACTTTTATTTGTTCTTTGATTAAATCAAAGTTTATAACTTCTTCAGTAACCGGATGCTCTACTTGAATACGTGTATTCATCTCCATAAAATAGAAGTTACGGTGTTTGTCCACTAAGAATTCTATAGTACCTGCCCCTTCATATTTAACGGCCTGTGCTCCTTTGATTGCCGCTTCACCCATTTGAGCACGTAACTCAGGTGTGATGAAAGGGGAGGGAGCTTCCTCAACTAATTTTTGATGACGGCGTTGGATAGAACAATCTCTTTCAGAAAGGTGACATACGGTGCCGTATTGATCCCCAATTACCTGAATTTCAATATGACGTGGTTCTTCAACAAATTTCTCTAAATAGATACCATCGTTACCAAAAGCAGCTGCAGCTTCCTGACGTGCGGAATCCCAGTTAGGTTCAAATTCTTCGTCTTTCCAAATAATACGCATACCACGGCCACCGCCTCCAGCAGTTGCTTTGATAATAACAGGATAACCGATTTCTTTGGCTAACGCAATACCCGTTTTTACATCGGGTATAAGCCCCTCTGAACCGGGTACCGTAGGTACACCAGCTTTTTTCATCGTATCTTTTGCGGAAGCTTTATCGCCCATCTTTTCAATCTGATCCGCTGTAGCACCAATAAATTTAATGCCATATTCAGCACAGATAGCTGAGAATTTTGCGTTTTCAGATAAAAATCCATAACCAGGGTGTATTGCGTCTGCATTGGTTAACTCTGCCGCTGCAATAATATTTGGTATATTTAAATAAGAGTCTTTACTCGCTGGAGGTCCAATACAAACTGCCTCATCAGCAAATCTTACGTGAAGACTGTCTCTGTCTGCGGTTGAATATACAGCTACACTCTTTATTCCCATCTCGCGACAAGTGCGGATGATACGTAATGCGATTTCGCCCCTATTTGCTATTAATATTTTTTTGAACATAGTGAATAACTTGATGAACAATTAACTGTGTATTATTACGCAGTTTCGTAGAAGTTTTTATTTAGAAAAAACGGAATAAATCCCTAATGTTAGGGGAGATATTCCAGTTGTTTTTAAATTTAAAAAGCTGCTTAATTAAGCAGCTGGAGATTATCTTGGATCAACTAAGAAAAGAGGCTGATCATACTCGACGGGTTGAGCGTCGTTCACTAATATTTTTACAATTTTACCCGATACTTCTGACTCGATTTCATTGAACAATTTCATTGCTTCAACAATACAAGTTACTTTTCCAGGTGTGATATCATCGCCTACATTAACAAATGGGGCCTTATCTGGACCTGAGGAACGATAAAAAGTACCTATCATTGGCGATTTTACGGTAATGAAATGAGATTCATCGTCAGCTGCAGGAGTCGTAGCAACTACCGCTGCCGGTGTCGCTGTTGGAGCTGCGGCTGCAGGTGCGCCTTGAACAATAGCGGGAGCCACAGCAGCAGGTAAAGATGCTGTAACATAAGTTGGTTCTTGATTCGTTTTTATTGTGATCTTGAAATCCTTTTCTTCAATCGATACTTCATTCACTCCTGATTTAGAAACAAATTTGATCAGGTCTTGAATTTGTTTGATATCCATACTCATACTTCAGTAGGTTTTATTTTTAAATAATTTTTAAAATAGCGTATAAAGATACATAAAAACTTTTATGATTCTATTGAATTGCCAACAGTCGTGAAAGTTGTTATGACTTTTGTAATAGTAATATTTTTAGCAAAATGGGTAACTTTTAATAGGCCCATTTTAAATATACAGAGCCCCATGTGAACCCTCCACCAAATGCCGCAAGAATTAAGTTGTCTCCTTTTTTTAATTGACTTTCCCATTCCCACAAACAAAGTGGAATGGTGCCACTGGTTGTATTACCATATTTATGGATATTTACCATTACCTTATCTTCCGGAAGCCCCGCTCGTTCAGCTGTAGCATCGATAATGCGTTTATTTGCTTGATGCGGTACTAGCCAAGCGATATCATCGGCAGTAAGCTGATTACGTACCATGATTTCGTGAGCTACATCGGCCATGTTTGTAACAGCAAATTTAAATACTGTCTTTCCCTCTTGATAAGCGTAGTGCAAACCTGCTTCAACAGTTTCATGCGATGCCGGATTTAGTGAGCCTCCTCCTTTTATATTTAAGTACTGACCGCCTGAACCATCTGTTTTTAAGATCGTGTCTTGTATGCCATTACCTTCTGTATTGGGCTCTAATAGTACTGCACCGCAACCGTCTCCAAAAAGAATACAGGTATTACGATCACTATAGTTTACCACTGAGGACATTTTATCTGCCCCAACGACCAAAACTTTTTGATGTTTGCCCGATTCAATGAATTGTGATCCAGTCGTTAATCCAAATAAAAAACCTGAACAAGCGGCTTGTAAATCGTAACCCCAAGCGTTCTTAGCTCCAATTTTATCAGCTAGAATATTAGCCGTAGCTGGAAACAACATGTCAGGGGTACTTGTACAGAAAATAATTAAGTCGATATCCTCAGCTGTGATTCCTCTTTTTTCAAGCAATCCTTTGACAGCAGGGACTGCTAAATCGGAGGTTGCAAGTCCTTCACCCTTTAGAATACGACGTTCTTTGATACCAGTCCGTGATACAATCCACTCGTCATTGGTATCAACCATTGTTTCTAGTTCCTTGTTTGTTAATATATATTCCGGAACATACCCATTTACCGCCGTAATAGCTGCATGAATTTTAGACATATTATCTTAGTTAAAAGCAGATTTAATCTTGTCAATGAATTTTGATTCGATCATATCTTTGGATAGTAATACCATGTTTTTTATTGCTTCAGGTGTAGAGATACCATGACCAATAATGACTGGAGCATTGACACCTAATATTGGACTTCCACCGTATCGTTCATAATTGAACCTGTCAAAAAAGTCATCTTTAAAGCCCTTTTTCAATGTGACTACATAGAAAGATTCGGCTAATTTTAGAACAACATTGCCCGTATATCCATCACATACATATACATCAGCCTGATCTGTAAACAAATCACGTCCTTCTGCGTTACCTATAAAATTGATTTTGGGGTTTGATTTTAGTAGGGGATAGGTCGATATTGTTAGAATGTTTCCTTTTTCTTCTTCTTCTCCAATGTTCAAGAGGCCAACCTTTGGATTTTGTACGCCGTATACATGTTCAGAATACAAGCTGCCTAGTAAGGCAAACTGATTTAACATTTCGGGTTTACAATCTGCATTGGCTCCAACGTCAAGAAGAATTCCATAACCATTTTTGAGTTTAGGAACATTTGTTGCTATTGCTGGTCTTAATACTCCAGGGATAGTTTTTACACTGAACATAGCTCCGACAAGCATAGCACCAGTATTTCCCGCAGAAGAGAAAGAATCAATCTCCCCATTTTTTAATAACTCGAAGCCTTTAGCTACGCTCGAGTTAGGCTTTTGGGTGATAGCTTTAGTAGGATGTTCATGCATAGAAATGTTTTCCGGAGCATGCACGTAATCAAATAGTAGTGGATCTACTCCAGCTTCTATTATCCGATTTCTGCTATCTTCTTCGTCTCCGAACAACACGATACGTTGATCGTTTTTAAGAACTTTTTGTGCTTCTATAGCACCAAGAATTGTGGAATTGGGAGCATAATCTCCACCTAAGACGTCTAATCCAATCTTCATCCGTTATTATTTTTCTAAATCAATAATACGCAAAAAACATCCCAAATTAAAGCAAATTGTTAAATAATTAAGCTTTTTTGGGATGTTTTTTAAAAGATATTTTTTAGACAGCAGCAGTGTTCTCGATAATCAATTTACCGTTGTAGTATAAATTGCCATCTACTTCATATGCTTTATGAGGTACGTGTACTGCACCTGTTTCTTTACATACTGTCAATGTAGGTTTTTCAGCCTTATAATGTGTTCTTCTTTTGTCTCTTCTTGATTTCGAAGTCTTACGTTTTGGATGTGCCATCTCGTATTATGTTTTTTTAATTGTTTTTAATATTCTTTAATGCGGCCCAACGGGGGTCAATACTTTCATTTTCTGTCACGGATTCTTCTTCTGCGTCTACTGTTCCACTGATTTTTGATAACATTTCAGGATCACATATCGCATCTTCGCCTTGTTCGCTACATTTAGCATAGTAAGGAACCTGGACGTTGATGTATTCATATAGTAGTGTAGCGATGTCTAATTCATGATCCGTCTTGTTTAAGACAATGACCTCTTCCGTGTCATCAGCCCACTCTTCATTGATAAATTTCACAATTACTCGTTCCGAAAAATGAACTGGAGATAGAATCTCCGCTAAACAAACATCGCATATTAGCGAGATCTTTCCGCTAATATCGAAATTGACGATTAGCATGCTCTCTTGCTTCTGTAGTGATACTTTAGCAATAAGATCTCCTTTTTTTACTAATGAATGCTCAAAGCAGTCAAAGAACTTGTTGTCAATCTCAAAGTCAAAATCATGTTTCCCTGCAGCAAGCCCTGAAAAGGGTATTCTATATTGTTTTAGATACTTCAAAATCTTGTATTTGAGCCTGCAAAATTAATGTTTTAAAATCAAGGATGCAATTATTTTGTGAAATAAATTTTATTCCTCATCTCCGTAGTATTTTGTGCCTAGTTCTATCTTTTCACGATTGTTGGCCATGCGCCATTTATTGGTGTCACGAAGTGAATACGCGCAGCCACAGTATTCTTGCATGTAGAATTTCTCACGTTTACTGATTTCTAACATACGGGCTGACCCCCCCTTTTTGCGCCAATTGAATGTCCAGTATTCCATATCGGGATGGCGTGAAGCAGCGCGTAAACCACAGTCATTAATCTGTTCCATGTTTTTCCAACGGGATATTCCAAGAGAACTTGATATGACATCGAACCCATTTGCCGCCGCATATTCCGCAGTTTTTTCAAAGCGCATGTCAAAGCACATTGTACATCGGATACCTTTTTCAGGCTCATGTTCCATGCCCTTGGCTAATTCAAACCAATGATCTACATCATAATCGGCGTCTATAAATGGAATATTGTGTTTCTCTGCGAACCGAATGTTCTCGTCCTTACGGATGTCGTATTCCTTCCTTGGGTGAATATTGGGGTTATAAAAATAAATAGTGAAGTCAATATCGGAGGAAATTAATGCCTCCATGACCTCACCAGAACAAGGTGCACAGCAAGAGTGTAATAACAGCTTCTTGCCGTCTTTGGGTAACGTTAGTTTTTCCCTGTTGAATTCTTTAGTACTCTCCATGATTATTTTCTTCCCGATTGCAATTTTACGGAAAACTCTCTACATTATAAAGTTTATTGTTGTTGTGGCGATTGCTCTTTCGTTTTCGTTAGGTAATTGGGAAAGCTGTTTCCTGCCAAATTTTCGAACAGGAGTTCGTGAATATAAAGCATTTTATATAAGTTTGCATATTAAGAATTAATCCATAGCATGAAGAATTATCTCTTTTCTATAGTTGCAGTATTTATAGTAGTTTCGATTGTAGCCTGTAAGCGCGACGATGATGAACCAGAGCGTGTGCGAAAGTCTATATCTAGATTGTATATTTCTACGGAGGATTATGCGAGTGGCTCAGCGGCAGCTGACCTGTATAATGTGTGGGCTTTGGATAGCGTTGATGGTGAGAAACTGCCTAAGACTTTCTCTTTCAAGATAGCATCCGGTGCAAAGGGAGGAAATATGATTCACTTTAGTCCGTTTTCTGGTGGATCACTCTTTCATGGGAGCTTAAATAGCAAGTCCAATCTCGACACTGCGGTACATGTATTGGAGGTTAGTAAGACAGGAGTGATTAGTAATGGAACAAGTATAAGAAATCGAATTTATGATAAAGTGAGAGGATTATATTATACCGTAGTCAATGATGACAAGTTCTCGGAAGACTTTCTCCTCTTTGCAAATGCTTCAGATACGACCAAAGGAACCCCCGCTACTGAAACAGCAGTACCAGACTATACTTTGTTTGCGATTGATAGGCCACGTAACAAAGGAAACTTTACAAGACCACGGTATCGTATGAAACTTGACCATAATCCATGGGGAGTTATAGCCATTAAAAATGATTTAGTTATTTCTAATGCAACAGAGAAAGATGGTGGAGTAGTCGTTTACAAGAACTTTATACCTCAGTTATTAAATAAAGGGGATACGCTTATGAAAGCCCCCGAAAAATATGTTTTGAAAGTTGCCGATGCACAGAATATCAGAGGATTGTCCTATTCTGCCAGTGCTGATATTTTATTGTTGACAGACTACGTTCAAGACCAGGCAAATTCTGGAAAGATTTTGGTTTTCGAGAAGTTTTCACAATATCAGTCTTCACAAACGATAACACCGACACGGATTGTAACGGGTGCTCTTACGCTGCTGCAAGAACCCATAGATGTGGCTATCGATACCAAAGAAGATGGGAAATACTTCTTTGTGGCCGACCCTGTTGCGCGGAGAGTTTTTCGTTTTCTCATTAGTGATACAGGAAACGTCGCTCCCAATGATGAAATTACGATTGAAAACAACAGACGTCCTCGGTCAATCTCTTTAGACTCTCGTTAATTCAAATCGGATAGTAGGAGTAGAAGGGTATTCACTTCTTCTCTTTTTTCGATATTCCCCAAATTGTCGTAAGCAGTCATTAAATTGCGTAATACACGCTTGATGATAGCAATGTTTGTACAGGGCAGCGTGTAGTCTTCTTTGGGAGGAAGATTCAGTTGCTTAAGAAAAGAATAGATATCATCGTGTTTCATGACTTGTCCCCGATTGAATACATTAATATAAAATAAAGGACTTTCGTGTTCTTCCTCAATGTAAGCAACTATGAAATGTTTTGGAAGGTTAATACCATAAATCGGAATATCAAGACTTTGAGCGATAATGCTGTAAATGCAAGCAAGGGAGATAGGGTTCCCTTTTTTTGATTCGAGGACTTTATGCAGGAAAGAATTTTGAGGATCGTGATAGTTTGTTGTATTACCCGAAAGTCCAAATTCCCGAAAAATGATATTGTTTAAAAGTTTAACCTTTTCTAATGGGCTCATTTCGTACATAAGTTGGAACCAGGCATTTCTTCGTAGCTCCGCTAGTTGGAAATGGACCGCATTCTCATCTAGATTTGGGTATTGATACCTGTTGATCGTCAATAAACCATCTAAAAGATCCTCATTGTTCTGTAAGGCCCAGATTTGAAGATCATTTTGAACCTGATCGAATTGGATTTTATGGATTATATTTTCAATGCGGGTCTGGGACAAAGGATCAAACGAAGACTCCCAGCTCGCTTCGAGTTGGGGTATCACCTCTGGTCCGCAAGTGATCAACTGCCGCTCCACTTGATTGAAAATCTCCGTGTCTGGATCATCCAATAAAGAGATAAGCGCTTTCAGTTCCTTTTCCTCCATATATACTAATTTAGGAAAAAGAAAGCGCTTGTACAATATTCTGCTCTTTATTTGTCTTTTAATTGACCATCTAGCATGTTGATGATACGGTGGCCGTACTCCGCATTTTTTTCGGAGTGGGTTACCTGTATGATTGTAACTCCTTCCTCATTCAGCTGTTTAAATAATGTCATGATATCTTCTCCTTGCTTGGAATTGAGATTACCTGTAGGTTCATCTGCCAATAATAATTTAGGCGATGATGCCAATGCCCTAGCAATGCCTACAACCTGTTGTTGTCCGCCAGAGAGTTGAGATGGAAAGAGGTCTTTTTTACCTACAATACCGAATCTGTCTAACATATCAGCGACAATCGCTTTTCGCTCTTTACCTGATAGATCTTTGTAGATAAGTGGAGTCTCTATATTTTCATAAACAGTAAGCTCGTCAATCAAATGGTAAGATTGAAAGACATAGCCCATATGTGATTGAAATAAGGCAGCCCTTTTTTTCGCTTTCAGTGCAAGCACATCTTCCTCCATAAAATAGTAGTTCCCTTCATTGGGATCATCAAGTAACCCGATTACATTCAGTAAAGTGGATTTTCCAGATCCGGAAGGCCCCATTATAGAGACAAAATCCCCTTGATCGATATTCAAATTAATGTCCTTTAGTACAAATGATCGTGCACCACCCACGTTGTACCATTTAAATATGTTTTCTAGTTTTATCATTTTTAGATATTAGATTTGAGTACTAAGAGCGCGATTTTTAGGTCTAGCTCTTTTATTCTTTGTTTTTTATTCATCTCTAAGTGCATCGATAGGGTTACTTCTAGCAGCTTTAAGGGATTGAAAACTGACTATTATTGTTAATATAAAAGCTATAACACCAATGCTTAGGATAAATATCCAAGGCGTAATACTCACCTTATAAGCAAAGTTATTTAGCCAGTCCTTCATCAGAAAATAGGCTATTGGTATTCCTAGCACACTAGCCGTTACCAATATGTAAATATATGTTTTATTGAGATGGAATAAAATATCCTTTGTGGTAGCACCTAAGATCTTACGAATTGAAATTTCCTTGTTACGGACGACAATATCGTAAGCCGAGACACTGAATATTCCGAGCATAGCGATAAAAAGAGAAAGCATCGTGAATCCATTCAAGAGTATTTCTAGCTGGCTCTGTTTTGCATGCAATTGGGCGTAAGCTAAATCTAAAAATTCATAATCCAGCGGCAGAGATTCTGCAGAAGGATTTTTAATCCATTCCTCTTTTACCGCCTGTATGGCTTCTTTCGTTTTTCCTGCCTTTGTTTTTACGATTACGGAAGTTTTGTATCGTCCTGGGCCACATTCATTTTTATAGGAATAAACGGTAGGAGCAATTTTATTCTCAAACCCGTAAGCAATTATGTCTTTGACGATGGCTGTGACGGTAAAATCTGTTTCACAACCGGTTATTTTTACTCCAAAGGGACTTCTAATGCCCAATTCTTTGGCCGCAGTTTCATTGATTACCGCATAGTTTTCCGTACTGTCTTTTAGAAGTTGGTCTAGGGATATTTCGCCTGCTCCGGCTACATCTGCTATATCTAAAGTCTCGAAATAACCGATATCAATACCTATATGATCGAGCTCTATGGTTTGATTTTGATAGGTGAAATGTTTTTTTGGGGGGGCATCAGCGCCCGCAGGAATATTTGTTGCCGAGGATACGGATACTATATTTGGGCTTTGGGTCAATCTTCTTTTGAAATCATAAAAGGTTCCATCAGGTTTCATATCATAGTACAGACCTACACCTTTGAAGTTAATGACCTGATCGGTGCTGAATCCTTTATCTGTTTCTTTGACAAATTGCATTTGTTGATATACCAAGAGAGCTCCACAGATAAATGAAAACGCTATAAAAAACTGAAACGCTAAGAGTGAGTTACGGAGGTATACACGTTTCGGATTCGTTTGTAGTTTTCCTTTGATGGTAGTACCGATTTTATAGCCAGCTAAAATTACGGCAGGATAAAATCCAGCAATGATGCTGGTGACACAAATGGCCGATAACAATTGAAGTAGGGTCGTCGTATGAAATAAATAGTCTATTAGATCTTCGTTCAGCCAGGTCTTCAACATATTTCCGGTCAAGAGCAGTACAAGACCAGCTACACAGGCCGCTAGCAAACACTGCGTAAGGATCTCTCCCAGTAGTTGTAATGTGATCGACGATCTTGAACTACCGAACATTTTTTTTATACCTATTTCTTTTGCACGACTATCAGCTTGCGCCATGGTGAGATTAGCAAAATTGATTGCGGACAAAACTAAGGTCAGTGCGGATAAAATTCCCAATATCCAGAGCGTAAGATAAGGGCCGTTTGATCCATCTTTGGGCCGTAGATGTAGATTGGATAACGGATCCAGATAGATCTTGCCTTTGGCAAAGGAGGAATGTTTGATCAGGCCTTCTTGTGCTGTTTGCTCCTGATATATTTTAGTTATTTTGTCCGCTAGCAAGGAAATGTTTGTACCAGGCTTTGCTTGAATATAGGTGTGGTAATTGTATGGGTTTCCTTGTTGCTCACTGTCGATCTCTTTTATAAGGAGTAAGTCGTAGTCAATAAGTGACAAAGCTCTATCTTTACCTATACCATAAATTTTTTCTTTAAAACCATGGTGAATACTTAGAACCGAAACGTTCTTTGGTGCCGAAAAATCTAAATATTCTTTTCCGAAAAGGCGTTTTCCTAACTCTTCACTCACCAAAGAGGCTTCCTGTTGACCCGTGGATTTGTAAAGCGGACCTGTCATCGATTCAATCTGAAAGATTTTCGCAGCGCCCGAGTCTATCAGCAATGTTTTTCTGACGTTGACAGATTCTTTACCAAACATGGGGTAATTACTGTATGAATAGTCTAAGATTAAGCCTGCTTGTTCAATCTCTGGCAATTGACTTTTAATCGTCTTAGCCAATGACGGCGGGGTGATCGGAGAGTAATTGCCCTGATATGTTAGTCCTATGCGGTAAATGTACTCGTAATTCGGGTTCCATTGATCGTAGCTTCTTTCGCGGTTGATATATTGATAAGCTAATATAAAGCCTGCAAAACCCAGTGCCAATCCAGTGATATTTATAAGTGCAAAAAACTTGTTGTTTAACAAGCTTCTAAATAGGAAGGTAAAGAAGTATTTTGTCATTATTGTTTCTTTATATTAATTGCTATTCATCTCTAAGTGAGTTTACCGGATTTACACTTGCTGCTTTGATCGTATGTATACATATGGTGAGGCAAGCCAAAGCCATCATGGCTAATGCGCACAATAGCAGTATTCCTGGATGAAAGTGAAAGCGGTAGGAGAAGGTGTTGAGCCATTCGTTGGAAATATACCATGCAATAGGTAGCCCCAAGATCAGGGATAAAGCTACAATTCGTAGAAAATCTTGCGATAGTAATAAGACCAGTTTCCAGATTGTACTTCCCAATACTTTTCGGATACCGATTTCCTTTACACGCGTACTGATAGCCACGAGAGCAGCGGCAAAAAGCCCCATACAGGCTATTATAACTGCAATGATCCCACCTGCGCTTATAATTTTCATCATCTGCTGCTCTTGCTGGTACATACGGTCCGTATTTTCGTCGAGATAAGACGCGTCATTTTTGTAATCCGAATAGATGTTTTTCCATATGCTTTCCACCTCTTTTAAGGATTGTACTAGGTTGTTGGATTTGATACGAACTAAGATGTATTTGATGTTAAATCCCAAACCCGGATCGATAAATAGGGATAAAGGCTCTATACCTTGTCTCAGGTCTTTGAAATTGTAATCTTTAACGACACCAATAACCGTCATTTGCTTATCAAATAAAGGAAGAGGCTTGTTGAGTATATTTTCCACTCCGCCTAGTTGAGCAGCCATTTTTTCATTAATGACCAAGGCTGTTGAATCTGCTGGTCTTTCTGGAGAAAACTCCCGGCCTGCAATCAATGGAATATCTAGGGTACTGAAATAATCAAAATCTACACGTTGCCAGTTCGTGGTAATTCCCTTGTCTTGATAATCAAAACCTAGCTGTGAAGTGGATTGGCTACCGTCCCGACCGAGCCCGAGGTTGATGTCGGAGGCTGTAACTCCGGTTACCAGGGGATTAGAGGAGACTGCTAAGCGCATTTTTTGTAGGGCTTGACTTGCATCTATCTTCGGACCAATTGGAATGCTGATGACTTGTTCTTTTTCAAATCCCAAAGGCATTTCTTTAATATGGTTGATTTGCAAAACAACTACAACACTACAGACCATGAGCACGATAGCAATTGTAAATTGAACGAGTGGCAATATCTTTTGCATGCTCCAACGGCTCTGGATACCCGATTTGCCTTTTACGAGTGTAGAAATGCTTTGTCTCGTGATACGTAAGGCAGGATAGCCACCGGCAATAATACTGATGATCAGGAATGAAAGACAGGTTATTATGAGGTGTGTCCAGGAAAACAAGTCTTCCAACTTTATCCGGTAATGGGTATTCGCGTTATAAAAAGGTAGGAGTATCCAAGCTAATAAAAAACCTAAGGCTAGTGATACTATGCAACAAATTAGTGTCTCTAGCCACAACTGTATACTAATCTGTACGGAGCTACCGCCCAATGTTTTTTTTATAGCTACCTCTTGGCTACGTGAAATGGATGTGACTAATTGGATATTTACAAAATTACTGACTGATATTATTAATATCAGCAGGGCCAATCCTAGCAAGAGTTTAGGAAGGGTGGGGCTAGTGGTATTTCCTATTTGTAAATCATTGAGGTGATAGTCTTGAAAGGGGATGAGTGATAGTGCCAAGTAACTTCCATCTTTGTTGGGACTAGCTCCATCTCGTTTTAGCTTGTTGATGTCTTCAGCAAAATACTTCTCTGTAAATGGTTTTACGGCGTTAGCAAAAACATGAGCATTGATGGGTGATTCTTTGCTGAGAACAAATACATTGTGATTTTTATTAGACCAGCTGCTTTTATCAAAAGAATTAGGAAATTTTTCGAACCGGAGTAAAGATTGGAAGGTTAAACTAGAATTTGAAGGGGCATCTTTTATAATAGCAGAAATCTGCATGTTCTGCCATTGTCCATTGATATTGACTTCGATTTGACGTCCGACAATGGTTTGATCTATATTTCCGAAAAGATTCTCGGCAGTAGATTGTGAAAGGACAATATTGTCAAGGTCATCTAATGCATGGCTATTTCCAGTTGCCATTTCAAAGCTGAAGATGGAGAAAAAATCAGGATCTACATATTTAGTGCCTATGCTGATCTCTTTCTGTTGTGTTTTTAAAACTAATCCGCCATTGCCCACACGTGTAGCTTTCTCAACATAGGGGAGTTCTTGCTTCAGGGCTGTGGCAAGTGGAACAGGCATAGAATTGTTGGCTGTACTTTTATGGTTCTCTTGCGATTCGAAGTATAAAGCTCCTATACGAGCGCTATTTTGATGAAAATTATCAAATGATAGTTCAAAGCTAGCGGATAAGAAAAGGATTACACCTACGGCAAAAGCCAACGTGAGGCTACTGATTTGGATAAAGGTCTGTAGTTTACGTTTTCTTATATTTCTCCAGGTGCTGTAAAGGGCATTTTTCATTGCGACATAATTGTTTGTTTGAACCGTTTAGTGATTCTTTCAAATCGCAAGCCGTTTGTCTAAAGTGTTGTTTATTAGTGTTTTATTATTTTTAGTTAATGTTTCATTGTTCGATTTCGGACAGTGGCTGTACATTTATGGACAATAATACTCTCAGGAAATAAAATTGCTTAGTCATCACATATGCAACTATCTTTTTTTTTGGTCTTTAAGTAGCCCGAACAACATGTCACAAATCTCTAACAGGTGACAGTAAAGAGACTGGTTATTTACAAGTCCTATCTTGCTTATATGATAACAGATAGTAACTCGTATCTTAATAGAGATATTACAGATGGTTTCTAGTGTTTTACCTCTATGAACCCTCTATAAAACCTCTATTATAACTCTATAATATCACTATAAATATATAATCAATAATATAGGTGTTTAGAACTTGTCATAAAGGAGATAAAAACGTTAGGAAACAAATTCGTAATCAAATTCAAGAACCTCTGACTAGGTGGTAAATGTGTGGATAAAACAATACTTGTAAAAACAACTAAATGATTGTTCCAACTTAATTCGGAGCGAGTATTTGAACGAATGTATCCGTGCCTGGAGAAAGCTAAAAATTTTTGCTATCAGTGGCTTTACGAGGTGATATTGAAAGATTTTAAATGCAATAGACTAACGCTTAGATACTCAGGTCAAACTCTTAGTTCAGCTGTACTTCTGCGACTCAATTAATCAGAGCGTAGAAGCACAGCGACAAAGGATTTTTTAGAGAGCTCTTTTTTGTGACTTTGGTCAGGTTTGATATTTGAAAAGAAGCCTATTTCTCCTCTTGTAGAGCCAGATCCTTACAAAGTGTGTTCATCATTTCACACGGATTGGTATCGATAGCTAGGGCAATTAGATACATTTCGTCGAGGCGTAGTTTGGAGGTATCCGTCATTGTTAGTTCATTAATTCTCGCTTTACTGAGTCCAGTTTTACGGGCGATCATTGATTTATTTACCGATTTTTTGGCTAAGTATTCTCCAAGTCTAGTCATGTTCGTGTGTTCATCTATTTGTATGTATAGATAAATGTATAAAATGTATGGATTAGTTTAATGAATATTTTAATGTTAATTGTTTTTCTATTGTGTTGTACTGATAAACTATATAAATATCATCTTTGCAAATTTTTATTCAGCAACCTACGGCTTGTTTTTATGATGATAGCCTACTTAAACTCAAGTGATATGGATCCACCTGAAGTACTTCCGCTAATTTTTTTACCACCGCCATTGATTGTTCCTTTTGCAAACGTTTTTTTAGAAATACCACTGAAGTTGGCGGAAGAGGGTAGGCTAACACGTGATCCGTTGAGGTCTATAATATAGCTTCCTTGTGGAACATGGATTCTTATACTTCCACCAGCAGTGGAGAATGCGATATTATCCGACACATTTAGCATATCCATGGTAATACTGCCACCGCTCGTTTGTCCTTGGATAGTGCCCGATAGTTTTTTTCCATTAATAGAGCCTCCACTGGTTGAAACAGTAATTTTGCCCGTAACCTGATCCAGATTGATGGAACCGCCCGAAGTTGTTAATTGGATAGTTCCGTCGCAGTCCACAGCGTTGATACTTCCCCCAGCAGTCTGTCCACTGATCTGTCCAGATATTGTTTTTAAATTTAGACTGCCTCCTGAGGTTTGAAAATTTTGTAGTCCGCTAAGCGTATTTAAATTGATGCTTCCGCCAGCGGTTTGAAGGTTGGTATTGATCTTTTGAGGGACGATAACATGGAAAGCCACGGATAGCGGATTGTTACCGCGCTTTCCATTTTTGCGTTTAGCAGTGGCGCTAAGTTTTCCTCCTTGCAATTCAATACTTACATCGAAATGTTCTCGAAGTAAAGCCTCTAGATTGTCCGAAGAGCTAAGACGGGATCCATTTCGGGATACCCAGACTTCTATCGAGGCAGGCCCGGTTTTCGTTCCGTCAACTTTAATTTGCCCGCCAGAGGTATGGACTACCAGCTCCTTTATTTTGTTTAGGTCAAAGGTTTCCTTTTTTACCATTTGTTGACCTATAGCGTGATTGGCTATGAGCAGTAATACAATTGTCTTAATTAGGTTATTCATGTTTTTATGTTTAAGGTTTCAAATATGTTTATTCATTTCTTAAGCTATCAACAGGGTTGGCCTTAGCAGCAAGGAGTGTTTTGGATAAAAGGACAGCCATAGCAACTGTTATAAGGCCAAATGTTGAAATTACGAATATCCACCAATTTATATCGGTTTTGTATGCAAAATTATCTAACCACTTATTCATAAGGTACCATGCTATTGGAAAGGCTATTAAGCAAGCTACTAAAACCAGGCCAAGCAGATTTTTTAACAGTAAGAACACAATTTGTCCAACGGAAGCACCTAGTACCTTGCGGATACCGATTTCTTTTGTACGTTGGTTGGCTGTAAATATAGCAAGTCCAAAGAGCCCTAGCCCTGCTATGATTACAGATAGGATT
Source organism: Sphingobacterium sp. xlx-96 (assembly GCF_011007365.1). GTDB lineage: Bacteria > Bacteroidota > Bacteroidia > Sphingobacteriales > Sphingobacteriaceae > Sphingobacterium > Sphingobacterium luzhongxinii. Next base: position 363,024 of record NZ_WFKM01000002.1, on the reverse strand, counting down.
ACTGACCATCCTAATAGTTGGGACAATTGTTGTTCCGCCTTATAGAAGTCTTCCACAGTCTGGTCGAGGAAGGTGTAGTCAAATTCGTCATCGGGAAAAATGGATTTAAATGCAGCCTTCATTTTGTCCAAAGCGATTTTCCAATTTTCGGGATGCATCGGATCTAGCGCAACATGCATAACATACCCATCTTTGGTGCCCCAATACATCATTGGAGCTATTTCGGTACGAACAGACGCGATGTTAAAATCTTGTAGTACACCGACAATTTTTTTATCTCCATTATTAAAAGTCTTACCGATTGCTTCTTCGGGAGATTGAACATGGAGTAGTGCTAGTGCTTTTTCGTTGATTAGCATTTCGCTGGTTGAATCTAACAAGCGGATATTGCGACCTGCTATGAGCTTTAGATTGTATACATCGATATAATTTTCGTCACCATTACGGGCGTCCATAGTTATGTTTTCGGAACCATTCACTCCGTCATACCCTAGCGTGGAGGTCATCGTTCCTAAAAATGCCGGAGATTGGTTCCCAAAACTTACCGCTTTTATTTCATGAATGTTGCTCAGTTTAGTTTTTAATAATTGGCCTTGCGCTGAGTTTCGAAAACTGCCGGGGATGTAGAAGTTGACAATAGCTTCTTTTTTAAAACCCATATCTTTGTTTGTAGCAAAATTGATTTGCTTTACGACGATAAGTACGCAGATTAAGAACAGTTGTGCTAGCACAAACTGAAATACAGTAAGACTTTTACGCACCCACACACTTCGGGATAGATTGGTGTTTTTAGAGACTTGATTTTTTAGGGCTAATGCAGGCGAATAGCCCGTTAATATCCATGCTGGGTAAAAACCGGCTAAGAAGGTCACTATGAGAAGTTGAACTACGAGGAAAATACCCATGTCCAACTTGGGCATATCCGTCCATTTCAACCCTTGCGGAATAAAGCCCTCGAAGGCATGTAGTAGGAGCGGTAGCAGCAGTAGAGCAAATACACTAGCTGTAAGTGCGATAACTGAGGTTTCTGTTAAGAACTGTAATGCCAGTCTTTGTTTTGAACTACCTAAGGTTTTGCGTATTCCCACCTCTTTGGCGCGTTCGATAGATTGTGCTGTCGATAAATTGACAAAATTTATAATACCCAAAGTAAGAAGAAATAGGGCTAATAATATAAGATTGCGGGTAGTGTCCGATTTAACAGCGTTGTAATTAAAATCGCTATTAAAGTGGATATCGGACAGTGGTTGCAGTGTAAAAGTGCCGGCTTTCCAACCATTTTCCTCTTTGGGCTTGTGTTGTTTGAGGATCTGTTTGATTTCGGATTCTATTTTTGATGGAGTCGTTCCGGCGGTTACTAAGGCGAGGCATTGGTATGCGTCTGTATAGTTATTCCATGCATCCCAGCTGAATATCTGTTTAAGGGACGGATATACAGGGATAGTTGCGGTTGAAATAAAGCTGTTAAACTTAAAATCAGAATTTTGAGCCATCTCCTGGACGACACCTGTCAGGGTAAGAATAACAGAATCTGCAAAAATCAGTGTTTTTCCAATCGCTTCTGTAGGGCGCTTTTGAGGGAAATAGCGCCTAAAATCCTTTTGTGTCAGTACAATGTTGTTTGGTGTATTTAACGATTCAGCGTTACCGACTAACCATTGATGTGGATATAGACTGAAATAGTTGCTGTTGGTAAAGACTACTCCTGACTCTTTAGGAAAGACCTGGTATTCGGCTGTACTGTCCTTATATATTTTTAGTTTACTCTTATGGCTGCGATATAAGGGGACAATTGTTTCGATACTGGTGGACTCATTCTCCAATGCACGTACTAAGGGAACGAGTACACCAGGGTTTTTAAACTCCCCATCACTTACGATCCGATATATTCGATCGCTATTCTCTACTTTTTTATCAAAACTGTAGTCGTATTGAATTAATAGAAATATGACTAAAGTAGCACTAATGCCAATGGCTAAGCTCATAACATTGATTGCGGTAATCAATTTATGTTTACGGATATGTCTTAATGCGGCGTTTAAAAATTCCATTGTCTTATTTTTTTATTCGTCTCTAAGGGTACTAACTGGATTGCTTAGTGCAGCTTTGATGGCTAAAGTACTAATGGTGATAAGTGCAAGAACAACAGCTAAGGCTCCTGCCAGAAGAAATGTGCCTGGTGTAATATCGATTCGATGTGCAAAGCTGTCTAACCATTTATTCATAATCCACCAAGCTATCGGAGAAGCTATTAGTATGGCGAGGATCACTAGCTTTAGAAAGTCTTTTGATAACATCGAGACGATACTAGCTACCGATGCGCCTAATACTTTACGTATACCTACCTCTTTTTGTCGTTGGATGGTGGAGAAGGATACTAATCCGAAAAGACCTAAACAAGCAATAAAAATGGCTAATCCGGAGAATAGGCCTGTGAGTCTGGCCGTACGTTTTTGATTAGCAAATTTTTGAGTATATTCTTCATCCACAAAATGCAGATCAGTTGGGAAATCTGGATTGAATTTTTTCAATAAAAGTTCAATGTTGGCGATGTTAGACGCTAAGCTTTTTGATGGATTCAGGCGGATGTGTATATAATCCGACCAGTTCGGACCTTGGATCAGCATAGGTTCGATATCGTCGTAAGGAGACTGCCATACAAAATCCTGAATAATGCCAACGACATTCAACGTCCGTTCGTAAGGTGTACCTTTTGCTGCTATTATCTGAGCACCAATTGGATCTGAAAGTCTCATGCGCTTTATCGCTGTTTCGTTTAATAATACCGCTGTAGAGTCGGAAGGGTGTTTATCAATATCGATATCTCGTCCTTCCAGTAGACGGATTCCCATTGTTTTGATAAAATCCCGATCTGCATTCATATTATTGAATACAATATCGTAATCTTCAGGCTTTGAATTAGGCCAGGTATACCCCCAACTATTACTGCCGTAACGGCTGATACGTCCCCATGATTTCGTAATACTGCTTGCAATATCCTGCTGAATTAGCTCATTTCTTAAGGCTTCGTAATTGTCGTTCAGTCTCCCCTCCAGCGGGAGGTACACCAAATTGCTTTGATCGTAGCCACTGTCTCGATCCTGACCGTAGCGTATTTGCTGACTAATAATAAAAGTGCAGATCCCTAAGCATATCGATATGACAAATTGTAGGATAACCAGAATTTGTCGGGGTTTTAGGCCTGATCTTAAAACTGGTAAATTACCTTTTAAGGTTTTTGTCGGTTCGAAAGAAGACAAAATAAATGCGGGATATATGCCTGCACCAATAGCAGATATAATTAAAATTAAAACAAACAGGCTCCAAAAAAAGAGAGATTGATCGTTGACGGAGATGTTTCCTTTAATAATGCCATTGAATATCGGTAGAGCCAATATAAGAAGTGCAAGGGCAACAATACCGGCAAGAAGTGTCAGAATGAACGACTCTAATAGAAATTGTTTAACTAATGATCTTTTTGAGGCGCCGACGACCTTGCGGATGCCAACTTCTTTTGCACTTCGCTCTGCGCCTGCTGTGCTTAGGTTGATAAAATTGATACAGGCGATCAAAAGAATGAACAATCCGATGAGTGCAAACATCCGTAAGGTGACCATATTACCTTCTACCATCTGTCCGTTGACTGATTTATTGTAGAGGTGCCAACGGCTTGCTGGATATAGATAGATACTGGCTTTGGTGTCCCCATTGGTATGGTTTGCAACAAGTTTTTCAATTTTACTATCGACCGCGGTTAGATCTATTCCTTCTTTTATAGAGACGTAGGTCTGATGGTTATAGGCTGTCCATGAATCGGTAAATTTGTGGCCTGTTTTGGAAAGATAGTTCCATGAACAGAAGAAATCAACTCCTTCAAACTTGGAATTGTGCGGGATATCCTCGATAACGGCCTCTACGGTAAGAGAGGTCACTGTATCCAAATCTAGATATCTGCCAACGACATCTAGAGAACCAAATAGTTTCTTCGCCATAGACGCTGTGAGTACGATAGCATCTGGACGATCAATGGGTGTTTGTGAATTTCCGTTAATAAATTGAAAATCAAAAAGATTAAAGAATGCAGCGTCGCTAGCAATACCTGTTGCTTTGAAACCAGATGTGCCTTCTGAATGAATACGATGATCTATATTCCATACTCGGGCCATGTACTCAATTTCTGGATGTTCTGATTTTAGAATAGGCCCCAGTACAGCAGGTGTACCTCCCCAGGTATGCTGTTGACCATCAAATGCGTCCCGGGTGTAGACTTGGTAGAGCCTGTCTGTTAGGGTATAAAAGCGGTCGTACTTTAATTCGGAATTGACCCATAATGCAATGATTAAGGTTACACTGATCCCTAATGCCAAACCCAATATATTGATGACGGAATAGACTTTGTTTTTCCAAAGTTTTCGCCAGGCGATTTTGATATAGTTTTTGATCATGTCTTTAGTATTAAGATGTGAGTATTGTGTACGGAGACATTCGTGTGGTCTTTACATGTTACTCATTAATCATTTAACATTAATAATCATTCCTTATTCGTCCTTCAAACTCTCTATAGGATTGCGTCTAGCTGCCTTTAGTGTTTGGTAGCTTACAGATAATAGAGCAATAAAAAGTGTACTACATCCTGCTAAATCTCTAAACAGTTTGAGTTTCCAATATCACTTGTCCGTCCAGCATTCTTATTACACGGTCTGCAAATTTTGCATCGTGTTCGGAGTGTGTCACCATTACGATGGTTGTTCCAGATTCGTTGAGCTCAGTAAGTAATTGCATCACTTCGTTACCATTGGTCGAATCCAGATTACCAGTGGGCTCATCCGCAAGAATTAACTTAGGGTTGTTCACCACAGCTCTTGCTACGGCGACACGCTGTTGCTGACCTCCTGAAAGTTGTTGTGGAAAGTGGTTACGTCGGTGCATAATCTGTACTTTTTCGAGAACTTCTTCGACACGTCGTTTGCGCTCAGCTGCAGGAATGTTGGCGTACACTAGGGGGAGCTCTACGTTTTCAAATACAGTAAGCTCATCGATGAGATTGAAACTTTGAAATACAAAACCAATATTGTGTTTTCGAAGATTGGAGCGGTTGCCCTCTTTGAACTTAGCAACCTCGGTGCCGTTAAAGAGATAACTACCTTCATCCAAATCGTCAAGAAGTCCAACAATGTTGAGTAGAGTTGATTTGCCGCAACCTGATGGCCCCATAACAGCGACAAATTCGCCTTCTTTTATGTGGATGTTTACGTTGTTCAATGCAACTGTTTCAACTTCCTCGGTGCGGTAGTACTTTTGCAGGTTAGTTATTTTTATCATTGTTGTTAAGTTATCTTATTATCAAGTTATACCGTTATGAAGTCCTAGATTATAGAGAACGTATCTCAATACCCACTACTTATTTAATATTTAACTCCTGTATCTTATCATAAGTCTCATAGCTAGACACAATTACTTCGTCACCCGGCTTCAGTCCGCTGATTACTTCATAAAAATCTGGGTTTTGTCTGCCCAATTGTATGTCTACACGATAAGCTGTAGATCCAGATTTGTCCAATTTGAATACCCAATTGCCTCCGGTTTGTTGATAAAAACCGCCTTTGGCCAGTAATAATGCTTTTGTTTCGTCACTCAATGATAAACGTATTTGCAGTGTCTGTCCTCTTCTAATTGTTTTTGGAGCTTCTCCTAAAAATTCCATGTCGACCTGAAAGCGACCATTGGTTACTTGTGTATAAACCTTTTTGATTTTTAATTTGTAAGGTGTTCCACTTAATACGAACTCCCCAATTTGATCAGTAAAGATTCTGTTGATATAGTGCTCATCTATTTCTGCGCGTACCTTAAAGCCGGTCAGTACATCAATCTGACCAAGACGTTCTCCCGCATTTTTGTTTTGCCCGATTTCTGCATCGAAGGATGTTAGTTGACCGTCAACTGGTGCTCTTAGTATAAGATCGCCTACTTTACGACGCATAAGTTCCAAGGCGCTTTGTGTACGTTGATAAGTCTCTTGATCTTGTCTGCTTTTTTGGTTTGTTGAGATCGAGTCTTGACGTAAGATCTGTTTAGTTAAAGCTACTCTTTCCTTTTGATAGTTGTATTCATTTTTTGATTTTTCGAACTCTTGCGATCCTATCGCTTTTTCAGCAAATAGTTTTTTGTTAAGGTTGTAGACTCTGGCAGATTCACGGAAGGCTTGTTCAACATCGGCCATTTGGTTTCGATTGTTTATCGATACCTGTTCGGCGTTGGTGCGAGCGATCTGTCCTTGGGTAAGTAGATTTAATACTTGTGTTTCTTGCTGAACTAAGCTAAGCTCTTGATCGGTATTTGATAACTTCATGATAGCATCTCCTTTTTTCAGGATCGCACCATCTTCAACATATTTTTCTTCTACGCGTCCTCCCACAGATGCATCTAAATAGATGCTGCTGATAGGCAATACTGTGCCGTTGATAGGGATGAACTCCTGAAAGGTCCCCTCTTTTACTTCAACAATGCTGATGCGGTCGGCTTCTACATTGAGACGGCTATTTCCACTGGTGAAATAATAACTGGCGCCTATTAGGGCGATAACACTTGCAATTCCGGCGAAAGTGAGAATACGCTTGGTGTTCCATTTCTTTTGTTGTATTGGTCTGTCCATTAAATAAAGTAAAAATCTATTTTTTGATGTTCTATTTTGTCGTAGGGACATCATGATATATGTTTATTCAATCTTGTGCCATTTTTGTAAAACGCTGTTTTGTAGTTGTTTATTTGTTTTTGGTGTTTTCCTGTGTCCGTATTCGAACACTTGTTGTCCGTCAGTGGACACTTGTGCCCAATTTTCGTTTATACGATATTGGTTTATAGTTGTTTATGTTTTTGGCACGTGCTGTGGATGGCTTATTGTAATTTTAATTATTGAAAATGAAGTCTATTGTTGGAGTTATTGTTTTGTGTTTATTTACTGTTTGTTTTATGTTGGCCAAAGGACAAACGGGCAGTTTGTCCCTTGCCGACTGTATTGATTTAGCATTGAAGCGGAATCCCAGATTGCAACAATCTGAATTAAACCTGTCGAAAAATGAAATCGCGCTTAAGCAGGCTAAAAATAATAGGTTGCCCAGCCTGAATGCGGAATTAGGACATGGCTATAACGAAGGTAGAAGTGTAAACCCGACTACGAACCAATTTGTTGAACAGAACTACTTTTCGGGAAATCAGTCTTTAAATTTGAATGTTCCCATATTCAACGGTTTTCAGGTGTTGCATACAGTACGCATGCGTGCGAATGCAAAGGAGGCGGGTAAGCTTGAGTTTGACCATGCGATTAATGAACTCAAGCTCGATGTTTTAGAAGCTTATGTTCAAGTCCTGACCGCAAAAGATATATTGGCACAAACGGAGGGGCAAATGAAAGTTACGGCAGAAAATGCAAACCGTACTGCTGTATTGCATATAGAGGGAGCGGTAAACCCTGGAGATTACCATGACCTGCAAGGACAACTTCGAGCGGATCATAATGCTGTACAAGAGAGCAAGCGTCTGTTAAATATCAACAGACTGAGGCTGGCATCTCTTCTGGATATGCCATTGGATAGTATAAGTGATCTCGAACCTCTTGGATTATCTGTAGAGGCAGCTGTTAGATCTGGAGAGGATCTATATACGAGAGCTTTGCATACCTTGCCTCAGTACAAGGCTTTTGATTGGCGTATAAAGGAAGCTGAGAATGGAATAAAAGTGGAAAGATCGGCCTATTTCCCGTCGTTGACATTCAGTGGTGGACTTTGGTCCCGTTTTTCCAGTCTTAATGAAAGCAACTATTGGGAGCAGATGAATAATTATTTGTCGAAGGGATTTTCTTTAGGACTCAGTGTTCCTATATTTAATAAGTTCCGGGTCCGGAACCAGGTTAAACTGGCGCAGTTGAGTTTGCAGGAAGCGATTTTGAATAAAGAGATCGCTAAAAATGCTCTTCGCCAAGAGACTGCTAAAACTGTGTTTAATCTGGAGATATTACAGGTGAATGTCGTCAATCTTCGGGAGCAAGAAAAAAGTTATGCCGAGTCTTTTCGTATTGCGCAGGTCCATTTTGATGCTGGAAATAGTAATTCGGTAGTTTTCCTGACTGCCAAGAATAAAATGGATAATACTAAAATGCAGTTGTTGATTAAGCAGTATGAAATGATACTGCAAAAATATATCAATGATTATTACGCTGGAACGATAAATTTATAGTTATTTTAGGTCTGATGAAACCATCATAATTTATTCAAACCACATAAGGGGATGAATAAATTTAATAGCTTCATCACTTTTAAAAAAAACGTATTATATACGATGAAAAAAGCCAACGTATTAATAGTTGATGATGATCAAGATCTACTGACAGCAGTAAGGATCTTATTGAAGCCTTTGGTCAACGAAATTCTGGTAGAGCGGAATCCTGAGAACCTGTTGAATATGCTATCAAAGCATACAATAGATATTATTATGCTGGATATGAATTTTAAAAGTGCAATCAATACAGGGAATGAAGGGCTATTTTGGCTTGGAAAGATTAAAGAAATATACCCTCACATACGGGTGGTGATGATTACTGCTTATGGAGCGGTAGATCTGGCCGTCAAGTCGTTAAAATTGGGTGCTTCTGATTTTATCGTTAAACCTTGGCAGAATGAGCAATTGCTCAGCACACTGGAATCGGCTTACGGTGAGGTAAAGGAAAAAGGAAAAAAGAAAACTGTGGCGATCCAACGTGATGAGGATGATTTGGTAGGGAGTTCGGGGATAATGGAGGATCTGCAATATAAAATAGATAAGGTGGCTCCGACGGAAGCAAATATCTTGATTTTGGGAGAGAACGGAACCGGGAAAGACCTTATTGCAAAAGCTTTACATAAGCGTTCGTTAAGAGGAGGAGGGGCTTATGTAAAGGTGGACGTGGGGGCATTAACAGAGACGCTTTTTGAGAGTGAGCTGTTTGGTTATAAAAAAGGTGCTTTTACGGATGCTAGGGAAGACCGTTCAGGACGTTTTGAAGCTGCACAGAAAGGGACTTTATTTTTGGATGAGATCGGTAACATTAGTCTACATCAACAGTCTAAATTACTTAGTGTACTGCAAAACCGGCATGTGACACCTTTAGGATCCCACACCGGGATAGAAATAGATATACGATTATTGAGCGCTACAAATGTGCCATTACGGGCGTTGGCAGATGAGAACCGATTTCGAAAAGATCTTATTTATAGGATTAATACAGTAGAAATTCAAGTACCACCTTTACGTGAACGGGGAGAAGATATTGTGCTTCTGGCTAATCACTTTTTGAGGTTTTATAATAAGAAGTACCATAAAAATCTAGAAGGTCTGGAAAGAGATGCTTTACAGAAGTTAAGATCCTACCATTTTCCTGGCAATGTCCGGGAGTTGCAGTATAGTATTGAGCGGGCTGTCATCATGAGCGAAAAGCAGAGTATACAAGATCACGATATACTTTTTTCACCGATAGAACAGGTCGCTTCGCCAGGGAATACCCTAGAAAGTAGTCTTTATGGAAATCGAAGTCTGGAGGAGATGGAGCGTAAAGCTATACAGTCTGCTATTGAACGATTCAACGGTAATATTAGTAAAGCCGCTAAAGAATTGGGGTTGACACGCGCTGCATTGTACAGAAGAATGGAAAAATATAATATCTGATAAATGGGCAAATCCAGTTTTTTCTTCTTGCTAAAGGTTGGTCTTTTATTGGTCGGGTGCACGGGAATAGCTTATCTATTATTTGAGAATTATGTTTTATATGCTGTATTACTTTTCTTGGTGCTTTTTGGGATAGCTTATTATTGGTTGAGTGTCGAAAGACGCTTTTTGAGTTATGTGTTGGATTTTGCTGAAGCTGTCCGGTATAGAGATTTTACTCGAAGATTTGTTGTGAAAAATCTGAAAACTGTTGAGGGAAAATTATTTACAGCTTTTAACGATGTTAATTCAGTATATAAACGCATCAGTATAGACCAGGAAATACAACATCAGTATTTAAACAAGGTTATCAATATGTTGGATTCGGCTATTATATTTTATGAGGCAGGATCCGGTAAGGTGGTGTGGATTAATGATGCCTTTAAGCAATTATTTAATACTCCGCATCTTGGAAATATTAAAGGTTTGATCAAGCGGCATCAGGAGCTGTATGAAAAGACGATAGGGCTTAAAGTCGGCAAACAGCAGACAGAAACAATAAATTCTATCCGGGGAAAGATTAAACTTTTAATGAATAGTTCAGAATTTGAAACCCAGGATGGACTGTTCCGGATTGTAGTCTGTCAAAATATAAATGAAGCTATCGATGAGGCCGAGACTAAGGCCTGGCATAAATTACTCCGTGTATTGACCCATGAAATTATGAATTCTATTGCTCCGATTAGTTCGTTGGCAGAGACCTTACATGGGCGGTTGGCAGCAGGATATAGAGACGAAGATACGGAAGATCTTAGGGTCGGGATCTATACTATAAAGCGACGTAGCGAAGGTTTGTTGCAATTTGCAAAGAGTTATCGGATGATTAATAAAGTAGATCATCCTGATTTTAAGAATGTATTACTTATCGATGTTTTTGAAGAGATCTACCAACTTTTGGAACCGACTATGCTCCAGAAGGGAATTGATGTTGATATCATCATAAAGGATACACGGTTGCTTCTGTATGCGGATAGGAATCTAATTGAACAGGTTTTGATTAATTTATTATTGAATGCAATGGAGGCAGTGAGTGACTGTAAGAATCCTTATATTAGCATAACAGCTAAGGCTAAAGACGGAAAGGTGCGTATCGAAGTGACAGATAATGGTAAGGGTATGTCTACAGAACTACAAGAACAGATATTTACACCTTTTTTTACGACACGGAAAACTGGGACGGGTGTAGGATTGACACTCAGTAAACAGATTATGCTGGTTCATGGTGGAAATATTATGGTGGATAGTACAGAAGGAAAAGGGAGTGTATTTACTTTGAATTTCTAATATCTGGTTTAAAGCCTATTTTTGCAGTATGAGGTATTTCTGGAAAGGGGTGATACATTTTCTCACCTCGAATAGTCGACATGGCACACATTCTCCATTTGTGTATAAATTGGCGGATGAAGCCATCTATGCTAAATCCAAGAAACATGCTGTTGGCAGTAAACAGGATGAACTATTAATGGATGTAGCCGATTACTTTGAAGTGACTTATGTCCAGTCTAACCTAGATTTAGGAGCAGATAGGGCTTTGATTGTTGAAAAGTCTACGATGAATGTGGAGGAGCTTGCAGTGCTCGTTCGAGAGTTTAAGTATTTGGTAATTCCGAATATCTATAAAGATAGGACGATAAGGCAGACCTGGCATTTGGTATGCCAAGATCCGCGTTTTATTGTCTGCATAGATTTGTTTTACTATGGTTTGGTTTTTTACCGACGTGAGCAGCCTAAGGAATTTTTTAAGTTGCGGTTTCCGTATTGGAGATGAAGGGCTAGAATGCTTCGCTAACACTTAGATAAAATCCAGATTGCCTTTTTTCTCCAGCTCTTTTTTCTCCAAAAGCATAATCTAATCGAATACTACTACTGTGTTCTATACTAAAGAAGTAGCGGATCCCGCCACCGTAACTAGGTACCAAACGCAGATTGTTTGATTTTGAAAATGTACTTCCTGTGCCTACAAAGCCAGTTGCAGCAAATCGAGGCATAAATCGGTAACGTAATTCAGCTTGTGCTGTAGCATAGTTGTTGTCTTTATAGCGACCTAGATAATATCCTCGCATACTCATATCTCCACCGAGATCGCGCATAGCATAAAACGGAATGTTATTTCCATATGTGCCCCGGTATATTCCCTGTGTTGCTAAGCTGACTTTAGTTGAAAAGGGATAATAACCACGCATATCTACTTCTATCATATTCCCTTGGTAATTCTCTTTACCGAAGAAATCGGGCGCGTAGGCGTATTTTACTCTTCCGTAAAATCCTTTTGTGGTGAATGTCGTTACGTCCCGGGTATCGTAAAGTGCAGAAACGCCCAAAGCTAGAAATTGCCCCCCTGACTTACCGTATATTTCTGGAGATTCAAAGATTCCACCGGCTTCGATATCACTGAATTTGAAATAATCGTAATTTGCGTTTACACCCAAGTAAAATTTTGGTGCAAGTCTTTTTTCTACGTCTACTTTGAATCGGTATAAAGTCTGTTCTAGATAGTCTTCATCTACTTCCCAGGTGTCGTTGCCTATCCCATAGAAGTTGAACGGCCAGTCACGGAGACGTATGTCTGTAAGTATGTGGTATTTGTTGCCTTTGGTCCATAGATCGGAGGTCAAGTTTACTTTCTTTTGTTTTTCGGTCGTCACGGTGGCGATAAGCATGACGTTTGAAGTCTTGCTCTGCAGGTCAGTCCGGTCCATGTAGAAGTTATAAGTGCTTGCTATACCTATTTCCAAACCTGTTTCCTGGGCGTAGGCAACAGCTGGTAAAACCATGAAACTAGGACCCCTCGTACTATCGTTTGTGGAGGAAAATACTTTTTTAATAACCTTTTTAATCAGGTTATCTTCTTTTTGTGCAACAGCGGATAAGGAGATCCCTGTAAAGAGAAGACTGCATAATAGTTTGTGTCGAATCATGTAATATGAAAATTCAAAGCATCAAACTTAGATAAAATGCTTTGGAATCTCGAATACGAACTGGAAAAACTAAGGTGGAATTGGCCTATTTGTACTTCTTTGGTTAAAAAAGTGAAGGAAATCATTTTTCTGTTTTTTACTTCAAAAGGCGTTTTCTTTTCATCGGACTTTCAAATATGAACTTGCTTATTGCTATTTCATATTTGAAAGTGAAAATTATTTACTTGCATATCAGCGTAATGAATATCTAGTCGTGTTTTTTTTAGAAAAATATTTTTGATAAGTCATTTCTGTGTCTATCTTTGCATCATCGAAAACGGAAACATCGATTGTTTCTTTAGGATTTGATAACGTTCTTTAAGAAGAAAAAAGAAAAAAGTTTTTTAAAATATCTCTTGCAAGTTTGAAATAAAATTTTGATTTTTGCACTCGCTGTTCAGAAGTAACAGATGTTCTTAGAGATTTTGAATAAAATGTAATAAAAGCCTCCTTAGCTCAGCTGGTAGAGCAACTGACTTGTAATCAGTAGGTCATTGGTTCGATTCCGATAGGAGGCTCTAAATGCGACGAAAGTTGCAGGTCTGGAGGGGTTCCAGAGCGGTCAAATGGGACGGACTGTAAATCCGTTGCTTCGGCTTCGAAGGTTCGAATCCTTCTCCCTCCACACTTTTTATGACCTTGTAAAAGAGGTCAAAAGCGGAAGTAGCTCAGTTGGTAGAGCGATAGCCTTCCAAGCTATAGGTCGCGAGTTCGAACCTCGTCTTCCGCTCTTTAATTTCAAGATTTTTAGTCTCTATCTTTCGTAAATTATGATGTTAGGTGGGGGCATAAATCTGTAAGTAAGCTTTTATAAAGCCGAAGTAGCTCAGGGGTAGAGCACTTCCTTGGTAAGGAAGAGGTCGTGGGTTCAAATCCCATCTTTGGCTCGATAATTTAGTTTATTATTTTTTTTTGTATAAAATTTAATAAAGAATATTTAATAATTACTAATTCGCATAAACATGGCAAAAGAGAAATTTGACCGTAGTAAACCGCACTTAAACATTGGTACTATCGGTCACGTTGACCACGGTAAAACAACGACTACAGCTGCTATCACAAAAGTATTGGCTGATAAAGGTTTATCAGAAGCTCGTTCATTTGATTCAATTGACTCTGCTCCTGAAGAAAAAGAACGTGGTATCACGATTAACACATCACACGTTGAATATTCAACAGCTAACCGTCACTATGCACACGTTGACTGTCCAGGTCACGCCGATTACGTTAAGAACATGGTAACTGGTGCTGCTCAGATGGATGGCGCTATTATCGTAGTTGCTGCTACTGATGGTCCTATGCCTCAAACTCGTGAGCACATCCTATTGGCTCGTCAGGTTGGTGTTCCTGCGTTAGTAGTTTTCATGAACAAAACAGACTTAGTTGATGATCCAGAGTTGTTAGACTTAGTTGAGATGGAAGTTCGTGAGTTATTATCTTTCTACGAGTTCCCAGGTGATGATATTCCAGTAGTTAAAGGATCTGCTTTAGGTGCATTGAACGGTGAGCCTGAGTGGGTTGAGAAAATTATGGAATTGATGGATGCTGTAGATAACTACATTCCAATTCCTCCACGTTTGACTGATCTTCCTTTCTTGATGCCAGTTGAGGACGTGTTCTCGATCACAGGTCGTGGTACAGTTGCTACAGGTCGTATCGAAAGAGGTGTAATTAACTCTGGAGATCCAGTTGAGATCTTAGGTATGGGTGCTGAGAACTTGAAATCTACAGTAACTGGTGTTGAGATGTTCCGTAAAATCTTAGATTACGGTGAGGCTGGTGATAACGTAGGTTTATTGTTACGTGGTATTGAGAAAACTGATATCAAACGTGGTATGGTTATCTGTAAACCAGGTTCAGTAACTCCTCACGATCACTTCAAAGCTGAGGTTTACGTATTGTCAAAAGCAGAAGGTGGACGTCACACTCCATTCTTTAACAAATACCGTCCTCAGTTCTATTTCCGTACAACTGACGTAACAGGAGAGATCTCTTTACCAGAAGGTACTGAAATGGTTATGCCAGGTGATAACGTTACAATTACAGTGAAATTAATCTCTGCGATTGCAATGGAGAAAGGTTTACGTTTCGCTATCCGTGAGGGTGGTCGTACAGTAGGTGCTGGTCAGGTAACTGAAATCATTTAATCTATATAGATTAATATAAAATAGGAAAAGCTAATCAGTGAAAGCTGATTGGCTTTTTTTATTTTATATCAGTAAATTATTCTGAAATAAAAGTAAAAAATATTTGCTGCAAACGGTTTAAAACACTATATTTGCAACACAAAATAAGAAATACACGGGCATAGTTTAAAGGTAGAACGAAGGTCTCCAAAACCTTTGGTCTGGGTTCGAGTCCTGGTGCCCGTGCATAATAACTTAAATAATCAAAAAATGGCTAACGTACTTGGTTTTTTTAAAGAGTCATACGAAGAGATCACACAGAAGGTTACTTGGCCTACTTGGTCTCAGTTACAAAACCACGCTGTGGTTGTACTTATAGCTTCCTTAATAATCGCTATGGTGGTGTTGGCAATGGATAAGGCTTCAAGTAATATTTTGGAGTTGTTGTACGGTACTAAGTAAGCAATCTATCAATTAGTATTATGGCAGATCAAACGTTGAAATGGTACGTAGTGCGTGCTGTGAGTGGTAAAGAGAAAAAGGTAAAGCAATATATAGAGGCTGAAGTAAATCGGTTGGGGATACAGCATTTGATTCCTCAGGTGTTAATACCGATGGAGAAGTATTACCAAATGCGTGATGGTAAGAAAGTTGCAAAAGAGCGAAATTACTACCCTGGATATGTATTGATTGAGGCAGCTTTGGATGGTGAGATTGAGCATATTATCAAAAACCTAAATAGTGTTATTGGCTTCTTAGGAGATAAAGCTGGCGTAGCCATTCCGTTGCGTCAGGCAGAGATTAATCGTATCTTAGGTAAGGTGGATGAGATGGCTGAGCAGGGAGAGTCTATCAACATGACTTACTTTGTCGGTGAATCTGTTAAGGTAATCGATGGTCCGTTTAATGGATTTACTGGTGAGGTTGAAGAGGTGCATGAAGATAAAAAGAAATTAACGGTTATGGTTAAGGTGTTTGGACGTAAGACTCCTTTAGAACTTAACTATATGCAGGTTGAAAAAGAATAGTCGGTGCTTATTAATAAGTGATAAGATATTGTAACCAGTTCATTTTTTGGGCTGGTTTTTTATTTGTAAAAATAAATCAACAATAGTCTTTTTTAATTAAAAACTTCTTATTATCTTTGCACCTCGTTTAGTTGCGTAAATCTAATGATCGGTGACTTTTCGAAATAAATGTTACAAGTATTGCTTCCAACTTACTAACAAACATTTAACACATTAAATAACAAACAAAATGGCAAAAGAAGTCAGTGCGTTAGTAAAATTACAAGTAAAGGGCGGTGCAGCAAATCCATCACCTCCAGTAGGACCTGCTTTAGGTGCTAAGGGTGTGAATATTATGGATTTCTGTAAACAGTTCAATGCTCGTACGCAAGACAAACCAGGACAAGTATTGCCCGTTGTAATTACTGTTTATGCTGATAAATCATTTGATTTTATCATTAAGACTCCACCGGTAGCAGTTCAGTTGAAAGACGCTGCTAAATTGAAAAGTGGATCTGGCGAACCTAACCGTAAGAAAGTTGCTTCTATTACTTGGGAGCAAGTGGAAACGATCGCTAAAGATAAAATGCCAGATTTAAATGCATTTACTGTAGACGCGGCAATGAGAATGGTCGCTGGTACGGCACGTAGTATGGGTATCACTGTTTCAGGTGACGCTCCTTGGAAAAATTAATTAACGAAATCAGTTTAAGAAAGTGGCTAGATTAACAAAGAATCAAAAAGCGGCACTATCCAAAATTGAAGCTGGTAAGGCGTACACTTTAGCTGATGCTGCGGCATTAGTTAAGGAGATTACTATGACTAAATTTGATGCTTCTGTGGATATCGACGTGCGTTTGGGCGTAGATCCACGTAAAGCGAATCAAATGGTTCGTGGTATTGCAACATTGCCTCACGGAACTGGAAAAACTGTGCGTGTTTTAGTATTGTGTACTCCTGATAAGGAGGAAGAAGCTAAAGCAGCAGGTGCAGATTACGTAGGTCTTGATGACTATATCAGCAAAATTGAAGGTGGTTGGACTGACGTTGACATCATTATTACTATGCCTTCGGTGATGGCTAAAGTAGGTAAATTGGGACGTATTTTAGGCCCAAGAAACTTAATGCCTAACCCTAAGACTGGTACAGTAACTACAGAAGTAGGTAAAGCTGTAACAGACGTAAAAGGTGGTAAGATTGATTTCAAGGTTGACAAAACAGGAATTATTCACACTTCAGTTGGAAAAGTGTCTTTCCCTGCAGAGAAAATTTACGAAAACGCATTAGAAGTATTGCAAGTTATCAGTAAGTTGAAGCCTTCTGCAGCTAAGGGAACATACTTCAAGAGTATTCACATCTCATCAACAATGAGTCCGGGTATTCATGTAGAAACTAAATCAGTAGCAGGAATTTAATCATGAGAAAAGAAGAAAAACAAGAAATTGTTCAAGCTTTGGCCGAACAGATTAAATCCTACGGTAATTTCTATATTACTGACACTGCTGATTTATCTGTTGAAAAAATCAATGGAATTCGTCGCAAATGTTTCGAGCAAGATATTATCATTCAAGTTGCTAAGAACAGCTTGATCGAGAAAGCATTGATCGAAGCGGGGATTGACTCAGAAGAACTTAAAGGTGTCTTGAAAGGCGCTTCTACAATGATGTTCTCTGAGAATGCTAATGCGCCGGCAAAATTGATCAAGCAATTACGTAAAGAAGGAGATAAGCCTGTATTAAAAGCGGCTTATATACAAGAGACTACTTTCGTAGGCGACGATCAGTTGAATGCACTAGTTAGCCTTAAATCTAAGGAAGAATTGGTTGCAGATATTATTGCGGCATTACAATCACCTGCGAAGAATGTTATTTCTGCTCTTCAATCGGGAGGAAATACAGTTTCAGGTTTGTTGAAAGCTTTAGAAGATAGAGGCTAACGAACGTCTCTCAAATAAAAGTTCGTGAACTATTAAAAAATAATTATTTAAGAAAATTTTAAAAATCAAAATAAAATGGCAGATTTAAAACAACTTGCTGAACAGTTAGTTAACTTAACGGTAAAAGAAGTTAAAGAATTAGCTGATATCTTAAAAGATGAGTACGGTATCGAGCCTGCTGCTGCTGCTGTTGCAGTTGCTGCTGCTCCTGCTGAAGGTGGCGCTGCTGCTGCTGAAGAGAAAACATCATTTGACGTTATCTTGAAAGAAGCTGGTGGTCAGAAATTAGCAGTAGTTAAATTAGTTAAAGATTTAGCAGGCTTAGGCTTGAAAGAAGCTAAAGATTTAGTTGACGGTGCTCCTAAAGAATTGAAAGCTGGTGTTTCTAAAGACGAAGCAGAAGCTTTGAAAAAGCAATTAGAAGAAGCTGGTGCTGTTGTTGAAATTAAATAATTTCGCATAACGCCCAAAAGAGATTAGACTCTGATAGTTTCTATCAGAGTCTATTCCTGTTTTAATGTATTGAAGTAGGTCATACGTGTACTGTCGTATGATTTAGAGAGTGACAATTAGCAGTACAATTAAGCTCAGTTTTTTTAAACTAAAATCTTATTCCCTTGGCAAACAATAATATTCAAAAGGAAAGAGTGAACTTTGCTACAAGTAAGAAGGTAATTGATTATCCGGATTTCTTGGACGTGCAATTGGAGTCTTTCAGGGAGTTTTTTCAATTGGAAACTACTTCTGATAATCGCCATCAGGAAGGGTTGTACAAGGTTTTCGCGGAAAACTTCCCTATTTCTGATTCAAGAAACATTTTCGTGCTAGAGTTTTTGGATTATTTTATTGATCCGCCTCGTTACGATATTCAAGAATGTATCGAGCGTGGTCTAACTTATAGCGTGCCTTTAAAAGCAAAGTTAAAGTTATCTTGTAATGACGAAGAACACGAGGATTTCGAAACTATCGTACAAGATGTATATTTAGGTACGATCCCGTACATGACACCAAAAGGTACTTTCGTGATCAATGGTGCCGAACGTGTAATCGTATCTCAGTTGCACCGCTCTCCTGGCGTATTCTTTGGTCAGAGTAGACACACAAATGGTACTAAACTTTATTCTGCAAGGGTAATTCCTTTTAAAGGGTCTTGGATCGAATTTGCTACCGACGTTAACAATGTCATGTACGCTTATATCGATCGTAAGAAAAAATTCCCAGTTACAACGCTGTTACGTGCTATCGGTTATGATTCAGATAAAGATATCTTAGAATTATTTGACCTAGCTGATGAAGTAAAGGTTAGTAAATCGGGACTAAAAAAATACATTGGCCGTCGTTTAGCGGCAAGGGTATTGAACAAATGGACTGAAGATTTTGTAGACGAGGATACAGGTGAAGTTGTATCGATCGATCGTAACGAAATTATTTTTGAACGTGAAACTGTTTTGGAAGAGGATCACATTGACTTGATCATCGATGCAGGTGTAAAATCGATTATACTTGCTAAGGAAGATGAATCAAACAATGCGGACTATTCTATTATATATAATACCTTACAGAAAGATACGTCTAACTCAGAGAAAGAAGCGGTAGAGCATATCTATCGTCAATTGCGTAACGCTGAACCACCTGATGAGGAAACTGCTCGTGGTATCATCGATCGTCTATTCTTCTCGGACAAACGTTATGATTTAGGTGATGTAGGTCGTTACCGTATCAATCGTAAGTTACA
The DNA here is from genome assembly GCF_011007365.1 of Sphingobacterium sp. xlx-96. GTDB lineage: Bacteria > Bacteroidota > Bacteroidia > Sphingobacteriales > Sphingobacteriaceae > Sphingobacterium > Sphingobacterium luzhongxinii. The sequence continues at coordinate 343,528 of NZ_WFKM01000002.1, read as the reverse complement.
ATTAGGTAAAGACGCCGATACGAAAGTATTGACACGTGAGGATATTATTGCTATCGTTAAGTACTTGATCAATTTGATCAACTCTAAAGCTGAGGTAGATGATATCGATCACTTGTCAAACCGTCGTGTACGTACGGTTGGTGAGCAGCTATATGCTCAATTTGGTGTTGGTCTGGCACGTATGGCTCGTACAATCCGTGAGCGTATGAACATCCGAGATAATGAGGTGTTTACACCTACGGATTTGATTAATGCGCGTACATTATCGTCGGTTATTAACTCGTTTTTCGGGACCAATCAGTTGTCTCAGTTTATGGACCAAACGAATCCATTAGCTGAAATTACGCACAAACGCCGTCTATCTGCGTTAGGTCCAGGAGGTCTTTCTCGTGAGCGCGCCGGCTTTGAGGTTCGTGACGTTCACTATACACATTACGGCCGTCTTTGTACTATCGAAACACCAGAGGGACCAAACATTGGTTTGATTTCTTCTTTGGCTGTTCATGCGAAGATTAACAATTTAGGGTTTATTGAAACACCATACCGTAAAGTTGAAAACGGACGTGTGGTTGTAGAAGAGCCTGTAGTGTATTTGTCGGCTGAAGACGAAGATGAGAAGACAATCGCGCAAGCGAATGCGATATATGACGATAAAGGTAATTTTGAAGATCCAAAAGTAAAAGCAAGATACGAGGGTGACTTTCCGGTTATCGAGCCGGAAAAATTGGATTTGATGGACGTTGCTCCGAACCAGATTACTTCTATTGCGGCTTCGTTAATTCCATTCTTGGAGCATGATGATGCCAACCGTGCATTGATGGGATCGAACATGCAGCGTCAAGCTGTTCCATTATTACGCCCTCAAGCTCCGATTGTAGGTACTGGTCTTGAAGGACGCGTAGCGTCCGATTCACGTACGTTGATCAATGCAGAAGGTTCTGGTGTTGTGGAGTATGTTGATGCTGAGGAGATTAAGATCCGTTATGACCGTACTGATGATGACCGTTTGGTTTCATTTGACGACGACGTAAAAACTTATCGCTTAATTAAGTTTAAGAAAACGAATCAAAATACTTGTATTAACCTGAAGCCAATTGTTAAAAGAGGTGAGAAGGTTGTTAAAGGTCAGGTATTATGTGAAGGATATGCAACAGAAGATGGCGAGCTGGCATTAGGCCGTAACCTGAAAGTTGCATTCATGCCTTGGCAGGGTTACAACTTTGAGGATGCGATCGTAATTTCTGAACGTGTAGTATCTCAAGATATTTTCACTTCACTTCATATTGAAGAGTTTGAATTGGAAGTCCGTGATACAAAACGTGGTGAAGAAGAATTAACTGCTGATATTCCTAACGTATCCGAAGAAGCTACTAAAGACTTAGACGAAAACGGTATTATCCGTGTCGGAGCTGAAGTAGGAGAAGGCGATATATTGATTGGTAAGATTACACCAAAAGGAGAATCTGATCCTTCACCAGAAGAAAAATTATTACGAGCTATCTTTGGTGACAAAGCAGGTGACGTAAAAGATGCTTCTTTGAAAACTCCTCCTTCGATTAAAGGTGTCGTTATCGATACGAAGTTATTCTCTCGTGCTAAGAAGATGTCTAAAGAAGTCGAAAGAAAAGCTTTAGAGAAGTTGGAAGTTACGCACGAAAAGAACTTAAGAATATTGAAAGATCGTTTGGTTGATAAATTATTTACAATTGTAAATGGTAAAACCAGTCAAGGTATCTATAATGTTTATAAAGAGTTGTTGCTTGCGAAAGGAGCTAAGTTCACTCAAAAAATCTTAATGGATCTTGACTATGCAAATGTCAACCCATTTGGATGGACTACGGACGATGAGAAGAATGATATGGTGAAAATGGCTCTTCATAACTACAATATCAAGTTGAATGAAGAGTTAGGTGCTTTCAAACGTGATAAATTTGCTGTTTCTGTAGGTGATGAGCTACCTTCTGGTATCGTACAGATGGCTAAAGTTTATGTTGCTAAGAAACGTAAATTGAAAGTGGGAGATAAGATGGCTGGACGTCACGGTAATAAAGGTATCGTAGCACGTATCGTACGTGATGAAGATATGCCTTTCTTAGAAGACGGTACACCTGTTGATATTGTGTTGAATCCACTAGGGGTACCTTCGCGGATGAACCTGGGCCAGATCTATGAAACCGTTCTTGGTTGGGCAGGTCAAAAATTAGGTATGAAGTTCGCAACTCCAATCTTCGACGGTGCCGAAATGGATCAAGTAGAAGAGTGGGTAGACAAAGCTGGATTACCTCGATCAGGGCGTACGTATTTATACAATGGTCTTACAGGAGATCGTTTTGACCAACCGACTACTGTTGGGGTTATCTATATGTTGAAATTAGGGCACATGGTTGATGATAAGATGCACGCTCGTTCTATCGGACCTTACTCGTTGATTACGCAACAACCATTAGGTGGTAAGGCACAATTCGGTGGTCAGCGTTTCGGTGAGATGGAGGTTTGGGCCTTAGAAGCATTCGGTGCATCTAACATCTTACAAGAGATCTTGACTGTGAAATCAGATGACGTTGTGGGACGTGCTAAGACATATGAAGCAATCGTCAAAGGTAATAATTTGCCTACTCCATCTGTTCCTGAATCGTTCAATGTATTGGTACATGAGCTCCGTGGTTTAGGTCTAGATATCACATTAGATTAATCAAGCAAAGAAATGAGCTTAGGAGGTCTTCGATCTCTTAAGCTTTTACATACATCTTTAAGTTATACAACGTATGTCTTACAAAAAAGATAATAAAATTAAAAGTAACTTCACTTCCATTACCATTAGTTTGGCCTCTCCAGAGACTATTTTGGAGCGTTCAAGTGGAGAGGTTACTAAACCGGAAACAATCAACTACCGTACCTATAAGCCGGAACGTGATGGTTTATTCTGTGAGCGTATCTTTGGTCCTGTAAAGGATTATGAGTGTCACTGTGGTAAATACAAACGTATCCGTTATAAAGGTATTGTCTGTGATCGTTGTGGTGTAGAAGTTACCGAAAAAAAGGTGCGTCGTGAGCGTATGGGACATATCAACTTGGTAGTTCCTGTGGCACACATTTGGTACTTCCGTTCACTTCCTAATAAAATCGGTTACTTATTGGGACTTCCAACTAAGAAGTTGGATATGATCATTTATTACGAGCGTTATGTTGTTATCCAGGCGGGTATCAAAGAAGATGACGGTATCTCGTACATGGATTTCTTGACTGAAGAAGAATATTTGGATATTTTGGATACACTTCCAAAAGAAAACCAATATTTGGATGACAATGACCCTCAGAAGTTTGTTGCCAAAATGGGAGCAGATGCTTTAGAGGAATTATTGAAGCGTCTTGATTTAGATCAATTGTCTTATGATTTACGTCACCAAGCTGCGAATGAAACTTCTCAACAGCGTAAAAATGAAGCGTTAAAGCGTCTTCACGTGGTGGAAGCCTTCCGTGGTGCTAATACACGTATCGAAAATAGACCGGAATGGATGATCGTTAAGATTGTTCCTATTATTCCACCAGAGCTACGTCCTCTAGTACCTCTAGATGGTGGTCGTTTTGCAACTTCCGATTTGAATGACTTATATCGTCGTGTGATTATCCGCAATAACCGTCTTAAGCGTTTGATCGAGATTAAAGCTCCTGAAGTAATTTTACGTAACGAAAAACGTATGCTTCAAGAGGCTGTTGACTCGTTGTTTGATAACTCACGTAAGGTAAATGCAGTGAAAACTGAAGGTAACCGTGCGTTGAAATCATTATCTGATATTTTGAAAGGTAAACAAGGTCGTTTCCGTCAAAACTTATTAGGTAAGCGTGTTGACTATTCGGCTCGTTCGGTAATTGTTGTAGGACCTCACCTGAAGTTACACGAGTGTGGTATTCCTAAAGATATGGCCGCAGAGCTTTACAAACCATTCATCATCCGTAAGATGATTGAAAGAGGTATTGTTAAAACTGTAAAATCAGCGAAGAAAATTGTAGATCGTAAAGATCCAGTGGTATGGGACATCCTTGAAAATGTATTAAAAGGACACCCTGTATTACTAAACCGTGCACCTACGCTTCACCGTTTGGGTATTCAGGCTTTCCAACCCACCTTAGTAGAAGGTAAAGCGATTCAATTACACCCATTAGTGTGTACAGCGTTCAACGCCGATTTTGATGGTGACCAGATGGCGGTCCACTTACCTTTAGGTAATGCTGCAATTTTGGAAGCCCAAATCTTAATGTTGGCAGCTCACAATATCTTAAATCCCGCAAATGGTTCTCCGGTTACTGTACCTTCACAGGATATGGTTTTGGGTCTGTATTATATTACAAAAGGCCGTAAGACGGATGATTCTCGCAAGATGAAGGGTGAGGGAAGTATCTTCTATTCTCCAGAAGAGGTTATCATTGCTTTGAACGAGAAACAAGTTGATCTCCACTCTTGGATAAAAGTACGTACCAATACGTTGGGAAGTACAGGTGAGATCGAGAGACAGATTATTGAAACTACCGTAGGTCGTGTTATCTTTAACCAGATTGTTCCTGCAGAAGTGGGATATATCAATGAGATCTTAACAAAGAAATCTTTGCGTAATGTAATCGGTGAGATTGTAAAATCAACCGGGATGGCACGCGCAGCTAAATTCTTGGATGATATGAAGGAACTTGGTTTCCAAACAGCATTCAAGGGAGGTTTATCCTTCAACTTGCAAGATTTGAATATTCCTGCTGCTAAAGCAGAATTGATTGCGCAAGCTACAAATGAAGTAGATGAGGTGATGAACAACTATAACATGGGTTTCATTACAAACAACGAGCGTTACAACCAGATTATCGATATTTGGACGCGTATCAACAACAGATTGACTGCGCACGTAATGGATATCTTGTCTAATGACAACCAAGGATTCAACTCTGTATATATGATGTTGGATTCTGGAGCCCGTGGTTCGAAAGAGCAGATTCGTCAGCTATGCGGTATGCGTGGTTTGATGGCTAAGCCTCAAAAATCAGGTAATTCAGGTGGTGAGATTATCGAAAACCCGATTTTGTCAAACTTTAAAGAAGGTTTGTCGGTATTGGAGTACTTTATTTCTACGCACGGTGCGCGTAAAGGTCTTGCGGATACAGCTTTGAAGACAGCGGATGCTGGTTACCTGACACGTCGTCTACATGACGTAGCACAGGATATGATTGTTGTTGATCATGATTGTGGAGGTCTTCGCGGTATTTATACTACAGCGTTGAAAGATAACGATGATGTTGTTGAACCATTATACGATCGTATTTTAGGACGTACGCCACTTCACGACGTTTATCATCCTGAAACGGATGAGTTGATTGTTGCCGCTAACGATGATATTACAGAAGAGGTAGCTGCTGCAATTGATGAGGCTGGTATAGAAGGTTTAGAAATCCGTTCGGTATTGACTTGCGAGGCTAAACGTGGAGTTTGTGCTTGTTGTTACGGACGTAACTTAGCGTCGGGCAAGCGTGTTCAAATGGGGGAAGCTGTCGGTGTAATTGCAGCTCAGTCTATTGGTGAACCAGGTACACAGTTAACACTTCGTACATTCCACGTAGGGGGTACCGCATCGAATATTGCCAATGAGTCTACTATTATAGCGAAGTACGAAGGTACTATCGAGTTTGAAAACGTGCGTACGGTAGAAAAAGAAGGTGAAGAAGGTTCTTATCATGTTGTCTTAGGACGCTCCGGTGAAATAAAAGTTGTTAATGCTGACCGTAAAGTCCTTTATCAACAAATTATTCCTTACGGATCTAACCTTTATGTTAAAGAAGGTGATAAGGTAGAGAAAGGCACTAAGCTTGTTGATTGGGATCCATATAACGCGGTGATTATTTCTGAGTTTGCGGGTAAAGTCGAATTTGATGCTATTATCGAAGGTGTTACTTTCCGTGAAGAGTCTGACGATCAAACTGGACACAAGGAGAAGGTTATTATCGAAACACGTGATAAGACGAAAAACCCGACGATCAAGGTTCTTGATAATAAGGGTGAAGTTATCCGTTCGTACAACATTCCTGTTGGAGCCCACGTTTCGGTATCAGATGGTCAGAAATTGAAAGAAGGAGCTATCTTGGTTAAGATCCCTCGTTCAACAGGTAAGACCCGAGATATTACAGGTGGTCTTCCTCGCGTAACGGAATTATTTGAAGCACGTAACCCTTCAAACCCTGCTGTTGTTACTGAAATTGACGGTGTTGTTTCTTTAGGTGGAGTGAAGCGAGGTAATCGTGAGGTTTCTATTGAATCACGAGATGGTCAAGTTAAGAAATACTTAGTGCCACTTTCGAAACACATCCTTGTACAAGATAATGACTTTATCAAAGCGGGTATGCCTTTATCTGATGGACAGATTTCTCCAGGCGATATATTATCGATCAAAGGTCCTTCAGCGGTACAAGAATATATCGTTAACGGTATTCAGGAGGTCTATCGTCTGCAAGGTGTGAAGATCAACGATAAGCACTTTGAAACAATCGTACACCAGATGATGCAGAAAGTGAATATCGAAGATCCGGGAGATACACGTTTCTTGGAGAGAGAAGCTGCAAACAAATGGGATTTCATGTTAGAAAACGATTCGTTATATGATAAGAAAGTGGTTGTTGACGCAGGAGATTCAAATTCATTACGTCCAGGACAAATCGTTACTTTACGTAAACTACGTGAGGAGAACTCTAGTCTAAAACGTCAAGACATGAAGTTGGTTGAAGTACGTGATGCTATCCCTGCTACATCTAGCCCATTGCTTCAAGGTATTACTAGAGCATCATTGGGCACTAAGTCATTCATTTCTGCTGCGTCTTTCCAAGAGACAACGAAAGTATTGAATGAAGCAGCTATAGCTGGTAAACGTGATGATTTATTGGGACTGAAAGAAAATGTAATTGTAGGACACTTAATTCCTTCAGGTACAGGACTTCGTCACTACAGCAATATCATTGTTGGATCTCGTGAAGAGTATGATCAGTTATTAGCTTCTAAAGAGGAAGATTAATTTCCTTTTTGAAAGTACGCTATAACAAAGGGGCTGTCCAAGTGGATGGCCCCTTTCTTTTTTATTCGGTGTACACGAAAACGTTTTCGTACATATCTCTCTTGCTTTGCCTTTTTTGTTAGTTAACTTTATTATTATTGTGTTAAATAATAATAAAGTATGAGCATTTTAGAACGTTTTTCTTTATCAGGGAGAGTGATTGTTGTAACTGGAGGAACAGGTATATTAGGTAGAAATTTTGTCAAGGCTATAGCTGAAGCAGGGGCTAAAGTCTGTATTATAGGAAGAGATTTGAATAAAGCGCAGGAGCGCGTTCGTCTCGTTGAAGGAATAGGAGGGGAAGCTTTAGCTTTAGTCGGCGATGTCTTAGATGAAAATTCTATGCGGTTGGCATGTCAAGCCGTTCTGGAAAGGTGGGGTAAAGTTGATGCATTGGTTAATGCTGCAGGAGGAAATATTCCAGGAGCAACCATTGGGCCCGATCAGGATCTTTTTGAATCCAATGTTCAAGATACGATTAAGGCTATTGAGTTGAACTTATTTGGTACGATCATTCCAACCCATGTTTTTGGAAAGGTGATCGCAGAACGAAGCAAAGGAACTATTATTAATATTGGATCGCTATCTTCTAGTCAAGCTATTACCCGAGTGTTGGGCTATACTGTAGCTAAGAATGGTATTATAGGCTATACCAAATGGATGGCTACGGAATTAGCGCTACGATATGGAGATAAGGTAAGGGTAAATGCAATCGCTCCTGGAGTGTTTTTAACGGAGCAGAATAGAACCCTTTTGACCAATCCAGATGGATCGTATACGGATAGGGCACAAAGGTTTGTCAATGGTACACCTTATTCCCGTTTAGGTGAGCCTTCTGAACTAGAAGGGACATTGATTTATTTACTCAGTGATGCGTCTGCTTTTGTGTCTGGCGAAACAGTATATGTTGATGGCGGTTTTAACGCTTGGACTGGGGTTTAACAGAATAATGATGATGAATAAATTTGAGCAAACCTGGAGATGGTACGGACCGAATGACTCGGTATCCTTACAGGATATTAGGCAGGCTGGTGCTACCGGTGTTGTTACTGCATTACATCAGATACCTCACGGAGAAGTATGGCCTGTATCTGCGATTTTGGAGCGAAAGGAGATAATTGAAGCCTCAGGCTTAATGTGGTCTGTAGTCGAAAGTGTTCCTGTACATGAGGCCATTAAAACTAGGCGTAGTGATGCGAATAGCTATATCGATAATTATAAGAAAACGCTGGAAAATTTGGCATCCTGTGGCATCCACGTGGTTACGTATAATTTTATGCCTGTATTAGATTGGACAAGGACTGAGTTGGGATTGGAATTACCTAACGGAGCTAAAGCTCTTTATTTTAATTGGATAGATCTTGCAGTTTTTGATATTTATATTCTAAACCGAATGGGGGCATTCGATGATTATCCCCAAGAGGTGGTAACTGAAGCTAAGCTACGTTTTGATAAATATTCTGATGTAGAGTTGGAGCGTCTGACACGTGTTATATTGATGGGAATTCCTAGTGAAAAGGCGACGTCAATAACGGATCTAAAAGATAGTTTGAAAGTGTACCAGGAGATCGGATTAGAGGGTCTTAGGGATAATTTGCTGTGGTTTTTGAGTGAGATCAAAGAGGTTTGCGAATCGCATGGTATTCTCATGGCTTTGCATCCAGATGATCCGCCATATCCAATATTGGGTTTGCCTAGAATAGCCAGCAATAAAGAAGATTATCTTAAGATAATTAATGGCGTGGATCGCCCATTTAATGGTATTTGCTTTTGCTCGGGTTCATTAGGGGCAGGTGTAAACAATGATGTTGTCGAAATAGCTACAGCAGTGAAGCACAGGGTGCATTTTGCACACTTTAGGAATGTGAAAAAAGATCGGATGGGTAACTTCTTTGAAGCAGACCATTTAGATGGTGATGTAAATATGGCAGCAGTTCTCAAGATTTTTATTGAAGAAAATCAAATACGTAGTAAACCGATTCCGTTTAGACCGGATCATGGTCATCAGATGTTGGATGATTTGAAGAAAGTAACGAATCCTGGATATTCTGCTATCGGTAGACTTCGGGGGCTAGCTGAGTTGAGAGGGCTTGAATTAGGTTTAATAGCTATTATGTAAGTATTGTGGATTTTCGGAGTTGGATAGTAGTTTCTAACAGCACAGTTTGAAATTCGATCTGACTCCGATCCCTTTTGGAGTTTATAAGATTTAAAAGTAATTGTAATGCTGTGCTCGCCATTTCTTCGGTCGGTTGGTGGACCGTTGATAAGGCTGGGTTTAGACTGTTGGCAAACTCAATATTCGAAAATCCGATCACAGCAATGTTTTCAGGGACATGGATTTTAAGATCTGCCAGTACACCAAGGACACGGGTAGTTAATGTCTCTGTTGTACCTATTATTGCGTTTGGAACATCCTCTGATGTCATGCATTCTGAAATTATTTTTTCAAGGTCGTCATCTATCTTTTTTAGCGACTTGCTGTAGTCTATATAAATCAGATGTTTCTCGTTAATTGGAATATTATAGTCCTGCAGAGCTTTTTTATAACCTTCAAGCCGATACTGGGTCACACCAATGTTCTGACCACATAATACTATTATTCTGTTTCTGTTTATTTTTAGAAGTTCCTCTGTCGCTCGATAGGTACTTTCTATATTATCAATTCCTACTTTATGCGTGTCCAAATTGTAATGAATACGGTCGAAGATAACGACAGGACAAATGTTGTCATGGATATTGGCTATTAATGATAGATTTGAGGTTTCACTGACAGGTGCAATTACAATTCCATCGACCCCTTGGTTAGTCAATGTTTTTAGTGCTTTTTCTTCTTCTTCTTCTTTGTCTAAACTTTGCATTAAAATAATATTGTAACTATTTTGGATTGCTTCTTGGTGTAAGTATTGGACAAGTTGAGCGGTAAAGGGCGTACGGACACTGGGTAATACAACGCCGATACTATTGGTTTTTCCCAACTTAAGATATTTAGCTAGTGGGTTGGGTTGATAATTATATCTTTCAGCTAATTCCCTAACTTTTGCTTTCGTTTCTTCACTGATTTCATAGCTGTCATTTAGTGCTTTTGAAATTGTAGATGGGGATAGATTTAATTTTTGAGCAAGTTCTTTTAAGGTTATTTTAGCCATGATAATCGGTTACTTCTTGTCTACAAGATAAGAAAAAAGAAGGGTATTCCCTTCTTTTCGTTACCTTAAATCTATAATTTCATAGTCTTTATACCTTTCCTTTGCGAAGCGAAAGATACTCTCTTCAAATTTTTGGCCTAGGTATAGTGTTTTGATAGTATAGGTAAATCGATTTCCGGATTTATCAAATATAGAAACGTCGTGTATATGGTTATTTTTGTTGATACGTAATTTTATTTTGAAATAATTTGTTTTGGTATCAGTGGGAGATAGTTCGACAACTCGCAATATTTCTGATTTTCCATTTTTTGTCAGTTTCTCATCAGTCATACTTATATATTTGTACCCATTTTTATAAAAAGAAAACAAATTGTTGGGACCTATTGTATTATCATCGTGTTCGGCGTCTGTAACCTGTACCTCTTTTATATCTTTCGATATATTCCAAACTGTGCGGCCATCTGAGAGAATCTCTTGCTCAGGAAGTCTGATGGCATATTGTTTTTTCGGCTTGTTAAAATACATAGTGCCAGAGCTATTGTAGCTTTTCTTTTCTGCGTCCTGTACTGTCAGATCGAATTCGGAACGGATGGTTTTATAAGAATCGTATCGCTTGGATACATCATTTAGCATTTTCTTTGCAGCAGGGTCTGTCTGCGCCAATGCCCCTATTGTAACTATGCTTATTGTGTAGATTAGCGTAAATAGTAATTTCTTCATATGTGTTACTTATTGTTATATGTCATATGGAGTTAGTTTTCCTTTCTCAATGACTCCAAATATTGTTCTAGGGAGTATTCGTCTGGATAGAGTACTTCTCTGGCTTTACTGCCTTCAAAAGGTCCCACAATGCCTGCTGCTTCCAGCTGATCAATGATCCGGCCAGCTCTATTGTATCCTAATTTTAACTTCCTTTGTATGAGTGATGTCGAACCCTGTTGATGCATGACGATCAGTCGGGCCGCTTCCTCAAATAACTGATCTCTGTCAGATAGGTCAAAGTCCATAGAGCCTGAACCTTCGCCTGATTCATCAATATATTCTGGAAGCATAAATGCTGAAGGATAGCCCCGCTGTCCTCCGATAAAATCGGAAATACCTTCTACTTCTGGTGTATCTACAAAGGCACACTGTATACGTATCAGGTCACTTCCTGTTGCCAATAACATATCTCCGCGACCTATCAGTTGGTCTGCACCGCCCGAATCCAGGATCGTCCTTGAGTCTACTTTCGATAATACTCTAAAGGCCAGACGTGCGGGAAAGTTGGCTTTGATCGTACCCGTTATAATATTTACAGATGGGCGTTGTGTCGCAATAACTAAGTGTATCCCCACAGCCCGAGCTAATTGCGCGAGTCGTGCTATCGGTGTTTCGACTTCTTTACCTGCGGTCATCATTAAATCTGCAAACTCATCTACGATCAATACTATAAAAGGTAAGAATCGATGACCCTCCTCAGGGTTTAATCGTCTATTGACAAATTTTGCATTGTACTCTTTTAAGTTACGTACTTGCGCATTTTTTAGTAGGTCATAACGTTGATCCATTTCGATGCACAGCGAATTTAACGTATTAATTACCTTTTTGGTATCGGTGATGATGGCCTCTTCTTCATTCGGCAACTTTGCGAGAAAGTGGCGTTCAACTTTTTTGAATAGGGAGAGCTCAACTTTTTTTGGATCGACCAATACGAACTTTAGCTCCGCAGGGTGTTTTTTGTAAAGTAGTGAAGTAAGTATGGCGTTAATTCCAACAGACTTACCTTGACCCGTGGCTCCAGCAACGAGTAAGTGCGGCATTTTTGCCAAATCCGCAATATAAACTTCATTGGATATGGTCTTACCGAGTGCGATAGGTAAATCCATATCCGTTTTCTGGAATTTTTCAGTAGCCAATACAGAACGCATGGATACCATTTCGGGCGTACTGTTAGGAACCTCAATTCCTATGGTACCTTTACCTGGCATAGGTGCGATGATACGTATTCCCAAAGCCGCTAAACTTAACGCAATATCATCTTCTAAGTTTTTAATTTTCGAGATTCGAACACCTGGTTTGGGAATAATCTCGTATAGCGTGACGGTAGGACCGATAGTCGCCTTTATATGTTCTATTTCAATATTGTAGTTTCTTAACGTATCGACGATTCTGTTTTTATTTGCCTCTAATTCTTGTTGATTAATTGTTATTTTGCCTGTGCCGTAGTCTTTAAGTAAATCTAGTGTAGGATGTTGATAACTGGACAAATCTAACTTTGGATCATATTCTCCAAATTGAGCTACTAGATCGTTTGCAGAAATTTGTTTTTCTTCTTTTTGTTTCTCGATAAATAGTGTCGGTTCGTCAATATCTTCTTCTTTCGTAGTCTCAATTTCCAAAGGTGTATCGACGGTCAGTGCTATCGATTTGTCCTCTACCGATCGGACTGGCGTTTCGAAAGTCGGTTTGGTGTCAAAAGTGACACTATTTTTTGTTTCTAGCTCATCTAGTTCGAGTTCTTCGTGTTCAGATTCTTTGTATTCTTCACGAAGGTGCGCATATCTATCATTCAATGTGGCGGAGAGGGGCGGGGTATTTCTGTTTCGTAATGTATTAGATACTTCAATTATAGCACCGTCAATATTTTCCTCTTCTTGCTCTTCTTTTTCCTGAATTATGATAGGGTCTCTCTTAACTGTTGTCTTTCTCGATAAGAGTTCTTCTTCTTCTTGGTTACTGATAGATTTATTGGATTGAAATGTAAATTTCAAATCCAGATTGTAAATCAGGATTAATGCTGTGAGGTAAGCGAAAATCAATATACCTCCGACACCATATTTCCCAATTTGGGCATTTAGGAGCTGGTTGGTCCAGAAACCAAATTTGCCTTCTAGGATGTGTGGTGTCTCGGTAATATATTCCTGTATGAACCCAAGGGTTATGGATAAAAAGATTATTCCTATTGAAGCGTATAGGGTCGTTTTCCATACAGGTAGAATAGATTTTTTGTAAAGTAGTTTATAACCAAGGACAAATAATATCAAGATAAACAGAAAAGAGGCGATACCAAACCATTCAAAAATAAATTGATTAGCTAAAAGAGCGCCTAATTTTCCCAGTTTATTCGCTACAATAGGTAGTTCTGATGTTTCATCACGTAGTTCTTCGGATGTGTCAAACAAGGTTCCCCAGCCGCCGTTTGTTGCCGCAATATAACTTTGATCTTCTTTCCAGGTAAATAAGTAGGATGTAAAAGCAACTGCCAATAAGAATGAACTCAGTATCAGAAATAGGCCGAGTATCTTCAACGCTTTTCTTTGTCCTTCAGAAAAATTAATATTATCGAAGGATTTGAATAATGAAGGTGCTTTTTTATTAGAAGAGATTGCTGCAGTCTCCTTTGTCTCTTTACTACCTCTGTTTTGACTACTATTTTTAAATGTATTGCCTTTGTATGCCATGAAAATGTGATACTTTACCTAATACAAACTTATTAAAAAAAAAGGGAGAAATGCAGTGTTGTTCCCGGATTTATATTAGATCTGTAGCGGTAGGTCCTTGTTGTCCGTTTTAGTGAATAAAATAGTATCTTGTCGTGTTGACTATGAAGAATATATATATCACCGCTCTTTTTTTTGTATTACTGTTTTTGAACAGTTGTATCAAAGACAATGATTCAGAACTGTACGGTAGCCCTAGTAATTTTGCAGGACTAGCCGTATTTAATGCTATTCCGAACTCTACTGCAGTCAATCTCTTAGTGGAGGGGAATCGATTGAATATGACAAGCGAAAAATTACCGTTTGGTGGGTATATATCGCATCGTAATTTATACCCGGGTGCAAAGGTGATCACCGTAGAGAATCAAAATTCGAAGGGAGAAACCCAAAGGATTACGCAAAATACTTCTTTGATTTCTGGAGATATTTATAGTTTGTTTTTGTACGAAGAGAATGGTATCAAATCCCTACTTGCTAAAGATAATATGGTAATTCCTCGTAATGGCTATGCCAAGATAAGGTTAGCAAACATGGTGAAGGATGCTCCCGATTTGGCTATGTCGAGTGGAAAGGAGCCCCAAACTCTCTATGCGGACGTTCCTTTCAAAACGGTGACTGAATTTATTGAAGTTAAAGCAGGTGAGCCGTTGACGTTTAGGATCGTTCCGGCTGATTCAAAAATAAACTTACCCGAAATCGTTTTGGAGAACTTTTCCCTAGACAATAAAGCGATTTATACGTTTATGGTAAAAGGTCTATTAAACGCAGCTCATGAAAATGAAGAAGTTTCTCTAACGGTGATAAAATTTTAAAGGTCAGTATGAATTTATCTTCTTCTGCCTTTATTTTGTCGCTCTTGAAGAGTGCTTCGTAGTAAATCATTAAAATCTTCTTCGACCTGAAAAAATTGAGAGGCGCGAGCTTGTCCGATTACTTTCGCAAATTCTTCTCTGCATTGTTTCTTTATCTCTACTTCTTTAGCGTCAAAAGCAATTACATCGCGCCTTCCACCATTAAAAGAGTTTGCTTGCTGTGGTGTTCCTCCGCGTTTAGCTTTTTTTAAATCCCTTAATTGCTCGGTGTATTTATTATATATAGGGAAGAATTTTTGTGCTTCACTTGGTGTTATTTTTAGCTCTTTAGTGATATAGGCTATTTTTTCACTTTCAATAGCTTCAAAGTTATTTTGCTGGGCAAATGATGCTATGTGTAAAATGAATATTAGTGAAAATGTGGTTAAAATATACTTTAATCGTAACATTATAACATGTAATTTAAATATTCTTTTATATCCTCGTCGTCTATTCTTTTGTCAATTTTATTCTGACTGGAGGTTTCATTCTCTACAAATTTTGTAAGATGGATTAGATCTTCTCCTTCAGAAACCTGTGCAAGGTAGTCGAGTATTTCCTCGTTACTTACATCATGTAAATTAACCTTCGCACTGTTCGCTTGTAAATCAGGTTCAGTAATGGCCGGTGCGGTAGCGTCTTTTTGTACAGCGAAATACGAACCAATACCTATTAGAAACACTACGGCAGCGGTAGAAGCGTAGCTGAACCATTTTTTTCGCTCCGAAAAAGAAATAATAGTTGTGTTTTCAGGATTTTCATTATCCAGTTGCTTTGTTGCCTTTTTGATAGTATCAGTTAAGGATTCAAAGTAATCTTGAGGAACATTAAAACCTGTGTCAGAGACCGCGTCTTGAAGTTTATTTTCTGCTAGCCTACTCTGAATCGAGTGCTCCAGCGTCTCAAAATATCCATCGGGGACTTGGTAATCTAACGTAGCCGTCTGATTCTTAAGTTTGCTTTCTGATACTTTTGATAAGATCTGCTCTTCCAATTGATCAAAATAGTGATCCGGTACAGGATAAGTAGTCGAGTCTGCGTTTAATTTGCACTTCTCAATAGTCAATTGCGCTACAATCGATTGCTGCTGTACACCGAAGAAATTTTCTGGAGTAGAAAAAGGTGTGACACGTAGTGAATCCGGAAGTTTATTTCTTCCTATGGGCTCGTTATGTGTATCTTTTTCCTTCATGGTCTAATATAGATGCTTTTTCGATGAAAAGGTTTAATCGTTGTTGTTAAAAAAAGATTCGACTTTCTTTACAGCTAAGTGGTACGATGCTTTCAGAGCTCCTACGCTTGTTCCTAGAATTTGGGATATTTCATCGTATTTTAAGTCTTCAAAATATTTCATATTGAAGACCAATCGTTGTTTTTCAGGAAGAGTCAGAAGCGCTTGTTGTAACTTCATCTGCGCTTTATCCCCATTGAAATAACTCGTGTCGGCTAAGGTTTCCGATAAGTACGATGAACTGTCTTCATCCAAAGAGATGTTATACTTTTGCTTTTTCTTATTTAAAAAAGTGATGCATTCATTTGTCGCTATACGATACAACCAAGTATACAGCTGCGAATCTTCTCTAAACTTTTCCAGGTTGCGCCATACTTTTATAAAAATATCTTGGGTCACGTCATCCGCATCGTCATGGTCAATAACCATGCGTCTGACGTGCCAATATATTTTCTGTTGGTATTTTTTTAACAAATGACTGAACGCTGCTTCTCGCGTGCGTTCATCTGCAAACATAGAAATGATTTGCGCGTCTTCCATTTATTTTCTACTAATAGCTTTACGTGCCGCAGCCACAATGCTATTGGCATTTAACCCGTATTTTTCCATTAACTGAGCAGGTGTACCGGACTCTCCGAAGCTATCATTTACGGCGACGTATTCTTGTGGGGTTGGCAGTTTTTGTGCGAGCACTTGTGCTACACTGTCGCCAAGACCACCTAAGCGATTATGTTCTTCAGCCGTTACTATACAACCTGTTTTTGCTGCTGATTTAAGAATTGCTTCCTCATCCAGTGGCTTAATTGTGTGGATATTGATGATCTCTGCATTGATACCTAATTTTTCCAACTCTTCGCCCGCTTGAATGGCTTCCCATACAAGGTGTCCGGTAGCGATAATAGTTACGTCAGTTCCTTCATTTAGCATAATGGCTTTACCAATCTCAAAAGTTTGATCAGCAGGAGTAAAGTTAGGAACGACAGGACGGCCAAAACGTAAATAGACAGGTCCCTGATGATTGACTAAAGCAATAGTAGCTGCTTTTGTCTGGTTATAATCACAAGTGTTTATAACAGTCATTCCTGGGAGCATTTTCATTAATCCGATATCTTCTAGGATTTGATGCGTAGCTCCGTCCTCTCCCAAAGTAAGACCAGCATGGGAAGCGCATATTTTTACGTTTTTATCTGAGTACGCGATAGATTGTCTAATCTGATCATAAACACGCCCTGTAGAGAAGTTTGCAAATGTTCCTGTAAAAGGGATTTTTCCGCCAATGGTAAGACCGGCAGCAATACCCATCATATTTGCTTCTGCAATACCAATTTGAAAGAAGCGTTCGGGGAACTCTTTGATAAAGGCTTCCATTTTAAGGGAGCCAATTAAATCGGCGCATAATGCCACCACATTATCGTTAGTTTTTCCAGCCTCTAAAAGGCCAGCTCCGAAGCCGGAGCGAGTATCTTTAGATTCTGTGAAAGTATATTTTTTCATTTTTTAGCAGTATTAAGTTTTTGGATAGGAAATATTAGTAATCACCGATTGTTCTCGGAATTTGGTCTAAAGCAGACTCTAATTGTTCATTATTAGGTGCTGCACCGTGCCATTTATGAGTGCCCATCATGTAGTCTACTCCAAATCCCATCTGTGTATGCAATAATATAACGACAGGCTTTCCTTTACCGGTACGGGATTTGGCTTCTTCTAGACCAGCTATTACAGATGCCATATCGTTTCCTTTTTCTATTTCCAGAACGTCCCATCCAAAAGCCTCCCATTTTGCTCTTAGGTTGCCTAAGGATAGTACTTGATTGGTCGGGCCATCGATCTGCGCACCATTGTAGTCGACTGTAGCAATGATATTATCTACTTTGTTGTGAGGAGCGTACATTGCCGCTTCCCAAACCTGACCTTCTTGAAGCTCTCCATCTCCCATTAATACATATACCAAACGGTTGTCGTTGTTTAATTTTTTAGCTTGCGCTGCCCCTATAGCTACGGATAGACCCTGACCTAGTGATCCAGAAGCAACCCTTATACCAGGGAGGTGTTCATGTGTGGTGGGGTGTCCTTGAAGACGAGTGTTGAGCTTACGAAAAGTAGCTAATTCACTAACAGGGAAATAACCGACTCTAGCTAATGTACTATAAAACACTGGAGAGATATGTCCGTTGGATAAGAAAAATAGATCTTCATTTTTTCCATCCATTTTAAATGAAGTATCATGTTTCATTGCATGAAAATACAGTGCTACAAAATAGTCTGTACATCCTAAAGACCCTCCTGGGTGACCCGATTGACATGCATGTACCATACGTACAATATCACGTCTTACCTGAGAAGCAACTTGCTCGAGATTGTTAATATCTACACTCATCTTTAATTAAATATCATAATGTTTATGGGTAAAGGTAGTGAATTTTGAATATTTAGGGGTATTATTTGCATTTTTAATTGTTGTTAACTATGGAATTTTATGTAATACTGCATCCGTATGAAAATCATGGATTGAAAACATTTAAATTAATAAGTATAATAATATATGAAAAAGTTGTTTTTTTGTTTTTCGCTTCTCAGTTCGGTACTATACAGTACTGCACAGCATAAAGTCAGTACAAATGCAGAAGTAAAGGAAGTGACCGTTTATGCGAACGGAGCTCAAGTATTAAATAAATTTCAGGTTCTGTTGCCATCAGGGAGTAGTGATTTGATTATCAGTAATGTTGCAAATGATCTAGACGAACGGAATGTCCAAATTAGTGGCCCTGATCATGTTTCTGTATTATCGATCGTGAAGACAAGTGCAGAGGAATCTCAGATCACAAACCCTTCACATCAAAAGCTAAAGGATTCATTGGATCTGCTGGCTGTAGATCGAGAGAGTGTGTACAACAAGCTGAATGCTGCTAAAGGTGCACTACAGATCTTAACCAATAATGACTTGTTGGGAGGTGGAGATGGAAAGATTGATATTGGAGATTTATCCAAGTTAGTCGATTATTATCAGATCAAGTCTGTGAATCTTAATAAAGAAATTTCTACGTTGAACAAAGAAATAGCTGAACTTGATAAAAAGATCGTTCGGTTTCAAGAGGCGTTACGTACCTACGTAGGTAGTGGTGGTCAGTTAAGGTTGCAAGTCAATTCAGGGCGTAGTGGCAGTGTCGCTTTAGAGGTACGTTATATGACACGCTCTGCACATTGGCAAGCTTATTATGACCTGAAAGCAACTTCAGTATCCGCTCCATTGAAGATGTTTTATAAAGCGGGTGTGTCGCAAAGCTCAGGTGTGGATTGGAGAAATGCGAAATTAATTTTATCCACTGGTAATCCAGCGGTAGGGGGGACTGCGCCTGTTTTATTGCCTTCTTATGCTGTAGTCCGTAATATAGAAGATGAGATGTTTACTACTCTTACGGTACAGAATCGTGTACAGAATAAAATACAGAGCTTGGATGCGAAAGCCATAAGAGGAGTTGCTGTCATGGATGAAGTTACCGTTGGTGAATTGGCTACTCCGTCTATTTCTATGGTTGAAAACCAGTTGAGTACAACCTTCGATATAGAAGTCCCTTATACCATTCTATCGAATGGTCAGCCACATAGCGTTGCCTTGAAGGAGTTTACGCAGCCAGCGATATTTAAATATTATGCTGTTCCTAAATTAGATAAGGATGCTTTCTTAATGGCTGAAATAACTGATTTTCAGAAGTTAAATCTGATACCGGGTGAGGCGAATATCTCTTTCGAGAACATGTTTGTGGGTAAGTCTTATATCAATCCCAATGTGACTACAGATACCCTGAACCTAAGTCTGGGGAGAGATAAGGGAATCTCTATAAAAAGAGAACGTATAATGGATCAAAAAAGTACACAGATTTCAGGTAGTTCTAAAAAACAGATCTTTACCTATGAAATTAAAGTCAGAAATAATAAGTCTAATGATGTGGATATTCTGTTAAAGGATCAATATCCGATTTCAACGGATAAATCTATTGAAGTAGAGCTGCTAGAGACAACAGCCGGGAAGGTTAATACGGAAACGGGCGTTGTGACTTGGATGCTACGGGTGAAGCCGAATGAAACGCAGACTTATCGAATAAGCTATTTGGTGAAGTCACCTAAAGATAAGGTGATCAGTTTTAATTAAGGCTAAGAAAAAAGGCATCGAATCTATTTATGATGCCTTTTTTTCTGAAAGTGTCCGTATTATTGATTCGACATTATAATTCAAGGCATCAATGAGTTCTCTTCGTTCGGTTTAATGGAAATCAAGAACTTTCATGCTTGCTGTTGATCCACCAGCAAGCATGAAAGTTCTCTTAATTTAAAATAGACCAAGTGGACCAAGGTATTCTACTTAATATAAGTATCAATCCTATAGTGTACATAATGAAAACCTTTTGGTTCGCAGCATAGTCTTCTTTTGCTTTTTTCGCTTTGGAATATCCAATGGTAATCAGAACTATTGCAATCAGCATTGTCACTGGATGTTCAATTATCTTAAACCGTAGCTCCGGGCTTTTCATAACACTCCCTGAAAACATGGTGTGGTATTTAAGCGTGAAAAAGTAAACTAGACCGATCAATAGCTGAAGGTGCGCACTGATAAATCCGATTAAAGCTATTTTGCGGTTGTAAGGTTTCGCTTTGAAATAATTGATTGCTGTAATTACAATAGAAATAACCAAAGCAATTAATAAGATGATGGCTAAGGTAGAGTGTAAGTGTTTCATTCCTGTTAACATGATTTATTTATTTAATTTCTCTCTTTTTTTATTTCTCTTCTCCGTGCAAGGTCCCGATTTCGTAAAAGTACTACTTTGCGGTGCGCTTCTCACCTAGCTCACGAAATTCTGACATTATTTTGAATTGTGGAAATGTTTTTTCCAAACTTAGACTGTAGCCTACATCAAAAAATAATTTAATATCAGCCATTATGCCTTCAAAGTCCCAGTTCTCATCCAGTTGGTCGGCAGGTGTGTGGTATTTTCCTGTTAAGGCCTTTTTTCTGTTGGCGATAGCAACAGTATCATTTGAAATCAATTCGCTTCCGCTCCCCATAAATAAGCCTGGTATTCCTTTCTTTACGAAGTTGAAGTGATCTGACCGGTAAAAACCACCAGATGTCGGATTGCTCTCTCCATGTACGATCCTTCCGAATTTGTGTGCCGACCGGACTACATAGTCGTCGATCTCTGACTGGCCAAAACCTACGATGGATACATCTTTAGTCTCTCCTAGAGGGCTAAATGCGTCCATATTTAAATTTGCTGCGGTCTTGTTTATTGGATATATTGGGTTATTGCTGTAATAAGCTGATCCTAGCAAGCCCTGTTCTTCTGCGGTGACCGCCATAAAAACGATGGTACGTTCAGGTTTTACTTTCGCTGCCTGAAAAGCTTTCGCAATTTCAAATAAAGCGGCTACACCAGCGGCATTATCTACTGCGCCATTATAAATGGAGTCTCCGTTGACAGATTCGCCAATGCCCAAATGATCCCAATGCGCTGTATAGATAATGGTTTCGTCAGGTCTTTTGGTACCTTCTATTTTTGCAATTACATTGTTTGATTTAGCGTATTTAAAGCTGTTTTTAAGTTGGATGGAAGTCGAGATGGCTAACGGTACCGCTTTAAACCCTGGTTTTTTAGCGGATTCAACAACTTCATTACTGATCCCTGCTAATTTAAACAGACGTTGCGCAGTATTAGCGGAGATCCAGCCTTCATATTGGGCTTTAGGTTCGCCCTTCTCTTTGTTGTCTAGATCCATTTGTGGGCCGCTCCATCCTGTACGTACGACGTCCCAGCCGTAGCTGGCAGCCTTGGTGTCGTGTATGATTAATACCCCGGCGGCTCCCTGCCTTCCTGCCTCTTCAAATTTGTAGGTCCAGCGACCATAGTAGGTCATGGTGTCGGCTTTAAAAAGATTTTTGTCATAATGACCAGGATCGGATGCTAATACAACAACGGTTTTGCCTTTTACATCCAGGTTTTCATAATCGTTCCATTTGTATTCTGGTGCTACAATCCCAAAGCCTGCAAACACCAAGTCGGTGGAGGCTATGTTAATCTGTTCTTCTAAACGGCGTGTACCGATGACATAATCGTCGAGATATTGCACCGATAAAGATCCTTTCTCTCCTTTGAGAGTTAGTGTGGGAGTGGTTGGCTTGGAAGAAATCTCGACCATCGGCACCTCTTGGAAAAAGGATGTCCCATTTCCCGGTTGTAACCCCAGATCTTTAAACTGACTCTCGATGTAATTGACTGTAAGCGTATCTCCTTTTGTAAAGGGCTTTCTACCTTCAAATTCATCCGAAGATAGAGTCGCAACATTTTTTGCATAACTATCCGCACTAATAGCGGCTATGGCGGTACTATCAATGCTGTCTTGACTATGCGTCGTATTCTTATTGTTCTGTATACAGCTCACCGATAGGATAGATGCTGATAAGATCGTAAATAGTTGTGTTTTCATCTGTCTAATAACTACTTCTTGACCGGCCAGAGAGCAGGTCGGTTTGACCTTAAAAGTACAGTTTTTTTTCATCCATATACAATTATTTCATGAGCTCGGAAGCGCGGTTTGTTTTTTTAGGTGATTAAGCTATCAGATTTATTCACCCTGTTTGGTTTTAGTAAATCATGATGGTTTCTTCTTCGCTAATAAATACTTCGGCAATTGGATGGAACAGGTATATTTTATTTGTAGCGATTTCTAAACATTTATAGCGTTTTCTGACTTTTTCCATCTTTTTAAACTTTCTTCCGTTTTCTAATACAAATATGGCATCTAAGGGGAGATCTTCCACTACAGTTGCATCTTCAGCAAGGACTTTGCTGTCGTATTTTTTTAAGGCTCGGTAGAGTGTTAGATCTGTGCAGGATGAAGCTGCAGGATTATTCATATACGACGATATCGCCATTAGAATGTCACTTGGAAATATGGAAAGCTTGATAAAAGGCTGTATCAGGTTTACGAAGTTTTGTTTCCACTCTGCGCCATGTGGTTTTACCGTGCTTTTATAATCTTGATAAGTCTTTAGGTGAGCAAATTCATGGATACTCGTGATTAAAAAAGAGTATGGGTTAAGGTCATGGTTTACCGTAATCTGATGAGGACTACCTCTGAAAGGAGCTCTATAATCTCCGAGTTTAGTTTTACGGCTGCGGCTTACTTTAAATCGGCAGGAGGTATCATTGATCCATTGCGATATGATTGGAGCCGCAGCTTCGGGCATATATTTACTGAGTTGTTTGCTAAAGTCTGCCATGAATACAAACATATTGTTTTCCGTCGATATTTAAGGTAGATTTTGTGTTTCTTACTTTATTTTGAGCGTGCCTCTTATTAATTCTAACCTGATTATTTCTAATTCGTATTCGTGATTATAAAGCATTTTATCTAAGTTTGGTTTAGATATTTAAATTCTTATGGCTAGGATTATTTTTACCTTACTTTTTGTTCATGTTTACTGTTTGTCTTGGGGGCAGGAGCTATTAGCTCGTGTCGAAGTGTCCGCTCCACAAGTACAGAATGCGAATTCAAGAACGATTGATTTTTTGAAAAAAGTTATTTCGGATTATTTGAATAACAGGTCCTGGACCGAAAATAAAGTTAGGCCTGAAGAACGGATTGATTGTAGTTTCAATATTGTTATCTCTTCATTTGATGGATCTAGTCAGTACCAAGCTACTGCTCAGATCAATTCTGCCAGACCAATTTACGGTACCAACTATAATTCTCCGATTCTCAGTTTCAAGGACAAGTACTTTAACTTCAGCTATACGGAAGGGGATCAGTTGGAGTTTAATGAAAATCAAAATATGGGAGCACTCTCTTCTCTTTTAGCATTTTACGCGCAGATTATCGTGGGCGTAGATATGGATACTTTCAAAAAGATGGGAGGGACAAGCATACTGGGCAAAGCCCGGAATATTGTGAACTATTCGCAGTCGACACAAAGTGAGGGCTGGCGTGCTATGGATGCAACGGATAATAGATACTGGTTGATTAATAATTTATTGGATCGTAAGTATTTCCCGTATAGGGAGTTTTTTTATAGTTATCATCGAGAGGGATTGGATAAGATGACCGAGAATGAACAGATAGCCAAGAAGAAGATGTCTGAGCTTTTGGTAAATCTTAAGGAAGTAGACCGTTCGAATACCGGTAATGTGTTGACGAATGCTTTGTTCACGGCCAAGTCAAATGAGTTTGTCGGTTTGTTTTCCAAGATGCCCGGAAATGAGAGTGTTAAGGTGTTTAATTTGTTGGTCGATTTAGATCCGACTAATACCGCTAAATACGAGAAGTTGAAGAATTGATTTTTTGATCGAATATTATTGTATGCTAGTACGATTACTAATAAAGAATTATGCGCTGATAGATAGTTTAGATATATCTTTTGACAAGGGACTGAATATTATCACAGGGGAAACGGGGGCTGGAAAGTCGATATTGATGGGAGCTTTGGGGTTGATATTGGGCAGTAGGGTAGAAGGAAGGCCGTTTTTTGACGAACAAAAGAAATGCGTTATCGAAGGTTACTTTAATGTAGCCGCTTATGGATTAAAGCCTTTTTTTGAGGAGGAGGATTTAGACTATGAAGAAGAGACCATTATTCGGAGGGAAATAGCATTAGACGGAAAATCCAGAGCTTTTATCAATGATTCTCCAGTTACATTGACTACTTTAAAAGGTCTTGGTGAAAAGCTTATTGATATACATTCACAACATGCTACTATGCAGGTGAATACAGAAGAGTTTCAACTTTTTGTTTTAGATAGCTTGGCTGGAAACGAAGATCGACTGACCTTGTTTAGAGAAGCGTTGAAAGAGCTTCGTATCTTGGACAAGCAGCTGAAAGTTCTCCAGGAAGAGTTGGATAATGCCAATGCCGAATCGGATTACAATCAGTTCTTGTTTGAAGAGCTGGAGAAGGTAAATGTGCAAGCTGGTGAGGTGAAAGAACTGGAGGTGGAACAGCAACAATTGGCCAATGCAGAGGAAATAAAACGGGGGTTGAATGCAGCCAGCTATGTGCTGGTAGATGGGGAGCAGACTGTGCTGTCTATGCTCAAGGAAAGTATAAATCAGGTACAGCATGTAGGACGATATTTTGGAGATGCGGTCCCACTGGCTGAACGTATGCAAAGTGCATTTATCGAGTTAAAGGATGTAGCGAGTGAGCTCGTTGCACAGGAGGGATCTGTCCATTTGAATGAACAGCGGCTGGATGAAGTAAATACGCGTTTGAGTGCTATTTTCGTCTTGTTGAAAAAGCATCGCGTAGATTCGGAAGAAGAGCTTATACAGCTAAAGGATCAACTTGAAAGTAAATTGCAGCTTGTGTTAAATCAAGACCAAGCCATTGAAGAGTTGAGCCGTCAACGAAAAAGACAGGCGGATAAGGTATTGGTGTTGGGCCAGGAGATCCATGAGCATCGGAAGGTGATTATTACGAGGGTCGAGGCGGAGATTCAGCAAACCTTGAGTCATGTGGGGATGCCTAATGCAAAGCTGAATATCGAATTGCATTTGCTTCCTTTTGATAAAGCCAGTACCAGAGGTATGGACAGTATTCAATTTTTGTTTTCAGCGAATAAAGGACAATCGATGCAGCCAATTCATAAGGTTGCTTCTGGAGGAGAATTGTCTAGGGTGATGTTGGCTATTAAGTCATTGGTTGCTAAGTCTTCCGCATTACCGTCTATTATATTTGATGAGATTGATACGGGGATATCGGGTGAAGTTGCACTACGTGTCGGTGAAGTGATGGCTGGACTGGCTGCTCATATGCAGGTAATAGCTATTTCGCATTTACCTCAGATTGCTTCCAAAGGGCAGGCACACTTTAAAGTGTATAAGGAGGATCATGGCGAAAAAACACAATCTAATATACAGTTGTTGACTAGCGATCAGCGTGTTGTGGAGATTGCGCAAATGCTGAGTGGGACGAATCCTGGAGATTCGGCGATTCAACATGCGCGAGAATTATTGAATGCATAAGAAGCTTTTTTACTATTCGTCAACATGAAAGAAAGCGTTACGCGTTAGCTAATAGACTTATTTTAAAGATTATTTATGGCGAAAGTATCGAACGTCAGCCATTTTGTTTACTAAGAAATTTTTATTTCAACTTTTTTAACTCATATATGTTATGAAATGAATAGTTACCATACCTACTCAGATTATCAATTAGCTTGTTCCTTAAAAAAGGGAAGTCAAGAAGCTTTTACTGCTATCTATCATCGTTTTTCTCGGCAATTATTGGCTATAGGATATAATTACGCTAAGGATATGGAATTGGCCGAAGAAATTGTGCAGCAAGTTTTTAGTGTTTTGTGGGAGCGCAGAGATCAGGTGCAGATAGATACTTTAGGACCTTACTTAGCGACTGCTGTTAAATTTTCCGTTTTCAAAACATTACATCGTAAGAAACGCCAGGAAGAAATGGCAAGACAGCATTATCAGCCAAAAATTATCGAATTGGCAGAAGAAAAAATTGATGCAAAGTTTTTAGAGGAGTATATCAATGGAATTGTTGAACAGTTACCTGAGAAGTGTAAACTTGTTTTTGTATGTAGTCGTCGGGAAGGGATGACAAATGCGGAGATAGCGGAAGAATTGGGTATTGCTGAAAAGACGGTTGAAGGCCATTTAACAAAGGCATTGAAAAAAGTACGAAAGGGATTAAAGGGATTAGGCCTTTCTGTAGTTCTTATCGAAATGCTATTAAAAGATTTTTAAGAAAAAAAGTTCATTTATAGTGCAAGGGTTACCTAGCCCTTTGTGGTACATGTTCATATATTAATGCCAATTTTAATAATGAACGAATCTGAATTACCTGATTTAATAGAAAAATATATTGATGGTACGGCTACTTATGAAGAACGTGAGCGTCTGCTTGTCTGGTATCGATCTTTTGATCATTCGGAGGTATTCATGCCGGATGAAGACACCGTAGAAGAATCCTTGCAATTCATTTTAACCAAATTAAATGCTACACTAGATTTTCCTCTGCGGAAAAAAAGTATTGTTCAAAAAAATCATCCTTGGTATTGGGCTGCGGCAATCTTACTCATAGGATTTTCTATATCACTTTTTTATATAGAAAGGGACAACTTGTTAACCGAATCAGTTAAGCAGGTCCCTAAGGACAGTCTCCTACAAATCCAGCCTGGAACGGACAAGGCCATATTAACCTTGGCAGATGGGTCGGTGATTCCTCTTGATGAGGCTGGTAAGAAAGTGCTTCAAAATAATCAAGATCAAAATTTTGGGATAGAAAGTGAAGGTGTGTTGACCGTGAAAAGTAAGCAGGTAAGTATAGCAGCTTCTAGTCAAAGAATCGTCCAAAATCGACTGAGCACACCTAGAGGGGGGCAATATCGGATCATATTAGATGACGGTACCGCAGTATGGCTAAATGCCGGTAGTATTTTGACCTTTCCGAACCACTTTGTCGGTAAAACACGTGAGGTAAGCTTAGTCGGCGAGGCTTATTTTGAGGTCGCAGAAAATAAAAGTAAACCATTTGTCGTTCATGCAGATAAAATACATGTTCGTGTACTAGGAACGCACTTTAATCTGAAAGCTTATCCAGAAGACAAACAAATTCGGACAGCATTAGTGGAAGGGTCGGTGCAAGTAAATACAATTAATCATACATTAAAAATAAAACCGGGCGAACTCGGATTATTTGATAAGTCTAAAGGGGACCTATCTTCAAAACGAATCGATCTACAGTCAGATATCGCATGGAAGGATGGTTATTTTATGTTTCGTAATGAACCGATTACCGCTATTATGCTCCAATTAGCGCGTTGGTACGATGTAGAAATTACCTACAAGGGGGATTTAGATAATAAAATATTTACAGGTAGAATTCTTCGGAAAAGTACGATTAATGAAGTTTTGAAAAAATTAGAATTAACGGGGGGAATACATTTTAAAATCGAAGGAAGGAGGATTATTGTCATGCCATAGACCGGATCTATAGAGTCTTTGATGATATCTTAAAAATGCAAGAGCGCTTCCGACGCTCAAGCATTCTAGCTTAGGATCATTGAATAAAATATGTGGAACATTTTACTAACAAGATTAAACCCTAAACAATCAAAAATATGAAATTTTATTTAACGGGGAAGAACTATTTCTTCCTTAAGATGCTGTGCATTATGAAATTTATACTAATCTTATTGCTAGGTACCTTTATGCATGTAAGCGCGCATACCTATGCGCAGAAAATCACCTTGCATGCCCAGAATAAGACACTAGAAGAAGTATTGCAAAAAATAAGCTTGCAAAGTGAGTATGACTTTGTATATAGTGCTAATATGTTGAAAACTTCGATCCCCGTAAATGTGGATTTAAGAGCGGTCGATTTAGAGAAAGCTTTAGACATATGTTTTAAGAATCAACCTGTCACGTATACGTTGTGGGATAATACGGTGATTGTCAAGCTGCGTGAAATAAACGATATTGAAAAGCAGTCTCAGCATGCTGTTTCTGGGGTCGTTCGTGATGAAAAAGGGACGCCGATGTCAGGTGTCGGAGTCCGGGTAAAAGGAACGAACGTGGGCACAGTAACAGCAGCAGGTGGTTTATTTTCACTTCAGGTACCTACGCAAGATGCGGTTTTGATTTTTAGTTTTTTAGGATACAACAGCAAAGAAGTTACGGTAAATAAGCAATCACAACTACAAGTCACATTGACCGAAAAGCCAGAAATACTGGATGATGTAGTCGTAACAGCGCTCGGAATTAAGCGCCAAAAGAAGGAGTTGGGTTATGCTGTTTCAGATATTGACGGAAAGGATATTACAGGTTTTGGAGAGACCAATGCTATTGCTTCTTTAGCAGGTAAAGTGGCCGGTGTCAGTGTTTCAACGACGACAAACGGTCCGTCGAGTTCGAGCCGTGTGGTGATTCGAGGCATTCGTGAGCTACAGGGAAGTAATCAACCACTCTATGTCATTGATGGTGTTCCTGCTGTGAATGGCAACATCGGTTCGGCCGATAAAGATGGTGGTTTTGATTTGGGGGATGGCTTAGGCGATATTAATCCCAACGATATTGAAAATATTTCTGTACTAAAGGGAGCTTCTGCCGCAGTACTTTATGGCTCTCGGGCATTAAATGGTGTGATTTTAATAACGACGAAAAATGGTGCGTATAAAAAGGGGTTGGGTATAGACTTCAACAGTACCTTAACGACGGAAACTATTTCGACCAAATTCGATGAAGAGCAAAAAATCTATGGTCAAGGTTCGAATGGATTACTACCACGAGATGCGACGAATTCAAATAATATAGCCTCGAGCTGGGGACCACGTTTTACGGATGCAGAAACTATCTTTCAAAAAGATGGGTCAGTACGACCGTATAAATATATAAAGAATAACATTCAAGATTTTTTTCAAACGGGTGTTACAGCGATGAATACTATATCGCTAACAGGAGGAAATAAAGATCATAATTTATATGCATCCTACTCGAATGTGACGAATAAAGATATTGTTCCGACTGGAAAATTTGATCGTAATAATATTTCTTTTAAAGGAAGTAGTAAAATATTTGATCAACTTACCTTAGATGTTAAAGGTTCTTTGATGTTTGAGAAAGTTAAAAATAGACCTGCATTGACAGATGATATCAACAATATTGGAAATGCTTTACTCAATATAGCAGCCAATTTTGACCAATCATGGTTGCAAAATTATCAAAATGAAGATGGCTCATACATCGACTACACCGGTAATCCTTACCGAGCAAATCCATATTGGACACTGAATAAAACATTGAATGATAGTAAAAAGGTACGCACAGGAGGATCAGCAAACTTAACGTACAAGTTCAATGAGAACTGGTCGGCGAATGCATCGGCAGGAACAGATTTCTATAAGTTTGATTTTTTTAATTTCTACGACTTATATACACCCAATAGAGCAGGTGGTTCATTACGTATGAATCAATTAAATGTTAGAGAGGATAATTTTCAGGCTTTATTAAATTTTAGTAAGGATATTTCATCCAAATTTAAAGTGGATGCTATGGCAGGTGGAAATATTATGAAATTTAATCGAGATCAAATCTTAACAAATGGAGCCGAGATTAATGCGCCAGGTAAACCCTTGATTACCAATTTTAGAGAAGTACAGGTCATTCCTTCTAATCCAAGAAAGGAAATTCAGTCTTTGTTTGGCAATGTAATGTTTGGCTATAATCAATTTTTGTTTTTAAACTTACAAGGTAGGAACGATTGGTCTTCTACACTTCCAAAAGGAAACAACAGTTATTTCTATCCGGCTGCTGATCTATCAGTAGTACTTTCAGATGCATTCAATTTCAGTTCGTCGGCTGTAAATTATGCCAAATTAAGAACCTCTTACGGCCAAGTAGGAAGTGACACCGACCCTTACAAAACCAGTTTTATGTATAGCCTGACGGGGCAATCTATGAATGGGTTGCCGATGGGTGAAATTTTAGGTGATGTGATTCCAAATGCTAAATTAAAGCCGCAACGTAAAAACTCCTTTGAAGTAGGTGCTGACTTAAGTTTCTTTCAAAATAGAATTGGTTTAGACTTCACCTACTACAACGAGATTACAAAGGATGTCCTGTTAGATCTCCCGGTAAATGAAACTACGGGTTTTCGTTTTGCGTCCTTAAATGCAGCAAAATTAAAAAACACGGGTGTTGAAATTTTATTGAAATCAACAGTGTTGAGTTTAGAAAATAGCTTTAAATGGAATTTGAGTTTAAACTTTGCAAAGAACTATAATACCGTGCTGGATATAACAAGTGGACTGGATGCCTATACTGTTGCAGAAGCACGTTGGGCAGGAACGACAATTATTGCTGAAAAAGGAAAGCCTTTTGGATCAATTATAGGGCGCACGTTTGTATTAGATGAACAAGGTAGAAGAGTGCACGATAACCAAGGTATCCCTATCTACACGACAGATCCTCAAACATTAGCTTCCACGCTTCCTGATTGGACCGGTGGGATGACGAATTCCTTTCAATTTAAGGGTTTTGAATTGCGTACAGTTATTGATATTAGAAAAGGTGGAAGCATGTACTCCATTACCAATCGGACTATGCATGAAAATGGTACCCATTTGAATACGCAAGAAGGACGTGATAGTTGGAATGAATACAATCAGGAACGCAGAGCCTTTGAAAATGCAGGAGGTGATCCTGATGAGATAAATCGTAATAATAGAGGCTTTGTCGGTGCTGGTGTCAACGAAAAAGGTGAAGCTAATACGATCGGAGTAGATCCATATATCTATTGGCGTTCTGTAGTTGATAATACAGCTACTCCATTTATATATGATGGAGGGTATGTGAAACTACGTGATGTTGGTCTTAGTTACACCCTTCCAAAAGGTATGATCAAGAATTTTCCTCTTCATAATCTGTCACTGGGCATCGTAGGACGAAATTTATGGATAATGTCTAAGCATGTACCTAATATTGATCCAGAGTCAAATTACAATAATGGAAATGGACAAGGCTTAGAATATGGTTCATTGCCAGGACGCAGAAGTATAGGTTTTAATCTGAAGGCTAGTTTTTAAGATCGGTGTCATGATAGAATTAATAAAAAGAAATAGAATGAAAAGAGTAACATATTTTTCGATGATAGCTTTGGCATTAGCCTTAGGCAGTTGTACTAAAGATCTCATCTCTATTAACGATAATCCTGCAGGTTTTAGTACGTTAGAACCTGGATACCAATTTACCAAAGTTCAAGCTGGATTAGCAGGAGATCGGGATGAGGCTTGGCGTACCAATTTATTGCTTACCTCGCCTATGATTCAACATTTAGGAGGAGCTTGGGGGATTCAAGCGGGGGGGCAATATAATATTTTTGAAAGGATCTATTGGGAGACCTTATGGAATACCGTTTATCCCCGTGACTTAAAAAATATACAAGATGTAGTCGACAAGACTAAATCAGACCCGGAGCAAGTTAACATGCACGCCGCGGCTAAAGCCATGCGTGTCTTTATCTATGCTAAGATGACCGATTTGTATGGAGACATCCCTTATTCAGAAGCAATCAAAGGGTATACTGAAGGGAAATTGATGGCAAAGTACGATAAACAGGAAGATATTTACATGGATTTTTTCAAAGAATTAGATGAAGCCAATGCATTATTTGATTTGTCAAAAGCGAAGGTAAAAGGAGATATTTTCTATGATGGGGATGTTGCGAAATGGAAGCGATTTACCAATTCACTTCGATTACGGTTAGGTATGCGGGTGAGCAATGTAAATCCAGCTGAATCGAAAAAGCAAGTTGAAGCCGCATTGAAGGCAGGCGTGATGACGAGTAATGCTGATATCGCTATGACTAAGCATATGGCCATAAATTACGCAGATGGAGAATTGCGAGGTAATGGAGTTTCGCAAGTTTTTAAAAGCGGGGATAACTCTATTGGATTCAAATTAGTAACTACCTTGGTAGATTATATGAAAAATAGCAAGGATCCACGATTGACCATTTATGGAGGTACTTATTTAAATGACGGGGTGATCGGTGTTTCAAGTTCAGTCATTGACATCTCCAAGATATTCCGTCCTATCGGTGTTCGACCAGGTGCGATGAGTTGGTCTTATTCGAATACAGGTACAACAGATCCCGATGCTAATGGGGTGAGATATCCCGTTACAAACGCCCATGCTTACGTTCAACCCAGTGTTTATGTTTCGGCACTGAATGCACCTTCGTTTCACTTGACTTATGCTGAAGTTGAGTTTCTAAAGGCGGAGGCTGCCCTAAGAGGTTGGGGGGGATTAGCTAATCCAGTTGATTTCTTTGATAGAGGAATAGAAGCGAGTTGTGCCATGATGTCTCTTTATCCCAATGCACCAAGCATTGCTACTGTGAATGTGGAAGAATTGAAAAATGCTTATAAGCCATTCCCCACTAGTTTTGAAGGAGCGATGGACGCTATTCACGGACAGATGTGGGTAAACTTCTTTTTGAATGGTCCTGAGGCTTATTCGAATTATAGACGAACAGGATATCCATCGGTGGTAGTACCTTCAAAGCCACCAGCAAATTATACTACTTCAACTGATGGTGTTATTCCAAAAAGATTTATCTATCCAATGAATCAGGTATTGCAAAATAAGGAGCAGTTGCAAATAGCACTTGATCGCATGGGGGGTAAAGATGATTGGTTATCACCAGTTTGGTGGGATAAATAGGCAAATGAAGACATCTTATTATTACTTATATATACTGTTGTTTTCCCTTTGTGCGCTCGTATCTTCGAGTTGCACAAAGGGCACCCAACAGGACGATACTTTGATTGCGCAAGTCAAGGTCTTAAACGATGAGAATTCTGCGCTCTCGGCACGAATAATTATTGAGTTAACAGGAGCTGATGTTGTTTCTTTGCGATATCGAATAAAGGGAAGTGGGGAGAATTGGAATAGTGTGAGCGCTGAGAAGTCTCTTTTAAAACATCGAATTCCTTTGTTGCATTTACTGGAAAATACCGTTTATGAATTTGATGTTTTGATAAATGGAAAAAGTGTTTCTGGTTTAAGAAGCTTTACCACGGCTAAAATTCCGCAATGGGTAAAAGACTTTTACAATTCCAATGATGAAGGAATAGTCAATCAATCGGAAGGTTATTTTTTGTTTTCGAATATGACAAGTCCTAGCTGCACCTATGTATTGGATCATCGTGGCCAATTAGTTTGGTATCGCATAGGCCCAAATGTTGTAAAATCGGTTCATATGACTGATGATCATGCTGTACTAATGATCGAAGATGAGAACAAGACAAATTATGCAGATGGTAATATTGTTATCAAATGTAGCTTAGCAGGAGATACCTTGTTTTATGGAAAGGTAGGCAATAAGGGGTTCGATCAAATGGTTCATCATGATTTAAAACAAAGTAATGCGGGTAATTATGTGTTAATTACAAATACTTTTAAGGATGGGAGGATTTGGGATGGTTTAGTACAATGGAGTAGTTCAGGAAGCAAAATTTGGGAATGGAACACGAGCGAATTCAAGACCTATTTTCCATCTTCTTTTGAAGAGCAACCTTGGATTAATTCGGTATTTATAGATCGGGACGATAATTACTTAATATCGATTCGTGCTCTCCATCAAGTATGGAAAGTTCACTCCAAAAATGGAGAGGTGATTTGGCGATTGGGAGAAAATGGAGATTTAGTAATGGATCGCTCATCTGAATTTGTACTTCAACATTACGCACATCGAAATCATAAAGGTGATATTATGCTATTTGATAATGGTCATGTAAAAAGACCTTACTCGCGTATATTAGCTTTTGAGATAGATGAGAGATTAAAAGTTGCCAAAACGAAATTAGTTGTAAATGTTCCATCTACTTATTACTCGCCCATAATGGGAAGTGTTATTTTGATGAAGGACAACAGTTTATTAGTAACAAGTTCTACGACAGGTACCTTTATGAAGCTGGACTTGACGGGTAAACTGCTTTGGAAAAAGAAAGTCAATGGGATGCTTTATCGTGTGGAGTATTTGGATGCTTTTAATGGCGTGTAAATTCTTTTGCATCATCCCATCAAATTAAAAAAGGAGGCTTAAGCCTCCTTTTTTAATTTCCAATCTCATTGTCAGTAAGAACTACCTTAATATACATATCTCCTGGAGGCGAAACTGTACTTCCGCTACCAATATCTTCAGCGAATATCCTAACTACCCCAATAGAATAATTCGCACTGTAGTCAAAATCTTCAATTGTTGCAGGTATTATTTCGTAAGTTGTTTTATTGTTGTCGTAAGAGATTGCTACGCTTACATTTCCATCTTGAAAATAACGGTCATCTAAATCTCCAATATTTTGTCTGAATTCAAACGTATTTGTTCCGCTTATCCTAGTCCATTGGTTAGACTTTACAGGATATACATAACTAACTCCAGGGAGTGAATTATTTGTAATATACTCCTTTGTACAGGAGCTTAAGGTGGCTAAGGATGCGCCTGCTATAGCGAGTGCGAGTAATATTCGTTTCATATTTTCAAGATAAGTTTCAAAAATGATTTAATTGTTCTGTTTTTTACATAAGACAATCAAAGTCAATAATAGTTTAACCTCAACAAAAATACTGCCATAAAAAACAAAAGGCCTAAATCACTGTTCATGGATTTAGGCCTCGCAATTGTATTATACTAACTTATTCGGCAACGAGTGTTATTTTCCGTTCTACGGAAACGTTATCCCCGGTTAGGGCATTACCATCTTTATCGATCAATGTTAATTTGATTATATTTTCGCCCATAGGGAGATTAAGAATTTCATAAGGGGCCCATTGATCTAAAAGAAATTCTTGTCCATTAATGTTGGCCTTGACCTTATTTCCGTCTGCTGCTAGTGTTGTGTTTTCTATAAAAAAGTCCAATAATACAGTCTTTGTGTCCGCACCTTTGTATTCTCCTTTAGGCCGACTGTAGAATAGGGAAGGTTCGGTGACCTTTGGCAATTCTTCGATCTTTGCATCGGCGGTAACTTTAAATTTTAAAAGTCTTGAAGCATCAACTGTTTTTATCGACTCATGAAAGGATCTGGAGAGAAAGGACATTAAATAATGTTCAGAATTGAGTGGTACAGTTGCTGTATGTTCGGGTTTGTATAATGCAGCATATGGCGTATTATCTAATATAAAATGGATATGCTGTCCCTCATGGGAGTTGGCCATATGATGCGTATGTTCAGTCTGTTCGGTAAGGTTGAAATTATGCACGTTGTATTTTACGGTAAGTTTGGCGGAGTCGGTGCCGATTTTTTCAGCCTTGATACTGGAGACACTTAAAGTAGCTTCGGGAAAATCTTTTGCATGAGCAATAGGGTTTACAGCAATGGCTCCCACGGAGTCCTTTAGGGCAGTACTGTCTTTCACTTCACCAGAAGTATTTTTTGTAGGATTGTTACAAGCGCTAAATAGTGAGAGAACTGTTAAGGCTGCTAAGCCAAGTATCTGATATTTCATACTATTTGTGTTTATGTGATTATTAAATATAACGTATACAACAAGCCGATCGTGCTATTTGTTTTGGAAAGTAAAAAAAATAGGCTTACCAATTAAAGGAAGCCTATTCAGTTTTTGTATGTTTTGGGCTGGAACTATGCTTCAAAAGCAATCAATAGCGATTCTTTGATAGCGGAGATAGCCATGGCTAAATCTTCGGCGCTATGTGCTGCAGAAATAAAGCCTACCTCATAACCGGAAGGGCCGAAATAGATGCCCCGGTTAAGTAGTTCTCTGTGCATCTTTTTGTAGTAAAGCATAGAGTTCGGGTCTATCTGATCTGCACGTTGAATTTTTTCTTTGGCTTCGAATGCAAACCAAAATATAGAACCTACTGTTGAAATCTGTACGTTCAATTTGTGCTCGGCAATGAATGTCTGTATTTCATTTACAAATGATTGTGTCGTTTGCTCCAGACCCTCATAAAACCCAGGTTGCGCTAAAATCTGTAAGGCTGCAATTCCTGCCGCCATAGCAACAGGATTTCCAGAAAGGGTACCCGCTTGGTAAACATTTCCATCTGGAGATATATTGGACATGATCTCTGCAGAAGCACCGTAAGCCCCCACAGGCATGCCGCCACCTATAATCTTACCGTAGGTAAGGATATCGGGCTGTATATCATAATGTTTGGCGGCCCCCTCAAATCCTAGACGGAAGCCAGTGATAACTTCATCAAAAATTAAAAGTGCTCCATTTTCCTTTGTGATATCCCGCAAAAATTGGATGTATTCTTTGTCCTGAATAAGAAGGCCGTTATTTGCAGGAATACCTTCGATAATGACAGCAGCAATTTGGTCTTTGAAATCTACAAATACCTGTTCTAAAGCTGCAGTGTCATTCAAGGCAATTACGATAGTTTCGTCGGCAAACGATTTTGGTACGCCAGCAGAAGAGGTCTCTCCGAAAGTGACTAATCCGGATCCTGCTTTTACTAAAAGAGAATCAGAGTGGCCGTGATAACAGCCTTCAAACTTGACGATCTTGTCTCTTTTGGTATATCCGCGGGCTAATCTTATGGCAGACATTACGGCTTCCGTTCCAGAGCTTACGAAACGTATTTTCTCGATGTATTTATTGTTCGTTAAAATGAGCTCCGCCAATTCGTTTTCTAAACGGGTAGGTGCTCCAAAACTCAAACCTTTGCTCAGTTGCTCCTGTACTGCTTCGCGCACTTCTGGATTGTTGTGTCCGAGAATTAATGGACCCCAAGAGCAGCAAAAGTCTATAAATTCATTGCCATCGGCATCCCAGAGATGAGAACCGTCACCGCGCTCAATAAAAAGAGGGCTACCATACACCGATTTGAATGCACGCACCGGAGAATTTACGCCTCCAGGGAAATAGTTTTTTGCTTTTTCAAAAAGCTGTGTCGATTTTTCTCTTGATATATCTTGTATTGCCATATCGTTTTTAAGATTTTTTTATAGATCTACTTTAACCAGCCTTTTTCTAGTACTTCTTTTGCATGATAAGTTAGAATAGAAGTAGCTCCCGCGCGACGGAAACTCATTAGGGTCTCCATGATCACTGCTTCGGATAACCAACCGTTTGCAATTGCTGCTTTAAGCATTGCATACTCTCCAGATACGTTATATGCAGCTATTGGTAGATCGAAATTGTCGTGTAATAATTTGATAATATCTAAGTAGGGGAGACCTGGTTTAACCATAAGGAAGTCAGCTCCTTCTTCGGCATCCAGCTGTGCCTCGATCAAGGCTTCTCTGCTGTTCGCAGGATTCATCTGATAAGATTTTTTGTCTCCATTTTTTGGTGCTGAACCCAATGCGTCACGAAATGGTCCATAATATGCAGATGCGTATTTAGCGGTATATGACATCAATGATACATTGGTAAATCCGTTGTTGTCCAAGATACCACGTATGTATCCGATACGTCCATCCATCATGTCAGAAGGAGCAATGATATCTGCCCCGGCGTGTGCATGAGCTAAAGCCATTTTACCGAGCACCTCTAGGGTTTCGTCATTGAGGATTTCTCCGTTCTGAACAATACCATCATGTCCATCTGAGCTATAAGGATCCATCGCTACATCTGTAACTACGCATGCTTCTGGAAAATTCTTTTTTACCGCTTCAATTGCACGTAGATAAAGCGTGCCTTCACGGTAACTTTCCGTAGCATATTTGTCTTTCAATACTTCTTCAACTGCAGGGAATAAATCAAATGCTTTTAAATCTAACTTAAGGCAGCTTTCTACTTCTCTTAATAGATTGTCGATAGAATATCGATAAATGCCAGGCATAGATTTTACTTCTATCTTTTGATTTTCGCCATCTACGATAAATAATGGAAAGATTAGATTGGAGGGCGATAAATGTGTTTCCTGAATCATGTCACGAATGACGGCTGATTTTCTATTTCTTCTAGGACGTTGTAACATTTTATGGTGTATTGTGTATTGCGTATTGAGTTTTGATAAAACCTGAACTCAACGCACAATTAATCATTAATAATTAATTCCAAATATTGCTTCGGCCAACCCCATCTCATCGGGAGAGAAAGGTAGGCTGTATTTTAGCCCCATTTCTTCGATTGCCTGTGCGGTAGAGTAACCTATACAGATAATTTTTTGTCCTGGGTCCGCAAGGTTTTCTTTGAAATAAGCCTGTACATTACTTGGACTAGTGAAGACCAATACGTCTGAATTTGATTTATCAACATCTTCTTCCAAAACCGTTTCATAGATAGGCATATCTATAATTTTTGTATTAGGTGTTAATGCTTTCTGTATGCTTTGTAAGGAGTCCTTGGCTCTTGGGATGAGGACCGTTTGACCGTCAACTAGCTGCGCAAAGGCCTTTGCAATATCTTCTGTTCTAATACCAAGATCATCGCCAGAGAAGTCGGCTACTCTTCCAAATTTACGCAGGGTGGACTCAGAACCCCGACCTAATACCGCTATTTTTGTTTTCTTTAAGATGAGTGGATCAAGATTGAAAAAGTGTTCGATTGCATTCTTACTGTTAAAGAATATCCAGTCTGCTCTCTTTAGAATGAAGGAGTCCAATACATTAATTGTTGGGTATATTTTTATTAAGGAGCGTGCTTCAATCTGTATATTGTGTTTGCCCAAATACCTTGCTAGGTAAGAGTTTTCATCTAGGTCACGGGTTATAAATACGGAAGAAGGTAGTTTGCGTGACTTGTCGTATTTAGCAAATATTGATTCTGCTAGACCTTCGATGCTATTGGACTGTAAGTAGAGACGGTCTGGAAAATCTTCGTTATCTTCTGCAATCGATGTCCATACTTCGTACTTATCATCGCGTTTTCGGCAATAGCAACCCAATGGAGCATGACAACCGGCATCGAACATATTTAATACTCTTCGTTCTACACCAATTGTTTTTGCTACTTCCGTGTTGTTTATCTTTTGTAATATCTCAAATAGTTCATCATCGGATTCTCTAATCTGAATGGCTAATACGCCTTGAGCAGGGGCTGGAATTATTTCTACAGGAGATATTTCTTCGATATGGAAGTCTGAAAGGTCCATGTTAATACGGCTTACACCAGCTTTGGCAAGTACGATGGCATCATACTTTTCATCGCGTAATTTCTGGATACGGGTTTGTAAGTTGCCTCGGAGATCTTCGAATTCTAAATCTGGGCGTACCGATAGAAGTTGTGCTTTTCTTCTGTTGGATGAAGTCCCTACGGTAGCCGCGTGTTTTATTGATAGCCTTTTTTTGATATCAACACAGTCTTTATGTATTATTATTATCTCTGATGGATTCTCCCTTTCAGAAACAGCCGCAATAATCAAGCCTGGAGGGTTTACTGTAGGCAGGTCTTTATGCGAATGTACTGCTAGATCTATCTGGGCAGATAACAATTCTTCTTCGAGCTCTTTGGTGAAGAATCCCTTACCTTCCAGTTTATCAAGTCTAAGGTGTTGGATAATATCTCCTTGTGTCTTGATGATCTTTAATTCGGCATCTATGCCAATTTCCGCTAATCTGTCTTTTACAAAGTTAGCCTGCCACAGTGCAAGCTCACTGCCTCGTGTTCCAATAATTAGTTTTCTATTCAACATGGATTATTTATGTTACAAAAATGCCAATGCAAATTTAGCCAAATACCCTAATAATCTGATCATGTTATGTCAGAATAAAGTATCTTTTAAGGAAGATTTTTGTAAATTAGTTGTTTTCGAATTCGGTATTCTTTATCAAGATTTCTTTAGCCATAACCATTGGAACTTTGATGTATTTTTTTTCCATATAGTTAATGACTTTTTCCAAAACTTCACGTGCCTGAGGATCAAGTTTATTTACGTCTTGCGCAAATATCTCATTGAGCGCTATCTCCCGAATTTCTTTTATCTTGTTCGGTACTTGACGCATAGCAACCTCTACACGACGTTGTTTAATAAGAGGCAAAAACTCCTTGATGTTATCCTCGATTATTTTTTTTGCATGGTCTAGTTCGCCATAGCGTTCTTGTAGATTCTTTTCAGCTATAGCCTGTAATCCGCTGACTTCAATGTAATGTATTGGGTTGTTTGTCACGACATCTGCACAGATGTCATTTGGTATAGCTAAATCAACAATGATCTTTTTGTCTGTTTCCTCTTGGAGTAAAGTCTCGTAAAGGTCGGTTCCTATAATAGATTCAGAGGCTCCAGTACAGGTAATCATAACGTCAAATCCACCTTTATATTTCGAAAGTTCACTTAGTGGATAGGCTTCGCAGTTCAGTTCCTTTGCGAGTGATTTTGCATTCTCAAGAGTTCTGTTAAATATAACGAAATTTGATAGCTTATGTTTTTTTAGATATTTGGCTAAGTTTTGATTGGTTTCACCAGACCCAATAACAAGTATTCTGGGGTTTTCAAGAAGTTTTATTTCTTTTAGCTTACGATAGGCTAATGAAACGACAGATATAGGATTGCGAGAAATGTTTGTATGGGTATATACTTCTTTCGCTGTTTTAACGAGACGATCCATCATAAGACGTAAAAAGTCTCCCGTAAATCCTGCTCCTCTACATTTCTCGTAAGCTCGACGCACCTGTGCCAATATTTCCTTTTCGCCAACTACTAAACTTTCAAGGGAACAGGACATTCGGAAAAGGTGATTGAGGGCTTCAAGTCCTTCATAACGAGTTACCTGACCTAAGTAGCATTGAAGTCGCTCGGAGGGAACACAAAAGTTCATTTTGTCCATGAAAACAGCAATAAAATCGTCTGTCAATTCATGAGCTCCATAGAAAACAAATTCCACACGGTTACATGTAGCAATATAGAATATCTCAGGTATGTCTAAATTGTTTTTAAGATTAATCAATCTGGAATCTAACTCTTCATTACAAATCACCAGATTGCCCAGATCTTTTAGGTCAACATGTTTGTGAGTAAATGCTATAACTTTTAAATTCTTCAACGCCTTGGTAATCTAGCCTCAATTATATTGATGCAAATGTAGATTAAAACCTCCGTTGTTATGTCAAAAATCTGTCAAAGGAGGTAATTTAGAAGGGTTATAAATAGTGTTAATTTTATGTTAAAACTCGGTTTTGTTGCTTTTGTAGATTTGTTTTCTGGCTTAGATTAGTCGTCTAAGTATAGTTTTTGAAGCAATTTGATCAATCTAGAAGCAGAAATAAATAATGCGACAGTTGATTTTTAAATTCTTTAAGGATGGCTAAAGCACATTAGAGGATTTAGTGATCGACTCTTGTTATTTACGTTTATTTTTTTTGACATTCAACATTTGAGATTTACCTTTACGTCATGTATATACTCAACAAAATTTACGCTATATTAGGGATAGCTATTGTAGCGCTTTCGACTATATTTTGTCCATTTCTTAAAGTACCTTTGGCAGGTAACTGGAATTTGTATCAGACGGATGTTGTGCTATTTGGTCTAACGATCGGATTATTGTCACTTCTCGTTTTGTTTCTTTTTTTAAGAAAGTTAAGTCTTTTTCGTTTTGGAACTTATATATTTCTTATTTGGTGTATGGTTGGTTTTTTGGGTGTTTATTTTAAGATCAATAATTATTTCGGGATGAAATTTGTTGACGGTATGTTGGCCAAAACGCTTCATTTAAAATGGGGATGGTCTTTCTTGTTTATAGGCGCAGTTGTTATTTTATTGAGCGTGAAGAGGGTCAAAGAAATTAAGTAAAGTTATACAAGGAGATATGAGAAGTAAACAGATAAACAATACACCGATTAATCAGATTATGCTCATTCTGGTTATTCTGCTGATTTGTATTTTGGTGTTTAAAAATCTATTATATTACTTACCGGGATTCTTAGGTGCGGTGACTTTGTATATTTTGTTTCGTAATTCCTATATTTCGCTTACGGAGGGTCGTAAGTGGAATAAGCCACTTACCAGTGTGATGTATGTCTGTATTTCAGTTGTATTTATCGTTCTTCCTATATGGGCGATTGTTGATTATTTGACTCCGCAGCTATCGACCTTTCTGATGAATACAGATCATATCGTCCACCAATTCAATTTACTTAAAGAGTATATGAACAGTAAAGCATTATTGAAAGATATCGATATGTCTGACGAAGCTCTTTTGACTTTTTTGCAGAACTTGACTCGGTATATCCCTAACGTAGTGAATTCGGTGGTAGAGGTGGGGATCAACATTGTAGTTGCTTTATTTGTTCTTTATTTTATGCTGGTGCATGGCAAGCGTATGGAAGCTTCTATCTACAGAGCGATTCCCTTCTCGATCCGGAGTAAGAATGAGATATGGAACGAAGTGAATCTTATGGTTCGGTCGAATGCGTTGGGGATACCTATTTTAGGTATATGTCAGGGCTTGGTTGCGATGCTGGGTTATTGGGTGTTTGGGGTAGAGAATTTTGTTCTTTTAGGGGTTCTGACTGGTGTTGCGTCGATAGTCCCTGTTTTAGGAACAATGACTATTTATGTTCCAGTTAGTGTTATGGTGCTGGCTTCGGGAGAAACTGCCAACGGTATTGGTCTTGCTGTGTATTGTTTTCTTTTAGTAGGAGGAATAGACAATATATTGCGTTTCACCATTTTGAAGACTTTAGGAAATGTACCGCCTATGATAACCGTTTTTGGCGTATTACTGGGCTTAAATATGTTTGGTATGCTTGGTTTGATTTTTGGACCGTTGATCTTGTCTTCTGTCGGTCTGTTGATCAGAGTGTATAGTAATGAGTATGGAAAGGGAAGCCATTTGATATTGATGGAAGAAGATTCACAGTTGAACGATAAATGACCATTAAAAGTGACCACTTACTTTTTTTTAAAATATATTTTTGGTTATCGTAAATATCTACTTATGTTTGTAACACAAAGGGAGATGAAAAGAAATATATTGTGAGTATATACTCACAATGGTAACCAAAGGAGTAAACAACTAAATATTGATAGACCTCAAAGTCTTAAAACTTGCAAGAAATTTTTCTACCCAATTATAAACTAATTTTGATGAAGACTTGTCCAATTGCCCGCGACAAGTCTTTTTTTATGACATGTATTGGCGAATACAAAGCATTTTATCTAAGTTTGTAGTAGATAGATGTGCTATAATGTGTATCTATGAATTTTTATATATTATTACATAATCGATACAGCATGGGAACGGAAAGTAAGCGACAACAGAGATTTGCGGGGGTAATTCAACAGGATCTTGCCGAACTATTTTTACGAGACGGAAAAAATTGGGCTCCAGACGCTTTTATAACGGTGACGAAGGTCCGTGTTACTCCTGATCTCGCGATAGCTCGGGTGTACCTAAGCTTTTTGAATGTTAATACGGCAAAGGCTGATATTGCTAGTATCAAGGCTAAAACGAGTGAAATACGTTATAAGCTTGGTGCCCGGATTAAGAATCAGGCTAGAATTGTCCCGGATTTGGAATTTTTTCTTGACGATACCAATGAATATGTAGATCATATGGATCGTCTTTTCGACGAGATCAGCAAGGAGACTAGACAACCCGATTAGTCCCCATCGTTTAGTTGTAATGATATTTCAATTGGATAATGATAGTCACCGATTTCCAGAAGTGGCAATGGCTGAGGAAGATGGGCTTTTGGCCATAGGAGGCGATTTAAGTACTGGGCGGTTATTGCAAGCTTATAAACGCGGTATATTTCCTTGGTATAGTGAGGATACACCTATATTATGGTATGCTCCCCATGAGCGTTTCGTTCTTTATCCATCACAAATAAAAGTGAGTAAGTCTATGGCTAAATTGTTGGCTAGAAATACATTCGATATTTCATTCAATAAAGATTTTGGGCATGTGATGCAGTATTGTTCGACAGTTTCTAGGCGGGACCAGGATGGTACATGGATCGTTGATGATATGCTTTCTGCCTATAAGCGACTGCATGAAGAAGGTTACGCACATAGTATAGAGGTGTGGCAATCGGGGAATTTGGTAGGGGGCTTGTACGGGGTACT
Source organism: Sphingobacterium sp. xlx-96 (assembly GCF_011007365.1). GTDB lineage: Bacteria > Bacteroidota > Bacteroidia > Sphingobacteriales > Sphingobacteriaceae > Sphingobacterium > Sphingobacterium luzhongxinii. Next base: position 299,238 of record NZ_WFKM01000002.1, on the reverse strand, counting down.
GGTTGGTAAGGTTTTTTGTGGAGAGAGCATGTTCTCTAAAGTGGCTGATTCTTCCAAAGCTGCATTAATTTATTTATGTCAAAATTTTGATTTGGAATTGATAGACTGCCAGATTTATTCTTCCCATTTGGCCTCGATGGGAGCAACGACTATAGATGCTTCTTTTTTTTACGATATATTGGAAGTACAAGTTATAGAATGTAATGGATTACAAAAGCTATTTCGATATGCCTAATGGGTTAACTTATTTTAATACCCCTGGAAACGGGGAGGTGCCCAAGATACATCATCAATGGCGTAGACAAAGGAAGAATGCTTTTTTTGCCCTATCTAGTGATCTTAGGGATAGACAGGTCATATTTTTATAAGAGATAAAGGAGGGAGTAGCAACGATGTTCGATTGTCCTGAAGCGAACATTTACTGTGTCCCTAATTTCTCATGTGGTTACAATGCTTTACTCGATGGGCTTCCTTCTGATACGAGGTTCGCTATGTTGGAGGAGGACAATGCTTCATTAAACTATACCATTATAAGTCTTGGGTTCTCCTTTGAGGTTTTGAAAACAGTAGAGGGGAATCTGGAAGAGGCATATTTGTTTATGAAAAGTTTTTGGCAAGAGACTTGATATTAGCAGTTGTTGCAGAAAGGACCTGTTGATCATTATTGATCAATTTGAAGGTACCACAGGAATGTTATCGTATTTTGTGGGGGCGGAGGTGATAAAGTGTTTTCCTAGAGGTACTGTAATTCGAATCGGTATCCGTTTATACAATTGTAAGGAAGATGTAGAATGTTTAGTTAAACTTTTAGATAAGAATATAGCAAGATGAATTTTAAGATAGGGGATTTGGTCCGATTTGTAGAGGAGCCCATTGAAGGGCATATTACTTCTATTCAAGCAAATGATATCATAGGAGTGACGGATACTACGGGTTTTGAGATACCGGTTTTGAAATCCAAAGTAACATTAGTGCATGGAAATATGCGAATGCCAGAGGATGATATTGAAGATGGGGAAGCTAGCATAAATCTACCTTTTGTTGACAAGGGGATTTTTGTAGGGATAGCAGGGGAGCAAAAGTTGGGATTGGCTAAGTTTTACATTATTAATGAAACCTCATTCGAGCTGTTGGTTAGTATTTCCGAGTTATCGGGTACAAAAGTTACAGGTGTATTTGGTAATTTAATTCCGAAGCAGGACTATGCGCAATTTTATATAGCAAACTTTTCAGCTGTCGGCAAGTGGCCAACATTTAATATACAGATTATCACGCATAGTAAAATAGCTCATGTGCAAAGGCAGCCGCTTAGTAAAGAGTTTCGTGTGAAACCTTTAGAATTAATAAATTCTAAAGAGCGCGTAGAGATGCTGAATGATAAAGTCTGGTTGTATGAATTGGATAAAAAGGAAGAGGATATTGGTTTAGATAAGTTAAAGTCTCATTTCATATCCCACAGACCAAAGGGGAGGTAACTGAAAACATAATTGCCTAAATCTTGTTTATCTATTACACTAAATAAATAAATGATATGGCAATTGTAAAAGTAATCGAGCTTATAGCGTCATCGGAAAAGAGTTTTGAAGACGCGATCCAGCAAGCAGTAAACGAAGCTTCAAAGACCGTTAAAAATATTGATTCGGTATGGGTTCAAGATATGAAATGTCACGTTAAAGACGGTCGGGTATCAACCTATGGTGTGAACTGTAAGCTATCTTTTCGTGTAGAAAAATAGAAGAAAAGCCCCTGCTTAAAAATAAGTAGGGGCTTTATCGTAAGTGCTGTAAAGCACTTAATTATGCACCTAACTGCACGCGTTTGAATGCAGTAACAGTTAATCCTTTAGAGACTGAGTCTAAGAATTGAGCGATATTTTTAGAGGAGTCTTTGACAAATTCTTGGTTTAATAAAGTCGTATCTTTAAAGAATTTGTTTAATTTACCTTGAGCAATTTTCTCTGCCATTTCAGCTGGTTTACCTTCAGCGATGATTTGATCTTTAGCAATAGCTATCTCACGATCAATTGTGTTTTGATCTACACCGTCTTTGTCGATAGCAACTGGGTTCATAGCAGCAATTTGCATAGCTACATCTTTACCAGCATCATCAGCACCTGCTACGTCAGCAGAAAGACCAACCAATACGCCTAAACGGTAGTTGCCATGGATGTAAGCTACAACTTTTTCACCTGTTACGATTTCGTATTTAGAAACGTCAATTTTCTCACCGATTACACCTGTTTGCTCAATTAAAGATTCTGAAATAACTTTTCCATCAACAGTTAAAGCTTTCAAATCTTCCAAAGAAGCAGGCGTGTTAGCCAAAGCTACGTCAGCGATTTTTTCTGCGAAAGCAACGAAATCAGAGTTTTTAGCAACGAAATCAGTTTCACAGTTAACTTCTACTACTATACCTGTTTTACCGTCAGCCGAAGATTTAGCAATGATAACACCTTCGTTAGAGTCACGGTCTTGACGGCTAGCAGCTACTTTAGCTCCTTTTTTGCGTAAGTAGTCAACAGCGGCTTCAAAGTCACCGTTTGCTTCTACTAAAGCTTTTTTACAATCCATCATACCTGCGCCTGTTTGTTGACGCAATTTGTTTACATCTGATGCAGAAATTTGTACTGACATGATATTTTCTTTTTTTTATAAAATTACAATTGTGGGGTTAACAAATGCTTGTCCGATAGGTAAAGCTATTGTTAACATTGAAAAAAGAAACCGGATAGACATGCAAGGTTTAGGAAGCTTTTCTTCCAGAAACCAACACTTGTCCATCCGGCCCTATATAGAATAATTATTCTACGTCTTTTGCTTTACGAGTGCGTTTTCCTGGAGTAGCATCTGCTGCTTCACCATTGTCTACTGCCGCCTTAGCTGCAACAGCTTCTTTTTCCGCATCTTCTTCTTTGTCGCGTTTGCGCTCTTCCAAACCTTCAACGATTGCTTGTCCGATAATTCCTGCGATTAAGCTAATTGATTTAGTAGCGTCATCGTTTGCAGGGATTGGGAAATCAATGTTAGTAGGATCAGAGTTTGTATCTACCATCGCAAAAGTAGGAATGTTTAATTTGATAGCCTCAGCTACAGCAATGTGCTCTTTTTTAACATCGATGATGAATAAAGCTGCTGGTAGACGGTTCAAATCAGCGATACCTCCTAAAAGGTTTTCTAATTTGATACGCTCACGCTGAATCATTAATTTTTCCTTTTTAGATAATACATCGAATGTACCATCTTTTTGCATTTTGTCGATGTTAGACATCTTTTTGATAGACTTACGCACTGTTGCGAAGTTTGTAAGCATACCACCTAACCAACGCTCAGTAACATAAGGCATGTTTACATCCTTTGCTTGTTGTGCGATGATTTCTTTTGCTTGTTTTTTCGTTGCTACGAATAAAACTTTACGACCTGATTTTACGATTTGTTTGATAGCTGAAGCAGCTTCTTCTAATTTCGTAAGGGTCTTGTTTAAATCGATAATGTGGATACCGTTGCGCTCCATGAAAATGTACTTAGCCATTTTCGGGTCCCATTTACGTGTAAGGTGACCAAAGTGAACACCTGCATCCAATAAATCTTGATAAGTAGTTCTTGCCATTTTTTGATCCTCCTTTGATTAACGTTTACTGAATTGGAATCTTCTACGAGCTTTCTTGCGTCCTGGTTTTTTACGCTCAACCATACGGTCATCACGTGTTACTAAACCTTTCGCGCGTAAAGCTGGTTTTACTTCTGGATCTAGCTCAACTAGTGCTTTAGCGATTGCTAAACGTACAGCTTCTGCTTGACCTTTTACTCCACCACCATGAACGTTAACTTTGACATCAAAGTTTGCTAATGACTCGGCTACTAATAAAGATTGAGTAGCGATGTATTGCAAAGGTAATGTTGGGAAATACTCTTTGTAATCTTTACCATTAATGATAATGTTACCACTTCCTGCTCCTAAGTAAATACGAGCAACAGCAGTTTTTCTTCTTCCTGAAGTGTTAGTTGTTGACATAATAGTGCTCCTTAGAATTTAACTGGTTTTGGATTTTGTGCCTCATGTTTGTGCTCACCACCAGCGTAAACAAATAAATTTTTGAATAACTGACGGCCAAGACGGTTTTTAGGTAACATACCACGAACCGCTTTTTCGATGATGCGCTCAGGATGCTTCGCCATTAATTCTTTAGGAGAAACAAAACGCTGACCACCTGGGTAGCCTGTGTAGCGAACATAAGTTTTGTCGCCTAATTTGTTTCCTGTCAACTTAATTTTGTCCGCATTGATAACAATAACGTTATCACCGCAGTCTACGTGTGGGGTAAATGTAGGCTTGTGTTTTCCACGAATTACTTTCGCAATTTCACTGGCCAAGCGCCCCAAGATCTCGCCCTCAGCGTCAACAACGATCCACTCTTTGTTAACGGTGTTCTTGTTGGCAGAGACAGTTTTGTAACTTAACGTATTCACTTGCTTTTATTTAATTAATTAATTTTGTTATCTTCTCAATCGTAATCACTACAATCGGATTGCAAAGGTACATTATTTATTTCTTATTTTGCAAAGGATAGTTCTGTTATTTTTTTAGGCTGTGGTGTATTGCAAGTTTTGTCCTTGTATTTTTAGGTGGGTCCGTTGTTTAACATTTATTAATATAATATGTATTAAACTTTTTGATACTATTGTACTCTTTTTCTATGGCAATATGCTACCTTAGTAAGGTGTTATAATGGATTCGAAGATGATTTTAAATAAAAAGATGGCGTCTCACATTAAGAAAATGGTGTTTTTTGGTTTATTGCTGACTTGTGGCCTTGCTACGGCTCAGACTGTTGAACCACCGTATAAGATGCAATTGGCCAAGGTTGAAGAACGGCTAAAGGTAGGAGATTTTAGAGAGGCTATGAGTGAGATGGATCGTATCACGAACCAATATCCGAAAGCTGCCGAGGTATATTACGCCAAAGGGTTATTATTTGGACAGACAGGTAATTATGATGAAGCGTTAGAAAATGCAAAAACAGCTTACGCGTATGATCCTAATATTATGCACGCTAATTTTGTTGTCGAGCTTTATAAAAGTAAACAGAATTGGGCGGAAGCAGTGCCAATACTGAAGGATCTTCGTGTCAAATATCCTGGTTTGTCTTCGGTAGGAAGAGATTTGATGATGATTCTATCTAACGATAAGAAGTTGGATGAGGCCGTGTCGGTGTATAAGGAGGAAGTGGTAAAGGGGCTTGGTTCAGATACATTAGATGTCGTTTTAGCGGATGTGTATGTCATGAACGGTAAACATAAGGAGGCGAGAGAAGTGTTGGAACCCTGGGATGGAAAATCTAGTTTGAGGCACGTTTATGGAACATTGGGATATATCAATTTAGAAGAGGAGAAACCGAAGGAGGCCGTTGGAGTGTTGGAACGAGGTGTTAGAATTAGTAAAGATCCGGTTTTGTATCTTGATCTTGCTGACGCTTATAAAGCGGAGAATAGGAATAAACAAGTCTTCGAAACGTTGAAGCTGGCTTTTGAATCAAATAGAGTGGATTTTGTCGATAAACATCGTGTTATGCAAAGCTTGATGCATCCTGGGTTTAAGGATTTCTCAATCGGTCAAATTCAGGAATTGGCAAATAGCTTAGTGGTGGTACACCCAAGGATTGCAGAAAGCCATGTTGTTAAGGGCGAGGTGTTGTGGCGAGGAGGGAATGCCGCAGAAGCACGTTCTTTATTTCTTACCGCTGTAGGGCTCAATCCGAGGCATGTGGATGCTTGGCGTATGTTGATCAATACAGATCTGGGACTTAATCAGGTAAATGAAGCGATACAGCACGCTGATGAGGCGATGCTAGCGAACCCTGGGAACGCTATGCTCATGTATTTCTCCGGATTGTCCTTTATGGTAAAGGAGGATTACGAAAAGACCAGGTCTATGTTGGAGATGGCTTTGGATCATAGTGAAGAAGAAAACACCTATTTGAGGTCGATTATCTACAGTGGATTGGGAGATCTTTATCATCAATTGAAGATGGATGCTGCATCAGACGTGGCTTACGAAGAAGCTATTCAGCTGGACAGTACGAATAGTACAGCGATGAATAATCTTGCGTATTATTTGTCTATCCGTAAGCAAGATCTGGATAAAGCGGCCGAGTTTGCTCGACGGGCAAATGTGTTGGATGCGAACTCGTCTACTTTTCAGGATACTTATGCATGGGTTTTATTTCAGCAAGGAAATTATCGTGAAGCTGCTGTCTGGATGGAAAAGGCTATAAAATCTTCCTCCTCGCCATCAGCACTGTTGTTTGAACATTATGGGGATATCTTGATAAAGCTGGGACGGGAAAAGGAAGCTATTAAACGATGGGAAAAGGCATTGTCATTGACAAAAGATAATCAGGTCGATATCGAAAAAATAAAATTAAAAATAAAGGAGAAACGATATGTGGACTAGGTATTTGTTTTTTTTACTTTCATTATTAATTATTGTGGGGTGTGGAAGTAAGAAGAAGTTGATAGGTACGCATCCGGAAACCAGTACGGAAAATAGAACTACGGCAGAAGGGTATTTGATTAATAATCTAGATTTTCGAACTTTTAACGGAAGGGCAAAAGCAAAGGTTGAGTTTGATAATGAAAAACAAGATGTAACATTGCATATTAGAATGCAACGCGATCAAGCTATTTGGATTTCTGTAACTGCTACTATGTTTAATTATGAGGCTGCCCGTGTCAAAATTACGCCGGACAGTATTCAAATATTGAATAAAATGCAAAGTACTTATATTTCGAAACCTTTCGAGTATGTACATCGGTATACGGGTGCGCGGATTTCATTTTCTGCTTTGCAGGACCTTTTGATGGCGAATGTATCGCAGTCTTTATTGAGGACAGATCAGATCACTGTAGCTAGTGCATCGGATGAGGTACAGATTGTAGGCGTCAAAGGAGATCTTTCCTTTCAGTATAGTCTGAATGAAAAAAATAGGCCGAAGGTATTTCGATTGAATGCGGTAGGTGCCAGTGATAATCTAGAGTCGTATTACAGTAGTTTTGTGATTTCTGATGGTTATAACTTTCCGCAGAATCAACATATCAAGTTGAACGCAGCAGGAATGAATGTAAGTGCAGTTTTGAATTATAATAAAGCAGAATTTAACCAAAATGTAGAAATGCCTTTTCTCGTTCCTTCAAAATATAAGATGATACCGTAAGATTGTAGGTGTTAAAATACGATTTTTATTAGGCAAGTAGACGATATATGTTTATTTTTGGAAGCTTTATAAAGGGCTAAATTAAGAAGTAGCAGTTCATGATTTTGAAGAAAATACTATTCATTATATTTATAATTGGCGCATGTGTGCATTTTTCCTACGGTCAGAGTAGTGCTGAGTTGAAAAAGCAGCTGGAAAAGATAAATGCCGATATTTCTGCCCTAAATAAAGAATTGAGTGCAAAAACAAAGGAGAAGCTTCTTTCACAAAAGGAGGTGAATGCCCTTAGTCGACAGCTTAATCTAAGAGAGGATAAAATTACTATCATTAATAAGGAACTTGGTAACCTTTCCTATCAAATTAATGAAAATACGAAATCGGTAACTGGATTGAAGGCCGAATTGGAGCGCATCAGAAAGGATTATGAGAAGATGATCATGTTTGCATTTCGTAACAAAAATGGCTATAACAAGATGATGTTTATTTTCGCTTCAAAAGATTTTAATCAAGCCTTTAAACGTGTCAAGTATCTTCAGCAGTTTAATGATGCACGGAAGATCAAGGCTGCGGAAATAGAGGGCGTAAAGAAAGAAATCGAACTAAAAATTGCCCGATTAGAAGCAGACAGGAAAGCACAAAGAGAGCTTTTGGCTGAGCAGCAGAATGAGAAGAATATTATCGCTAAAGATCGCTCCGCCCATCAGGTAGAGTTAAGTCAATTGGCGAAAGAAGAAAAATCCTTCAAAGGAAAACTGAGTGCTAAACAGCAAGAGAAGAAGAAAATGGAGGCGTTGATCCGGGCTGCGGTACAACGCGAGATAGCAGAGGAAAGACGTAAAGCAGAGGCTGAACGAAAACGCTTAGCAGAGATTGAGGCTAAACGGACAGGTAAAACTGTGGAAGAAGTCGAAAAGAAAACGCCTAAGAAGACAGATAGCGAAGTGTTGCGTTCGACACCAGAAGCTGAAAGATTATCCGCAGATTTTAAATCTAATAGGGGTCGATTACCTTGGCCTGTGGCTCAGGGTAATATAGTGCGTGGATTTGGAATGCGGATGATTGAAGGTATTTCTACTTTTGAACCGGATATCGCTATTCGTACGGCATCAGGTGCTGCTGTGAGAGCGGTTTTTGATGGTGAAGTTGTACAAGCGGTATCAGGGGTTATCGTAATCCGACATGGTGAGTACTTTAGTTTCTATTCTAACTTAGCCTCTGTAAGCGTACGTAGGGGACAGAAAGTAAGTAGAGGGCAGCAAATCGGTACGTCGGACGATGATCCAGATTTAGGATTCCCTGTTGTCAATTTTGGGCTATCTCAGGGAACTAAGGAATTTGATCCATCTTCTTGGATAGCAAGATAGTTACGGGATATTAATTTATTAATAACTATATTTGTGTTGACGGAGTAATTATTGTAAGAGTTTTTATACGCATAAAAGAATAAAATGTATACATCAAATTTATTATTTATAGGAACCCAAGAGATTATCATTATCGTGGTGTTGGTTCTGTTGTTGTTTGGAGGAAAGAAAATTCCTGAGTTAATGCGTGGTTTGGGACGTGGTGTGAAAGAATTTAAAGATGGACAAAAAGAAGAGCCATCTGAACAAAAAAACAATACATCTGATAATACAAGCAATCCTTAATGATTGTATTACAAAGGAAAGGAAGGATTTGATCTTGCTATCTGCTTGATCAAATCCTTCTTTTTTATTATAAATCTCGCCCACTAGTCGGCTTAAAAACTAGATATCATGAAATTTTCTATTATTTTATTAATAGTTACTGTATTTGTACTGTCTACTAAAACTAGTGCACAAGAAATAACAATTGATAGTCAAAAGGAAGAACTGAATAGTTCGATGGTTACTTTTATAGAACTTCAGCAAAAGCAGCTCGCTTCTCATTTGGATTCTATAAAAGAGAATTTCGATCCCAATTTGGAAATTACTCCAGAAGATATCGGTATTTTAAGACGTCTTAAATCCGTTTCGAAAGAGGTCCCCTTAGAGTTTAATTCGCATGTAAAGGGATATATTGACAAATATATTTCACAGAATTACAGACCTTATATGAACCGACTCCTCGGGTTAAGCCAGCATTATTTTGGAATTTATGAAAAGGTATTTAAGGAGATGGGCCTTCCTGAAGAAATTAAATACCTCTCTTTGGTTGAGTCCTCACTAAATCCACATCTAGTGTCGACGTCGGGTGCGGTAGGCCCTTGGCAATTTATGTTTGCTACAGCTAAGTTTTATAACTTGGAAATGAATAGCAATATAGATGAGCGTAAAGATGCGTACGCATCCAGTTATGCGGTGGGACAGTATATAAAAGAAGCTTATGATCAATTTGATGATTGGCTTTTAGCATTGGCATCTTATAACTGTGGAAGAGGTTGTGTAAAGCGAGCTATAGAGCGTTCCGGTTTACATAATCCTACTTACTGGGAATTATCAGCCTTTCTTCCGAAAGAAACCCGGAATTACATACCAAAGTATATTGCCATGACCTATGTTTTATCGAATGCAGATTATTATGGCATTGAAGCGGCGTCCACCGAACTTGGATCGTCAAGTAACCTGGTTATGGTAGATCGAAAAATTGATTTAGACAATGTGGCGAAAGCTTTAGGTGTATCGATGCAGCAGTTGAAATATTATAACCCTGCTTTTAAGCAGCGTATCATAATAGGCTCTATTGAAAAGCCGAAGCGTTTACTGTTGCCGGTGACTGAACAGACAAACGACAGTCTTCTGTATGTTGCATTGCGCGAAATTGAACCTGTCCAAGAGTCGACCCGAAACAGTAACGAACTTATGTTGGCCGATGAGGAACAAAAACAAAAAAAATATAAAGTCAAAGCGGGGGAAACGTTAACATCTGTGTCTCGTAAGTTTGGTATTTCAGTTCAGAATTTAAGGGCATGGAATGAGTTGTCCTCCAAAAGTAGAATAATCGGACGCTCATTAATTGTAGAAAAGCCTGTTGATAACCGGCTTGCCAAAAATATAAAAACAGCATCTGTCTCCGCAAAATCCAATGTAATAGTTTATACTGTTAAAAAAGGGGACTCCTTGGACCGTATAGCAAATAAATTTAATGGAAGTACGGTCTCGAAATTGAAAGCTGATAATGGTTTGAAAAGCAGTATGATTAAGCCTGGGATGAAACTCAAAGTTAATAAAGGATAGAGTGGCGGACTGTTTATCGAAGATGCAGCTTAGTAAAGCCAAGCTGCATCTTCTTCATTATCAATTTCCTCTAATCGAACTTCAACATGTTCTTTCAAAATCGTCGAGAGTTTGGTTCCGTAAAAGTCACTAAATATTGGGAATTGATGGTGACTCCTGTCTATAAGAACAGCTGTGCGCATCTTTTTTAAAGGAACATTTATAAAAGCTGCTAGCGCGTATGCTAAAGTTCTTCCACTATTCAAAACATCATCAACAATTATAACAGCTTTATTTTTTGCCATTTCTACAGGTTGGTCTGTTGTAGCTTCAAGTGTTCTTTTATTTTTTTCAATACTAACTTTAATGAGCTCTATCTCTTTTTCCGGAGCTATTTCTTTTAGTATTACCTGTAGACGTTTAGCAAAAATATAGCCGCGCTCAGCAATTCCTACTAATACAACGGCCTTCTCTTCAAAGTTATCTTCTAGAATCTGATAAGCAATTCGTTTTGACTTTTGCTGTATCTGTTCTTTATTTAGTATTAAAGTTTGTTTTGTTGGCATAACGATTATTTGACCATGCTAATTTAAGAAAACTCTATATAAGTTTCAGTATAATATTGAATAGTATAAAAAAAGTCCGAATGATACACTCATTCGGACTTTGGAAATTTCTTTCGACAAAGACTCTTATTTACCGTCTTCTTTGTAGTTCGTTGCGTCTGCAGTCATGATTCTGTCTTCATCTTTTTTAGGTCTTCCTCCATTATAATAATAACGTTTCCAATACGCTTCATTAAGGCTGCTAACCATTACTCCTTTGCTAGATGAAGCATGAGCAAATTTGTCATCTCCTAAATAAACCCCCACATGTGTAATGCTCTTACTGCGGATTTTAAAAAAGACCAAATCTCCTGCTTGAAGCTCACCTTTTCCTATCGGGGTGACATTATCATATTGATTTCTGCTGTTATATCCAATTGTGGTGTTGAAGACATTTTCATATACTGCTAATGAAAATTTGGAACAATCGATTCCTTTTTTAGAATCTCCACCTAAACGATAAGGTGTTCCTAACCAATCATAAACGAACTGATAAAGTTTAGTGCTTGTTGTAGCATTAACGGCTACACCCATGATTTGAGAAAAGTACTCTTTTGCAAGATTATCCTGATCTCCAGTTTTACTTTTGTTTGTTGTTTGTGCGTGCGACACTAGACAAAAGCCTGTCAATAGCAAACCTGCTATTAGTTTTTTTGTTTTCATTAAATCGCTTTATGTTTAATTACAACTTTTCTTCCTGTAAGTACACAATTAAGTATACAATTGTATAACTTATGTCAACGAAGATAAGACTTAAAGCCATCTAATCCAAGCAATTTTACTTTTTTTTAACAAAACTTTAACTTTTGATGTTTCTTAAAGTGTTCTTTTTGAGTGTGTTGCTTTTTTTTGGTGGGGTAATGATTGTAAACGGAGATTGTATTGTTAATATGGTGTACAAAACGTTTACAAACGGTTCACCATATGACTCATTATTTTTATTCTATTTCTATTTTATTAAGTTAAATTTGCATTTAATAAAAATATTGTATTATCTTTATCTAAAATTTGCGAAAAGACATGATTTTAAGCGTTATTATTTCAACAACTATTATTACCACTGGGATAACTCAGAGGGAGGTAGTTCTATGTTGAAATAATACGTGTCATAAATATAGAAAGCCTTCCTCGAAATGAGGAAGGCTTTTTTTGTGCTATTTTAAAACAAACAAACTAATATAGAATCAATGAAGGTATTAAAATTTGGAGGTACATCCGTAGGTACCGCGTCGAGTATAGAAAAGGTACTGTCAATTGTTAGGGACTCTTTTGAGAAAAATGAAAAGCCGCTTGTGGTGTTGTCAGCGATGTCTGGAGTAACCAATTTATTGACACAGATGGCTGAGGATGCCGCTGAGGGGAAGGGGTTTAGTGCAAATCTGGAGGTAATCGAAGAGAAACATTTTGATGTTGTCCGAAAACTGATAGCCGTCAAATTTCAAAATCCGGTATTTACAAAACTAAAACTAATGGTCAATGATCTCGATGATATATTGCAAGGTATAACTGCCTTGAGAGAGTTGAGTGATCAAAGTAGAGATTTGGTACTGTCTTTCGGAGAACGCTTTTCCAATTACATGGTTTCCAAAATCATGGAACAGTATGTTTCTGATTCGGAGTACATTAATGCGGCCCATTATATCAAAACTGACTCTAATTTTGGAAATGCACATATAAATGAAGATTTGACTACTCAATTGATTCAGGCGCTATCGTACACTCACACAAATAAGTTATTATTTGTTACTGGATTTATCGGATCTAATGATAAAGGAAGGGTTACAACATTAGGACGTGGCGGTTCAGACTATACTGCAGCGATATTCGGTGCTGTATTAGGAGCTTCCGTTATTGAGATCTGGACAGACGTGAATGGTATGCTGACTGCGGATCCTAGAATCGTAAAAAAGGCTTTTTCGCTCCCTATCTTATCGTATACAGAGGCAATGGAATTGTCTTATTTCGGTGCTAAAGTCATTTATCCACCAACTATGATTCCTGCATTTATGAAAAAAATTCCGATTGCGATTAGAAATACCTTCGAACCTCATTTGTCTGGAACCCGTATCCAGTTCGAATCGGATAAGTCGAAATATCCTATTAAAGGTATTTCATCTATTTCAGATATATCGATCATCAATCTTACGGGAAGCGGAATGATTGGTAAATCTGGGTTTTCAGGACGTTTGTTTACTTTATTGGCTCGCGAACAGATTAATGTTGTGTTAATCACACAATCTTCTTCGGAGCACAGTATAACGTTTGCGGTCAATCCATCTGATGCGACTAAGGCGTTGGTTTTGATCGCTTCAGAGTTTGAGCTGGAGTTGGCTGCAAGTAAGCTGGTGATGCCAGAGGTGGAAGAAAACCTCTCTGTATTGGCCATTGTTGGTGAAAATATGAAGCGAACACCAGGTATGTCGGGAAAATTGTTCCATGCGTTAGGAAGGAATGGTATAAATGTTCGTGCCATCGCTCAAGGGTCTTCTGAGTTTAATATTTCCGTTATTATTTCCAAAGAGGATCTTGCAAAAGCGTTGAATGCGGTACATGATGCCTTTTTTGCAGAACTAAAGAAGACACTACATGTGTTTAACCTTGGTACTGGTAATATAGGTGCAACACTGTTTAAACAGCTATTTATGCAGCATGATTTCTTATTAGAAAGCAATGATATCGAAATTAAGGTTGTGGGCATCTCTAATTCAAGAAAAATGTTATTTGATGTATCCGGAATTGATTTGGGTGCATGGGAAGAAGCGTTGGGAGCTAAGGGGGATATTGCAGACTTGACTAGCTTTATAGAACAGATGAAAGCACTCAATCTACCCAATTGTGTGTTTATTGATAACACAGCTAGCAAGTTGCCCGCAATATATTATGAGGATATTTTTAGATCCAATATCTCTATTGTGACTTGTAATAAAATAGCGAATTCGGGAGATTATGCACAATATCAATCGCTGCATGAAGCGGCACGCAAACATGGTGTAGACTTTTTTTATGAGACTAATGTTGGTGCAGGGTTGCCTATTGTCCGCGTGTTAAAGGACCTAATGATGAGTGGCGATCGTATTTTAAAAATAGAAGCAATTTTATCCGGAACGATATCTTACATCTTTAATAATTTTGTGGGAGATGCTTCATTTTATGAGGTCGTGAAGAAGGCACAAGAGTTGGGGTATACAGAACCGGATCCCCGAGATGATTTAGGAGGCGTTGATTTTATGCGAAAAATGCTGATTTTGGCTCGTGATGCTGGATATCCGATTGAATCTTCAGACGTAGATTTAGGAGCGATACTTCCAGAGGCTTGTTTGGCAGCATCATCTGTAGATGAGTTTTATGCAGAATTGTTGAAGGCTGAACAATATTTTAATTTGTTAAAGGATCAAGCCGCTGCAGCCGGTCAAGTAATCCGATATATTGGCAAATTGGAAGAGGGAAAAGTTTGTATTTCTTTACAAATGGTGGACAGTACGCATCCATTTTATGCACTTTCGGGAAGTGATAATATCATATCTTTTACTACCGAGCGGTATAAAGAAAGACCTCTTGTGGTTAAGGGACCTGGTGCGGGTGCTGAAGTAACTGCAGGAGGAGTTTTTGCAGACTTGGTAAATGTCGGAGCATAACATTTCATAGATTAGATTACCCCTTGCAATAAAAAAATGAAATATCCCCATTTAGCAGCATTACACTAACACGATAGTAATCTAGATCCGCCAGTTGGCGGATAAAAAACAAATTATTTACATATGAATCAGAATAAGTTAGATAAGAAGATAAGTTTCGATAAGATCTTGGATAAAGTGCGCGTTTTTGCTCCTGCTACTGTGGCAAATATGATTTGCGGATTTGATATTTTGGGATTTGCGGTAGATAAGCCTGGTGATGAAGTCAAGATGTATCGAGTGGCAGAACCCGGTGTACGAATTCGCTCTATAACAGGAGATGATGGTCGACTACCTCTGGATCCTGATAGAAATACAGTAAGCGCCTGTGTCAAGATGTTATTGTCTGATTTGGGGCTCTTAAATGATATCGGAGTAGAGATTGAATTGAATAAACATATGCCGATTGGTTCAGGATTGGGATCAAGTTCTGCCAGTACGGTAGCGGGGCTTTTTGCGATAAATGTCTTATTGGGAAGCCCACTTTCTAAAACAGAGCTTATGCCCTATTGTGTGGAAGGGGAGCGCTTGGCATGTGGATATGGTCATGCTGATAATGTCGCACCAGCTCTTATGGGAGGTGTGACGTTAATTCGAGGTCAAGTCGAGCTGGATGTTATTAAACTTCCAGTTCCGGAAGAATTGTTTGTCGGCATTGTGTTTCCACAGGTTGATGTTCCGACCCGTGATGCTAGAAAGCTGATCAAGGATAAGGTGCTTTTAAAGGATGCGGTGGTGCAATGGGGGAATATTGCAGGATTGGTGGCCGGACTTTTTCAGAATGACTATAGTCTGATAGGAAGAAGTATGCAAGACGTGTTGATCGAGCCAACTCGTGCTATTTTAATTCCTGAATTCTATGAAATGAAGCGAATAGCCTTAGAAAATGGTGCATTAAGTTTCGGGATATCGGGTTCAGGTCCTTCTGTTGTCGCCGTGTCTCGAGGAGAAGCTATGGCTCAGCTTATTGTCGATAAAATTAAAAGCCATTTGTCCACTAGAGAAATCGATAGTTATCAATATGTATCTGCTATTAATGTAGTAGGCCCTAGGGTGCTGGAGTTTTAAGCCTAGTGCTGAAATTTTAAATCTAATATCTTAAATCTAAAAAAATGAAATTTTATAGTACGAATAATAAGAATCTGCGTGTTTCTTTCCAAGAAGCCGTATTCAACTCTTTGCCACAGGATAGAGGCTTGTATATGCCTGAGGTTATACCTCAATTGGATGCTTTGTTTATCCGGAATCTCCAGCAGTATTCTCTGCAGGAGATCGCTTTTACTGTAGCAAATGCAATAATTGGAAATGACATTCCGAAAGAAGATTTAAAAGCCATAATAGCAGATGCAATTAATTTTGATGCACCTGTTAAATTTTTGGATGCCCAAACTGCTGTTTTTGAACTTTTTCATGGTCCCTCATATGCGTTTAAAGATTTTGGGGCGCGTTTTATGAGTCGGGTGATGGGGTATTTCTCTAAAAATGGAGATCGATTATTAGATGTGCTTGTTGCAACATCGGGAGATACTGGCGGCGCTGTTGCGTTGGGATTTCTTGGCGTCGAAGGAACGCGAGTTACCATTCTATACCCTAAAGGAAAAGTTTCTAAAGTACAGGAAGAGCAATTGACAACGAATGGGCAAAATATCCGGGCAGTAGAGGTGGATGGTACGTTCGACGATTGTCAGGCTTTGGTAAAGCGAGCTTTTAGTGATCCTGAGCTTAACACAGCACTGCGTCTCACTTCCGCAAATTCTATCAATATTGCCCGTCTAATTCCACAGACCTTTTATTACTTTTGGGCTTATGCACAATTGAAGGTACAGGGGGTTCATGAAGTGGTGTTTACTATTCCTAGTGGTAACTTTGGCAATATTGGAGCTGGTCTATTGGCTTATAAAATGGGACTACCAGTGAAACATTTCGTGGCCGGTACAAATGTGAATGATACAGTGCCACGTTTTCTAAAGTCAGGATCTTACGAACCTAAACCGTCTATTCAAACATTGGCTAATGCGATGGATGTAGGGGATCCAAGTAATTGGGTTCGTATTAAAGATTTATTTCATGGAGATTTGGAGGGTTTGCGCAATGTTATCTCTTCGTATGCATATACAGATGAGGAAATAAAAGTGGCTATGAATGAGCTTTTTGAGAAATATAGCTATGTGGCATGTCCGCACACTGCAATAGGTTACTTAGCCGCTCAAGCCTATCGTAAAGATTGTCCTGGGGAGTATGGTTCTGTGTTTTTGTCCACGGCACATCCCTGTAAATTTCCGGAAGCAATCGATACAGCGATATTTGCAAAGGTAAAGCTACCACAAGGAGCTTCTGATCTGTCTAATAAGCCTAAGGTAGCTACCGCCGCTTCTATAGATTTTGAGAAATTTAAAGACTATCTATTGAACAGGAAATAATCAAAGATTCAATAGGGGAGTTGTTTTTACAGAGGTCCTGTCTAAATGAACTTTAAATTGGCAAAAAGTATAGTTTTGAAATAAAATTTTGAAAAAATAATCAAAAAATAATATTATTTGTTTTTTCAGTTTTATTTTTGTGCCAATGAATAAGATAATCCTTCATAAAGGAAAAGATAAAGCCGCTTGGCAATTGCATCCTTGGGTGTTTTCAGGGGCTATAAGTAAAGTAGTTGGTCATATTCAACCGGGAGAGGTTGTTTCGGTATATAATATAGACGATGAGTTTATTGCATATGGCGTATATAATAATACGTCTCGCGTTGCTGTCCGGTTACTTGAATGGAATCCCACCAATGAGATTGATGAGCAATGGTGGCGGAAGCGTGTTAAAAAGGCTGTTCAAAATAGAGAACACCTATTGAGCATTGACAATGATAGTGTACGTTTGATTTTTGCTGAAGCAGATTTTTTGCCGGGTTTGATTGTGGATAAGTATGCTGATTTTATTTCGATACAGGTTCATGCGGTTGGTGTAGAAAATGTAAAAGCAGTTATTGTCGATGAATTGGTGAATATTTTGTCTCCAAAAGGTATTTATGAACGAAGTGATCTTAAATCTCGGGAGTATGAAGGGCTTAAGGATCAAAATGGTTTGTTATGGGGGGAAATACCGCCCGAATTTGTAGATATTGTTGAAAATGGGATTCACTATCGCGTGAATATCATTGACGGTCAAAAATCTGGATTTTATTGTGATCAACGCGAAAATAGATTGTTGACTGCACAATATGTGAAAGGGAAACGTGTTTTGGACTGTTTTTGTTATTCCGGTGGCTTTACGTTGAATGCACTTCGTAATGGTGCGATCGAAGTGGTTTCTGTAGACAGCTCTGCTTTAGCTGTCGAAACATTGAAAGATAATATCGTCTATAATAAATTTGATGCTTCTCTGCATAAAGCGATACAGTCTGATGTTAACAAATATTTGCGATATTTGGGGGAGCAAGGTGAAAAATTTGATTTGATTGTCTTGGATCCGCCCAAATATGCACCCTCACGCTCCACATTGGAAAAGGCTTCCCGGGCATACAAAGATCTGAATAGACGGGGATTGATGTTGTTGAAAAGTGGGGGGCTATTGGCTACTTTCTCTTGTTCAGGGGCTATGGATATTGATACGTTTAAGCAGGTTTTGGCCTGGGCAGCGTTGGATGCTGGCAAAGAGATTCAATTTATACGGCAATTTTCTCAGCCAGAAGATCATCCCGTAAGGGCTTCTTTCCCAGAAGGGGAGTATCTAAAAGGTTTGTTAGTCCGTGTAATATAGAAAGCTAATTTTTTCCTTAGTGACCTTAATTTTGGTTACTAAGGAAAAAAACTTTAATGATCCTTTTGGGATCGGCAGCAGATGTGAACTGATTCCTATGTTATCGGGAGAGCTCTTGAACGCCAATGCAAAAGAAAACATCATGAAAAAAAGTTCTTGAATTGCATTGAACCGCAATGAGTAAGCTCATAGATGTCATACAGAGTTAAAACGAATCAATAATACAGAGACTTTTAGAAAAATTAGATTACCAGCGAATTAAGGCAGCCCCCCAGGTAAAACCGGCACCAAAGGCTGCAAGACAGACCAAATCCCCTTCTTTTACTTTTCCTGTTTCCCACGCTTCAGAAAGTGCGATAGGCACCGAAGCAGCAGTTGTATTCCCGTATTTTTGAATATTGTTAAATACTTGATCGTCTCGTAGACCTAAGGTTTTCTGTACGAATTGAGATATACGTAGATTTGCTTGGTGTGGTACTAGTAGATCTATATCTATGCTTTTTAAGTTATTTTTTGCTAAAGCCTCTCCAATTACTTCGGGAAATTTGACTACAGCTTTTTTAAAGACCGCTTGTCCGTCCATATATGGGAAAGCAGAGCCATCTTTTAGCATCTCCACGGTCATCAACATACCTCCCAATTCCTGGTCGGGCCACTTTGGTCTGTTTTCTAATCCTTTTCCGCCTGAAGCTCCTGGATAATACATCGCGAGTTTCTCTGCTTCAGCACCATCCGAATGTAAGTGTGTGCTCAAGATACCTTTTCCTTCTTCTATAGTCGGTTGAAGTACTGCTGCGCCGGCTCCATCACCGAAGATAACGGAAACAGCTCTACCTCGAGTAGAAAAATCCAGGGCATAAGAGTGTTTTTCAGATCCGACAACAAGAATGTTTTTGTACATTCCTGTTTTGATAAATTGATCGGCGACGGATAAGGCATATATGAATCCCGAACATTGATTCCGGATGTCCAATGCTCCGATCTCTTTCATTTCCATTTCTCTTTGCAAAAGTACGCCACACCCTGGGAAATAGTAATCCGGAGACAGGGTCGCGAAAATTATAAAGTCTACCTCATCTTTTGTGATACCAGCTCTTTCGATGGCGATTTTAGCAGCTTCCACGCCCATGGATGTTGTGGTTTCCTCGAGACGATCGGCGTATCTTCTTTCTTTAATCCCTGTTCGTTCTTGGATCCATTCATCACTGGTATCCATAAAGCGCTTCAGGTCATTATTAGTGTATATGTTTTTTGGTACGTAGTGACCTAAGCCGGCAATTTTGGACTGAAACATTTTCTGTTGTTATTTTGTAAATGGTCAATTCTATTATCATTGTCCTTGTTTTTTTGCAATATCGGTATACATGGTGACATCACATTTTATAAAACAAAAGGAAATTGCTGTAAAATTACGCATTTTTTCAAAAATACACTACTTTTGCGCTATGGGGGTAGAAACCGCACAAGAGACCTTTACGCTGGAAGAAATATTAGCGTCAGTTAAGGAGAGTCATAAACTGATTCTTTGGAATGATGATATCAATACATTCGATCATGTTATTTATTGTCTGATGCACCATTTGCAGTACACGGAGTCCCAAGCTGAACGTATAGCGTGGAAGGTGCATAATGAAGGAAAATGTGCGGTTTTGGAAGGATCTTATGTTGAGGTTGAAGTCTATCGCAAGATACTTAAGTCTGAAGGGTTGACTGTTTCTGTCGAATAGTTTTTGAGCGGTAATAATACAGTTACGATTATCCTCTTTTCTTTTTTAATTATACATTTTTGTAGCTTACGACAGTAAGCTAACATTTGCGACTTAATTTCCATTATTTATTTATGCGCAATAGGCCAATTTAAGGTACTGGTTGTCGAATAAGCAACGCGCCAAACGATGTTGGGCGTTAGTGTCTCTTTGTTGGATCCGTAGTCTAAAATACAAGTTAAAGGGAGGCAGACTTATACCGATGAGATTTCTATTGTCGAGGCGGTTAATCCAGGTAATTATATCGTTAGGGTCAATTTTGTCGGTGTGTTGGATTATGAAAAAAAACTGTGGTGATTGCCGCCAATAAAACTAGGGATATCGGTACGGTGAAGCTTGGGAAAATGTCGGTTCTAGAAATAACGCTGGATTTGAGCTCGTGTCTAAGGTTAATGTTTTTCCGTTGTGGGATTTGGCAGGTGATATCAACTTATTATATTTTAAGGTGAATTTCAATGCCGTACTTGAGGTTAAAAGTACAGAGGGGCTTTGCGAAATGGAAATCTGACGACCAACGTAAATCAAGTAAAAGCAACTTCTGTGTAGGTGCGGGGGATCGTGTGGCCATGCATAGCCTTCAAGGAAAAATGAAAGCTATGCATGGGGTATATGTGGCTGTCAAATAGGATGTTTTCAAAGGAACATCGACGATCACATTCAATGTGCGTGATCTGTTTAGTTATCGACTTTTTGGTGCTAATAGTTATCTAACTTCACAATACCCAGATCGTTATTTCCGATGATCAAAGCAGACGTTTAATCTCGGCTTCTCGTATAGATCCGGTATTCAGGATCTGAGTAAAATTAAAACAGGAAATGAAGAGATGTCGTCTAGCGAAGGTCAATGCGTGTATTCGTATAATTTAAATAGTTTCTAAGTGTAGGAATTACATTAAGTAATTGTATATTTATAATTATAACTGTGGTCTTGAGTTTGTTGAGTAAACTGAAGATCGTATGAAAATCCATTAATACACTATAACCGAATGAATAAGAAACTTATTGTAACCTGTTTAATGGCTGGTTTTTTGTCATTAACAGCTTTATACGCACAAGGAAAGAAAAACTTTGAGACTGTCACGCCGACTTATGAATTACTCAATCTACCCAAGATAGATCTTACTAAATTTAAAAAAAATAAAAGCGGTGCATATGTGATTTTTGACGGTAGTTCTTTAGAGGGCTGGCGTGGCTATAACAAGACTTATGTGCCGAATAAATGGAGTATAGAGGCTGGGGCTCTTAAATTTTCAAGACAACCTAACGTCGATAAACCTGAAGGTGGTGATATTATTTTTGCCCATGATTTCAAAAACTTTGAACTGGAGTTTGAATGGAAAATTTCGGAAGCAGGTAACTCTGGTGTTTTTTTCTTAGCAAAAGAGATAAAGGGACAGCCGATATATATATCTAGTCCAGAATATCAGATACTGGATAACGAAAAGCATCCCGATGCTTCAAAAGGTGTTGACGGTAATCGTAAATCAGCTTCGTTGTACGATATGATTCCAGCAAAGCCGCAGAATGCAAAAGCTGTGGGAGAATGGAATAAGTCAAAAATTGTCGTGAAAGGAGAGAAGGTCGAGCATTATCAAAATGGTAAAAAAGTCGTTGAATATACAATCCGGACACCGGAATGGAGAACATTACTTCAGTCGAGCAAGTTTAGTCAGAATAAGTGGCCATTGGCTTTTGAGTTGTTGTCTAAAGTCGGAGCAGATCCGGGTGTAGTCGGGTTTCAGGACCATGGCGACGATGTATGGTATCGCAATATAACAGTAAAAATCTTGAAGTAACAAAAGGCTTTAATCGATGAAATGATAGGCGGGGTATCCTTTTGGGTGCCCCATGTTATTTAAAAAATATATTGAAGCTCTTTTAGGTCTATAATCATGTGATTGATATCTACTGGTTTCTCTGTTCCGGTACTGTTGAAGAAGATAGCTTCTAAACCCGCATTTTGAGCACCCCTCACATCGGCATCCAGATTGTCGCCAATCATAATCGAAGAGCTTTTCTCGGCTTCACCATTGTTGACTGCATAGTCAAATATGCGTGGGTCAGGCTTGTTCACTCCAAATACTTCGGAGATCACAATAGTCTTAAAATAATCTTTGAGGGCACTATGTTTTAATTTCAGTTCACAGGCTTCTTTAAAGCCATTAGATATCAGATGCAGGTTGTATCGACCTTGAAGATATCGGAGTGTCTCGTGTGCGTGAGGAAATAGGTTCGTTTTAGTAGGGCATATCTGTAAGTATTCTTCTTCAAATGCCGTTGGGAATAAGACTGGGTCTACACCGAGTTGGGTGAAGGTGTCTGCAAAACGTAGTTTTCTAAGAGTGGACTTGTCTATCTTCCCGTGATGATACAGATCCCAAACACGATGATTATTGATTGTATATGTTTCTATAAATAAATCTGAATTACTTTTACCAAAAAGACGGTCAAATTGAAAACGGTGATAGAGTTCTTGTAATGTTTCTTCTGCATTTTTATCAAAATCCCAGATGGTATGGTCCAAGTCGAAAAAGATATCTTTTTTTTGTGTAAACATATGCAAAGATACCCCCTCTTTTTCTTATTAGTGTCATAAAACACGGGCTATTTTATTATGCACCTATATTTGCCTATTTTTGTTGAAATAGCATTTATGAGAAGAGCTCTCTTTTGGTTTTATTTACTGGCACTATATGCGCTTTGTCAACTGATAGGTTGGGGATATATGTTTATCAAACATGTACCTGATCGAAAAGGAATGATTATAGGTGAGGGATTGATATTTATTGCCATTTTTGTGTTGGCGGTGATTAAGTTGAAGAAGCATCTAGAGCGTGAACGTTATTATCAACAACAACAACAGAATTTTCTTCTTTCTGTAACTCACGAATTAAAATCTCCACTAGCGTCTGTCAAGCTTTATTTGCAGACCATACTAAAACGAGACCTAGATAGAGAACAACAAAAGACTTTTTTGTCCAATTCTTTAAAAGATATTGAACGTTTGGATTATCTGGTTGAAAATGTGCTGTTGGCCACAAAGTTAGAGAATAGAACATTCATCTTACCTAAGGAAGATTTTGATTTTTCTTTACTGATAGAAGAGATTTTAGATAGACTACAGAAGAATGCTTGTAAATCAGAGATTATTAAACCGTATATTGAACCTGGAGTGATATTACACGCTGATAAATTTGCAATCACGAATGTGGTGACCAATCTTGTGGAGAATGCGATAAAATATTCTCCTCCCTGTGCTAATGTAGAGGTGAATCTTAAAATAAAGGATAAGGATCTTGTATTTTCGGTGTCGGATCATGGTGCTGGTATACAAGATGAAGAAAAGCGACTTATTTTTAATAAATTCTATCGTGTAGGAAATGAGTCTACCCGCAAAACCAAGGGAACTGGTTTGGGGTTATATATAGTGAAATCTGTATTGCAAAAACACGATGCCACGATTAGGGTTATGGATAATAAGCCTTCCGGAAGCATCTTTGAAGTAACATTTGAAAATTATGCAAGCTAAGCAAAGGATACTCTTGGTCGAAGACGAGGAACACTTGTTGGAGGCAATCAAATTGAATTTAGAACTTGAAGGTTACCGTGTTACTACGGCAACCGATGGAAAGAAAGCGTTAAAAATTTTTAAAGAAGAGCGCTTTAACCTAATTATTTTGGATGTTATGATTCCGGAAATAGACGGTTTTCAGGTAGCGGAGACTATTCGTCTCCAGAACACGGAGGTGCCTATTATGTTTTTGACTGCCAAAAATAGCAGCGAAGACCGTATTACCGGACTTAAAAAAGGTGCTGATGATTATTTGGTGAAGCCTTTCAATCTTGAAGAGCTGATTTTGCGGGTTGGGAATCTAATCCGTCGCGGTATGAAAGGGGATGAATTGAAAGAACTGAATTCGTATACGATTGGTGATAAAACCATTTATTTTAACTCTTACGAATTACACTTGCCAGATGGTACAGTGACCTCTCTTACTAAAAAAGAGACGATGTTATTGAAGCTTCTTATTGAGCGACGTAATGAAGCTGTTTCAAGAGAGCAGATTCTGGAAACTGTTTGGAATTATGATGTATACCCTTCTACAAGAACCATTGATAATTTTATCCTGACATTCAGAAAGTATTTTGAACCGGACCAAAAGCACCCGATCTATTTTCACTCGATACGAGGGGTAGGGTATAAGTTTACAGATACTCCCGAAGGCCAAGGCGAATAACTTTTATGAATACACGGTTTCGGATGATAGTAGTGTCAATAGCGGTCGTAGGCTTAGCCTATTCCGTTGTTTTCAGACACTACAATGTTTGTGTTTATCTCTTGGGGATTATTGGATATTTCATATGGAGTCAATATCGGGAAGGAACAGTTTTTCTCGCCACCCAGGCATTTCACAAACAAGATTACGAGAAAACAAAGAGATTACTTGCAGAGATCAAAAATCCAGACCATCTAAGGAAAGGACGACGTAACTTTTATGAATTTATGCTGGGTAATATAGCTTTGAAAGAGAATCGGGTCGATGAGGCAGAATATCATTTCCAGCTGGCTTCCAGATTGCCTTGGCGCCGAGATAACGAAAAGGGTATGGTGTTGATAAACCTAGCAAATATCAACCTGCGGAAAAAAGAGTATGAGCGTGTTTTGACATATTTAGATCTGGCTGATAAGTTAGCGCTGACGCAGCGGCAAAGTGATATAGTTAGGAAAATTAGAGAAGACGTAAAAAAATATAATTAAGAAATAGTGAGTACAATTTTACAGAACGATTTGTTTATCAAAGCTGCGCTTTCGCAGCAAACAGAAAGACCTCCGGTGTGGATGATGCGTCAAGCAGGGCGTTTTATGCCTGAATATTGGGAAATCAAGAATAAGTATAGCTTTTTGGAGATGTGTAAGACACCGGAAATTGCCGCAGATGTCACCATGTTGCCTGTGGACCTTCTGGGGATCGATGCTGCTATTCTTTTCTCAGATATTCTTGTTACTGCCGAAGCTATGGGAGGGGACTTGTCCTTTGAACAAGGGGTAGGGCCTCGTTTTTCAAATCCGGTTCGATCATTTGCTGATGCTGAAAAGCTATCTGTAGATTGCTTAGACAAGCTTCAATACGTAGCCGATGCGATTAAAGTGATTCAAGAACGCCTAAATGGACGTATCCCACTTATTGGTTTTGCCGGTGCGCCATTTACCATATTAAGCTATTTGGTAGAAGGGGCTTCTTCAAAAGATTTTAAGCTAACAAAACTTATGCTTAATAATGAGCCAGAACTTGCTCATCTTATTTTACAGAAGATTGCTGACTTGACAATAGCCTATCTGAATATGCAGATCGATGCGGGGGTAAACGCAGTACAGTTGTTCGATAGTTGGGCCTCGGCTTTGTCTTGGAATGATTATCACACATTCTCTCACAAATACAATAAGTATATTATCGACAATTTGAAACGCACGGTCCCGGTTATTTCTTTCGCAAAAGGAGCTTCCGTATTTGCACCGGTTATGGCAGAGACTAAACCCGATGTCATTTCGGTCGATTGGAATGCGGATCTGTTAAATATTAAAAAGAGTCTACCTGCTGGTATGGCTGTACAAGGAAATTTGGATCCATTCATCATGTATGCTAACAAGCCTGTTATCAAAGCTAAGATACACGAACTTTTTGAACGTATGCGAGGAGAGAATGGTTTTATATGTAATCTGGGACATGGTATCATGCCGGATATGCCTTTTGACCACGTCAAATACGCTGTCGAAGTAATTAAAGAGTTTAGGTACTAATAAAATCAAGAAGGAAAAATTATTTAATTTTTCCTTCTTACTTTTGTATTATGATATATCTATATGCTAAGGCAGTACATATCATTTTTGTGATATGTTGGATGGCGGGACTTTTTTATACGCCCCGTCTTTTCATTTATCATACAGAAGCCAAAGGAAAGGAAAAGGTGGAATATAATGTGTTGCACCGACAGTTTACAATTATGGAAAACCGTCTTTGGTGGGTGATCACAACTCCTGCCATGTACATTACGATTGCTTCTGCTTTATTAATGTTGTATCTAAACCCTGGGCTACTCTCTTTAGGTTGGATGCACGTCAAGTTGTTGTTTGTCGGAGGAATGGTTTTTTATCATTTTAGAACCCAACGGATAATGTTTAGGTTGAGGGATGAAGCTTCTACATGGACTTCACATCAATTACGGCTTTGGAATGAAGTATCTACAGTGCTGTTGTTTGCTATAGTATTTGTCGTTATTTTGAAATCAGCGCTAAGTTGGATTTATGGTGTGTTAGGATTATTGATATTAGCAATTTTACTGATGATACTAGTTAAACTTTATAAGAAATATCGAAAATCAAAAGGAGAGAAGGTAGACTAATTTATGATGAAAAGAGTTTTTTTGACAGTCATACTTATGACGGTGTTATCGGCACATTCGTTTGCACAGGAACACAATTGGGCGTTTGGTTTTTATGGCGATATGAATGTAAAATCAGCAAAAGAAAGTAGTTTTGGCGTGCAAGGGAAGTATGACCTGGATAACCGTAGTTCAGTACAAGCTCAGGTCCACGGAAGAAGTAATTTTGTTTCTGTTGGTGCAGACTATCTTTTTTCATTTTTAGACAAGCGAAAAAGTAATTTTAACGTTTTTCTCGGAGCGGGAGCAGCCGAAGATTTTATTAGTTACCAAGAGGTCGACGTCAAGGAGTATGTATTTGTAAAGGATGAAAGGTTCGTTCTCAACGGACAGCTCGGATTGAGCTATTACTTTAAGCCTGTACAATTATCTGTTTATACAGGGTACAAGGTGAAGTATCTTGTCGAAGATGAAACGTTTCTGCCTAATTATTTAACACTCGGTGTACGGTATCATTTGTGGTAATATGTTGCGGAGCGACTATGCTCCATAACATAAATACTTAATTTCGAGATATTCGTCTATTCCGTATCTAGCACCTTCTCTACCTATTCCGGATTGTTTTATACCCCCAAAAGGAGCGGATGCATTGGAGATTAGGCCTGTGTTGATACCGACCATTCCCGCTTCTAAAGCTTCGCCCACCCGATGGCAACGATGGATGTTCTCGCTGTAGAAATAAGCAGCTAGGCCAAAAGGCGTATTGTTTGCTAATTGAATAGCCTCTTCTTCATTGCTGAATTTAAATAGGGCACATATAGGACCGAAGGTTTCCTCTTTGCTTATTATACTATCGGGAGCGAGATCCGTGAGTACCGTAGGTTCGAAGAAATTTCCATGAAGTGGTTTTCCTCCTGTTAAAATTTTGGCTCCCCGGCCTACTGCATCTTCCACGTGTTTTTTTACCTTTTCTAAACCAGCTTGATTGATTAGAGGGCCTACCTGAGTACCTTGTGTAAATCCATCGCCAACTTTTAGTACTTTAACAGCCGTACTAAGCCTTTTTGCAAATTCGTCGTAAACAGCCTCCTGAATGTAAAATCTATTTATTGAGACACAGGTCTGTCCAGAGTTTCTAAATTTTCCCGCAATAGCTCCCAAAACAGCTTTGTCAACATCTGCATCGTCAAATACAAGGAAAGGAGCATTTCCACCTAGTTCGAAAGAGATTCTCTTAAGGGTGCTGGCCGCCTGTTGCATGAGTGTCTTTCCAACAGCTGTGGAGCCTGTAAATGTGATCTTTTGCACGATGGGATTTGTAGCCAGTTCCTCTCCAAATCCTTTACTGTCTTTGGAAGTAATTACAGAAAAGACGCCCTTTGGTATTCCGGCCATTTGGGTCAGCTTAGCAAGGGCTATTGCTGTAAATGGGGTTTGCGAAGCTGGTTTTAGGACAACAGGGCATCCTGCTACTAAGGCAGGGGCTAGTTTTCTCGTAATCATTGCTAGAGGGAAGTTCCACGGTGTGATAGCAGCTACTACTCCTACAGGTTGTTTGATGGTCATCAAACGATTGTTACCTTTGAGTGAAGGGATCGTCTCTCCATACGTACGCTTACCTTCTTCGGCAAACCATTCAACAAATGAAGCTGCATAGTCAATCTCTCCCAGCGATTCGGTTAGTGTTTTTCCACATTCTAACGTCATGATCTCTGCAAGCTCGTCTTTGTGGCTGAGGATGAGTTCGTATATTTTATAAACAGCTTGACAACGTATGCCAACAGGGGTTTGCCGCCATAGGGAGAGTGCTGATTCGGCAGCCTTAATCGCACTTTTACAATGATCAATATGAAGATTCGGTACGGTGCCAATTGTTTTATTTGTAGATGGGTTTATGACTTCAAAAGTGTGCTCTGAATCAATAAAGTCTCCGTTGATATAAGCTTGTTGTACAAAAAGTGCGTTTGTCATGATTTCTCTTTTATGTAGGTAACAATTGTTGATGTAGTTTGCTATCTATAAAAAAAGAGGAACTCGTCCTCTTTTTTTATTTTATAAATTCTTAAGGATCGTATGTCCCATTCGATCTCGCTTGGTTTTCAAGTAATCCTCGTTGTATACGTTCGGTTCGATTTCAATGGGTACGTTCTCGACAACCTCTATTCCGTAACCTATTAGACCAGCTCTTTTAGTTGGGTTGTTTGACATCAGCCGCATTTTTGTAACTCCCATATGGCGGATTATCTGCGCACCAACGCCGTAATCTCTTAAATCTGCTTTAAACCCTAATTGTGTATTCGCATCTACTGTGTCTACTCCTTCTTCTTGAAGTTTGTAAGCATGGAGTTTGTTGATCAGTCCTATACCACGACCTTCTTGATTCATATATACGATAATTCCTTTCCCTTCTTTCTCGATCATTTCCATTGCTTTGTGGAGTTGAGGACCGCAATCGCAACGACATGAGCCAAAAATATCTCCCGTCATACAGGAACTGTGTACACGAACTAGCACTGGTTCGTCTTCTTTCCACTCTCCTTTGTAGATAGCAAGGTGTTGTTGTCCAGTGTTTTTTTGAGTGAAAGCTTTCATTTGAAAATCCCCGTAGACGGTTGGCATCTTTACAGATACCTCTTCTTTGATAAGTGTGTCATGTTTCAGACGATATTCGATTAAATCTTCAATGCTTATTATTTTCAGTTCAAATCGTTTTGCTACTTCCATCAAATCTGGAAGCCTTGCCATTTCGCCATCATCTTTTAATATTTCTACGAGCACACCAGCTGGTTCAAAACCAGCTAGTCTTGCTATATCAACAGTGGCTTCGGTGTGCCCCGTACGACGTAATACGCCTCCGTCAATAGCGATCAATGGAAAGATATGCCCTGGGCGCCCCAACTCCTCAGGCTTTATATTAGGATCTATTAACGCTTTAATTGTTTTTGAGCGATCTGAGGCCGATATCCCTGTGGTACAGCCGTAGCCTTGCAAATCTACTGATACCGTAAAGTTAGTTTCATATATAGCTGTATTTTGACCTACCATCGGGTGTAAATCTAATTCTTTACAGCGTTGCTCGGTCAACGGGGCACAAACTAATCCCCGTCCATGAGTCGCCATAAAGTTTATAATCTCAGGTGTAGCATTTCTCGCTGCGGTTACAAAGTCTCCTTCGTTCTCCCTGTCTTCATCGTCTACAACGATGATTACTTTCCCTGCTTTGATGTCTTCAATAGCTTCTTCGATCGTGTTTAATTTTATATCCATTGATATATGAGTTTTCGAATTACAAAGGTATGTCTGATTTATTTTCTTTTAATAATAAAGAAGTCAAAATTGCGATTAGACCTTTTGTTTTTTGATATTTAATTTTTCTTTAATCCATGACAAAGCATACTGAGCCTTGATTTTATACTGGTCTATATCAAATAAGGCCGAGTCTGTGGTCGATTTATAAGTAAGGAATGCTGCTAATGGGGTTAAAACAATGATTGCCATCCACATCCCCCAAAATGGGCTGATAGCGCCATCCTTAGCTGATTTCTCCGCTACGGTAGAGATAATATGATATATCAAGAAGAATATGATGGATATCACTACCGGCGCTCCCAATCCCCCTTTTCTAATGATAGCTCCTAGCGGTGCTCCTATAGCAAATAGGAGTAGACAAGAAACTGCAAGCGTAAATTTACGGTGATACTCAATATCGTAACGAAGATCTTTGTCTACCAATGCTTGGTATTCTGCAGATCTATTGAATGTTCCATCCTTAAATTGTTGGATCTGTCCCAAGGCACTACTTACAATATTTCTTTTTGCAGATGCTGGAACGTTGTCTAATAGACTCCCTTCAATTTTTAATTTAGACTTTTGATGAATGCCTTCGTTGTAATACCGCGAAGTAAAGAGGATGTTGTGTTTCAGTTCCTGTGCACTGATTCTTGATACACTATCCAACTCCATTCTGTTGGTGTCAGACTTGAGCTTAAGCTGACGAAGATTTAACATCTGGTGATGTTGTTTAAAAAGGTTTTCATCTGTCCGCTTCATTTCAAAAGCATCCATATTAAACTTTGTCTCTGTCTCCTTAAAATAGAAACGGGTAAACTGCTGACGCGGGTCATAGGTTTTGGCATTGCTCGCACGGGAGTCTTCATAACGTACACCATCAATAAGCTTCAGAATCATGAAGTTTTGATCCCGCGAGTTGTACATATATCCTTCTTTAGCGACCAGTACGTCACTGCCAGCTGTACCTTTCGATTTGTCATAAATAGTCAGATCGTATAATACTGTCCCATCTTTACTTTTGCTTTTTGCTCGAATCGAATACCCTGGTATAGTACTGTTAAAAATTCCAGGTTTAATTAGAAAGTCGGCCTTTTTATTGCGCACATCCCAAAGGAGGGATCCCATCTTTAGGTTTACGACAGGAAGTATATAATCTGAAAATAGAAAGGATCCTGACGCAAATAGTGCGACTAGAACAAAAAGCGGGCTCATGGCCTTACGAAGTGATACACCAGCAGCTTTAATCGCAACTAATTCATAGCTTTCTCCAAGATTACCAAATGTCATAATCGAGGATAAGAGCATAGATAGCGGAAGTGCCATTGCTAACTGTACGGCGCACTGATAGCCAATCAGTTCCATTATAACATACCACTCAAATCCCTTTCCGATAAGGTCGTCAATATATTTAAATAAAAAAAGCATCAAAAGCACAAACATCACAATACAAAATGTGACTATAAAGGGCTTAATGAATGCTTGTAGTATTAATACGTGTACTTTTTTCATGCATCTTTACGCATAGCCTTTCCTAACTTTGTGTTAGGCTACGAGCGACAAACAAAGATACAGAATTTTAAGCACCAATTACACTCTGTAGATAGCTTATCGAGTTGTCCCAGATTTTTTTTCTATCATCTACATTTTCGTCTTTTGCATAATCTGTTATTGCTAGAGCAACATCGTTTGTCAATTCGTCCTGCATGATCTCTAATTCGAAAAAATGAGGGTCATCGTCTATCCATTTGAATTTGGCGTATTTGTTTTCTTTATATGCGGCAAGCTTGGCTCTGTGGTGTTCTCCATCCCAGATAAATTCGTAAATTCCGTCATGGTAGATCACGTCATCGGCAAACCATTGCGATAAGTCATTTGGTTCAACCAGATAAGGGTATAGAATACGGGGAGAAGAGTTAATTATATATTCAAGTTGTATTTTAGTTTTTTCCGACATAGACAGGTCACTTTTTAGTTTACATTCTCGTATTGATTTCTGTAATGATACATATTTTTATTTTAAAAGAGTAGCAAGTCAGATAAAAAATGTTCACATTGAAAAAGTTGTCAACATCTTACGTCTTTCATTTATAGATAATTGCATTGAAGGTCCTTTTAAGGGATTAATAATTTATTAAAATCTCTAAATAATTCCTTTGAAAATAATTCCTTATTACTATATTTGCATCACCGAAACGGCGGGGTAGCTCAGATGGTTAGAGCGCAGGATTCATAACCCTGAGGTCGGCAGTTCGATCCTGCTCCCCGCTACTAGATAAAGCTTCACTGAAAGGTGAGGCTTTTTTTGATCTTAATTGGATTACATGCCGTCAACTGCTGATAGCACAGTTCAATCCTGTTCTCTATTACAAAAAAAGCCTCAAGGATACTTGAAGCTTTTTTTGTAATAGGGGTGAGCAATGTTTGCTGCTATTTCAATGGAAAGTGTTCCTGGTAGTGGAATGGCAAAAGTGAAGTGCCATACTAAAGGTCATGGAATACGTTGAGCTGACGTTAGAGGATTATAACCAGTAATTAAGAAGTAAAGGTGGTGATAGGAGCTATGCTTTGTGGTTCTCATTTTTAAGTTAGAAATAGTCGTTTTTTCCTGTCATTTTCTTATTTGAAGCGGAGTTCTCAGAAATGAGATTTAAGAGATCGCTATATTTTTCTAACAAACTAATATATTTATTCATCCAAAAATAAACAGAACTATTATCAATATCTGCATTGGTTATAGAAGATGAATCCTCTGCGTTAAGCAAGTGAGGATGGTTTTTTATTAATGTTTCAGGCAATTCGGCCGTAAAATCGTGTCCGATTATATTACCAACTTCTAAGAGAATTTGGAGATTCAAATTCTCTTGTTTAAACCAATTGTATATTGTTCTTCTGCTTACTTTGAGCTTTCGGGATAATTCGCTAATCCCAATACGTTCCATCCGAAGAACCTGTTCCAGAACATTTCCTACATGTATGCCCATAATAAAAATATATTGTAAAAGTTGATCTAATTAGCCTCAAATAAGTCTAACTCTTCATATTTGGAATTGTTGCTGATGAAATCTGGTATAATTTCTTTCATCTTTTTAACAACATGATAATCATTTCCTATTTTATTTAATGCAAGTAAATCTTCTATAGCTTCATTAATATGAAAGTAATCATAGGCTATATTTTGAGAAATTTTGATTTTAGGGTGATGAGTTAAGATAATTTTTTCTTCCACAAGCAATAACTCTTCATAAATTTTTTCACCTGGGCGAAGACCTGTGAAAATAATATCAATATCTATATAAGGCTTTAATCCAGCAAGTTTAATCATATTTAAGGCTAAATCTATAATTTTAATAGGTTTACCCATGTCGAATAAAAAGATCTCTCCTCCTTTTCCCATTGCAGCAGCTTCTAGCACCAACTCTACAGCTTCAGGGATTGTCATGAAATATCTTGTGATATCAGGATGTGTAACCGTAATCGGAACTCTTCGATCGATTTGGCTTTTAAACCTTGGTATTACGGACCCGCTTGACCCTAGAACATTGCCAAATCTTGTCGTTACAAAGCGGGTTGTATTAGTTGTATAATTATCTGTTCCATTTAGCGATTGAATATAAATCTCTGCCAACCGTTTAGAAGCGCCCATTACGTTCGTAGGCTTCACTGCCTTGTCGGTAGAAATCATCACAAATTTTTCTACCGAAAATTCTAGACAGATATCGGCTAAATTTTTAGTACCTAAAACATTGGTTAATATTGCTTCAGATGGATTATCTTCCATCATTGGTACATGTTTATAAGCTGCGGCGTGAAAAACTATCTCTGGTCGGTACAATTCAAATAGTGTTCTGATACGGTCTGAATTCTGAATATTTGCTATGAAAATTTTAATTCTATCAGATTGCAAATTATCTTCCAATTCTAGTTTCAAATCGTGTAAAGGAGTTTCTGCCTGATCGCAAAGTATTACCATTTTGGGATAATAATCAAGCGCTTGCCTTACGATTTCAGACCCGATCGATCCCGCAGCTCCCGTTATTAAAATTCGCTTCCCCTTAATCTCGTTAAGGATATTTTTTTTGTCAAGTTTTATAGGTTCTCTCCCTAAAAGGTCAGCGATATTTAAATCTTTAAGCTGGTCACTATCGAGTTTTCCGTAAAGCCATTTATCAGAAGAAGGTACCGTTACTACTTTAATACCCAGTTCTATACATTTTTCAATTACTTTCTTTTTTCCACTAACATTCAAATCGTTTCCAGCTACTAAAACCTTATTGATGGCGTATTTTTTCTTAAGTGTTTCTATAAAAAATAGCGGATATACTTTTTTTTGTTCTATATGTTTATTTATTCTATCCAGACCATCATCAATGAAACCAAGCACATTTATAGGTACTTCATGACAGGTGTCCAGTGCTTTTTTTACGAGAATTGAAGTACTGTCAGTTCCATAAATTAAAACATTATCCGCTACATTTTTGGACTGTAAATCTTTTAAATATCCAAAAATGTGTTTAACGGCTATTCTCAAAATAATTAGCAAGGATGAAGAAATAAAAAAGTTCAATAACAGTACTTTGTCAAACCATTTCCATGGAAACTTAAAATGTGGCGCAACTAGCAAGTTGCTAATAAGCATAAAGCCAATACTGGTTATTAGTACTGCCATGAATACGCGAAAGATATCTTCTGTATTAGAGTATCTTATGATTCCTGTATGAATTTTCATCGTAATAAATACGAAAATAGACACCACACTGTACAAACCTATGTAAAGGATATCACTGGCGTAAAACAATTCAGCGTATTCAATTTTTTTGGTCAGCAATAAGGATATAAAGAGGGTCCAGATTACGATTAATTGATCAATCAATAATATTAGCCATCTTGAATGTATCTTATCACTAAATAGTAAATTTTTCATAGGAGTATTTTAGATAAATGACAGCGAAGAAAATAAGGTAATAAAAGCCCTGTATAAAGGAAAATAATCGGTCTCTGTTTTCCTGTCAACACCTTGCTTATCAAGCAAAGAGTTGTAAGCTTTGTGATTTGCAATGAATCGGAAACTTTTATAGTTGAGGAACAGATCTGAAAAAGCCGATTTCCATCGAAACAAGGAATCTTGTTTAAAGCAAAGCCCTCCACCTAAATGAAAAAACTTCATTCCTCTTTCCCGGCCAATGATAGTAATTTCATCAACCAAAAATTTTGCAGGAGATTCATTTAGATATGCTGCTTTAGTAGCAACCAGATGTGCTTGAATAATTCCATGGGAGAATGAGATGATCGTTGCACATGTTATTTCTTCACCTAAATAAACCAATAATAACCTGCAGTCAAACTCATCTGAATGAATCAAGTCGATAAAATATTGTTTATTAAACAGGTAGAAGTCGGTGGAGCCGATTCTACGCATGTTTTCCGTATAGATCTCAACAAATGTATCGATATCTTCTTGTCGTTTTGATTCCTTAACATAGTATCCTTTATCACGAGACCTTTTGATTGATCTAGAGGTCGAGCGATCGTACTTTTTTCGCTGCACATCTAAAGGCAAATTCAGATCAAGCGCAACAGTAAGTCCATTTTCATGAATTCCTTCGAATTCTTTCATCAAAATATGTTGATCAAAAAAAGGATGCAACCTGGAAAATACCGAGACTATCTGTTCGTTTTTTAGAAATTTTAAAAATGACTTTTTAAAATTATCGATTAGTCTTTCATCCAGGTGTTCGAATTTTTTACTTGCAATTGGTCCAGGATACCCATAAACAGAACTTAAGTCAAAAAATGAAGAATCAGGAATATTTCTTTTAAGGAATGGAAAGGCTACAAAATCTTCCCCTTCCTCATAAATCAAGAGTATAGGATTACCACTTTTGTCTAAAGCATGATAATGCCAGGTATGATAAAAATCGTGTATAAAAGAGCGTTTAACGTAAGAATTCCATTCCTTTCTCTCGTTAAGGGTAATTAATTTAATCATAATTGGAATTTTAGATAGGTACAAGATTTGGATATTTATCACTATTTACCGGCACAACGCCGAATCTGTATAGAGGGAAATAATCAATATTATTATTAGGATTGATTCCTATACGATTAACCAAGGAATTATATATTCCTTCATTGGCAACATAGCGCCAACTTTTATATTCTAAAAACAGATCTGAAAAACCAGCTTTCCAGTTAAATAAGGAGTCTTCTTTAAAACCTAATCCACCACCCAAATGATAATATTTCATGCCTAGTTTACGTCCGAGGATGCTAATTTCATCTGTTAAGAATTTGGCTGGTGATTTATAGAGATATTTAGTTAAGGTAGCTACCAAATGGGCTTCAATGATACCGCATGTACAGGTGATTACGCTTCCACAAATTATCTTATCTCCAGCATAAACCAATACAAGACGACAATCAAATTCATCTGTATTAATGAGGTCTATAAAATATTGTTGATTAAAAAAATAGTAATCTTCTGCTTTAATCCGTGTCATATTTTCTGTGTAGATGTTAAAAAACACATTGATATCTTCAAGATCTTTTGTTTCTTTTACTGAATATCCATTGCTCCACGCTTTTTTTATATATTGATAAGTTGATTTCCTGTATTTTTTACGCTGCTGATCAATTGAAATGGTCAAATCAATGGCGACAGTTTTGCCATTTTTGTAAACCCCTCCGAATTTTTCAATTAATAGATATTGGTTAAAGAAAGGATGTAGCCTGGAAAATACAGAAATATTTTGTTCTTCATCTAGAAAATCTAGGAAAGAGCTTTTAAAATTATCCATCAGACTTTCTTCGAGGTCTTCAAACTTTCGGTTAGAGATAGGTCCGGTATAACCATATACAGAAGCCAGATCTGAAAATGGAGAATCTGATATTTTTCTTTTAAGCAAGGGTAAAGCAATATAATTATCCCCTTCTTCATACACGAAAAGGAAAGGATCCCCGCTTTGATCTAAAGTATGATAATGCCAGGTATGATAAAAATCATACTCTACTGAGCGTTTTACATATTTTATCCATTGCGTTTTTTGAAAAAGAGTGATTAATTTTCTCATGGCAGTAAGTAAACATATGTTAAAGAGAAAATTCTGTTTTGTTTAGTTTCATTTTAATAAATCCATTATTTTTATTGGTACCAGTAGAAACAAAACCTATTCTTTCGTAAGTTTTACAAGCAGAAATATTTAGTTTATTTACTTCTAATAAAACACTTTCTAATCCTAGCTGAGAAAAAGCATATTTTAATATTAGTTTTGTAGCTTGCTGGCCTATTCCTTTTCCCCATAAGGTTTTTTCTCCAATAAATATATGAAAGGAAGCTAGTCCGTTATTTATATTTAATAGCTGGATATTTCCTATATATTGATTGTTCTCTTTAAGGCAAATGGCAAAACGTCGTTCATTTTTTTTCTCTAATTTGCTTTTTAACCATTCTTGCTCAGCTTCTAAGGAAATATAACTATCAGGTTTAAACTCCGTAAACTTCCAGATATTAGAATCATTTCTCCATCGGTAAGAGATATTCGCATCGCTTAAAACCAATGGTCTTATATAAACAGAATTATCCATCCTAATTTTTTAGTTAAAAACAAATTCACGATATGAAATATCCATTTGGCAACGGCTGTATAAGTCGAATGAAAATTCTTGGGGTTCGCCAACTGTTAACTGGCCGTTAAAAGGCAGAGCGAGCTTCCGAATTCATACATAGAAAAAAAATAAAAGGAGTTTTATACAGAGCATTAAAAAGTCAGATTATGTATTATATCTTTTAACACGCAAACTAATAATTTCATGTCTTCTATAGTATATCGATGATCTATTGGTAGAGGCACTAGGTGTTTGGCCAGATGATTTTCAAACATACGTTCGTTTGTCCATTTCAAGACATTGGGCCAAAAGGTAGGCACAAATATTTTTTTCTCTATTAGTTTAGTTTTAACTTTATCATTTGAAAGAAGAAAAGGATATATCATAGGGACGGAATCTATAGACATTTCAAGATCAAGTTCATTTATTCCTGCCAAATTTTCCTGCAAATAATTAAAGTTTTGTTTTCTTATTTTTTTGCAATTTTGGTAATTAATTCCGGAAAGAATTTTCTGAGTTAGAACGGACATATTTTTAATGTCGTTATTTTCAAGACTTTTTTCGTTTGCAACAAAATTCTGGTAAGCATTTTCATTCCCGACTTCAATACTCTTTATAAGGTGTAGAAATCTATCAACAGATATGTCCGTTTCTAGTTTCAATCGGAGACTACTATTAAGCTGTAAATAAGCACCATCGGAAACTCCGAAAAATTTCCTGCATGAATATATGGTATCTATCTTATCTAATGGTTTTGAAAAGAAGGCTTGCGAATTATCAATAATTAAATTTTCAAGGTTTTTGCTTAGTTTTTCTACAGTATTCTGTTTTAGACCAAAATAATTGGTGTACAAAAAGCATTCTCCATATCCGATTTCGAAATCAATTATAGGGTCTAACTGTTTGTCTAATGTATAAAACTCATATGGAACGGCCAATTTTAGCATCGGCTCCAATATGGTGTCACACGTAAAATAGGGGATATATATTTTAGTATAATCTTTAACTCTCAATATATATTCTAAAGCATTTCTCGTTGTATTTAATTTTAGGAGTGAAGGATAGTATTCTTCGCCATTTGAAAGTTGCAACTGAAAAAAACCTCCAATGGTTTTCTCAAGTTCTTTTTGATCTTTCATAAAACTGAATGTTAGATTTTCTCAAAAAAACTATTAACCCTGATTTGATAAATACATTCTTTTATGAGGGGGTTGATAAAACTCGTACAAATCCGCCGGAATTCTGGCATTATAACCAACAACTTGCCTCAAATTTTCACTTAAAGATTCTCCAAACTCATAACCTAAGTATCTTGGAAAATCAAACATCGGTTTAAAGAATGGTTTGGTGAAACTTATTGTTAATGCTTTTCTCGCATTTTCTGTATAATTTTTACCCGCAGCATGCCACAAGTTAGAATCAAATAAAATGATACTACCTTTTTTTGTTATTGCCCGGTCAGCATGTTTGTAAAAATATTCCTCATTTGGTTTAACATCTTCCTTGTGTGAACCGGACAGTAAATAAGTGGCACCATTCTGCTCTGTAAAATCATCAAGCAGTACAATCATTTGGATCATCATTTTATTGTTTCCAGTAAAACTTCTTAAATCCCGATGAATATTTTGAACATACGGCCTATCATTTTTCATATTGATAACTCCGCTCAACCCATTTAAGATATAGTTTCCGCCTAAAAAATAGCGTATTTCCTTATCACAAAACATTTGTTCTAAAAAATGTAAGCTAAAATTATCACATTCTAATAAGTGATGGAGGGTGCCCTCCATATTTGCTTCAATACCGTTTTGGGTTTGAATTTTCCTTCTTTGTAGGTAAGCAGGTTCCAAGTCATTAATAATTTGAGCAATTAGCTCTTCATGAAGAGCATTTTCATAAATAACCCAACCGAACTTATCAAATGCATTCTCAAAGTCACTAATAGTAGCTTCGGAATAATTAAATATATTTTTCAAAGTATACAGATTTAATGGTTGAAAATTTAATTAGTTTAGAAAATCCAAAATTTAATATTGGATTGTTTTTATTTAATAGCCATTTCAGGACAGCGATACAAGGGGAAATAATTCATATCTAAATTGTTCTTCATTTCTTTCACAAGGTCATTATATACGAATCTATCAGATATAAATTTCCAGGTAGAATCTTCTAGAAACAAATTGGAAAAGGATGATTTAAATTTAAATAGAGAGTCTTCCCGACCGCCCAAACCACCACCCAAGTGAAAATATTTCATCCCCAGTTTTCTACCTATTATACTTATTTCGTCTGTGAGTAACTTGCTGGGAGATTGGTTTATATAATCGGCAGCTGTCGCCGAAAGGTGGTTTCGGATGATACCTCCGCAACACATAATAATTGCTCCGCAAATCATCTTGATTCCATCATACATCAGGATCAACTTACAACTATCCTCTTTAACGATTTCCGCAAAATAATCTTCGTTAAAAAAATAGCTTTTTTCTGCTTTCAGCCGGAGCATATTTTCATTATACATCTCGGAAAATGACGCTATTTCGTCTCTAGTATTAGCTTCTTTGATAATATAAGGCATCCTTCTCAACTGTCTGATTTGCCTACCCATCCTTTTTTCATAGCCCACTCTTTGCTCTTCAATAGAAATGGACAAATCGATATACACAGTTTTGCCATTGTTGTAAATACCTCCTATTTTTTCAATTAACACTTTTTGGTCAATGAAAGGATTAAGTCTGGAGAAAACACAGATATATCTTCCTGTGTTAATGAAATTTAAGAAGAAGTACTTGAAATTTTCAAGTATCTGGTCACTTATGTCTACAAACTTCTTGTTGGAAATTGGTCCAGAATAACCATACACAGACGTCAGATCATACAAACCTGAATTTGCAATTTCTCTTTTTAGCAGTGGCAGAGCAATGAACACATCCGATTCTTCATAAACGAAAAGAAATGGTTCCGCGTTTTTCTCGAGTGAATGATAGTGCCATGTATGATAAAAATCATAATTTACAGCGTTACGGACATATGCTGTCCATTCTTCCGATTGTTGAAAATTGATCAAGCGATATGACATGACTTATAATATTAAAAAAAACT
This sequence comes from Sphingobacterium sp. xlx-96, assembly GCF_011007365.1. Lineage (GTDB taxonomy): Bacteria > Bacteroidota > Bacteroidia > Sphingobacteriales > Sphingobacteriaceae > Sphingobacterium > Sphingobacterium luzhongxinii. Next base: position 258,684 of record NZ_WFKM01000002.1, on the reverse strand, counting down.
ACAGTTTTTTAGATGCTTAAGCTAGCCAACGTTCATGATTTTAAGCATTTCTGCATTGACAAGATTCACATCAAATTTCTCTAAGGCGAATTTCCTACCATTAATACCATACAAGATAATATCTCGGGTATTATTTATATAGTGCTCCATTTTAGAAGCAAGAGCTGGAATATTTTTTACTGGAACCAAAAAGCCATTGGTACAGGAAGGAGAAGCATTTACTGTTTCTCGACATCCAACAGAGTCACTAGTAATGATGGCCCTCCCCATAGCCATTCCTTCTAGGATACAACGGGGAACACCTTCTCCATAATATGACGGTAGTACAACGATAGATGAATTTTTGATATACGGCCTTACGTCATCCACTTGCCCAATATATTCTACGGTATCTCCAGATTGGATTTTGGAATAAAGTTCTTTGTTAATGGAATCAATATTATCATCAAAGGAACCAATAAGCCTGAATTTTATAGCAGGATATTTGGATCTGATCGTTCTAGCTGCTTCAAAAAACTCGTTAACCCCCTTCGCATTGATGAGACGGGATATCATTAGAAAGCTGATATTGACAGTTTCAGGCTCAGAATAATCGTAATGGCCTAAATCCACACCAGAACCATTTACTACAAATGCCTGATGTTTAATCCCGATTATACCTGATTCTATTAATTTATTATAATCGTCCCTATTTTGGAAAATGATTCTGACCCTTCGGTTTTCCATTAGACTGAACTTCAATAGCGCTTTAGTGATCAGACTTATTAGTACTTTTTTAGATCCATTATCGGCAAAATTATAACCAAGACCAGTTAACATTGGGGTTATACAATCTATTCGACAAAGCTTTGCTACAATTGTTCCATAGATAACAGGCTTAAATGTGTAGGGAAAGAAAATATCTGGTCTGAGTCTCTTGATAACCTTATACAATTGAATAATGTATGTAAGGTCGGAAAAGATCGATACATTACTCCCGTTCAGATGATTTTCAAAAACAGTTACTCCAAGATGCTTTAGTTTTTCCCGAACATGCTGTTGTGTGATTTTCGGGGTATATACAAATACCTCATTCTTTTTGATAAGTTCTTCAATGAGTTTACCTCTAAAATCAAGTAATGTACGCGAAGAATCACAGGCGATCAATACTTTTTTTCTAATCTCTGCCATAATAAAGGAATTAAAAAGAATGATACATAAACCAAGAAGCCACCTGACTTACAGTCAGATGGCCTTGTTTTTGAATGTTTTAAGCTATTTCTGTTTATTATAAAGTTGCGCCTGCGCCTTTCATTACAATAGACGGAACATTTGCTGCAGCACTAAGTACTGATTTGTATTCGTAAGTAGGTACCCAGCTTGATGGTGCAGTAGTAATTTTGTTTTTTCCACTGTTATCAAATATATTGGTACTTTCACCACTAATAACACCAGCTACAGGACTAAGTTCTGTTCTGATTGGAAGTGTCGTGTTTTTGAAATAACTGTTTTCCACTCGTACAATTGCCCCCATAAGAGAGCTAATAAAACCAGCGTTGTCATAATAGTTATTGAAGGTATGCACAGTTCCATATCTTACGTTCGGGCAGCGTTCTGAAACATTATAGAAATAGTTATTATGTACAGTAACACGAAGTTTACCAACAGATTCAGGCTCGTTGTAGCTAAAACCGATTAACATAGCTTTATGGTTATCGTACAATTTATTCCATGATAATGTAACATAATCGGCACCAGTTCCGACGTCTAATAAGCCATCATAGTAATCCCAGTCACTTACACGTTCTGATGAAAGATCACAATGATCCACCCATACGTGGTGTGCACCTCCTTTAATAATTATATTTGAGTATGTTTTAACTTTACTGATTGTCATATTCCGGATAATGATATTGCTCTTTCCGTAGATAAACAAACTTGCTCCAATTAGTTTAGAACCGTTAAGGCCCAGAATCGTTTTATTAGATTGCACCCTAAGTAATCCAGAACCAGTAATCGTTCCAGAGACTTGTATAATTAATGGTGCTGAGGATGATACCGCATTTTGAAGCGCTGAGAAAGTTGATACAGTTACCGTCTGACCACCTGCACCTCCTGTTGTTTTACCATTTACAGATGCATATCCTATAGGTTCACTGGTTGATATAGGAGGATTAGTGGTTTCTGTTGGTGGAACAACAGGGCTTATTGTGCTTTGACCACCTACAGTATAAGTATACTTCTTACCATTGGTTCTCGGATTTGAGTTATCAGAAGCCGAAAGAAACAAAAAACCTGTTTTATGACTGAAACGGCCTTTGCCTAGATCTCTGATTTCCTGATGTGAAGAGTGTGCAGGGCCTATTTCAACGCCATTTTCAAATACTCTTACGGTTGAAGCACTTGGCTTATCATTCGTGTCGCTTGTTAAATTGGCGTCCATCGGAATTCGTACGGCAAATCCGCCATCCGAAATACCTTTTGAAACATTTACTGTGAATATAGAAGTTGAAGTTGTTGAAACAGCACTCTGTGCATCCACATCGTTAGGAACATCAATTGTTAGATTTTCTACCCCTTCTTTCTGGCATTGACTAAAGGTAAAAATAGTAAGCAGTAGTGAGCTAAATACTAGCACTTTTGTAATTAATTTTGTTTTCTTCTGCATGAATTTTTGTGTTTTAAATTTACATCTTGGGCGCAAACCTAAAGGATTTGTAATTTAAAACACAATGCAGATAATGAGGTAGTTATATCTTTTAACTGAAAACTGCATTTTATTTAACCTTGTTATTCAGTTAGTTGTGATTTTTCAAATTTTTGTTTTCAAGTAAAATTATTGAAGTTGTTAAAAAAGTTTATGTTACAATATTATGACAAACCATTTGCAATTTGTATAATTTTTGTCTGATTTTGATAAGGTTCTGTATAATAGTTGTTGTACCAGTTTACAAAATTTTTCACTCCAGTTCCCACACTTGTTATTGGTTGATAATGAAGCTTATTCGTCAAGTCATTAATATCAGCAGAAGTTTCGGCTACATCTCCAGCCTGCATAGGCAAAAAGGCTTTATTTGCTTTAATACCAGTATGTTTTTCAATTTCATTAATAAATTTCAACAAACTTACCGGTTCTCCTCTTCCAATGTTGTACACTGCATAAGGTACTTTTGAGGTGGCAGGATCAGGATCTTTTGCATTCCAATTTGGATCTGCTTGTGCAGGAGCATCAATTACCCGAACAATTCCTTCAATAATATCATCTATGTAGGTAAAATCTCTGCTCATTTCTCCGCTATTGAAAACTTCTATTTTTTCACCTTCTATTATTGCTTTAGTAAAGATATACAGAGCCATATCGGGTCTACCCCAAGGACCGTACACTGTAAAAAACCTTAAACCCGTTGTTGGCAAATTAAACAAATAGCTATATGCGTGAGCCATTAATTCGTTACTTTTTTTAGAAGCAGCATATAAAGAAACGGGATGATTTACACTTTCATGTGTCGAAAAAGGCATTCTTTTATTTAATCCATAGACACTCGATGAACTGGCATAAAGCAAGTGCTTAATTTTAAAATTTCTACAGCACTCTAAAACATTCAAAAATCCTTTGATATTGGTGTCTATATAAACTTCAGGATTGGTGATGCTATACCTCACACCAGCCTGTGCAGCTAGATTACATACAGCGTCAAACTGAAAAGATTTAAAGCAAGTCGTTAATTCTTCACTATCACAAATATCCAATTTCATGAACGTATATTTTGGATATTTAGTGCTTTTTACTGCTTTCCCATATTCAAGTTCTGTCACGTTTATTCCAGTTTCTATAAGCCTGTCGTGCTTTAAATTGACATCATAGTAATCATTGATGTTATCGATTCCCACAACTGTATCTCCTCGTTCTAACAAACGTTTGGCCAAATGAAATCCTATAAAGCCGGCTGTACCTGTAACCAATACTTTCATAACAATTAAGTTTATAGATGAATTATAGATTATTTGATTATTCTTATTAAAAGTTATACAAGCTATTTACTCGCTGAACCTCCTCCAGAATGGAACTAATAAACAACTCAGGACTACGATCTTTAAGGTAATCTTCTCTTCTGTCGTTTTTCTGAATGGGATAATCAGCGAGAGCAAACTCCATAGCTGATGTTAAAGTGCTTATATTATCGGGCTCAACTTTTAGAATGGAGGATATTTTTTCAATTCCGCCCGCACAAAGTGTTGAAACAATGGAATCATTTACGGCCATCATTTCAAGTAAGACATTTGGAAATCCTTCTTTAATAGATGAAACGATACATAGTTTTGCTTTTTTAAAATAGGGTAGAGGGTTGTCAATATGTCCCATCAGGATTACTCTTTCTTCCAGGCCGGTTTTTTTTATAAGCGTATTGAGGTTTTTCCTTTCTCTACCTTCTCCTAATATCAATAACTTTAGGTTCTTTTGCTGTTGCGCAATATTTGCAAATGCATGAATTAATACTGAAAAACCCTTTTCTGGAATCAGCCTGCCAGCTGAGCAGATAAAATCTGAATCTGCCAGATCTTCATCTATAGACTCCCTTGCTTTTTTTAATATATGATTTAGATCAATCGGATTATCTATTATTACAGCCTTATCGTTTGGGATAAATTTATTTTGCGCTAACAACTGATTTCGCATAATTTCTGTCTGACATACGATTAAATTAACTGCCGGATAACCTAATTTATAAGCTATCTGATAGCTTAATTTTTTGATACCTGCGTAACGGGTAAATACCGATGTGCATTCACGGACAACCAGGTTTGACTTTATATATCCAACACGTTTGAGTAGGCCTAAATAGGCATTAAGATAAGGATGTGTACTTATGATCGTATACTCTCTTCTGTAAGGATAGAGCACTTTAACAAGCTTAAAAAAACCTATCAACAGAGACCTTTGAGTTAAATACTTTACCTTCTGTTCTTTGGGTATGAATAGACGGGAATTAAATAGGTGTTTCAGAAAGATTAAAGGACTGTCTGTTACACCTGCTACCATACGTAAGATATTTTCCGCTCCTCCGGCAGTATCAGACATGGATACAAACAATAGTCTTTTTGAAATCGTCTCCATCTTTTGAAAATAGTTGTATTTTTCAACTCACTTTACACCCAATAACAGCTAGTATTTCAGTAAAAAACTTTTTTTAGTAATCTATGTACAGGAGTAATTGGTGAATGAGTCCTTCTCTTCCCATCTACAACAATCAAATCGTTTCCGAAACTGATGTTATGCATGCCTTCCAGGTAAGGGGCTTCTGGTAACAATTCAAAATCAGGCTCTGATTTGAATGAAAGTTCAGAAAGTTCAGAAATCTTATTGATAATTATGGATCCGCCGTAACGGATTTCCAAGTTCTGAGTTGGACGATAAAGTTGTCCATTTACTATAAATAAGTTTCCTGCCCCCCTGCAATTTTTGGAACTCACCGGAATGGGGTTTAATGCATGTGGTTTAAAATCTTCCTCTAACGAATCTGAATAGTAAATGTATATATCATTTAACAGACCATCTATATTGGTAAATAACCAATATTTTTCCTTGTAGTGGATAATAGAGGTATCTACATAGCGGGATCCCTCTAGCAAAACCCTTTTTTTCTTTAACTCTGTGGAGTTTTCATAATCCAGCTGATAGAGACTTACTTCACCAGCATCTGCTGTTTCTGGAATGCAATAAAAGTTTGATTTTTCCTCAAAAATGTATGGGTATGAAAAATGGATGCCTTTTGGTGTAAGACCTGATATTCTTTGTTTAGTGCCAAAATTAAAATTTTTAATTCTAGAAATTTTACCCTTAATTTTCCAAAAGTTAAGCTCTTCATAGTAGATGAAAAGACTGGAGTTTATTTTAACAATAAAAGGATCAGCCGAGTAATGTGCCTTATCTTCCTCTAGCCATAACACTTTTCCATTAAATTTTTTTCTCCGAATTAAATCTTCAGCAGATTGTTTTACAAATCCTATATTCCATTTGTCTGCACCGAAATACCTGTCGATTACTTTATTCATTTTTACATCAAGATTAAATAACAAGAATTTCATTATCCAAATCTGGTTATGCAAATTCTTAAAAGTTTCTGTTTATTCTGTATCTATTGCTTCATGAAATATGCCTCTACATGTTTTTTACAGGAAGCTCCTATGTGATAGTGTTGCTTAAATGAATTAAGGCTATTTTCTTTTATCTTCTGTTGGTCCGGATAGAAAACAGCTCGCTTTATAGTTTGATAATATGAATCCACACTGTTATCATCACTCAAAAAGCCTGTATCTTCATTATTAATCATATCTTTAATACCCCCCACTTTGGTGCAAATAGGAATACATCCAACTGATAATGCCTCAATTAAGGATATAGGCATTCCTTCATAATGGCTTGATAAGCAGAAAAAGTCTGCCATACTTAAAAAATCAGCTATGTTGTTTTTCCCTCCAAGAAATTCGATGTAAGGGTCTTCTTTTATCAATGCGTGAAGTTGATTGTATAAGGATTGATCGCGAACATCGCCGATTATCAGTAGTTTACATTTCTTCGTTTCATTTGCATTAAACTTTTGTACCGCTTCAATTAATAGTTGCTGATTCTTCACTTTCATAATTCTTCCTACATGAATTAATAGGAAGGAGTTTCTATTTTCTTTATATCTTTTAATAAGTACTGGGTATTCATCCGTCAAGGTTAAAAATGGACGACCATTTTCAATTACAATAACATTATTCAAACCATAATATTTTCTAAATGAGTTGCTTCCATCGTTTGAAACTGCTACAGGAATTACTTTATTATTCTTGTACAGCGTTTTACGAAATGACTTAATTAAAAAATTGGGACATTCAGCTTGGGCTGTTGAATGGATCGTATGAAAAAACTTGCAATTACCGCTCATAAATCTATACAAAATCAAATATTCAAAAGCGTTTAAGTGTGTGTGAACAATATTCGCTTTTTGCTGAACCAGCCAGGTCGTCAATTTTAGCAGGACCTGAAAGTTTAAGCCTTTGCCTTTGCGTAGGGATAAATAACTTATCTTATCGCTGATTTCATTAAGAAAAGTTGTATCAGCATCATTGTCACAAAGAGAAATTAAATATATTTGATACTGATCGGTTTTTGCCAACTCATTACATAGATCGACTACAAAGCGTTCTGCGCCCCCTTTCCTGAGTGAACCTATAATGTGTACTATTTTCAGTTTGTGCATGAGTTCTTGAATCGTATTAATTGACGACTTTATCCGATCGCAATTTTTCTTAAGGTCAGAAATATGATTTTTAGATCAACCCATAAATCATGATTATTGATGTATTTCAGGTTTTGTGTAATTTTTAAGGGGATTATTTCTTTTATATAAAAATTCTCTGGATCATTGGATTTGGCTAAAAGCTCACATTCATCGGAGAATTCAATTGATGCCCAATCTGTAATTCCTGGTTTGACAGAGAGCACCATTATTTGTTCATCGTTATAAAGATTTACATATTTACGAACCTCAGGACGCGGACCAACAAAACTCATATGGCCTTTTAATATATTCAATAACTGCGGCAATTCATCCAGTTTATGTTTTCTCAACCAATGTCCAATTTTTGTAATACGAGCATCGTGATTACCTATAGTAAGCAGCTGCTGGTCTTCTTGGTGCGTATACATTGTTCTGAATTTCAGTAAAGGAAAATCTTCTACGTTCTTTCCGACCCTAATCTGACGATAGAATACCCCACCTTCTGAATCTAAAAGTATGAGTATAGCAATTACGATAAAAACCGGACTAAGTACAATCAAGCCAAATGAGGCTAAAATAATATCAAATATGCGTTTAGTGTCCATAGCCAAAAACTCTTGTTGAAACGTCTACTAGTGTTGGAATATTTACTCTTCTTGTTTTCTTAATTTTTTTAGATTCGACCTCTTCCACTGACGGTTTGTTGAGTTGGATTTCTACGGTGGCAATTACAGATTCAATAATGAATTGTATTTCAGAATCTGAAAGTTGAGGATAAATCGGTAAAGAAATTTCACATGAATATTGCTTATAAGCAACAGGATAATCTTCTATACGATACCCAAGGTTTTTAAAATAAGTTAGCATTGGCATCGGTATAAAATGCACGTTCGCAGCTACCCCAAGCTGGGCTAGATCATCAATTATTTGATCCCGTTGTGTTTCGGTAATACCTAAAACTCTTAGCGGAAACAAATGGTGGGAGGATTCTCTCTCGTCATCCTGCAGTGGTGGTTTTATAAACCATTCCATTTGTCCCAGACCCTCACAATATTTTGAAGCTATTTCTTTACGTAGGGGCAACAACTCATTACTGTATTTTTTTATTTGTGCCAGACCGATAGCTGCACATATATCGGGCATATTAATTTTTAGCCCTTGAAATAAGATATCATAACGCCAGCCACCACCCTTTGATTTGGCCAGAGCATCTTTGTTTTGTCCATTAAGTGTATATATCTTTAGATATTCATATTCTGCCGTAGCATTAAAAGTGGGAGGAAGATTTAAACAGATACATCCCCCTTCTGCCGTAGTGATATTTTTTACCGCATGAAATGAAAATATCGTTATATCACTCATTTTGGCCGAAGACAGACCGTCATATGTTGCACCTATGGAATGTGCTGCATCAGCGATCAATAAGATGCGTCCTAAAAGCTCCTGCTTCTCGGATTCTGCAGTAAACATATTATTCACCTCTGGATCCCGGATGATAGCTTTTAGTTCAGTGTAATTACACGGCCATCCTGCAATATCTACAGCTATAATAACTTTTGTTTTCGAAGTTATAGCGTTTCTGACCTTTTCAGGATCTATACAAAAATCATCACTGATATCCACCATTACAGGAATAGCTCCACAATGTAAAACACTTAGGGCAGTTGCACAATACGTATAAGCGGGTATGATTACTTCATCTCCCTCTTTAATCCCAAACCATTTTAACATGAGTATTGCTCCCGATGTCCAGGAATTCACACAGACTGCAGCATCAGAATCGGTAAGCTTAACGATTTCTTCCTCTAAAGATTTAACTTTAGGGCCAGTTGTAATCCACTTATCTTGAAGTGATTGCACTACTTGATCAATAACCGTTTGATCAATAAACGGAGGTGAGAATGGAATATTCATAGTTCTGAAGTTTAATGTGGTTGAATATCTGTTTCAATAAAAGACAAACCGATCTGCCAGCTGGCGGATGACGTATAAAAAGAAAGGGTATTAATAAGAGTTATGCATTAGGCAATATTAAATCTTTCCATTGGGGGAGAATATTTTCTATAGAATTTATTTTATTTATTAACTGCGCATTGCTGGCAACTTTTACTCTAAGGCGTTCATCGGCTAATAAATTATCCATTGCGTAAGCAAGTTTACCTATATTATTTGCCTCAATTAAAATTCCATTTGCTTCATTTTCTATTATTTCTGATGGACCAAATTCGCAATCCATTGCAATACATGCACAGCCAAAACTCATCGCTTCTATTAATGCATTTGGATATCCTTCATTTCTGGATGGTAGCACAAACAATTCAGCTTGCTTATAATAATCTTGTAGATTATCTTTTGGTCCAAGTAGTTTTACCCTGTTACGCATACCCAATTTTTCAATTTGATTGGATAGATTTTCATATTCACTTCCGCCACCAACAATTAGTAAATCAACACCATCAGTTTTAATTTTGCTATACGCTTCAATTAGTTGGTCAAATCCCTTGATAAAGGAAAGCCGACCAACTCCTAAGATGAATTTCTTAGTGTTTACAGGATTAACGGACGGCGATTTGAAAACATTTAACGGATTTCTGATAATTTTAAAATTATTTAATTTTTTAAAAGATTTATGGTTTTTAATGCAGTCCTCTATTCCTTTGGCTGGTATAACAACAGCCTTAGACTTTTTATATATGATATAGGAAATTCTTTTTAAAAAGAAGTTGAATGAATTAATCGTATGATCAGGAGTGGTTCGTTCTGAAACTATAAAAGGTATATTAATTAAAGAACAAGCTAAACCGGTCCATAAGTTTGCTGTGGTCATAAATGAAATAACACAAGTTGGTTTTTCTTTAATCAGCAATCGGGACAATCGTATAAAAATTAGCAATGCATATTTAATACGATTAAAAATATTTTCTTTGCCCCGCTTTTCTAATAAATTAATCATCTTGACATGAGCTGAGATTTGATACCCAGGCTCGGCTTCATTAAGACATATAATAAAAACGCTCAGGCCTTGTTTACTAAATTCATTTGCTAGTATGGATAACACCCTTTCTGCCCCTCCACTATGAAGGTTATTAATAACAAAAAACAACTTATTTTTCATAACCAACAGCCATTTTTTTATAGAATCCAAATTCCTGATACCATTTAGATAAAATATATACTCTCCAGATAAACGACGAATAGTCATGTTTTCCTTCTAAATGCTTTTTAAAAATATCTTTAAACCTAGATACATTTAAAATAGGAATCTGACGTAAAAAATCGTCATTTAGATTTTCTTCAAATTCACTACGCAGTTCATTTCTTATCCATCCTGCTAATGGTACAGCAAATCCTCTTTTGGGTTGATCAAATACCTCTTCAGGAATATATTCTTTTAGAATATCTTTTAATATCTTTTTTCTTCTGCCTTTTTCGTAGCGAAATGATACAGGCAACGTTCTTGCAAACTCAATAATGTTGTAATCCAGAAAGGGGCTTCTTACTTCTACTGAATGAGCCATACTGGAACGATCTACTTTTACATTGCTGTCGTTTTCTAACCACAATTTAATGTTTAAATCAGCTGTTGCCTGTAGTAAATCTTTCGACCATATTTTATAGCCATTATAATGGGACAACCAATTAAAGTTTCTCTTCCTTAACAGCGAATCATATCCAACAAATATGCCTGCAATAAAATCATATTTTGAAGCGGCATTGAGTATTCCTTTATAAGAAAGTGCCCGGGCACCCAAAACATTAAAACTCAACATCCGGGCAGCCATTTTTCTCAAAAAATACGGTACAAGCGTAATTTTATTTGCGTAAGGCACTAATCTAAAATGGTTGTATCCAAAAAAGCTTTCATCACCACCATCTCCCGATAAGACCATCGTAACGGATTGTTTGGTGATCTTATTCAACAGTAGAGAAGGCAGAGCAGAGCTATCGGCAAAAGGTTCATCGAATACTTTTACCAATTGAGGTATCATTTCCAAAATATCTGTTACTTTACAAATTGTTTCGGTATGTTCAGAACCTATAATTTTTGCATATTGAGCGGCGATTTTGCTTTCATCATATTCCGGGTCTTCAAATCCAATTGAAAACGTTTTGATAGGATTCTTTGAAACCCTTGAAGCGATACTGGATATCAAGGCTGAATCTATTCCTCCGGAAAGAAATGATCCAAAAGGTACATCAGCTTGCAGTCGTATTCTTACTGCGTCTTTTAACAGATTGTGTAACTTCTCTTTGGCCTCAGCGTAAGATAATCCCACTTCGGTTACCTCCTTCAGATTCCAATACTCTTTGACAGCGCATGTTTGTTTATCCAAATCAATTTCCAGATTATTCCCAGGAGGTAATTTATAGACATTTTGATAGATCGTGTATGGGCTAGGAATATAGCCACAATCCAAATACATCGAAATAGCTTCGTTGTTTATCCGTTTGTTTTGACTTATCGGACGTAATTGACTGCAAATTTCAAGTTGCCCATCCTTCCATGAATAATAGAAGGGTTTTACACCTAAGCGGTCGCGTGAACAAAATATTTTTCGTGATGTGTCGTCATATATCGCAAAGGCGAACATTCCGTTTAGTTTAGGCACTACAGCTGCCCCCCATTCTTTATAGCCTTTTAATAATACTTCCGTATCGCTCGTTGTATCAAACCTGTGCCCTAAAGTTATTAAATCGGCTTTTATCTCTTGAAAATTATAGATTTCACCATTGAACACGATGACGAGATCCTCAAATGTCATAGGTTGATGTGAACGAACATTTAAATCTAAAATGGATAGTCGTAAATGCCCAAACGTTAAATCAAATACTTTTTGAACTCCTAGATAGTCCGGTCCTCGGAATTGTATGGATTCCAGTTTTGATTTTACGACCTCCTCATCAATAGGAATATTAGTTAAATAAATTCCACACATATCAAAAGGTATTTACATTGAGCGATTTAACCTGGTAGGTGTTGATTTGATGAATATCTAGATGTTTTTTTTCATAGACTTTTTTACCGATATCTATTTGAATATACAGCCACATTGAAACAAATAATACCAGGTTATTTTCAAAATAATTATGATTGGTAAGCATGTACATTACTAAAGAAAAAGAAATGAGAAAAATCATCGGGTTATCGTTAAACATTTTAACTCCGTTAAATAAAAAGGACCCATATATCCACAGAAAATAGAGGAGAACAAAAAAACCCGCTTCACCAATAACCATTAAAAATGTATTGTGTACACCATTTTTAATGGTGAAAGAATTGTATTCGGGACCAAAAATTTCTCCGCTAAAGGAGTGGTAACCATTACCCCAAATTGGATTATTTAAAATTTCATTATAATAGTGTGACCATGTCTCTGTTCTAGACTCTTCCGCTAAATCATCATTAACTTTGCCTTCAAGTATTCCAGAAAATGCATGCATTCTTTTTGTGCTTAAATCCAACCTATCTCCAAATGAAAGAAATAGCCCAAATAAAACAACACCTACTAGAATTTTGTAAACATTCTTATAATTAATTAGCAAGGACAGTAAATTAATTAATACCCAGATCAATAAGAAAGTTCTGGAGAAGGTAAGAAATCCGGCAACTGAAAATAGTAATTGACCAATGATTTTTAATTTTTTATTATCTATTGAATAGCTGAGCGAATACCCTAATATACAAGCATAACCTGCAGCATTAGGGTTTATATAAAATCCCCTATATCTTCCACCAATACCTTCAATAAAAATAGATTCAAAAATTATACTTAAAGATCCCAATAAAAGAACTATATAGATATCCTCCTTTGTGGTATCGGTTACAACACTTGCTCCCATAACTATGATGATAAAATATTTAATAAGTGTTACTAAATAGCCATCGTCATTTTGTGCGCTCACTATTATTGATATCAAAAAGAATAAAAGTCCGAATACTATAAATGGAATTATCGGCTTCTTATTCTTACTAAATAAATAATAAGCGATTATAAGAAGGAAGGTGCTGTAGCTTAAAAGTTGACCAATTGCGGCATTAGCTTTAATCAAAAAATAACTTGGAAGATTGCAAAAAACTAAGAAGAGGATAATAATCTTAAGATATTTCATGTCGGAAATTATTTAATATACAATTACACTTCCCTAATGACTTACAATATTGTTCGTATTGTACCCAAGGCATTTTGTAAGCTATGATCTCTAACTTCAAAAAGAAAATATTTTCTCAGGTAATAGAAAAGGAGCCTGATTTTTTGGATTCTGGAATATTTAAAAATCTTAATAATTAAATATAAGTCGTCAAGTGTTTTTTGTTTCTTGGTTTTTGCTTTTAACATACTCCAGATGCCTCCTTCATGCTTTCTATAGGTACCCATTACTTCTGGTAAAACATAAATTTTCTTTCCAGAGGCAAAGGTCAAATACAGTTTAAGAAATCTATCGGGCGCATGAAATCTAAAAAACCAATCTGTCGAGTAAATTTCTTTTATTTCGGTACTGTTTCTGAAAAGAACGGAGACCAGTATCGTTTCAAAATCATTATCGAATAATATGTCCTCAAACGAATATATTATTGGTTTTGGGCTTAAGTTCAAATAATATATTTCATTATTTTCTTTGATCCTTTTCGAGTAATGACAGCACATTATATACTCCTGGTTTTGTTCTAAAAAATCAACTTGCTTTTGTAGTTTTAAAGGATCTGTCCAATAGTCATCTCCGTCACATTGCGTCAAATATTTTCCTTTTACCTCTTTATATAGCCTTACCGCATTGTTGTGGGTGCCCACATTGGATTCTGAAGTAATTAACTTTATTTTATCAGGATACTTTAGCACATATTCCTCTACAATTTTTCTGGTATTATCAGTAGAACAATCTTCTCCGATCAGAATCTCAAATTTAAAAGTCGTTTGTTGTTTTAAGTAACCCTCAATAGCCTGTGCAATATATTTCTCATGATTATAAGTTACACAGCAGATACTAACCATCATTTCATCTTCTAGACTTTTCATAGCGAACTTATTTTTTTTCATGACCATTAATGACTTTTTCTATGCGATTGGCAATCAGTTCGCCAAAGCCATTTTGTTTATGTAAGGTTCTCACGGGATATTTCTGAGCTCTCAATAATATGCGTGAAATCATATCCAGATCGGGGAGGGTGAGTGTATCATACAGGGGCAGGCAAACAATTCTCTTTACCACAGAGTCACATACGGGCATACTTTTGTTGTTTACAAACGGTAATGCAGCCAAAGAAGGGAAGAAGTACCTTCTGCAATATACACCTGCCAATTCCAGTTTAGCAAGACAAACATGCATCAGTTCTTCTGAATCAAAAAGAATTGGACAATAGGCATAATTATAGTCCTGATCGGAATCAATTAATTGAAATTTAACTTTTAACTTTTTCAGGTTCTCTCTATAATGCAGAGACAACGATTTCCTCTTTTCTAGAATGGTATCAATATGACTCAGGTTACATAAGCCCATAGCAGCATGAAACTCTGAATTTTTAGCATTAATACCTACCAACGCAAAGGTGTCCGGGCCACTGTAGCCAAAATTACGCATAAATGCCATTTTCTCTAATAACTCCGGTTTTTTAGTAAAAACAGCTCCACCTTCTATGGTATGAAACAGTTTAGTTGCGTGAAAGCTTGTGGTACTAATATCTCCATACTCAAAAACTGATCTATTTTTATATTTTGTCCCGAAACAGTGAGCTGCGTCATATATCACCCTTAAGCCATATTTATCGGCAATGTTTTGTATAGCATCAATATTACATGGGTTGCCATAAACGTGAGTTGCCAAAATCGCTGAAGTTTTAGGGGTAATCGCGGCTTCGATTTTGTCTGGATCAATATTGAAAGTATCAGGATCGATATCCACATATACCGGTTTGCAGCCCTGCCATAAAATGCTATTGGTTGTAGCTACAAAAGAAAATGGAGTTGTAATAATTTCTCCTTTCAATTCCAATGCTTTAATAGCCATTTGGAGAGCTGTAGTACCGTTGGAAACGTATAGTAAATAGTCTAGATTCAGGTACTGCTTGAGTTTAAGTTCCAGATCATTAACCAGGGGACCGTTGTTAGTTAACCATTGGCGGTCCCAAATACTTTTTACATAATTTTCAAATTCCTCCATTTTGGGAAGAAATGGCTTAGTTACTGGTATCATCTTTTTAGAATTAGTTGTTTAAAATCTATTATTGCCCTAAGGTTTATAAGATTGCTGAAGCTTAAATAAATAGAGAAGTAAAACAATGCACTTATAATAATTCGTGTCAAATTGTTAATATGAAAAGAATCCACTAAGAAAGAATCAAGAAAATAAGCTGAAATACCGATAGTGGCCGATAAGATTATAGTTGGTAAAATATCGAATATCTGTTCTTTGACCGGATAATTAATCAGCTTTCCGCTGTAAAATGTATTGATATAAAATCCAATAAAATTAAAGGATAATTGGAAATATAAAAGACCATAAATACCAAATGGTATTACGCTCAAAATACCTATTACACTTAGTACTTTCTTTATAATCTCCAATTTTAAAAATAAATCGCTGCGGCCTTTAACCTTTAAAATATTCAAATTGTACGCATGAAGAGGATACATTACACCAGCAATGCAAAGTATTTGAAAATAAGGCACTGCTGGCAACCATTTATCGGTTAATAAAAAACTAAAAAGAGGCTGAGCTGCTACACACATAAAAATCAGTATGGGAGCATTCCAAAAAATAACCTGCTGCATTACTTTTCTGTTTACCCTTTTTAATTGCACATTATTATGGGATATTTCCGCAAACATCGGATAGGTTACTTTATTGACAGCAGCAGAAATATTTGCAGTTGGTAGCTGACTGATAGAATCGGCTCGAGAATAATATCCTAATTGAGTAGGAGAGTAAAATTTACCTATAATAAGTGTATATATGTTCTGATAAAGTGTATCAAGCACTCCTGACAGGGTCATTTTATAGCCAAAATGAAAATGACGGTTAAAACTTATTTTGTCAAATATCAAAGCCGGACGCCAGTCTGAATATATCCAATGAAGTAGAGTTGACAAAAATGAGGTAAATAACCCCATCCAGACGAGGCTCCAAACTCCATATCCACTTTTAGCAAGGATAATTCCTAAAATTCCTCCAGCTAAAGATGAAGGGATTTGTATGTTTGTTTGTGTTTTAAACCTCATCTCTTTTACAAGAAGGGTGCTTTGGATACCGAAGAAAGCATTTAAAATAAATATTAGACTGTAAACACGAATGATCGTTGTAAGAACCTCCTGACGGTAAAATGATGAAATAAAGGGGGCGCAAAAAAATAAAATAACGTAAAGTATGGTGCTCCCTATCAAATTAAAATAAAAAACGGTAGAAAAATCTTTTTGATCTGCATCGGGGGTCCGTATAAGGGAAGAAGTAAGGCCCCCATCTAATAGTGTATTTCCGATAGATATAAATACGGATAACATAGCTATCAACCCAAATTCTGCCGGCGTTAGAATGCGGGCTAGCACTATGGTTATAAAAAAACTGATTAGTTTAGAACCAAATTGCTGACCCATTGACCATATCACGCCAGAGATTGTCTTTTCCTTTAAAGTCATTTGTTATAAGCGTGCGCTGACCATTGTATTTGGCAAGATGGACTTGATGTCGTAAACGACTGTATTTTCTTTGCAGAGCTTTGTAAGGTCGAGGTCTTTGAACTCCTTATGGGCAACGGCAATTAAAATTGCATCGTACTGTCTCTTTTTCGATTCTCCATTCTGACAAATTACGCCATACTCCTTTTTAACCTGATCTGAATTGGCCCAGGGATCATGAATGCAGACCTTTACTTTATATTCTTCTAACCTCCTGATGATGTCGATCACTTTCGTGTTTCTTACATCGGGGCAATTTTCCTTAAAGGTAAATCCTAAAACCAGCACTTCTGCATCTATAATGTGCGTGCCGTTATAGATCATTTGTTTAATAAGCTGATCCGCTACATAAGCCCCCATTCCATCGTTTACACGACGACCAGCCAGAATAATTTCAGGATGATAGCCAACTTCCTGAGCTTTCTGTGCAAGGTAATATGGATCCACCCCTATACAATGTCCTCCCACTAAACCGGGTCTGAAATTCAGAAAATTCCATTTTGTACCAGCAGCAGTAAGCACTTCGGTGGTATCTATCCCAAGTCTGTTAAATATCATTGCCAATTCATTAACAAAGGCTATATTGATGTCTCTTTGTGCATTTTCTATAATCTTTGCCGCTTCTGCCACCTTAATAGAGGAAGCTTTATGGGTGCCAGCATGAATAACTGTGCGATACAATTGATCTACAATTTCCGCAGTTTCCGGGGTGGAGCCAGAAGTTATTTTAAGAATATTGGCTACGGTATGATTTTTATCTCCTGGGTTGATACGTTCCGGAGAGTATCCGGCAAAAAAGTCAATATTATATCTGAGCCCCGAAGTCTTTGCCAATACAGGAACACATTCATCCTCTGTTACCCCAGGGTATACAGTAGACTCGTAAATCACTATATCCCCCCTTTTTAATACTTTTCCTACCGTTAAGCTGGCCTTAATCAACGGATTTAAATCCGGTCGGTTATTTTTATCAACAGGTGTAGGTACGGTAATGATAAAAACTGTACAAGATTCTAGTTTATCTATCTCGCTTGTGCAATACAATCCGTATGGAGTTGAATGATCTAAGGTAAGTACATTCTTAAGTTCTTCTTCACAAACTTCTAATGTATTATCCTTCCCATTTTTAAGTTCGTCTACTCTTTGTTGAAGAATATCAAAACCAATAACTTTATGCTTCTTAGCAAATTCTACTGCGAGGGGAAGTCCAACATACCCAAGGCCAATTATGGCTATTCTTACAGGTGCTATCGCGTACATAATGCGTTATTTAAAGGTTTAGCTTTAATCAGTTGATTAATTTCAACCCGGGTTACTAAGGCGCAGTCTATATGATCGAGGGACATCAGAACAGTTTTACCCTGTATTTTGATAATTTGTCCTTCCTGATTATAGAATAAACCACTTCTAATTCTTACCCTATCTCCGGCGGAGAGATCATTAATATTAATTATCTCAAGGTTATTATAGGTTTTCACCATTTCCTTAAGCTGTTCAATAGCGGCGTCTTTGATAATAGCTGGTTTCCCCATGAAATAAATGTAGTTAACAACACCAAGCGTATATCTGACTTTAGTAAGGTCTCTATCATCTATTCTAACAAAAACATAGCCTGTAAAAAGAGGAACACTTACTTTCTTTTTTCTATCTGCCCATTGGTTTTCCGTAGTTTTTAGCGGACAGAAAGTTTCAATTCCCTGATCTTGTAATAGTCTGTCTACTTTTTTTTCCCAACGTGGACGCACATAAATAACCAACCAGTTTTTTTTAAGATTTCTTTTGTAATTCAATCCAATTTCCATAACTAAATTCTTTAAGAGGAATTAAAAAATGTCATTTTTTTTAGCCCTATTCAAATTTTTAGGGCGTTGTGTAGGTTTATACCCGCTACATTACACAACAGGGCTTCGCCATATCACTTACAGTGATGTGTGGGTAAATTTTGAAAAGTAATTAGAGAAAAAAATAAATTGGAAACGGCTATTTAAATATTTGCAGAGGGCTTATTTCATTACTGCAGATAGTCTATTATTTATTCTATGCGTTTTACTATATTATATAATAATCAGTTATTAGATTTATTAGTTTGCCATATCATATCCATAGCCACCATAACCGTATTTATGATACCTTTCTCTTTTCGCATCATTAAATACGACCATTAGGTTTTTAAGCTTATTTTCGTCGTAAATATCTTTAAGAATAGTCAAATGATAATTGTTTGTATAGTTGTATCTTACGAGATATATACTCACATCTACAAAAGGTGTCAAACTAAACGCATCTGCAACCTGCCCGACAGGCGATGTATCTACGATAATATAGTCAAATCGTTTTCTTAGCTCTTCCAGAAGGACGTCTACTTTTGGGTTCAATATTAATTCTGCAGGATTTTCTGGAATTTCAGAACAACCGATTACACTGACATTATCAGACACTAGGCTAGGTTGGATAATATCATCGACAGAAATATAGTCATTATCCAGATAATCTGTAACACCCAGCGTTGATGTCAAGTTTAATTTTTTTAACAAGGCCGGTCTTCTCAAATCAAATTCTACGATACAAACCTTTTTATTGAGCATACCCAATGTATTGGCCAGATTAATGCTAAAGAAAGTTTTTCCTTCACCTTTCATACTTGAGGTCACTAATATTACTTTATGAACTTGGTTTAGCATAAATCCTAAATTCATACGTATATAGCGAAATAACTCTGAGATAGTCGAACGCTGGTCTGCTCGAAACACATCGGTACTTTTATCCAGATTGTGCGATAGCTCACCAAGCAATTTTACGCCTGTTAGTTCAATTGATCTGCTATCCGTAACTTTATTGTTTAAAAATCCTTTTGCATAAATAAAACCAGCAGGTACGACACATCCCAATATGAAACCACATAAGTAAAGCATGTCTGACTTTGGCGAAATCGGTGTTGTATTGTAAGCAGGTTTGTCAATAACTTGTGAAGTCGGTACTGTAGTAGATAATGACAATGCTGTTTCTTCGCGTTTTTGCACTAAGTACTGATACAGCCCCGTCTTTACGGTTTGCTCCCTACTTCTTTCTAAAAGTCCTCTTTCAATTGTAGGGACAGATTTACTTTTGCTATAGTACTGTGCATAATTTTTTTGTAAATTACTTTTCTCAATATTAAATCCATTTTTTATTGAATTTAGGTTTTCCAAAATGTTGCTTTTCAAACTGGACAATTGATTATCCAAATTCAAAACAAGTGGATTTTCGGCATTAGCCGTACGTAGCATTCTATTTTTTTCTTGCTGAAGGTCATTAAATTTCACGATCATACTATTCAGTATCGGATCTTGAATGCCCATTGCGCTAGGTGCTAAACTGCTCTGTGATTCCTTATTTAAAAAATAGCCTTCCATAGACTTAACCAGGTTAAGCTGCGTAGTTGACTCCGCTAATAACTGATTGTATTCGCCTGATCTTGTCGCATTTAATTGTGCATCAATATCTAGGTTTGTTACCTGATATTTTTGTTTAAAGTTCTCAACGTCTTGTTCTGCTCCTGTCAGATCACTTATCAAATATTTCAATCTGTTATCTATAAACTTAATCGTGTTTTCCGCGATTACATTTTTATTGTTTACATCGTTAATATTATAGTTTCTGATAAGATTATTCAAAATATCTAATCCCCTTTCTGGAATGTTATCGTTCAAACTAATTACAATAGTATTCGCATCCTTAACTATAGGATTTATTTTTAACCTCCCTAAGTTATATGATTCAGTAAGTCTATACAGGTCTTTAAACTGAATGTCTATTTTTCCATACTCACTTTTAAAAGCAGGTCCCTTATTTACACGTATTGCATAGTTTTTATTTTTAATAAGTTTGTCATAGGGGACTATCAAATTAACAGTACTATCGGTAAAGTTAAATAAGCTATCATTTATAGACGTAATATTTATTTTTCTAGAATAAGCTCCGCTGTTTAACTCTTCAACTTCTATTTTTATAGGCAATGTGTTGCCATACAATTCTTTAGTTTTTAAACCTGATTTTTGAAAGTAAGAGGTCTCCATATGGAGATCTTGAAGAACTTTATTAATTAAATCTTTAGATCGCAGAATCTCCATTTCATTATCAACTGTTTTAACAGTTTGGAACATGTTCAAATCGCTAAAGGCTGTGCTGTTAGAGATTGCTGCACCTTCTTTATCATCCTGTATTAATAATGTACTACTGATCCTATACACAGGTGGTGTTAGAGATAAATAGCCATAAACTAAGGCCATAGCCACTATAATACTCGTTAATATATAAGGCCAGCTCTTGATAATTCTTTTTAAGACTTCTGCAAAATCATTAGGCCTGTTCAAGTTCTTTTCCGCAAACATAATCTTATTCTTTAAATGACTAATTTCTTAAAATAGCTGATATGAGTACAGCAACCGCTGAAATTGATGCTATCACAATAGGCATAATTCTAGTGCTTGGGCTATACTCTATTGCTTTAGATTTATCTGGCTCAACGTAAACTATATCATTTTGCATCAGATTAAAAAAGGGATCATTAAGAACGTTTTGTTGGTTTAAATCCAACCTTTTCATTGTTCTTTTTCCATTTTGTTCCCTGATAATTAAAACGTTTTCTCGTTTACCATACACTGTCATATCGCCGGCCATACCAAGCGCTTCTAATAAATTAATATGGTCGCCAGGTATCGTAAAACTGGAAGGTTTGTTTACTTCTCCGATTACAGTAATTTTAAAATTTAAAAGCTGCACCTCGACTATCGGCTCTTTAACATATTTAGTTAATTTTTCTGTTAGTGCATCTTGAGCTTGTGTAATAGTGAGCCCCTCCATTTTAATATTGCCTATCACTGGAAGAGTGATCATTCCGTCTTTAGCTACTCTATAACCTGTTGGCCCTTCATAACTACCTGTGGCAGCATTTTGACGGTTGACCGTAAATAGCGTGTTTGACTCTGGGTTAAGACTATTTATATTTATCCGTAAAAGGTCATTTTGTTGTATTTTTATTGGCTGGTCTTGTATTGTTTCTTCAGCCCTTTGTTGTGCCAAATTGCTAAAATAAGCCAAATCTCTTTTTTGCGCACATGAGCAAAAAATAAGCATATATATAATAATTAGTAGGTGTTTTGTTTTCATGATTTTTTGTGTCTAAAAATGTGAAAAACTTCTTTACAACTAAGTTAGATATAAAACTGTCAAAAATTTCTAGGGCAAATCACTTTGTATTTAAAGTGTATAAATGGCATACATACTTTACAAAAAATTACAGTTTTATTTAACAGATTCAACAAGTCTTGTAAAAAAAGTGCAGTATTGTATGTACAATTATTGATTGTATTGATTTTACAATAAAAATATTTTTTGTTGTATATCAATCTGAGAAAAATTGTAAAACAGCAGATTTGAATCTCTCGGTCTAAATATTTGATTTTTTTAGAGCTTTAAACGATGGATAATCAGAATAAAACATTCATGATCTGCAAGCTGGCCGATCCTCAATAGAGACCATAAACTTATCCATCAAGTAAACGCTTTTAGAAAGGAATGCATATAGAAGGGAGCGTGGAGGAAGGGATAAGTATTGTGCAGCCTCTATGCGAGCTATATAAAGACTGACACAAATCAAGTTATAATCTTCAAAAGACCATAAATACGAAGTCTTAGTGGTTTTATTCGTATGAATTAGATATAGGAATCCAATTTTAAAAGAAACAGGAAATATCTTTTAAAGAAGATGTTGAAGCAAAATTTATTTAGGTTCGTGATAATGGTTTTGACTTATTAGACACTCGTTGTATTTTTCTAATAAAAGGATGTATTTCCTTATCCAATAGTCAATTTTTTCATTTTCTGTAAATTGGTTTTGTAAAGGGTGCTTTTCTAATTTAGCTTCTGTGTTTGAACAAAAAATCTCGGGGAAATCAGAAGAAAAATCATAATTAATGTAAGATCCAATTCTAACTAATATATCAAAAGGTAAAACATCATGCTCAAACCAATTGTACAATGTACACCTGCTAATTTTCATATATCTGGCGAGTTTACTTATGTTATGGCCTTGTTTTCTAATTATAGATTCTACGATACTGCCTGCATGCTTTTGCGAATATTTTAAGGCGGATCTATTACTTTCGTTTTTTAAACTAATTTTAAAAAAATCAATCCCTGGTTTGATAGCGCTCATAATTCTCTTCAATTTTAAGTTCCTAATTAATTTTCATTTAAATTTCCTTCAAATGATTTGCTTATAAAATGATGCTTATCAGGATTTATAGTGACGATGATCATGTTTTTAATTTCGCTTTGTCGCTGAAACGCTACACTTTTTAAGAAAAAATTGCCGTAAGATATAATTAGAAGTAGATTTATAAATAGGATTCCATAGGTATTAACAAAATGAAAAGTATTTTAATTATCGAAAATAATCCAGAGTTACTGGGTAAATATTCTGATATATTAAGAAATTCAGGATATCAGGTAACAATAGCACTTAATAGCGACTTGGGAATTAACCTTGCAATAAGTGAACTTCCTAATTTAATATTATGCAATACAGTCTTGTCAAACATAGATGGTTTTGGTGTGCTATCTGTGTTATCAAAAAATCCTTTAACTAGCAAAATTCCCTTTGTGTTTTTAAATTCCCAATCGACGCCAGATATCATAAAAAAAGGGATAGCATGGGGGGCGGACGATTTCGTTACCAAACCATTTCATGGTAATCAGCTTATTAGAGCTGTTGAGGCAAGAATTAACAAGAATAAGGATCATAGTTGGGCATCATTGCCGATTATTGAATCCAATAGCAATCATCGTCATAAGGGTAAAGGCATGGAAAGGTTGATAGACCTTATTTCTCAATGTAAAATAAGGCATGTTAAGAAGAAACAAACTTTGTATTATGAGAGCGATCATTCGCAGTGGCTTTACCTATTGGTCGAAGGTTGTATTAAAACATTAAAGTTAACGGCTGACGGTCGACAAATGATTACAGGCTTGTATAAACCCAAAAGTTTTATTGGTTTAGATACTTTATTGCTGGATGAGCCTTGGCCTGAAAGTGCTGAAGCGACGCAGAACTCATCTCTCTATTTTATATCTAAAAGTGCGATCATAGATTTATTAAATGAACATGTCGAACTAAATCAACACTTCATTAAAATATTGTCTGCCAACTTACACGAAAAAGAAGATCAACTAATAGAGCTTGCTTATGAGTCTGTTAGAAAAAGACTTGCCCAAGTATTGGTTAGGTTAAACAAGGATACAATTCCAATAGATCAAATTGATATTTGTAGGGATGAACTTGCTGGCCTTGCAGGTATTGCTACAGAAACCGTTAGTAGGATACTTACTGATTTTAAAGAAAGAGGATTAATAGAAAGAAATGGAAGTCAAATTCAGATTATTGACCTAGACGGATTAATAAAGATGAAAAGTTAAATAGCCAATTTTTAGCTCTATTCTCTTCTTTAATAATTTATAATTAATAGTTCCCTCGCCAAAAACATCTGTGTAAAGTGTTAATTGTTTCTCTTAATACGTGTATATTGTAAAATTAATGTGAACCACATTTCACGCTAGTGATCAGTGTTTTAAATGATAATCGTCATTGTGTTAACTATATTCAACAAGTAATTTTGAAGCAAAATGACGAAGATTTATGGAAAAAATTCTGGTAGCTACAGATCTTTCGGCTAATTCTACTTCAGCGATTCATTTTGCCTATAAACTTTCACAATTAAAAGGTGCGACTTTGATTATTGTGC
This sequence comes from Sphingobacterium sp. xlx-96, assembly GCF_011007365.1. Lineage (GTDB taxonomy): Bacteria > Bacteroidota > Bacteroidia > Sphingobacteriales > Sphingobacteriaceae > Sphingobacterium > Sphingobacterium luzhongxinii. The sequence continues at coordinate 233,988 of NZ_WFKM01000002.1, read as the reverse complement.
ACGTGTATCATCTTTCGAAGCCCAAAAGCTGGCGATCTCAAAGATTTGAAAATTATCATCAAACTAGAAGGGAATTTATATTAGCTAAGTTAAAAAAGATATTGGATCGAATTTTTAGTGGCATCGAAGCGCCAGTTGTCAATGTTGAGATAGATCTTCAGATGAACACAAATATAGTTACCTCTATTTTAAAATGTGTGGCCAAGCATAAATGCACCTGTATGTGTATTAGCACCCAAGGCGCAGGAAAGATTAAAAATACAATCGGCACATCAACAAGTAAACTAATTGCCAAAACTCGTATTCCTGTAATTACTGTACCTAGTTCTTATAAGATAAAAACCATAGACAGCATTTGTTATGCATCCGATATGGCTAATTATCAAAAAGAAATCAAAAAGATATTGGAATTTGTGAAATCACTTAATATCGAAATTAAATTACTACATATAGTGTCTCCTCTAAAGATTCTTCTAAAAACTACGATTTTAGAAGCTCGGTTGCTTAAAAAAGTAGGAATCGTGGTTAAGGTTAAATATGTTCTTAGAAACCCCACAAACACTTTAATTGAAGATATTGATATTGCGGTTCGAAAAATAAGACCCTCTGTGGTTGTTTTCTTCATTAATAGATCTAAACATTATTTAAGTTCAATATTTTATGCTTCAGCTATACAGCCCGTACCTCTTTTTAGAAAAATCCCTATATTAACCTATAAGAAGTAAATAATTCCTGTACGAGTTCTGATCTTATTTTGGTGCTTACATATAGATACTCTGATCGGATAGGTGCTAGGGCAGTCACTAACTTTTTCTGACAGTAAGCACTATTAGCGGAAGTACTATCGCGCTGTTGGCCCACTGTCTGGAACGAGGAATACAGCGGTGGCGACGAATATTATGCTGGATATACATTTTGTAATGAATTTTCAAAGCTTGTTGATAATAGTTATATTTGAAACTTTTTAAATAATTGACCTTTTTAATTATATAGTCAACATTCGTAAACCTTTACCTGTGTTAAAATGACACCAAATAGCTGTTTTTTTTTGATTTATAATAAAAAACACAATTGTTACACTTGTAAACCTCTGGTTTGTAGTCGATTGTGTTTTTTATTTGGTTGTTGTGACATTTGGCAGACTTTTTAACCTTTTTTTGCTTTCAAAAAGTTCTACATTTGCCAGTGTTAAATATAAATTAAAAAGATATGAAAAAATTTTTACTTACATTAACTGCTGTTGCAGGTTTGACTGCTGCTTCTCAAGCACAAGAATTTGGTTTTGAAAAAGGTAACTTCATCGTAGAAGGTAACTTTAACTCTTCAAATACAAATAACAAAAATACAAAAGAGAAAAATTCTGCATTTAACTTTAATCCAAAAGCTGGTTACTTCGTAACAGATAAAATCGCAGTAGGAGTTGACTTCGGTTTCGGTCAAGACAAAAATACTACTTATGTATCTGATGTTAAAAATGTAACTACAGACAAAAACTTTGGTGTTGGTGCTTTTGGTCGTTACTATTTCTTAGAAGTTGGTTCACGTTTCAAAACTTACACTGAAGTAGGTGTTGGTTACATGAACGAGAAAGTTGGTGAGAAAAAAGTTGGTGATGTTAAAACTGATGCAGCTAAATTCAATGGATTTGGTGCTAATGCAGGTATCGGTGCTAACTTCTTCTTAACAGAGAAAATCGCTGTAAACTTTGCTTTCGCTGATGTTGTTTCTTTCAACTCACGTAAAGCTGATGTGGATGGTGCTAAAGCTGAGACTGAATTCAATACTAACGTAAATGTTTTCAACAACTTCTTTAACACTGCTAAATTCGGTTTGACTTTCAAATTCTAATTTGAATAGAAGTTCAAAAAATAGAAAGCCTCACATTTTGTGAGGCTTTTTTTATTATTTATGGATTTGTAGACCAAAGCGAAGCCGATTTAAGCATGGCTCTACGTGGCAATTTTAGATTGGCGACGATTAACTCTGCAAAGTCTTCCGGTTGTAGTACGGTTTCCGGGTTTCCGTCCGTTAAATTCAGTTCTTTGGACATATCTGACGCAATGGTACTCGGCATCAAGGTGCATACACGGATATTATTCTTACGTACTTCACGCATTAGGGAGTCCGAAAAACCAATAACACCAAATTTGGAAGCACTGTAAGCAGACGTCGTTGCTGCTCCGTTAAGACCTGCTGTAGACGATACATTGATGATATCACCTTCATTTTTTTCGATTAACTGTGGGAGTATCGCTTTAGTGACATAATAGGTGCCCAATAGATTCGTTTCTACGATATCTTTCCAGGTGTTTGGGTCCATATCCAGAACAGATCCAAAGGCGGCTATACCTGCATTGTTTACCAGAATGTCGAATGTACCAAAGTCCGCGTTTAGTTCGGTTATGGCAGCAGTCACATTATCAAAATCAGCCACATCAAAGACCGCATAAGCCGCTTGTACACCTAGAGCAGTCAATTCAGAGACGGTCTCTTTCAATAGTTGTTCGTTCCTACCCGTGATGGCAACATTGATACCTTCTTTGGCAAATGCCAAGGCAGTAGCCTTTCCTAAACCTCTACCGCCACCGGTTATGAGCGCATTCTTTCCTTTTAAATTCTCCATATACAAAGCTACTTAATAAAACCAAAAAAGCCTTCTCATTAGAGAAGGCTTTTCTTTTTCAGTTACTGAAATCTATCACACTTTGATCTCAACTTCAACACCTGAAGGTAATTCTAATTTCATCAACGCATCAACTGTTTTTGAGTTTGATGAATAGATGTCTAACAATCTCTTGTAAGAACACAATTGGAATTGCTCACGTGCTTTTTTGTTAACGTGTGGTGAACGTAATACCGTATAGATTTTTTTCTCAGTAGGCAATGGAATAGGTCCACTAACAACTGCACCTGTAGGTTTTACTGTTTTTACGATTTTCTCAGCTGATTTGTCAACTAAATTGTAATCGTAAGATTTCAATTTGATTCTGATTCTTTGGCTCATTTTTTATTTGTTTTTAAAGATGACCGCTGATTAGAGCTATTCGCAACCAGCGGTCGATTTATTTTTATCTTAACTATTCTTCGATAGCTTTGATCTTACCTTTAGATTTTGCAATTACATCGTCTTGTACGTTACGAGGCGCCTCAGCATAGTGATCAAACTCCATTGTCGAAGTAGCACGTCCTGAAGTAATCGTACGTAATTGAGTAACGTAACCGAACATCTCTGAAAGAGGAACGATAGCTTTGATTACTTGAGCACCATTACGTGTATCAAGACCTTGCATCTGACCACGACGACGGTTCAAGTCACCCATTACATCACCCATATTCTCTTCCGGAGTTAATACTTCTACCTTCATGATAGGCTCCATCAATACTGGAGAACATTTAGGTAGTCCTTGGCGGTAAGCCATTTTTGCTGCCAATTCGAATGACAAAGCATCTGAATCCACTGCGTGGAATGAACCATCGATCAAACGAACTTTCATGCCTGATAAAGGGAAACCTGCTAAAACACCATTTTTCAATGACATCTCAAATCCTTTTTGAACAGAAGGGATGTATTCTTTAGGGATAGCACCACCTACGATTTCATTTACGAATTGAAGCGCTGATTTTGAAGTGTCATAATCTTCATCAATTGGAGAAATAACAACTTTGATATCCGCAAATTTACCACGACCACCCGATTGTTTTTTGTAAACTTCACGGTGTTCTGTGCTACCGTTGATAGACTCTTTGTAAGCTACCTGAGGAGCACCTTGGTTTACTTCAACTTTGAATTCACGTTTCAAACGGTCGATCAAGATATCTAAGTGAAGCTCACCCATACCAGAGATTACAGTTTGGCCAGTCTCTTCGTCTGTTTTAACGACGAATGTAGGATCCTCTTCTGCTAATTTACTTAAACCAATACCTAATTTATCAATATCAGCTTGAGTTTTAGGCTCGATAGCTAAACCGATAACCGGCTCTGGGAATTGCATAGACTCAAGAACAATAGGGTTCTTTTCATCACATAACGTGTCACCGGTTTTGATGTCTTTGAAACCAACAACAGCACCGATATCACCAGCACCGATACGTTCGATAGGGTTTTGCTTATTAGCATGCATTTGGAAGATACGGGAAATACGCTCTCTGTTTCCTGAACGGGTATTCAATACGTAAGAACCAGCTTCTAATACACCTGAATAAGCACGTACAAAGCATAAACGACCTACGAATGGGTCAGTAGCAATTTTGAAACCTAATGCTGCGAATGGCTCTGCTTCAGATGGTTTACGCTCGATTTCTTCACCTGTGTTAGGGTTAGTACCTTTTACCGCTTCGATATCAAGAGGTGAAGGCAATAACTCCATTACTAGGTCAAGCATGGTTTGTACACCTTTGTTTTTGAAAGATGAACCACATACCATAGGTACGATCGCGTTATCCAATACTGCTGCACGTAAAGCGTTCAAGATCTCACGCTCAGTCAATGAGTTTGGATCTTCGAAGAATTTCTCCATCAAAGACTCGTCATAAGAAGCTACTGCTTCTAATAACTTCTCACGGTACTCAGCTACTTCATCCAACATGTCTGCAGGGATTGGAACTTCTGTAAAGGTCATACCTTTATCAGCTTCATTCCACACCATACCGCGGTTGTTGATTAAGTCAACTACACCTTCGAAATCATCTTCAGCTCCGATTGGTAATTGTAAAGCAACAGCATTAGATCCTAACATGGATTTTACTTGGCCAACAACTTTTAAGAAATCAGCACCTGAACGGTCCATTTTGTTTACGAATCCAATACGAGGTACTTTGTAGCCATCCGCTAATCTCCAGTTGGTCTCTGATTGAGGCTCAACACCATCAACAGCAGAGAACAAGAAAACTAATCCGTCTAGTACACGCAATGAACGGTTTACCTCAACCGTGAAATCCACGTGTCCAGGAGTATCGATTACGTTTACTTGATATTTTTGATTACGGTAGTTCCAGAATACAGTTACAGCTGCAGAGGTGATCGTGATACCACGCTCTTGCTCTTGTGCCATCCAGTCAGTCGTAGCCGAACCCTCGTGTGTCTCTCCCAATTTGTGGTTTACACCAGAGTAGAATAAGATACGCTCTGTCGTGGTAGTTTTACCAGCATCGATGTGAGCAGCGATACCAATATTTCTAACTAATTTTAAATCTTTTGCCATTTTATTTTTGCAGTTTGCCTTGGAAGGCTGTTTAATTTTAACAGTTTAAATAAGTACACCGATCTCGATAACGATTTAAGTCTATTATCAAAGATCGGTGTAATCATATTTGTTTTGTCGTTTTCAAAATTAGAATCTGAAGTGTGAGAACGCTTTGTTAGCCTCAGCCATTTTGTGCGTATCTTCTTTCTTCTTAACAGCAGCACCTTCACCTTTAGAAGCTGAAATGATCTCTCCTGCTAATTTTTCGAACATAGTTTTCTCTCCGCGTTTGCGAGCGTAAGAAATTAACCATTTCATTCCTAAAGCGATTTTACGCTCTGGACGTACTTCCATAGGAACTTGGAAGTTGGCACCACCAACACGACGAGATTTAACCTCTACTGCAGGCATTACGTTGTTTAAAGCTTTTTTCCAAGCTTCCAACCCGTTCTCTTGTGTTTTTTGTTCTACTAATTCTACTGCATCGTAAAAAATAGAGTAAGCGATAGATTTTTTACCGTCAAACATCATATTGTTTACAAAACGTGTTACCTGAACGTCGTTAAACTTTGGATCAGGTAAAATGATTCTCTTTTTTGGTTTTGATTTTCTCATTTTTCTTTCCTCCGTTTAATTATTTCTTTTTGCCTTTTGCTGGAGCTGCAGCTGCTTGTCCTGGTTTAGGACGCTTAGTTCCATACTTAGAACGACGTTGGTTACGACCTGCTACACCTGAAGTATCTAATGCACCACGGATGATGTGGTAACGTACACCTGGTAAATCCTTAACACGACCACCACGAATCAATACGATCGAGTGCTCTTGTAAGTTGTGACCTTCTCCAGGGATGTAAGCGTTAACCTCTTTACCGTTTGTTAAACGTACACGAGCTACTTTACGCATTGCTGAGTTTGGTTTTTTAGGGGTAGTAGTATATACACGTGTACATACACCTCTTCGCTGTGGACATGAGTCCAACGCTGGCGACTTACTCTTGTCTACCAGAGCTACTCTACCTTTTCTAACTAATTGTTGAATAGTAGGCATTTACCTTTTTTTGTTTTTTAATTTGTAAAAATTAATTTTTTAAAGTCTGCAAAGATATAAAGAATATTTTGAACTCTAAATAGTTAGCTTTAAAATCTTTCAAAGATTTTGTTCACACAGGTTGTCTTTTGAAAATATAGCGGGGAGGGGGAGTCTTGTGATTCGATCAGCCTGTTAGATTTCGTGATTTCGTACATATAGCATGTATCCTGACTTAATATATGTTGGACTTTTTATTTGATATGTGTTTAATTACTTCGTGAACTCGCAAGCTCGGTTTGGTTTTCAATTGTCATCCACAAGCGGACAGATCCAAAGTATATGATGCATTATGTATTAACTGGCGTGCATTCCGCTTCGCGGTCATTGGTGTTTGTACAGTTCTGCTAAATGTATATATTTCATATGTGTGTGATTTGTTTTTGTAAAAGCCACATGGAATATCTAGATTATCTCCGATGAGCTCAAAAGATCGGTTGGTTTCAGCGGTGCTTATGCTTTTCTGTTACATGGATATTTCATAGGAAGGATCCAGCAGTTTTAGAAAATTTTGTAGCCATGGTCGGCAGCATTCCTGATCGAAAAATACATGAAACCATACCTTTCGCATTCCGTTTAGTTTTTTTGTAATAGGAGCAGCTTTTTTAGAAAACTTTTTTTGCGCAACTTAATACATGTCGTATGCGCTCGTATTCCTATCTTTAAAAACCAAAAGCAGGATCCGTACACATGCAAGAAAAACATACCGTAGTCTTACAACATATAATTTTATCGTCCTGTTCCGTATACGATCTGATGCGATATTTGGCTGCAGGTAGCACGGGGCTAGATCTAGACCGGTATGCCACCATTTATCCTTTGCATATCGATCTGAATGAAGGCTTGTTTACAAGAGAATCTGTGGATACGACTCCTCCAACAGTAGGGGTACTTCAAGAGGAATACACTTTGACATTAACCTGTACCTGTACTTCTATTTCTGATAAATTGTGCATTCATCAGCTCGAGGTTATCGATGCCGTATTGAGACAGGAGGATTACCGGATATTCTTTGATTCACGACTACGGGACAGTTGTTTCCGGTATTTGGCAAGGGATTATGGCTTAGATAAAGAAAAAGAGATGGATGCCTTTTTTTATTTGCAGTATGAAGCCGGCAAAACCAATGTTTATCCAAAAGAGAGAGGCTTACTTCGTATAGATAGGACATTTTACAAGAAAAATAATTTTGCCCGCACCAAGTCTAAACGAGATGTTGCCTCATTTTCAGCGGATAGTAAGAATTGGGTGTTAGTCTTGAGTAAACATCGGTTTTACGATCAGATGCAGTTTTTACTGTATGAGGTTTCTTTTTCGCAACACGGAAAATTGAGAAGCCCCATTACGGCTGTCGACTTGACTAGACAGATTCTTGCAGAGAGTGACGTCGCTTATCTTAAGTTCCTGACGGCAATGCTCAGTTTGCAGAGTCGATTCGAAGGCGGAAGTAATGAAATCGAAACGTTGGCCTTGAAAGTCATTGCGTCGAATCCCTTGGATCTACCGGTATACTATCATGACAGGTCCAGATCTGACACCATATCTGCAAAAAGTTTGTTTCCTGTGAAACTAACCGCTGCTAGGCCTGAGTTGCACTTATCTATTTTACAGCGCGAATCTTACTATGAGATTAAAAGTGTACTTACCATCCTAGGGGTAGATTTGCCCATGTCGCAGCTGGTATTGAAGAATGCTTGTTTTATATTTTTTAAAGATCAATATATTTATGTCTCAGACCAAGATCTGTTACGTGTGCTACGCTTTTTAAAAGAGCATGGTGATACATTGCTTATTCATACCAGTAAGTATGAAACCTTTACTGCTCAGTTTTTGGATCCTATTGAGGAGTACGTACAGATAGCTTATAATTATATCTATAAAGTAGCAGAAGAGCTGACAACACAGCCTGATTATGAACTCCAAAAAATAATCTACCTCCAAAAAGAAGGTTTGTTCGTATCTATCACCCCTGTAGTTCGTTATGGAGATACAGAGGTCGCTGTATATTCCCGTAAGCAACTGTATGGTACCGACGAGATTGGCCGGCGTTTTAAAATCAATCGTGATACAGCGTTTGAAGAACAATTTACAGCATCGGTCTTGCTACAGCATCCCGATTTCGAAGAGCAGCTACAGGATCCGACATACTTCTATCTCTATAAAGATAAATTTTTTGACGAAAGTTGGTTTCTTTCAGCTTTCGGATATTGGCAACAGGAAGGGATAACTATTCTTGGATTTAGTGAACTTGGCGGACCGCGGATCAATCCTTATCAAGGTAAGGTTGATATCAAGGTCAATAGCGGTAAAAACTGGTTTAATGTCCATTTAAAAATAGATTTCGGAGGGCAGGTAGTCCAACTTCGGCATTTACAGCGAGCATTCAAAAATAAAAGCAAATTTGTCGAGCTGGGCGACGGTACGCGTGGCCTACTACCCGATGAATGGATAGCGAGGATAAGTCCCTATTTTAGCCTTGGGCATATCGAGAAGGAATTATTGCATATTCCTAAGGTGCGATTTTCCGAAGTAGCCGCACTTTTCGAACAGGAAGTATTAGCTTTAGAAACAAGAGAAGAGCTGCGCTCTTTTCAAGATAATTTTTTGAATGCGAATGAAATACCTGTAACTCCTATACCGATAGGGCTTAAAGCGACATTACGTGGGTATCAACATCGTGGGTTTGATTGGCTTTGCTTCTTAGATCGTTTTGGTTTTGGAGGCTGTCTCGCCGATGATATGGGACTGGGTAAGACGGTACAGGTAATTACTTTTTTACTATATCTCAAAGATAAATATGGGCCACAGCCCCATCTTGTCGTAGTACCGACCTCCCTGCTGTTCAACTGGCAAGACGAAATCGCGCGATTTGCACCAGAACTTCGGGTAGGTTGTTATTCGGGGGGATCACGGCAGCGTATGGTACAGCACTTCGATACTTACGATGTTGTCTTGGTAAGTTATGGTGTTCTTTCTTCCGATATTCACTTGTTCAAGAAGAAAGCTTTTCACTATGTTATACTAGACGAAGCACAGTTGATCAAAAATCCCAATTCTGAACGATATAAAACAGTTTGCTTGTTGCGGTCGACCAATAGAATAGTATTGACGGGTACACCTGTCGAAAATAGTACCTTCGATATCTTTGGGTTATTTTCTTTTGCTTGCCCTGGTCTATTGGGAAACAAGCAGTTTTTCAAAGATACCTATGCTATTCCCATTGATCAGTTTGATTTTCAACGGCGGACAGTCGAATTGGAGCAACGTATCAAACCCTTTATGCTCCGACGTACCAAGAAACAAGTGGCCCAAGAATTGCCCGATAAGACAGAATCGATTATCTATTGTGAGATGGGAAATGCCCAACGTACTGTGTATACGAGCTACGAAGAAGAAATCCGAAGCTACCTCACAAAAACCAACCAAGATCTATTGGAAAAGGACCGACTCCATATTTTAGCGTTTCTGACCCGTCTGCGGCAGATCTGCAATTCTCCGGCATTGCTACAGGAGGGACATCCCAAGGCGCATAGCGTTAAGATTGATATACTTGTCGAACAGATCCATAATAAAATGCGGGAGCATAAAATATTGGTATTTTCACAGTTCGTAGGTATGCTCGAGTTGATTAAAAACAGGTTGGATAAAGAACAAATCTCCTATACGTACCTTACGGGACAGACGCTCGATCGGAAATCTATTGTGGATGATTTTCAACAGAATAATTCGGTCAGGGTATTTCTGATCAGTCTAAAGGCAGGAGGCGTAGGACTCAATCTCACCGGAGCTGATTATGTATATCTGGTCGACCCTTGGTGGAACCCTGCTGTCGAACGCCAGGCTATAGACCGGAGCTACCGTATCGGGCAAGAAAAGAAGGTTACAGCAATACGTCTTATTTGTACCAATACGATCGAAGAGAAAATCGTTGATCTGCAACAGCGTAAACAACAGCTTGCAGGAGATTTGATTACGGCCGATAATAACTGGTTTGATACCTTGTCCAAGCAGGATCTGCTAGATTTGGTGAGCAGGACTAGCTAATCCCCGTAATTCTATAACACATTTTCCAAATCCTATAATAGGAATGAGGCATAATTGCTCAACTTTGTAATACTAAATAGAAATATTGTTATGCAAGTTGGACAATCCACACAAATAAAAAAATCGTACCCCGTGCTGCACATGAGTTGTGCCAGTTGTGCTTCGAGTGTCGAAAGCATGGCCCAGACGGTAGAAGGAATTATAGATGCATCCGTTAACTTTGCGACAGCAACTGTCACAGTAAATTTTGAACAAGGTAAGTCTGACCCCACCAAATTACAGAAGGCATTACAGGATATTGGTTTTGATATATTAGTCGAGGCTGAGGAGAAGCAACAAGAAATTTTAGAAGAACTCCATGAAAAGAAATACAAGGGCTTAAAGACAAAAACAATTGGATCGATAGTATTGTCTTTGCCTGTAGTGATCATCGGGATGTTCTTCATGCATATGCCCTATGGCAATGAGATCATGCTGGTGTTTTCCACCCCTGTAGTTCTTTGGTTTGGAAAAGATTTCTTTATCAACGCCTGGAAGCAGCTTCAGCATAAAAAGGCAAACATGGATACTCTTGTTGCGTTGAGTACAGGTATCGCGTATTTGTTTAGTATATTCAATATGCTGGCGAAGGACTACCTAATGGCACGAGGCATCGAGGCGCATGTCTATTTTGAGGCTGCTGCTGTTATTATTGCATTCATCTTATTGGGACGTCTTTTAGAAGAAAAAGCCAAAGGCAATACCTCGACCGCCATCAAGAAGTTGATGGGGTTACAGCCCAAAACCGTATTGGTGATATTACCCAACGGAGAGGAACAAGTCGTTCCTATTGAGCAGCTCATGATTGGCGATACGGTCTTGGTTAAACCAGGAGAAAAGATCGCCGTAGATGGCAAAGTCACGTCGGGCAGTTCCTTTGTCGACGAGAGTATGCTCAGCGGTGAGCCGGTACCCGTCGAGAAGAAAGAAGGGGAGTCGGTCTATGCCGGTACGATCAATCAAAAAGGTAGTTTTCAATTCCGTGCTGAAAAGGTCGGCAAAGATACCATGCTAGCGCAGATCATTCGTATGGTACAGAACGCACAGGGTTCTAAAGCCCCAGTGCAGAAGCTAGTCGATAAGATTGCTGCTGTATTTGTACCTATCGTGATGGGTATTGCTATTATCACCGCTATCCTTTGGGCTTTACTTGGTGGAGAGCATGCTTGGGTGATGGGGCTGATATCTGCTGTCACAGTATTGGTTATCGCCTGTCCATGTGCACTGGGACTAGCTACTCCAACAGCGATCATGGTCGGTGTAGGTAAAGCTGCAGAAAGTGGGATATTAATTAAGGATGCGGAGAGTTTACAGCTTTCCAAGAATATTACGGCTGTCGTCTTGGACAAGACCGGTACGATTACTGAAGGAAAACCAAAAGTTGTGGCAGAATACTGGAAGGTGAATGAAACACGGATTAAGCAGATCCTGTTTTCCATCGAGCGGCAGTCCGAACACCCGCTTGCTGATGCTGTGGTCCAACACTTGGAAGGATATACATCCTTAAGGTTAGATGGTTTTGAAAGTATTACTGGTAAAGGAGTACAGGCTACATTGGATGGAGAGATTTATCTAGTTGGTAACCCAAGCCTTCTGGCCGAGTACAAAATAGCTGTTCCCGAAGAAATCGTCGAAATGGCGACGTCTTGGGCAGATATGGCCCGGACGGTAATATGGTTTGCTTCTGATCGTGAAGTACTTGGTATTATGGCTATAGCCGATAAGGTCAAGGACACGTCGAAAAAAGCGATAAAGGAATTACAGAGCAAAGGAATCGAAGTATATATGATGACCGGTGACAACAATGCTACGGCTGGGGCGATTGCCAGACAAACCGGTATTAAGGATTATAAAGCAGAGGTATTGCCCCACCAGAAAGCGGAGTTCGTCAAGGAGCTACAGGCCAAGGGGTATGTCGTAGCGATGGTCGGCGACGGTATCAATGACAGTAGTGCATTGGCTACTGCCGATGTGAGTATTGCCATGGGCAAAGGGTCAGATATCGCAATGGATGTGGCTAAAATGACAATTATCTCGTCCGACCTGTTGAAGATCCCACAAGCCATAAAGATATCCAAACAGACCGTAGCTACGATCAAGCAAAACCTGTTTTGGGCCTTTATCTATAACTTAATCGGGATTCCATTAGCAGCGGGGCTACTGTTTCCGATCAATGGATTCCTGTTGAATCCGATGATCGCTGGAGCAGCCATGGCGCTAAGCAGTGTCAGTGTCGTCAGTAATAGCTTAAGACTAAAACTCAAGAAATAAGAATAGATTTTAATAACAATAAATAAGTATAATATGGAAACTCAAAAATTTCAATTCAAGACAAATATCAACTGTGGTGGCTGCGTTACAAAGGTAACTCCGCATTTAGACAAAGCCGAAGGTGTCGACTCCTGGGAAGTAGATATCGCCAATCGGGATAAGATTCTTACGGTTAACTCAGCGGGAAGCTCTGTCGAAGATATCATCCAGGTCGTCAAGGATGCCGGCTTCAATATCGAACAGGTAGAAGGATAAGGAGTAGGAAGAGGAGCTTTTTCAAGCTCCTCTTCCTTTTTTATGTTAATAATACGTATTGATCGGGTAATATTCTGTTATCGGGAATCCCAAAATGAGCGTAATTTTATTTTTTACGATAGAGACTAACCCAACATGTTGTATAATTCCAAATACCCATCTATAGGGGACTTGAAGAAAAAAGCCAAGTCCCGCATACCCAAGTTTGCATTCGATTATTTAGAAGGCGGATGCAATGAAGAACTCAATCTGCTACGCAACGAGAACGACTTTGATGATATTTTACTCCAGCCCCGCTATCTGCAGGAAGTAGGCAAGATCGATATGTCGGTGGAGCTTTTTGGGAGAAAATATAGTGCACCTTTCGGGATATCCCCAATAGGACTTCAAGGATTAATGTGGCCCAACGCTCCTGAAATATTGGCACGGGCGGCCGCGGAGCAAGATATTCCTTATACCTTAAGTACGGTGTCGACAGCCAGCATCGAACGGATTGCCGAGGTATCAAACGGTAAAGCCTGGTTTCAGCTGTATCACCCGACCGAAGATCGTCTTCGTGACGATATTTTAAGGCGACTGAAAGATGTAGAATGCCCCGTACTGGTAGTTTTGGTAGATGTGCCTTCCTTCGGGCTGCGCTATAGGGAAATCAAAAGCGGACTTTCCATGCCTCCAAAACTCAACCCATCCACCATCTTACAAGCCATGCGTTGTCCGACCTGGGGCATCAATACGTTACGCGCTGGTATTCCATCGTTTGCGACTTTAAAACCTTATATGGAGAAAGGTTTGGATCTGGCACAGTTGGGACAGTTTATGAACCGTACATTTACCGGTAAGGTGACTGTCGAGAAAATCAAAGCTATCCGCGATATCTGGAAGGGGCCATTGGTCCTGAAAGGAATAGCTACGGAACAAGATATGGAAGATGCGTTACATATCGGTGTGGATGGCGTTATCGTATCCAACCATGGTGGTAGGCAGCTGGATGCAGCAGAGTCTTCGTTACACTCCTTGATGCGATTGACCAGTAATGAGCGTTACCGTGACCGTATGACGATTATGCTCGATGGAGGTATTCGTTCGGGCGTAGATCTAGCGAGAGCGCACGCTGTAGGATCAGCCTTTAATTTTATGGGTAGGCCATTTATGTACGGTGTGGGGGCATTAGGCGATGAGGGAGGGAGACATACCATTAATCTTTTCAAAGCACAACTGTATCAATTGATGCAACAACTTAGTTTAGAGCGCGTAGAACAATTTTCCGAACGGCTGATTAAAAGATAATAACGTTTTTACGAAAAGGAGTTAACCTAGCCGATAATCGTACTTGCATTGTTTTTGAATATAATTTATATTTGACTCCCAATTGGTTGGGCCGGAGAAAGGTGGTAGAAGAGGTCAGTTAGTGGATATACATAAATATGTTCAGCAGGAATAGTTTTAGTAGTGATTTGGAGGAACGGGAGCAGCTAGTGCTTTTGAAGAAAGGAAATTATGCTGCTTTCGATGCACTCTATACGGAATACAGCCCACGTATTTTAGGCCGGTTGATACGTCTTTTGGGCCATGAGGATACCGCCGAAGAACTTCTACAAGATCTTTTTCTTCGGGTCTGGGACAAAAAATCGCAGATAGATATTGACCAATCTTTTAAAGGATACCTATTTACGATCGCTCAAAATCTTGTTTATGACTATTTTAGAAAGCAGAGTTTAGATGAGCGCTATCGAGCTGAATTCGTGAAAACCTACTCGGAGTTCTACGGCCATATCGAAGAGGATATGGTGTTTAAACAGACCGAAGAACGTCTGATGAGTTCGATAGAAAAGCTGCCACCACAGTGTAAACAGGTATACATTCTTTTCAAGTTGGAAGGAAAAAGCTACGCTGAGATCAGTGCACTTTTAGGAATCAGTAAATCAACGATAAATAATCACCTGACCAAGGCAAATGCCATTTTAAAGAAAGAGTTTCCTTTCCTGTTTTTTTGGATCACGGTCGCCCTATTTAATTTCCTCAAGTAGTTTTTTACTTTTCCGAAAAAAAAGTAAAATTACAATAGGTACTTTTTAATACTTCTCCGTATAAGCTTATAAAAGGACCTAATCAGTTGAAACTAGAAACGAATATAAAAGAGTTATTTTCAAAATACCTCAGCGGACAGGCGTCTGCTCGTGAGCTTTTACAATTGTTGGATTATTTTCAAGAAGAAAGTGATTCAGGACAGTTGCGTGATCTTATTTTGGACGAACTGAGAGAAGAACGGGAGTTAGAAGTGACGAGTGATCAACGAGCTATTCTTGCAAGAGTTTCATTGGCGTTACACGATCGTATTCAACTGCCACGACAAAAAGTTCGCCGTTTATATTGGAGTTGGGGGGCTGCCGCTGTACTTCTGCTTGTTGGATTATGGGGTAGCTACTTATGGATGAATAACAATGACATTTTAGAGATGTCCGAGGAGCAGCTCGCTATACTACCGGGCGAAGATAAAGCGACATTGGTACTCCAAGATGGCAGTATCATTGCCCTAGATAGCAGTACCGATATTGAAGGTAAAGAAAGCTTGGTATTTAAAGATTCCAGCGGAATGTTGACTTTCAGTACGGCGAACTTGCCAACACAGGACAAAGGAGAAATACGTACAGTGCGTACACCAAAAGGAGGACAGTTTGCCGTTGTATTGGCCGATGGTACCAAAGTCTGGCTTAATGCAGAGTCTTCAATCACTTTTCCTACACAGTTTAAACCTAATACGAGAGAGGTCGATATCACGGGAGAAGCCTACTTTGAAGTCGCTAAACGGGAAGAGCAACCATTTATAGTTCAGACCAGAAAGCAGACGATCAAGGTACTGGGGACACATTTTAACGTGAATGCTTATCCCGAGCGTGGAGGAGTACAGACCAGTCTATTAGAGGGGCGTGTGGCAGTTACAGCAGGAGGGCGACAGATTTTCTTACGTCCGGGAGAGATGTCCGTATGGGACGAAAATAAAGGTGGGTTAAATGTTGAAAAGATCGTGGGTATGGAAAATCTTTTAGCTTGGAAAGAAGGAATGTTCAGTTTTGACAATAATACTATTACGGAGATCATGCAGACCCTTTCGAGATGGTACGATATCGATATCGCTTTCGAAAAAGCTGACTATAGCGATTGTGTATTTGACGGTATGGTACCCAAAAAGGAGAATATCGAACAGGTATTAAAAATACTGAGCGTATCTCAACAATTACATTTTGATATCAAAGGAAGAAAAGTAATCGTCTCTCGATTAAAAAGCAATAAAAACTAACAACAATATATTTTAAAACCTAAGAAATGAAGAAAATGCCTATGTGATATAACGATTTACAAGACGACAAGAAATTAAAAAGTCCCGACGGCCATCGGGACTGATATTAGAGCTAGCCTCTATCCATTTTACACTGTTTATTAACTAACTCTTAACCAAAAGTATGCAAATCTACTCGGATAAAAAAGCACCTTTTGCAAGGTGGCTATGCCGTATTAATTTGTCCTCTCCGATCGACTCATCGGAAACTCATCGACTGAGGACGCAAAAAATCTGGAGAATTATGAAATTAACTGGAGTTTTAACGCTTGTTCCGTTGTTACATCTCAGTGCCGCTGTCTATTCACAACAGGTCACATTGAAGGGACAACGTGTAAAAATAAAGGATGCACTACGCACCATAACCAAGCAGACAGGCTATGGATTCCTTTATAATTCGAGAATGCTGGATGTCGAAAGCAGTATTTCTATCGACTTAAATAAGGCCCCTTTGTCCAAAGCCATAGAAGAGATTCTCGAATCCAAGGGGTTGACCTATAAGATTGAAGAAAAGACGATTGTCCTGTTGCCAAAAGAAAAAGATCATTCTACTGTACTTAATGTAGAAGTTCAAGATGGTGTTATTATCAAAGGAAAAATTACCAATGAAGCAGGGAAACCCCTGGTTGGAGCGACTGTGCAAGTCGAAGGGCAGAAGCTTGGCTGCACTTGTGGCAATAATGGTGAATTCGAACTTAAGGTACCTAAAGAAGGGATTAATTTAATCGTTTCATTTGTTGGTTATGAAAAGCAGACAGTCAAGGCCAAAAAGGAGATGACTATCGTGTTGAAATCTTCCAGCAACATTGACGAAGTGACGGTTTCTACTGGTTATTTTAATCGTACTAAAGAAAGTGCTACGGGATCACAGGTTGTAGTATCAGGTGAAGATTTGAAAAAAGTAGGATCATTGAACTTGATGCAGGCATTAAATGCATTTGACCCATCGATTCGTGTAGCACCAAATTTAGAATTTGGATCCGATCCGAATAGAGTACCGGAGATAACCGTTCGAGGCGAGAATGGATTTGACTTACGTTCCAGTGCAGACGATGCGAGAAGCAATCCCAATGGTCCACTGTACCTTTTAGATGGTATTGAAGTGTCACCAACTCGTATCTACGATTTAGATATGAACCGTATTGAGTCCTTCGTGATATTGCGAGATGCCTCTGCAACTTCTCTATACGGTTCTAGAGGCGCAAATGGAGTAATTTTAATTACAACCATTCCACCTAAAGAAGGGGATGTACGAATTACTTTCAATAGTACGACCAACGTATCAGTACCAGATTTGCGGGATTATAATCTGATGAATTCATCGGAAAAGTTACAATATGAGGTCTTAGGAGGGGTGTATAGAGGTAATGGACGAGAAGAACAAATTCGCAAAGAGCTCCTCTATAATGAGCGCTTGGCAGAAGTTGCTCGCGGAGTGGATACCTATTGGTTGTCCAAGCCATTAACCACCTCTGTCAATCAGCGATACACTGCTTTTGTGGAAGGGGGAGATCGTACATTCAGATACGGTGTTAACTTAAACTATGATAAAGATAAAGGGGTAATGAAAGAATCAGGACGTGATCGGTATGGTATCAATGTGAGTTTCAATTACTATCCGAAATCAGGTTTTTTGATTCGTAATGATGTGACAGTGAATAATGTCAAAGGCTATAATTCGCCCTATGGATCATTTAGTGCATATGCAAGATTAAATCCCATTGAACGGGTTTTTGATGCAGAGACGGGGCAGATGATCCGTTCTTACGGATTTAATAATGCGATAAACCCTTTGGTAGACGCAAGTTTACCTAATATAGATTACAATAAATACACCGAAATCCAAGATAATTTTAATATCGATTGGCGTATTAATAACAGCTTTCGAGTTACAGGGCGTGCGTCATTAACGAAGAAGCTTACAAAAAATGAGAAATATATTTCTCCATTATCTTCATCTTTCGATAAAGAGACCGATTCTAGCAAAAAAGGAAGTTATTATATGTATGATCAAGACGATTTGGATTTTGATGGTACCGTTACAGCTTCTTACAACAAAGTTTTTTTAGAGAAAATAACTACGAATATTGGTGTTGGTGCTAATACGGTAACAACATCAGGAATTGGAGAAGGATACACAGCGACAGGTTTTTTGAGTGATAATATGAACTTTATCCAATATGCACAGAAGTTTAAGGAAAACTCTAGGCCTAATGGTTACTTCGATAAGTCTAAAATGATCGGTTTCTTTGGTAATGCTAATATTGGATATGAGAATCGTTATTTTGTGGATTTATCCTTCCGTACGGATGGTTCGAGCCGTTTTGGTAAAAACTCACGTTTTGCGCCATTTTGGTCAGCCGGTGCAGCCTGGAATATGGACCGAGAAAAATGGTGGAATAGTGATGCTACATTAAAGTTACGTGCCTCAATAGGAAGTACAGGATCTGTTAATTTCTCAGCAGATCAAGCGCTTACCAAATATTTTTACGATGCCGACTACGAGTATAATGGGTACTACGGCGCACAGCTACTAGGTTATGGCAATTCTTCTTTGAAATGGCAAAATACAGTTCAAAATAACATCGGTGCAGATTTAGTCATGTTAAAAAATCTAGTAGTTTTGAACATTGATGCTTATGTGAAAAATACCCAAAATTTATTATTGCCAATTGATGTGGCTCCATCTACAGGATTTTCTAGTTATACCGAAAATCTGGGTTCCATGGAAAATAGGGGTATGGATTTGCGCTTGCGTTTCAATGTACTTCGTGGAAGCGAAAATCCAGTCAATTGGAATTTCACCTTAGGTGCTGCTACGAATAAGAATAAGATAAAGAAGTTATCCAATGCTTTAGAGGCGATGAACTTGGAGGCTGCCAAAGATTCGATTGTTACAGGACCTAAACCATTGCGTGTATATGAGGCAGGCCGTTCGCAGAGTGCACTTATGGTGGTAGAGTCCTTAGGTATCGACCCGATGACCGGTAATGAGATCTATAAAAAACTGAATGGTGATTTGACCTATACTTACGATCCGAAAGATAAAATTATCGTCGGGGATATGAACCCAACTTGGATGGGTACCTTTCAGTCTAACTTGTTGTATAAAAACTTCAACTTGTATTTCATTTTAGCTTATGAATACGGGGCTAAAATTTACAACTCTACACTGGCGCAAAAAGTGGAAGGCTCTGACCCACTTTATAATGCGGATAAACGGGTATTATACGACAGGTGGAAACAACCTGGTGACGTAACATTGTTTAAAAGGATTGATGATACGACCCCTCCTTACCAGACAACTCGTTTAGTACAGAAAAATGATTTTCTAAGGTTGCAGACCTTAACATTTTCTTATGAATTACCAAGGGAACGTATAGAGCGAATGAAGATTGAGCGTGCTAAAATTATGGTGACTGCCAATGATCTTTTCCGCTTTTCTACAGTAAAAATGGAAAGAGGAACAAGTTATCCTTTTGCACAAACAGTTTCTCTAGCACTTAACTTGACTTTCTAAATTTAAGAATATGAAAATAAAATATTTAATTCTACTATGTTGTACTTTTCTCTTTAGTGGCTGTGATAAGTGGCTAGATGTAGAACTAGCAGATAAGGTTACGGAGGAAAAAATGTTCAGCACGCCACAAGGCTATCAGGAGGCATTGGCTGGAGTATATAGTAAAATGGCTTCTCCAGGTCTTTATGGTAAAAAGCTAACGATGGAGGATATTGATCTTCTTGCTCAATATTATAGTTATGATGGTGTTTCAGCTACTTATGAGAAGTGGAAAACCTATAATTATGAAGATGCAGGTTCACAATCTCGAATATTGGAAATATGGAAAGCACTATATTCTGGGATTAGTGGTGCAAATAATATCCTCAAGTGGGCAGAAAAGGATGCAGGAGTCTTATCAGCAGAACAAAAAAATCAAGTTTTAGGTGAGGCTTATGCCTTACGTGCTTACCTGCATTTTGATTTAATTCGACTATTTTGCCCTGATGTAAAACGATCACCAAAGGCGCAAGGTGTCCCTTATAACTTAGAGTTTGGCGTATCATTACCTCCCATCTACAGTGTAGAGGAATGTGTGCAGCTCGTGGTCAATGATTTAAAGGAAGCTGAAAGTTTATTGGCTTCAGATCCGATAACGAGGGTTAAGCCTTACGAGTTTGCAAATAAAAATGAAGCGGACAAGTATGTCGCACGTTTAAGCCTTTATGGCGTAAAAGCATTGTTGGCCCGTGTTAGTTTAGCCCGGGGAGACAAAGCCAGTGCTATTAAGTATGCTACCGAAGTCGTCGATTCTGAAAAGTATAGACTGTTAGATTTTTCAAGTGTAGATAAGTCTGAAAAAGAGATTGATATGTTGTTTTCGGACGAGCATATTTTCTCTTTGAGGAACAAGAAAATGTCAGAATATACGATAGCCTTACATTATCCTGAGATTACAGATGTGAGTACGAGGTTTGCGTATTTACCGTTTATTAGTATGTCACCAATATTTGAAGGAAACAACGATGATGTTCGTTATATCAAGTGGTTTTCAACAAGTAATGGAAATTTTGTTAAGTATAATGTTGATAATAAGGATAAGTTTTTCCCAAAGATGCCTATGATTAAGCTATCAGAAATGTATCTTATTTTGGCAGAATCCTATTTAGGGCAAGATGATCAGCAGGCACAAACTTACATGAATACCTTACGGAATCACCGTATCCGCAACAATGCACCATGGTCTTTCCTTACGCAGGATTATATCATGCAGGAGACAAAGAGAGAATTTGTTGGCGAGGGGCAGCTTTGGTATGCCTATAAGCGATTGAATTTAGGAATACAAACTAGCAATGGTATCATTGGTGTCATTGCTCCGAGTGATAAGATATTCGTATTCCCAATGCCATTGAAAGAAATTGAAACAGGGAATAGAAATTTAAATAATTAGAAATTATGACACGAATACATTTTTCAATCATAGCCTCTATATTGCTGGTAGCGATAGGATTTTCCTCTTGTGATCAAGAGATTGATAATATTTATAAAGAAAAAGCTCGCATTCAATTTAAATACTACAGTTTAGATTTTAATCGGAAAATGGTTATCGAAGATGAGACTATATTCTCTTTCGGTATGGCTGATGATGACGTGAAAATCGATACTGCACGTATAGTAGTTGAGTTTTTAGGAATAGCTTTAGATAAAGATAGAACTTATCAAGTACGGGTTAACACAGATTCCACTACAGCGGTAGAGGGAGTGCATTATAAGTCCTTTTCAATGACGCAGACTTTCAGAGCTAACCGACTTAAGGACACCTTGAAAATACCTGTAATACGTGAAAATTTAAGTCCTAGCTTTAATAATCCAGAGGATAAACGACTTACTTTAGAGATGGTCGCTACTGATGATTTCGATTTAGGTATGAAGGGAGGCTTAAGAACGGATCTTTATATCAATAACTACCTTTCCGAACCAAAGTGGTGGTCATCTAGTTTACGCCGCCCCTATATTGGATTTTATCATCCTAAAAAGTGGAAAATACTGATTAGTTATAATATAGGTTTTACAGATCCTGTAAACTGTCCTTTTGATTACAATAACCAAGGAAGATCTTATTTTCAAGGATTAAATAACGAGTTAAATGCGAAACCTACATTTGATGACGAAACTGGTTATCGCATCTATCTTAATTCATTGGAACCAAGGAAATAATTAATTGCAAAAACAGTAAAAATGAAAAAACGTAATATATTACTAATCGTATTCGCAGGATGTTTCTTGAGTTCTTGTTATAAAGACTTGGGGACAGGCGAAGGAGATTATCACGATATAAATGAACTTAGCATCGAAGGTATAGAAGCACACTATTCTAGGGATGTTGATGATAGCTTAAAGATTACACCTATCGTCAAGGGTACGATGTACAGCGATACAAGCAAGTTTCATTATGCATGGGAGATTGATAACAATATTTTATCTGACAGCGCTGCGTTAGCAATTAAAATAGATATGCTACCTGGGAATAAAATATCACGTTATATAGTTACCGATAAAATTACGGGGGTGAAGAAATTCTTCCGATTTGATATCAATGTTTCTTCATCCACTGCTGGAAACTTAATAATGGTGCTGAGTAAATATAAAGGTAAATCAGAGTTATCTTATTTACGCTTAGATAAAAAGGCTAACTGGGCCATAAATTATTACGAATCTCGCTTTAAAAAGCCGCTAGGTACGAATCCACAAAAACTCGGATTTATCATGGCTGAGGCATCCTCTGCGGCTAATGCACCATTTGTCAACCGCTATGGAAGAGTGCTAGTTTTGACAGACGATAAATTAGCTTTAATAGATAAGAGTACATTACAGCCTGATCCTGTAGATTATTTAGAGGGCGCGGCCTTCACAGGTACGGCCTCTTACCCCCCTCCAGATATTTCAGGATACAAGCCTGAGTTTTTTGATCAGGAGCCAAGTATATGGCGGGCCAATGCGTATGGTACAGGTTTTCAACATCAGGTTTATTTTCAGTTGATTTCAGGAGGATCACTATACTTTGCAGCATTAGCGCCAAACGTATGGTCGCCCTCTTTTTCTTACAATAAGAAAAGTGTGTACGGCCCAACGGGTTATTTCTCCGCTTATGGATATTTTGATAAGTTGGTACCAACGCCAGATAATAACTTATTTCAACATGGTTATGACTTGGGCAACTTTATGCTCTTTGATAAGACGTTTGGCCGTTTTTCATATTCCAATTATGGATCCGTTTATTCCATTCCTACAACAGCTATAAAGGCATTCCCAGCGCATGATCTTATATACGGATCCGTTACGAGTCAATCTGGGACATCCTTTGCGGTGTTAAAAAATTCAGCTTCAGCGCTTAGATTTCTTTTAATCGGAAAAAACGGGAATAACTATAGTCTGGTAGGTGAGGTGAGTGGTGGAACAGCAACTGCAAGCAGTAAGTTTTATAACATGAAGACTTCTCCTTATGTGTTTTATACTGCGGGGAATAAATTGTACAAATACAATATTTTAGAAGTGATGTCAAGTACTTCACCAAATGAAGGGAATGCTGTTATTTCCTTAAGTTCATTGGGTTATGATGCCAATGCTGTGATTACAAGTATGACCGTATCCCGTACAGAGAAAACAATGATCTTAGGCGTTTCAAGGTATGGTTCTGATACAGAGGGGGCGGGTGATGAGATTAAAGGCGATATCTTGGTTTTTAACCTTGATAAAGTAAGCTTAGGCTTGACATTGAAAGAAAAATATGTTGGTGTAGCTGGAATACCTGTAGATGTTAAGATCAAATACCAAACGCATTGGCGTGATGGTAAGTCTAATGGAGGTGTTACCGAGTTAGATAATATTTAATCAATTTAAAGGAAAATAAAATGAAATTAAAACTATATTTTTCTCTCGTAATTGCTGCAATATTCTTTTTTGCCTCTTGTACTAAGGATACCAGTGCGTATCTTTCACAGGATAAAAAAGATGTAGTCGTTGACGATTATAGTACTGATGGCACTACCCCAGGAGGTAGTGAGGGGGAGTTAAAGCCGGGTATCAACCTTGTTAAGTTGATGGTGACTCATAATGGTGTTGAAACTGAACGGAGGTTTAAATACATTATGCCTGTTTCTATAGATAGGACAAAGCCGATATCATTGGTGTTCAATTTTCACGGCAGTTACGGTACTTTAGAAGACCCTATACAGTCGGTCTCGCTTACACACCCTTTATCGCAGCTTGCTATCAAGCAAAATTTTATTGCTGTTTTTCCAGCAGGTGAGGACACAGGTTCAGCAGTAAACTGGCAAAATTCGGAATATCATTTACCATTTGTTGACGCTATGGTTGAATATTTTAAAAATCATAGTCCTATGATCGATCCTAATCGTGTATATACCTGTGGTCATTCGAGCGGAGCTATTTTCTCATTTGTACTCGCCTACAAGCGTTCGGAAGTGTTTGCGGCAGCAGTACCTGTAGCCGGCCAAATGAAAATAGCAGACACAAGCTATCCAAGTAGAGCAGTGCCGATTAGAGCTTTTAATGGTACTACAGATGCTACGGTAAGCCATGCGGCGGCAATGGATAATATCAAGATTTGGGCTAACCTGGTTGCAGGTTATTTCCCGTCCGATGCGGTGTTGAGCGATACATTAAAGATAGACAATTACAAATCCTATCTGAAGACAACTTGGGGTGGAGGCAAGACCGATATTGAGCTGTTCTCCATAGTTGATGAGGGGCATAATATCAGTTGGCCAGCAATTATGCCTTTAATGTGGGAGTTTATGCAGTCGCACCCAAAAAATGTAGGTAGTTCGGGATTGTATTTATCGTCTCAATTGAAACGATTTGATGCCATAGAAGGACAGACATTTGTTTCAGAGATCCGTCATACAGAAGGAGCTTCATTGACTATTGAATCGGCTCCTTCAGATTGGCAGGTAAGTTATACAGGAGGAAAACTGACGGTGAAAGCTCCGGATGATTTTTTTGCGGCTAGTACTGTCAATAGAAAGGGAGAAATCAAGCTTAAAGCAGTTTACAACGGCACTTCAGCAGTATTGACAATTCCATTTTCTCTTGCAGCTCCCAAGGCATTTTACGAAGTTGGTGATTTGGTTTATGACAGTGATTACAAACCAATGGGGGTAGTATGTTGGGTAAATCCTTCTAATATCAAAGAAGCGAAAATTATTGCTTTAGAAGGGGTAACAAAGAAGTTTGGAGCTGTAGGTACCACATTTTTTACGCCAAGTAAAACAGATGGCTATAGCAATACGCAAGCTTTGGTGGCAAGGAACAACACATTTACCACTAAGTTAACAGCTGCAACTAGTGCATTTATTTACGCTTACGAATATAAAGCAAGTTCTGGTACGACCAGTGGTTGGTACTTGCCTGCGGTTGATGAGTTGAAATCAATCGATGAGAATTTGATAGAATTAAATAAAGCTTTAAAGATACATGGTACGCCGTTAGAATTGGTGGTAGCAGCAAGTTCTTCTTTGATGTCATCTACGATGATAAATGAAAGCGGTAAAAAGTTTTATACATTCAATTTCAACAATAATGCAGCTAGTCACGGTTATAATGTCGTAGCCGCAAAAAGTGATGATACAGGTTTTATTATGACAAGACCGATTAAAAAAGTAAGTAAATATTAGTTTTGTTGAGTAATATCGTATCAGATTACTATAGAGAAAAGCGTCTGAATTATAATAAGCTGTAAAAAGTTTATTCTTACTTTCAGCCGCTTTTTTAAATAACAAATTGCCATATGAAATATGAAGGTTTCAACGAACTACAAACAGCAATGAGTATTCCATATGACAGATAAACATCAAGAAATACACATATGAAGAAATTAAGCGTCCTATTTTTTCTTTTTGTAACCTTAAGTGCGAGTGCACAAGAAGGTATTAAATTTAATGAAACTAAGACCTGGGAAGAGACACTTAAAGCAGCTGGAGCAGATAATAAGTTGGTCTTTGTCGACTGTTATACCGATTGGTGCGCTCCATGTCGGTGGATGGATGCCAATGTGTTTTTCGGAGGGCCGGTTGCCGATTACTTTAATGAGCAGTTTGTAAATATCAAAATTGATATGGAAAAAGGAGAGGGTATCGCATTAGCAAAACAATACAAAATACAATCGTATCCCACTTTTCTGTTTGTGAATAGTAAAGGAGAAGTTGTACACCGTACAGGAGGTAGGATGTCCATGGAAGAGTTTTTGGAAGAAGGCAAAAATGCCTTCGATCCAAAAAGACGAATCAGTTACCTGACAACACAATACATATCAGGTAAGACCGATTTACCATTCTTATATAATTTTTATACCGCTCTAAATAGAACAGATCGTTCGAAAGCAGAAAAGATTGCTAAAGAGATTACAGATAAAATATCGAATGATGAGCTGAAAACCGAGTTGGGGTGGAAGGTTATTCAAATGTTAGCTCGTAATGAGAACGACAAGTTAGGTGCTTTTTACATGGCCAATCAAGCTGCATTTAGTAATTGGAGCAGCGAAGAAGAGCGTTATGAGTTAAAAAAACGCTTGATTACAAGTACTATGTATGGTCTTATGAGAGGAGATAATGAGCAATCCTTCATGAATAAACTTGATTATTTCAAGAAATCAAAAAATGGCGAACTTAACAAGAAAGGTATCATGTTAGAGGCCGAATACTATTTCAGTAACGATCGAACAGCAGATTATTTGAAATTGACCCGTTCTGCACTTAATAAGGAGTTGAAAGATGAGGCCGAGAATTTAAGTTTCTTGGCTAGGAGATCAGCAGGATTTCGTACGAATATGCCCACAGTTTCTGAAGAAGTATTAAAGCAAGCATATTTAATGGCCAAGCGTGCAGTAGAGTTGGAACCTGAAAAATACAGTATTCAGTCTACGTTTGCACAAATCTGTCTGCAATTAAAGAATAAAGAAGAGGGGCTTCCTGCGGCCAAGAAAACAAGAGTCCTGGCCGAGCCTCTAGGATCAAAAATACAACGATTAGCGCAAGAGCTGCTTGATAAAGTAGAAGCATTATAATAACATACTAAACAGAAAATCATGAAAAAATTAATAGTTAGCTTAGTCCTCCTAATAGGGATTTCAGGTCTACATGCCCAAGACCATATCGCTTTCCAGAAGTTCAGTTTTTCGGAAGCCAAAGCGAAAGCCAAAAAGGAAAATAAGCTCATCTTTTTGGATGGCTATACCTCTTGGTGTGCACCTTGTAAATGGATGGAGGGCAATGTCTTCAATCAGAAAGAAGTTGCAGACTTTTATAATTCCAACTTTATAAATACCAAATTTGATTGTGAGGTCGGTGAGGGAATTGACATTGCTAAAAAGTACGGTATCCGTAGTTTTCCGACCTATCTGTTCTTGGACAGCGAAGGTGCATTGGTGTACCGTACAGGAAACCGTATGGAAGTTGAAAAGTTTCTGAATGAAGGCAAGCAGGCGATAGACAAGAATTTTCAAATTCCTACACTAGAAGCTCGTTTTGCTACAGGTGACCAAGACCCTGCATTTTTGTTGCGTTACATCGCTGTAATGGCATCTGTACAGCCAAATCGGGTGCAGGAAGCGCGCAAAATAATGGATAACATTGCTGATGACAGTTTTCTACGTAGCAAGATTGGCTGGGAAGCGATCAAGCAGTTGGGGCAGAATGGCAGTGATAAATACGGAAGGTTTTTCCTGGCCAATAAGGCATACTTGAAAAGTAGCGTTCCAGAGCAAGAGTATAATCTAAAAGACAAGCAGCTGCTGCGCTTTTCCATGTATGGGTATATACGGGACAATAATAAAGTAGAGTTTGACCAGGGCGTAGCTTATTTTGAAGAAAGCGATGAGGTCGAAAGCAAAATCGATGCAGCCATGTTTCGTATCGATTGGGTTACAGCGCATGGAACCGACAAAGAGTTTGTGCAATTGACGAATAAACTGCGTAAAGGTATTCTTAAAGATCAGGGTGAGAGTTTAAGTTTCATCGCTCGCCGTAATGCGGGTAAGTATGTTCAGGACAAGGAGCCCTCAAAAGTACTTTTGAATCAATGTTATGTTTTGGCCAAGCAAGCTGTAAAATTAGATGCCGCGTCCTATTCGAATCAAGGAACTTTTGCGGATATCTGTATCAGTTTAAAGAAGAAAAAAGAAGCTGTTAAAGCCGCAGAGGCAGCAAGAGCATTAGCCGAACAAGAGACATCCAAGATTATCAAATTAGCAGATGCATTGGTAG
This sequence comes from Sphingobacterium sp. xlx-96, assembly GCF_011007365.1. Classification (GTDB taxonomy): domain Bacteria; phylum Bacteroidota; class Bacteroidia; order Sphingobacteriales; family Sphingobacteriaceae; genus Sphingobacterium; species Sphingobacterium luzhongxinii. The sequence continues at coordinate 205,991 of NZ_WFKM01000002.1, read as the reverse complement.
AAAGAGCAAAAAGTATTTAACGATGAAGCATATTTATACGATAGTTACAGCCTGTTTGGGTTTAATGGGTGGAATCCTTAGCGCCCAAGAGCATCCGTTTGAAATCAAGCTAATAGCGCAAGAACAAGTTAACAAGCAGGCCAAAGTTTTTGTTCGTTATTTTAAGGATAGACAGTTGGTGTTGGATTCGGTGCTGTTTAACCAGAAAAACCCGATCTATAAAGGTACGGCGAGTGAGCCTACCTTAGTCAATCTGTATTATGCCCCCGAAGGAGGTTCATTTTTTGGCAAGAACCGTGTAGGTCGTTGGGATAAAGTTGACCTATATGTAGATCAGGGCGCTACGACAGTTCAGTTTGGTAGTCAGATAGCAGATGCTACCATCAAAGGGGGCGCACTGCAGTCGGCATTTGCGCATTATGCAGATTACATGAAGCGCTACGATCAAGAAGCGGATAGATTGAATGCTAAGCGTTCAGAATTGTATCAGCAAAAAGAAAAAGACCCAGGAGGCTTAAAAGAAGTGATGCAGCAGCTCAATGCTGTTCAAAATAAGAAAAGTCAGTCGAAGGAAGCTTATATCAAAAGTAATCCGAAATCCTATTTCAGCCTGTTGGCATTAAAAGAAATAGCCGGATATAGTATCGACGTAGCACATATTTCTCCGCTTTTTGAACAGTTGGATTCTTCTTTGAAATCACGCAAGGAGGGCAAAGAATTGGCTAAGGCCCTTGATATCGCCAATCGACTGGCGGTTGGTAAGGAGGCTCCTGATTTCTCGCAGCCTGATTTGGAGGGTAAACCTGTCAAACTATCCGATTTCAGAGGGCAGTATGTTTTGCTAGACTTTTGGGCATCTTGGTGTGGTCCATGTCGTGCTGATAACCCAAATTTAGTTAAAGCTTATCAGCAATACAAAGATAAGAACTTTACGATATTAGCACTGTCATTAGACCGTCCGGGCAAGAAGGAAGATTGGGTGAAAGCCATTGAAAAGGATGGCTTACCGTGGCATCATGTGAGTGATCTGAGCGGTTGGCAAAATGAGGTCGTAGGATTGTATGGTATACAAGCCATTCCTCAAAACTTTTTAATCGATCCACAGGGTAAAATCGTAGCTAAAAACCTTCATGGAGATCAATTAGGCAAATTATTAGGGAAGTTATTATAAGGTGTTGTCTATACGAAGAGTCTCCAAAGATCTAGCTTTGGAGACTCTTTTGTTAGTTTACTTAGTTGTTAAGTTGTTACTTTTAATTTTTAAGTTCGGCGTCTAGGCGATAACTAAAATGTTATAATTTAGTAAGATGATTTATATCAGTAAAGTACGTAACAACAGGCCTTTGGAATCTCGAACATCATATCCTTACAATATTCCATCGATTTCCATTTTGAATGAATTAAGCTTTCGAAAGGAAGTGACTTTTATTATTGGTGAAAATGGGGCAGGAAAGTCAACCTTAGTGGAGGCGATTGCTATCAATGCAGGATTCAATGCGGAAGGAGGAAGTCGCAATTTTAATTTTAACACCAAAAGTTCGCATTCCGAGCTGTTTGAAGATATACAACTTATTCGTACAGCTTATCGTAATAAAGACGGTTTTTTTCTTCGTGCGGAGAGTTTTTATAATGTAGCAACCGCTGTAGACGATTATGAAGCACAGGATAGTTATGGCGGGTCACTACACGAACGTTCGCACGGAGAAAGCTTTCTTTCGCTGATGCAAAATCGGCTTTATGGTCAGGGACTCTATATTTTCGATGAGCCAGAGTCTGCTTTATCTATGGTCAGTCAGTTGAATATGTTGAGACGCGTCAACCAACTTGTTGAGAAGAACTCTCAATTTATAATAGCTACACATTCACCGGTTTTGATGGCGTACCCAGGTGCAGATATTTATGAAGTTTCTTCCGAAGGAATTAATCTAGTGGACTATGAAGATACAGAGCAATTCCGTTTGACAAAGTACTTCATGAATAATAGAGAGAAAATGTTATCCGACTTGGGGCTGGAGTTCTAGTTCCAAGCCCAAGTCAGATTGCTGTAATGATTTTTTAGTTCCCTTGATACAAAGGAAAAACAACACTTTCTTTATGCGCTGCTTCTAGCTGCTTAGTAAGCTTCTTAGTGATTTTGGGGTGTTGGTTGATAAGATTACGACTTTCTTTCGGATCTTTTTTAATGTTGTAAAGTTCGAATACCGGTTGCTTACTTTTCGCTTTTAGTTTGATTAGCTTCCAATTGTCTACCAATACGGCTTGTCTTCCGCCGTCCTCATGAAATTCCCAGTACAGGTATTCGTGTTTTTTTTGTTTACCGTTACCGAGTAACGTTGGCAAGAAGGAAATTCCATCGGTATAGGAGTCCATCGTATTTCCACTCAACTCGACAATTGTTGGCATAATATCCCAAAATGCAGCTGGGTGATTTGCTGTTTTGTTCGACTTTATTTTAGAAGGCCAAGAGACGATGAAAGGTGTTCGTATTCCCCCTTCATAAAGATCTCTTTTGTACCCACGTAAACCAGCGGTACTGTTAAAGAACATAGGATCTGCCCCGCCTTCACGGTGTGCCCCATTATCGCTTGTAAACATGATTATGGTATTATCTAATAGGTCAAGTTCACGTAGTTTGTCCACGATCTGGCCGACATAATGATCCATTCTACTTACCATCGCAGCGTAGGTAGCCCGAGGTTTTTCAACAGAGGCATAACCTGCTATCGTAGCTTTGGGGCCATAATCGTTACCCTTGTGTGGAGTTTCAGGAAAAGTATTCTTGTACTTTTCGTAAAACGCATCGTCCGGACCTACCAGTTCGGCGTGAGGCAGTACGGTTGGAACAAACAAGAAGAACGGTCTGTTTTTATTTGTTTCAATAAATGCTAACGTTTTCTCCTGTATCAGTTCCGGCGCATAATGCACTTTGCTAGTAAGATCATTACCTGCTAGTTCGATACGTTTGCTATTGTGCCATAGATGGGTAGGGTAGTACCGATGAGATTGTCGTTGACAATTATAACCATAGAATTCATTAAATCCTTTTTTGTTAGGATCTCCACTGGTTCCAACCATGCCGAGTCCCCATTTACCAAAGGCTCCTGTTGTGTAGCCTGCCTTTTGTAATGACATGGCCATCGTTATGACCGAGTCTGCGAGATGTTGCTGGCCTTCGGGTTCAATTTCTTTATTTCCTCTGACGAAGGTATGTCCAGTATGTTGACCGGTCATTAAGGCCGATCTAGAAGGAGCACACACAGAAGTGCCGGCATAAAAATTGGTAAACCTAGTTCCCTTTTTTGCCAGTTCATCGATCCGAGGTGTGCTTATTTTAATCTGGCCATAGGAGCCTAAATCTCCAATACCTAGGTCATCAGCCATGATTAATACAATGTTAGGTTGTTTTTGTTGCGCATACGTCCCGGTTAAGAGACAGACGGCAATCATTAATAATCCTATTTTTTTCATATGTTAATAATTTGTCTTTTATCTGTCATATGGAATACCCAGATTATTTTCATCGATGTTTGTGTTTTTTAAACGTGGGTATTTCATATGTGTATATCTGTTTTTTATCTGTCATCATCTTGTCCCGACTAGTCGGGATGGAATACTCAAGGTTCTTTGTGCTTCGCTAACAAGAGTATTTTATAATTCGTTCTTATAGTTCGGATTTAGTTGACTTGGAATTTTAGCATTTGTATCCAAAATTTTCTTTTTTAATTCTGACTTCATTTTTTTCAAGATATCAGGGTATTCAGAAGCTTTATTTATTCGCTCTCCAACGTCTGATGATAGATTATATAAAAGGTATGCATCATCTTCATAGTAATGGTGGAGTTTCCAGTTTTTAGATCTTATGCTACTTCCGGGACGGGTTCTGAATTTCGGATCACGACCATCATCCTTTGATGGGTTGTAGGCTTCAAGATAAATAGGGAAATGCCAGAACAAAACTCGATCTTGGAGATCATCTACTCCGCGTATATTGTTCCATAATGATTCGCCGTCTAGTAATAGGGACGATTTGTCTTCTACAATCTCCTTTATCGTCGGTAACAGGTCAAGATGACTGACTAAGGTGCTGCTGTCTCGACATGGCTGAATTTGGTTAGGCCAGTGTATAAAGAAAGGAATTCGAACTCCACCTTCAAAGTAAGAACCTTTACCTGCACGAAGAGGTTGTTGTGGCGAGATGGTATTTATACCACCGTTGTCCGAGCAAAACCATAGGATGGTATTCTCCAGTAGTCCTTGATGTTTGAGTTTAGCTACAAGCTTGCCAATATTATGATCCAAAGATTCGATCATGGCTGCATAAACAGGATAGTCCCGCTCACCGGTTCCTTTTATACCTTTATACTGATTTTGCAACGAATCAGGCGCTTCTAGAGGGGTGTGCACCGCGTAATAAGAAAGGTACAAAAAGAAAGGAGTGGTCTCTTTTTGCTGACCGATATAATCGATGGCTTCGTTCGTAATTCGGTCTGTCAAATATTCACCCGCTTTTCCATCGGGAATTGTCGTGTTTTTATAAGGAGAAAAGTACTTATTATGTCCGCTATGGTTACCTCCAAAACTGTTTGAAAAGCCATGGTCGAGAGGAGAGTCACTGAGATGCCATTTGCCTATTGCCGCAGTTTGGTATCCTTTCCTGCTTAAGAGCGTAGCTATAGTAGGAAGATTGTTATCCAGTATATTGTTATTCTTGATGGGAATTAATTTTCTATCTTCGGTTTTGCCCCTTTCTGAAGAGCCTACAGTATATATACCATGTCTATTAGGTAATAAACCAGTCAAAATACTTGCACGGCTAGGAGCGCAGTTGGAGGCGGCGGCATAGGCCTGTTCATACACGATAGATTCTTTTGCCAAGCCGTCCAAATGAGGAGTACGATAAAAATTTCCACCCATAAATCCTACATCCTTGTATCCGAGATCATCCACTAATATAACTATGATATTGGGAGGAGCCGTTTGTGCATCAGTTTGTGTTATGCAACAGACGATTAATAGGAAGAGGATATATAAGATTTTCATAAGTTACGTTAGTAATAGAGGCTGTCTCCATGAGATTTAATCATTTAGACAGCCTCACATTTATTATTTCCATTCCGGATTCTGCTGTATTTTCGGGTTCATTGCGATTTCGGCAGAAGGTATAGGGTATAAGTAGTAATAGTCGGGAAATGCAGGGGGCTCACCTTCGTAAGCAATGTATCCCGCTGTAGCGCCATTTAGAATAGGTATAGGTGCCGCTTGGGGTACATCTACTCCCTTGGTTAAGTATCTTCCTAACTTTTGTTTGGCAGCATAGTTCATTTTTTTCCATCTTCTCAGATCATCAAAACGGAAACCTTCACCCATTAACTCTACCGCGCGTTCACGACGTATTTCCCATAGTAAAGGAGTTACCTCTGAATCTCTGCTCGGATCCGTCGGTATAGTGCTTATCTGTAGCGCTGCTACTTTTCCTCGATTCCTAAGTTTATTGACGGTCTGATTGATGATATCCTGACTTATCTGCCCCAGTTCATAAGCTGCTTCTGCATAGTTGACAAATACTTCCCCCATTCTAAAGATTGGCGCATCGTTGACATCTTCATTCTGTAGCATTTTGATCTTATTGCTGAATTTGTAAAAACGATATCCGGTGAATGTCACATTAAAGGGTTGTCCATTTGTATAATCCGCATAATGAGGCTCCTGTCTCAAAACCAATCCCTGCCAATTTAATGTAGGCAGTGTTTTTCTTGTAGCCACTGATAAGGTATTCATGAGGTCGATATACTCTCTATCCGTAGCCACTCCTGTATGTGCCCAAGCATAGCTTGGATGCGCTACAGTAACTTTGAATGGTGGCGGTACGGTATAATATAACCTAATATCACGATTTCTAAATTCACTGTTGGGGGTTTTATCTCCATCAAATGTAGGACTTGTCCAACGGGTTTGTCCATCCTTCATAAGGTATAGATCTGCAGCAGCTTTGGTCAGATCCCAGCGTCCGGATGAGTTTCTCGCCAGAGACGATAAGGAATGCGTGATTTGATTGACCTCATATTGCTTGTAAAGCAATACTTCTTGGTTATTGGCGAGAGATTCACTGTTGAACAGTTCGTCATAGTCTGCATGAAGGTTCGGAATTTCGGTCACTAAAGCCTTCGATGCATCCATTGACAGCTGAAGGTACTTGTTAGCGTCATTTAAGCCATGATATTTACGCCAAGTTCCTTCCCGTAAACCAAATCGTGAAATAAGCGCTCTTACAACAGCCTTCGTTATGGTGTTTTTGCCGTCACCATTTGTTTTTATGTTTTGCTCGGCATAGCTGAGCATATCTGCGATTTTTTGAGCGATTTCGTCTCTGGATGAAGGTGTACCATATAGGACATCCGTATCACCGTCATCAACAGCATTTTCTACCCATATGACACCACCATATTTGTTAAGCAGATCCATATAATTGTAGGCTTTGAAAAAAAAGCCTAAGCTTCTGATATGTTTCTTCTCTACATCGGTAAGAAAAGTTGAAGTTTCAATATTGTCCAATAGGATATTAATAGACCTGATTTTTTCATAGGGCACTTTATAATCATTCGACGATCCTGGGGTAACCACGCGATTCCATAACCAGTCCGATGTAGCATTTGTGCTTGCCTTGGCAAATAAATCCCCATTTATTTCTGAGTCGGGAACACTACTGGAATACCCCGGAAATACGTCGTAAAATTGCCAGGCGTAGGTAATGAAGTTGTTATAAGAAGTAAATGTCGTTTTCTCGACCAATGATCCTTCTGGACTTAGATCCAAAAGATTAGAGCAGCTCACGCTTGAAAAACCGATGGCAGCTGCAAGAGATATATGTAAGAATGATTTTATTATTTTCATCGTAGTAAGAATAAAGGGTTAGAAATTAATATTAATACCAGCACTGAATTTCTTTAGGTAAGGATAGATCCCTCCTGAATTAATATTCTCAGCGTCGGCCTCTATCCCCTGAGGAAGTTTATCAAACAAGAACAGATTCTCTCCTGTAAAATAAAGACGGATGTTTTCAATCTTTTTGGTTTTTAACAGCTCTTTTCCTAGATTATATCCCAGTGTAACATTACGAACCCGCAGATATGAACCATCTTGTAGATATTTGGTTTGTACGCGACGATTTGCTCCGGAGTTCAGTCCTCCGTTAGCATATACACGGCCATAATAAGCGTCCTGATTTTCAGGAGTCCAGTAGTCCAAAGTGTGTTCATATAGTGTTGCAAATTCATTGGTGAATGGCCAGATAACAGGATTACTCATCCAAAGATCTCTTTTTCCTACACCCTGTAAGAAGATGGATAAGTCTATGTTCTTGTAACTGAAATTACCGTTAATACCGAATTGGTAGCGTCTTCGGTTATTACCGATGATCTGCATGTCCCCAGGATTACTTATAGTTCCGTTTCCAGAAAATAGAATACCGTCACCATTTAGATCTTTGTATAGTACATCGCCTGGATTTTGTGCCACGCCATTGAAAGAAGGAATACCAGGTTTTAGTTTTCCTCCAGTAAGATCAGCTTTTAGTGAACCTGGCTCAAAATCATCAACCGTGTAGTAGCGGTCTGTCACATAGCCCCATATCTCGCCCATTTGGTAGCCTTTATAATAACTGCCAATTGTACCTGCTGCGTTATTGATTTTTGTGATGGTTCCTTTGTTGTCGGACAAGTTGAAACCAAATGAATAAGTAAAGGCATTGATTTTATCTTTCCAGGTCAATTCCCATTCCCAACCTTTAGACTCTAGATCTGTTATATTCTGGTAAGGAGGGGTTGATCCCAGTACAGCAGGTAAATCTGCTCCAGGATATAACATTCCTATGGTTTGTCTTCTGAACCAATCGAAACTTGTCGTTAGTTTATTGTTGAATAATCCTAGATCCGCACCCAGATTTAATGTTCTTACTTTTTCCCATGTAAAAGTTGAAGATACTAAGTCTGGGCGGTTGATCGTCAAGTAGCGGATTCCTGTCTCTGGATTGATCCATCCTGCATTAGTAGTTGCCATTTCTGGATTTACAGGGAAATAATTTAACGTTTTGTCCGTATTATACACGACCTGATTTCCTATCTCTCCGAACGATCCTCTTAATTTTAACAAGGGTACCCAATTACGAAATGAAGACATAAAATCTTCTTCGGTCACGTTCCATCCCGCAGATACCGATGGAAAGAATCCAAATCTAGACCCTTCTAAGAAACGAGATGATCCATCAAAACGTCCGTTTACTTCAAGTAGATATTTGTTTTTATAGTCATAGTTGATACGTCCAAAATAGCCCAATACCGCATATTGACCAAAAGAGTCTGCCACGTTTTGTGTACCACTACTGGTTCCTAATGATGGCGACGTAGGGCTTAGAATATCATATCTTGTTGCGGTAAAGCTTTCAAAATGACTCTTCTCATAGTTGGTTCCCAATAAATACTTGAGATTATGATTGCCCACACTATGTGTGTAGTTGGCATAGAGATTTACAGCATTATAGTTCGTTATACGATTTCTTCTCCTATAGAATTGATTGTTGAACAAGTATTCTTCCGTGTAGTTGTTCGGGTTCATATACTTGTTTTTAGTTTGGAAGTACTTGTTGTTCTCATTCTTTTTGTTGAATGTGTACTCCGCAGTAACTTTTAGTCCTTTTAAGAGGTTATATTCAGCTTTACCAAAAAGACGCAAGTCATCGTTATAATCCTGTTCGGGTTGTTCATATTTTAAGTAATTGTTTGGCGTTCCATAAGGTATCATCGTGCCATCCATAGCCTCCGCATATCCCGGGTCTAAGTAAGAACTAAAGGTAATCGCACGATAAAACATCTCATTCATATTCATCGGAGTTGTTCGTTTATCGTTCTTGTAGAGTATATTGGCACTTACATTTAGATTTTTTGCCAGTTCCGTAGTGACGTATGCATTTAGGTTGTACCTCTTGTATTTATCGTTGCTGGTTGTCATGATCCCATCCTCGTCGGCATACATTCCAGACAGTCGATAGGCTATCTTTTCACTACCGCCGCTAAATGATAGGTTGTGAAGCTGTTCAAAGCCCGTTGTGAATACCTCATTATAGAGATCATGAGTTTTTAATGGATATTTTGTATTACCCACCGTGGTGATCCCATCTGGATATTTTGCGGGGTCCGCTTCATATTCCTTTAATAAGTTTAACCAAGTGTCCACGTTTTGCCCCGTCCAGTTCGTCGTGTTCCCAAAATCTTTCAAGCCCTGTACAAATTGTAAAGGACTTGCTTTCTCTGGCAGTGTAGTTGCCTTAGACGAGGTCAAATTGCTCGAATAGTTAAATCGGGTCGGTTGGTTTTTTCCTGCTTTTTTTGTGGTAACTAGTATTACACCATAAGCCGCTCTTGCACCATAAATGGAAGCAGCAGCAGCGTCCTTTAAGATGGTTACGTTCTGAATATCTTTTGGATTTACATCATCGATATTCATCGGTACATTGTCTACCAATACCAGCGGTTCACCGCCGTTAATAGAGGTTACACCCCTAATATTTAATGCGGTTCCTTGCCCTGGTCTACCACTCCCAAAAGTGACTTGCATACCTGGCATAGCTCCTTGTAGTGCTTGAGAAGCACTGCTTACAGGTCTATCGCCAAGGACCTTGTCCATATCTACCGAAGAAACAGCTCCCGTCAGATTAGCTTTCCTTTGCGTACCATATCCGACGACCACAACTTCGTCCAAGGAAGAAATGTCCTCTTGCATCACAATACGCATTTCCTTACCTGCACTGGTGATTTCCTGATTCTGATAGCCTATATAGCTCACGATAAGTATGGTTTCGTTTTTACTTACAGTCAGTTCAAACTTTCCATTCTCGTTGGTACTCGTTCCGTTGTTAGATCCTTTCTCAATAATGGAAACTCCTGATAATGGTGTTCCTGTATTGTCAACGACGATACCTTTTACAGTTTGTCCTTGAGGTTTTCTTTCCATGGGTGTGATGACGATTCTGCTATCTTCCAGTTTCTTTAGAGATAGCCCTGCTTTGTTTAACAAGGGGAGAAGCACTTGTGTCCAAGGCTGGTTGGCTACATTAATATTACCTACTTCTCCATCCAGTAAGAGGCCGTCCAGATAGATGAATTTTACCTTGGTTTGCTTTTCGATCGACTTGATTACCCCTTTAAGGTCACTGTCAAAAAGGCGCAATGTAACGCGTTCTTGTGCAATGGAGTTATTTGCCAAAACAGGAGCCGAAAAAATGAACAATAAGCAAATGATTGACTTAATCATTAGTAGAATCTTTAAAGATAAGGGAATCTGCACACGCGCATTGTTGGCATGTAAATTAATTTTCATAATTTTGATTTGATTGATTTTTAATAAAGTACCTTACTTTCTCAGGGCGGGGTACTTGTTAATTGATTAATCTTATGTATAAAGGGTACATCTTTGATGTATCCTTTATTTAGTATCAGGATTTACTTCATCACCATTGATTTTTATGTTAGTAAATAATAATTTTTTCATTAATTTTTTTGTATCTGAATTGAGCCCCTCCCATTTGTAACACTTTCAGTAGCTCCTCTACACTTTCTTCTGTAAAAGTACCCGAGATGGCAAGTTGGGCCAGTGTTGTATTTTGCAATTCTATTTTCGCGTCATACCATTTTTCCATCTTTAATAAGGCCGTTGATAATGCTTCACTATCGAAGGCTAATTTATCTTCCCTCCATGCTATTTCTGACGGTGTTTCATCTTGATTTTCTTTACGGAATGAAGATTTAAGAATTTCATATTCTCGGAATTCTGCTTGTTCCGGGAACGATTGTTTGTTCGAAGCATAAGAAGCTGTATTGTCCAGGATCTTTATTTTTTCCCCGGGTACGAGATGATATACCTGCTCTTTTGATTTATCCTGATCACTTACGTACAATTCTATTTTACCTTCTACGAGACTTGCTTCATAGGAGTTTTCGTCATGATACGATTTAATGTTAAAAGACGTGCCGACGACCTTGACCTTGATTCCTTTTGCAGCTATGATCATGGGCAAATTCTTATTGGGCATTACATCAAAAAAAGCTTCTCCGTCCAATTCTATGTCACGATCTGTTTTTCCAAATGAAGGAAGGTAAGATATTGTACTTCCACTATTTAACCAGACTTCGGTACTGTCTGGTAGTATAATTTTTTTTCGCTCTGCATTTTTGGTGTTTATAGTCTGTGCCAAGGCTGGAGCATCTACCGATTTGTTTTGTAGTCGGGGTACTATAAATAGAAAAATAGCACCAACAACAGCCGCCGCAGCGATTGAAATTTTATAAATAGGGAATTTTAACCATTTTCTCCGCGAAGTGGAAAGTGTATTCTTCTCAGAAGATATTATATTGTCAAATTTGGACTGTAACTCGGCTAATGAACTCTTTTTTACGCTTGACGTTGTTAGTACATCAAATAAGATACGTCGCTGTCCATCTTCCTCCAGATTTCTTTCTAAAAGAGACTGCTCTTCTGGAGTAATTTCCTGCTTTAGATATTTATGTACAAGCTCGTAAAAATGGTCTTCGTGCATGGTGTATTCTTGGCTATTTGTAGGTAAGACAAGCCAAGAGACAAAAATCACCAATATAAAATTTAGTTTTTTTTCAATTGCCTGGTTGTTAGTTGTTTATTTTTTTTAGAAAGTCTCTAATATGGTTTAATGCCATTTGAATATGTCGATCGACCGTGTTGATACTGACTTCCATTATTTCAGCCGTCTGCTTGTAAGTTAGCGAATTATCCTTTACCAAGGTGAAAGCCATTTTCATCTTAGGGGGCATTTTGTCTATTACTTCCTCCAGTTGTTTGCCAAACTCCTTACTTAGCATCAGTTGTTCCGGCGTATAGGGGTGTCGTATTTCCAATTCGGACGCTTGGTACAGTGTTCGGGTTTTCTGTTGGGATAGGTAATTGAGAGAACTGTTTTTGACTGCTTGGAATAAATAGGTCTTTAAGTTAGATACTTGTTGAAATTTGTCTGCATTTGTCCAGATTTTTGACATCAGTTCAGACACGATATCTTCCGATACTTCCGTATTTTTTGTAATAGATAGTGAAAAATGCAGGAGGTTGTCGTAAAAGTGAAAAAAAATCCTTTTAAAAGCTATTTCGTCCTTGGACATAACAGCTTCCAAAACACCTTCCCATTCTATATCGGTCATTTTCTTTAACATCTGATTCTCCACCTGGAGGTCTAAAATATCAATAAAAATCGATTTAGATAAAATCTACTTAAAAAACTATCGCTAGATTACCTTCGACACCGACGTTTGTTCGTCACTAAAAGTGATGGATCAATTTATAGGTTAGACCATCTTAATTTTCAATATGCCACAGGTGGGACGTTTGTAATACCGTATTTTTATGTTTTTTGTTTTCCTGTGTCAGTTGTTTGTGTTTGTTTTTTTTGCGATGTAATTTCCGTTAGGCTGCATGAATGTGACCTGAATAACCTGCCCTTGTGCGTTAGCCGCAAATTGTAGATAATATTCAGGTAGTACTTTTATCGCAAATTTGTCTTTCCCTACAGCCAGCAGCTCGTATTCCGGCTGCCCAGGTACCAGTGCATAAAGCGTTTTGTTGTTTTTGACAAATAGTTTTACAGTCATATCGGACAAGGAGTAGTCGCCGACAAACTTTTGAAGGTCTTCTTCAGAAAGCTTTATTTCGCCCAGTTGCCGTTTAAAATCGATAGGCTTAGTACTACCTTCTAGTGGGATGCTAAGGTTGCTGATTTCGCCACGAGTGTTCAGGTTGAATTGAGCGGTCATCGTGCCGTCAGCCTTCGGGTCTATTCCATCGCTAGGGTCTACATAGATCAAGTCAAAGCTGTTAAAGTTATTATGTTTTAACCAGAATTTTTTAGAACCAGTTACAAATAAGGAGTCGCTTATCAAATCGATTTTGACCGTTCCATATCCTGGATTCAGGTAAGATCCCGAATAGTCTACTAATGGGTGAGTCGCAGGACGGTTGGTCTCGACTGCTGCTACAGCGTCTGTCGAGTCTTTTGCCGATTTAGCTTTTTTTAGCTCCTTTAATAGATCAGCGTTCCAATCAAAAGAGGGTAGACCTAAGACAGCGTCGGCAATTATATTTCGGATGGCATGGATAGACGAGGAGTTGTTTTGATTGCTCAGTACCACGATACCTAGGCTGTCGGTCGGGAAGAAGACTGTATTCGCACTAAAACCGTCAATATTACCCCCATGCTCTACACGGTAGTGACCTTTATAGCTTGAAATACCCCAGCCAAAACCATAGTTAGAAAACATTAGATCCGGTTTTTCTTTGCCCGGTACGCCTGGGCTTACAATAGCTTGAGATGAAATAGCTTCCCTTCTATAGCGAGCTGGTATGACCTCTTTTTCTTCAAATTTGCCATCGTTTATCCAGGCTTTTAGCCAGTTGGCCATATCATTGGCACTGCTGTTTATTGCGCCTGCAGGTCCCATACCTGCAATGTCGTAGTAATCCATTTTTTTAATAGCACTATCATTCTTGACCGTATATCCTACAGCAGCATTGGGGTCTGCCTTCCATTCAGCTAGCGTGCTATTTGATCGGTACATATCTAGCGGGATGAATATCCTTTGCTTTACATCCTGTTCCCAGCTATTTTTGGTTAGGTACTCATCCATATGACCTAGTGCCGTGTACATAAAGTTATTGTACTGCCATTTAGTTCTTATAGGACTGCTAGGCTCTAGATATTGGATGCGTGAGATCAGACTGTCCCTGGAATGCGAAGGGAAGAAGTACCATGAAAAGTCATGTCTCGGTAGCCCTGTTGTGTGTGCCAGCATATCCCGTACCGTGACTAGATTGTTCATTTGATCGTTGTAAAATTTGAGGTTAGGTAAGTAAGATATAGCAGGTTTATCCAGATCGATCTTCTTCTCATCGACCAGTTGTCCGATCAGGGCTCCTGTAAAAGCCTTACTGCATGAGCCTATCGCAAATAATGTATTCGCATCTACAGGTAGCTTTTTTTCGACATCTCTATACCCAAAACCTTTGGCATAAATTACCTTATCTTTTTGCACTACTGCTACGGAAAATCCCGCCATATGCCAGTCTTTAAGAATCTGATCAAACGTTTTTTCCAGACTTACTAGCCGATTAATCAAGGTGGGTTGCTGCTTTTTTTGAGCGAATACGGTGATATGCAGCAATAGGCATAATGCAAGAGTTAGTCTTTTCATGTTAAATTGGATTGGTCTTATCTATAGAACTTTACATCAAATTGTCCTAAAGATAATCGATTAACACGTAGTACAGGTGTTTTGTTTTGACTATTTACTTTTTCTGACAAAACTTAATAAATCATTCAAGCCTTCTTTTTTGAATAGCAATTGACCAATTTGAAGATTAGACCACCCTGGTTTTAGGATATAGGAAAAGATAGGGGTTTCAGCTTTTATTTCACAGTCTATATAGTAAGGGGAGACGGAGATCGGATTTTGAGCCAGTTCACTTTTCAGTTCGGCGATATGGGTCGAAATCAAAAAAGTGGAAGATTTAAATTTTTGAAGACCATGGATTGTCTTTATACTTATCGCCAGAGCATCCTCATGATTGGTTCCTTTAAACAGTTCATCAAAGATAGCAAAGCATCTTTTGCCCGATTCAGCCTGTACTACTACATCTTTTAGTTTGACGATTTCATTCATAAAGTGGCTGTATCCATTTTTTAGATCATCACTGTCATTGATCTGCACAGATATAGTGCCATAAAAAGGTATTTTACCACTTTCAGCAGGGATAGCCAGCCCCAGATGACTGAGGTAGACGCACAGTCCTAGCGCCTTAAGCAAAGTCGATTTTCCAGACATATTGGCGCCAGTCAGTAGTACGACATTATTTTCTACTTCAATATCGTTTTTGATAGGAGCTTGTAGCAACGGGTGGTAGAATCCAAGCAGTTGAGATCGGTTGTCATCTATTTCAGCAAAGTGGAACTTATGTTTCGAAATACCCTTGCTTAGGGAGATATAAACTTCTAAAAGCGTGAGCTTTTCAAAGAAAGCATGGGTATCACCGTTTTTACGGTTTTTAGATACAATAGCATTTAACTCTTGGATCGATTTATAGCCAAATTTATCTTTTCCGATCTTTGATTTATAGTGTTTCGATCGGAATGAGCGCAAATAGTTTAGGATGAATCGAATCTCTTCCTGGTAATATTTTGGAAAAGCTTTGATATTCAGATTATCCCTTAGTTGCTGTTCGATTTTCGCCAGGAAATAAATCAATTGCTGGTATTCCCCCAATAGGACATTTCTCTTTCTCTTTTTGAAGAGATAGCGTATATAATCCTGTTGGGTTAGATCCTCTAGCGGAAAGCTAGACAGAAACCGATGCGTATCGATATACTCTATTTTACGATATTCATATTCGTTCCATAGCGGCTTGGAAGCAATTATCTGTCCGAGTATAGCCTGTCTATCTTTAATCTCGGCGACGGACGAGAGCGGCTGTTGTAAAAGCTGTTCTAGTTTCGACCTGCTATCTGGATTGAGCGTGTAGTCAAATAAAGGAAGTATATCTTTTGATAAAAATAAGTCTTGTGTATTGTTTATGGTCATTCGTGCACAATCCAATAAGAAACATCTAGATTACAAGTTAAGCTTTTTTTATAAGTATTTAGCCTTACCTGTATTAATATCTTTACTCATGAGATAGTTGATCTTGTAGAAAGCTGTTTTTTTCTTGGTCTCGGCGTATGACTCGAGTCTGCCAGCTGGTTGAGGTACTAAAATGCTAATTATTTATTCATACTTACCTAACATTAACTTTTTATTATTGCTGTAGCTTAGCACACGCTATCTAGCAAAAGAATATGGAAATGTATCCGAAATTTATTAATTTTAATTGCAGTAACTAAAAGTGATTTTTTAAATCAATAAAATCGATTACTAGCAGTAGACCTAGATAGAAAACCAATATGATGAGCAGTGCTACAGGTAGGGTGGATGCTGGGATCCGAGATTTTCAAATGATATTTGATACATATCATGATAGATTGGTATTCTTTAGTCTACAGATGCTAGCTGATGTAGAGAAAGCGCAGGATATTGTACAAGAGGCCTTTGTGCGCTATTGGACGAGCAAGGATACTATTTCTAAAGATTTACCGGCGATTAAAAATTACCTATACAGTACCGTAAGAAATTTGAGCTTGAACCAGATTCGGCATGAAAGGGTCGTGGCAAATTTTGCAGACATGCAAACTGGAGGTGAACCTTTAGCACGTTGTACCATGGAGGCGATAATTACAGCAGAAATGTTGTCTGAGATTCATACCGCGATTAATGCATTGCCCGAGAAATACAGAACATTATCTTGGTTGGCATTTGTTGAAGGTAAAAATAATATCGAGATAGCCGAAGAATTAGGCCTCTCGATAAATACGCTTAAGAAGCAAAAACAAAAAGCCACATCCTTGTTGAAGCTAAAGCTTCGGCCGGATATCCTCGCATTGGTCCTCTCGCTGTATAACCTGTAGACAGTGATACCATTCCGTCTTTTTTATTTTTTTAAGATTTCTTTATCCTCTTCTTCTGTATAAGTGTCTTTACTGTATAAGACGCTATGGATAGATTTGAAGAATATTATGAAATAGGCGAGTTGTGCGCTAAGTATTTGAAAGCAGGGTTAACTGATACGGAAGAACAGATCCTGATGACCTGGGTAAACGCATCGGATGAAAATAAACTGTTTTTTGATGAGTTGACAAATGCCGAACAGGTCTCTAGGAAGCTGCAAGACTTTGGTAGAGCAGATCGGACCAAAAGCTGGGAAATCGTTCAGGAAAGAATTGCACCTAGTACCCAAAAACCTCAAATAAATAAATGGAAAAAAATCTATAAGTACGCGGCAATCATATTGTCCTTGCTTCTCCCATTAGCTCTTTTCACCTATAAATACTTAAGTCAGCAGAAAGCGACTATTGCGGTTACAGAAGCTGTAGACCTAATTCCACCGGGTCAGGACAAGGCAACTCTTGAGCTGGCCGACGGTACAATTGTCGATCTCGAAGGAGCGCTAAAAGATGATTTGGACGATATCGATGGGATTTCGTTGCATAGAGACAGTATCGGGCGGCTGGTTTATACGTTGAAAGAAGGAGCGTTATCTGATAAAAATTCAACGAAGCATACATTCCATACTATCCGCACTCCCGTGGGGGCCAACTATCAATTGTTATTAACGGATGGGACAGCCGTCTGGTTAAATGCCCATTCTACATTACGCTTCCCTGCTCAATTTGTAGGAGGGACCCGCGATGTGGAGCTTTCAGGGGAAGCTTATTTTGATGTCGCAAGTAATAAGGAAAAACCTTTTGTGGTGAAAGCAGGCGATACCAAGGTACAGGTATTGGGGACTGAATTTAATATAGCTGCCGATGCGGACAAGGCTAAGGTGTATACCACTTTGCTGGAGGGGTCTGTTAGCGTAATCCAAGGTCATACCAAGCGGATATTGGTGCCCGGTCAACAAGCTATTTCTGAAAATGGAAAGCTTTTAGTAGCCCAGGTTGATACTGACCCTATAGTAGCATGGAAAAACGGATACTTCATCTTCAGGAAAACACCTATCCATGAGCTAATGACCATGATATCGAAATGGTATGATGTAGAGGTAGATTACAGCGGAGATATGAATGGTGTTGAGTTTGGAGGTAAATTTTCTAAGTCAACAAGTCTGCAAGAATTACTGAAAAGTCTAGAACTCACAGGATCCGTGCGGTTCAAGATTCAAGGAAGGAGGGTTACTGCAATGAAATAAGCTTAGGTTATGAAAGAAATCGAGAGAGGTGACAACTCTCCCGATTAAAGGCTGGGTCCTGATTCAACTAACAATCGAATTTATTAAATATTGAATACGATATAACCCATATCAAATGTATAAAAAAAACATTTTAATATGTAAGAAGAACGCTTACATATCAAATAGAATCATACTGATTATGAAATTAGTTGGGATTTTGATGATTACTGTGTTTTTGCAGTTTTCTAGTGCAGAGAGTTTTGCGCAGCGCATTACGATCGTAAAAAAGCAGACTACATTGCTCAATGTGTTGACCACACTCGAGAAACAGTCGACGTACAATTTTGCCTATAATGCCCGTTTATTAGAGGGTACAGCTTCTGTTACGTTAAATTTAAAAAATGCAACAGTTACCGAGATTTTGGATAAAATCTTTGAAAATCAACAGTTGACTTATGTATTAAATGGAAATACAATCGTTATTCAACGCAAGGCGACAGTAGCGAAAGTCCAAGAAATGATTATTACTGGGCAAGTGCGCGACAGTAAAGGCAATTCGTTAGCAGGGGTGACCATCCGTAACAAATCCAATAACCAAACTGTTATCAGTGCTGCAGATGGTAGTTTTCGTATCACTGTAAAAGATGCGCAGGATGTGTTGATGATGAGTTTGCTTGGGTTTAAGCAAAAGGAACTCGTAGTAGGTCAACAGCGACAGTTGCAGGTTACCATGCAAGAGGATGAGCAAGAGCTGAATGAAGTTGTGGTGACAGCTTTGGGGATAAAAAGGGAAGAAAAGGCTTTGGGCTATGCTATTACAAAAATTGATAGCAACCAATTGACAGACGCCGTATCCGGCAATTGGTTGGATGCTTTGTCTGGTAAAGTACCAGGGTTGAATATGGTGCGCTCAAATGGAGGCCCCACAGGATCTAATAAAGTCATCTTACGAGGAGAGAATAACTTAACCGGAGAAAATGAGGCTCTGATCGTCGTTGATGGTGTCGTATTAAATAGCGGTAGTGGCAGGCGTACAGCTTCGGGGTCCAATGCTGCTGGACCTGAAGATGGTGTGCAACCTACAGATTTTGGTAGTGGTATTAATGACATCAATCCCGAAGATATTGAAAGTGTCACTGTGTTGCGCGGTCCAGGGGCTTCTGCATTATACGGTCAGCGCGGAGCAAATGGTGCAATCATTGTAACAACAAAATCAGGAAATAAGAAAAAAGATAAATTACCTAGTATTACCTACAATAGCAATTTAGCTTTTGAACAGCCCAATCGATGGCCAGACTTGCAGTACGAATACGGCCAGGGGCTAAATGGCGCCTCAACCTATGTGTACGGTACTAATAGTGGTACCAGTTTGGCCTGGGGACCACGTTTCAACGGACAGTCCTTTATCCAATATAATCCAGAGACGCAAAGTGCGGGTTTGGAGCCCACTCCTTGGGTGCCTTATAAAAATCAGGTCAGAGACTTTTTTCAGACGGGACAAACATGGACCAATTCGCTAAGTATTAATGGAAGAGTAAAAGAGACAACCTACCGATTCTCCGCTACGCATGCAGATAACGACTGGATCATTCCAAATACGGGGTATAGAAGAACCAACTTATCTCTTTCTGCAAATAGTAAATTGACTTCTAAGTTAAATCTTTCTGTTAAAGCTAATTATACGAATAAGTTTAGTGACAATCTTCCTGGTATGGGGTATGGCAACCAGTCTGTGATGTATTGGTATGTATTCTGGGTACCCAATGGTGACATTAATTGGCTCAATGATTACTGGGTTAAAGGCAAAGAAAACGAAGAATTGAAAGATGTCTTTACGACATCCCCAGAAAACCCTTACGCTATCTCTTACGAGTTTATAAATGGATCGAATCGCAACGGGCTGATGGGAAATGTGCAATTGAATTATGATTTTACAAAAGAATTAAGTCTACAGCTACGTGCCACGATGGATCGCTCGGAAGAGTTAAGAAAGCAGAAACGTCCCTGGACTGCAGCCCGATTGCCGAAAGGGTCGTATCGTACACAGGATATTGACGTTCAGGAAATAACAGCAGATTTCCTGTTAAAGTATAATAAAAAAATTAACGAGGATATTCAGATTAATACATCACTGGGAGGAAGCTTACTAAGAAATAGGTATTACAAGGACGAGAAGAGAGCAGATGGTTTGATCGAGCCTAATCTGTACAGTTTTGATAATGCGGCTTACGATCTTGTTGTTATTCCAGATACCAGTAGGTTTCATATCAATAGCGTTTACGGATTGATGTCTGCTTCGTACAAAGACTATCTTTATCTGGATTTGACGGCTCGTCAAGATTGGAGTAGTACGTTAGCTAATCCGGTAAGGCGAAATAATGTTGGTTTTTTTTACCCCTCAGCGAGTTTGAGTTTCGTAGCGTCTGATTATTTCACTATGCCAAGATATTTTGATATGGTAAAGGCAAGACTGTCTTTATCCCAGACAGGAAGCAGTGGTACTATTCCGTATCGTACGGCATACACTTATCCATTAGCTGATAATGGGATCTACCCCGGCAATGCCTTGACAAATCCCAATACCCTACCTAATCCCGACCTTAAGCCACTTAAGACCGTTACTTATGAAGTAGGAGCTGATGTCAAGATGTTTAAGAAAAGGTTAGAGTTAGATGTCGCGTTTTACAAAGGATATACAAAAAATCAGATTTTAGATCGTATTGTAGACCGATCGTCTGGATACACCCGTCAGATTATCAATGCTGGACAGATTAATAATCAAGGTATCGAAGTGGCTATTAATGGTACACCTATCCAGAATAAAAATTTTAAATGGAAGACGTATTTAACATTCTCGCACAATAAGAACAAAATCATGTCTATGGCCAATACAGACAGTACCGTTATCTTGCGTTCTTCTGCTGTTGGTGGTGCACAGATCGTTGCCAAAGTTGGAGGCAGTTTAGGGGATATGTACGGGATCGGATTTGAAAGATCGCCCGATGGACAGGTCGTTTATGATGCCAACTCAGGACTTGCAAAATTATCAGCTACCCCCGTGTATTTAGGAAATACTATTCCGAAGTATAAAGGAAGCATAGGTACAGAATTTAGCTACAAGGGGTTCAGGCTTAATGTCTTGTTTGATGCACAGTTGGGAGGTGTCGGACACTCTTATACGCATGGCCGTTTAGCCGATTTTGGAAAGCTTACGGCTACATTACCTGGACGTTATAGCGGTATTATCGGAGATGGTGTCGTACAGAATAGTGATGGTTCCTATAGTCCCAATACAACGATAGCGAAGGATATTACTTCTTTTTACAATTTTACCATGGGTACAGCAAATGGAGAAGGTGCTACCTACAAAACTGATTTTATCAAATTCAGGGAGGCTCGTTTCGATTATTCCTTGCCGAAGCAATGGATTAAATCGGCCAAGCTTTCGCGGGTCACCATGGGGGTATATGGTCGAAATCTATTTATCTGGTCCAAGTGGCCTTTGTTTGATCCTGAATTTGGAACACTTAGTGGAACAGACATTGTGACCGGATTTGAGGTCGGACAGTTTCCATCCACCCGTTCTTTTGGTTTTAATTTAGTGGTAGGCTTAAATTAATGGTTATGAAAAAAATATTTATAGGGTTTTTACCCTTATTTTTCCTCTTATTGTCAAGCTGCGAGCATGATTTTGAAGAGGTAAATACGGATCCGATCAGTGTACTGGATCCCGCTCCAGAAAAATTGTTAGCACCCGCTATTGTGAATATGGCAAAGGCCAATATGCTGCGCAACCGTAACTTTAACAATGAACTGATGCAGGTGACAGTATTACAGAGTGAAGATGAAAATGCCGTGTTTCGTTATGATTTTAGACCCACATGGGCTGATTATACCTGGAATGCATGGTATTCTGAGCTGACCAATTTTAGAGATATTTATCAAATTGCTTCAATGGACAAATATGAGAATACCGCCTATAAAGGAGTCGCTTTAATAAATGAGGCCTGGGCTTTTTCCTTGCTGACAGATACCTATGGTGATGTACCGTACACCGAGGCCAACAGAGGAAAAGAAGGCATAATGGAACCGAAATTTGATAAGCAGAAGGATATCTACTTAAGTTTGTTTGAGAAGCTGGAAGAAGCCAATTCATTATTAGCACAAAATGAAGACGAAATCGTACCACTTAGTGATCCTATATATGCAGGTAATGTGGATCACTGGAGAAGGTTTGGCAATAGCTTGTACCTTAGGTTATTGTTGCGGGTTTCGTCTAAGGATGAGGTAAAAGGCCAAGTAACAAGCAAAATTAAAGAGATATTGCAGGATAATACGTTGAAGTACCCCGTTTTTGAGAGCAATGGACAGTCAGCTACCGTAAAATGGACAGGCGATGTAGTAACGACAGATCCATTTACCAATCCCTATGTGACTGGTTTGAGGGAAGCCGATTTTACGATTGCATCGTTATGCAATTTTTTTATCTTAAAACTAAGCGAATGGAATGATCCACGCATTGATATATCCAATAAATATGGCAAAGATACGCGTAATAGACTTGGGATAGCGCCTGGGTCATCTGGTTTTTTAGGTGTAGACAGCGGCTATGAGCCAGGTGGTAAAGAGTTAAAGCAGTCTTATTTTTATTCCTTTGGAGGTTCAGAGTTTTCTTTACAGAAGAGTAAGTTGGCTGGTATATTGATGACTTATGCAGAGGTGGAGCTGATTAAAACCGAGGCTATAGCAAAAGGATGGATACAAGGAGATGCTGCAGAGAGTTATTACAAGGCAATTGCAAATTCTATTAATTATTGGGTTCCTCAATTTACCACAGATATCAATAATCAGGAGTTTACCGATTATGTAGCAACTGCTGGTCTGCAGTGGGATGATAATCTGCCGCTAGATGCCGGAGATGCGGCGAGCAAAATGGCAAACATACAGTTGCAAAAATATTATGTGCTTTTCCTGACAGATTTTCAGCAGTGGTTTGAACAGAGACGCACAGGTCACCCTGTTCTTCCCAAGGGAGCGGGTCTGAGAAATGGTGGGAAGATGCCTGTTCGGCTCAATTACCCCGTATATATTCAATCTGCAAATGCTCAAAACTACAGGGATGCTGTAAAAAATATGGGTGCAGATGATATTAATACATTAGTTTGGTGGCAAAAGCCTTAATACTTTATTAAATACTTTAGGTTATGAAAAGGTATATTTTCAATGTGTTTTTTTGTGTAGGAATACTAATTTGTTGTTGGGGCTGCGATACCGTGGGTAATTTTCCTGGGGCTACCGTCAATCCCGATATCGCGATATATGATCTGCGCAGTTTTTATAAAGGTCAGGATCTGAAACTGACCGATGAGACGCTATTGGGTGCTACAGGTATTACGGGGACGGTGGTCTCTGATCATTCCGGTAAGAACCTACCTACAGGGTTACTTATGGTACAAGATCGATTGCGTCTCAATGAGCTTAGAGGGATAGCCATACAGATTGGTGATGCAGCAGCAGAATATGTACCAGGAGATTCGGTGCGCGTTAACCTTATCGGCGGCGTGATGAAGCGCGAAAGCGGTCTTTTGGTGATTCAAGGTGTTGATAAATCGGCTGTTAATAAAATTGCTTCCGGGCGTGCCATTGCAGTCAATCGAATACCGAGTAGTTATATTCTAGCTGATCCAGATAAATATGAAAGTACAGAGCTGGTTATTGTAAAGGGAGGCTTTGACCCGATACCCGAACCAACAGATACCTATGCTGGTGATAGGTTGGTTAACGATGGTTTTGATAATTTTGTACTACATACGGATGCTTCAGCGACCTTTGCACAACAAGTACTTCCAGGTATGGCTAATTTTTTTGGCGTAGTAGGGTACACACAAGTCGACGGTAAGTGGGTCCCGCATTTGCGGATTCGTAGAGATTCGGATATCACGGTACTAAGCTCTACCGTTAGTCGTGCTTCTATCGTAATTTCCGGTTATATCGGAGATGTAGAAGGTACTGATCTGGATGGAGAGTATATTCAATTTTTGGCAACACAGGATGTTGATTTTTCTAAAACACCATATTCTGTTGTCACACACAATACCAATTCGGGCTATCAACCTACCGGTGTTCCTGTGAATGGTTGGGCTGCCGGAGGTAAGCGATCTTATAAATTTGATCTTAAAAGTGGACAGGTTAAAAAAGGAACCTACTTCTATGTTGGTAACTCGGCTAGACTAATAAATGGGGTAGGATCGACCTCTATCAGTGATGCCAACTGGATCGTGTCAAGGAAGACCGGATCGGTCAAGGGGGATGGTTTTGGAGATGTAAATACAGATTTATTTTTAAATGGTACGAGTGCTTTTACAGATGCGATAGCCGTATTTGAAGGAACGACCGTGACAAAGAATTCGATCCCAATTGATGTAATCGTCACCGGATATAATGGTGCCATATTGAATGTCGGTCAACAAGCAGGTTTACGGATTGCAAATACGGATTGGTACGATATTATAAATCCAGTAACATTACAGCAGCAGCCGTTTTACAAACAAGGGTCTAATACCATTTACCTTGCTAGACCCGCTCCTTCAGATGCAGGATGGTTTTATAAATTAGGTGGCGAGTACAATGTACGTTTGGGCAGATGGGTAAAGGCCCGGTCGCAGCGTACAGTTGATCTGTCAAAGCAGTCAACTATAGAGGAAATAGAAGGCGAGTTCCCGAAAGCAAATGGGACAAATGAAGGATGGTATGCAACAAAAGTGATCGAATAGAATGTTTGTTATGAAAAATAGTAAGCGATTACACCGATTCAGAAGTTTTTTCTTTTTTATCTTTTCGATAGCCTTATTAGGCGGCTGCGCGATAAAAGCTAAGAAAGAACCTTCAACCTTAGCTAATCTAAAGGTTTTAAGTTATAATATACATCATGCCAACCCACCCAGTAAACCCAATTTGATTGATATAGACGCAATTGTTGGTGTGATTAAATCGGCAGATGTAGATTTAATTGGCTTACAGGAAGTCGATAATGGGACAGCTCGTAGTGGACATAAAAATCAGGCGAAATTGATAGCGGATAAGTTAGGGTATCAGTACCGTTATTTCAAAGCTATAGATCATGATGGAGGAGAATATGGTTTAGCGATATTGAGCCGTTTATCCATCGATACTTCTGTGTTGGTGCAGCTGCCGCAAAAAGTGGTAGCCGAAAAACGGATTTTGGCTGCCGTGCAGTTAACGGTAGGAGGACAACCCGTAATATTTGCAACAACACATTTGGATGCTACACGAGATCCTATCAATCGTCAGGTACAGATAGAACATATCGTTGACTATTTTAAATCTGAGAAAAAAGCGGTTATACTGTGTGGCGACTTAAATGCCGTTCCCGATAGTAAAGTTATACAGACCTTAGACAACGCGTTCAGACGCAGTTGTGTGGAGGGCTGCGAACATACGGTTCCTCAGATTCAACCTAGGCGCACGATTGATTATATTGCCGTCAAGAATGCTAACTGGACTGTTGTATCGCACCATGTCCTTGCGGAGTCCTATGCTTCAGATCATCGGCCTGTTAAAGTGATTTTCGGATTTTAGATTATATTTTAGGTCGTTTGGTTTTCCATTGGAGGATAAAATAAATCCTCCAATGGAAATTTAAAATCTATTTTGTCGTCATATTTCAGCTCTCTTTCTCTCCGTCATATTTTACCATTACTTGGGGGGCATAAGCTTAGGTGCTTTAAGCGAGTGAAATTTTGTTATAAAAGTCTGTCGCTTTATTTTTTAAACAAAACCTTTAAGGTAGAAAGCGGCTACGATTGCCGAGAAGATCAAGACCGGTAACGCTATATTGAGGATTGCCTTCCAGATCGAGAACTTCTGCGTTACCGCAATTCCAACGATAAAAAAGAAAGCAACATTAATTGCCAGGATACTCTGGACGACTTGGTATACCATTTTAAACGTATTTATACTCTGATCTGTACTTACTGCCCAGAATGCTTTGGTAAAATAAGATGGGCCAAATAAGGAGATACCGACTATATGCAAAACAAGGAGTCCTATGCCCGGTATTATAGCATAGCACATGACACGGAATATATCTTTGCTTTGGGCAGATCCCGAGATCCATTTTCCTGTTAACGAGAGTATAAATGCAAATAGTTGATAAAAGATTATGGTGAGGATGGCGTTTACAAGAAAAACCTTTATGAAGATAGCCATTGGTGTAATGTTGTCAACCTCAATCTCTCTAAATCTACTGAGGTTTCCTGCCAGTATGCCGAAATAGAAAAATATCCACATGTATCTTTCAAAGCGCTGGTCTGTTATATAGTTAAAAAACCAGCGTGGTCTATTCCATATATTGGAAAATATAAACGAGAATGAATTGTCTTTACGCTGTTGCTGTAGCATTGGTTTGTATTTGGTTTTTAAGTTTACAATTATGTTTAAATATACAAAATATTTAGATTTTTTGAAGTTTATGTCTGCTCTTTGTAAAAACCATTAATTTGTTATTTTGCTCTTTATAAAGAGCAAAATTTGATATATTTGTTTTTTGTAGAGAGCAATATGGAAGCTTTATTTGAAAAGTCTTATCAGAAATTTCGACGTATCAACGTACAGCACAAGCGTTATTTAATGGACGAAATTGATTGGAATAGTAGGTTAATTGGGATTAAAGGGGCTCGTGGAGCCGGTAAAACGACTTTAATGCTACAATATGCAAAATTGAATTTGCCTATTGGCAAGGAGACTTTATATACTAGCCTAGATAGTCTTTATTTTACTGCTAACACCTTGGTTGATCTAGCTGACCAATTTGTTAAAAAAGGCGGTAAGTATCTCTTATTGGACGAGGTGCATCGTTACAGCAATTGGTCTCAGGAGATAAAAAATATCTATGATGATCATCCTGAACTTAAGGTGATTTTTACGGGCTCTTCAATCATGCATATCAATCGTGCAAAAGGAGATTTAAGCCGTAGAGCTGTGATGTACGAGTTGTTTGGTTTGTCTTTTAGGGAATATCTTAATTTCGTATTGGAAGAATCTTTCAAGCCGATATCCTTTGATGATTTAATACATTCTCATACAGCTGTAGCTATGGATGTTGTCGAAAAAGTCCAGCCACTTGCTCATTTTAGTAGCTATTTAGAACATGGGTATTATCCTTATTTTTTGGAAGGAACTTCCGTATATGCTCAAAAGCTATCCGAAACAATATCGCTTGCTATCAACATCGATCTTCCGGCATTTCATGATATTAATCCGGGCAGCGTTGAGAAAATTAGGCTTCTCTTATACATCATTGCGCAGTCGGTCCCTTTTAAACCCAATATTTCAAAATTGAGCGAGCGAATAGGAGTGAGTCGCAATAGTTTGGTTCAATATATCAGATACTTAGAAGATATGCGTATCATTCGAGGGCTTTATGCGGATGCCAAGGGGATTGGAATGTTGCAAAAGCCCGAAAAGATCTTTCTTCAACACCCTAACCTCCAATTTTCATTAGCAAAAGAAAACAGCAATCTTGGCAATGTGCGCGAGAGTTTTTTTATCAGTCAACTGTCCAACCTTGGAGATGTGAACTACACGTCCGACGGCGATTTCGCTTTTAGAGATTATGTTTTCGAGATAGGTGGTAAGAATAAAACCAGTAAGCAGTTAAATAATATAAAGAATGGCTATGTCGTGGCTGATGAGATGGAGATCGGACACCTTCATAAGATTCCATTGTGGTTATTTGGCTTTTTGTATTAAACCTTATTAATCAAGGCGATCTATATGGATAAAATTCTAAGGGACCGTAGTTTTCGGTTGTCGATTATTCTTACAGTTATTTTCTTTGGGACAGGTATCTTTTTTCTGTTTATTGGTACAGCCCCATTAGGTTGGGCTCTTTTTATTGTTTTACCTATAGTTTTAGGTATTGCTATCGGTGCTATGCCCAATGCAAAGTATATCGTATGGGGAGCTATCGGCTCGGCAGCTATTATTCTTACAGCACTCGTTATTCCTGGGTTATCCGGTTTGTTGTGTATTGTGATGACATTGCCCTTGGTTCTTCCACTTATCTTTGCCGGTTATATTATTGCGCATTTGGCGAAGCGATATCGTCAGATACGGGGTACAGACAGATTGCCGGTGTTACTACTCCCTCTGTTGCCTTTTCTAATTGCAGCACCAGTAGAACAATATCTAACGGCGGATAAGGATGAAGTTATTGAGGTTGCTACCGAACAGATCTTTGATTATACCCCAGAGCAGGTGTACGATGCCATAAAATCTGTTGATACCCTCGATGCAAAAAAAACCTATCTTATGTATTTTGATCTCCCTATTCCTACCAAATGTGTTTTGGAAAAAGAAGAAGTAGGAGGGTTGAGGACCTGTTATTTTAAAGCCGGAAAATCCAGCGCAAATGATTTTGGCAGTGGTACTATCGTGGAGCGTATTACAGCTTTAGAGCGCGGAAAGGTTTTGAAAATGGATGTCATCGACTATAAGTTGGTAGGGCGCAGTTGGCTCGGTTTTAAGGAAGCTATATATTATTTTGATAAAGTAGGCGAGGACAAATGTAAGCTGACACGCATTACAACCTATACCTCCGTTTTAAAACCCAGATTCTATTGGGAACCGTTGGAAAAACTAGGGATAAAACAAGAACACGATTATGTATTCAGTAATCTGCTCAAGGATCTGACCAAAAAATAAGGTTATATTAATTTTCTTTAACGGGTTGCAATATGTTATTTTGAGATCAATTAAAGATTTGAAAGGCCTTTTTATAGAAAATACTGTTCAAATACTAAATAGAAAATGTTAAATTAAAGCATGGTTTTTTATGTATTAAAGGATTAATAAAGTAATAAGCGTATGTTAATAGGTCTGAAGTCTAGGAGTGCACTTCATTTTAAAGTACTCATTCTAATGTTGTTTCCTTTTTCTCTGTTTTGTCAGACTATTTCGGTAGAAGGAATATCAAATAGTGGTAACTCTTTTATTTTTGTTTCGTATTCGCTTAAAGGGGAAGCTTTGACAGATTCAATATCGATAATCAATAATCAATTCAAGTTTGATCTCAATGTTAGTGAAAATCAAAAATACAGATTGAAATTTGATAAAGAAGATAAGGCATATTTCGATTTTTATAGTACAAGCCCAATTACGCAACTAGATCTAAAAAAAGATATTACACAATCATTTGTCAAGAACCCATCGGAACTACAAGTTGACTTTTTACGGCATCAAGAATTCGTCGATAAATTCTGGGAAAAAAATAAAAAGTCCATGGTCGACTCAGAGGAACTCCAAGATTCTATAAATAATCTGAGAATCACACAAGAACTTGAATACCTCAGGGACTATCCAAACTCGTTGAGTTCTCTCGAATCTATGGAACTTTTGTTAAAGATGAAGTATGGAAGAGCAAGGTACTTGGAGTTTAAGGAAGTCCTAAATCGGCTTTCTGAGGATATGTCTAAGACGCCTTATGCCATATCAATGCGAAGTTTTGTAGATATCCTCGATAAATATCATGCATTAAAAAAGCTACCAGTTATTAAGGCGCTAGATCAAGATAGTATAGAAATTGATACCCGTAATGTTGCACAAGGAAAATATTTACTTCTTGACTTTTGGGCCAGTTGGTGTGTACCCTGTAGGCATGATCATCCTGCTCTTAAAGAACTTTATGCGGCTAACAGGGATAGGCTTGAAATCTTGCAATTTTCCATTGATGAAAATACAGACTTGTGGCGCAAGGCAATTTTAGAAGATAAGCTTGCACTTTGGAGGCATGTTTCAGTTAAGGAAAATGATCTAAAAACAATTAGACGAGATTTGTTGATTTTTAGTGTCCCTGTTAAAATCTTAGTTGATCCGGAAGGTCGGATAATTAGAAGATGGGAAGGAGCAGATGATATCTTTTTAGAAGAGATAAAAGATCTCGTGAAGAGGTAGTGCTATTTCGAATACATCAACACCCCGTCAATAGATTCTTTTTGTAAAAGCTGTTGACCTGTGCCACATAATACCTTGAGGCATTTTTCGAGCTCGCTGATACGGAATTCGAGGTTTTCAGCCTTCAGCTTTTTGTAGATTTCCAGTGCATTTTGGTTCTGGTCGAAGTAACTGTCAGCTATCCATTGCTTCAGTACGGCCAAAAGCACTTCATTTGTCTTGCGCGTGCTTCCTTTTTGAGCCTGTTTCTTCTTCCATATGACGCAGGTACCCCCGCCATCCTCGCTGTAAATGATATGCGAAAACCCTTTATACCCATCTTCGTTAATCTTTTTGGTATGATGGAGGTGTATATCTCCAGATGGTGTGCCATTGACGATGATTCTCGAGAAAGGACAATCCAGCAGGTAGGGTAGATATAAATATATATTAGTAAGAGTGCTAGGGTTTATTCCAACATCAGAGGAAGAATAAGCATTGCTCGTTCAGGTAGCAGTTCCATGCTTATGGATACACCTCTCTGGAGAGAGGCGAGAGCTTGGGGGATTGTCATATACTCTTTATTTGCCTGATTTTGTTTGGTACATTATCAATTGACGAAAAGAACGGAGTGATTTTGGGATCTAGCCACGATATCAATTCATATAGTGTCAGATGGATATCCTCGGCAATGGAACAATCTATAACTGTTCCCTTGAAGCATATTGGCTCACAATGATTTATTCTGTTTCTAAAATCCTTTAGTTTTTCCAGCTTGCTGTGGATAGTCGCTCGATTTTCAGTGGATAGTTTATTTGGAAATGCCCTCATGGGACATCCACTTAATAAAGCGTAATGATGGCTTAGAAAGAATGATGTCCAGAATCCCAGCGTCTGATCCGCGAGTAGTCTAGCACTAGTGATTGAAAGCTTTCTACGATGAAACTTCTTTTCTGAGCTCAGGATAGATTCTTTAAGGAAGTACCGCGACTTCGAAAGAGAAGGGTGAGACATAAAACCATTTTTTTGGTTTAGTACCCAATTACCATCATTAAAATGAATGGTCAATACGCGATGAATTGAATTACGTAGTACTACTTCAAATTGAGTTAGTAGGGGATGAAAAGCCTGAGCCAATCTTATGTTTGCATTGTATAGCTGTTTGGCTTTTAATAGGTTATATTGAGTAGCTTGTTGATACCTATTATACCGTGTTTTGGATAAATATTTATGTCGGAGCTCTATTCTCATTTGGTAATTGGTCTGATATTTGGTATATTTGCTGTGTTAGACTTAGTCAAGCCTCTTGTCTGCAAAGATAACGTAACTAAGTAGAGATTAAAGGGATGCCATAGGTGTCCCTTTATTTTTTTAATAGTCTGTTGGTTTTATATAAGAAACTATATTACGTTTATATAGAAATTTTTATTAGAAACCTTAGTGCTCCTTAACATGTCAAGTTTCACAAGTGGCCTCGCTTGGTCTGTTATATCTTTGTTTGTAAGCTTTTCGTTTATGAATTCTTCGTCCTTTGTTATCTCATCGATTATTTGCTTTACTGATTTTTCTATTTTGAAAAAATCGTCATCAATCATCGAAATCAATTTTTCTTTTATAGCGTTTGCTTTCGCTAGGGATTGTTTTGGATCTTTTTTGGGAAGTATTTGTTGAACAGTATTTTCTGGATAAAAAAGTTGTGGAGATATATTTAGGTCTAGTGCAATTGCGTTGATTTGATCATGTGTATACATCTCTCCACGATGTGGATTTTCAACATGACCAATATAACCATCACTAACATCTAATAACATAGCAATGTAAGACTGCGATTTTTTATGTTCGGTTCTTATTAAAATACTCTGTTCTACAATTGCTAATTCGAAAGCAGATTTTCTTGACATAATATTTATTTTTTTTGCAATCTCTATAGTTATTACTATATTTGTCTATAGTTGTAACTATAGAAATGATTGTTGATATGATGAAATAGTATTTAAATAGTATTTTTAGCACTTCTATTCGAACTTAGAATAGTGGGTGTTTGCTTTATGATCTCGTTCGAGCAATGTGGTAATTGATTAGGACACGAGCGGTAAGTGAACACCTCGGAACAATATATTTATTGGGCCGAGGTATTACTGATTGTGTCTGGTAGTTTACTACCCCCGATTACCACCGGGAGCTCGAACTTCAGTAAGCCTCGGCCTAATATTTTTAGGTGATATTAGAGGCTCATAAAAGTTATAAGTAAAATTTATGAGTATGAAAAAGCAACTGTACAAAAATTTGATTTCTGCTCCCGAGTAGCTCAAGACGAATGTCATCAAGGATGACCCCGAATCAATGTCGCCAATTATAACCGCAAAATCCAATTGAAAACCGAGAGTGCGCATTTAGATTCATTCATTATCAATTTTATTTATTAACCGTGTGGCCTGATTAGTTAATGAATAGAGGTCTTTAGATTTCTCTGTTCCGCTTTGCTCCAATCGAAATGACGAGGTGGGGTGATTGTGTCACACTCAATGATCTTTAGAAATGAAGAATTTTTTAAGGGGTGGGAGAGGACTGTCTATATTTGGCCGACAAGAGGTGCCTGTCTATCAAAGCGAAAATAAAGAAGAACTATGTTGTTTAGATTCTTCGACTACGTTACACTCCGCTCAGAATGACGGGGAAGGAAAGCTTAAAGCTTATAGCCTATGGCCTAAAGCCTGTATAATAATATTCTGTGTGTTGTTTAGTACGGTCTCGGTTACTCCTGCCTTGGGGCAGGAGGGCCAAGGCCTAAAATCTCTTCAAGCAATCCGAATAGGTGATATGCTGCCCGAGGCCTTTTGGCAACAGCGATTAAAGGCATATACTACCGATGGGGATAGCTCGTACATCTCATTGTCTGATTATAGGGATAAGCTTTTGGTATTAGATTTTTGGGCTACATACTGTGTGCCTTGTGTTGCTTCTGTGGACAAATGGAACGAATGGCAGGCCTCTTTTGGAGAGCGGGTAAAAGTATTGCCAATAGCGCTTTATAACTTCAATAGATCAGTGCTCCCATTTATACAGAAAAGAGGATGGAGCCTTCCTGTTGTATTTGGCAATAGGGGGGATACGCTCTTGAATGAAATGTTTTATTATAAACGGAGCTTTGGTCAGGTATGGATCCGTGATGGTAAGCTCTTTGCAATCCCCAACTCGGGGACGCTTACCAAAATAGATGTACATAATGCATTGCTGGGCGCTCCACCCAAAGAAGCAAATTATAAATATAGTTTTCAGGGGAGGCCGAAAGAGCAACAGAAAGAGC
Source organism: Sphingobacterium sp. xlx-96 (assembly GCF_011007365.1). GTDB lineage: Bacteria > Bacteroidota > Bacteroidia > Sphingobacteriales > Sphingobacteriaceae > Sphingobacterium > Sphingobacterium luzhongxinii. Next base: position 172,903 of record NZ_WFKM01000002.1, on the reverse strand, counting down.
AACCGATAGACACGCTGGAGAAGGACGAAACCAATATTATTGATGAGGTCGTGGTCAATACGGGATATTATACAATTCCTAAAGAGCGGGCAACAGGTTCTTTTACACACATCGATCGTAAAGCACTTGATCGTTCGGTAGGAGGCAATATCTTGGAAAGACTGGAAGGAATCGCTTCAGGGCTTCAGTTTGACTATCGAAGCCTGAGCGATGATGACCCTACAGCAACTCCTCAGTTGCGGGTCAGGGGAGTGAGCACATTGGAGGCGAATGCCTCACCTTTGATTGTTATTGATAATTTTCCTTACGAGGGAAATATAGACCAGATCAATCCAAATGATATAGAGAATGTCACCATTCTCAAAGATGCTGCTGCGGCTTCCATCTGGGGAGCACGGGCAGGTAATGGTGTCATTGTGATTACAACTAAAAAAGGAAGTCGTGCGGATAGATTGCGTATTAATTGGACCAGTAATATAGGACTATCCCGTAAACCCGACCTGACACGTAATCCTAATTATCTCCCCGGCTCGACAGTGATGGCGATACAGGAGGAAAAATTCGGTAGGGGTGCGTACAGAGAAATGGACGCCCTATTACTCCCTGCCTATGTAGAGCTATTGATAAAAAAAAGAGACAAACTGATCAGCGAAGAAGAGTTTGCAAGAAAGAAGGCATGGTATGCTCAGAATGATCTACGAAAAGATGTGTCAATGCATATGCTGACGAACGAGCGCAGAGAACAGCACTATCTGAATGTGAATGGTGGGACTGAGGATAATTGGTTTGCATTCTCGGCTGGGTATGATGCACAGGATTATAGCAAGCTAGGGGACAAAAGTAAACGTATAAACTTACAGGCTCAGAATGGCATACGGTTTGGAGAAAAATTCGATCTTTCGGCACAGCTCAACTTTTCGAATCTAGACCGAGATCTGAATAGTACCTCTAGTTATGCTCAGGGAGATAGCTATGAGAGTCTATTCGATGAAGCAGGGGGCGCGGCAGGGATAGGAGGAGCATATCGTATAGCTTATCGGGAGAAAGCAGAAGAGAGCCAGCTCTTGAATTGGATACAACGGCCGCTTGATGAACCCTTCCTGATCGATCAGAACCGTAAAGAGTCGCAGATGCGGTTTTATGGGGTGTTCAGTTATAGACCTATTCCAGACATCAAACTATCTGCAAATTATCAATACCAGCTGGGATTTAATCGTGGTCACTTGTTTTATGACGAGGATAGTTTTTATGCCCGGACTCTGATCAATCGATATACGCAGGTTGACGGCAAACGAATTATACCATTGGGAGGTATCCGCAAGTATGATGCTCCGCAAACTAGCCAGTCGCATGCTGTCCGGTTGCAGACCAATTGGTCCAGAGCGATAGGGACTTGGAGTAATCTGGATCTTTTGGCCGGAGCGGAGGTAAGGAGTCTAGTGACAGAGTCAGGAGTGAATAGTACCTTATATGGCTTTGACAAAGATAGCTGGAAAATGGCAACGATTACCGATTACGGTACCCGTTATCCACTGCGTCCTACAGGAACCGGAAATATAGCCAATCCTGTAAGCTGGCCTAACATCATATCAGGTAGGTACCTGTCATACTTTGGGAATGTCGGGTATTCTTTATGGGATAAGGTTATGTTGAGTGGCAGTATGCGCTGGGACGGCAGCAATCTATTAGGGGTCAATACTAACCAGCGAGGTACGGCATTATTCTCTATCGGAGGTGCGTACAATCTGCATCGGGAAGTATTTGTACCTAAGTTTTTCGATGAATTGAAATTGAGACTGACTTACGGAAGTGCAGGTAATATTGATAAAAGCCAAAGCCATTACCCGACGATATCACTGTCCACTAACACAATAACAGGGCTTACGCAAGCAGGAATCTCACACCCCGGAAATCCAGATCTACGGTGGGAACAGGTCAATACCTGGAATCAAGGGGTTGACTTTCGTATACAAAAATTAGGCATTGAAGGTTCTATAGAGTTTTATCAGAAAAAGGCCAACCATCTGCTTGGTCCCACCATAATGGATCCAACTTCTGGAGTGCCCAGGAGTATGAATTATAAGACAAACTATGCGGGACTACAGACTAGAGGTTGGGATATCCAGTTCTCATATGCGAGATCTATTGGTGTATTGCAATGGAAAACAACTGTTCTGATGTCGGCAACAAGGAATAGGGTCGATAACTATAGTGGCCCTCCTGCAACCTATTCCGCAAATTATATTGATCGCAGAATCCCATTATTAAATGAATCGATAGATCAACTGTATGCTTTTCCCTGGTTCGGGCTCAGCTCGAAAACAGGTCTCCCTATTGCTTATACCGAGGGTAGGCTAATCGAAGATCCGAAGGATTTTACGCGCTATTACCTTGATCTTCCGATGGATAATTTGGTTCGGGTAGGGTCCGAAGTACCATTGCTATTCGGGTCGTGGATGAATAGTGTGACATGGAAGAGTTTTAGCATTTCTGTCTTGTTGGGATATAAGGGCAGATATTTTTATCGTAGAAACTCTCAAGGCTCGGGCGAGGAATTACTTGATCTGCCCAAATACCATATGGATTATTTTAAGCGCTGGAAGCAGTCAGGTGATGAACTGTATACGCATGTGCCTGCATATACACCTTCAGTATTGAATGATAGTCAAAATGAATTTTATAAAAACTCAGAGATCTTGACTGAAAAGGGGGATCATATCCGACTACAGGATATAAGCGTATCCTACCGCTTACCGAAGAAATATACCAGCAGTCTGAAAATGGAGCAGGTACGGTTTTATGTCTATGCCAAAAATCTAGGTCTGCTCTGGAAGTCTAGTAAAATAGATATAGACCCGGATTATCATCAACTGGAGTATCCCGCACCTTTACGTATATCAGCCGGTGTACAATTGGACTTTTAATTTAATTTCATCATGAGAAGATTATTTTTAAAAAATATACTATTCATATTGTTATTGGCCGTGATAGGCTGTGGCAATCAATTCTTAGATATCAAACCCAGCAAAAATCAGCGGGTGCCGACAAGTATTGAAGACTATCAGGCTATCTTGGACAATCCGAACAATAATGGTATGCCGATGAATGTTCTTTCCTCTTCTTATTTGGGTATTGTCGGGTCAGGCGAGTATCATATAGAAGATGCCTATTACAATGCAATACCTACCGGAGCAACTTATTCTTATCAGAAAAATGCCTATGTCTGGGCCAAAGATGTCTATTTGGGCGGAGAGGGAGGTACTACTAACCCTACGGATTATGATATGGCCTACCAGCGCATACTTTATTGTAATATTGTGTTGGATGGGGTAGAAAGAATCGCCAAGGGCGAGCATGATGCTGTAGCTTTGGCACAGCTGAAGGGGGATGCGTTATTTCGTAGATCGCTCGATTTTTATAACCTTGCACAATTGTATTGTGAGGTATATGACGAGTCAAGAAAAAATCTTGCGTATGGTATTCCATTGCGATTGAGCTCATCGCTAGACGAACATAAAGGAAGAGGGACATTGGCGCAAACCTATGATCGTATCGTTAGCGATTTATCAGAGGCTTTGGCATTACTGCCCAATCTGCCGGTAAATGTATTCAGACCATCTAAAATTGCGGTTTATACCCTTCTTTCAAGAGTATATATGCAGAAGGGAAATTATGATATGGCACTTCAGGTGCTGGTGGAAGCATTGAAGATAAAGGCTGATCTGATAGATTTTAACAGCCTGTCTGTAGGGAATAATTATAGGTTTCCGCTTTATGGTATCGGCAATAAGGAGGTGATCTTTACCAATGCAACCAACTACAATGTTGGCGTAGATGAAAGCCGTGTAACGGTAAATGCGCAGTTATTGGGGCTGTATGCCGAAGATGATCTGAGAAAAAAAGTCTATTTTTTTAAAGACAATAAGAATAAGACCCTTTTTTATGGAAGTTACTATGGGAATAGAAACCTCTTTACAGGTTTAGCAACGGATGAACTCTATCTTTCCATATCCGAATGTTTGGTCAGATCGGATCGGACAGAAGAGGCTTTGGACTGGTTGAACCGCTTATTACGGAAAAGAATGGTAAATAAAAATTTTGAACCGGTTCTAATAAAGGATAAAAATCTGCTGCTGAAGTTCGTTTTAGAGGAAAGGCAAAAGGAGCTTTTATTGCGAGGAATCAGGTGGGAAGATATGCGGAGGTTAAATAAGGAAAGTGAAATTTTGACTACACTCCGGCGGGTGGTAAACGGGAAAGAGTTTGTGTTAGCACCCAGAGGTAAAAATTGGGTGTGGCCATTGCCTTTGGAGGCTGTCCAATTGGGTGGGTTGGAACAGAATGAAAGAGAATAGCTACATATACATAAAGAGCCAGGTCCAACTAGAATCTGGCCCTTTATATATTCGAGAGTACAGAGATCCTCCTTTTCTATTTATGGACGGAAGGAATCGCCTGTCTTTGTCGCTCCTGCATTGAGGAACTCTTGTAGTGTCGGATCGGTCTGTAGTGGGTCTTGCATCCTGTCATAGAAGGCTTGTAATACCTCGCTATCTACATGCTGCAGATCAAGCTGTACTGCACATAAATCACCTGCAATTTCATCACAGGGGGCTGTTGGACTTGTGATTTCGTCCGTGATATAAGTGTTGGAGCCAGAATCTGCCGCATTGAACCACACTGTGGTTGTTGCAATTTTCAATGTTTCTCCATTGATTTTTTTATCCATCGCTTTGACACCTAATATCAGTCCCAATACGAGTGATACCCCTGTTATGGCCTTCAGCCACGATTTTTTTAAATTTTCCATGTGTTTAGTTTTACTGTTGGTTACTCTTATATTTCAACTCCTAGAGAACCTTTAAGAGTGCATTTGCTATCGGAGCCAGTCTCTACGTTGTACGAAGCCAGAGCCGTCTACGCTGATAGTCCGAAACACCTTTTGGCCGGTGCGCCCTTCCCCCAGATTACCTCGCATCCGAGTTCCGCTGTACTTGCGTTTTGACAATACTAAGGTAGGAGAGCTGTGGTTGTCTGCCGTCTGTTATAACAGTTAAATGAAAATAGTTTTTATGATGGTTCTCGGCGGTTATTGAAATAATCTAATGCCCGATAATACTGCCTGTCATCACTGTAACCCAGTAAAGAACAAAGCTGCTTAACGGTCATTTTTCCTTTTACCTCGGGCAAATGATCAAACAGATACGCTATTCGTTCGTCGCGCATAACGCTGGGAATACTTAAGAAGATTTCTCTTATATCCAATTCATGCTGCTTCATAATATGGTAAATCTCATTTAATTCGGCGAATTTTCTGATTCCTGTCTTGAGGTCTTCATTGGAGATCATATAGATGGTACTGGGTTGTAGAAACTGTATAGCGGTTCGGGGTCTGCTTTTGCTGAATATGTGCTTTGTACCCACAAAGTAATGATTGGTAGGGCATAGCTTTATCAATTTTGAGTTTCCTTTCTTGTCGATAATTTGATGGCCCACCAATCCCTCTAATAAAAAACACCAATTGTGTTTTGTCTCATGTTGAAAGAGGAAATATGCGTTTTTGGAGAAATACATTATTTTTCCATATTGTCGCAAATACTCTTTTGCTTTTGTTGTCAGAAGACCGTATTTCTCCAAATATTTCTCAATCCTATCCATAATTCTGCTTTTTCGTTTAAAAATCTCCCCACAAACCGCGCTCTAACCCATAGGGAGATTATAAAGGATGATCTGGGGCATGTTAGGTTTCTAGGTTGACTTTGTCAAAGCGATCGCGCCTTGTTAAAGTAGCATGACGTATATAATATTCGATTGGATACTGGGGTACAATTTTAAGTGCTTCCAGTGCTTTGTTGATCCGCTCTTCCATGGATCCTGATAGAATGATGGGGCTTATACCCATCTCCGTATAGGTGGCCAGCAGTCGCTTTTCGGATTCCATCCTGAATCGCTCGGAGGTAGGTCGGTGACCATCGGCTACAAAAGGAAACTCCACCGGCAGGTGGAAGAAAAGATCGTAGTGGCTCCGGGTATAGGCTTTTACCATGCCTTCAAAGGCTGTAAGTAGTTTTTCGAAATCGCGGTAGCTGCGGTAGTGCCATAGCTTTTTGAGCTTCATCTTCCAGGGGTACTCGTCGGGATAAGCTCCCGTGATGAGTCGCGTACTACCGTATAGCCACTCTTGAAGTGGACATCCATCAGAGATGAATCTTCCAGGTAGGCTGGCCTCACTACGTATACGGTCTTCAAAACGCCGCATGCCCAGAGTAATGAGTTCTGCATAGTTACATTGCCTGAGGCTCTTGCCCGGATAGAGTATAGGAAGAATCTCGCGCATGGTGAGCGCGTGGGTAGTGGATATGCCTGTTGCTTTTTCCAGTGCGAGACTGAGCGTGGTCTTGCCTGTGCAATAGGTGCCGGAGATGACGATGTTTTTCATAGTTGTTTTTATGTTAGTGACTGGTGACGCGTTACTGGTTTCGCGTTACGGTTCTGTACAGATTTAATTAACCCCACCAGCATTTTTCTTACTCTATCATTTCTATCTAGCAGTAAAGTTGATTGTTCTTCATTATAATAGTTTAGATTTTTTGCAATCAAGAGCTGGGTTTCCAGTTCCGAAGCACTACCTAACGCTATATATAGAAACTGTATGTATTCTTTGTTATGCTTTCTTGCAGCCCCCTCAGCTATGTTGGATGGTACAGATACTGCAGATCTTCTGATTTGATTTGTCAGACCGTAAGTTTCTTCCTTTGGAAAGTATTTTGTCAGTTGGTAGATAGCTGTTACCAGTTCCATGCTCTTGTTCCAGACATCGAGGTCTTTGTGTGTTTTCATATTTTAATTGGTTACGTGTTACGAGTTACGCGTCACTGGTCACTCGTTACTTGAAAAGCTACCTCAAATTTTCCTTCATAATTGCCTACTTTGCCGCTCAGGCTGATGAGGTTCCAGTGTTTGTCGCCTTGTTTTACTTCTCTGACCTGATCAAAAGTAAGGGTACCTTCTGTTGTACCTGAAAAGTGCTGCCGCTCGAGGTTAAGTGACATTTTACGTAACCAGATATTGGGACATTGTATGCGGTCACTTTTGTTGAGTTTATAAGCTAGGATCTGCATGAGTTGACCGAAGACGCGTGTGGCATCTGTAGAAAGTAGGCTCTCGCGCGAGCTGCCTATCCCCTGCATAGTGCCTTCAGTAGTGAGCTGCTTGTACTGAATATCGCATCCGATCTGTTTTTTTGCTAATCTGTACTTTATATTGTCTATCAGCAGCTCGGTGTGTTTGTAACCAAGGCTGTGCATATTCTCCATGTCCAAAGGCAGGGTCTCCTGTGACGGGAGATCAATAATCCGTCCGCCACCTCCATGATCCACCCCGATGATAATTCTATTTTTACCGATATTGATCTCAAATGTGGAGATTCTGCCCTGCATGCAATTGTCATCCCATTTACTATGTAGTAGCCTGCAGGTAAAAGGGTATGTGCCCATTTCGAGTGTGGTGCTAATGGTGAGGGTGTATTGGCATAGAAAGGAATAGTTTAAAATCTGCAGTTTATGCCTGCCCAACCTATTCAGTCCGTAGCTGGCTATTCGCAGGGCTAGACTGAGGTATTCGATACTGCCCAGATGGGGTGCCTCGTCGCGTGGACGTTGGGGGCCATAATAACCGCATTTTATCTTACCGGTTATCTTGCTATCCTCGGCTTTAAAGTCTACTATCTTGCTATTGAAGTATTTGAATCCTTCGCCGAAGTAGCGCTCGTCAGTATTGCCCAGTAGCCTTTCTGTAGCTGTGCGTTTTGTCTTTTTTGTCGTTTCCATATTTTTAAAATACTTGTGATAGACGAAGCTACTGTATAGATAGAAGCGGAAAAACCCCATTATACGGGGAGGGTTGAGCCGAAAATAAAATTGATCCCCGTGTAGATAGGAACTTTTTCCAAAAAGGGTAAAAGTTCCCCTTCTGGCGGGGAACATTATTTTGACTTCCTCTCCGGAAGGGGAAGAATAGCATAAATGAGCAAAAGTTCCCCAGATAATGGGGGGCTTTTGGGTTTTTATTTTAATAGTTAATTTGGTAAGTTTGAGGTTAACCAGATCAGTAACTTAAATCACGACGTTTATGTTCTACACCCAGAAAGAATTATTTGAGCGCATAGCCATACACTATAAATCGAAAAATGCCCTCTGTAAAACAATTGCAACAGCGATGAGTGCGAGTGAAAAAACTGTAGAAAAATGGATCAGTGCCGATACGGTGCTTAACTATGACAGGCTATATGATATCGTCAACTATTTAAAGCTGACTCCTATTGATATATTTAAGGATAACCAAGGCTGGGTATATTTTAAGTTCATGCCTCTGGATATGAACGATCTGGATAAATATTACAGTTACATCAGTACGCTAGCGCTTATGTTCAGGAGGTTGGCCGATAATAGGGAGGGGAAAATCTTCTTTATGGCCGATGAGATTCCGATCTTTCATTTTATGCCATTCAAGAATCTGACCTACTTTAAGCTTTACCAATATTACTGTGATATGCAAAAAACAGAGGATAGTCATGAGGATAATGTGTCGCTTAAATATGAGGATTTTGCTGCTGAGCTTGATAAATTGGACCTCGCTCCGCAGTTTGAAGCTATTCATGGTGCCTACGAGCAGATAACCAGTAGGGAAATCTGGGATGATACGATTCTGGATAGCCTGCTTTATGGACTTTACGAATTGAGGTCGTTGCATAGGTTTAGAGAGCCCAAAGTGATACAGTCTATATTGGCTGAGTTGAAAGAGCTGATCGAAAAGTTTAGAATAAAAGGCAACAGGGGCAAAAAATCTGCCGGTGTGCGTATAGATGTCTTTAAAAAACGTACGCCGGTACGCCAGGGGTTTATGGTGTGGAACTGCCCGGGGCAGGAATTCCTGAGTATGAAGCTGGATACTATAAATAGTATGCTCACTTTTGATTCGGAGATGATACGTATGTTCAAAAGTAAATTTAAAGCTGATATGGACAGGTCCAAGGCTTTTGGTATGGGAGATGTAGGTGAGCGTATTTCTTTCTATGATGGTCTTATCGAAAAAATTGAAAATACGATGGAGGAATTAGGGTGAGGATGGTAAGATGAGGGTGTTTCTTTTCAAGAAGGGATTTGGGGAAATTCACTGAAATTTAACTGGCCTTATCATCGTTTCTGCGGTAGCAACTATTTGTTCTGTGAGGTACGGATGGCCTGCGCTGCGCGCTCCAGAGGTGCTGCTGAGGCACATTCTTAATCTACCATGGAAAGATTCCTCCACCTACTGGCCGATCAGGCGGTCAGAAGCAATGACTTATTAGAAAACCAACAGCAGACCATTCGGGTACAACAGTCAATTTTAGAAAACCAACAGAAAGAAATGGCGGCTATGTCACGCCGTATAGAACGTATCGAAGACCTGATGCTACAGATGGCAGATATACTGGATCGTGACCTCTTGTCGTTGTTAGACCAGCCGCTGCTGTTCAAGCAGGATGTGATGGCCAAATTGGATATCTCGGACGCTACCTTTCGCAATTACGTAGCGGATGAGAGGCTCGATCCGATGAAGCTGGGTAAGATTGAGTATTTCTTTGCACGTGACCTGGCCAAGCAACTACTGAAGACCAAAAGATCGTCCCTGTAAATCAAAGCGACCTTAATCCGTAGACTGAATGGTGCCGGGGGTGGGGCAACAGACTTGTTGCAGCTCACAATGTGTTTTAGGGAGAAGCTGTGCGGTGTAGGCTGTTTGACAAATAGGTTCAGGAAGCTAACGTACTGCATGCAGTATCTGCCGTGCTGGTATCAGTAGGTACTGCACTAGCCTCAGTACCTGAGCTACTTTGATCAATAGCTCGTGTACTCATCCCGACAAGTGCGCTATCGATCTGCATACGCTGTGTACTGATGTGAGTAGTTCGCCTACTGATGTGAGTATATTTTGTACTGGCTCCCGAAACTGGTCTACTGAGATGAGTAAATCTTCTACTGTTATGAGTGTGTCGCGTATTTACAGCAGTGCTAATTGTACTGTTATGTGTACGCTGGCTACTGCTATGAGTGTGGCCCGTACTGATACGAGTACCTTACGTACTGAATACAGTAAATGCTATGTCTGTGGTTTTTTCGAGGTTTTGGGTTAGCGCGAATTAGCGTGAAATGTAAAGAATAGGCCTATCTTAAGTTTTGGCGCTAATACGCGCTAAGGGCTTCATTTCGGGCTTTTTGGGGCTGTATGTTTGTGGTGTAAAGGGGAAGTTAAGAGGTTACAATGTTACATAGTTATGAAGTCGTAAGGACAATGGTTTTATAGCTTTTATAACTCCGGCATGGTCGGGAGTACCTCCCCCATAACTTTCATAACCAGATAAAAAATATGGCTACAAAAATGAGAGCACTGATCGGGTTTGGCAGTATGCTGGACGATCAGTTATTGACAGCGGCGACTACAATAATAGCTGCTATGACAGGAAATACAAATTTTCCTACCCCAACACCGGCACTGGCCGATATTCAGGATCTGCTGGATGATTTTTCCGCAAAACTGGCTGCTGCACGTAAGCGTGGGTCGCCCGAAGATACGGCTATTAAAGATGAAAGTATCCCGGCGCTGGTGTCGGCCCTACAAAAGCTAGGGTACTATGTTAATTCCATTGCGGATGGACAGCTATCGGTGCTGTTAAGTTCGGGATTCCCGACCAATGCACCGACTACAGCTTCGCAGGTTCCATTTATCGTACAGGATGTAAGATTGTCGGATACGAACCAGTCGGGACAGGCGCGGCTGAATTTTGCTAAACAGGCCAATGTCCGCGTATATGAGTATTGCTATCGTAAGGTTAGTATACCCGAGGAACCCTGGAGTGACCGCATGACGACGACCTCATCGCGCAATAATACCATAGCGCCTCTGGATCCCGGACATTATTATGAGGTACGTGTACGCGCCGTCAACAGCAAAGGGGTAGGGGATTGGAGTAATACGGCGAAATTGTTGGTAAGGTAGAGGGGCGAATCAAATTGAGCACTAAAACTGAAACAAAGCTTCGCATAATTTCTAAGGTTTTATTATCTCAAGTTTGATTCTAGCATGTGGATGAGGAAGGTAGAGGGGGGAATCAAATTGACCTCAAAAGCTGGAGCCTTTTCTGACGAAAACTTCCTAGGCTTTCTCTGGTCAATTTGATTCTTAAGTTTTATAACCTCTATAACTTTCATAACGGTCATAACTTTTATCAATTAAAACATGAAAATTGAAGTTAAACGTATCAAACAGGGAAAGAACAGTACCCTGTCTGAAATCTATATCGACGATGATTTTTTTGGCTATGGACTGGAGGATTCGGTACGCGATATAAAGATCAAAGGATCTACGGCTATACCGGCAGGCACGTACAAGCTGCGACTGAATATGTATGGCGCTATGAATGCACGCTACAAACGTAAGTTCCCAGATATGCACCGTGGTATGATCGAGGTCCAGGATATCCCCAACTTCAAGTACGTGTATATTCATATCGGTAACTACTTCTCGGATACAGAGGGTTGCCTATTGGTAGGCGAGTACTTCAAACTGTGTGATGGCGATTATGCGGTGTACGATTCGACTAAGGCTTACAGGAGGTTGTATGAGATGTTGGTAGAGGCGGTGGGGAAGGGGGCTGTAGTATTGAGTATTGAGTAGCGAGTAACCAGTGACGAGTAACGATTTTACTCTTTTAGATAAAAAATATGCACAAAATCATCAAAAAAATAAGCCAAGCGGTACAGGTGTTGCTGCTGGCTCCGATCAAATTGCCGGGCAAGGCATTGAATATTATTAAATACGTCGCAGTAGGGCTGGGGGTATTGGAGGCGGTGACGAGGAAGGAAGCAGGAAGTGACGCAGTGACGAGTGACAAGGAGGAAGAAGGGAATAATGGTTAATGATAAATGGTTAATTATTAACGAAGGCCTATAGCTTAGAGCATATAGCCTATAGCATTAATAAATGAAACTAAACGAAATCCGTGCAGGTACCCTAGGTGGTACACTCTGTTCGATATGGGCTTCGATCACATTAGGTGACATGTTACAGACAGTGATCACAGCGGTGATAGGCACCGTAGTCAGTTATATCGTCAGTCAGCTTCTACAAAGAGGTAATCATAAGCGCTAGCTAAATAAAGAACAGCGCCTGAGCAATCGGGCGCTGTTTCATAATATCTAGTGTTGATTGTTGTTTTATTCTACCTTAGGAGCTTATGAATTAGCCCTTAACTCGATAGTCTGCCCCTTCTTCAAGGTGACGATATAATACCCATCTTTTTTGACGGCCCTATTTTGAGTTAAGTTTAAGCCCACAAGTGAATCTTCTTTAATCCGGAGGGTGCCACTGTGGGTAGCTTTAATCTTGACGTACTGTAGTCTTCCCTTTGATTTGGCGGCACTGACCAAAAAGCCACCCTCGGTCCTGAGGTCATCAAAAGAAACATCCTGCCAGCTGGATGGTGTAGCCGGGAAGATCTCGATATAGCCACTTTTGCTCTGTAAAAGCAGTTCGTGGATGCCTTGTGCAAAGGCAAAATTGCCTTCCAGTGTAAAAGGTCTATACGTAAAACCTGAATATTGACCGCCTTTTTGATCGCCGTTGAGATGAAAGGAGTTGATCGAACAAAAATTGCTGGCGAAGCGTTGTAGATTGGTTACCGCTTGTTCACTTTGTTTGGCCCTCGCATGTAGACAGGCCATCCATCCGAAAGAATAGCCGACCCAGGCTTTTGTACCCAGACTTTCTAAATGACGCAGTGACCGGGTGATTAGTTCATGGTCGGCGGCGTTGTTGATATCCAGTAGGGATAAGGGATAAATAGCCATATAAGGCGACATATGTCGATGCGAATGCTCCATAGCATGATCGACAGCAACCAATATTCCGCTTTCGTCTGCCGCAAAATCAGGTAGTTCTTTTTTGATTTTAAGCCAGGTCGCTGCTTCGCTACTTTGGTCAAGAGCGGTGCTTACCTCGGCTGCTGCTGAAAATATAAAGTGGGCTAGTCCCAGATCGAAATTGGTCCAATTGCTAAACCAGGCATCCACACGATTGTCGTTATACTCCGGGCTGCTGCTCAAAGGTATATACCGCTTTCCATCTTTTAAGTAACTGATGTTTTTCAGAAAGGTAGCAGCTTCAATGATATAGGGATACGCTTGGCTTTTAAGGAAATCATCGTCCATGCTGTATTTCCATTGCCAATAGAAATGCTGCGCTGTCCATGCACTTACCGTAGGAGAAAGGGAATACTGGATCCAGCCTCCCATGGGGTAGCCATTCAGGGTAAGTACGCCGGGGATATTCAGCCCCTCGACCCCAAAATATTGCTTGGTGTATTTCAAATTCTCAGGTCGGACTTTCCAAAGCCAGTCTGTAAAAGTTTTTGCTTCGGAAAGGTGATTGGAAGTATAAGCTGGCCAATAACTCAGTTGTGTGTTTAGATCGTTGTGAAAGTCTCCTTTCCAAGGAGGAAGTCCCCCATTATCGGCCGTCCAGACGGCTTGTAAAGTGATGGCTGGGGCTCCGGGGCGCGCTACGGAGCCTAGCTTGTACATATCCAGATAGTATTGCCTCTCGAGCAATGGATCTGGGATGGATACGCTGGATCTCGACCAGTATTCTTGCCACCAGGCTTGGTGGCTTTTGAGGAAAGATGAACCGATATTTGCATCCAATGTAGCCGTGGTATTATTGGTGATCGTCCAAAAGCCTGTCACTTTCGTCGCCGATACCTGCTTCCACTGCAATAGCACTTCAAAGTACTTGCCGTCATAGGTAGTTTGATGGATACGTTGCTGATAAGGATCTTTAGCTAGTTTTCCTTGGTTATAGCCCAGTCTGGAGAGACTTTGGCCACTCACTACCGATGCGGCGCCGTCATCGCGGTTGGTAGACTGGTATTGATGCGGAACCAAAGCAGGTACTGCACGTGCGGCATGGGCTCCTTCGATCTCAAAGTATCCGATAGGTGCTGTCGCATGTATGAAGCTTTTTAAAACGGTACCATTGTCAAAAGTAAGGGTATGTGTCGCGGTATGGATATCCAATATGTTGGAGGTCACTTTGCCCAAGGCCTTTAAATCAAATGTCAAAGCGGCTGCCGGAAGCTTGGTCGGATAGGGCGAAGCATCGTACGGCCGATCTCCCCATTGATGGACCACGGAGTAATCATTTTTTTTAACCTGTTGTACGACCCAGTTGAAATCGTGTTCTTCAACATTAAAAGCTTTCCTTTCGTCCCACAGGTCTGCTCTGTCCAGGGAAAAGCGTAAAGTATTTTCTTTTTGCCATACGAGGGCACCCAACATCCCATTTCCTAGAGGAATAGCTTCGTCCCATCGGGAAGCTAGATGATCAAATGCTAAAGGATGTTCTTTTGCTTTTTGAGCAGAGGCCGGTAGGCAGTGTATGCATATAATAAGGCCTAAGAAAATTTCTCTCATCATGAAGTCTATAAATGTGTCTAAGACAAAAATAAATAATGATTGTCTTCTAGGATATAACGATGTTACCCACTATTATTCCAAAATTAACATTTTTCGGAGCGCGTTTGTTCATTTGTCCCCCATTTGTCCCCTATGCGTGGTCTTGTTTTCTTTTATTTTGTTTTATTTTTGTGGGTACAATATCCAAACCAAACAAAATTACCATTATGAATAGAATCAACATACGACAGATGTTGTTACGGTGTCTCGGTCAATTAGCTTCCCGAATACAATCACGGATTGTAGGGGTCTCTTTTGCGAAATTAAAAGAAGAAAAACTCTTATTGTATATAGGCTAGTTATGACCCGAGTAGTACAACCTAACCCGACGGGGTGTAAAGAAATTGTATATTTCTTTGATCAGATACATCCGGTATCGCCCGATGCTGCCCAATTTTTACTAAAGAATACAGAATATGTCTTTATAAAAAAAGGCAAATTCCTCCGGAGCCCAATTGATCAATCCGATGTGGTGTATTTTATTGTCCAAGGTATGATACGAGGCTTTATCAAAGACGATGGCGTGGAGATCACAACCTGGATCAATGAAGAACGGAATATCGTAGGTAGTATCCGTAATCTGGGACTGGACTATGAAACGGATGAATACCTCCAGGCGCTAGAAGATACGCTGCTGATAGAAATCAGTCGTGCCTCACTGGAAAAGCTCTATGATAATTTTTATGAGGCAAATATTATCGGCCGCAAAATTCTTGAACTCTATTATCGGGATGCCGAAGAAAGAGCTTACCTGTGTCGCTTGCCTAGTGCAGAAAAGAGATATCGTCGATTTGCAGGAACTCGTCCTGCGCTCTTAGGTAGGGTGTCTCTTAAGTACCTTGCGTCGTATCTAGGCATGAAGCAAGAAACGTTGTGCCGGGTCAGGGCCAAGTATCAACCTTCTGTTAAGCGGTAGTTGTAGTATAATATTGCATCGATATGGGGTCAAAAAAGTGATGTAAATCACTTTTTTGACCCCATATGCAATTATAGGTTGATATATGTCAATAAATGCAATCGAGCTACAGAAAGGAACGTGGAAATAAAATACTTTTACATGTGTTTAGTTATCGCAACGGGTATCAGCATCCCTGTTTGAACCCTTTGCGGCATCTAAAGATCCAAACTACTTGTGAAAATATTAACTTGACTATGAATACACTATCGTCGTACCAGCGAAAGCAAAGGGACAGTTTGTTGTCCAGATGCAGGCAGAGAATAGCTGACTCGCTCCGCTATTTCGCATTTCTATTTTTTATGTTGCTCTATATGGGCACCGCCAAAGCGCAGACAACTCTTGCAGCAGGGGATATCGCTTTTATTGGTTATCAAACTAATGTGACAGCTCCTGGAGGTGACGGTTTTTCTTTTGTTACACTTAAAGATATGCCTTTTGGTGAGAAGCTCTATTTTACAGAACAGGGATGGGGTGGAAATAATTGGATGTTGAACGGAGAAATGCATTTAGAATGGAGTATTCCCTCAGGTATAACAAAAGGAACAATTGTAACTGTATTATATAACAATTCTACGACTAGTTTTTCCATCACTTACGGTACGCTGAATATTTTTCGTCTTGCAGGGCAAAGTCCCACAACCTCATTTTTATCTGGAGGGGATCAAATAATAGCATATCAATCTACGACGGGATTATTTGCTCCCTCTTCTCCGATTTTTATAGCGGCTGTCCATGGAGATTATAATAGCACCAACTATGACAATGGGACATCTTGGAACTCAAGTGTTAATACAGGGGCAGCAGAGAGTCTTGTTCCAACAGGCTTGACCAATGGGATTAACTGTGTGTCTTTATTCCCCGCTCCAGGGCCAGAGGTGGCTAATAGTAAGTACACAGGTACACTGACCGGAACTGCGGCTGCTGTGCGGGCGAGTATTAATAACTATCTAAACTGGGGGCATCATGCAAGTACAGATTTAGGGATTGTCCCTTCAAACTACCCTACTCCTAACATCACTGTCGGTGTCCCGGCTACGCTGACGACTACCGCTGCCACAAATATTGGCGCTGTAAAAGCTACCTTGGGAGGTAACGTAATACTAGATGGTGGCGCAAACGTGACGGATCGCGGTATTGTATGGGGTACCTCTGCCAACCCAACCATTGCGAATAATAAAGTCGTAATGGGGGCGGGTACGGGTGTTTTTAGTGCTACAGTAAGCAACCTGACTGCGGGAACCACGATACATTTTAGAGCCTACGCAACAAATGGTGCGGGGACAAGTTACGGTGCTGATGCATCATTTACGACCGCAGCAGCATTGACAGCAACAGCTAGTAAAACGGATGTGAGCTGTAATGGTGGTGGCAACGGTACGGCTACAGTGGTAGCCAGCGGTGGAGTGATACCTTATACCTATAGTTGGTCTCCGTCAGGAGGTATAAATGCTACAGCTACAGGACTTAGTGTAGGACCCTATACTTGTACCATTACGGATGGTGAGGGTACGGAAATAACAAGAAACTTTACGATTACACAGCCTCCGGCACTTAACGGAACAGTTTCTACAACTTCAGTTTCTTGTTTTGGAGGAGCTAACGGAACTGCGACAGTTACACCTTCAAGTGGTTCACCTGGCTATACATATTTATGGTCTACAGGAGCGACTACGCCTACTATAACAGGTTTAATCGCTGGTACTTACAGTGTAACTATTACAGATGCGAACACTTGTACCAAAACAATCAACAATATTACCATAACACAACCTGCAGCGGCTCTTAACGGAACAGCTTCTACAACTTCTGCCTCTTGTTTTGGAGGAGGGAATGGAACTGCTACTGTTACACCTTCAGGAGGAACACCGGGATATACCTATTCATGGGCACCATCAGGTGGTACTGCAGCGACTGCTACTGGATTGGCGGCGGGAACTTACAGTGTAACTATTACAGATGCTAATTCCTGTACTAAAACGATTAGCGGCATTGTAGTGGGGCAGCCTGCTGCCGCACTTGACGGAACGGCTTCTACAACAACTGTTTCCTGTTTTGGTGGATCTAATGGAACTGCTACCGTTGTCGCTTCTGGAGGTACTCCGGGATATACCTATTCCTGGTCTCCATCAGGAGGTACTGCTGCGACTGCTACAGGACTAGCGGCTGGTACGTACAGTGTAACCATTACTGATGCCAATTCTTGTACTAAAATAATTACCGGTATTGTAGTGGGTGAACCCGCTTCAGCCTTATCTGCTGCTACTGGTGGCGGAAAGACGGATGTAAGTTGCAATGGTGGCGGCAATGGTACCGCTACGGTAGCACCTACAGGTGGCACACTCCCATATACCTATAGTTGGGCACCAAGCGGTGGTACGAATGCCACAGCTTCAGGGTTGTCCGTCGGGGTATATACGGTTACCGTTACCGATGCGAATGGCTGTACGACAACACGTTCTTTTACAATCACGCAGCCTACAGCCCTATCCGCTGCTAATGGTGGTGGAAAGACGGATGTAAGCTGTAACGGCGGGGCTAATGGTACAGCTACGGTAGCACCGACAGGTGGTACACCTGCATATACCTATAGTTGGGCACCTAGCGGTGGTACAGGAGCTACTGCGACTGGATTGACCGCAGGTACCTATACAGTTACCGTTACAGATGCGAATGCTTGTCAGACCACGCGTACTTTTACGATAAATCAACCCGCTACAGCCTTATCTGCAACAATTGCTTCGACAAATGTTTCTTGCAATGGCGGTGGTAATGGTACGGCTACGGTAGTTGTCTCAGGAGGGACGCCAAGTTATACCTACAGTTGGGCTCCATCTGGAGGAACTAATGCTACAGCTACAGGTTTAGGGGTGGGTACATATACCTGTACGATAACGGATGCGAATGCCTGCTCTATAACACGCTCGGTTACTATTACACAACCCACAGCGATGTCGGCAGTGACGAGCAAAACAAATGTAAGCTGCAATGGCGGTAGCAATGGTACCGCTACTATAGTTCCTTCTGGAGGAACTGGGCCTTACACCTATTCATGGGCTCCATCTGGGGGGACTAATGCTACAGCTACAGGATTAGCCGTAGGTAATTATACCGTTACCGTTACCGATGCGAACAATTGTACAATTACTAGAGGATTTACAATTACACAGCCCACGGCCATGAATATTACGACATCGAGAACGGATCTGGCTTGTAATGGAGCGGCTAACGGTATAGCAAGCGTAAATGTTACTGGAGGTGTTCCTCCGTATAGCTATAGCTGGGCACCTTATGGTGGTACAGCGTCGATGGCAACAGGATTGGCCGCTGGAACATATACAGTGACGATCACTGATGCAAATTCATGTACAGCGACACGTAATTTTACGATTTTACAACCTCCAGCATTAGTGGCAAGCCCTTCGACGCATAGCAACGTCAGTTGCTATGGTGGGGCTAATGGTTCGGCAAAGGTAACGGTGACAGGTGGTACGCCAGGATATAGCTATAGCTGGGCACCTAGCGGTGGTACAGGAGCAACAGCTTCTGGATTATCTGCAGGTACGTATACGGTGACGGTGACTGACGCAAATGCCTGTACAACAACACAAAGTTTTACAATTACACAGCCCGATGCTCTAGTAGCTACGGCTGGTGCCCAGACCGATGTGAGCTGCAATGGTGGTAGTAACGGGTCGGCTACGGTGGCTGTTACTGGTGGTATTGCGCCATATACTTATTCTTGGTCTCCTACCGGTGGTGCGGCGGCTACGGCGACAGGTTTGATGGCTGGGACTTATACAGTGACGGTAACCGATGCGAATGCTTGTACAACAACGCAAAGTTTTACGATCACAGAGTCTCCTGCTTTAGTGGCGACGCCTGTTAGTCAGACTAATTTGAGCTGCTATGGTGGAGCAAATGGATCTGCGACGGTCGAGGCAACAGGCGGTACTGCGCCATATACTTATTCTTGGTCTCCTACTGGTGGAACGGCAGCAACGGCGACGGGTTTGATGGCCGGGACCTATACGGTGACGGTAACCGATGCGAACGCTTGTTCTACAACACAGAGCTTTACCATTACACAGCCTTCAGCTTTGGTCGTGACGCCTTTTAGTCAGACAAATATAGCCTGCAATGGTGCTGCTACGGGCTCAGCAACAGTTACAGTGGCGGGGGGTACAGGTACTTATACGTATAGTTGGGCACCATCTGGTGGTACTGCCGCTACTGCTACCGGTTTAGCGGCGGGCACGTATACCGTGACGGTGACCGATGCGAATGCTTGTTTTACAACGCAAAGTTTTACCATTACACAGCCGTCTGCTTTAGTAGCTACTGCTGCAAACCAGACTAATGTGAGCTGTTATAGCGGAGCGAACGGTTCGGCGACGGTTGCTGTGACAGGTGGTACGCCAGGATATACCTATAGCTGGGCACCTAGCGGTGGTACAGGAGCAACAGCAACAGGATTATCTGCAGGTACGTATACGGTGACGGTAACCGATGCGAACGCTTGTACAACAACACAGAGTTTTACCATTGCACAGCCCAATGCTCTAGTAGCTACGGCTTCAAGTCAGACTAATGTGAGCTGCAATGGTGGTGGCAATGGTGCTGCTACGGTGGCTGTTACTGGTGGTACTGCGCCTTATACTTATTCTTGGTCACCTACTGGTGGAGCCGCGGCTACAGCTACTGGTTTGTCTGCCGGTACGTATACGGTGACAGTGACTGATGCGAATGCTTGTACAACAACACAAAGCTTTACGATCACCGAGTCTCCTTCTTTAGTAGCAACAGCTGCAAGCCAGACCAACGTGAGCTGCTATAACGAAGCTAATGGCTCGGCAACGGTTGCGGTAACAGGTGGTACAGGGACATACACCTATAGCTGGGCACCATCTGGTGGTACAGCAGCTACAGCGACAGGTTTATCTGCAGGTACGTATACCGTGACGGTGACTGATGCGAATGCTTGTACAACGACACAAAGTTTTACCATTACACAACCATCTGCTTTAGTAGCCACAGCTGCTAGCCAGACCGATGTGAGCTGCAACGGCGGAGCGAACGGCTCGGCGACGGTTGCTGTGACAGGGGGTACAGGGACCTATACTTATAGCTGGGCACCATCTGGTGGTACAGCAGCTACAGCAACTGGTTTGTCTGCTGGTACTTATACGGTGACTGTGACGGATGCGAACGCTTGTACAACAACACAAAGTTTTACGCTTATGCAGCCTGCAGCTTTGGTAGCTACTGCTGATAGCCAGACCGATGTGAGCTGCAACGGCGGAGCGAACGGCTCGGCGACTGTTGGAGTGACAGGGGGTACAGGGACCTATACTTATAGCTGGGCACCAAGTGGTGGTACAGCAGCAACGGCTACAGGATTATCTGCAGGCACTTATACGGTGACCATTAAGGATGCCAACCTATGTGAGACTACACAGACTTTTACGATTATACAGCCTACTGCTTTAGTCGCTACAGCTGCTAGTCAAACCGATGTGAGCTGTAATGGTGGAAGTAATGGTGCTGCTACGGTGGCTGTTACAGGCGGAACTGCTCCATATACTTATTCGTGGTCTCCTACAGGTGGGGCGACAGCTACTGCTACAGGTTTGATGGCCGGCACTTATACGGTGACTGTGACAGACGCTAACGGATGTACGACAACACAGTCTTTTACAATCATACAACCATCCGCTACTATCGCAGTACAGACAGTCGATGCGACGCTTGTCTTTGCTGGGGGAGCTACATTGGGTGGTGATATCGGTAATGCTGACTGCGTGGTTGAAAAAGGAATTGTTTATGGAACAATGCCTATACCTACGGTAACCGATAATAAAGAAATAGCACTAACAACGGGAGGTCAGTATCAGTTGCAAGTCAGCAATCTTAATGTGAATACCACATATTACTACAGGGCATATGCTATTATAAATAATGTAGTAAGCTATGGATCTGTCAAATCATTCCAGACGATTAAATATGATCAACAGATTAATTTCCCGGCTATAGCAACTAAAAACTATGGTGATGGGGTGTTTGCGCTGGGTGATAGTCATACGGATCGTGGTTTATTGATTACATATACCGCTGCGGATCCGACCAAAGTGAGTATTGTAGGCAATCAGGCAACTATCTTGATGGCTGGTACGACGGCTATTACCGCTACGCAATCCGGGGATCTAACGCACAACGCTGCAACTTCGGTACAAAGAACGATGACCGTGGCAAAGGCACCACTTACGGTGACAGCAGATGTCAAGACCAAAGTGTACGGAAGTAATGATCCGGCCTTGACATATATCGTAAAAGCAACTGACCTTAAATACGCTGATGCGGCGTCAGTAGTGTCAGGTAGTCTGGAGCGTCTGGGATTACAAAACGTAGGTAACTATACGATCAACAACAAAAATCTGACAGCTACCAACTATGCGATCAATTATGTGAGCGCTGATCTGACTATCACAAAGGCTCCACTTACGGTGACGGCCGATGCGAAGACGAAAGTCTTTGGAAGTAATGATCCGGCCTTGACGTATACCGTAAAAGCGACCGACCTTAAATACGCAGATGCCGCGTCGGTAGTGTCCGGTGGTCTAGAGCGTGCCACAGGAGAAAATGTGGGCAGCTACCTGATCAATAATAAGAACCTGACGGCTACCAACTATGCGATCAATTATGTCGGAGCAAATCTATCGATTACTCGAGCAACGCTAACGGGACTTAGCTTCGCTAACAAGGACTTTGTATACGATGGTACGACCAAGAGTCTACAGCTAGGCGGTACGCTGCCTGCAGGTGTGACTGTGGTTTATCAAAATAATGATAAAATCAATGCGGGGACTTATGAAGTGACTGCCGTGATTGCAGAGACACCAAACTATTTTGGCACAAGTTTGAAAGCGAATCTGTTGATCCGTAAAGCAACACAGGTAATTACGTTTACAGCACCTGAGGTATTACGTCGTGATGTCGGTAAAGTGGCATTGGATGTCCGTACAAGCAGCGGTCTGCCTGTGACATTGAATGTGGACGACCCAATGGTGGCTATAGTGACAGGAACCGATTTGGAGGTATTGCGCCTAGGTACGGTGCGTGTCACAGCTAGTCAAGCTGGAAATGAAAACTACGAAGCTGCAACAGCAGTAACGGAAGTGATTCGTGTGGCCAATGAGGAATTGGCTGAGCTGCCTATTATCGTCCACCCGGCAGTGTCTCCAAATGGAGATGGCGAAAATGAGTTTTTGATCATAGAAGCTATCCGTGACTATACAGACAACAAGGTGACCATCTTTGATAAGAACGGCGTGGTACTGGCTGAGATTGTCGGTTACGATAACATCACGAAAGTATTCTGGGGAACAGGACACCGAGATGGTACGTATTTCTATTACATTGATTTCAAGGATGGAAATACCTGGAGACGTAAAAAGGGATTTTTTGTGATTAAGAGATAAATTAAGTGAACAAGTTACCAAGTGAAGAAGTTATGAAGCGATCTCGATAACTCGATAACATGAGAACATGAAAACAATAAACATAAACATAATCATAAGCCTGTTGATCCTACTGCCTCTGTGCAGTAGGGCACAGCATGGAGTAAGCTATAATCAATTTGGTCAGCTTAGGAATTCGTTCAACTCTTCGTTGAGCACGATGGACAGTCAAGGTAGTTTTTCGATGCTAGGACGTACGCAATGGGTGGGCGTAGATGGAGCGCCAAAGTCATTATGGGCTACGGGGCACGGACAGGTCAAATCTCTCGGTCTTGCTATCGGCGCAGATGTCAAACACGCCGGACTGGGAGTTGTAAAGGAAAACGAATTGTCCGTATTTGCTGCTAAAGCCGTGCGGTTGGACGAAGACGAATACTTGAGCTTGTCCATGGGCGGTGGGTTTCTGTTTTACCAAGGTGATTACAGTCAATTGGATGGAACCGACCAGGCTTTTAGGGAAGATGTCCGGGAGTCTACAGGGATATTGAGTATTAGTACTTCGTACTATAAGAAAGACAGGTATTATGTAGGTCTGTCGATGCCTCGTTTTACCTTGGCTAGAGACAACCGTCAGGAGTATGAATTTCGTAACGTATATTATATCTCTGCAGGCGCGTTATTCCGCTTAGATGATACGTTTTACTTACGTCCCTCATTTTTGGTAAGCCACATGGATAATCTGACTCCGCGTTATGATGTAAGTGCCTTGGTATTTATGGGACGTAAATTTGGATTGGGAATGGGCGTGCAAAACCAAGGGGATCTCTCCGGGTTAATGCAGCTCAACTTTGGTAGTTTTGGTGTAGGTTATAGCTATCAGTTTAGTGTGAATGGACATACACTGAACCAGCGGATATCTAACAATACCCATGAATTTGGTTTACGCTATAAAATAGGCGGTATCACGATACTGTAGTTTTTTTAAATTTTTAGATTTCAGGCCTCAATATGATATTGGGGCCTGTTTTTTTTGCTTTTAACTTATCCGTGTAACTTCATATTATTCATATAGCGGTCAAAAAAGTGATTTATGTCACTTTTTTGATCAATACATGGATTTATTTATTGACATATGTCAATAAATAAATTTTGTATGAGAAAACATCATAGAAATGAAATACTTTTATTCTGTCTTAAGAATTCGTCATCGGTAGCGCCAGACGTATATGCTAGACCAAACTACTTATTGAAAAGAATAACTTGACTATGAAAACTACGTATTGGTTATCATCATTTATCTAACGTATTAATTATTGCTATCTCAGGAGTCTGTTTGGAGGAGTCGGATTGGACAACGTAAGCTACTTTAGAATTTATTTATATGCTTAGCATTTAGTGATTTAAAGTGTGTGTCTTGAAATTGTCCCCCAATTGTCCCCCCCTCGGATACTGTTTTATTTTGGTTTTTAATTTAATTTTAGCCACACAATTATTAAATAACATCCCGTGAAAAAGAATTTGAATATTACTAAATATCTGTTAGCAGCGGTGCTTTTGGAATTGGGTAAGACGTTCGAAAAAATATAATCTTACGATGAATAATAATAACAGACGTGATTTTTTAAAGCATAGCGGCTTGCTTTTGGGCGGGCTCTTATTCAATTCGAGCAAAGTGTTTAGCGGAGCAGACAGCGGATTTTTAGCAGGAGATACTCCTTTTCTTTCCGAAATCGCTATTTTTTCGTTTGGATTTGCGCCGAGAGGCTGGGCACAATGCAATGGACAACTTTTGCCTATCAACCAGAATCAGGCCCTTTTTTCTTTATTGGGTACAACTTTTGGTGGAGATGGCCGTGTTAATTTTGCCTTGCCGGATCTTCGTGGACGAGTGCCCATGCATGTGGGCAATTCTCATCTATTGGGCGAAATAGGCGGGCAACAAGCACATACCCTGAATATCGGCCAATTACCAACGCATGTGCACTCGGGCCCCATTTCGATCACACCACTGATTGGTGGAAATGCAGACCAGTCAAATCCAATTGGAGCATTACCGGGCAAAAACAACAGTTATGCCAATCGTTTTTCGACGTCGAGTGACGAAATGATGGAAATGACCATTCCTGCTTCGGACAATAACACGATGATCGGCGGCAGTCAGGCTCATCTGAACATGCAACCTTTTCTTACATTGAATTTTTGTATCGCTTTACAGGGAGTTTTCCCTTCACCAAATTAAAAGACTATGGCAGCAACAGATCCATTTGTAGCAGAAATATGTATATTCCCA
Organism: Sphingobacterium sp. xlx-96; assembly: GCF_011007365.1. GTDB lineage: Bacteria > Bacteroidota > Bacteroidia > Sphingobacteriales > Sphingobacteriaceae > Sphingobacterium > Sphingobacterium luzhongxinii. Next base: position 147,652 of record NZ_WFKM01000002.1, on the reverse strand, counting down.
TTTAACTTTGCCCCGAAGGGTTGGGCTTGGTGTGATGGACAGCTATTACCTTTATCTCAAAATACAGCTTTGTTTTCGCTATTGGGTACGACTTATGGAGGCGACGGTAAATCTAACTTTGCCTTACCCGATATGCAGGGGCGTGTCCCAATGCATCCTGGACAAGGCTCTGGACTGTCCTTACATGATTTGGGAGAAAGTGGTGGAGCAGATACCGTCACACTACTATCTAGTGAGATTCCTGCCCACAGCCATCCCATTAAGAATGTGAGCTATCCGGTAGCAGCGGGGGCCGATACGGCAAGTCCTGTACAGACATATTTCGCAGAAGTACCAAATGTAAATTTATATAGCAGTACCGCTACACAGGGCACCCCCCGGCAGATGACTATTGTGGATCTACCGGTAGGCGGAGACCAGCCCCATAATAACTTACAACCTTATTTAACACTTTATTTCTGTATTGCTCTGCAGGGAGTATTCCCCCCAAGAGGTTAAAATTATTAGACTATGGCATCTTATGTTGGTGAAATAAGAGTATTTGCTGGGAATTTTGCCCCGGCAGGATGGATGTTCTGCGAAGGACAGCTATTACCTATCGCGGAGAATGAAACATTATTTAACTTAATTGGCACTACGTATGGTGGTGATGGAGAGTCAACCTTTGCCTTACCCGATCTTCGAGGACGTATCCCTATCCATCAAGGCAATGGTTTTATACTCGCCGAGACAGGGGGAGCTGAAGAAGTAACATTGACCGTAAGTCAAATCCCGGCACATAATCATTTTGGTGCAGGTCCTGAAACTGTACAGGCAAAAATATCCGGATACGCGCAGGGTTCACAGACCGGTTCTTCGGCAGACCCGACGGTAAGTTATCCGGCCATAGTCCCTGGATTAAAGCAATTCGGGAAAGTAAAATCTTCCAATACAACCGCAAAATCGGCCACCGTAGTGGCTAACACACAGACAGGAACGACGGGCGGGAACCAGCCACATACCAATTTTCAACCCTATCTCTGTGTCAATTTTATTATTTCGCTATACGGAATTTATCCATCTCCCACTTAATAGATCCCTATAAGATAGGATCACGAAGGGACGCTGTAGACTCCCGGATATACGGCTGAAAGTAATGCAAATATTCTAAATAATTAATGAATAACTCAGATGGGAACGATAACCTCATCTTTAAAAAAATAACTTATTCCAATGAAAATAGCTGTACTGATACCTAGTTCGACAACTCATCCGCAGTTGGGCTATGATTTTTATTTATCGTTGCAGTATACTCTAGCACAGCATGATATAGTCGTCGAGTGGATGAGTGCATCTATCGGATTTGGTGTCGATGACGTCGATATGCTGGCTAAAGCCGAAGATCTGCTACTCAATAAAGGGGCAGATCTTCTGGTTGCTTTTGCGGATTATCCAAAGATAAGTAAGCTTTTTCCGTTGTTGGAAGCTGTAAATAAAGAATTGCTCGTTGTCAACATGGGTGCAAAATTACCCTTAGATTGGCATCCACATCCCTTAGTATTCCATCTTGGTTTGCAAGAAAGCCTATTGGCTTATGTAACGGGCAAAACAATATATGAAGAAGGGAGTAAGCAACTCGTATTGGCTAGCAATTATTATGAAGGGGGGTATGCCCCCTGTCAACTTGTAGTCGACGCTTTTATGCAAGAAGGAGGTGAGATCATTTACAATTTTATACCGCATAGTAAAGGGGAAGCATTTTCGTTGGAACCGCTGACGACATACCTTACCGAATCCAAAAATAACCTTACGGTCTTCGCCAGTTATTCGCATCCGCTTACTACGGTGTTTTGGCAACAATGGTCGCAACAGTTCTTTTCGCAGGAACATGGACTTTGGGGCAGTTCTACCTTTTTGATGGAGTCTCTGGTTAATCATCGAGATATACTAATCCATAATAATCAGACTTCTGGTTTTATAGCCTGGGATAGGGCACTGGACAATGCAGAAAATACCCTTTTTTTACGTGTATTTGAACAAAAATTAAATCGTGTAGCGAGCTGTTTTGCAGCGTTGGGATGGGACGCAGGCCTGTTGATTGCCAAAGCCTTGCAAGATAAGCAAAGGAATTCATCTTTTAGTCTAATCGTTTCAATGGCAGATCTTGTAGGACCGATTAGGTTGACTAGGGGGGAGGCTATCGTAGACAAAGACTTTCAGACACTGATAGCGCCAGCATACCGGTTATCGGTAACAGACAAAAATAAACAGTATCAAACCATAGCGGCGTTGAAAATGCTTTCTGTATGGCAGGATCTTAAAGCACAACATCCTCAACCCAACCAAAATGGTTGGTTTAATACCTATTTATGTTCCTAAAGAACAATTAGATTATGAAAAAAATATTCTACCTTTTTTGCGTTGCACAGATCATTATTCAATTGCTGGCGGGCAAAGGTTTGCTGTATGCACAGTGTAATGATACGAATGGACTGATCGCTTTTACGGGATATCAGATCGCTGATGCTGCAAATCCCCAAGGGCAAAAAGACAAATTCTCCTTTGTAGTGCTAGACTCACTGCCTGCTAACACAGCGATCCGATTTACGGATAGAGGATATACGGGAGAACCATTTCAGTCTTTCACCGACGCACGCTCCGATGGAGAGTTGGTATGGACTTCTACACAAGGGATAAGTCCCAGCACGACGATTGTCATTACGCTGGACGGTGCCAATACCATTGCCTCAAAGGGAGGTATCAGCGGCTATCAGGGAAATTTCGATTTAGGACTTGCCGGCGATCAGCTCTTTGCGTACGTTAATAGCCCATTTAAGATACATGCTGCAATGCTTATCAATAAAGCAGGATGGGATACAGAAATGGCGCAATTGGAATATTATCCCATATTATCTTCTTCAAAGTCCTTGAATCCGAACATAGCGCCACGGCAAACCGTTATCATATCCAATCTGGGAGAAGATGCCTATCAGGCCAAGCTAAACCCGATAACATTGACCGGCAGCAGAACAGCCTTGCGCAGTCAGCTGTTTGCCGGAACATTTAATATATCCAACAGTCTGAGCGCTAATCTCGTTCAGCTTTCTGCTTCGCCTATTACATGGAGTGCAAGCGCACCAACCTATACAGCCATAGCCCTTAATAATACAACATTATCAAGCACCGTTTCCGATGCCTGTTATATCCAATGGCAAAGCAGTACCGATGGAACAACATTTAACGATGTTATAGACGGAGCAAATTTCACTGGCGCTAAGACTGCAAACCTTACACTGGTCAACAAGCCGCTCACGCAAGATACCTGGTTTCGTATGCGCCTTACCGGTGCAGCGACCACCTATACGCCTGCTATACACCTGACCATTCCGGCTATAAGCGATCAGCCTGACAGCGATATGGTATGCACAAACAGTCCAACCTCTTTCACTGTTGCAGCCACGGGCACAGCCCTGAGCTACCAATGGCAGGTCAATGCCGGTAGCGGATTTACCAACATTGCAAATAGTACGCTATATAGTGGCGCTACCGCGCCTACGCTAAACATTAGCAATGTAACGCTTTTGAATAATTATAAATACCGAGTTGTCGTATCCAGCAACATAGCTATTTCGGACACCTCTACCGAGGCGACACTTTCGGTGAATCAGCTTAGCGTACAACAACTTGCAGATAATGTATCTTGTTTTGGTGGCAATGATGGCAAGGTGGGTTTACATGTTCTTACTCACGGCGTACAGCCTTATACCTATAGCTGGGTGCGTCAAGGAACGACCACAGTGATCTCTACCGATGCGATAGTTTCCGGTCTTTCTGCCGGTAGCTACACCGGAACCATTACAGATGCAATGGGTTGTTCGATTACGCGCACAATCATCGTTGAGCAACCGGCTGCACCTTTGGAAGTCTCATCTCACGGCAAAACCAATGTTTCCTGCTATGGCGGCGCAAACGGCACGGCCAGGGTTGTCGTAACTGGGGGAACATTGCCGTACACCTACAGTTGGGATTATGCCCCATGGATTACAACGGCTGAAGCAACAGGTTTGGCGGCCGGCACTTATACCGTTACCGTAACAGACGCTAAAAACTGCCAAACTACGCAGCAGTTCATCATCACTCAGCCGGCAGCGATCTTATCCGTTTCGTTTGTCGATGAGGTGCACGTCTCCTGTCATGCTGGTACGAACGGCCAGGTCACAGCAGCCGTAACCGGAGGAACGCAACCTTACACCTATAGTTGGGTACGTCAGGGAACAAGTACCCAGATAGCTGATACGCAAACAGCTTCCGGTCTTACGGCTGGCACCTACACTGTTAACGTAACAGACGTTAATTACTGTCAGATAATTTCAAACTTCACCATTACGCAACCTGCTTCGGCATTATCCGTCACATTGTACAATAAGACCGATGTAACAGCTTATGGCGGAAGCGATGGCACTATCCAGGTGACGGCATCGGGCGGTACACCTAACTATAGCTATGTATGGCAGCGTCAGGTTGGCGCTGGTTGGACAGCGATAAATCAAAGTTCAAATCCTGCGACTAATCTTACCCCCGGCATCTACCGTGTAACGGTAACGGACTACAAGGGTTGTTTGCAAACCTCAGCGGGAATTATCGTCACCCAGCCTCCTAATCAGGCGCCCGTAATTTCTAATCTGAATAGCGATGCAGTTGCTTGGGCGGGCGTTGGAAATACCGTTACGCTAGATGCAAGTGGTAATGCAGGTGTGAGTGATGCCGAGATGGATGCATTGAATGGAGGGTTGGGTAACTACAGCGGTGCTTCTTTAACATTACAACGCGGAGGGAATATTACATCGGCTGATGTTTTTGGATTCAATACGCTGAATTCATCATTTAATGTGAGTGGCAATACTTTACAAAGTAGAGGATCTACGTTTGCTACTTTTACAAATACGGGCGGTGTATTGACAATATCCTTTACTAGTTCGGGGACAGTTGCGACAAAGGCATTGGTCAATGAAGTGTTACAGCGTATCATGTATCGAAACGATACGCCTGCGGGGGATGCCACTATTGGCTTTACCTTTAGTGACGGTATGGCAAGTTCATCAGCTAATGTATTGGTTAATACGGATAATATTTATATCACTAACACAATAGATACGAATACCATTAATGTAGCCGATGGAATTAGCTTTAATGAAGCCATTGCTATTGCCTTGGCAGATGCCACGGGTACACAGACGCTAATCTTTGCCAACACATTTGCCAACCAAACCGTTAACATATTAAATACTGCCATCAGTGAGAATTTAACCCTAGATATATCGAATGCTTCCGGTCTTGTTTTGACAGGTGGTCCGATTACAGTGTCAAGCGGTAATATTTTGACTTTCTCCAACAGTGCAGGTAGCGCTGCAACAATAAGTTCTTCTATTTATGGCAATGGTGGAATTAATAAAGCCGGCGCTGGTCTGATTACATTAATAGGGGTAGGGTCGTACACAGGGCCTACACAAGTAACGGCAGGCACATTATCTGTTAGGGGAAGCTCTATTTCGGGGCTGTCTGTAGCCTCTGGTGCTACCCTTGCAGGAACTGGTAATGTTAAAAGCATCACGTTACATAATGGAGCTATTTTGTCTCCGGGAGCAAGTGGAAATGATATTGGTACGCTGACTGTAAACGAAAATTTACAGCTGAATGCTGGTGGTACCCTCGCTATCCAGATCAACGGCGTCACTGCTGGTACAGAATATGATCAAATCGTGGTGAATGGAACTGTATCCATTCAAGGAACTTTGTCTGTGACGCATGGATACATGCCGGGACAGGGGGATAATTATTCTATAATTGTCAACGATGCGGCCGACGTAATTACTGGTACGTTTACAGGTCTACCTGAGGGTGGGACAATTACTGCAGCAGGCAACAGTACTATATTAACAGCTAGCTATATAGGAGGTACAGGCAATGACTTTACGTTGACGGCTCCTATAAATGAAGCTCCTGTTATCAGCAACCTGAATGGTGACGCAGTTAGTTACACAGAGGGGGGCGCTGCTGCATCTATCGATGCAGGTTCCAACGCAACCGTAACGGATTCGGACTCTCCTGATTTTAATGGAGGTAATGTGAGGGTTGCTATTACAGCTAATCGTGTAAGTGCAGAAGATGTACTTTCTATTCGCAATGAAGGAACAGGTGCGGGACAGATAGGGGTATCGGGTAGCAATGTGACCTACGGAGGTACTACGATAGGTGCCTGGACTGGTGGGACAGGTGTTAACGATTTGGTTTTCAGTTTTAATGGTAACTCCAGTGTAGCTAGTGTGCAGTCATTGATCCGCAATTTGGAGTATAAGAATACCAATACGGCGGACCCATCCACGTCAGTGCGTACCGTAACTGTAACGGTTAATGATGGCGATGGTGGTACAAGTACTCCGGCTAACGTTAGTGTACAGATTACCGCCGTCAACGATGCACCTACTCTTACTGCAACAGACTTAAACCAAACTTTCACCGAGGGAGCTTCTGCTGTTTCGTTATTCAGTGGAACTACTATAAGTACAATTGAAGTTGGGCAGGCAATAAGTAAACTAACGCTTACTGTAGCTAATGTGTCGGATGGTAATCAGGAGATATTGAAAATAGATGGTTTTGATGTTCCGCTAGTAATTGGCACAAAGACCACAGGAACAAACGGGCTTACACTAGATCTTTCTGTAAGCGGATCATCGGTGATTGTGCAGCTGAGTAAAGTTGGGGGTATCTCTCCTGCTATTATGCAGGGCATAGTTAACGGAATAACTTATCGTAATACAAGTACTAATCCAAATACAGCAAATCGTATTATAACGTTATCTTCTATACAGGATAATGGTGGTATAGCTAATGGCGGTGTCGACTTAACAACACTATCGATAGCATCTACTGTAACTATAGTGGCCGTAAACAATGTGCCGATAGTTACTACTAGTGGTGGCAATACAACATACACTGAAGGAACAGCGGCTGTAGTAGATGCTGCTCTTACAGTTTCTGATCCGGATAATACAACCTTAGCCTCGGCAACAGTAGCGATTACGGGTAATTTCCAATCTGGACAAGATGTGTTGGAATTTGCCAATAATGGGACTACAATGGGTAACATTACCGCTGCTTATAACGCCGGTACCGGAATGTTGACACTTAGCTCCGCTGGATCCACGGCGACTTTGGCGCAATGGCAGGCGGCTTTGCGTACGGTTAAATATGGTAACTCGTCGCAAAATCCGTCAACAGCAAACCGTACCATAAGCTTCAAAGTACACGATAGTGGTCAGGAATCTGTGGCCGCTACGAAAACTGTCTCCGTGATCGCAGTCAACGATGCGCCGGTTGCAGTAGATGACTATGTTACGGTGACAGAGGATATACCAGCAACGGGCAATGTGTTAACGAACGATTCGGATCCTGAAGGTAATGCCTTAACGGCATCCTTAGTCATAGCGCCTGTTAACGGCACGGTAGTCCTGAATGCGGACGGTAGTTTTACGTATACACCTAACGCGAATTACGCGGGTAGGGATAGTTTACAATACCAAGTGTGCGATAATGGAGTTCCTTCTAAGTGTGACACAGCATGGTTGTATTTAACCGTTAATCCGGTAAATGATGCCCCTGTAGTTAGCGTACCTACGAGTATCGCTGTAACAGAAGATGTTGCTTCTGCACTCACAGGTATAAGTTTTAGCGACGTAGATGCGGGTGCGAATCCTGTGACAGTTACGTTGTCTGTGCCGACCGGTACGCTCAGTGCGACATCAGGAATGGGTATCACAGTAGGCGGAACGGCAGCAATCTTGACACTTAGTGGAAGCGTTTCTGATATCAATGCCTTTGTCGCAGCTGGTGCTGTTACATTTACCACGGTGAGTAATGCAACTTCTAATGTGATATTGACAGTATCTATTACCGATAATGCACACACGGGCGGAACTGCCTTGTCGGATTCCAAAACTACTCCATTATTGGTTACGGCTGTCAACGATGCACCGGTCAATTCCGTACCGGGTGCGCAATCTGTGGATCAGGATGCTACATTGGTATTCAACAGCGCAAATAGCAATTTGATCTCCATATCGGATGTGGATGCTGGATCTTCAGATGTTCAGGTCAATTTAGTCGCAACGAATGGACGAATGACGCTTGGCAGCACTAGTGGACTTTTGTTTTCTGTGGGTAATGGTACAAATGATGCATCCTTGACTTTTAAGGGAACTATTGCAAATATTAATACGGCGTTGAATGGACTTGTATTTACGCCAACCCCAGGTTATAATGGACCGGCTTCCTTACAGATAATAACAGATGATCTGGGCAATTCGGGCTCGGGCGGCGCTAAAACGGATACCGACTATATAGCTATTACAGTCAACTCGGTTAGTCCGAAAGTAATTTCGGTCAGCGCTTCGACGGCTAATGGTACCTATAAAATAGACGATGTCATTGCGCTGACAGTGACTTTCGATCAGACCGTGATGGTCAATACAGTTGGAGGTACACCTACACTTTTATTGGAGACAGGAGCAATCGACCGGATGTCAACTTATGTAAGTGGTAGCGGAAGTAATACGTTAACGTTTAGCTATACGGTACAGCCTGGTGATATCTCTGCAGATCTAGACTATACATCGACTGCGGCACTTTCTTTGAATGGTGCAACTATTGAAAATATCCACAATGACATTGCTATATTGACTTTGCCAACTGTTGGTGGATCTAATTCAATTGCTGGCCAGCGTGCTATTGTGATAGATGGAGTTGTACCTACAGTGGCAATGGTAGCTGTGCCTACCAATGGCTATTATTTACTTAATCAGAACCTGGACTTTACGATTTACTTCTCGGAGGCTGTGCTTGTAGATGCGATAGGAGGAACGCCTCGACTATCGCTGACGATCGGAGGACAGACGGCATATGCGGATTACCTGTCTGGTTCTGGAAGCCCTGCACTCGTATTCCGATATACAGTGGCTGCAGGATTGGAAGACCATGATGGTGTTGCAGTGGGCGCTTTATCATTGAATGGGGGTACAATCACAGACGCTGCAGGCAATAATGCGGTGTTGACGCTAAACTCGGTTGGAAATACTACAGGTGTAAATGTAGATTCTAATCCGCCAGTTGTTCCTGCTAATTTTACAGCTACAGGTCAGGATGCGCAGATATCGCTGGCTTGGGAAGCGAATATGGAAACTGACTTTGAGAAGTATATACTCTATGTTAAACCTGATGGTGGCGTAAAAACGTATTTGACAGATATAGCAAAAGGAACAGAATACTATACGTATTCGGGGCTTCCTAACGGAGCTTCTTACGAATTTTTCCTAATCGCTATAGATCAGCGAGGTCATCAGAGTGGGGAAGCATTAGCATCTGCAAAAACGATGGGCGAGCAGTCGATCAGTTTTGCGGCATTGGCCAACCTAACTTATGGTCAGCAAGGGGTAGTATTGACGGCCTCAGCAACATCGAATCTTCCTGTGTCGTTCGTGTCGTCTGACTCGAATATCGCTGAAGTATACCAGGACAACAATGATGGCGGTAAATGGAAAGTCAATGCTAAAAAGGTTGGAACGGTGACCATTACAGCTGCTCAAGGTGGAAATAATGTATACTTGCCTGCCGCATCTGTTCCGCAGTCATTAACCATAGTTCCAGCTATGCTTACTGTAACAGCGGATGCGAAGACTAAGGTCTATGGCGAAGTAGATCCTGCGCTGACCTATATGGTGAAGGCTTCGGATCTTCGTAACGGCGATGCAGCGACAGTAGTAAGTGGTAGACTGACACGTGCACAAGGTGAGGCTGTGGGCAACCACGATATCACGAATGTGGATCTTGCAGCAGACAACTACGCGATAAACTATGTTAAATCCCAGTTGAGCATCACGAAAGCGGTATTAACCGTAACAGCGGATGCGAAGACGAAGGTCTATGGCGGAGCAGATCCTGCACTGACCTATACGGTGAAGGCTTCGGATCTCCGTAACGGCGATGCAGCAACAGTAGTAAGTGGTAGCTTGACACGTGCACAAGGGGAGGCTGTGGGCAACTACGATATCACGAACGTGGATCTTGCTGCGAGTAACTATGCGATCAACTATGTTAAATCAGCATTGAGCATCACGAAAGCGGTATTGACCGTAACAGCGGATGCGAAAACGAAGGTGTATGGTACAAACGATCCTGCTTTGACGTATATCGCTACCGGATTCAAACGGTCAGACAGTAAATCAATACTGATCGGAGGTCTTACACGTGTGGAAGGTGAGAATGTCGGTAGTTATGCTATCCAAAGAGGTACACTGGCGGCAGGTGATAACTATACCATCAGTTATACAGGTGCCAATCTGATGATCACCAAGGCGACCCTATCGGGATTGAGTTTTGTGAACAAGGATGTGGTCTATGATGGTGCTGTTAAATCCATCCAGCTAAACGGTACATTGCCTACTGGGGTGACCGTAGTCTACCAGAATAACGATAAGATCAATGCGGGAAGTTATGATGTGAAAGCAATTATAGCAGAAACAGCAAATTATTTTGGTACAAGTTTTAATGCGACCTTATTGATCCGTAAGGCCAAACAGACGATTAGCTTCATGGCACCTGAGGTCTTGGCCCGCGACGCTGGTAAAATCTCTCTGGATGTGCAGAGTAGCAGTAATCTTCCGGTTCAGCTGATGGTCGACGATCCTATGGTCGCCACGGTTTCGGGAACTGATCTGAATGTGTTGCGCCTTGGTACGGTTCGTATCACAGCGACACAGGCTGGTAATGAAAATTACGAAGCAGCAGCTCCAGTAAACGTATCGGTGCGTGTAGCAAATGATGCATCGGCTAAGTTGCCTATTATCGTACATCAAGCGGTATCGCCGAATGGAGATGGTATCAACGAATTCCTTATAATCGAAGGTATCCGTGATTACATAGACAATAAGGTGACCATCTTTGATAAAAATGGTGTTGTATTGGCTGAAATACAAGGGTATGACAACAGAGATCGCGTGTTCTTTGGAAAAGATCACCGTGATGGTACCTATTACTATTACATCGATGTAAAAGATGGAAATACCTGGAAACGTGAAAAAGGATTTTTTGTGATTAAGAGGTAAATTAAGTGAACAAGTTATCAAGTGAAGAAGTTATCCAGCGATCTAGATAACTCGATGACATGATAACTCGATAACGTGATAACATGAAAACATTAAACATAATTATGAGCCTGTTGATCCTACTGCCCCTGTGCAGTAGGGCACAGCACGGCGTGAGTTACAATCAGTTTGGCCAGCTGCGCAATTCATTTAACTCTTCGCTGAGCACAATGGATGAACAGGGGAATTTCTCCCTATTAGGAAGAAGCCAATGGATGGGAGTCGATGGTGCTCCCCGTTCGCTATGGGCATCGGGACATGGGATGGTATCTAAATTGGGATTGGCCATCGGTGGTGATATTAAACACGCGTCACTGGGAGTCGTCAAAGAAAATGAAGTGACGGCATTTGTCTCGAAGGCTGTACGGCTAGATCGGGACGAGTATATAAGTCTCTCTATGGGCGGAGGGGTCTTGTTTTACCAAGGTGACTACAACCAATTGGATCCAAATGACCCGACCTTTAAAGAAGATATTCGCGAAACGGCAGGTGTCCTTAGTATCAGTACTTCATATTATAAAAAAGATAAATACTATTTCGGTGTTTCGATGCCGCGATTTTCGTTGAATAGGAGTGCGGATCAGGAGTATGAATTTCGCAATGTGTATTACGTGACCGGGGGAGCTTTATTCAAGCTGGACAATAGTTTTTACCTACGCCCCTCGTTTTTGGTCAGCCATATGGACAATATGACACCGAGATATGATGTCAGTGCCCTGGTATTTATGGGGACCAAGCTGGGACTCGGTATGGGCGTACAGAATCAGGGAGATCTTTCGGGATTACTACAGTTGAATTTTGGGTCTTTCGGGATAGGGTATAGTTATCAGTTCAGTCCTAAGAGTAATACGCTCAATCAACGTATTTCGAATAATACCCATGAATTTGGCTTTCGCTATAGAATAGGTGGTATAGGATTGTTATAGCGGTAAAAGTACTGGGTTATCAGGATATGTAATTATAGAAAAAGGCCTGAAGCGGGGAGCTTCAGGCCTTTTTAACTAACCAATTATTAACCTAAATTATGAATACTTAGATAGTAACCATAACTGTGCCAAAAAATTATCCTGTACGGTATATTCTTTGTAATAAATCTGTTGTACAATAGTTTTATCTTCAAGTAGCTTCGTTTTGTTTCGATTTTTACTTTTGATTTGCTTTATATTTGTTCAGTAACCTTAAAAGTAACTATATGAACACATTTCGTCCCTTTGTACTCTGGATGGCATTAAGCCTATTCGTCGCATCTTTTGCGATAAGCTGTTCGCAGCGTGTTGTTAAGTCTACAGATAAGATGCTTGCGGTATCCATCCCCGACAAAGAAGGAGCTACAGTAAAAGGAAGGGTTTATGCCAAAGGAAGAGGGCTGGCCAACGTTGTGGTCTCGGATGGGGTAGAAGTGACTACTACGAATGAAAATGGTATCTACTATCTGGCTTCTGGGAAAAAACAGGGCTATGTCTTTATCTCGATTCCGGGCAATTATGAAGTGAGTACCGTAGGCAATCTTCCACAGTTTTTTAAGTATTTGACAGCAACCCCAGAAGAGGTAGAGGTCGTAGACTTTGAATTAACTCACGTTCCTAATGACAACCATAGTGTCGTGGTCATGACAGACTTTCATCTAGCCGATCGAACAGACGATCTGTCGCAGTATGCCCGATTTGTGAAAGATGTAAATGGCAGTATTCAAGAACTTCGTGCACAAGGGAAGAAGGTTTATGGGCTGACGCTGGGTGACCTGTCTTGGGATAATTATTGGTATTCCAGATCTTTCGCCCTACCAGAATACGTGTTACAGATGAATAAATTGAATACGACAGTATTTAATACGATTGGCAATCACGATAATGATCCATATATAGAAGGGGATTGGGACAGTGGAGCTGCCTATCGTAAATTTATAGGACCCACCTATTACTCCTTTAATATCGGAAAGATCCATTATGTGGTGTTGGATAATGTCGTGTACTTGAATAAAGGTGGGAAGCTAGGAAAGATCGGCGAACGTAATTATAAAGCATCTGTGCTCGAAGAACAGATGGAATGGTTGAAGAAAGATTTGGAGACGGTGAAGGATAAATCTACCCCTATTGTATTGGCTATGCACGTACAGCTTAATAATGCCCCTAAAGCGGACCAGTCTGCTACGCAACGGCTGGATAATGCTACTGAATTGTTGAAGGTATTGGCACCATTTAAAAGAGTGCAGGTATTGACGGGGCATACGCATGTAAACTATACAGTCGAAAATACCCCCAATCTAATGGAACATAATATTGCTGCGGTATGTGCGACATGGTGGTGGACCGGCAAAAATGGCTATACCGGTAATCACATTTCGCAGGACGGTTCGCCCGGCGGATACATGGTCTGGAACATGTCGGATCGGAATATCGATTGGTACTATAAAGGAATTGACAAGGCTAGAGATTATCAATTTAGAGCATATGACTTGAATAAAGTTAAAATCACTGCAGCGAAGTTTGCACCGAATAGTACCGATACAAAATTAAAGAACTATACCAACGGTTATGAACTGCTGAATAATAAAAATGAGGTATTGATCAATGTTTGGGGGTATGATCCACAATGGAAAGTAAACGTCACGGAAAATGGTGTACCCCTGAAGGTGACGCGGGTACAAGCCTATGATCCATTGCATATCGTGTCTTATGCAGCGATGCGTCTCCAAGATAATGCGACCCCGTCGAAGGGTTTCGTGACTTCAAAGTCCGCCCATTTTTTTAAGGCAACAGCCTCGTCGGCGAGTAGTACGCTGGATATCAAGGTGACTGATCGCTTTGGTAACGTCTATAAAGAATCTATGGTGAGACCAAAAGAATTCACCACTAAGATGATGTAATACAGTGCCACAAAAAATGCCTGAAGCGGGGAGCTTCAGGCATTTTTAACTAACCAATTATTAACCTAAATTATGAATACGGAGATAATATCCAGTAACGTGCCAAAATAGGATAAAAGGATTTTTTTTCTGTAACAAAAATATGCTGTAGTCATATCGTTAATTCAGAAAGAAAACGTTTTCGTAGTTAATGCAATCGATTGTCTACTGTTCTGTCATTTGAAAGGGCTGGGTTATGGTTTATACTTGTGTCAACATTATACACCACAATCTTATGATAAGACGTTTTATAAAGACACAGGGAAGACGGTATCTATGCCAAAATTTAATCCTGATCAGTCCCGCCTTTTTCTTGGCTGTACCTAACCTTGTACAAGCGCATAATGCTTCTTTTTCCTCGGAGTTGATGCAGGCGGTTGTGAGGGGAACAGTGAGGGATACGGATGGGAAGCCGTTGGCCGGAGTTACCGTTGTGCAAAAGGGAAATACAGCATCGACATCGACCAATGAACAGGGCGCATTCGAGATCAAGGTATCTTCGATGGACGCAATTTTAGTGTTTAAATCGATAGGTTATCAAAATCAAGAGGTGAAGGCATCTGCCGCAACGAATGTAGAGATGGTATCGGATACAGAAAACCTTGAAGAAGTGGTCGTTGTGGGATATGGTGCCCAGAAGAAATCGGACCTTACGGGGAGTATTTCGACCATATCAACGAAATCGTTGGAAGGTATAGGTGCTCCTAACATCGTGGATAAATTACAAGGAAGAGTTGCGGGACTTAATATCAATACCGGCAACGCTGCTCCCGGAACAACAGCAACATTGTCTGTGCGTGGTGAAAATTCTATTTCAGCCTCAAACGACCCTTTGATTATTTTGGATGGAATTCCTTTTAGTGGCTCCTTGGGAGATATTGCTTCCAATTCGATCGAGAGTATCTCCGTATTGAAAGATGCTTCTTCTACAGCAATCTACGGTTCTCGTGCAGCCAATGGGGTGATCCTGATTACATCGAAGAAGGGAATGGCCGGGAAACCAAGGATTAATTATAACGGTTATGTAGGAATACAGAACGTCGAGAGACGTCTTAACCTGATGAATGGCGCTGAATATATTGAATATTTGAAGGATTACCAACGTGCAAAAGGTAAGACCGGAGATGATTTAAATCCTGAAAAATACTTGTTTGCCAATGTGTTGGAACAATGGCAAAAAGGAATAGAGGTAGATTGGCAAAACGAGATTTTCCAAAGAAATGCTCCAATCACCGAACATCAGCTTAGCTTTTCCGGTGCCGGAGAGAGATCGGATTATTATGCAGCTATTTCCTACTTGAATCAAGATGGAGTCGTTAAGAACTCACCATTCGAAAGGGTGAATCTTAATCTAAACCTCAACCAACAATTAACAGATTGGTTAAAATTGGGGCTTATGATGCAGGGAAGCCAAGGTAATCGTAGTGGTGTACAGCCTGGGATAGACAATGCGATCA
The DNA here is from genome assembly GCF_011007365.1 of Sphingobacterium sp. xlx-96. Classification (GTDB taxonomy): domain Bacteria; phylum Bacteroidota; class Bacteroidia; order Sphingobacteriales; family Sphingobacteriaceae; genus Sphingobacterium; species Sphingobacterium luzhongxinii. The sequence continues at coordinate 132,116 of NZ_WFKM01000002.1, read as the reverse complement.
AGATGAGCCCTTACGGCAAAAACTATGATGATAATGGAAAGATGGTGATGTATCCGATGTATGCGCAAACGTTATTTTACCATCCTTTTGCGAACCAGGAGGGTACTAAAGATTATTTAAAGCGTACAGTATATGCCAATACATTTCTGGATGTGAAACTACCTATCGAAGGTTTGAGTTTCAAAACATTGTTCGGAACCAATTATGAAAACCTGGAAGACAATTATTATTATGGATCAAATACATTCGATGGTCAAGGAATACGAGGTAAGGGAGAGATCAATAATAAAAATAGGTACGACTGGACCTGGGAGAATATTTTGACCTATGACCGTACATTTGGTGATCATAAAATCAATATTGTCGGGTTATATAGTGCCTCCGAGTCGCAGGAAAAATGGTCTAAACTGTATGGAGAGGACTTTGTTTCCGATGTAGGCTACAACAATCTAGGATCTGCAGCTAAGAACCAGAAAATTTCTTCAGGTATTACCAATACCGCATTGGTTTCCTATATGGGGCGTATCAACTATGGGTTGAAAGAACGTTATTTCTTGACGCTTACAGGACGTACAGATGGTTATTCCGCATTTAGCCGAAATGATCGTTACGCCTTCTTCCCGTCGGTAGCGTTTGCTTGGGCATTGTCCAAAGAAGATTTCTTTCAAAGCGAATCGATCAATAACCTGAAGTTACGCGTGTCCTATGGTAAAAACGGAAATCAGGCGGTGAGCCCTTACCAAACTTATAACAGGCTATCGAAAATCGAGTACATCTTTGGTGATGGAGCACCGGTATCCAATGGTTTGGTAATGAATTACAACGGTAGGGGCAGTTCGAGCCTGAAGTGGGAAACAACCAAAGCGTTGAATGCAGGTATAGATTTTGGACTGTGGAATGATAGAATCAGTGGAAATGTGGATTTCTATACCTCCCGTACAGAAGACCTGTTGATGAGCCGTCAGGTACCTGTTATGAATGGATATAATACCATAATGAGCAATATTGGTATCACCGAAAATATTGGTATTGAGACGGGATTGAATACCCGAAATATGGTGAAAGACAATTTCTCGTGGTCGAGTAGTGTCACTTTCGCCTGGAACAAAAATAAAATTGTCGAATTGCGTGGGGATGGAAAAGATGATTTGACGAACGCCTGGTTAATTGGACAACCTATTCGGGTGTTTTATGATTACAAAGTCATAGGCATATGGCAAGAAGGGGATGATATCAAAAATTCGCATCAACCTAATGCCAAGCCGGGAGACGCTAAGCTGGCTGACATAAATGGGGATAATAAGATCTCCGCTGCGGATCGTACCGTGATGGGTAAAAAGCTACCCGCATACACCCTTGGTATAGGTAATGATTTTACGTATAAGAACTTCTCTTTATCTATTTTTATGAACGGTGCATTTGACGTGACGAAAGAAGATAATTTTAGAAACATCGAACGCTTCTTACCTAATAATGGAGCCAATTATTTATCGGATATGGAGTACTGGACACCAGAGCACCCTAGCAACGTAGCACCTTCACCAGGCTATACGCCGGTAAACAACCACAGCTACTATATGAATGCATCATACTGGCGGATTAAAGATGTGTCCTTGGGATATACATTCTCAGGTGCAAAGTTGGAGCGGTTGAATATTAATTCTATCCGTGCATTTATTAACGGAAGAAATCTATACACATTTACTAAGGTACGAGGCTTTAATCCAGAAGCGATAGGTGTAAGTTCGGTAACAGGTAATCCGACAACAACGAACGTATTGTCTCCGTATCCTGTTGCTAGAACGTTCTCGTTGGGTGTTAATGTACAATTTTAATGATTTGGAAGATGAAGAAGCTTAATAAAATAACAATAATAGCGCTTGCCGCTCTGACAACTATAGGTTGTAGTGAGAATTTTCTGGATGAGGATACCAGCGGATTTCAAGCTCCTGACAATACTTACACCAATACAAATGGCTTTGAAACAGGGTTAACTGGTCTGTACGCCTTTGCGAGACTGGAGTTTCAGACCTGGAATAACCCTTTCTTCAGTCAGGGGGCTACCCCGCAAGAGGCACTTCAGGTAGGAACAGATATTGTGGCCATCAAAGGGACGGGTACCGATGCTACGTTAGCCCCTTTCTCGAATTATACGCTTAATCCGGCTTCATCGTATGTTCGCAATTATTGGAAGTTTGCCTATGGCCTTATCGGTAATGCCAATTTGATACTGGAAGCACTGAACAACACCGGTATTGATTGGAAAGATCCACAAAAGGACCCAATGTTGGTCAAAGGGACAGCATCGTATTTTAGGGCATACGCGTATAGGTATCTTATCAGCTTGTATGGCGATGTGCCATGGGTGGACAAAGTGACAAAGGATCCAAGGACTGACTTTACAAGGACTCCTAAAATGGAAGTTGTACAACACATGATTGAAGATCTGAAATCGGCGGCAGCGAACCTCCCGGAGAATCCAGCGAATGTTGCAGAAGGTAAATTGACTAAATGGGCAGCATTGCATTATCTGACCGAGGCCTATCTATGGGCGAATAAGCCCGACTCTGCTATTTGGGCGGCCAATCAAGTGATCAATTCGGGATTTTATAGACTCAATGATCAGCGGTTTGGGGTAGGAAAAGATAATGAAGGGGACTATTTTCACGACATGTTCATAGAGAACAATCAAAATAGAAAATCTGGAAATATGGAAACCATTTGGGCTATGCAATTGGAATATAATGCGCAAGGTGGGGGGGACTTATATACGGATTGGAGCAAACGGGCTTGGGTTCCTTTTTACGCGCAGCAGGCTGGTTTTCTGTTGGCAGATTCCTTAGGTGGTCGTGGATTGGGACATATAAGGCCTTATGATTGGTGGTTGAATAGCTATGAAACTAATGATGTACGTAACTCCAAATACAATATCAAGCGCGATTGGTATCATAATAACCCTAAAAGCTCTTTGTATGGAACTAAACTGAATATCACAAATGCTATTAAAGAATCGGGAAATGTGTTTGCTACCACAACGAAGTTTTTCTATGGAAAGACGACTGACAATCCTGCGTACGAAGGAAATATGAAAGACCGTGTTAAAATACGTCTTGGCGAAACTTACCTGTTATTAGCGGAAGCCTATCTGCAAAAAAATGATCCGGCAATGGCAGCCAAAGCGATCAATGAAGTAAGAGGCCGTGCGAAAGCAACTCCAGCTCAAGCATCGCAAGTCAATGTGGATTATTTACTGGATGAGCGGGCTAGAGAACTTTTAGGGGAGGAGATGCGACGAATGACACTCTCCCGGTTTGGCAAGGACGTCTTCTTAAGAAGGCTAAAAATACTGAATACGCAATCTAGTGCGATTATAGCGGGTAAAGAAGATATGGTGCCACTATGGCCTATACCTCAGGAGGTTATCGATGCAAATTCCGGTGCCGTTCTTCCTCAAAACCCAGGCTATAATTAAGAGGAGTCGAATTTACATCCATCGTTTTAAAAATTTCAATACCCATCCTTTCTTTGAATAGGGTGGGTATATTAGTTTTGAAATAGGAATCCGAGATTGGTACATCACTGAACGTTCGTGTGAGAATGCTTTAAAGCCAAAATATCCGTGGCTACCACCCATTCCACTGTGGTTAACTCCCCCAAAGGGAAGGTGTGGATTCGATACGTGGAGTATGACATCATTGACACAAGTACCCCCGGCAGAGGTAGATTTAATGATGTGTTGTGTAGATTTTGTGTTGCTGCTAAATATATACAATGCCAATGGTTTGGGTTTTGACTGAACAAAATCTAGCGCTTCGTCTAGATCGGTATAGGTGACTAGAGGTAATAAAGGCCCAAAAATTTCTTCTTCCATTATACGGCTTTCTATGTTTACTTTCCGCAATAATGTCGGTGGAATACTATCCTCCAAATCATTGTCTCCCTGCCAGACGACTTCTGCCCCCTTTCCGATGGCGTCTTCCAAAAGGAGCTGAAGTCGGCTCATATGTCTGGTATTAATAATCTTTGCATAAGTGTCTGGATCAATCATACCATTTTCCCTATATATTAATCGAGTGGCTGCAGCACTGAAGTAATGGATGAATTCTTTTTCTTGGCTGTGATGGAGAAGAACATAGTCCGGAGCAATACAAGTTTGTCCTGCATTGATCAGCTTACCCCAAGCGACCTTTTCCGCCGTTTTCTCCAGGTCAGCACTCGGGTCTATCAGCACAGGAGATTTGCCGCCTAATTCTAATGTGATGGTACTGAGATGTTCGGCAGCAGCCCGCATAACAATCTTGCCGACCGGAGTACTTCCCGTAAAAAAGATATGATCGAAAGGTAGTTTTAGCAGAGCTTCTGAAACCTCCTGCCCCCCCTGAATGCAGGCAACAACGGATTTGTCAAAAGCTTCGTCTAGAATTGTAGCGAGGACGGCAGCAGTGTGAGGACTATATTCCGAAGGTTTGATAATCACGCTGTTGCCTGCAGCGAGAGCAGAAACCAAAGGACTCATCGTTAGCTGAAAAGGATAGTTCCATGGAGCTATTATCAGACAGTTTCCTTTAGGTTCGTAGATAATTCTATTTTTGGTGAATAGACTAGAGACCGTTGATTTTGCCCGTTGTGGTCGAACCCAACGTGATAAATTCTTAAGGGCAAAATCGATTTCCGAATAGACGAAATAGATTTCGGTGACAGCCGCCTCAAACTTACTTTTGCGGAGGTCCGCAGACAGCGCTTTGAATATTTCCGGTTCATACCGATGGATTACATCCTTCAGTTTTTTCAAATGATGGATACGTTGCCGAACTTCCAATAGCGTGTTGGAAGTTCGGGACGTTTTCTGTTGATGAAATAGTAGATCTACGCGCTGCTGCATACTGTAATTATTTTAAGCAAATTTAGTGGTTAATATTAATATTGAATGCTTTATGATCTCTAATTCCAAGTTGATTTGACACTTTTCATCACTTTCCTGATTAATTGTTGGCTTTGTTTTAAAAATGCTGAAAATAAGGTAATAAAAGCTTGAAGTAGGTTAATATTCTTTAATAATACAATGTTTGTTTTATATATTTTTAAGCATTGCTGAGGAAAGCCCTAATTTTATAACATAAGTAGATACCATGACAATTTTTAATCAAATACTATGGGCGGGTTGCGGAGTGTTCTTCTCTTGGCACGCAGTTGCTCAACAAAAGAATGTCGCAAATATACTTCCAACAAAGAATACCTATGCTATTACTGCCGTTGATTCACAGGCCGATATTATTCAAAAGGCAGCGCACGTGGTGCCCACGGCTAGGCAATACGAGGCATTACAGGACGAATTCATCGCCTTTATACACATGGGACCCAACACCTTCACGAAAATGGAGTGGGGGAACGGTAAAGAAGATCCACGTATTTTTGATCTGAAGGAATTGGATACAGATCAATGGTGCCGTACCATGAAATCTGCCGGGATGAAAAAAGTGATTCTGACAGTCAAGCACCATGACGGATTCGTTTTATGGCAAAGTAGGTACACAGATCACGGTATCATGTCTACGGGGTTTAAAAATGGGAAAGGGGATATATTGAAAGACCTGTCTTTTTCTTGTCAAAAGTATGGATTGAAATTGGGTATATACCTTTCCCCGGCAGATCTGTTTCAGATTGAAAATGAAAAGGGATGCTACGGTAATCTAAGTAAATACACCAATCGGACTATTCCCAGACGGGTTGAAGGTAGACCATTTGAGAACAAAACCACCTTTCAGTTTGAGGTAGACGATTATAATGAATATTTCCTGAATCAGCTTTTTGAATTGCTTACAGAATATGGCCCCGTGCATGAGCTCTGGTTTGATGGCGCCCATCCGAAAACAAAAGGTGGGCAAAAGTATAATTATGCCGCCTGGAGGGAGTTAATTAACATGTTAGCACCCAATGCTGTTATTTTTGGAAAGGAGGATGTCCGTTGGTGTGGTAATGAATCCGGTGCTACACGTAAGACGGAATGGAACGTGATTCCTTATGATGCCGACCCGCACAGCTTGGAAGGATTTAAGGATCTCACCGATGAAGATTTAGGAAGCCGGGAGAAATTATATTCTGCCAAATATCTTCATTACCAGCAGGCAGAGACCAATACTTCTATACGTGAAGGTTGGTTTTACAGAGATGATGTGTATCAGAAAGTACGAAGTGCTGATGATGTTTTTGATATTTATGAACGGGCCGTTGGGGGTAACAGTACGTTTCTTTTAAATATTCCTCCAAATCGTGAGGGGAGATTTTCTGACGAAGATGTGCAGGTGCTGACAGAAGTGGGCAAGCGAATCAAAGAGGGATATTCTACTAATCTCCTTCAGAAAGCAACAGCGCCTAAACAACTCTTGGATGACAATCAAGCTACAGTATTTAGAGTAAAAGAGGATGCAATAGAATTTAAAACAGCACAGCCCATACGTACGAATCGCTTTGTATTGCAGGAGGCTGTACAGCAAAATGGGGAGCGTATCGAAAGACACGCGATTGATATCTGGAAAGACGGGGGCTGGAAACAGATTGCCGAGGGTACGAATGTGGGGTACAAAAGGATATTACGATTCCCTATGGTGGAGGCTAGTCGATTCCGATTGCGTGTGTTAGAAAGTAGAGCAATCCCTGTGTTGACAACTGTAGGAGCCTATTTGGTTCCGGTGGGACCTCCTCAGCTTGCTATTCACCCGGATTTGGACGGTAAAGTCGAAATTAGACCTCACCGACACGAATTCGGCTGGAAGCCGCATGGTGAAGATGTGCTGGCCAACTTGCAATCTGAATACCGTATTTATTATACAATAGACGGTTCTGAACCAACGAGTAAATCGCCGTTGTACACGGGACCTTTCTTACCTACCACTAATAATATAAAGGCTGTGGCCATAGATAGCGATGGGCAAAGAGGGGCTATTGTAGAGGAAATTTTAGGTATAGCCAAGAGGGATTGGAAAGTGCTGTCGAGTAGTGGAGCGCGTGAAAAGTTCGCTGTGGATAAAGCTATCGACGGAAATGAAAATTCATTCTGGCATTCGCCATCTAGGGGGGCAGATCAATTTGTAGAAATAGACTTAGGTCGTGCCTATGATGTCTCTGGATTTGCATATACACCCCAACGGAAGCATGGGGAGGGGATGATGGCCAAGGGGGTATTAAAAGTAAGTCTGGACGGTAAAAATTGGCAGGGCGCCGGGAGTTTTGAATTCGGTAATTTAATTAACGATCCTTCGAAAAGAAAGCATCTATTCGGAAATAAGGTGAATACACGTTATATTCGTATTATATCAACCGAAATCACAGGAGGAGGCAACTCATTGAGTATCGCCGAACTGGATTTTTATAACTAGTCACTAAACTTAATGTATATATCTTGAAGACTTTAGTAAAAATAGGAATAGTAAGTCTCGTACTGTGGTGCCAAAGTGTTACAATACAGGCGCAAACGTCTGCGAAAGGGAGGACATTCGTAGAGATGGCAGACCCAACGGCGGATACGCTTTCAGACTGGTCTACTGTAAAACCAGGACTTAACAGTTCTTTTGTTTCGCTGGACAGGCGCTATGCACGGTCTATAGCACCACAGGTTCCCTTGCAAAAGAAAATGTTGATAAAAGGATGGAAAGGTGAGCGTGTCTCTGCACAGCTTCTTTTATGGTCCAGCGAAGGCATCGGGAATGTCTCTTTAGATGTTGGTGATTTTCGTTCATCAAAGCGCTCTGAGATCAAAGGTAATGTGGCAGAAGCCCGTTTTGTACGCTACGTGATGACTGATGAGTTTGGACCTGGCTGTGGTTATCGTAAGCCAAAGGATTTTGCGGCGTCATTGTCACCGGATATGCTGGATGACCTGGATAGTTATGATATTAAGGGGAAGGAAGTACGGCCAGTGTGGGTGACTGTGGATATCCCCCGAGATAGCGAAGGAGGTATATACACCAGTACGGTCGTGGTTAAAGCAGGTGAAAAGAAGATCGAGACGTTGACATTGGAATTGGAAGTGATCAATGAGATACTGCCGCAAGTCAGTCAGTGGACATTCCATCTGGATCAATGGCAGCATCCATCAGCCGTGGCACGTGTAGAAGGGTTGACGATGTGGTCAGACGCGCATTTTGCGGCATTGAAGCCTGTGATGAAGCGCCTCGCAGATGCAGGACAAAAGGTGATCACAACGACGCTTAATAAAGATCCTTGGAATGTACAGACCTTAGATCCTTACGCGGACATGATTATCTGGAAGAAGAAAAAAGATGGCTCTTGGCAATATGATTATACCGTCTTTGATCGCTGGGTTACACTTATGATGGATCTCGGTGTGAAGAAAATGATCAATTGTTATTCTATTATTCCATGGAATAATAGGATTCATTACAAAGACGAAGCTACAGGCAAATTTGTGGATGTGGAAGCTAAACCCGGAACATCCGTTTTCGAAGAAATGTGGACACCATTTCTTACTGATTTTTCTGCGCATCTAAAAACAAAAGGATGGTTGTCGATTACTAATATTGCAATGGATGAGCGTGAACCCGATCAGATGGAAGCAGCTTTCGCCTTGCTGAAAAAGATCGCACCAGAATTGGGTGTATCGTATGCGGATAATCAAAAAACCTACAAAAAATTTCCGGATAGCAGAGACATCAGTATCGCTTCGGGACACCCTTTCTCTAAACAGGATCTAATCAATAGACGGGCAATGGGATTGAACAGTACATTTTATGTCTATTGTGGCAACTCTTTTCCTAATCAGTTTACGTTCTCTGATCCTGCGGAATCGACCTACCTTGCCTGGTATGCTTTAGCAGCAGGTTTTGATGGGGTGTTACACTGGGCCTATAATTCATGGGTAGAAACTCCATTGCAGGATTCGCGGTTTCGGACATGGCCCGCTGGAGATACCTATGTTGTATACCCGCAAAACAGAAGCTCTATACGTTTTGAACGGATGCTAGAAGGTATTCAGGATTATGAAAAAGTACTTGTATTACGTAAGAAATGGACCGATGCCAAGGATCAGGATAAGTTGAAAGCACTGGAAACTATCATCCAAAAATTGGATAATCCGAAACGTACCGAGACCTGGAATGAAGACCTTAATATGGCTAAAGCGTTATTGAATTAAAAAACAAATAGCTGAATGACAGTAGGTCAGATTACTTATACTATATTAGGAGGAGTTAGTATACTGTTAGGCTCGTGTTCTGTATCCAACAGACTGGCTGAGCACCCTCAGGTCTATATTCAAAAGGAGGGGCGTGAGGCGAAAGAGTGGAAGTTGATTTGGAAAGATGACTTTAGTGAAAGTACATTAGATACGAATAGGTGGAGTAGGATACCTGCTGGAACAGCCGATTGGAATAGGCACATGAGTACTGATGATAGGTGTTTTGAACTAAAAAACGGACAGTTGCATCTTCTGGGGATCAATAATCCCGATACTGTTCATGATAAGCGTCCTTTTATCACCGGAGGTATCTGGAGTAAAGGGAAATTTGCTTTTCAATATGGACGAATTGAGATTCGGGCCAAACTCGGAAGTGCTCAGGGAGCCTGGCCTGCTATGTGGATGTTGGCAGAGTTGGATAAGTATGGTAAGTACCCCAAAAACGGAGAGATCGATATTATGGAGCACCTAAACTTTGATAAAATCATTTATCAGACGACGCATTCCTATTATACATTGAATTTAGGCCAAAAGACAAAACCACCGCATTATGGAACGGCAGCTATTGATGCGGGAGTCTATAATGTGTATGGCATAAGTTGGTATCCGGATCGTATCGTATTTCAACTGAATGGCAAAGATACGTTTACCTATCCCCGAGTGCAGGGCGTAGATCCTTCTCAATGGCCCTATGATCAACCGTTTTTTATTCTAATTGATCAACAGCTTGGAGGTAGTTGGGTGGGCAAAGTCGACCAAAAGCAGCTTCCTGTAGTGATGGAAATCGACTGGGTCAAAGTGTATCAATAGAAGGGGAAATAAGATAATCATGATATAGGGGCGACAGGAAGTGTTTTAACTTTCTGTCGCTTTTTTGTGTTTGATTGCGACAAAAACTGAATCTAATAAGTTTGGAGGGTTAATATAGTTTTAAAAACTGTCAATATAGTGTTAGTTGCTTCTCTGTAAACTTCCTATTTTTACGTTAACCAGTGGATAAACAAAAGTTCCATAAGCTAAATCGTTTCCTATAGTTATTAATACCAACAAGGGGGCGTGGAACGTATGTATGCCAATTGTAAGAGAATGAAGGTGTTCAAAAAGTAAGCAATAGTGTGCATTGCAAACTTGAGGAAAGAAGGTGTACTAATCTACTTCATTATAGTGTAGGTTACCGTGTCTTACCTCCTTGCAAGGGCACGTTTAAGATTGGGTAAAATACTTTTTAGATCCCCTCACTACGTGAATATTTAAAACAATGAAGAAACGTGCTTTAGTAATTTCGATAATACTTATTGGAGTTTTGGGTATCGCATTTTTTTCCATTCGGAAAGAAAGCCCCGTTGATTTTAGTGCAGAAGTAAAACCAATAATCAACAAACATTGTATTTCCTGCCATGGAGGTGTGAAAGCCAGTGGTGGTTTAAGTCTATTGTTTGAAGAAGAAGCTTTTGCTAAGACAGAATCTGGTAAATCTTCAATTATCCGTGGAGACGCTGATCATAGTGAACTTTTCAAGCGGCTTATTACGGACGATCCTGAGTTAAGGATGCCCTACAATGCCGCGGCTCTAAGTGAAGATGAAATCGATGTAATGAGACGCTGGATTAATGAAGGCGCTAAATGGGGTGAGCATTGGGCTTATACCTTACCAGAAAAGGTGGATGTACCCAAGCCATTTTCGTTCGCAGGTCTGTTCGGATTTAATCCTTCCGGAATAAGTAATGATATCGATTTTTTTATTCAGGATAAGTTCTCCGAAAAGGGGCTTGCATTTGCACCAGAGGCTGATAAGCCAACCCTGTTGCGGCGTTTATATTTAGATATTGTAGGCGTCCCCCCGACGCTCGTAGAGGTAGAGTCCTTCGTTGCAGACAAGCATGAGGATGCCTATGAAAGACGTGTGGATAGCTTACTCAATCGGGACGGGTATGGAGAGAAATGGGCTTCGTGGTGGTTAGATATGGCTCGATACGCCGACACAAAGGGATATGAAAAGGATGGAGCTCGACAGATATGGGCTTATCGGGACTGGGTGATCCGATCTTTGAACAAAGACATGCCTTTCGATCAATTTACCATCGAACAACTTGCTGGGGATTTATTGCCGGAGCCTTCAAAGGATCAATTGATCGCGACGGCGTTTCATCGGAATACGATGAATAACGATGAGGGCGGTACCGATAGTGAAGAGTTTAGAATGGCGTCTGTATTGGATCGGGTGAATACGACCTATCAGGTTTGGTTAAGTACGACTTTTGAATGTGTACAATGTCATAGTCATACCTATGATCCTTTTAAATTTGAAGAGTATTATAAGTCATTGGCCTTCTTTAATAATACGAGGGATGAGGATACGCAAGGTGACCATCCGAAATTACGCTTTTACCGAGCGGAGGATGAGCGACGAATCGATAGTATCAAGTCTTGGTTGGGGCAATATGGTGATAAGCAAATGCAACGGTCTGCGGATGTCTTTTTACATGCTTTGGAGCCTAAAATACATGCACACTACAGTGATCAACTGGTTAATGCTGCGCTTTACGATACAAAATGGTTAGGTGTTAGAGATGGAGGTCATGCGCGGCTAAAACAAATTGCTTTGGATGGTAAGGAACAGCTGTACCTTAACTACTGGACAGGACTAGAGGGGGGCTCTATGGAGATTCGAAAAGGTACCCTTCAGGGCCCTGTATTATTGCATACCAAGCTGGGCAGTACCAAGGGACGTCAGGTGATAGCCTTAGATTTTAAAGCAGAGAAAGGTGTTCATGATCTGTATCTTATTTTTAAAAATCCAACTGCCGCCAAAGATCAGCCCGTGTGTATGATCGAGTGGTTTGCTTTTAGAGAACCCCTACCAAAAGCGAATGAGGTCGAGGCTAGCAGGATGCAAGACGTGTTTCTGTCGCTTATTAATACACACCCAGAGTCTGTACCCATCATGATTGAAAATCCCTTGGATATGAAACGCAAGACCCATGTTTTCGAAAGGGGGAATCGGTTGACCTTGGGCGAGGAGGTGCAACCTACTGTGCCGGCAGTACTAAATGATTTTCCAAAAAATGAACCGAAAAACCGTCTTGGATTTGCTAAATGGATTGCGAGCAAAGAGAATCCTTTAACGGCTCGAACTTTGGTGAATCGTGTATGGGCACAACTGTTTGGCCGCGGGCTGGTTGAGCCATTAGGCGATATGGGTACGCAGAGTAATCCACCTATACATGGAGCTTTATTAGATTATCTCGCATTGGATGTGATGCACGAGAAGAATTGGAGTATGAAGAGCCTGATTAAGGAGATTGTAATGTCATCCACCTATAAGCAGTCTTCCGATCTGAATACCGATGACAGCAAGAAAGATCCGGATAACCATTACCTGGCTAGAGGGCCGAGATTCAGGCTTACTGCCGAACAGATCCGCGATCAAACACTGTCCGTTGCAGGACTGTTAAGCAAAAAAATGTATGGCCCCCCGGTTATGCCTTATCAGCCAGATGGTGTTTGGATGACGGTGTACAGTGGCGAATCTTGGAATAAAAGTCAGGGAGAAGACCAATATAGACGTGGGGTGTACACCTTTCTAAAGCGCACCAGTCCTTACCCATCTTTTATATCTTTTGATGCCTCAAGTCGAGAGGTGTGTCTAGTGGATCGAATACGGACCAATACACCGCTACAGGCACTGACCACCTTGAATGACCCTGTGTATCTAGAAGCTGCAAAACACCTCTCGGAGTTTATGGAAAAGGAAAGCAAAGGGGATCTGCAACGGGCTTTAGAGATGGGGTATAGAAGGGTGATGCTCCGGAGTCCTGTTAAAGAAAAACTAAGTGCATTAGAAAAATTATATGGAAGTGCAAAACTCGATTTTAGTAAAAAGCCAAAGGATGCGGAACGATTCTTAGGGGTACAGTCGGGTAAGTTGACTAACGAGCAGGTGATTTCGCAAGCAGCGTATATGGTTGTCGCGAATGCACTATTGAATTTGGATGAATTTTTAACGAAATCATAAGGCGGAAAGGGATGAAAGACTTTAATAAATTGTTTAAGGAATTAGAGCAACAGCAATTACAGGCTGTGACACGTAGACACTTTTTAAAAGACTGCGTTGCCGGAATCGGTAGTATTGCTTTAGGTAGTTTTCTCGCGAGTTGTGCAGGTAATCCAGGAGGTGCCGGATCAGGTATAGACCTGAATGCATTGAATCCACTAATCCCCAGAGCACCGCAGTTTCCGGGCAAAGCCAAGAGCGTGATTTATCTCCACATGGCAGGAGCTCCTTCGCAATTGGAACTTTTTGACTATAAACCAGCATTACACAAATTACACAATCAACCCTGTCCAGAATCACTTTTAGCTGGAAAGACTTTCGCTTTCATCCGGGGCGTTCCAAAAATGTTAGGGCCTCAGGCTACCTTTGCCCAGTATGGACAGAGTGGCGCTTGGATTTCAGACCACTTACCTCATTTTACAAAAGTAGCCGACGAAGTTAGTTTTTTAAAAGCAGTACACACCGATCAGTTTAACCATGGTCCCGCTCAATTATTTATGCATACCGGTAGTCCTCGTTTGGGTAGACCGAGTATAGGTTCCTGGGTCACTTATGGTCTAGGTTCTGAAAACAGTAATTTACCGGGTTTCGTGGTATTGACCTCAGGAGGTAAGACGCCCGACGCAGGCAAGAGCGTGTGGGGATCCGGGTTTCTGCCTTCGGTATATCAGGGTGTACAATGTCGTTCTAAAGGAGATCCTGTATTATATCTTGCCGATCCAGACGGAATGGGAAGGGACTTGAAGAAGCAAACGATAAGTGCGATCAATGAAATTAATAAAGCTGAGTACGATACCTATAAGGATCCAGAGACACTCTCTCGGATAGCACAATATGAGATGGCTTATAAAATGCAGGTTGCCGTCCCTGAAGTTATGGATATCAGTAAAGAGCCGGAATATATTCACGAATTATACGGTACAGAACCAGGTAAGGAATCTTTTGCAAATAACTGCCTATTAGCGCGTAAATTGGTAGAGCAGGGTGTGCGCTTCGTGCAACTTTTTGATTGGGGATGGGATAGTCACGGTACAGATTCTTCTACGTCTATTGATCTCGGGTTCAGAAATAAATGCAGGGAGATAGATCGGCCTATGACAGCTCTTTTGTTGGATCTAAAGCAGAGAGGTCTTTTGGACGAAACATTAGTGGTTTGGGGAGGAGAGTTTGGACGTACACCGATGCAAGAAAATCGGGATAATAGCGATATGCCATTTCTAGGAAGGGACCATCATACGGATGCCTATACCATTTGGATGGCCGGTGGAGGGGTAAAGAAAGGAGTGACCTATGGTGAAACGGATGAAATAGGGTTTGCCGGAGTTTCGGGAAGGGCATCTGTACATGATGTGCATGCTACTATGCTACATCTATTAGGGTTTGATCACGAGAAGTTTACTTACGAGTTTCAAGGTAGACCTTTTCGACTTACTGATGTACACGGAGAGTTAATTAGTGCAGTCGTGTAGCGTGTGGTTTATTTAACGTTAAGGAATTTAATACATATATGAAGAGGATACGATATTCTATATTATGGTTGTTATTGTTGGTCAATACAATGGCGGGTAGTGCACAGTCGAATGGGGGATTAAAAATTAAAATCTATTGCACAAACTGGGGAATGACAGATAGCTGGGATGTGTTTTGTGCCAAGGTAAAGGATGCCGGATTTGATGGAGTAGAGACCTGGCTGCCCGGAACAGATACCGAACGTAGTGACATGTTGGAGGCCTTAAAACGATATGAATTGTCACTTGGCTTGCTATGCGGTGGGGGTGGACGATCATTTCAGGAATATCACGATAGTTTTGTGAAGAATATTGAAACGGCTATTCGTGTCAAACCAGATTATATCAATTGTCATACCGGCAAAGATTATTATACGTTTCAACAGAATAGTACATTGATCGATGCTGCAAGTAAGCTCAGTAAGTTGAATAATCTGCCTATCTACCATGAGACACATCGTGGCCGCTTTAGTTTTGCAGCCCATGTTACCAAGCGGTTTTTGGAAGAGCTTCCCGCACTTAGCCTTGCTTTGGATATCTCGCATTGGTGTAATGTTCACGAGTCCCTATTGAGTGACCAGAAAGAGACGGTAGAATTAGCACTTCAACGTACCGGGCATATACACGCACGTGTTGGACATCCTCAGGGCCCTCAAGTCAACGATTTTACGGCTCCAGAGTGGAAAAGCACGTTGGAACAGCACTTAGCTTGGTGGGATAGAATAGTGCAGTTGCACAAAGAAAAGGGGCGCGGGACCCTAACTATTACGACCGAGTTTGGCCCTGCCGGTTATCTGCCCACGTTGCCCTATACCCAGCAACCTGTGAGCAGTCAATGGCAACAAAACGTATCCATGTTGAAACTTTTACGAGCGCGATACAAATAATGGGACAGTTTTTTGAAGAGTTAGGCGAATTTATCGGCCGAGCCCATCCATTGTTGGTGCATCTTCCCATAGGTATGTTGGTTGTAGCTTTTTTTATGGCTGTTCTCGCCAAAAGAGAGAAATATAAAGAGATACATGTTGCTATTCCAGTAGTGTTATTTTTCGGGAGTATGACTGCTATTTTAGCCAGTATTGCGGGATACCTACTGTCCTTGCGAGGTGGATACGAACAACAAACTTTAGATTTTCATCAATGGTTGGGGATAGCAGTTGCGGTTATTTCGGTATCCGTATATTGGATGTACCGAAAGAAACGGAATTATCGGTTTTTGGTATTCAGTGTACTGTTTCTACTAATAGGGGTGACTGGTCATTTCGGAGGGACGCTGACACACGGCGAAGGGTATTTTAAAGAGGCAATCCCTACAGTGATAAAGGATATGTTGGGCCTAAAAAGTGAGGAATTCCAAATGGCTAAAATTGAGAATGTTCAGGAGGCGGCTTTATATCAGGAGATAATAGCACCGATTTTGATGCAGCGCTGTGCCTCTTGTCATGGAGAGAGAAAGAAAGAAGGTGGCCTGGCAATACACAGTCAGGAATTTCTTTTAAAGGGGGGAGACGGTGGCGTCGTACTAAAACCAGGAAAGATGCCCGAAAGCGAGTTGTATGCTAGATTGGTGCTACCAATAGGTCATGAGAAGCGTATGCCTCCTAAAGGTAGGACTCCGATTACCGCCGAACAGATCAAGTTGATCGGTTGGTGGATTACCGAAGGAGCCAGTTTTACAAAGAAGGTGAATCAAACAAATCAATCTCCTGAAATAAAAACACTATTAGCACAACTGGAACAGGGTGGAAATGAGACCGAACAGTTGGAATACGCCGATCTTCCTGAAGGAAATGATCTGCCCGAAGAATTTGTCCGAAATCTTCAAGCAAAAGGGATCAAAGTATTGCCCGTTGCGGTTAATAGTCCTTACGTTGCCATAAATGCGATCAATTATCCAGAATTTTCAGATAAGGATTTAGAGGAACTTTTGCTGATAAAAGATAATATTGTACAGCTCAAACTGGCGCGAACAGCCGTAACCGATGCGGCTATGGCGAATGTTGTAAAAATGCCTTATCTGCGGAAGCTTCATTTGGAACATACAAAATTGTCTGATGAAGGACTTGCTTTGCTTAAAGCAAGCAAATCGCTGCGCTATATTAATTTGTTTGGGACAGTTATTTCCGATAAAGGGCTTAGCCATCTCGGACAGTTACAAGGTTTAAAGCAAATTTATGCTTATCAGACTAAGGTGACGGCTAAGGGAGTTGAAGATTTAAAAGCTGTGGAATTGTATGTGGATTCGGGAAAGTATCAACTTCCTTTTTTAAACTCAGACACGATGAAATACTAGTGTTCTGTATTTTTACGGTACAGGAGACTCATATTTTTTAGGGCAGATAAAAACATAATGTATATGTTCGATGGGGAAGAAGCGGTCTGATGCAGGATTGAGAAGCAAAGAGACCGCCAAACGAGGCTCTTTGCGTGCGTCACTAATAACTTAGCTCTCGATTATCGATTTCGGCAGTGATTGGATAGGTATCTGCTATACCTGATGGTGCTGTCTGATCGTCGCCAGCGAATCTACTTTTCTTGCCATTAATCTTTATTTTGTTTTTACCATCAATTTCCACAATGGCCCATATCGGGTCTTCATATACGATGGTATGACGGAGTATGGGGTGTTTTTTGTAGAAATCTTCAGTAAATGCAGTACTCTTGTAAGACTCGTCCACCCAGTAGTAGGAAGAACTGTTAATTTGTACGTAATGAATATTATTAATGGTGTTGTGATAATTGGAATGATGATGACCAGTCAAGACAAGAATAATTTTGTTAAACCCAGCTTGCTGATTAATCTGTTCAAACAGGTAGCGGACTTCCATCCCATTGTCCAAACCATTGTTGGTATTGTCTAGTCCTTGATGACAGAAAATAACAGTTCTCAAATTGGTCTTTTGTAGGTCTTCCTTAAGCCACGCAAGTTGTTTTTTGTCAATAGTTCTTGGATATCCTTGAAGTTTAGAATTAACAGGCTTCTCGTTACCATCTAAAATTACAAAATGAAAGTCTTCTTTGTCAAAGGAATAGTATGGGCGATTGATATTCCAAAAACGCAGGGCCTGATCTTTTGTAAAGCCTCCGTCGGTGTCATGATTGCCCAGTACATAGTGCTTTTCGCCTTTAAATTTATTCCAGGTATCCATTAGCGGTTGGTTCTGTGTTTTTGGCACACAGAAGTCGCCAAGGCTTATAATGAAATCGGGTTGCTCCTGGTTCATGGCACTGATAAATGCTTCTGCACGCTCCCCCGCATCATGCATCAAATCGTAATGTAAATCGGTGATTACGCCGAACTTTAGGCCCTTCTTTTTTATAGTGTGATCAATCTCATTCAGAGATGATGCTAGGCTATTTTTAAAAAAAAGACCGGACACCCCTAGGGTGCCGATCTTGATGAAGCTTTTTCGGTTTATCATGGTGTAATATGCTATTTAAACTCTTATTCACTTAGTTTTTTGATGATATCAATCATTTCGATTGGCTTCGAAATGAACTGATCATGTTTATAGCTTTGTAGCTCTTCATGACTATGCGTGCCATATAGAGAACCTATAGAATACAGTACGTTAGCAGCCTCTGCCGACTGAAGGTCAGAGGGGGTGTCACCCAGGTTGATTACCTGTTTCGGGTCTTCAATACCACATTTTTTCATAGCCAAATGGATCATATCCGGTGCTGGTCGTCCCTGTTCTACATCGCTGCTGGCGATAGAGCAGTTAATGATATTTTCGTTGCTGTTCGCTAAGCAGGTATAGTCGCTGTTTAATCCTTTGTCCCACCCCAGTTTTTCTAAGATGATATCGGTTACCTTTCGGTAAAAACCTGTTGTCAGCGCTACTTTGATCCCGTTTGATCTACAGTAGTCGAATACCTCCAATACGCCCTCATAAGGCTTGGCGCCAACGGTTTCGTAGTGCTCTTCCAGTGTCTTGGTGAAATAATTGTAGGATTCTTGGACCTTTTTCGAATAATCCGGATGATCTTCACCGATTTCTTCTTTCCATATGGTCTCAAATACAAGGATTTTCGACCAGCCCATCATGCTATTAATCTTTTCCCTTGATACATTCAGATGGGTAGCTTTTATCGCATCATAAAAACACTTTTCAACTTCACGTTCATCTTGGACCGTTGTTCCAGCCATATCAAAGATGGCTAATTTTACTTTACTCATGATTATTTATGGATTCTTTAATTTTAACAAATGATATGATACATGCACAAAGGGCGCAGATAAGAGCTACAAATAAAAAAATATTAGCTGTATCTCCTGTGTAGTCAATTAGTTTACCAAATAAAGGTTCACCCACAGCAGCAAATACATAGGCAAACATATTCATAATGCCTATCCCTGTTCCGACCAGTTTGGTGCCCAGTAAGTCAGGACTCAGTGTCCAAAAATTGGCTTGGGGTCCGTATACAAAAAAGCCTGAGGCAAACATGAGTACCCCCATCATAAGGTGGTTTTCGATCGGAACGAGGTATATAAGTACTGCAATGACACAGCTGATCAACATACCCGCACGTATCGACTTGCTCCTGTTTTTTTTGAACAGGATGTCCGAGATATAACCAAATGAAACTGCGCCAAGAGCCATGCCAATAGGAATGAGGAGGGTAAGCCATAGGTTGCCACTCGATTGTTTATAATCATTTCCAAGGAAATGTATAGGTACCCAAAATATGAGACCGTATCGCGCCATACTTTGAAAGCCTATCGCTACAGAGGCGATCATAAAATTTTGGTTCCGAAATACGGCTTTGTAGGCTTCCTTCCAGTTTTGAGTGGTCGCAGTTGATTCCGATTCATCCTCTTCAAGGGGGGTGTATCCTTGGTGTTTAGGATGACTATATGCCAGAAATAGAAATAATAAAAGTGCCCCCGCTAAAAATAGAATAGGGTAGCGGAATAAAGTTCGCCAACTCTGATCTTGATGAACTAATACAAGAGCCATCAAAAATGTGAGGACAGAGGAACTTCCTGCTGCCATGGTATAAAAGCCAAATGCTTTTCCCCGTTCGTCGCTGCTCCACCAATTGGATATTAATCGACCTCCGGCTCCCCAGGCCATAGACTGGAAATATCCATTCAATGTCCATAATAAGAGTATTGCCGTGTAGCTATCTGCAAAACTGATGGAGAGATTGCACAGTATGGAAAGACCACCCCCTGTAATGATCATCGTCTTGGGGCTAAGTCGATCCGCAAGGTTTCCGTTGATCAGCTGACCGATGGCATAGCCCATCAGCATCGCAAAACTGATCCAACCTACCTGTTGAAAACTGATGTCGAGCTCTTCAGCAATCCCTTTCGCAGCCCAGCCAAAGTTATGTCGTCCTGTGTAGAAGAATAAGTAACAGAACATGGTTACAAATAGCATCTTCCACTGGTCTTTTCTAAATGCAGTGCCCATTATTCTTCGGTTTTCACGGGTGGGTGAGACATATATAGACCGGCACGTATCGGTTTGTTTGTTATTGCAAACTGGATAGCTTCGTTGATATTGGATAGTGGAAAGTCGCGTTCAATTAATGACTTGAAAGGGTATTTCTTCCAGTGTTTAACAATAAAATCCACCGCATTGGAGAAATCCGTATAGTTGTAATTATGCAGACCTTTGATCGTAAGCATTTTTCGTATCATCTGTTCGGCATCAATACCTGTCTTACGTTGGTTGAATACGGCTCCAACAAATACAGCTTTGCCATGTAGTTGTAGCGTATCCACACCAAGTTCCATCGCATCAGGGGATCCGCTCATATCTATAAAGCAGTCTATAGAAAGCTTTTTTAGTACTGTGTCAGAGTCCTGTTGTTTCAGGTTTAGCGTATGTGTAGCTCCAAACTCTTTAGCGAGTTTCAGCCTATCTTCGTTTATATCCGAAGCAACGATATGATGTGCACCCATTTCTTTACACATGGCGATCGCGACAAGCCCGAGTAGTCCTATCCCAGCAATATGTACGTTTTTGTTAGCGACCGATTCCGTAAGACGGATGGCGCCTGCTGAGGTTGCTATAGCACAGTTGATCGTGGCCGCTATGCCTAATGGGATTTCCTGGGGTAATACTCTCAGACAGGTGTGTGGCCGTAAGATGATGTGCGAAGCTAGTCCTCCATGAAAACTATCTTCGGCTGTTATCTGCCGATGACCATATTTATAAAGATCAGAGTTTTTCTGAGGAGTTTCAGCCTGATAATTGGTCGTGTTCGGGTCGCTGGCAAATACGGTCCAAGTCACGAGATCTCCTATATGAAGCCGTGTTCCGATAGCGTCCACACCGCTATGACTTGGAGAAATCTGCTCAATTACGCCAACAATCTCGTGGCCTAATATGGTTGGGCATGGCTCTTGTCTAAAGCCACAATAAGTATGTAGGTCACTGCCACAGAGCGTGGCGTAGCTGATGTTTACTAAAATTTCGTTCTCTCGGAGGTCCGGCAGGGGCATTTCAACCTTTTCTAAAGGTTGAAATGCCTTGTGGAATATGTAATAAGTGCCTTGTTCTTTCATATCATTGTATAAATATACATATGTTTTGCAATACTAAACAAAGTTTATTTATGCTATATTTTTATAGCGTTAATTTATTATTAAGTTTTATGGGGGTGGAGATATTTGTACGAAATCTGCTTTAATAAATTAATATTAATTAGCGGATATATTTACCTATTTTTGAAGAGTAACATGGAAGACAATACATTATTTAAGATAAGTCAAAAGCTGAAGGAGATACGTAAAGAGAAAGGTATTACTATTCAGGAGCTGGCAGATCGGGCAGGAGTTAGTAAAGGTTTGATTTCCCAGATTGAAAACAACAGGACGATTCCTTCTCTTTTGGTCTTGATCAATATTATAAAATCGCTCGAAATAGACCTTAATGAGTTTTTTAAAGATTTTAATTCGGATGAAGACTCGGGGCCGATTATTGTCCGTAAGAAGGATTCCTATACAGCATTTGAAAAGGAGCAAGCATTAGGTTTTTACTATAAACGTATTTTTACTACCTCCATAGACAGTTCAACATTGGATATTGTGTTGTTGGAACTGTTGCCAGATGCCAGTCGCCCTATGGTTGAGACAGAGGCTTATGAGTATAAATATATAATCAGCGGTAAGGTTGAGTATGTATTCGACGATCAAGTCATTGTATTGGAAGAAGGTGATTCAATTTTCTTTAATGGGAGACTCGCACACACACCTAGAAATATTGGTGAGCACAAGGCCTTGATGCTTATTGTCTATTTTTTTGACCAGAAGCTTAAATAGAAAATGGACTTAGAATTTATAATCAAAGCCCTAAACGATCCGTTTAGGGCTTTTTTAGTGTTTTACAAATGCTAAAATATATTGTTATTATTGTTTACAAATACTTAACTCTAGTTTAGTGTTTTGTTAATAGCATAACTATACTTTTGGTTGCTTAATAAGATTTTTTACCAATAAGTATACGGTTATGTCACTGAAGCATACTCTAAAAAAAAGGTTTACAGGTTTAGATGAACGATCTGTCGCAATTGTTCTTGCATTGGCGGCTTTCTTTTGTTATACGAGTATGTACTCTTTTCGGAAGGCCTTTACAGCAGCGGGATTTGCGGATGAACAACTATTAGGAATCAGTTTTAAGGTATGGCTTGTAATTGTTCAAATGTTGGGATACATGTTAAGCAAATTTTATGGCATTCGATTTATCGCTGAGAGTAAAAATAAAAATAGAGCGCGTTATTTAGTGGTACTTATTTTGATCTCTTGGTTTAGTCTATTTCTGTTTGCATTGGTATCTAAACCTTGGAATATCGTATTCATGTTTTTTAACGGATTTCCATTGGGAATGATTTGGGGCTTGGTTTTTTCTTATTTGGAAGGAAGGCGTTTTACGGAGATTATGGGGGCTGTTATGGCTGTGAGTTTAATCTTTGCTTCGGGCTTGATTAAGACAGTAGGCCGTTGGTTGATGAGTTCCTTTGCTGTCACGGAGTATTGGATGCCTTTTTGCACCGGATTGTTGTTTTTTGTGCCTTTTCTATTGTGCGTTTGGGTATTAGGAATGGCTCCTGAACCGACCTCTGCCGATAAGCGTTTAAGAACAGAACGTGTCGCTATGGACGGAAAGATGCGTAAAAAGTTTCTGAAACGTTTTATGCCAGGGATCGTACTGACGGTGCTTGTTTATATGTTATTGACTATACTTCGCGATGTGAGAGATAATTTTGAGATAGAAATCTGGAACATGTTGCATATTAAGGATAATGGTATTTATGCGAAGGTCGATGGGGCTATAGCCCTAATTGTGCTGTTTATGATTTCGATGCTTATCCTTGTAAAAGACAATCTGAAGGCATTTAAATTGATTCACCTACAGATTATAGCGGGGTTCCTTATTTCCGGCCTTTCTACGTATTTCTATACTCTTCATCTGCTGGATGGTCTTACTTGGATGTTGTTAGTGGGACTGGGGTTGTACATGGCTTATATACCCTACAATGCCATCTTTTTTGAACGGATGATAGCTACCTTTAAGGTGAAGAGCAATGCGGGATTTGTTATGTATCTAGCGGACTCTATAGGTTACTTAGGTAGTTTTGTTATTATGATCAATAAAGAGATGCTGCCCAATACGCTGAGCTGGGGAGGGTATTTTATACAGCTGGTGTTCTTTGCATCTTGTATAGGGGGCATTTTGTCTGTTCTTTCGCTGATTTATTTTGTTCGCAAACAGAAATCTCCTGTAAAAGTGCGGCGTCCCAAAACGCGGGTTTTGTTATGGGGATGATCTTAGATTTTTAAAAATGTAATAAATATAGAGTTGATGAAATACAAGAAATATGATCTTATAGTTGTGGGAGGAGGGGTGTTGGGTACATTCCATGCCTATCATGCCTTGGTAAAAGGCCTTCGCGTACTGCATGTCGAGAAAGACAATTACCCGCAGGGATCTACGGTTCGTAATTTTGGACAGGTCGTACCGTCCGGCATGGCTGGAGAATGGTTTGGATACGGGGTAAGAGGATTGGACATTTATCAATCCATACAGCGGGAGACGGATATATCCATCCGTAACAATGGCAGCATCTACATTGCTTCAGATCAGGATGAAGTACAGGTTATTCACGAATTGAGCGCACATTATCAGCAGGTAGGTTATGCCCACGAAATTTGGTCTAAAGAGCAGGTTCTAAAAGCTTATCCTATGTTGAATGGGGGGTATGTGAAAGAAGCTATTGTATTTAAGCAGGAACTCAGTGCAGAACCGGATTTAATGATCAGGAAGATTCACGATTACCTGAAAGGGAAATTTTACAATTATACCTTGCGTTACGATACCGCAATTGTGGGCTGTGAAGAGGTGGGAGATACTGTTTCTCTAAGATCCAGCAAAGGCGAAAGTTTCGATGCGGATAAGGTGGTGATTTGTAATGGTTATGAGTTTAAATTGTTGTTTAGAGATCTTTTTGAAGACAGCGGTTTGAAAGTGAGTAAATTGCAGATGATGCGTACCAAGCCTCTGCCGCATTTGAGGATGCCGGGGAATATTCTCACCGGACTTACCGTACGTCGGTACGAGAGTTTTGAAGCTTATTGTCCGTCTTTCCATACCATACCTGTTCCCACACACTATGAAGAATTGCGCAAATGGGGGGTGCATATTCTTTTTAAGCAGGCGGTAGATGGCAGTATCATTATAGGCGACTCGCACGAGTATGCTTTAGGCAGTCAGATCGACGACCTTGGTTTTTCTATTAATAATACGATCAATAGGCTGATGCTGGCGGAAGCGAATAGAATCATGCCAGTAGATGAAAGTATGATCGAGTCAACTTGGGCCGGTTATTATGCGCAGCACGATAAGCAGATTTTTGAAATCGATGTGTCGGAGCGTATACATGTTCGTACGGGGATAGGAGGGAAAGGGATGACGGCTAGTGCCGGTTATGCGGAGAAGAGTATTGAAAAGATTATTTTTAATATATAAGCCAAAGATGCTTGCGAAATGCACTACCCCATAAAGTGTCTAAATTTTTTGGGGCAGTGCAAAAAATGCCTTACTTGTTAGCTTAATAAAGTAAAGTCTATCTGTCTTTTCTCTAGATCAACTTTCTTGACTTTAATCTGTACAGTATCCCCCAGTTGATATACTTTTTTCTTTCGTTGCCCAATGATTGCAAAGTTCTTTTCATCAAGCGTATAGAAATCGTCCGTGATGTCGCGTAAGCGTACCATTCCTTCACACTTGTTCTCCTGAATTTCGACATACATTCCCCACTCGGTAACTCCCGAGACAAGCCCTGTATATTCGACGCCTACCTGATCTTGTAGGAATTCTGCTTGTTTATATTTTATGGAGGCGCGTTCTGCTTCAGCTGCCTTTTTCTCCATTTGTGAAGAATGTTCGGCCATCTTTTCGTAATGCTCTACATTGACTTTTGTGCCTCCATCCAAGTAAAATTGGAGTAGACGATGCACCATGACATCGGGGTAGCGACGTATAGGGGAGGTAAAGTGCGTGTAGTAGTCGAATGCTAAACCGTAATGCGATGACTGTTTTGTGGTATAGATTGCTTTTGCCATCGATCTGACAGCAAGGGAAGTCAGTAAGTTCTGCTCTTTACTACCTTCAATTTTGGTCATTAGAGCATTTAATGATTTTGCTGTTTCTTTGTCTGATTTTATGGTCAGTCGGTGCCCAAATCGAGATGCAAATTGAGAAAAGCTCGTTAGTGTCTCTGGGTTGGGGGTATCGTGAAAACGATAAACAAATCCAAGCTTATTTTTTCCTTTTCCTTGTTTGCCTATATATTCGGCTACCTTTCGGTTGGCCAATAACATAAAGTCTTCAATCAATTTGTGAGCATCTTTTCTAATTTTGGTGTATACACCCAACGGCTTCCCATTTTCGTCAAGATGGAATTTGACCTCCTCACTTTCAAAACTTATTGCTCCATTTTTAAATTTACGATCGCGAAGTATATGGGCCAATTCATTCAATTTCAAAATTTCGGAAACAAAGTCTCCGGCTTTATTTTCAATGATTTCTTGGGCCTCTTCGTAGCTGAATCTTCGGTCTGAGTGTATGATAGTACGGCCGAACCATTGATCGATAATATTTGCTTTTTCGTCCATCTCAAATACAGCAGAAAAGCATAACTTATCTTCATTCGGACGTAGAGAGCATAAATTATTGGATAAGCGTTCGGGCAGCATGGGGATTACCCGGTCCACCAGGTAGACAGATGTTGCCCTCTCGAAAGCTTCTTTGTCAAGAATACTTTCTGGGGTTACGTAATAGGATACATCTGCAATATGTACGCCGATTTCATAATTTCCATTTTCTAATGTTTTGAATGATATGGCATCGTCAAAGTCTTTGGCATCGGCGGGGTCAATGGTGAATGTAAGCGTATCCCTAAAATCTCTACGTTTGGCAATCTCTTCTTTACTGATTTCTTCGGGGATCGCATTTGCAGCATCGTCCACTTCCTTGGGAAACTGTAATGGAAAACCGTAGTCTGCAAGGATGGCATTCATCTCAGTGTTATTTTCACCTTTGACACCTAATACTGTCTTGACTTTACCTATCGGATTTTTTGCGTTTTTTGGCCATTCGATAATGGTAACTAATACCTTTTCTCCGTCTTTCGCTCCGTTCAAACTGTCTAAAGGGATAAAGATATCGTGGAGCATTTTTCGGTCATCAGGCAGGAAGAAAGCATAGCTCTGAGAGATGTCTATTGTACCTGTAAAATCTGTCTTTGCACGCTGCAATATTTCGACAACTTCGCCTTCTCTTTTGCGTCCTTTTTTTCGCTCGTATACATGCACTTTTACCAGGTCTCCGTGTAGTGCCTGTCGTAGTTTTCGAGGAGCTACAAAGATGTCGTTTTCGAACTCATCTTGAGGGACGATATAGGCTGACCCATCCGCCGTCATGTCTACTTTTCCGGTGACGTAGACCTGTAGTTGACGTAGCTTAAATTTGCCTCTTTCAGGTTGAGCGAAAGGACTGCTTTTGGAAGTGTCGCTAAGGATGTCGGCAATGGCTACTTTAGCATCGGTATCTGTTACATTCAGCTTTGAAGCTACCTGTTTATAGTTGAGATGTGGGTTCCCCGATTTTTCAAAAACATCAATAATCAGTTGGGTTAAAACTTCCTTGTAGGGATTTTCTTTTTTTGATTTCATTCGTTTTTCTGTTGTAAGTACTGAAGCCTCTAGTTGGACTAGGTTCGCTTTATTATATCAAAGGGGAGTCGTGTAAATGGGCAGAACAATTCTTTACGGATGCCCGTGGTACTCTCTCTTGAAATATATAGGAAATATACAAAAATGATGCGGGAGTTTGAGGAAACAAGAAGATTTTTATTTTTAAAATATTCTTTATTAATTTATTGTTTGTTTTAGCGTTATGAATTACTTGATAATTAGTTTCTTAATTTTATTTAGCTAAAATTCAATGGTTTTGGTGTAGGCTAACTAAGGGAGTTAAGGTTGTTTTTGTCTTTTTACCTGTTTTAAAGGTTTTTTGCTAATATTTTTTAGTTATATTTTTGATATATTTAGTTGGTTATAATAATCTTATTGTTAGATGTTTAATTATTTGTTTGCTAATTTTGTGTTGTTTGTTTTTTAGCTTGTTTTTAGCTTGTTTTTTCTCTTTTGAACTCCTGTTTTCGGACTAATGCTGAAAAAGATGGTAAGGGGATTTAGCGGATGGAAATAATGGAAATTAACGTATCTGAGTGGAGGTTTTATTTAGAGTAAGGGTATTGGGAAAGGAAAATGTAAGCAGCAAGGTATTATGCGTTGCTGCTACATTTGTCACACAGACCTACAGCATTTATAGCTATGGAATGCAGTGCAAAATTATTGGGAAGGGTAATTTTGGGAATGCTGACTTCGTCGAGACAGTACACACTGTTGCAAACCGAACAGATAAAATGTATGTGCTGGTCGTGGTGGTGGTGGGCTGTGCATTTGGTTGAACAGATGGCGTAGGTTGCTGTGCCGTTAAGATCAAAAACCTTGTGCAGAATTCCCTTCTCATCGAAGCTTCCAAGGATACGGTAGAGGGTTACTCGATCGATATCTTTGCCTACAATTTTCTCTAACTCGGGTTGGGATATGGCAGACTTTTTTTCGGAAATAATTTCTAAAACGCGTAGACGTGGTTGGGTTATTTTAAGTTTATTTCTTCTTAAAATGTCCACAAATTCTTCGTTGATTGTAATGTCTTTTACCTGTTTTTTTTCAATACTCATTTTGCCTGTCTTGGTATGTGTTTTTTCGTTTGGTTCAATGGCTGTCTTAAAGAGTAAACTCAAATTTTTTTTTTCTGAAAGTGTATGTTTTATTGATTCGACTCGACTCTTCAAGGCATCCATGAGCTCTCTTCGCTCGGTTTAATGGCCATCAAGAACTTTCATGTCTGTTGGCGATTTGCCAGCTGGCGGATCATGAAAGTTTTCTCAACGTCATTCCGATTGAAGCGAGGCGGAATCTAAGAGTTAGAGTTTCTAGATTTGCTTCTCAGAGCTCTTTGAGGTTTCTCGACTACACTTCGTTTCGCTCAAAATGACGATGTTGGGTCACAATTGGAACAATACCTATTATTTGCCAGAAGCCTTAGCATGGTCTGCTAAAAATTGGGCAAGACCGCTATCTGTTAATGGGTGTTTCAAAAGTGCTGTGATCGCCGATAATGGGCCAGTCATGACGTCAGCTCCGATCTTAGCACAGCCTAGTATATGTGCGCTATGACGTACCGATGCCGCTAAGATTTGTGTAGTGAAACCATAGTTGTCATAAATTAATCTTATCTCTTCGATCAAGCCCAGTCCATCGACAGAAATGTCGTCGAGACGCCCGATAAATGGGGATACGTAAGTTGCTCCTGCTTTAGCCGCCAATAAAGCCTGACCAGCAGAGAATACCAGTGTACAGTTTGTTTTGATACCTTTCTTGCTGAAGTATTTGATGGCTTTAATACCATCTTTGATCATAGGCACTTTGACAACAATTTTGCTATCTAAAGCTGCAAGAGCCTCGCCTTCTTTAATCATGCCTTCGTAATCGGTAGAAATAACCTCTGCGCTGACGTCGCCGTCCACGATGTCGCAGATTGCTTTGTAGTGATTGATTACGTTCTCGTCTCCACTGATTCCTTCTTTAGCCATTAAGCTTGGATTAGTCGTTACACCGTCTAATACACCTAGATCTTGTGCTTCTTTAATCTGTGCTAAATTAGCCGTGTCTATAAAAAATTTCATGTTTTTGATTGATTATTGTTTACAAATTATTGTCAGTGTCTAAAAACGATCTCTTGTTTTAGCTGTTACAAAGGTAGTTAATTCTTTAGAGTTTTTTGAGAAGACTACGTTTTCTCAAGGTCATAATGTCTCACGAATTAGGTTTCACTCCATCGATTTAAGTATATTGTTCATATGGATATTTTCAGGTCGCTTCACTACCCCAATTTTAGGCTACATACTATAGGTCAGTCTATTTCTCTGTTGGGCACCTGGATGCAACGTATAGCCATAAGCTGGTTGGTTTATAAGCTCACAGATTCTGTATTTTGGCTGGGATTTGTCTCTTTTATTTCGTTGTCACCTTCCTTGCTGTTTTCTCTTTTCATCGGAAGCTTTGTGGATGTACGTTCTAAGTACAAGCTGGTCGTTGTTACTCAGGTGCTTTTAATGATACAGGCTGCCTTACTCACCACCGTAGTTTATATCGATTGGGTGTCTGTGTATTGGCTTTGTGCATTGGGTTTTGCACAAGGCGTTATCAATGCTTTTGATGTGGTGTCCAGGCAGGCCTTGTTGGTTTCCTTGGTAGATCACAAAAAAGATTTGCCCAATGCCATTGCGCTTAATTCCTCTGTTTTTAATGCAGCACGAATGGTAGGACCGGCTATCGGAGGGATTCTTTTGAGTACATATGGTGAGTTGATTTGTTTCTTTATTAATTTCTTAAGTTTTATTCCAGTCCTATTTACCTTGTCTTTAATGCGCATTGAAGAATCTTATTTCCCCCACACAAAGCAATTGTCCAATTGGCAAGGAATGAAAGATGGGTTTGATTATTTAAAGCGCTCTCCGCATATAGCGTCGCTTATCATAATAATGGTTTGTTCTAGTTTTTTGGTGATTCCTTACACCTCTTTATTACCCGCTGTCGCTAAAGATCTGTTTGCCGGTGACGAACGTACTTTTTCTTGGTTTGAAAGCGCTGCAGGGTTAGGAGCTATGATTGGAGCAATTAATATGGCTCGGTTGAAGTCTGGTGAAAATCTGCGTTATCGGGTCTTATTTTCTGCTTTGATCATGGGGATTGCTCTTTTATTACTCGCTTATGCGCATTATCTGGTTTCCGCATTGCTATTTACTGTTGCTGTATCTTTTGCGATGATGATGCAGAATTCGAGTATCAATACCTATATTCAGACACATGCCATTCCCACATATCGAGCGCGAATTATGTCTTATTATGTTATGGCATTTCAAGGGGTTTTTCCTATCGGAAGTCTTCTTATAGGTGCCGTTGCAGAAGGCGTGGGAATTAAATATACCTTGTATTTAATGGGAGCTGCAGGAGTTATGATAGCACTGGGCTTTTATATCTATCTCCGGCAGCATATACATAGACGTCTGTTTAAATTTCCTCTTCCGCTACCCAAAGGCCGTCATTCTTGATGATTTCTATCAGCTCGTCAAGAGCATTGACCGAACTGACGTTTTTCTTGACAACTTCTTTGCTTCTATACAGCGTTATTTTGTCCGGTCCCGCGCCTACATATCCGTAGTCGGCATCGGCCATTTCTCCTGGGCCGTTAACGATGCAACCCATGATGGCTATCTTGAGGCCTTTGAGGTGGTTTGTTCTGCTGCGAATCATTTGGGTAGTTTCCTGCAGATCAAAAAGGGTACGACCACAACTAGGGCAGGAGATATACTCTGTCTTAGAAATTCGTGATCGTGTGGCTTGAAGTATGCCAAATGAAATAGAAGATAATTTATCTGTAGGAACGGATTTGGCATCAATCCAGATACCGGAACCTAACCCGTCTACCAATAAAGCTCCAAAATCGGTAGCTGCATACAGCTGCAATTTAGAGATGGGTTCTTCGGGATTCATAACGTCACCAATCGGACCAGAAAAATCTGCGGTAGCATAGCTGCGTTGTAGGATAATCGGAGTATCAATACCTATTTCCTGTAAGTTTGCGAAAAACTGACGTTGATCTGCCATCCCATGTAGATGGCTAGTCTCCAGTAGAAAAACAATACTATCGTCTAATTGCAGTAATTCGAAATGTGTTGACTGCAAGAGTTCGTTGCTGATCCGTATGATATTTAACACCGGATCTTTGGAGCCAGCTGCGTTAAATTCTTCTAGGGTGAATATCGGGTGAACGTTTGTTCTGTTTGTCAGTTGGCGCCAAGTAGGGTAGTTGTATAACTGCTTCAGGTTGCCTGGCATCGTAAATGAGGGCAGCTGGTCGCCCAGGTATACGAAATCTACAGACTGATCGCCCATATGGTATTTGTCGTTGATGAGATCGTATCGGTAACCTACATCCGACAAGATAAAAGGGTCTTTTAGGTTTTTGTCCGAAATATCTACGATAATACGTGGAACCAAAGATCCTCCTACGAATGTGTTGACTTCTTTTGAGGTGTAAGGAATAGTTTCCGTAGCAGCAGAGAAGACAAGAATTGGGTGTTGTTCTTGTGCCTTTATTTCTTGTTCTCTTTTCGAATAGCGATTTACTAAAGCAATTGCTACCGGTGCTTCTTTTTCGGGTTCTTCTGTCAATGATACGCGTACGGTATCGCCCAATCCATCTTCTAGGAGAGTGCCTATGCCGACAGCAGACTTGATACGCCCATCTTCGCCATCACCGGCTTCAGTGACGCCCAAATGTAAAGGATAATTCATTCCCTCGGCTACCATTCGCTCGACAAGTAAACGGTAGGCCTGTACCATGACCTGTGGATTGGAAGATTTCATGGATACGACAAGATTGTAATAATTCAAATCTTCGCATATACGCATAAATTCCATAGCAGACTCGACCATGCCCTCCGGGGTATCACCATAACGACTCATTATCCGGTCTGATAGTGATCCGTGGTTGGTGCCGATACGCATTGCTGTACCGTATTCCTTACAGATACGGACTAGTGGAGCAAATTTTTTGTGTATCCGTTCCAGTTCAGCCTGATAGGCTGTATCCGTGTAGTCAATTTGATCAAATTTTTTCTTGTCGGCGTAGTTGCCTGGATTGACCCGTACCTTTTCGACAATGCGAGCCGCTACTTCGGCTGCATTGGGGGTGAAATGTATGTCGGCTACCAGAGGAACTTGATAGCCTCGTGCCCGAAGTTCACGTTTGATGTTTGCTAAATTTTCGGCTTCTTTGATGCTCGGAGCAGTGATGCGTACATATTCACAGCCTGCATCTACCATTCGGATGGTTTGCTCCACAGAACCTAATGTATCCATCGTATCGATGGTAGTCATGCTCTGTATGCGGATCGGGTTGTCCCCGCCCATAGGAATGTCACCTATATTTACTTCTCTCGTTTTGAATCGTGAATATTCGAGTTTCGAATTGCAATAACCTCCCGGTAATATCAACTTTGTGTTTGCCTTCATCGTAAGGACAAAGTTAGGTATTTGTAGGGTTAATATCTACTTATGTTTAGAGAATTAGCAGCGCCGGTAATCTTGATCAGGTACTTCTTTTCGGCGGTGTCGTAATTTTCGGTTTGTTGGGCATTTTCTTTTTTGTGAAAGCCCTCGAATTTTTTAGAAGTTAGAATGCTTTCCATTTCTAATCTACAAGCAGCATCTTTTGGAATACTTATTTTACAACTAGAAGCCGCGCTATTTATTTCGATTACCGATGTCTTGGTTTGCGGTAAGCCAAATGTCATGTTTATGGATGCCGCCCCTGCGTTGATTTCCATCTTATCCACTTTATGATTCCTAAAATCACCTGTAAAGCTTGCTGCACCCATATTGATGGATAAATCCCAGATAGGCGAGCTGTGGAGACCTAGATGTATTTTGTTATTGTTATTATTATTGTGTTTTACGACAGAATTAAGTTCTAATTCGGGGGAGAGGCTATCTCCTCTAGTTACTAATTTTAAACCAATATTCCCATTTGGAGTAGATGCCTCCAGTAGTTGGGAAGAATGGACTGTGTCTAAGATGGTGGCTGATGCACCTACGTTAAACTCTAATGAAGCTGTTTCTGTGCCCTTGATAAAGGGCGTATTTATAGATGAATTCGTTCCAATAGTATCGCTGTTGGTACTGTAATTGATTTTATCTCCTAAGTTAAAGCGTTCTGTAGAGGTCAGTCCTTTATAGCCTAAGAAAATACATAATACAATATTGATCACGCTGAGAATCAATGTTCCATAGGGACGCTGTTGGAAAATCAGGTTAGCTCCAAGTGCTATTACTAATAGCGGCCAATAAGGAAGAATAGCCCAGAAATTAAAGTTAATCACATCAAAATTATGAAGTAGAGCTATGATCCCAAAAAATATAAACCATATGCCTGTTGAAATTTTCCCTTTCATATCGTGAATAAATATAGTATTTAACTTTGTTATTTGCTACAAATGTACTGTGCTATTTCCAACTTTACCCATAGAATCAGGCTATCGATTTAGAAAAATCGGTAAATCAAAAGGTTTTGTCGGTGAATGGAATGACCGGTTGAATAAATTAGGATAAAAGAAATGAACTTTTTTGCTATTAATATGTATTTTAGCATAAATAGTAAACAGCAACATATGTTTTTTTATCATTTTGGAGAGTATGTACTTTTGCTAAAGAAGGTGTTTAAAAGACCTGAAAAGTGGAAGATTTATTGGCGGGAGACTCTACACGAGATGAACGAGATTGGAGTTGGCTCAGTGGGACTGATCGTTATCATTTCTACTTTTATCGGTGCGGTAATGACGATGCAGATTGCATTTCAGTTGGTGTCCGATTTGATTCCGAGCTCAGTCATCGGTCAGATTAATAGGGATTCTAATATTTTGGAGTTAGGCCCTACGATATCAGCATTGGTTTTGATGGGTAAAGTGGGATCTTCAATATCTTCTCAAATCGGATCTATGCGGGTCACCGAACAGATTGATGCTTTGGAGATCATGGGGATTAATGCGGCGGGATACCTCATATTACCGAAATTGATTGCCGGTGTTGTTATGGTCCCAGTTTTGGTTACTGTAGCTATTTTTTGTGCTATCGTCGGCGGGCTTTTGGGAGGTGCGCTAACCGGTGCAGTGACTGCTAATGAATATATCATGGGGATTCAGGGGGGATTCAATGGATTCACTATTGTAGTGGCTATGGTAAAAGCTTTTTTTTACGGTTTTATCATTACGACAGTGCCTGCTCATAAAGGATTTCACGTGCGTGGCGGTGCATTAGAAGTTGGACAAGCAGGAACACACGCAGTCGTCATCGGTTGTATCGCAATATTGGCAAGCGATTATATCATTACTGCGTTGATGCTTTAAGAATTCGCGATGATGCAAATACGCAGATTCGCAAATTTGCGAATAGGCAAGTTCAATAAGAAAAATATGATTGAAATTCAGAATATTCATAAAGCATTTGGTGATAATGTGGTGTTGAAGGGGATAGATGCGGTTTTTGAACCGGGTAAGGTGAGCCTCATTATTGGAGGCTCGGGTTCGGGCAAGAGTACATTGTTGAAATGTATTGTCGGATTGCATACGCCGGAGCAGGGGAAGGTTTTTTTTGATAAGGAAGAATTTACAGCGATGGACTTTGAGGAGAAAGTGCCGATAAGAAAGGAGATCGGAATGCTTTTTCAGAATTCGGCGCTTTTTGATTCTATGACTGTCGAACAGAATATCATATTTACGTTAGATATGTTTTCGGATATGAGTAGGGCGGAAAAGGTAGACCGTGCTAATTTTTGTTTGGAACGTGTCAACTTGGCGGGTAAAAATAGGCTTTATCCAGCTGAGCTTTCGGGCGGCATGAAAAAGAGGGTGGGGATAGCCCGGGCGATCAGTATGAGTCCGAAATACCTTTTTTGTGATGAGCCCAACTCTGGGTTAGATCCTGCAACAGCGATATTAATTGATGAATTGATCCAGGAGCTTACCCAAGAGTATGACTGTACCACTATTGTTGTGACGCACGATATGAACTCTGTCATGGGAATCGGTCAGTATATTCTATTTTTGCATCAAGGGCAGAAGTTTTGGGAAGGATCGAGTCAGGACATGTTAAATTCGACAACCAAGGAGCTAAATGATTTTGTCTTTGCGAGTCCTTTAATGAAGGCTGCAAGAGAGGTCATAAAATAATGGGACTTTTGTTTACCTTTGCTCCAAATTAAATATTAGTATTTTGTCTACAACTACGAACATACAATTATTAACACCGCAGCACTGGAAAGATTACGAGTTGGTTGATTGCGGTGATTTCGAAAAATTAGAACGTTTTGGTGATTTGCTCTTGATTCGCCCTGAACCACAGGCTGTTTGGCCTAAGGTATTAGGCGATTCGGAATGGAATAAAACGCACCACATAAAGTTTAAAGGTAGGTCTGCAACCAGTGGAGAGTGGATGAAAAAGAATCCCAAAATAGCTGATCGCTGGCATATCAGCTACAAGAATAATGATGTTGCGATCAAGTTTCGATTGGGGTTGACTTCATTCAAACATGTAGGGATATTTCCGGAACAGGCCGTAAATTGGGATTATATTTCGGAAAGTGTAAAGTCATTCAAAACACCCAACCCCAAAGTGTTGAACCTTTTCGCCTACACAGGTGGAGCTTCTTTAATCGCGAGAGCGGCCGGTGCTGATACGACACACGTCGATTCTATCAAACAGGTCGTAACCTGGGCCAATGAAAATCAAGAGCTTTCCGGTGTTTCGGATATTCGCTGGGTAGTGGAAGACGCTTTGAAATTTGTTAAAAGAGAATTAAAGCGTGGGAATAAATACAATGGTATTATATTGGATCCGCCTGCTTATGGGCATGGACCTAAAGGGGAAAAATGGAAGTTAGAAGATCACATTATGGAGATGATGCGTGATGTGGTTCAGCTTTTGGATCCGGAAGAGCATTTTCTAATCTTGAATACCTATTCCTTGGGCTTTTCTTCGGTTATCGTGGAGAATCTGATTAGGGCGTCTTTTCCGAAGGTGGAAAACTTGGAGATAGGAGAACTGTATCTGCAGGCGACAGCAGGTCCTAAACTGCCTCTCGGTGTGTTTGGGAAATTCAGGAAATTTAAATAAAAGAAAGAGGCAATTAAAAACTGCCTCTTTCTTTTTTACAATGCCGTTAGTTTTATTTGTCCATCGACCAATTGTTGGGTGAAGGTGTTTCGTTGGGCCAGGTCTGTTGGGAAAAGCTGCTCTGCTATTTTGTTATAATAGGCAATACCCGAGTTTAGTTCTTTCTTAAATCGAGCAGCAAACTTTTCTTTTTTATCATCCATGCGCAACTCGTTATCCCGCAGGTATTGCTCGAGGTATTCGATGTAGAGATTCAACTCGTTGATGAATAAAGATGGCCTATCCGAACTGGCCAACAGATTCTTACGCCCGTAGATATGATCCACCATATCCTGTAGGCTGTAGATACTGTTGAAGTAAGCGGTGTTTGGACCCGGGCAGATAGCTACGGCATCATCTTCTTTTTTTTGTAATATATCATATTTTAGGTAGGCTGAAGTGGCTAGCCCTTCACAAAGGCATGTTTTTTCGGTGATTTCTTCTAGTTTTTTTTGGTAATCGGAGGTTTCTCCTTCAAAGATTTCCAGTTCTTTTAATTTGGTATATTGGTAGATGCGTGATGCGGTACAGATCGGTTCATCTGAATATTCTGCATTTGAGATCAGGTATTTCTTGGTGCAGGGAGCGCCTGGACGTCCTTTCTGTATGCGTTGTAGTCTGTTTAATTCAGCTGAGCTTTTTTTGAAATTGTTAAACGGTACTCCTAATGGTGATGCCCCGCTGGTATAAAAATCTTCTTTCTGGGCAGAGGCTAGTGCCTGTAAAGTCTGATCGTCTACTGTTGTCGCTTCGGGAACTAAAAGGAATGGAGATCCCCAGCCCGTAGCGGCTAATCCATAATGACTCAATAAAAAGCTTTGTTCGGCAGCTGTTCCTATTCCCCCTTGCGCCGTGATACGTATCTGAGGATAGTTATCGAGTACATGACCTTTTGCCTTTAAGCTATCGGCGTAGATACTGCTTAGTTCGAGCTGTAACGCCGGGCCGTTTGTTTTGAATTCCTCAAGTATAGGGCCTAACAGAAGCCCTTCGGTGGCAAAAGCATGACCTCCGCAGTTAAGTCCAGATTCGACGCGGAATTCCGAAACCCATACGCCCTTTTTTGCTAGAAATTTAGCTTGTATAAGAGCAGACCGATAATCCGATACTTTTAGAATGACTCGTTTCTGAAACTCTCCTTTTTTGTTTGGAATGAATTGCGGTAATTCGCCTAGATAACTGTATAGTCTGGGGTTCATACCCGCAGAAAGGACCAGACCGCCCTGAAGATTGCTCATGGCAAATCCGCGTAATGCAGCACTCGCATCGGAATATAGATGATCTAGAACATTTCCTGCCGCGTCTGTATTGATTTTATCAACCTTGGACATAATATTGACATTAATATCTCCCGGTTGTACGTTCATCATTAAAGTCGCTTTAAGGTGAGCTTTCTTGTTGGGTTCTATCTCTTGGAGGTAGTCACTATATATCTTTTTGACACTTGAGGTCTCTGGGAGGAGCTCGAAATACTTTTGCAGATCTGTACTGTGATCCAGATCTGCAGTGCGAAGTTGCTGTATCTGTTTTTTCACGATCTCCTGTACGAGGTCAAGATAGGCTGTTATTCGTAGTGAACGACTGTCTGTAGCTTTGGGGCCAATAGGGATGTAGGGTAGAAAATGTTTTTTTGCGTAGTATTCTCGCATACGCTCGACGAGCTCGTCGTCTACGATAGACATGACAGAAGCTATACCGAATTGAGCGACTTTAAGCGGACTATCTATAGAAAAAGCTAGACCAAGTACAGGGATATGAAAAGTGTGTTCCATTGCGATCTTTTGATATGCAAAGAGCCATAAAATTGGTGGAATAAAAAATGTTGCACACCATTAAAAAAGGTGTAATTTATCACTTTTAGCGACTTTGACTTATTTTTACGAGAAGTAAACTGTTCATCGAATCGATCGGAAGGTTCTATGCCAAGGAGATAGCGTCTATTCGTTGTCGGGTAAAGAGGAAGAGTAGGGTAGCGCTGAAAATGGGAAATATACCTGCAGAAAATGTGATTTCTGCAGGTAAGTATATGTTTTTAGCCTGCTTTTTGTGCGAGCTCAGCTTCAAGATCAATTTCAACACGGAGATTGTCTACAATATGGCGTTGTCTATCCGGTGTGTTTTTGCCCATATAATACTCTAATAGCTGTTGTAGTCTATTGTCTTTTGAAAGTATTACAGGTTCCAAACGCATGTCTTCTCCAATGAATAAACCAAATTCGGAGGGAGATATTTCACCAAGACCTTTGAATCGCGTGATTTCAGGTTTATTACCTAATTTAGCAATGGCACGTTGACGCTCCTCATCCGAGTAGCAATAG
This sequence comes from Sphingobacterium sp. xlx-96, assembly GCF_011007365.1. Lineage (GTDB taxonomy): Bacteria > Bacteroidota > Bacteroidia > Sphingobacteriales > Sphingobacteriaceae > Sphingobacterium > Sphingobacterium luzhongxinii. The sequence continues at coordinate 93,685 of NZ_WFKM01000002.1, read as the reverse complement.
ATAGTTTCTTTTTTATTACGGACCCTGAATAAGGGTGTTTGTAAAATAGAAACGTGGCCCGCTTTAACCAAGTCTGGAAAAAATTGAAGGAAGAAAGTCATCAATAACAAGCGTATGTGCATACCGTCGACATCGGCATCTGTCGCTATCACAATATTGTTATAACGGAGACCGTCTAAACCGTCTTCAATATTTAAAGCGTGTTGCAGCAGATTGAACTCTTCATTTTCGTAAACGATCTTTTTGGTCAATCCATAACTATTTAATGGTTTTCCTTTGAGACTGAATACGGCCTGTGTCTGTACGTCACGTGATTTGGTGATAGAACCGGAAGCTGAGTCTCCCTCGGTGATGAATAGCGTAGTTTCTAGGTTTCTCTCACTTTTGTCGCCGAAGTGTAATTTGCAGTCGCGAAGTTTTCTGTTGTGTACAGAAGCTTTTTTTGCCCGTTCGTTGGCTAGTTTTTTGATTCCGGCGATATCTTTGCGTTCACGCTCTGATTGCATAATCCGCTTTAATAAGGCATCTGCCGTGGTTGAATCTTTGTGTAGGTAATCGTCTAATGCTTTCTTAACGAAGTCATTGATAAAAGTCCGTACTGTAGGACCCTCAGGACCTATACTTTGCGAGCCTAGTTTTGTTTTGGTCTGTGACTCAAAGACAGGTTCCTGTACTTTGATCGCGATAGCTCCAATGATAGAGGCCCGGATGTCTGAAGCGTCAAACTCTTTTTTGTAGAATTCACGAACTGTCTTTACCAAAGCTTCACGAAATGCCGCTTGGTGCGTTCCTCCTTGTGTGGTATGCTGTCCGTTGACAAATGAGTAGTATTCTTCGCCATACTGTTGACCGTGGGTCATTGCGATCTCGATATCTTCTCCTTTGAGGTGAATAATCGGATAGCGCATGCTTTCGGTGTCCACGTTACGTTCAAGAAGATCTTTTAGTCCATTCTCTGAAATGAATTTCTGCCCGTTGAAGTTAATGGTAAGTCCCGAGTTGAGGAAAACATAATTCCAGATCATGTTTTCAACAAATTCTACTCGGTACTTATAATGTTTGAATATACTTTCGTCGGGGTAGAAAGTTACCGCAGTACCATTTCGCTGTGTAGTTTCTTTTTGTTCGTCTTCCATGAGTTCACCTTTTGCAAATTGCGCAATGCGGGTGACACCTTGTCGGTAGGATTGAACCGTGAAGTTTGCCGAAAGAGCGTTGACGGCTTTCGTACCGACTCCATTCAGACCAACGGACTTTTGGAATGCTTTACTGTCGTACTTACCTCCTGTATTTATTTTTGAAACGACATCCACCACAGATCCGATAGGGATCCCGCGGCCATAATCCCGTACCGATACCTTATTCTCATTGACTGTGATATCGATGGTTTTTCCTGCTCCCATCACAAACTCATCGATGGAATTGTCTACCACTTCTTTCAATAAAACATAAATGCCGTCGTCATAGGCAGAACCATCTCCCAACTTACCGATGTACATACCAGGCCGTAATCTGATATGTTCTTTCCAGTCGAGGGATCGTATACTATCTTCGTTATATGTAGTCATGTACCGTAAAATATGAAGTATGTACAAACTTAGATAAAATGCTTTGGATTCACGAATGCCGCAAGCAAAAAATAGCCGCTAAAATCGGTAACCAATGGAAATTGCAGACGTGATTCCGATGTTTGCGCCTTTAGGTTTTAGCTCGACACTATTTTCCGAAACGGTATGGGGAAAGGAATAAAAAGGCAAGTCATCCAATTTTTGAAGTGACTTTCGGATCTCTTCTTGTAAGTCCTTCGGTAGCGCTTCGGTTGATGTTACAGATCCTTTGCCAAAAAGGAAACCATAATGGGTGCCGATGATTTTCCAGTCTAGGTAAAGTGATTTAAGGATCTGGAATTGTAGTCCCACTGCTATACCAGCGCTTAATGTGTTAATATTTCCCGAAATTGGGACTTCAATAGGAATAAGCGTTGAGGTTGCTTTATTTACGACGTTGGAGTTGTAGAATAAAGTGCTACTGGTTTGGTAGCGAGAATATTTGATATAAGGAGAGGTGTAAAAACGGGTGAATACGTCTCGATCTCCAAAATAAAACCGAGCTTGGGGAATTATTGAAAACTGATTAAAACGCGTTTCTTCGACGCTTTTCTTAGCGTTTTCATTGGTAATTTTGTCTATTATAGAACCTTTGAAAGGTAGATCCCGTTTGGGGGTGAAAGATACATCTACGCCGATACTGATGTTGGGCCTGAATGAACGTTCGTATTCAAGATTAAACGTCTTTAAGGGAAGGTTTAATAAATTGGTTTTTAAAAGATGATCAGTTCCCTTGTCTCCCCATTTACAATACTTCTGCGCCAAGGTAGGTGAAACCATAGAAATTAATAAACCTAAAAAACAGAACTTTAAGTATCTGTAGGGAAACATAAGACGTGTTTTAAGGTTGTAATAAGATATATGGTTTCACTGCGATGGAATAAGGACTTAATTATCTTCCAAAGTCGTCTTGAACGCGTACGATATCATCTTCGTCGGAAGGACTTTCTGAATCAGTGTGTTGCCATATTTCTGCTATCACACCATATTCGCCTAAGCCTACCAAACGGTGGCGCTCGCCTTGTGCCAAGCGGATGAATTCGCCTTCTTTTAATATTTTTAGTTCATGTTCGCTATCATCCGGACTTGTTACTACGCCGACTTCTCCTCTAATGACTCTCCAGATTTCGGCTCTGCGGTGATGATATTGCCAAGATAGTCTCTTTGAAGGTGCTACAACTAGGATTTTGGGGCTTAACTTGCCAGATATCTTCAGGTCTTTAATGTCTAGACCATCGAAATATTGGTTCGCAAATTGTTGAGCTTGATCTTCGTTGATTACGAAAAATCCTCCCCAAGGCCTGTTTTGGTCAATGTTTTCGATCGTAAAACCAGCATCGGTAATTTTAGTTTCAATCTGGTTGAATAGTTCCGCTTTATCTATATACGTCATGTTTTTTATATTTCTAAAGGTTAAGTTAATACTTCTAGTCGAAAGTACATAAAGTTAATTGTTTTTTTGAGAACTTCAAAACGCTTACTTTTGCAGTATATCATGAAGCAACAATACGATAACGAAAATAAGATCTTTAAGAAAGCGGTAGCATTTGTCAATCAGACAAACCAAAATCTATTTCTTACTGGAAAAGCCGGGACAGGGAAAACCACATTTCTTCGCTACATACGCGACAATTGCTATAAGAAAATGGCGATTACAGCCCCTACAGGGGTAGCGGCAATGAATGCAGGAGGTACTACGCTCCATGCTTTGTTTTGGTTACCCTTTGGTGTTTTTATTGAGGATTATGCTTTAAAATGGGACGAGCAGGACCATAATATTTATAATAAAAGCCGTCTTTTCAGTACGATTAAATTAACTAAACAACGTCGGGCTATCTTACAGGAGCTAGAATTGTTGGTTATTGACGAGGTTTCTATGGTGCGGGCTGATACCTTGGATGCAATAGATGTTATTTTGAAATCTGTACGTCGGGATATGCGGCCTTTTGGGGGAGTTCAGGTACTGTTTATAGGTGACCTCTATCAGTTACCTCCCGTGGTTAAAGATGCCGAATGGCAAGTGTTGCGTGGTCATTATTCCAGTATGTTCTTTTTTGATGCTAAGGTGTTGCGAAATAGTGCCTTGGTTAAGTTGGAGCTGCAGCAGATATATCGTCAACAGGATACAGGGTTTATATCGGTGCTCAACAATATTCGGAATAACCAGTGTACGGCTGCCGATCTGGATTTGTTGAACAGTCATTATCACGATGCGTTCGTGCCGGCACAAGATGACCAGTATATTACCTTGACTTCGCATAACCGTATCGCGGAGCAGATAAATCAAGAAGAACTGGTGAAGCTTGCGGGAAGAATGCATAACATTAAAGCTATTGTCAAAGATGATTTTCAGCAAGGCGCTTTTCCGACAGAGGAGACCTTAGCGCTGAAGGAAGGGGCACAGGTCATGTTTATCAAAAATGACGTGGGTGAAGATCGGAAATATTTTAACGGAAAGATCGGCTTTGTTAAGGAACTGTTGTTGGATAAACATCAAATCGTGGTGGGGTTCAAAGACGGAGGGGAAGATGTGGTGGTAAAGCGAGAAACCTGGGAGAATATAAAATATAAGTACAATAAAGGGGAGGACAAAATAGAAGAGGAGGTTTTGGGTACTTTTTCGCAATATCCATTACGTCTGGCTTGGGCGATTACGATCCATAAAAGTCAGGGGCTTACGTTTGAAAAGGCGATTATCGACGCCGGTACTTCGTTTGCTTCTGGACAGGTCTATGTTGCACTCAGTAGGCTGACTGGTCTAGAAGGGCTGGTGTTGCGGTCAAAAATAGCAGCACATGCGATACGGACAGATTATCAGGTAGTTGATTTTATGAAGCAACTGCTTGATGAAGGAGAAATGGATAAGGTTTTGGTACAGTGTCAACGCGTTTTTTTAGGACAGATTTTACTCCAGAGTTTTCGATGGACTACACTCACGGAGGCTGTTCAGGAATTGAGTGATTCGTTAGCCAATCGTAATATTGATAACAAGCCTGGGGTGGAAGCTTTTATGTTGGGAGTGATGACCGCTGTTAAGCAACAAGAAGGGGTGGCTCATAAATTCGTTACGCAGTTGTATGGTATGCTGGCCAATCCGGAAGATGTTGATTATCAAAAAATATGTGACCGTACATCGTCTGCTGTCCAGTGGTTTTTACCACGTATGGAGTCTGAATTGATCGATGCCACCTTCCAGCATATTGAGGAATGGCAAGTGCGCAAACGTACCAAAAAATATATTCAGGAGTTGAAGGCCCTACTTTTGGATTTTAAAAGAAAATATGAAGTGTTGAAGCATTGTCTGACCATCGCTACAGCTTTGACCAAAGAGGAGGGGATTGAAGATTTGGCTTTGGTGGGGAATATTGTGAAGGATGACACGGTAGCCATCGCCGATGAAGGGGATGGTAAGGAGCTCGATACCAAACAAGTCACCCTGGAAATGTATCTTGACGGATTTGATATAGCCCAGATTGCTGTCAAGCGAGGGATGGTAGAGGGGACTATTTATGGTCATTTGATTCATTATGTAGGTGCAGAAATCGATGCCGAAGATCTTATCTCGAAAGAGAAATTGGATCATATCTTGATGGTGCTAAAGACCAATGAAGGTAAGTCTTCTTCAGAAATTAAAATGATTCTTGGTGATGCGTACGGATACCCGGAGATTAAGATTGGACAGAAGGTTTTAGAGACCTCCGATACCAATCAGGAAGTTGGTGCTGGGAATTGAATTATTTAGGCAGATATAGCACGAATACCAAGCTTTTTATCTAAGTTTGCAGATCAATCTTTAATCATTTGAAAGAAGAAAAGTCTCCTAAGAAAGTAAGTAAGTGGATTGTTTTTACGTCCATGCCCTTTCAGATGGGGGCAACAATTTACTTGTGTTATTTGCTTGGAGATTGGGTTGATGAACGATTTGGAGTTGAAGGAGGGTGGTGGACAAAAGGGTGGACCATGTTTGGAGTGTTAGCTTCGCTGGTGCAGTTCATCCGGCAAGCCAAGAGAATTAGTAAAGATGAATAACCGAACGAAGTGAGCTCATGGCTTCCTTTAGATACAAACAAAAGATGAATAACTATATTAAGAATATTTTGATGTTGGTGCTGCTTTCAGTAACTGCTTATTTTGCACATTATCTGGTTTTGGATGGTATGGAATTGAGTACGCTTTGGTCGCAATCGGGGTATAGCTTATTGGGCATGTATGCTGTTGGGGCTGTAGGTTCTTTGTTCGCATTAGTCTTAATTATGCTTACCAATTGGGCTATGCCCAAAAATTTGGGTTTTGTCTTTTTAGGGATCATGACGATCAAAGTTATTGCAGGGTATATTTATATTCGAAAAGGGCTGGGCGTCTTTGAGAATGATTTTATAGAGTATAACTTTTTAGTTGTGTTTTTTCTGTTTTTGTTTTTCGATGTTTTCATTGCCTTTCAGGCTTTGAATCAAGAGGATAGAACTGTTGAAAAAAAATAACAAAAAGTTTTAGTCATTTGGTATTTTATGCCAAATAAAGTTGTATTTTTGCCCAAAATTTTTCATTATTCATATAGTAGTCTAAAATGGTGAGTCTTAAGAGAGCAATTTTGCTTTTTACAGTAATCTTCTTTACAGTTAATCCGTTCACAGTTCGAGCTCAGGCTTCGGAAATTTCTACGCCGGAGGAAATAACGGCTTATTCACAACATCACGTCAAAGATGATTATTACTTTTCCTTGTTCAGTCACAAAGCCTCAGGCAAACATTATGGTTTTGCGTTGCCGGTTATTTTGATTGATAATGGTTTGAAAGTATTCTCTTCTGCTGAGTTTCATCATGGTGAAGCTATTGTTGAGAAGGATGGACAGTTTTATAAGTTATACCACGGCAAAATTTACAAAACTGATGTGGCAGGTACTATAACTTATGATGAAAAAGGTCACCCGACCAATGCAAAGCCATGGGATTTCTCGATCACGAAGAATGTGGCAGGTTTAATTATTGCTACAATCTTATTGTTTTGGGCATTCTTGAGCTTGGCGACAACATATAAAAAGAGCGTTAACGCTATCCCGACTGGTATTGGACGTATCTTAGAGCCATTGATTATTTATGTGCGCGATGAAATGGCTCGTCCTAATATTGGACACCGTTACAAAGAGTTTATGCCTTATTTGTTGTCTGTATTCTTTTTGATCTTCTTGTTAAATCTGATGGGCCTTACCCCAATTGGCTTCAATGTGACAGGAAACATTACTGTAACATTTGGTTTGGCTATTGTTACGTTCTTAATTACCAATATTAAAGCAAATAAAGCATATTGGAAGCATATTTTTTGGATGCCAGGTGTTCCTGTTCCTTTCAAGATTTTGTTAGCACCGATCGAGTTGTTGGGGATCTTTACGAAACCATTCTCGTTAATGCTTCGCTTGTTTGCAAATATGACTGCGGGTCACTTTGTGATCATGGGTTTCATTGCTGTAATTTACTTGTTTCAGAGTCAACTGACGTTAGGTGGTAGTATTGGTATTTCCATGTTATTGACGTTGATCATCTTTGTTTTAAAGCTATTGGTTTCTTTCCTACAGGCCTTCATTTTTACAATGTTGTCTTCGCTATTTATAGGTATGGCGGTAGAGGAGCACCCAGAGCATCATTAATCAGAATTTTTTGTTAAATTTTATAAAATAATTATTATGTACAACTTAATTGGAGCAGGATTAATCGTAATCGGTGGAGGTTTAGGCTTAGGTAAAATCGGTGGTTCAGCTATGGAAGCTATCGCTCGTCAACCAGAAGCTGCTTCTAAAATTCAAACTGCGATGATCATCATTGGTGCATTAGTTGAAGGTTTGGCACTTGCTGCCCTAATCTTAGGTAAATAAGCCCATTTTTGACACAAGTACAGGACATCATTTGCAACGGTTGGTTGCAAATGATGTTACTTAACAAAAAACAAACATTAAAAAATATTAAACATATATAATGGAAGCTTTAATTCACGATTTTTCCTTCGGTTTATTTTTCTGGTTGCTAATTGTATTAGTGATCGTAGTGGTTTTATTGGGTAAATTTGCTTGGAAACCAATCATTAATGCATTAGACGAACGTGAACAAGGTATTTCTGATGCTTTAGCATCTGCAGAGAAAGCTAAATTAGAAATGGCGCGTTTGACGAATGAAAATGAGCAGTTGTTAAAAGAAGCCCGTGTAGAGCGTGACGCAATTCTTAAGGAAGCAAAATTATTGAAAGATAAGATTGTTGCTGATGCGAAAGAGGCTGCGCAAACAGAAGGTGCTAAGTTGATAGAAAACGCTAAGCGTGAAATTGAAGATCAAAAGTTGAAAGCTTTAGCAGAAGTTAAGAACCAAGTTTCTTCTTTATCTTTAGATATCGCACGTAAGGTTTTAACTAAAGAGTTTGAAGATCAAGGCAAGCAAGAGGCGTTAGTTTCTGACTTGTTGAAAGATGTTAAATTGAACTAGTGATCAGCTCACTATTTAATTTTTAATTTTTAATTTTTAACTTTTTTAACATGTCAGTATTCAAAGTTGCTTCTAGATACGCTAAGTCTTTATTAGATTTGGCAAAAGAGCAAGGCCATGTAGAGGCTGTAAAGGCCGATATAGAGCAGATTGTAGCGATAATTAAGTCGAGCTCCGAATTACAGGCTGTTTTAAGTAATCCGATTATTAAAACAGACAAAAAGGAGAATATTTTATCTGCTCTTTTTAAAGACAAAGCGAGACCTGAAATAATGGCTTTCTTTGGCATTATGATCCGCAAAGGACGTGGCGAATTGATTTATGCTACAGCTTTAGAATTCATCCGTGAATATAATGAGCTGAATGGTATTGTTAAGGCCGAGGTCCTTTCTGCAGCGGCATTGTCAGCAGAAAATATTCAAGCGTTAAAGACTGCTATTGGTCAACAGATCAATGCTGAAGTTATTTTAATCAATAAAGTAGATCCTACGTTAATCGGTGGATTTGTGGTTAAAGTAGGCGACAGACAGGTTGATGCAACAATCGCAGGCAAATTAAATAAACTAGAAAGACATTTCGTAACACAAGGTGTTTAAGCACTTGTACGAAATCGATAAATGTAATAGATTCTAAAACCCCTTATACGAAGTTAAAATGATAGAGGTAAGACCAGATGAAGTTTCGGCAATTCTAAGAGAGCAATTGTCGGGCTTTAAGTCAGAAGCCGAATTGGAAGAAGTAGGTACCGTACTACAAGTTGGTGACGGTATTGCTCGTGTTTACGGCTTAACAAAAGTTCAATCCGGAGAGTTAGTTGAGTTTGCTAATGGATTACAAGGTATTGTAATGAACTTAGAAGAAGACAACGTAGGTGTTGTACTTTTAGGCCCATCAGACGAAATTAAAGAAGGAGATACAATCAAACGTACTAACCGTATCGCATCTATTAAAGTAGGTGAAGGTATGTTGGGGCGTGTAGTAAACACATTGGGACAACCTATTGATGGTAAAGGACCAATCCAAGGCGAAACTTACGAAATGCCTATCGAGCGTAAGGCACCAGGGGTACTTTTCCGTCAACCTGTTACTGAGCCATTACAAACAGGTATCAAAGCTATCGATGCGATGATTCCGGTAGGTCGTGGTCAGCGTGAGTTGGTAATCGGTGACCGTCAGACTGGTAAGACTGCGGTTTGTATCGATACGATCATCAACCAAAAAGAATTTTATGATGCAGGTCAGCCTGTATTCTGTATATATGTTGCTGTTGGACAGAAGAACTCTACAGTAGCGAACATCGTACGTGTATTGGAAGAAAAAGGTGCTATGGCTTATACTGTTGTTGTTGCTGCTTCTGCTGCAGAGCCTGCACCACTTCAATTCTACGCACCAATGGCAGGAGCTGCGATCGGAGAGTTTTTCCGTGATACAGGTCGTCCGGCATTGATCGTATACGATGACTTGTCAAAACAAGCGGTAGCTTACCGTGAGGTGTCTCTATTGTTAAAACGCCCTCCTGGTCGTGAGGCTTATCCTGGAGACGTATTTTACCTTCACTCTCGTTTATTGGAGCGTGCGGCAAAAATCAATTCTTCCGACGATATCGCTCGCGAGATGAATGATTTACCGGAGTCAATCAAGCATTTGGTAAAAGGTGGTGGTTCATTGACTGCTCTTCCTATCATCGAGACACAAGCAGGTGACGTATCTGCGTATATCCCTACCAACGTAATTTCGATTACAGATGGTCAGATTTTCTTAGAATCCAATTTATTCAACGCGGGTATCCGTCCAGCAATCAACGTAGGTATCTCCGTATCACGTGTGGGTGGTAACGCACAGATCAAGTCGATGAAGAAAGTTGCCGGGACCTTGAAGTTAGACCAAGCGCAGTACCGTGAATTGGAAGCTTTTGCAAAATTCGGTTCGGATCTTGATGCTGCTACTAAAGCTGTATTGGATAAAGGTATCCGTAACGTTCAGATTTTGAAACAAGGTCAGTTCTCTCCGGTATCTGTTGAAAAGCAAGTAGCTATTATCTATGCAGGTACAAAGGGATTGTTGCGCAATGTTCCTGTGGATAAAGTAAGACAATTTGAAGAAGAATACTTGACACAATTGGAACAACGTCATCCAGAAGTTTTAGCTGCATTAAAAGCTGGTAAATTCTCCGACGAGTTGACAGATGTGTTAGAAACAGTAGCTAAAGAATTAGCTTCAAAATATTAATAAGTAAAAGGTATTTAGTGTTTAGTACTTAGATCTCTAAGTCTAAATACTAATTACTAAATACTTCCTACTTAAATTGGAATATGGCAAATTTAAAAGAAGTTAGAAACCGGATTACCTCGGTTACATCCACGCAACAGATTACCAAAGCGATGAAGATGGTATCTGCTGCGAAATTAAAACGTGCGACAAATGCAATCGTGCAGTTGCGTCCTTATGCCAATAAATTAAGAGATATTTTAGCTCAAGTTTCCTCTTCTGTAGAAGGTAGTGATTCTCCGTATACACAGGATCGTGTTCCTACAAAAGTACTGGTGGTCGTTATTACTTCGAATAGAGGTTTGGCAGGAGCTTTCAATGCGAATGCTATCAAAGCAACCAATAACCTTATCTTCAGTAAATATGCGGAGCAACATGCCCTTGGGAATCTTAGTGTCATCGCTATTGGTAAGCGTGGGCACGATTTTTTCACAAAGCGTGGTTTTAACGTTATTGGCAATAACAACGAGCTATTCAATAACCTTGATTTTGAAAATGTTTCTAAGGTTACGGAGTATATCATGACGGAGTTTAAGGACGGTAATATAGACCGCGTTGAAGTGGTTTATAACCGATTCCAGAATGCTGCAGTTCAGATTTTGACTTCAGAACAGCTTTTACCTTTGGTACCGGAGGAGAAACAAGATAATGTAGCTGAGCTTGATTATATCATCGAACCGTCTAAGGAGAAGATTATTGAAGAGTTAATCCCTAAAGCGATCAAAATTCAGCTATACAAAGCAGTTTTAGATTCTAATGCGTCAGAACATGGTGCACGTATGACTGCGATGGATAAAGCAACAGATAATGCAGGAGATTTATTGAAAGCATTGAAGCTGTCTTACAACCAAGCACGTCAAGCGGCTATTACCACAGAGCTTACCGAGATTGTATCCGGTGCAGCTGCATTGTCAAATGGTTAATAATAAAACAAACTAAATATGTAAAAGGCGTTGAAGATTTTCAACGCCTTTTTTATGTTTTATCTTTAAGTTGTGTGTATGCTTTAAGCATTAGGCAATAAGCTATGAGCCCATAGCCTATTACCCATAGCCTATTGCCTAAAACGCTCTTTCTTCTAAGTGCTTTTCTAAGTCCATATAATCTACTCCTTTTGACCACCAGCTTGGGGCTTCTTTACCTTTCAAGTAGTAATCAAAGTATTCCATCATACGCACAGCGTAATCTTTTTTATTTACTTCCTTAGCCAAACCATGGTTTTCGCCGTTGTAGGTAAGCATTACCACTGGTTTATTAAGCCTTCTCAAGCCGTTGTAATATTCGACACCTTGCGTGTAGTCTACAGCGCCATCTTTATCGTTGTGCATGATGATTAATGGGGTGTTAACCTTTTTGATGTGAAAGATCGGTGAGTTGCGCGTATACGCTTCCCAGTTGTCCCAGTATCCTGTCGTCAGGCGTCCTTGACTGGATTCGAAGATCGCTTGGTTGGATGATCCGGAATTCCAATAGATTAAAGAATACATCGAAATCATATTGGTGAGTGGGGCACCAGCAACAGCTGCCTTGAAGATATTTGTTTGCGTGATTAAGAAAGCAGTTTGGTATCCTCCCCAAGAATGTCCGTGGATAGCAACATTTTTCTCATCTACAATACCTGTGGCTACGGCTGCTTTTACCGCTGGAATTACGCAAGCTACAGCTGACATACCGGGATCGTTCAATTTGTATTTGATATCGGGCATCAATACAGCATAACCATTGCTATTATACATTGCTCTATTAAATCCACCACCTGGATAGCCCGGCTGTGTGTACGTGTTTTTGTCGTCCGTCAATCTTTCATAGATATAGGTTATCGTAGGATAGGATTTGCCTTCTACATAGTTCGCAGGAAGGTATAGGGTAGCTTGCAGGGTGTCTCCGTGATCACTCACATAACTGATCAATTTTGATCCTGCCGAAAGATCGTATTTGTCTTTGTTACCTGTATTGGATGTTAGTTGGCTTTCGCTTTTTAGAAACTTATCCTGACTGACGTAGTATTCAGGCGCTTTGTTGCTGCTCTCTACGGTATAAAACAACGCATTACTGTTTTTTACTTTGTTTATTGGGCCGATATTAACATCATCCAATTTTAGAATCTGCATCTTGTTTTGACCAGCAGCTAATAGCGCAATTCCTTTTTGTTTGGTCTCCTGACTGATGATGCCAAAATACTGATCTTTTTTAAGATCTATATTTTCATCGTCTTCATAAAGTCTGCTAACAGCTATCGTTGCTAATTTTTTTCCTTTCCAGTTGTCTGTCAATGTGGTAGCTGATTTGCCGTCGGCAGATACTTTCCAAAGATCGAAGTTGTCTTTTAATAGAACAGACTTGCCATCTGCTGTCCAACCGTAATTGCCTGTCGCTACTTTTGATACATTGTGATCGTCATATATATCCACAAATGAAGAAGGAATATTCTCGGTAATATTCTTTGTTTGAAGGCTGTTTACATTCAACGTATAGTAGTTACCATCATTGTAATACAATAGAAAATTACTATTAGGCGAGAAGGAGAAGGCGCGCGAGGCATTAAGGTATACTTTTTTTACAGCAAGTCTTTTTGCTCCTGTCTTTACATCGATAATGTATAGATCACCATATCCTTGACCATCGAGATTAGACTCATACTCATAAGGTGTAAAATCTAAACCATAACCAATCGTTTGGTTTGGTGCTAATGCAATAGATTTAACCGCGCTATCTGCTAGTGAAACAAACTTATTGGAGGCAATGTTCCATGCGCTCATGATCATAAAGTTCTTATCTCTTTGCAATTGCGTGCGTTGAGCAGATTGTAGGCGTTTGTCTTGCCAGTTCCAGATAATCATATCGGGTTTTTCCAGATCTTTTTTGTTGACTTCAGGCTTCTTAGGCGCTGTTTTCGCTACTTTTGTTGCAGTAGCATCCTTACCAATACTGTCTTTCTGTGCGATAGCAAGTTTATTGTTCGTCGAATCCTTGCCTAAATTATCAATCTTTTTTTCTGTGCTTTTCGGTTCTTCTGTTTTTTCCAGCTTGGCAATACCAAAAAACACAGTACTTAAGTCTTTGCTCCAAGATGGAACCGTATTTTGACTTATTCCGAAGCCAGCCATGATCTGGTTTTCATCTAATCCAGCGTAGGTAAAAGTTTCTGCCTGTTGGCCTTTGATGTTTTTTACACCGATTAGGGAGTATACTGGTGTTTTGTATTTTTTGTCCTTTTTGGACTTTAGCAGAGCAAAAGCAGTTCCTTCTTTGTTCCAATTAATCTTTGAGAAGTTGGCATCGTCATTTTGAAGGGCAGTCGTCAAGCCTGTAGCCATATCCATCAAGAATATACCGTTGCCGTTTTTGCCGTTTGCGTCTACGGTATAAGCTAGATATTGGCCAGATTTGTTGAATTTATAGTCGCTGACATTACCTAGGTTGAAGCTCTTTTTTGTAGATAGATTATACAACAATAGATCCTTGCCACGGCCAGCATCTTCTCCTCTAGGAGTACCTGGAGCTGGGGGAGCACTTTCGAAACGGATTGCGATCCATTTGTTGTCATCGTTAGAAAAGTTAAAGCTTTGTACCTTGTCAAAGGTTATTGATGCCGTATCTTTTAAAGCTACAATTTTTAGTGTTTTGCTACTTGGTTTTTTTGCTTTTTCATTGGCTTTGATTGCCTTGAAATTTGGTGATTCGAAAAAACCAAGGTATTGACTGTTATTAGAGAAGGCTATTGGAGTGCTTTGCCTACCTATTTTATAACTGTAATTCAGTGTATCCTGTGTCTTTTTTAAAGTCAATGTAAGGTCGCCTTCCGAAGGTCCGGCTACATAAGCAAACCAATTCCCGTCAGCTGATGGCTGCGCTCCATTCATCCGAATATAGTGCCATGACGGAATCTCTTGCCATGTTAATGGCTTTTTACCTTCTTGCGCCTGTGGTATAAACCAGGACAGTTGACACGCTAAGAATAATAAAGTCTTTTTGTTCATTAAAGATAAGTTAGATTTTCAGCCTCTAAATTATTGATTTTTAGTGCTTGTTTTATAAGGAATATGCATTGTATAGAATATTTTACGATGTATTTGGTACTTTTGTACTTCAAAATAGAATTTAATGAAAATTTGGCAAAAAAATATAGATGTAGATTCCTTTGTCGAATCGTTTACCGTGGGCAACGATCGGGAAATGGATCTACAGTTGGCAGAAGCTGATGTATTGGGTTCTCTGGCGCACACGAGAATGTTGAACAGTATCGGTCTAATGACAAATGAAGATTTGGCATTAGTTCAGCAGGCGCTGAAGAAAATTCATGAAGAGATACTGGAGGGGACGTTCGCGATTGAAGATAGTGTCGAAGACGTGCACTCGCAGGTGGAAATGATGCTGACACAGCGTATTGGAGAGGCCGGTAAAAAGATCCATTCCGGTCGGTCACGCAACGATCAGGTATTGGTCGATCTAAAGCTGTATTTTCGCTCCGAGATACAGGGTGTTTTTAACAATACCGAGCTTCTGTTTAATCAACTTTTGCGATTAAGTGAACAGTATAAAAATGTCCTCATGCCAGGATATACGCATCTGCAGATTGCTATGCCATCTTCCTTTGGGCTTTGGTTTGGGGCGTATGCCGAAAGCTTAGTTGATGATTTGCACCTGTTAAAGGCCGCTTGGAATATAAGCAATAAGAATCCCTTGGGCTCAGCCGCTGGTTATGGTTCGTCGTTTCCGTTGAATCGTACGATGACAACAGAGCTTCTCGGATTTGAGGACTTGAACTATAATGTGGTGTATGCACAAATGGGAAGAGGGAAGACGGAACGTATCGTAGCACAGGCCATGAGCTCGATCGCTGCTACGTTGGCCAAATTTTCAATGGATGTGACCTTGTATATCAATCAAAATTTTGGATTTATAAGTTTTCCTGCTCATCTGACAACAGGGTCGAGCATCATGCCGCATAAAAAGAATCCTGATGTATTTGAACTCATTCGTTCACGTTGTAATAAAATACAAGCGCTACCGAATGAAATTGCTTTGATGACGACCAACCTGCCGATGGGCTATCATCGGGACTTACAGTTATTGAAGGAGAATCTGTTCCCAGCTTTCGAATCGTTGAATGATTGTTTGGCTATGGCTACTTTTATGCTAAAGCATATTAGTATCAAGGAAAATATACTGGACGATCCTAAATACGATTATCTATTTAGTGTCGAGGTGGTCAATAACGAGGTGCTCCAAGGTATTCCATTCCGCGAAGCTTATAAAAATATCGGTATGGCTATAGAAAAGGGAACTTTTCAACCCTCGAAAGAGGTGAAGCATACGCACGAAGGAAGTATCGGAAATCTTTGCAATGATCAGATCGAGCGGATGTTTGAAGAGGTCAAAGCGCAGTTTGGATTTGAGAAAGTAGAGAAAGCTTTGAATGAACTTCTGAAGTAAATATTAAGAAATAGAAGTAAATGATATCCCTAATTGCGAAAGGCAGTTGGGGATTTTTTGTTGTTGGATATTGAGTAATAATATGTTATAGTTAAAACTGTGTTAATGTGCTTGATAAGTAGTGTGTTGTTTTTGGTATTCCTTTTGAGCACTAATGTGTAGTGTATTTATATAATTTTATTGGTTATGGAAACCTTAAATTTTTAAAAAAAAATAGCAGCATTAGCTGTGTTTGTAGCCACATTAGGAATAGGAGCTACACAAGCACAAACAGTTGAAAAGGTAGAGACCCAACCGGCTAAAGCAGAACAGAAAGCAAACGAGATCTCACCCAGGAAAATGGAACAGCATCCCAAGGCTGCCATTGAGAAAAAATCTTTAATAATAGAACCGAAAGCTCATCAAGCTGTCGGTAAAAAGGGTAGCAAAGCAGAAAAAGCTGTTGGTAATGTAAAGCCAATGGAATACAAGGAACCAACCAAAGTAAACCATGCGGTCAAAGCAGAGAAAAGTGCGGCGAAAGCTGAAACTAACAAAGCAAAATCGGTTACTAATGGGGATAAGCTAACAGGAGAGAAACATAATGGACATCCTGTCTATGAAGGTCCTAAAGGGGGGGATATTATATTAACGCAAGCGGAAATAAAGAGTATATTAAATAAATCTGATTAAGATAGTGGTTACGAAGGTTTATTAGGAAGATTGAAGCGTAGCGGAACGAAAGTGAGGGTTCTTTTGGACCCTCACGTTTTTTATTTTCTTTCCCAGACCTCAAAGGTGTAATCATAGGCGTGTTTTCCGTCCTTGGAATGCCTGTCTTGACTGACCAATATCCAATCTGAAGGAGGTAACTCTGGGAAGAAAGTATCACCAGCTATTTCGGCGTGTACGCGAGTTAATAGTACTTTTTGTGCCAGCGGTAATGCCTGTTTGAAAATATCAGCACCACCGATGATAAAGATTTCACGTTCATCGCGGCAATAGGTCAGAACCTCCTGTATACTATTTGCGACATCTACTTCGGGATTGTTATAATGTTGATCTCTGGTGAGGATAATATTTCTGCGTTCTGGCAAGGGTTTTCCAATAGAGTCAAAAGTCTTGCGGCCCATTACAATGGAATGCCCCAGTGTAGATTTTTTAAAATATTTAAAATCATTGGGTAGGTGCCAAGGCATTTGGTTATCCTTACCTATGGTATTGTTTTCTGCGGCTGCGACTACGAGTGTTATTTGTGGCATAGTAAAGAAGTTACGAGATTACAAAGTTATGATGTGACAAAGCTACACGGCTACAGGTGCTTTGATATGTGGGTGAAATTCGTAGTTCACTAATTCGAAATCTTCAAATTTGAAATCAAAGATGTCCTTGACTTCTGGATTTATTTTCATCTGTGGTAGAGGCTTTGGCTCCCGGGACAATTGCAATTCTGTCTGCTCAAAGTGATTGCTGTAGATGTGTGCATCACCTAGGGTATGAATAAAGTCGGCGGCCTCCATGTCACAGACTTGTGCGACCATCATGGTCAATAATGCGTATGAAGCAATGTTAAAAGGTACTCCTAAGAAAATATCGGCGCTTCGTTGGTATAATTGACAGGATAGCTGAGGCTTCAGTAGACCTTTCTCCGGTTGAGCAGGAGCCACATTAAATTGGAAGAATGCGTGACAAGGAGGAAGTGCCATATTCCCGATTTCGGCAACATTCCATGCAGATACGATAATACGACGAGAATCTGGTGTATTTTTTAGTTGATCTATGATTTGAGCGATCTGGTCGATATGTCCACCGTCTGGAGTGGGCCAGGACCGCCATTGCGAACCATAAACCGGACCTAGGTTGCCATTTTCATCAGCCCACTCGTCCCATATACTTACTCCATTTTTTTTCAGATATTGGATGTTGGTTTCGCCTTTTAGAAACCAGATTAATTCGTGAATAATAGAACGTAGGTGAAGTTTTTTTGTCGTTACTAGTGGAAAACCGTCTTTCAGATTGAAACGCATCTGATAACCAAAAACACCACGGGTACCTGTTCCTGTTCTATCTGTCTTGTCAACACCCTCTATGTAAACGTGTTTTAGTAAATCTAGATATTGTTTCATTTTTATCTTTTTTTATCTCCCCTAAGGTCGATGATGATGATGATTTTTTAGGAATATCCAAAGCTAAGGAAATTACAGCTAATGTTGAAATCCTTTAATTTATTACTGTCATTGTCATCTCATATCTGCAATCTCTTGATCTAAATCTGTATTCTGAAATCTCATATCTATAAAAATGTGTATTTTTGCAGATCGATATGAATAAAAAAGTTGCTTTTTACACACTGGGATGCAAGCTGAATTTTTCAGAAACATCCTCTATAGGGCGTATTTTTAAAGATGCGGGCTATGAAACCACGCCTTTTAATTCGCAGGCAGATGTTTATGTAATCAATACGTGCTCCGTAACGGATCACGCAGATAAGAAATGTCGTAAGGTGGTGAAAGAAGCATTAAAGCATTCGCCCAATGCTTATATTACCATTGTAGGCTGTTATGCGCAGCTCAAACCGAAGGAGATTTCCGAAATTCCGGGAGTAGACATGGTGTTAGGGGCGGCTGAGAAGTTTAATATCATCGAACATATCAATGATCTGACTAAGCAGGAAAAGGCTATCATTCATAATGCACCAATAGACGAAACGAATCAATTTGTGTCTGCATTTTCTATTGGAGATCGTACGCGAACGTTCTTAAAAGTCCAAGATGGATGTGATTATTCGTGTACATTCTGTACGATTCCATTGGCTCGTGGAGCGAGTCGCTCGGGCAAGATCGAAGATATCGTTAAGCAGGCCGAAGAGATAGCGGCCTCTGGTGTGAAAGAAATTGTATTGACAGGTGTTAACATAGGTGATTTTGGTATTAGGGATGGTAAGCGTCAGGACAAGTTCTTGGATCTGGTAAAAGCCCTGGATGAAGTTGAAGGCATTGACAGAATTCGTATTTCTTCTATTGAGCCGAATTTGTTGGCCAATGAGGTGATTGAGTTTGTGGCTCAATCGAAGCGTTTCGTGCCTCACTTTCATATGCCATTGCAGTCGGGATCTAATAAGATATTAGCACAGATGCGCCGACGCTATAAGCGTGAGTTATATGCAGAAAGGGTTGCGAAGATAAAAAGTTTGATGCCTAACTGTTGTATAGGTGTGGATGTCATTGTAGGATTTCCTGGAGAGACACGGGAGGAATTTATCGATACCTATAATTTCTTAAATGAAATGGATATCTCGTATTTACATGTGTTTACCTATTCTGAACGGGAGAATACAATTGCAGCTCAGATGGAAGGTGCGGTACCAGGGGCACAGCGATCAGACCGAAGTAAGATGTTGCATATTTTATCGGAGAAGAAGCGTCGTGCTTTCTATGAACAAAACCTAAGTGACATAGGAGAGGTACTGTTTGAGTCGGATATTAAGGATGGATATATGCACGGCTTTTCTAAGAATTATGTAAAGGTACGTACACCTTATGATCCATTATTGGTGAATGAGATTGCACCGGTTCGATTTGTTTCTATCTCAGAGAATGGGGAAGTCGATATTGAAGAGCTGCCGGAGGTATTGACACATTAATAAATAATCAAAGTAATAAAGAAGGGCTTGTGTAATTTACGCAAGCCCTTCTTTATGAGTATGTTATTTCTTTAAGGGTATCAAGAGCTTTCATGATCCGCCAGCTGGCAGATCATGAAAGTTTTGCTTATTTCACTTTCTTGTTATTTATTTTGAACTCTTCAAATTCTTTGTTTAATCGTAGTAATTTGAATGTAGAACTAATAAGTTCATTTGTCTCCAAGAGAATGGAAAAGTAGAGCTTTGTATTCTTTGGACTGTTCTCTGTTGTACGGATGTGATCAATCTGTTTGTCCAATAGGGTGTTGATAACCTTTTGCAAACGATCACGCTGTTTCATCGTATTGTCAATCTTTAAAAAGTCACGTCTTCTATACATATTATATACCTCGGCATAC
Organism: Sphingobacterium sp. xlx-96; assembly: GCF_011007365.1. Lineage (GTDB taxonomy): Bacteria > Bacteroidota > Bacteroidia > Sphingobacteriales > Sphingobacteriaceae > Sphingobacterium > Sphingobacterium luzhongxinii. The sequence continues at coordinate 73,884 of NZ_WFKM01000002.1, read as the reverse complement.
CAGTTGCCCAGTTCTGAAGCCACGAGTTGTAGATCATTGCCTTGGTAGTCTTTCAGCATCTTGTGGTTATTATCGACATGGCTTTGCGCATTGCCTGCGATGACATAAAGATTCTCAACGATATCTTGTAGATAACCCAAAGACATAATGTAAAACCGGCTGCCCTTTGCTGAATGGTCATCTAGATTGCGAATGAAGTTATAGAGATTGTCATTGGTCGAGTCCAAATCACGTAAGAATTTCTTGATCAACTTTTTGTTCATGGAAAGCGTAGTGAGATCATTCTTGATTAACCCGTCCACAATCTCTTTATAGAAGATATTCGATTTTGCAAAGACCTCACTGATCTGATCTGAACTAGCTTCGGTTACTTGTTGAAGAGTATGTATATCTTCTTTAGCAAGTTTTAGCTTTCTCTTGGTTTGTTCTGCTACTTTTTTCTTATGGCTTTTTGCATTAAATACCAGAAGAACAGCAAGAAGAACAAGTGCTCCTGCAAAGGTTATGATACCACCTATTTTAAGTAAATAGGCAATAATGAAAGCTCCTAAAAATGCACATCCTGCTGTAACAAACCATCCGCCTATAACATGAAATACTCCCGATACGCGGTATACGGCACTTTCTCTGTCCCAAGCACGATCTGCAAATGCGGTCCCCATGGCTACCATAAATGTTACATAGGTGGTGGATAAAGGTAGTTTCATGGATGTTCCTAGAGCGATCAAACTACTGGCAACCATAAGATTTACAGATGCACGTACCATGTCAAACATAGGTTCGTCTTTTTTATCTTTTTTTGATAGCACCCCCGTGTTGTCAAAACGGCTATCAAGTCTTGATTGTAGGACTCTAGGCATCAAATAGCTAATCCCTGTACCTAAATTTACAAATCCTCGGACAATGAGTCTCGAAAGCGTGTTGGGTTGGAACTTCTCAGTTGCACCAGACTGGCTACTGAGATTCATTTCCGTCTCAATGACCGTTTTAGCTTTCTTAGAGGTCCATAGCGTGAATAACATAATGGCTCCGGAGATGAACAAAATCCATATCGGTGCGACAATATCAGCAGATCCAAGCTCGCCCATCATGTAGGTGTCGGGATTTCCTCCTGCAGCCTGAAAAAAGCCGATGGCTTGAATGGCTGCTACAGGTACGCCAATAAAGTTGACCAAGTCATTTCCAGCGAATGATAACGCCAAAGCAAATGTTCCGATTCCAATAATAACTTTTAGTATATTAATCTTTAAGCGGATTAGTATAAAACTCAATACGGTGAATACTACAAAGCTCCCCGCAATGAGTAATAATTCGTGCGTATTGATCCATTCTTTTGTGGATTTGTCGATGAAACTAACGGTTTTTAGTCCTTTGATAATGATAAAGTAACTGATGGCCGCAAGTGCTATACCACCAAAAAATATACCAAAAGTCTTGATCTTTTTCTCATATTGAAAGGTGAAGATCAAACGGGATAGATATTGTACTAACATCCCTACACTGAAAGAAAGGATAACTGACAATAATATGCTGAAAACAATCTCGGAAGCTTTCTTGGTGTTTATAAATTGGGATAAGGTGTACCAATCTCCCGTGGTAGTGGCAATTTTATATAAGGCTAAACAAACAGCTCCTCCAAGTAGCTCAAAAACAATTGAAACAGTGGTGGATGTAGGTAAACCAAAATAATTGAATACGTCTAGTAAAATAATATCCGTAATCATTACTGCGAGAAATATGATGAGTACGTCATTGAAGCTAAACATACTCGGTACATAGATTCCGCTCCGTGCAATCTCCATCATTCCACTTGAAAATAGCGCTCCACACAGTATACCTGCGCTGGCTAAGATCATGATTAACCGGAAAGGAATTGCTTTGGAACCAATGGCAGAATTTAAAAAGTTGACCGCGTCATTACTTACACCAACCATAAGGTCTATTACGCCTAAAGTAATCAATGTGATGATGACTAAATATAAATAATTGTCCATAGTTTATTTTTTTGCAAAGCTATGAACAAAAAATGAAGCGTATATTAACTTAATGTTAAGTGTTGTTTTTTTTGGCTTAGTTTACCTAAAGCAATCGAGCCAATGTTGAGCCATTAAATTTGCTCCTGCAAGAGAAGTGTGTACACCGTCCGTGGTCCAGTAATCACCAGCAGACCGATCAGTCGCTTTGTCGAATATGCTTTGATAGGGAAGGAGTATCGCGTTGTATTCCTTAGCAATCTCATGGGCTACACGCTGATAGTCTGCAAATTCAGGAAACCAGCTGTCATCTACATGCTTCACATTTTTTACGGCAAAAGGTTCTCCGATTATTAGTTTTACGCTTGGTAAATTCTTTAATGTAGTGTCCAGTAGTTTTTGATATTGTTCTTTATAGAGCTGAGGTGTCCCCTCATAATTACCGTTTCTTGTATGCCAATAATCATTTACACCGACCAAAATGCTCAATACAGAAGGGGATATGTCAATACAGTCGGATTGCCATCTATCTTGCAATTGAGGTACTTTATTGCCACTGATGCCGCGGTTATACACTTTAATGTTCTTCTCGGCATGTCTCTGTAATAACGTGCTTGCGGCAAGCATAGCATATCCCCGCCCCAGTGCTTGGCTATCATTGTGTAGCATATTATCTCTGCTTCGACCGTTGTCTGTGATGGAGTCACCTTGGAACAGGATGATGTCCCCTTGTTGTATCTCTATCTTTGATCGGTTAGCAATAGATTCGGCTTTCAAAGAATAGCTAGACAGGCAGCTTGCACCTAGGGCTAAAGCTGAATTTTTGAGAAATGTTCTTCTGTTGTTCATGAATTAAAGGTTTAAATGGACCTGAAATTAAGGAATAACGAATAACTAACAAAATTTATCAATCGCTTCTCGAATGATTTTACAAGCTTCTATAATCTCATCGTTCGAAATTGTCAATGGAGGGGCGATGCGTAATGCTGTTTCGCAGTGTAAGTACCAATCGATCATGACACCGTGCTCGGCACAGTATTTACTGATATTATAGACTTGATCAAAGTTTTCTAATTGAAGACACATCATGAGTCCTAAGCCCCGAATCTCTTTTACTTTGGGGTGGGTTAGTTCTTTTCTAAACAAGGCGGCTTTAGTAGCAACTCCCTCGATAAGCTTTTCCTCTAGGATAACCTCAAGTGATGCTACGGCTGCAGCACAACTGACTGGGTGTCCTCCAAACGTCGTAATGTGACCAAGCATAGGGTTGTCTTTGATTACATCCATTATCTCTTTTGAAGAAACGAAAGCACCCAAAGGCATCCCTCCGCCGATTCCCTTTGCAAGCATCAGGATATCAGGGATAATATCAAAATGTTGAAAGGCAAACATCGCTCCTGTTCGTCCAAATCCAGTTTGGATTTCATCAAAAACTAGAAGTGTCCCCGTCTCTGTGCATCTTTGACGTAAGGCCTTTATATAGGTCATGTCGGGGACGCGTACCCCAGCCTCACCTTGGATGGCTTCTACAATAACAGCTGCCGTGGCCGTTGTGATACGTGATATATCCTTGCTGTCGTTGAATGTGATAAACTCAATTTCGGGCAATAAAGGCGCATAAGCTTCTTGATAGGCGGGATTACCAATGAGGCTAAGCGCTCCTTGTGTACTTCCATGGTACGCTTTCTTAGCTGCTATAATCTGCCTTCGTCCGGTGTATTTCTTTGCTATTTTCATAGCTCCTTCTACGGATTCTGCTCCTGAGTTTGTCAAATAAACCGATTGAAAGAAGGAAGGAAGTTGTTCTAATAATTTGGTAGCGAATTTTACTTGTGGTGCTTGCACGAATTCACCGTAAACAGTGACATGCATATATTTGTCCAGTTGAGATTTAATAGCGTCAACAACCTTAGGATGTCGGTGACCAATATTACTAACGTTAAACCCCGATACAAGATCTAAATATTTTTGTCCTTCTGGACTGTACAAATACGAACCCTGAGCTCGTTCGATTTCAATAAGACGCGGGCTGTTTGAAGTTTGAGCGGTGTTTTGTAAGAATAACTCTCTATTACTAATCATGGCACAAAGGTAGGAATAAGATGTTGGAAAGTTATAAGGTTATAACCTTACAAGGGTTATTGAAATAAAAAACAGCAGCCACTTATTTTCGGAAGTGGCTGCTGTTTTTTATTTAATTCTTCGATTATTCCGCTATTATCAAAAAGTAGTTCTTTTTTCCTTTTTGTACTACAAGATACTTTTCGTTGATCAGATTCGTGGCGTCTATTGTTTGTTCCACATTGTTTAGCTTTTCTTTGTTTAAAGAAACACCGCCTCCGGTAAGCATTTTTTTAGCTTCTCCTTTTGAGGAGAATACCTGAGACTTGAGAGCTAATAAATCTAAAATATTGATACCTTCGATCAGCTCATTTTTGTCAATTGTAAATTGAGGTACACCATCGAATGCATCTAGTACGGCTTCGTGATCTAAACTTGTTAAGAATTCTAATGAACCATTTCCGAATAGGAATTCCGAAGTTTTGATCGCCATTTCATACGCCTCTAAAGAATGTGTACGGATAGTAATATCTTTGGCTAGAGCTTTCTGTACAACACGTAAGTGCGGAGATGTATCATGCTCGGAAATAATGGAATCCAATTCGTCTTTACTTTTTAAAGTGAAGATTTTAATCCAGTTCTTAGCATCATCGTCTGTCGCATTCAACCAAAATTGGTAATATTTGAACGGAGATGTCTTTTTTGGGTCTAACCATACAGCGCCAGATTCCGTCTTGCCAAATTTCTGCCCATCAGATTTTTTGATTAACTGAGTAGTAACAGCAAATGCAGTACCTTGATCTTGACGTCGTATCATTTCGGAACCGGTAACGATGTTACCCCACTGATCCGATCCACCCATTTGGACTTTACAGTTATGATACTTCCATAGATAATAAAAATCATAACCTTGAATTAGTTGATAAGTAAACTCGGTGAATGATAAACCATTGTCACCTTCTAAGCGTTTCTTTACCGAATCTTTGGACATCATGTAGTTGACTGTAATCAACTTACCCACATCACGAATAAAATCCAAAAACTTGAAATCTTTAAACCAGTCGTAGTTATTTACCATTTTGGCGTCGTTTTCACCGTCACCAAAATTTAAAAACTTAGCTAACTGATTTTTTAAACAAGCTACATTGTGATTGAGTGTAGTCTCGTCCAGAAGATTTCTTTCCGCCGACTTGAATGAAGGATCTCCAATCATTCCGGTAGCACCACCAACAAGGGCTACAGGTTTGTGTCCGGCATTTTGAAAATGGATTAAGGTCATGATTTGGGTCAAATGACCAACATGTAAAGAATCGCCGGTTGGGTCAAAACCGATATATCCAGCTACTTTTTCTTTATTAAGCAACTCTTCGGTTCCGGGCATGATATCTTGAAGCATGCCTCTCCAACGTAATTCTTCTACAAAATTCATATGCGTATAAATTGTTTTTTATCTGTCATATGGAATACTCATGCGTGTTTTTGCTTCGCTAAACATGAACATTTCATATATGTATAATTTTTATTAAGATTGCAAAGATAAGATATTAAGATGTATATTACGATAATTTAAAATATACTCCTGTTGTGAACTTTTTGTCGCATTATTATTTTGAACGCTATGCTGTAGATCCTGAGCAAGTTTTGGGAGGGCTTTTGCCTGATCTATTAAAAAATGTAGACAAAGGGTATTCGTTTCAACTCCATAAATATGAGCCGGCGTTGTCATCAACACCCAAGTCGAAATCGATTACTGCGGGTTGGGAAAGGCATGTGGAGGTAGATCGTTTATTTCACAATTCTGATTTTTTCTATAAACATACCCATCAATTACGGATCGTGATTGAACAGGATATTCTTGATCTGCCGATTAGAGCCTCTTTTCTAGCTCATATTGCTTTGGAATTATTATTAGATCATGAACTTATCGCTCATGATTTATTGAATGTAGGACGACTGTATGAACATTTGGAGGAGGTGGATCGAAAAGCTGTAGCCATCTATCTATATGGGCTTGGAAAAGTCGATATTGACCGTTTTTTTATTTTTTATGATAAATTTATAGCTTCAAAATATATCTTTGAGTACGCTAAGGTTGAAAACCTACCCCATGCACTCTTTAGTATATGTAAACGGATATGGAAATTTGAAGTGGGTGATACGCATATACAACAATTGGGAGAAAGATTGGAAGATTATCAAAAGGAACATATGTCTGGTTTTTTGGAAATTTACAATTACATAACACAGAAGCTTTAATGAACTTTTTTATCTTTTAACCTTATAACTTCTTAACATTCTAACTTTATAAATATGAAGAATCAACTTTTCAGAAAGAAAAGTGTTGACCAGATACTAAGCGATGCTCAGAACCACGGTTCTGGCTTAGCAAAGATATTAGGTGTCCGAGACTTGGTGTCTTTGGGAATCGCGGCTATAGTAGGTGCTGGTATATTTAGTACCATTGGGTTGGCTGCCTATAATGGTGGTCCAGCTGTATCACTTCTGTTTGTTTTTGTTGCGTTTGCATGTGTGTTTACAGCTTTGTCCTACGCTCAATTTGCCAGTACAGTTCCGGTGTCTGGATCGGCTTATACCTACGCTTACGTCGCTTTTGGGGAGTTGTTTGCTTGGATAATAGGATGGGCATTGGTTTTGGAGTATGCTGTTTCTAATATGGTGGTTGCGATTTCCTGGTCACAGTATTTTGTGTCAATGTGTGAAGGGTTTGGGCTTTCTATCCCTAAATGGTTGACCATGGCTCCAGCATATGCTATTGAGGCCCATGCCAAGATGCTTGAGATAGGAGCCGATAAATTGACTGGGATTGATAAAATAGCACTTGAGGCGTACAATACCGCGCCCAAAATTGGTGGTCTACCAATTGTCTTTGATTTGCCTGCCGGATTGATTACCGTTTTAGTGACGTGTTTGGTATATATTGGAATAAAGGAATCGCAACGTGCCAGTAATATCATGGTTATGATTAAAATAGGAATCATAATAGCTGTTATCTTGGGTGGAGCTTTTTTTATAAAGCCAGAAAATTGGACTCCTTTTGCGCCTAATGGAATGGGAGGCGTGTTGAGTGGTATTGCTGCGGTCTTTTTTGCTTTTATCGGTTTTGACTCTATATCAACTACGGCAGAAGAATGTAAAAACCCGCAGCGTGATCTCCCTAAGGCAATGATTTACTGTTTGATAATATGTGCGGTATTGTATGTTCTTATCACGTTGGTTTTAACAGGAATGGTAAACTATACGGATCTAAATGTGAAAGATCCGTTGGCTTATGTGTTTCAGTATGTAGGATTTGATCATATGGCTGGTATTATCTCAGTAACCTCTGTTATAGCGATTACGAGTGCACTACTTGTGTTTCAATTAGCTCAGCCTCGTATATGGATGACTATGAGTAGAGACGGTTTGCTCTGGAAGAAATTTGCGACTATCCATCCGAAATATAAGACGCCTTCTTTTGCAACCATAGTAACAGGTTTTGTAGTTGCTGTTCCAGCATTGTTTTTCAAAATGGACTTCTTTGTTGACCTTACTTCTGTCGGTACTTTTTTTGCATTTATCCTAGTGTGTGGTGGTGTGCTTTATATGGATAAATCAGGGCTTTCAAAGAAAGCTAAATTTAGGGTTCCCTACGTTAATGGTAAGTATCTGGTGGGGCTAGGCTTTATCTCGGCTATGGTCCTAATGTATATTTATGGTCAAGACAGTTTGAAGGAATGGCAGACCTTAGGTACAAAGGATGTGATCATACACAAGTCGCTCGTTGTGGTATTCTGGGGTACTTGGTTTATTTTAAGCATATACAGTTTTAAATATAATTTCTCGTTACTTCCAGTTATAGGGATACTTGTTAATTTGTATCTAATGAGCGAATTGGGAGCTAGCAACTGGATTATATTTATAATTTGGCTGGGAATAGGGCTGCTTATCTATTTTATTTATGGGTATAAGCACTCGAAGCTGAATAAAGATGCTAAAGAGGTGATTGGTTAGTGGGTAAGGTTGATAAGGTTTTGATAGGGTTTATAAGGTTGATAGGGTTCGTAACTTTATAAACCTTCTTAACCTTATAAACCTTCTTTAATCTTATTTCAATCTTCTTAACTTAATGTTTTCGGTATTCGGAATGTTTAGTGGGACACGCTCCAACGTCACAAAACTACTGTCAAGCCCAAAGCCTTTTTCTTCACTTAAACTGAAATGTTTAAGTATTTTGTAGATTTCCATAATGATGCGGTCACCCCAACTGAGGTCGGATGTCTTCGTAAAGACTTTCTCTAAAACGACAAAGTTGAAATCTCCTGGGATTTTGTGTTTCTTTAATGTGTTATATTGACTGGTAATATCTATTTCACCTTTATTCACCATGTCTTCGATCACTTTTCGTAAAAGTAAACTGATTTTCTGTTCCTCTCTGAATCCTAACTTAAAGTCTACCCGGATTAATTTTCCCGGAATAAGTTGATGGACGGTGTAATCACGTGAATGTGGGGTATCCATTACATCAACGTGTACTAGCCAATAGACATCGGCCCGCTTGGGCTTTTTATTGATAATGGAATATATAATTTTTGTCTCTATTTCTTCGGTGTTATTAGCGCTGGTAAGATATACAAGCTGTGAGGCAAATGTCGGAACTGAAGTGTCTTCACTTAACTCTGAGATAATAGGGTAATATTTCTTTATATCGTCAAAACGAACGTATTTATTCTTGATTTTACGTGCACCATACCAAGCAAACATGACGGTAAATATGCTAGATGCTAAGATCAGCGTAAGCCAACCTCCATGTGCTATTTTTACCCCATTACCTGCTAAAAACCCTAGTTCTACGGTAAAATAGACTACCGCAAAAAGAATGATCCATATTTTATTGATGCGTTTACGTGCCATAAAATAAATAACGAGGATGGTCGTAGATAGAAAAGTTAAATTAATTGATAGACCATAAGCTGCCTCCATGTTACTAGATTTTTGGAATATAGCGATAACCAGCATACAACCAATAAATAGGATTAAGTTGATAGATGGAACATACAATTGCCCTTTTTGGTGGCTGGGGTATCTAATGGCCACTTTTGGCCATATATTTAAGCGTACGGCTTCTGAAATTAATGTATATGATCCAGATATCATAGCCTGACTGGCGATTATGGCAGCAACGGTAGCGATGGTTATACCGTAGATCAAAAACCAATCCGGCATTATTGCATAAAAGGGGTTGTGTTCACCAATAGAAGTCCCTTCATGCATAATTAACCAGGCTCCTTGACCAAAATAATTTAAGATTAGTGTCAGCTTAACATAAATCCAACTAATGCGTATATTGGACTTGCCACAATGTCCCATATCGGAGTAGAGCGCTTCTGCCCCCGTAGTACAAAGGAAAATAGCACCTATAATAAATAAAGCATTGGGGTAGTTGATTATGGTTTCGATAGCGTAATAAGGATTTATTGCCTTGATTACTTCGGGTGCATAATGTATGTAAGAGAATCCTAATAATCCGATGGTTGTAAACCACACGAGCATTAAAGGACCAAAAACTCGGCCTACGATAGAGGTGCCAAAACGTTGGATAAGAAATAACAAGGATATAATAATTACGACAACAGGTACCGTAGGAAAGGATGGATTATGTATAGCCAATCCTTCGATAGCGGAGGAAATCGTAATAGCGGGGGTAATCATACCATCTGCTAGTAGGGTGGAGGCACCGATGATGGCTGGTATAATAAGCCATTTGGCTTTTCTGCGCACCAGCGAATACAGGGAAAGTATGCCCCCTTCTCCTTTATTGTCGGCATTTAGGGTAATCAGAACGTACTTTATGGTCGTTTGCAGGGTCAAGGTCCAAAACACACATGAAATACTCCCTAAAACGAGGTCTTTGTCGATGGTGCCTTGGTTAAAAATTGCTTTGAAAACATAAAGTGGAGAAGTTCCAATATCTCCAAATATGATTCCTAAGGAGATGAGTAAGCCGCCCATACTGAGGCGATTCAATGTGTGTTTATGGTCTGAGCCCATAGTCATTATTTACTGTGTTACTATTAAATATGGAGCCAAGATAGAGCAAAATCTTGACGTAACGAATTTTCTTGTTAAAAATTGTTAAAAGCAGAATATATATATATTATCATGCACATTTAGCCTTTTAAAAAACTAACTTTGTATTAGGAAGTTTGATTGGTATTGATTAGATTTGATTAAACCATTTCCAATTGTGTGTTGTCTAAATTAACAATGAAAGTAAATATCCTTAAATACGCGAAAATAATGTGCACCAGCTGTTTTATACTAGCATGTGTACATGCTGCCCATGCTAATACTGGCGGTAGCGTTGGATATGAGTTGAGCGGGGTATCTGTCTCAGCAGCTAAAGATGACGTGGCAGAGAAAGTAGTGACAAATGTAAAAGTGATGTACAATCCGGTTGCAGAGCAGATAAGTGTTTCATTCAAATTGACCAAGCAAAGTAATGTTGCTATTAAGTTGATGGATGCTTTGGGTAATGAGGTAATGAATCTTTCAAACTCTACGCTTGATGCGGGTAATCAAAATCTTTCTTTTGAAACCGAAGGTAAGGTATCCCCTGGGTTTTATTTTGTACGTGTCGGATCTGGCACCGAAACCGTCGTGAAACGAATCTCGATCCGTTAGTTATTTTTAGATTATTTTCTCTGATGTTATAGCACGGCCATTTGTTCGTTTTGTTTGCGTCTGTTTTTATTTAGCCTAAGCGTTCTTTTTTTGTAATCGATGATTCCGCCAAATTGTACTAGAATATCTCCTCCCAATACGCCGATAATAGGAGGTATACCCATTTGGGTGTAAGCATAATTAATCGTTGATAAATCTAATACAGCTACCTCAATTGATTTACAGGACCAATCGGCAATACTAAAATTATCTAATTTGAAAGTATGACTTTCCATTGCGTTGGTACCTAGACCTGTCGAAAGTATATTGGATGTGATAAGCGCAGTTTCTGTCATGCCCGCTTGGATCAACATACTTTTGTCTAGGACTGTTTTACTCGCGCCTGTGTCAACGACCATCTTATGGACTGTGTCAAAAAGTTTGACCTCCACTAATATGTGATAGCCCTGCTGTTCCAACGTAAGGATCTGCAAAGGAATTATATGCATATAAGTTTTTGTTCCAGCGGCATTAAATGTTGCCACCGCTATAATTTAAAAGTCAAACCTACATAAATTCGCCTTTACACCCGAGATAATGCGTCGTAATATAAAAGCGAATTTTGTGGTTCCTTTATCCATTTAGATTTTTTGTAATGGAAATATTACTATATAACGTTACTCTCTTTAAGTATAGCGTTCATATTCCTGACGGCTTCGACGCTCGCTTTAAACGCTTTTTGTTCCGCATCATTGAGTGTCAGAGGTACAATTTTATCCCAACCTTTTTTATTAATAATAACTGGAACACCAATGTTAATATCTTCTTGGCCCATTTCACCTTCTAAATATACGGATGCGGTAAAAAGTTTGTTTTCATTTAGAACTATGCTCTTAACCATTGCTGCGGTGGCTGCTCCAGGAGCGTACCAAGCTGAAGTACCTATTAAAGCAGTTAATGTAGCTCCACCTACCATCGTATTTTTAATGATATCTGCTTGCTCTTCATCGGACAGAAATGCGCTGACTGGAATACTATTCCAAGTTGCTTTACTAATTAAAGGTATCATGGTAGAGTCTCCGTGTCCGCCGATGACAATTGCATTGAGATCTGAAGCGGAAGCGTTTAGTTTAGAGGCTAACTGATATTTAAATCGAGCAGAGTCGAGGGCTCCTCCCATGCCGATGATTCTGTTTTTAGGAAGGCCACTTGTCTTTAGCGCAAGGTATGTCATGGTGTCCATCGGATTGGATACTACAATAATGACAATTTCTGGGGAGTGCTTTATTAGATTTTCAACAACTGACTTAACGATGTTGGCGTTGGTTCCTATTAATTCTTCTCTAGTCATGCCAGGTTTGCGCGGGATCCCAGAAGTGATCACAGCGACCGTGCTGCCTGCAGTCTGACCATAATCATTCGTAACACCTTTTATTTTTGTGTCAAAGCCAAGCAATGCTGCTGTTTGCATCATGTCCTGGGCCTTCCCCTCAGCAACACCTTCTTTAATGTCTAATAATACAACTTCTTCTGCAAAATTACCTCTTGCTATGTTATCTGCAGTAGTGGCTCCTACGGCACCTGCTCCTATGACTGTTATCTTCATACTTTTGTTTTTTATAGACCATTTAGAATAAATGATGTAATCGTATTTATATTAAGTAGTTTGAAAAGACTTTTGACAACTAGATCAACATTCGCTTGATTTCAATAACTAAATATACTTAATATTAATCGTTTTAAAAAGCTCTTGAACAAAACTTTAATGATGCTGTCTAAAAAGTAACCAATAATCGTCATCGCGGACCTGAGGAGTAGCCTGTTCCTGGAATCGGGAACGGTGTAGGGGGCTAATTTGTTTAAATACAGATTGCTTTGCTATGCCATCTGCCTTCGGCAGTCGTCATTCTTTACTGATAAACCGAGCAAAGGAGCTCGTCGAAGACAATCGGTACAAGCTCTACCAATGACAGATTTGTAAACTATGTCGTCTTCTCGACCGAAGTGGAGAGATCTAGAAGCTATATATTAATTCTATACAGTTTGCAGACCTCTCTATTACAATCGAGGTGACGCTTACTGTTATTAAAACTCCGCTGTGTTTGTTAAAAACACTTACCTATCGCAAAGGCGAGAATTTAGACAGCCACACTAAATATCATGAAAAAAGTTCTTGACATCCTTTAAATAACAAACACTTTCAGAAAAAAATACATGGAACCGACAATAGCAGGACAACCATTTAGAAAGGATATCCAATCGCTAAGTTGAAAATCAAATTATCTTTTCGCCACTTGGAACTTCGTAGATCAATATCTTTAAATACCCAACGATCTCCTTTAGGTAGGTACGGAACTCGGAATGGCATTGCGAAATCTGTACGAATAATCAGAAAATCGAAGTCAAAACGTAAACCCGCACCGCCACCGACTGCAAGTTCGGATAAGAATTCTTTTGATAATTTTCCTCCGGGCTTGTTGCTGTCAGCTCTTTGTAACCACACATTCCCAGCATCTACGAATGCTGCCCAATGAACAAAACCAGCAAGCTTAGAGCGATACTCGGTATTTAACTCAAGCTTATAATCCCCCGTCTGATCGGCAAAAAAATTGTTCGCTCCGATATTTTCCGGTGCGGATGAACCCGGTCCAACAGCCCTTGCCCTAAATGCTCTTAGACCGTTAGGACCTCCGGTATAATATTGTTTTAAATAAGGTAAGGCATAGGAGTTGCCGTAAGAATAACTCGTTCCGATCATAAGTCTAGATGCTAGTTGGGCATCCTTACCTAATTTCATATAATGTCTGAAATCTCCTTCAATACGAACGAACTGGCTGTAGACCGTACCAAAAAGAGTACGTGTTTCATCATTTTTATAACTTGCACCTTGAATTAGACCCAACACATTACCCGAAAGATTTATCCCTCCTTTGAAGTAAAAAGTGTGTTTAAGGTTTTGGTCCATCGAATTCGTAAAAGTGTAATTATAGTTTGGTCCAAAAGAAAATTGTGGGTCGACAATACGCTTTAATGTGGGAACCGTATCCATCTGGGCTTGATATTCGGCGGATATATTTCGAGGTTGCACATAAATAATCTCAGCTAAGGTAAGGTCATGTTGTTTTTGGTCGTTTTCTTTCCACATATATCCATAGTTCAGCGTGGACGAGTTGAGTACATAAGCCGTTCTTCTATTTAAGAACTCATAGCCCAGTTTTAAGTACGTTTTGGGGATATAACGTTTGGATGGAGCCCATTTGTAAGGTGATAACAAACGAGGCCATGTAATTCCTACTTCGGCTCCATATCTGTAATAGGCCGAGTTTAAGTTAACTTTTCCGCCTGTCTGCGTTTCGTAGCCTCCAAAAACGTTAAGAGTGACAGTTTCAGCACCCTTAAAAGCGTTGCGTAATGTCCAGGTCACGTTGGCCTCTGAACCATTGTAGACTGTCGCTGTCTTTCCTAAAATTTCAAAGCGTAGTGATTTCTTGGGAAGCGGGGTAAGATAATAGTAGATATCTAGTGTGTTAGCAGAATCCGGATTGTTCTCAAAATTGTTCTTTACAAATTTGAAGGTGTTTAGATTGACCAAATGATTGATGGTTTGGTTATGATCGTGACGATTATAGAGTTCCCCTTTTTCAAAGAAAATATGGTTGGCCAATACCTTTTTACGGAATGTATTTTGTGGATCGATAAAGTAGATGTTTTTGTCATATAATTCCATATTACGTGGATTTCTTCTGGTGTATCCTGAAGACCCTAAAGTGTAATTGGGGTAAACGTAAATATTTCCGATGCGTTGTGGTTCCTTAGCTTGTGTGGTAGTTTCAGGCTTTATGGTTACAAACATGTCTACTTTATGATTCCCAATGGTGCTATCGACCTCCACTAAAATATTATCAGGATTGAAATAATAATACCCTTTGTTCTTAAGTTCGTTGTCTATTCGTTCACGTTCGCTGATAATTGCATCTAAATTATAATTGGAACCGATGGTCAATAACGACCTGTCTTTTACATCGTAAATGTCGCGACCAATATGAGTAAGGGAATCGATATTGTATGATAAAGAATTGATCCGATATATCTTTCGAGGTATTGCTGTATAGAGAACACGCGCATACTTGCCTTTTACAATGGTGTCTGAGCTTACTGTAGCGTGGAAAAAACCTAGATTTTCCATCCGGTTTCGCAGTAGATTTTCGTTGTATTCTCTATTTACGTCACCTAATAAAACGGGGGCTTCGCCTTGCTTTTTTAACCAGTTACGAACTAAGTTTTTGGAGGTGTCGTAACCACCGCCCATATTCCAGAACAGAAGCTTCCAGGGGACACCTAATGCTTTCTTGTTAGGTTTGGGCATGAGCAGTGACGTCAGATGTTCTTCAAAAGCAATCTTCCGTTCAGGACTCGATATGCTATCCATTTTTAAGACGACTTCTCCACCTGTATATAGTTTTTCACCTTCGGCAATATACTTCGTCGAATTGCATGAAAATACAACCGTGGTGAATGTGAATAATGCGATAATAGGAACTATTCTATTGTTCATCTTGTTTCCTTTCTTCTTCCTCATTTCGGATAGCTGAAATTACTTTTTCAGTTTTTAGCCCCTTATTGGTACTGTCTTTTTTATTTTTACTGGGATCCTGGCCTTTTTGTAGGCGCTCTTCTTTTTCTCGCTCTTGCATTCGTTTACGAAACTCTGGGCTGTGTATCATTAAACTATCCCTTACAACTGTTCGCACACTATCTCGGTAAACCGAATCAGTCTCCATACGTTCGACATTGAATCGTTTTCTGAAGTTACTATTATCACTGTTATAATATTGTTCGAGAGCTTTGGAGCTCATAAAAAGTTCTCTAAATCTATTGTAGCTCATGTTGATGATAAAACCTATACCAGTCTCTACAAATTGGCCTTGAAGCGTGGCTTGATATTGGTTCTTGCGGTATACCCGAGCAAAATAGCGTCCATCTTTTGATAGTTGGTAATCAATTGATATATCTCCGGCAATATTGTTGGGTTTTTCACCTGGTCGGGTATTTCCTTCTACTTCAAAGTTAGAACCCACGGTAATCTTTAATCGGTCATCAAAAAGCATTTTGGAAATACCAACGTTTAGATCTGTACGGTTTTGCCCAGAACCGGTCAGATAATCCTGCTCAGACTGTAGATTGAAGTCTAGTTCGACTCCCTTGATTAAATTGGACGCCAGACTGTTCAATTGACTGGAAAGGAAGGAACTTACAGAACTACGAGCCATACCTTCGACTCCGCCGCCTCCCGAAAGACTTTCAAAAGGATTGGACGACATAAAGCGACCCATGATTATCAACGAGAAAACCTGTTTATTCAGTTCGGCAGGGTCGTCACGAAGCGCTGCAAGACCGATGTTGACCTTCGAAACCACATCTTGTGATACGATAGCATTATTTTCGTCCAAGTCAATATCAAATCGAATATCCGGTTTGAAGAGTTCGCCGGAAAGGATCAATTTTACGTTGAAAGGCACCCGCTGTTTATATAGATTCTGGCTTTCAGTACCAATTTGATTGCTGACTAATTCCAAAGTCGGAAATCGACCTTTGTAAATAGCAGTGATGTCCATTCGAGCATCTAAAGGGTCTCCGTTCCAGATAATCGTGCTCCCCTTCTCAAAGTCGAATTGTTTTTTGATCGGTCCGAAGTTGAAGGAATAATTTCCTTTTTCAACTGTGAATGTGCCGGACATTGTTATTTTTTCACTAGCATCGATCGCTGTATTCAATTCGGCGATACCTTGTATATTCAATGCGTCTTGTGATCCCTCATCGATGATTATTTTGAATTTGGCTTCGCGATCTGTACTTAGATTTAGAGCGAGATCCATTCCAGAAAACTTGGTAGCTGTAGTCATGGAATCTAGTTTGGCAAAAATATTTGCCCTAGTGGTATCACTTTTATCAACGAATTTGACGACTCCCTCACGGTCTGCAATCCCTGGATTTTCATTTGGAACAATAAAGACAAAGTCAGTGTTTTCATTCGCACGTACATCGCCATCAATAACGGGCTTGTTTATATCTCCAGTGATTCTAATATTGGAGGTAATGTTTAATTTGCCGTAAAACAGATCATTATCTTCTCTAGTAGAATTTACTGCTGCAAAATTTTTTGTCGTCAAATTGAGGTTGAAAGCAAAGTCTGAATAGTTTTTGGTTAAAATAGTGCCGTTTAATTTAGCCAGGTTACCTTTCATGTCATTAAGTGCAAACTGACGGAAAGCAATTCCCTGATCATTGAAGATAATTTTTTGATTATCCATCATTAAATCGGCATTTAACATGGATATGTTCATTCGAGCTTTATTAAAAGTCAGATCACCCAAAATCTTTGGTGCGTCCAAACTTCCACCAATTCGTAAAAGACCATTTAGATCGCCTTCGCTATTTTTTAAGTATCCCATACTGAAGGCTTCGATGGTTTTGATTTTAAGTGGTTTTAGCTCTAACTTAGCATTAAAACTGGCTTCGCCTGACGGTGGAGATATATATTCTCCCAACAGTTGTACATTGTTCCCATTTTCGGTTACTTTAACATCTGCCGAGTAGGTGTTTTCCCGCATGTTATCCACTTTGACTAAGACGTTACCAACAGTGTCTTGTCCAAAATAGAATTTTTGGATTTCTAAATCGGACACGAATACAGGATTGCTTTCTAAACGAGATATTGTCGCTGCTCCGTTTATACCCCCTCCGAAATTCAACGTTTCGGATTCCAACATATTGGATAGGGTCTCTATTCGGAAATTGTTAAAAGTCAGGTTGATAGGTGAATTTAAAGTGCTGTCTTGAGATTGAATCATAAACTCTTGACCTTTATAACTTAATTTGAAATCTTGTGCCCGGATACCATCTTTACCAAAACTAATCTGATTTTCAGGAGATATATTCCACTTATCGTAGTTAAGCATTAGACCATCTTCGAAGAGACTGAGCATATAGTTACTTTCATCTACACTCATTTTTGCGCCTAAATGATAACGGTCTTTTTGTGCCTTGTCCTTGATCCAGAGTCCAAAATCCAAATTGTTTTCAATTATTTTTCCACTGAGAACGGTGTTATTCAACTCAATGTTATCCACCTTAATCTTATTAATAAGCGTAGAATAGTACATTGTACTATCTACGGTAATGATATCTAAACCAACATCTCGAACTTCAATACCATCATATATTAATGTCGGAGCTATTAGTTTGGCCATTATGTTTTTCTCTTGACTATTAAAAGTTCCATCCAGCGAGATATCGTCCATTTTTTCAAGTCCCGGGAAGAAATCTCGTAAGAATCTAGAATTATTTAATGTGGCTGAAAACTCGAAGTTCTGATTTTCGTATTTTAATTGCTGTGCAGGCTCATTTTTAGGGTTATAGTAAATCCGGGCAACATCCTGTAAAGAGGATGAAAGCTCTGTTAATTTGTATTTTCCGACTAAATGGGCCCGCAGAAATTCTGATTTTAGAATGAGTGTGTTGCGGTTAGTATCTGCAGCAGCTGTAAGGGCTATGGTATCTAAGGCATATCGAGCATCGTTGTATGCGATTGATGATTGCGAGACAACTAGCTTACCATTGAGGTGATTAAGATCTGCCGTTTTTAAATCTAGATTTACTTTTCCATGGTAACGGAAATTGTCGTCCATGAGTTTGAGATTTTTTAGATTGACAGAGTCAATCATTAGTTCGGCCTTGACCTGAGGATATTGTCCTTGCATATTGGCAGCCATATCCAGATTGAATTTAATATTCGGGTCGCTAGAGTTTATATTTCCTGCGATGTCTCCATTTTTAGCATTTAGATCGAGACGGATATTTCGATATTGGTAACCAAGCGCATCTACTCGATTTATGATGCCATTAATAGCTGCATTCATTGACTTTGGATCTAAACCTTTGCCCTTTACCTGTGCATCTACCGATATTATTCCTAATGTAGAGTCTTGGTTGAGCAAATGCCCTAGATTGAAGTCTGCTATGGAAAGTGTAGCATCGTAAGTTGTATCTTTTCCGGCCATATTGAGATAGCCATTGATCGTGGCATTGCCCTTTTCTGTCAATAGACTCATATATGCATCAAATCCCTTCATGCCGCCCTTAAAGGTGCCCGATAGCGAAATAGAATTTGGGAATTGAACCGCCATATCTTTAGGCAATATAGATTTAGCAATGAGTCTATCTAAATCTATATTGCTCGTGGTTAGTTTTTTCAGATTAAGATTTATGAACAACTTGTTCATATCGGGGAGTCCCTTTATATCGGCACTGGCTGAGATGTTCGTGTTATCTAATGTTCGAAAGTCTAAAGAGGGGATATGTAGATCATTTAATTTTCCAGTGATGCGACCATCCAGATAGAATTTTTTAGTCATTAGAGGTTGCATGACATCCATTTGTTCGAGATCGGGGACAAAGAAACGGATGTCCGACATATCAATCTGCGTCTTTTTTACTTTGGCATCTATAGATAACAAAGCAGGGGTCTTCGCAACAGCATCTAAGGAAGGGTACGATATTTTGAAGTAATCGCGGATAATAGTATTAGGGGTTTCTGCCAGTAAATTTTGTATGGTGGCACCTGTATTGGTGTAAACAAAATCGGCTCTTAATCGTTTTAAATAAAAGCCAGAATGATCCTTGGCTGTTAAGTTTTGTAATGAGCCGCTAATAGAATCTGCGGAATAATGCAATTGATCGAGTGCACCGGCAAGGTCCGTAATTTTGATGTTAAAATAATCAAAGCCTTTCATTCGGGCTTGATTGTCATCTCTAAAAGCAAAATTTGTTTTATCTATAGCTAGTTTTTCAGTCGATACTACCCAGTTGATCGAGGTGCTGTCTGGTCTTGTAGTTTCCTTTTTAATTGTTTTGCCAAATGTGACATAGGAATCGGACTGATTGAGGATGACTTCACGAAGCTTTACAACTTCATTATTGAGGTCTATGACATCTACATTAGCGGATAGGTTTTTGATATCAAACTTGCTATCCATCGCAGATGAAGCGTCTTGGTAGCGAACGAAAACGTCTTTTAATTGGATGAATTCTGTCCCAATATTTGGTAGCAAAGCTGTCGCATTAGCCGAAGAGTCTGTGATTCCGAAATCTTCCGCTTTAAGAGCCGTGTTTTCTGTCGTAGGTGGCCACTGTTTAATATATGCTGTAAGTCCTTCTATATTTATTTTTGGCATGTCGAAGGTCATGTTTCGCTGCAGGTCAAAGGTTTTGATTCGGGTGTCAAAATGCTTAAGCCAAATATCCGCAGAAGTCCCTATCATATCGTCGGCATAGGCGAAGCGAATCCGGTCAAAGTTGACTTTGTCAATGTTAAAGATAAGGGCTGACGAAGTATCTGGGGCTGTTATATTACTTTCTTTTTCAGAGGTAAAAGCCTTTAGAATATAATCAAAGTTGAATTGACCATCCGGTGAAAATCGCTTTATCTTGGCCGTGATACCTTCTAAATCCAATTCTTGGACCTCAATAGTATTTTTCAATAATTTTAACATATTGATATCTACTACTAATTTTTCGCCAGCGATTAAGGTATCTTTACTTTGGTCTTCAAAATAGATGTTTTCTAAGACCAGTTTCTTGGGGAAAGTAATCTTGACATAACCGATGTTTACTGGGGTGCCGATTTTGGTCTCGAGATAATTTGCGACTTTGCCTGCTATGTAGTTTTGTACTGACGGCAGACGAATTAAGAATATCAGTAAGAGAACTAAAGCTATTACTGAACCAAAAATCCATAGAAAAGTGCGTAATAAAACGCGAGTGAATTTATTCAAACCAACGATTATATATTAATTACAATGCCTTATTATAACGTAAAAATAAGCTAAAAGTTTACTAAATTGTAATTTTTATGGGCGAAAGTCAATAAATTGTAATCCGCTATGATTAATTCCCAAATGTTTCCTAATTATGGTTTCATTATTGTTTGTTAAGGGAATAAAGTTTTTTTATTTTAATATTCACACCGATGAAAGTGCTTATTATTGAAGATGAGATTGAGTTACAACGAAGTATTCAGGATTTCTTGGAAAGAGAACATTTTCTTGTAGAGAGCGCTAATACTTACGAGGCAGGTTTGGACAAGGTACTCAATCATTCTTACGATATCGTATTATTGGATATTATGTTGCCCGGAGGTAATGGATTAGACTTACTAAAAATATTGAAACGTGAAAACAAGTCCCATTCCGTACTTATTCTTTCAGCTAAAGATTCGGTGGATGATAAAGTGCTGGGACTTGAAATAGGAGCGGATGATTATTTGGCTAAACCTTTTCATTTCGCTGAACTTTTAGCTAGAATTAAGAGTATTGTGAGACGAAATAGCCAAAAAGGTGATTCGGTGATCCGGTATCAAAACGTTTCATTGGATGTGGATAATAGAACGGTTTTTGTTGAATACCAAGAACTGCAACTTAATAGGAAGGAGTTTGATATGCTATATTATTTTCTGTTGAGACCGAAAAAGCTTTTAGAAAAAACGACACTGGCAGAAACTGTATGGGGTGATCATGCAGATCAAGCTGATAATCTTGATTTTATTTATTCTCAAATAAAGAACTTGCGGAAAAAGCTGAAAGATGCAGGTGCAAATCTAGATATTCAAGCTGTATATGGGGTAGGTTATAAATTAGTGTAATGGCTGTTTCTCTAAAATATTATACCAATCGATTTATTATTGTTGCCATACTTGTTGTTATGGCGGTTTGGGCATTACTATTTTATGCTATCCTCATGGATGAAGTGTATGATAACATCGATGATGGGTTGAAAAATCAAAAAATCGAAATCATAAGGGAAGCTTATGATAATCCGATCATATTGGATAATACCAAGGAATTTGGAATTAACCAATTTCGTATTCTACCGATAGAAAAAAGCGAAGAAGATCTCGATAAAAACCATTTCTCTAAAGAACTTATCTATATGCCTTACGATGAGGAAGATGAGCCTTATCGCGTCTTGCGAACCGGATTTTATAGCAAAGAGGGGAAGCCTTATTCTTTGGAAATTCGAACCTCAACAGTAGAAGAGGACGACTATTTAATTAATTTGGCAATTTCTTTAGGGGTATTATATCTTGTTATAATTCTCAGTATATTGATTATAAATCATTTTGTATTAAGTAGGGCTTGGAGGCCATTTAGATTGACTTTAGATAATCTGAGTAGTTATAGATTTGGTGACACAGCTAGTTTTAATATAATTCGAACGAATGTTAAGGAGTTTGAGGAGTTAAATCGGGAAGTCAAACACATGATTGATCGTAACGAAGCTGTATTTGAAAGCCAAAAGCTCTTTTTGGAAAATGCTTCACACGAGTTACAGACACCATTGGCAGTTACTATAAACAAATTAGAGCTTTTAATGGACGATTCAAATCTCACTGAAGAACAGCTTGTTAAAATAGCCGATGCTAAAGCCGCATTGCATAGAATGGTGGGTTTAAATCGATCGCTTTTAATGTTGTCACGTATTGATAATAATCAGTATGCGTCGATAGAGTTTGTAGACTTTGGAGCATTGGTGAGATCTATAGTAGAGGAACTTACTGATATGGCCGATCATAAAGGGGTGCTCATTTCTATCAATGAAAAAGCAGCGTTTAGATTGAATTTTAATATGAACCTCGCTCGTATTTTACTTTCTAATTTATTAAGGAATGGGCTTAAGTACAATGTTAAGGACGGGGAGGTGATGGTTGACATTACTGCTGATAAAATTTATATAGCAAATGATAGTAATTCAGGAGCCCTTAATCCTGATTATATTTTTGAAAGGTTCTATAAAGGAAGCCAGGATAATAATTCAAATGGCCTAGGCTTATCCATAGTACGGTCTATTCTTGAAAAGCAACATCAGCTAAAGCTTCTCTATTCTTACGAATCAGGAAAACATTTTTTTATACTTCAGAAAATTTTATAATTTTTTTTGAAAACATTTCTATTCCTAATTGTTTCCTAAGTTGGGTACGAACTTTGAATTATAAAATCAAAATAAGTTAAAAACATGAAACCATCATGATTGATTCAATCGCATCGAGGGATGAATAAATCTGATAGCTTCATCACAAATGAAAAAAATTAAAGGTATGAAAACAATGATTAAATCTTTAATGACTGTAGCACTACTAGTGGTTGCGGTTGTTGCAAATGCGCAAGACAAGGTAATTACGTTTGCGCAATTGCCTAAAAAAGCGCAAAACTTTGTTACTACTTATTATGCTGCAGATCAAGTGGTACTTGTAAAAGAAGAAAGTGAGCTATTATCTGGCAAAAGTTATGATGTAAAGCTTAGAGATGGTGTGAAGTTAGAGTTTGATGCTAAAGGGGAGTGGACAGAGGTAGATGCAGAACTTAAAGCTGTCCCCGTGAAAATTGTACCGGCTTCAATTCTTGAATACGTGAAAAAGAGTTTTCCAAATAATGAGATTGTTCAGATTTCGCGTTCTAGTAGAAAATACGGAGTCGAGTTGACAAACGGGATAGATCTAGAGTTTAATAAAAAGGGACAATTTGTTCGTATAGACGATTAATATTTGATGTAATTTAAAGCGATATAAGATGAAAAAAATAATATTAAAACTTAGTTTATTGTTGGCAGTTGCCTTTATTGCTGTGTCATGTGAAAAGGAAGAACTTATTGATGTGAATAATCTTCCGGCCGTAGCCAATACATTTTTAAATGACCACTTTAAGGATGTTAAAGTACTTTCTGTAACTCGGGAAAAAGAAACTTTGTCCGGTACAGAGTATCAGGTGCTTTTGAACAATGGCGTAGAGGTGAAATTTGATAAAAATGGAAATTGGACAGAAGTTGAAGCTCGTGAAAACATGACGTCTATACCAACTTCATTTGTTTTGAAACCTATCGTGGATTATGTAAAAGATAACTATGATAATGCTGGGATAAACGGTATTGATAAAGAGAAGTATGGATTTGATGTCGAATTGACCAATGGATTAGATTTGGTGTTTGACACGGATGGTAAGTTTGTACGTATTGACGTTAATTAAGTTAAAAAAAGAGGGTTATTAAACCCTCTTTTTTTAACTTAATTAACCTTTTCTAGCAAGTTCTATTTTAGTCTCTATCTCGTTGACTACTTTGTCGACATCTGCGGAACCACCAGATGATTCAAAACGAATAAAACCTTCTTTATCAATAACTACTTTGTGAGGAATTCCAGAAACGCCGTATGCGGTAGTCGTTGCTTTGGTACGATCTTTCATTTCATCAAACAATACATGAAATGTGTAGTTGTTTTTTGTCATGAATTCATTTACCAAATCTTTGTAGTTTTCTTCACGCTGCCAAGTATCTATAAAAAGGAACTCTACATCTTTGTCCGCTTTGTATTTGTTTACTGCTGCCTGCATTCCTGGGAATGACATCACACAAGGGCCGCACCAAGTTGCCCAGAAATCTAATACAACAACTTTTCCTTTGTAATCGGCGAGGGAAACTGTTTTACCCTCTCTATTCACTAAAGAGAATTGTGGAGCCTCTTTTTTTATCATTTCCGATTTGTACTTGGAGACCATTGCGTCCTTGGCTTTGGCTTCAACAGCCGCAAAGTAAGTGTTGAAATCAGCTTTATTGTTATTTAACTTGTTGTAAAGCGGTTGCATTTCTTTCACTACGTCTGCATTTTTACCGTTCTTAACCACAAAATTTTCTAAGGATAGAAAGGCATCCAATTCTTTACCCTGTTTCGCAAAAGCCTTGGCTAACGTCATTACATTGCTAGGAGAACTAGCAGCATATGGAGACGACTTCATTAAGTCTTCCATCACACGAACTGCTTTGTCTACATTGCCTTTTTCTAATAAAGCCTGTGCATAAGTGGGAGCTAATGATCCGTATGCTCTAGCTGCTGCTCCATTTTTTATTTTCGGATCAGTAGACTTGGATGCTTCTAAACCGCTAATATATGCCTCTTCTAAGATCGGAAGAGCAGCGTCATAGTTGCGGTCTTTAATTAAGCCTGAGGTAATCCTGCTCGCATAAGATGCAAAGCTTGGACTAGCTTTAAGTTGATTGATGTAGCTATTGGCTTTGGCGATATTGTTTGCTTTGAAATACAAGGATGCTAAGCTTACTGCCGCTTGATCGTAGATACCTCTATCTTTTTCTTCGAAAGAAGCCGCTGGAAATTGTTTTAACCAAGCGGTATATCCTTTTTCAACAATTTCAGCAGAAGCTTTTTCATCGCCAAAAACTTTTTCGTAAGCTTCAGAGCGCGCTTTAATTCCTTTAGGGAATTTTTTTAGAATAGTTTTATTTATTGCTTCTGCTTTGTCTTCTTGTTCTAGGCTTTGATATACCCTGGCAGCCATGGATACAAAGCTCTCATTCTTGCTTTTTGACATAGCCAGGGCTTCTTTTCCTAGCTCTACCTTAGATGCTTCATCGCCTTTTTGGAATAATCCGTTCAGGTGTTTTAACAAATCATCCATTTTGACATCTTTCTGCTTAGCCATTTGGGCATGTGCAGAAGAAAAGGCGATTCCAGCACTTAAAAGTGCAATTGATAAGATTTTCTTATTCATCAGTCTATAATTTTTTCTCAAATATAAATTGAAATGTATTTGTTTATCTATTGTAAGTAATTTATTACACCTACTTTTTAAGGCTGAATTTATAAATTATCGTCTGATCAAGCTCTTCACCAGGGGCTAAGATCACGTTAGGGAAGTTTTTTTGATTAGGGCTATCGGGGTAATGCTGTGCTTCAAAACAGAATCCGCCATGCCGTAAATAGCGGTGGCCAGACTTTCCTAAATCATTGGAAAGAAAATTCCCTGTATAGAGGTGTATACTAGGTTGGCTTGTAAAGACTTCTAATAATATCCCGCTTTCCTGAGAATAGGCAGTTGCAGCAGCAGTACTTATCGTTGATTGATTGACAAAGCCATGATCATAACCTTGCGCATATTGTAGTTGTTCTTCGGGACTATGGATATTCTCAACTATCTTTTTTGGTTCCCTGAAATCAAAGGCCGTGTTTTCTACAGAGAACACTTCTCCGGTAGGGATTTGCTTGCTGTTGATAGGTATGTATTCCGTAGAAGGGATCTGTAGGATGTGATTAAGTACGTCGCCATTGCCCTCGCCATTCAGATTGAAATAGGCATGGTTTGTCAGATTGATGACAGTCGTTTTATCTGTAGTGGCTCGAAAGCGAATTTTGATCTCGTTTTCATTGGTCAATTCATAACTAACATTGACCTTTACAGTACCTGGAAAACCCTCCTCTCCATCAAGGGAGATGTAACAAAAATCGACTTGTTTTTGCAAACTCACCTGTCTATCCCATACCTTTGTGTGAAAGCCATTGGGGCCACCATGGAGTGAATTCTCCCCATTATTTTGTGCTAATGTATAAGGAGTATTGTCTATTTTGAAAGAACCATGAGCAATTCGATTGGCATATCTCCCGATTGTAGCTCCATGATACTGTTCGCCTGCATTGATATATCCCGTTAAGGTATCAAACCCTAAGACTACATCAACAAGGTTGCCATGTTTGTCTGGGACTAAAGCACTTACTAAGCGAGCCCCATAATCACTTAAGGCAATTTGCATACCTGCACGGTTTACGAAAGTCAGCAGGTGCGTATTTTTATTATTTAAGCAGCTTTCGAAAGCTTTTGTATCAGGAAGTTTGTAGATTGTCATGACTTGAATTGTTTCTATAAAAATAGCAATTATTTAGTTAGTCCGAAAGTTTAATACGTGTCATTCTCCCAGAATTAACCCACTAATGGAGATATAATATGCAGGTAGATTCAAGCTGATTTTTCCTGTAGGTATTCGCGAATTCAAAGCATTTTATATAAGTTTGCCCTAGAAAATCCATAATATTGATGAACTGGAAACAACTTTTGTCTGCAAAAAGATGGGGGTACGAAGATCGTATTCCGAATGAACAATTTGATGCAAGATCTGAATTTCAGCGTGATTACGACCGGTTGATCTTCTCTTCTCCGTTCCGTCGGCTGCAGAATAAAACCCAAGTTTTTCCCTTGCCAGGTGCTGTTTTTGTTCATAATAGATTGACACATAGTTTGGAAGTGGCGTCTGTCGGGCGCTCTTTAGGTAGGTTGTTCTATAACCTGATGAAAAAGCAGAACCCGGATATTGATGCAGAGGTGCCTTATTTACAAGAGGTAGGCAATATTATATCATCTGCTTGTCTTTCGCACGATTTGGGAAATCCAGCCTTTGGCCACTCGGGAGAAGCTGCTATATCGTCCTTTTTTACCCAAGGAGCAGGCCAGAAATATCAAGAGCATGTTTCGGCAAAGCAGTGGGCGGACTTAACTCATTTTGAAGGGAATGCGAATGCATTAAGGATACTAACCCATGCTTTCAGTGGTAAGGACGAAAAAGGCTATGCGCTCACTTACTCGACATTAGCTTCTATCGTCAAATATCCATGTTCGGCAATTGATGGTCATATAAAAGGTAATCATCATCGTAAGAAATACGGTTTTTTTGAGGGAGAAAAGGTTGTTTTTGATAAAATAGCTGTGGAATTGGGGCTGGAAAAGGATCCGACTAATCCCAATGGCTATTTACGACACCCTCTAGTGTATCTTGTTGAGGCCGCAGATGATATCTGTTATAATATTATTGATCTCGAAGATGCGCACCACCTCAAGATATTGTCTTACAAAGAAGTCGAAGAACTCTTGTTGCCTCTTTGTGGAGGAGAGGAGTTGAGGAATAGGCTTGACGGACTAAAAGATTCCGGGAGCCGGGTGGAGTTGTTGCGTGCTAAAGCTATAAACACATTGATAAATGGCTGTGCCGAAGTGTTTACAAATAATCAAGACAAGTTTCTGTCGGGGACATTTGAAAGTTCGTTGATTGACGCGTTGTCTCCCGAGATTGTAAGTCAGATGAAAAGGATAGAAAAAGTTTCGGTTTCAGAGATTTACAATGCTTCTACGGTAGTTCAAATCGAAATAGCAGGATATAAAGTGATGAATGCTTTGCTTGAAGAATTTGTTCCTTCCTATCTGAAAACAAACAAAACTATGTTTGATCGTAAGATTGTAGCTATGATTCCCGCGCAATTTCATACAGAAAAGGAAGATGCGTATTCTAAAATTCGAGCTGTATTGGATTTTGTTTCCGGAATGACGGATGTGTACGCGGTAGACCTGTATCGTAAAATAAAGGGAATTTCCATCGCGTCGCTCGACTAAGGTTTGTCGACTATTGGAAATAGAAGAACGGAGATTAGAAATAAGGAATAACGTGATAGTATAGAGGTTGTGTCTCGATACACAACTCTCGATACGTAATACTATAATATGAAGGTAGTAATAGCAGAGAAACCCTCTGTCGCGAGAGATCTAGCCCGAGTGATGGGGGCAAAGGAAGTAAAGGATGGATACATAGCAGGAAATGGTTATGCTTTTACCTATGCATTTGGACATTTAGTACAATTGTGCACGCCACAGGCTTATGGTTATCATAACTGGTCCGTTTCCAATTTACCCATCATTCCTAATAAGTTTGAGCTAGAAGTCAAAAAGGTCCGTAAAGACGGCAAGCAGATCGATGATGGAGGTGCTTTGAAGCAAATTCAAATTATCAAAGGATTACTTGATCAGGCGGAAGAAATCATTGTCGCGACGGATGCTGGACGTGAAGGGGAATTGATCTTTCGCAATATATATTATTTTCTAGGCTCTAAAGTACCTTTTCGACGATTGTGGATATCTTCACAAACAGATAAAGCGATTAAAGAAGGATTTGCTAATCTAAAAGGGGGACAAGAGTATGATAGTCTTTATGAATCTGCTCGATCTCGATCAGAATCAGATTGGTTAATTGGGATTAATGCGACCCAAGCTATTACACTAGCAGCTGGTAACAAGGGGTTACTTTCGTTGGGGAGAGTTCAAACTCCTACATTGGCGATGATCTGTTCTCGTTATCTGGAGAATAAGGATTTTAAGCCTCAGGCTTTTTACAAGATCCAAGCTGGATTTGAAAAAGATAGTATCGCTTTTAAAGCAACGTCAGATAAAATTGAGAAAAAAGATGTTGCAGAAGAAGCTATATCGAAAATCAATATTGGAACAGAAGCTAAGGTTGTTAAAGTTGAAGCAAAAGAAACAAAGGAGCAGCCTCCACTACTCTTTGATCTGACTTCATTGCAACAAGACGCAAATAAAAAGTATGGTTACTCTGCTGATCAGACACTTGGTATTGCACAGACATTATACGAAAAGAAGGTGATTACCTATCCCAGGACAGGATCTAGATATATAGGGGAGGATGTCTTCGAGCAGATCGATCCCCTTTTTCAGCATTTGGCAAATACTGCTGAAGAAGGAATCGCGGCTATATCTGGGAATTTAATAGGAGCTAAGCTCAATAAACGTTCTGTGGATGATAAAAAAGTGACGGACCACCATGCGCTATTAGTGACCGATGAGAAACCTGGTCCTATGCTCAAAGAACAGCAGAATATTTATAATATGATAGCTAAGCGCATGGTCGAGAGCTTTTCAGAAGTCTGTCTGAAAGATATTACAACGGTAACTATCGATGCGAACGGAGTAGAGTTGATCGCTAAGGGAACAGTAATAAGGCAATATGGATGGCGGTTGTCTGCTGATCAAATTGAGGTAAATGATGACGAGAAAAACTCGGACGATCAAGACAATGAAAATGCACAACTCCCGAAATTAATAGCCGAAGAGTTATTAGAGATACTATCTCTAGAGTTATCTGAGCGTTTTACCAAAGCAAAGCCTATCCATACCGAAGCTTCATTGCTTAAGGCTATGGAAACATCCGGAAAGGAAATTGAGGATGAGGAAATGCGCCAAGCTATGAAGGATTGCGGACTCGGAACACCTGCGACTCGTGCTGCAACTATTGAAACTTTGTTTCAAAGAGAGTATATCAAGCGGGATAAAAAGAAACTTGTTCCAACAGATAAGGGGCTCGCTGTTTATAATCTCGTCAAAGATAGATCGATAGCTAAAGTGACATTGACCGGGAAATGGGAACAAAAGTTGGAGGAAATGCGGGCTAATAAGGTGTCTTATGATGTTTTTATGAAACATATTAAGGACTATACTGCAAAAATTACCAAAGAGTTGTTGCAGCTTCGCATATCCATTGCACAGGAGGAAATCAAGCCACAGCAAAAGGGAAAAATAAAGTGCCCGAAATGTCAGCCCGGAAATATTCAGCTTTATGATAAAGTAGCGCAATGTGATCATTATGCACGAGGCTGTGACTTTAAAATATGGAGGACATTGAACGGTGTTTTTTTGGAAGAAAAAGAAATGAAAAACTTGCTGGAAAAAGGAAGGACCTCAGAATTGAAGGGGCTGCTAACCAAGGAAGGGCAGGTGGTAAATGCTTCTTTAGTCTTTCAAGATTTTAAAGTAAACGTAGTATAGCATTAAGAAGGAAATCTATGGTCAAATTAGAGTCAATCCTTTCGTATAGTCGTAAATTAAAAATGTAAAACTCTACCTTTGCGGCTTATGACAACAAAACTGTACAACCCCTTTATAGATTTTAAGTTCGATCTACACACCTGTTTTTTAACAGGTGAGACATTGAGCTCTGATGAAGAGCGTATCCAGGTTTTTCCGGTCTGGATGATGCGTTCTTTCGATTTGGAAGAAAAGCCTTTCAAATTACTCGATGAAAGTATGATTACCTATAATAAATTGCAATTGCCATGTTCAATAGGTGCTTCCTTACATATCGAGAGAGTTGAGAAAGAGGTAGAAGAGGCGATGAAGACGGGATACGATGCGGTTAGTCAGTTGGATCAGATCACACTATTTCAATGGATTTCAAAAATATTGTATGGTGTGGTGTTTAATGAGATCCAGGTCGGAATTAGACAATCGATGTTGACTGGCGAGGAAATGAATTTTTCTCAAGCCTTGGTGCATAAGTTTAGGAATCTACATGCGATGATGCAATCGTTGTATATCCCTATGGAATTTGAGCATAGAAACCCTTTCGATATCCGGGTGTTTCCTGTAAACAATGCCCCAGATACATTTTTGTACCGAGATGAAATCAATACGCTGATCTTTTCGTTACGTATGGGGGATTTTGCGATTATTGCAACTCTACAGGATAATGGGACTAATGCAATCTATCACGAGGATGCATTGCAAAATATAGGTGGACAAGTGCTCCACCCAATCCAATTTGAAGAGATATGCGCCCGCTACTTTTATTCTGCTTATCTGTTTAATCGTTTGCCGGAATATACCTATATGGAAACTCCGCTTGCAGTTTTCGTAGAACCGATGCCTTTGACCGATTGGACATTGAAACCAATATTTGATAATTGGCAGGTTAAAACGTATGGTCAGGTGCTAGAAAACTTCTGGAAGCCATGGGGACATACCTTATTCGAAATTATTAAAGATCCGGAGCGTCCAATGACTTTTTTAACGGATGAAAACGGTGTTTTTAAAAATGTTGAAAATTTAACGAAAGGATAAATCGACCTTACTCTCCATATTTATAATCGATATTTTTTTTGTTTTTGATATTCAAATAGTTTTATTAACTTAAACCTACAAAGAGTAGAGTTATGAGGGTTGGAATTATTATTGTGCTGTGTATATGGGGGGTAGCTTCGGATGCAAAAGAAAAAAAATTGAATTCGTATCAAGATACAAGTATTGTGGCTGATATTGATATGGCCCCACAGTTTAAGGGAGGTATTAACGCTTGGAGTAGATTCTTGCAGAATAATCTAAATGTAAGTAATCTAGCCCAAAATATGGATAGTACCGAGTATGTAACTTACGGTGTACGACAAACAGCAATATTGGAATTCACAGTTTGCGAAGATGGGGCTGTATGTGATATTACCGTTGTTAATAAGGATAAAATAAGTCCGGATTTTGCTAAAGAGGTTTTACGGGTTATGAAGAGGTCTCCGAAATGGATTTCAGCAACCAAAGAAGGTGTTCCTGTTCGTACAAAATTTAAACAGTCAATAAGGGCTATATTAGACTAATAAAAGCATGTCTTTTTGGAACAAAGTAAAGAGAATTATTTCTTCTGGCGCAGAACTAGAAAATGAAAAGAATAAAGACGAAAATAATTCGATCGAAAGTGAGGTGACTGCTGGTGGATCTAGAGTGTATCGCTATGAGGATACCGATGAGGGAGATCGAGGATTTTCATTTCCTGAGGTAGTCTGTGTTTATTTGGAAGAAATAGAGCAACATTTGTCTAAATATATTGGGGCACCGGATATGGTTTTCCATGAAATTATTTCTGATTTGGTACATATTGATGTGCATTGGATTAAACCATCTGCAGAATATCCTTTTAATATATTGGTCACCTCAGGTATGAGTGATTTTCCGATGACTGTTTCTGATGAAATCGAAGATAAGGAAGAATATGAGCGAGCTGAGCTAATGGTTGTGTTGCCTGTTGATTGGAAAATTGGTGATGAGGATTTTCAAGATAACAACAATTACTGGCCCGTGTATTTTCTCAAGATGTTAGCTCGTTTTCCACATGAGTACAAAACATGGCTTGGTTATGGTCACACGATACCGAATGGGATGGATGCTGAACCTATCGCTAACACGGGATTTGGCTGTATGTTGTTATTGCCTCCGTTTCTATCTTTTGAAGATGATTTCCTTTGTATGAAAGCCCGTGATGGAAAGGTAATTAATTTTTACGCTGTTATCCCGCTATTCACGAATGAGATGGAATTTAAGCTTGAAATGGGCACAGAAGCATTATTAGACAAATTTGATGAGTTTGGTGTGTCTGAACTCATTGATATAAATAGATCCAGTGTTGTGTCTTAATAGAAGTTGCCGGATTATTTTTTCTTTTTTGATTTTTTTGTTGAACCTGAATTAAGGTTTTTTTTTGATTTTTTTTCAAGCTCTTTATTAAATATCCAAATCATTATTGAAGGACCCAATACTGGAATTATTAATGCTAAGAAAGTAATTATAAGTTGTCCACCGGTAGCACTGTTTAATTTAAAAAGACGGAACAGCATTATTCCGGTGAGAGCCATGTGGATTACGAGAACTATATTTACCAGAGTTGCTTTGTCAAATTCCATTTATTGATAAGTTTTGTTCAAACCTACATAAATTCGCCTTTACACGCAATATAATTGTGTCGTAATATAAAAGCGAATTTTGTAGCTCTCCTCATCCATTTAGATTCTTTTAATAGAGGAAAAATAGGTGAGTTGTTTTGGAATGTCAATCTCAAAAAAATATTTCTGTCTAACATCTAACACATTTAATTTTTATTGATTAGTTTTGTTTTCAATCGAATAACATATAACCGTTCCCGTGGCATTAGTATTTAAAGATGATCGTCCTGTCGTTAGATTAAGAGCATTCCGTGCTATCGATGACCCTAAAACTTGTGAACGTTTTATTGAGGGGCATGCGCACGTCTTGACTGCGATCGGAGTAAAGAAAGTTACCTCGTCCAAAAATGATTGGATGTACAATCCTGCAGCTTTTGTTTTAATCGTTGAGTCTCTTGATGGTGAAAACGTATATGGAGGAGCTCGGATACATGTCGCTGGTGGTTCTCAGCCACTCCCTATTGAAGAAGCTACGGGAAATATGGATGCTAAGATCTTTGATCTTGTTTGGGATTATGCGCAAGATGGGACTGGAGAGGGATGTGGTCTGTGGAATTCAAGGGAGATTGCCGGTTATGGTATCGGGAGTATCTTCTTGACAAGAGCTGCCATTGCAATAGCACCGCAAATCGGTATTAAATCTTTGTTTGCCCTTTGTGCGCCCTATACGATAAGTCTAACGAAGAGTGTCGGCTATAGACAAGAAACAAGTGTTGGGAATAATGGAACTTTTTATTATCCTAAACTAGATCTTTTGGCTACAACTATGATTCTCGACGATGTACAAACCTTAGATCTTGCATCTGAAGAGGATAAAAAGGCAATTATGGCTCTACGTGAGAATCAAAACTGTGTGAGGATAGAAGTCTTAAGATCGAAAGAAATCGAAATTCAATACAAGCTCGATTTGGATGGTATGGACCAGTGGGATTTGAAGAAAATTATTGCTAATACAAAAAAAAGAACTACGTTAGAAGTCGACATCAATGATGATGACATTCAAATAATGTAAAAAGCTATTTACCGAGAGAACATGATTGATGAATTAGATAATAAATTTCCTTATAAAGTATTATTTCTTAGGCTTTCAAATGTTGCTGATAAAGACCAATTTAAAAGGCTTCAAGAAGATGGTGAGATTGCTTTTACATATGATGAAATCGAGCGACAGCTTAAGGAGTTAGTTCGGTGTCGTTATCCTATGGGATTAAGTCTTGAAGATGAGCAACGGTATATTAAAGAGTTGTTAGAAGAAAAAACTCTTGACGAATATGGCGTTTGGGTTTATTACTCTTGGCGTAAATCAATAGTTCATATTTTAGATGAAGATGAATTTATAGAGGTAAGAACAAATAGAAATCAGCTTAAGATTTCTAAAGAAGAGCATAAGGTTTTATCAAGTAAGAAAATAGGTGTCATAGGTCTATCTGTAGGACAGTCTATCGCGTTAACCATCGCTATGGAGCGGATATGTGGTGTTTTGAGATTAGCAGATTTTGACACGCTGGATCTAAGCAATATGAATAGATTGCGTACGGGAGTATTTAATCTGTCAGTGCCAAAGGTCGTTATTGCTGCAAGAGAAATTGCCGAGATAGACCCTTACTTAAAAGTAGAACTTTTTCCTGAAGGTGTAAATAGTGATAATTATGAGCGTTTTTTTTACGAGCATGGAGGAATCGATGTGCTAGTTGAGGTTTGTGATAGCTTCGAAGTGAAAATGGAAAGCAGATTTAGAGCAAAGGAAGCTAGAATACCTGTTGTAATGGATACGAACGATCGTGGTATGTTAGATATTGAAAGATTCGATTTGGAACCTAACCGTCCGATTTTGCACGGCTTTGTTCAAGATTTGACGTTAGAAAAATTGAAGACATTAAGCGATATTGAAAAACTCAAGTATCTGATGCAAATTGTAGACGCCGAAAATCTTTCGTCGAAAATGAAAGAGTCTATTCCTGAGATGAGACGCAGTATTGTTTCTTGGCCTCAATTAGCCTCAGAAGTTATTTTAGGAGGAGCAATGACTACTGCAGTGTGTCGAAGAATTTTGCTGGGGCGAAATGTCAATTCTGGACGTTATTATTTAGATGTTGAACAAATAGTAGGTGGTTAGATTGATCTACAGTCTTTTGCGAAAACTAACATAATTATGAAGAATAAGAGTTTTCTGTTAGCTTTATTGGTTTTAATACCATTTTTATATACATACTCTGCTGAGGGATTTAAGTTTTTTAAAGAAAATGACGGAGAGTATATCGGTAAAAATATTTCTATATTTAAGGATCCAACGAAGCAGTTAACCTTTGAAAAGTTACAAAGAGAACCGGATTTGTTTAAGAAAAGCAACAAAGCCGTTCCTAATCTTGGAGCTGAAGACGTAAATAATTGGATTCGGTTTTCTGTCACGAACTTATCTGATATAAATAATTTAATTATAAACCTATCTCAAACAAATATTGATGATGTTGTTTTTTATTCTGTAAGAAATGGTATTGTTGACAGTGTACATATCAATTCTGAAAGCGACATAAATAGTTTACAATATCCTCATCAATTTTTCCTGTTTGAAATACCGCTAAATAAAGGTGAAGAAATAACTTGTTATCTTAAATTATTTAGTAATACGCAGCTTTCTGTTCCTATTTCTGTTCATAGTGCGAAAGGCCTATTTAAAACACTTTTACAGACAGATGTGTTTTCAGCAATTTATATTGGATTGATGTTATCCATGATACTGTATAATATATTTCTATACTTTTCGACGAAAGAGCCTCACTATTTCGTGTATGTGAATTATATTTTTTGGGTCACAGTTGCACAGCTCGCTATTTTAGGTCTTTTAGAACCTCTTTTCCGGATACAGAGTAGTTGGATTTCGAGTAGGATTTTGACTCTTTCGGGAGCACTCTCAGGGATTGCTACAATTTTTTTCGTTAAATCATTTCTTCAGACAGCAAAGGATTCTCCAAAGTTCAATTTTTTACTGAATGTATTTTTGGTGGGATATGTCGTAGCAATCGGACTTTTGATTGGTGGTGTAATGATCCCTGCATATAAAATGGTTAATGTAGTTGCTGGTGGCGGGTCCACTATTGTATTGATATTGGCATTTCGTTTATCGCGCGAAAAATATAGACAAACTAAGTACTTTTTATTTGCTTGGTGTATCTTTTTATTAAGTGTGTTGGTTTATGTACTAAAGGATTATAATGTACTGCCTTATAATTTTTTTACGCTTAGGGCTATACAGATAGGCTCTGTTATTGAAGCTATACTTTTATCTTTTGCCCTAGGAGATAAAATTAATATCTATCGCAAAGAGAAAGAAGAGTCTCAGGCCAGAGAATTGACAATCTCTCAAGAAAACGAACGTCTAATTCGCGAACAAAACTTTGTACTTGAACAGAAAGTTAATGAGCGTACGAGAGAGTTGACTGAATCTAATGAGTCTTTGCAGACTACATTGACGCATCTGAAAGAAACGCAATCACAACTTGTAGAAGCAGAAAAAATGGCTTCTTTAGGACAACTCACCGCTGGTGTAGCGCATGAAATCAATAATCCCATTAATTTTGTGACCTCTAATGTAGCTCCCCTAAAACGGGATATTAAGATGGTTTGGGGTACCTTAGATGAAGTAGAACGTATAGCATTTGCCGAAGGACTATCTACAGAAGAAAAGCAGGCACAAATCAAAGCATATAAAGAAGATATCGATATTGATTATTTGAAAACAGAGGTTGATTTTCTTCTTAGAGGAATGCATGATGGAGCAAGTCGTACAGCTGAAATTGTAAAGAGTCTTCGGATTTTTTCACGCGTGGATGAAGACACACTGAAATATGCTGATATTAATGAAGGGTTAGAGTCTACATTAATTATTTTAGGTAGTATTATAAAAGAGGGGATAGAGGTTGAGAAGATATATGGGGATATTCCGCAAATTGAATGTTACGCTGGTAAGTTAAACCAAGTTTTCTTAAATATATTGACAAATGCTATTTATGCGATCAACAAAAAGTACGATCGTGATACGGGTGGAAAGCTTAAAATAGAGACAGGTGTTTGCGATGATGATTCTTTTATTTATATTAACATTATGGATAATGGTATAGGCATCCCAAATGATATTCGAGAAAAGATATTTGAACCTTTTTTTACAACAAAAGATGTTGGAGAGGGGACTGGGCTGGGGATGTCGATCGCGTACAATACAATAGCAAAGCATGAGGGCAAAATTATTGTTGAATCCGAGGTTGGGGAAGGCACACTATTTAAATTAGTTATTCCTATTAAGCAAGACGTCTAGGAAAAGATTAAGCTTAAATCGCCTAAATTTCCGTAACTTTGTTTAAAGGTTATTTGGTTATCACTATTTTATTACCAAATTTATGCAAGAAGTTCCAGAGATATTATATATCGATGATGAGGTGAATAACCTAGTTGGTTTTAAAGCTAACTTTAGATATCAGTATCTGGTTCATACCGCCTCTAATACGACAGAAGCTAGAGAAATCTTGCTGGCTCATCCGGATATACGGGTTATATTCTGCGATCAACGTATGCCCGGAGAATTGGGAGTTGACTTTTTACATCGGATCAGAACGGAGTTTCCTCGACCTATAAGAATTTTACTTACGGCATATGCTGATATGGAAACTGTGGTTGATGCGGTGAATAAGGGGCATATCTTTAGATTCGTTCGTAAGCCTTGGCAGCAGGAAGAAATAATCTCATCTATAGAGGAAGCAAACAAATTTTATATTGCGACCTCAATGCTAGATATAAGAAACGAAGAACTGCAAAAAGCGTATCATGAGTTGGATAAGTTTGCTTATAGTGTGAGTCATGATTTGCGTGAGCCGCTGACAGGTATTCTTACCGCAATAAAGTTGGCAGCGGGCTTTGATCAGATTGAACGTATGCATGAGATATTGGGGCTGATGGAAGGATCTTTGATGCGTTTGGATGCCTATATTAATAGTTTGCGGGATTATTTCTTGCTTAGACGAGGAGAACTTGAGCTGTCTAATATTGATTTTCATTCATTATTTGATAATATCGCTCAGTTTTATAAAATGTACACGAAGAACAATCAAGTGGCTTTTCACGTGACTGTCGAACAGAGAGATACATTTAAAAGTGATTTAGCTGTTCTTGAGCTCGTTTTGCACAATCTGCTATCCAATGCCTTTAAATATCAACGTAAAGACAATCTGGATAAGCGGGTCGACTTATCCGTGATTGTGAAAGACGATCACGCTATCATAGAAGTAAGTGATACAGGAATTGGTATTTCGCAAGAATACATAAAAGATATATTCAGACTTTTCTTTAGAGCGAGTAATGAGGCCGAGGGTATGGGCTTCGGTCTTTACAATGTTCAGAATGCTTTGTCAAAACTACAAGGGACTATTTCTGTACAGTCAGAGTTAGGGAAAGGAACTTCCTTTAAAGTGTCAATTCCCAACAAGTAAGAGTTTTCACTCTTACTTAGGATAGTAGTTTTTGACGTAAAAGGAATTCTAACTGCTCGTTAGATACTTCTAGTTTAGAATAGGTTTCTAATACGTCTTTACGCTCTGCATATATTTCATACGCCCGCTGTATGGTTTCATCTAATTCTTCTTCACTCCAAGGTTTACTGAGATAATGGTAAATTTTTCCTTTATTAACAGCATCCACAACGGCGCTCATATCAGCATAACCTGTTAATAAAATACGCATTGGATCTGGATTTATTTTGATAATCTCTTCTAACAATGCAACACCGGTCATTTCGGGCATGCGCTGGTCAGTGATAATAATATCGATGTGATTTTTCTTCACAATATCGATAGCAGTAGGTCCGTTGATTGCTGTAAATACTTTATATTTTAACCGAAAAGTAGCCTTAAAGGAAACCAAGTTATTTTCCTCATCATCTACATACAATACTGTGATCTTGTTTTTGTTTTCCATAGTTTTAACGCATACGATCCCGCCTAGATTAGAGGAATCTCTTTGATATACAAAGTAATGAAAAGTATTGTAAGAATCAAATAGCTGATTATCGTTTGTTTTATCTCCATGTTAAAAAAATGTAAATAAGAGTGATAAGTTTCTAAACACGAAGAGGTTGCCTATACAAGGCAACCTCTTCGTGTTTAGCTAAACCTTATGTTAAGGACTAGTTGTGTACATCTTCTTGTCTAAATATTTTTGCACCAAGGTACTCTCTATTTAATCTAGCAATGTTCGTTAATTTTATACCAACAGGGCACTCAGCTTCACAAGCTCCTGTATTTGTGCAGCTACCGAAGCCTTCTGCGTCCATTTGATCTACCATCGCTTGAGCACGCTCATAACGTTCTGTTTGTCCCTGCGGTAACAAGGCAAATTGAGAAACTTTTGCTGAAACGAATAGCATTGCTGAAGCATTTTTACATGCAGCTACACAGGCTCCGCAACCAATACAAGTTGCCGATTCAAATGCCTCATCTGCAATACGCTTAGGTATAGGGATAATATTGGCATCTGGTACGCCGCCTGTATTAACGTTGACATATCCTCCTGCTTGTTGAATACGATCGAAAGCTGTACGGTCAACCGCTAAATCCTTAAGTACAGGAAATGCAGCAGCTCTCCAAGGCTCGATAACGATAGTCTGTCCGTCATGGAAGCTACGCATGTGTAATTGACAGGTGGTAGTCCCTTGATTAGGTCCATGAGGACGACCGTTGATTACTAATGAACACATACCACAGATTCCTTCACGGCAATCGTGATCAAAATATATCGGGTCTTCTCCCTTACGAGTCAAATCGTCATTGACAATATCTAGCATTTCTAAGAAAGACATATCATCTGCGATGTCTTTTGCTTGGATAGTCACGAATTGACCTGTTGATTTATCATTTTTTTGACGCCAAACTTTAAGCGTTAAATTCATGTGATTACTCATATCTGTATATGATTTTAGATTTTAGATTTCAGACAAGAGATGTTAGATCTTATAGAACTATGATGTCTCTTGTTTTTTTTCTCCAATCTATTTATAACTTCTTTGTGTTAACTTAACATTTTCGAATACTAACTCTTCTTTGTGAAGTACTTCCGCTTGTCCTTCTCCTTTGTATTCCCATGCAGCTACATAAGCGTATTCTTCATCATTACGTTTGGCTTCACCTTCTTCAGTTTGTGACTCCAGACGGAAGTGTCCACCGCATGATTCGTTGCGATTCAAGGCGTCATCGACCATCAATTCTCCTAATTCGATAAAGTCAGCAACACGACCAGCTTTTTCTAAAGACAAATTCATCTCTTCGTTTTCTCCTAATACATTAGCATTAGACCAGAATTCTTTTTTCAAATCCTGGATTAATCCTTTAGCTTTAGTCAAGCCTTCAGCTGTACGAGCCATACCACAGTATTCCCACATGATAAGACCTAACTCTTTGTGTATATCATCGACTGTTTTGGTACCGCGTAGTGCTAATAATTTCTTAATATTATCTTCTACATCTTTACGCGTTTGCTCAAAAGCCGGGTGATTTTTGTCTACAGGAGCAAAGCTTCCTAAGTTAGCCAAGTAGTCTCCAACAGTGTAAGGGATAACGAAGTAACCATCGGATAATCCTTGCATCAAAGCAGAAGCCCCTAGGCGGTTAGCACCGTGATCCGAGAAGTTTGCTTCACCTAAACAATAGAGCCCTGGTATGGTAGTCATTAAATTATAATCAACCCAAACACCACCCATAGTATAGTGTACTGCAGGGTAAATACGCATAGGTTGTTTGTATGGATTTTCATCTGTGATTTTAGCATACATGTCAAACAAGTTACCATACTTGGCACGTACCGTATCTTCTCCTAAGCGAGCAATGGCATCCTTGAAATCTAAGTAAACAGCAAATCCTGTTTTACCGACACCACGTCCATCATCAACGGCTTCTTTAGCATTACGGGAAGCTACGTCGCGAGGAACTAAGTTACCAAATGATGGGTATTTACGTTCTAGGAAGTAATCTCTATCGTCCTCTTTAACATCAGCCGGTTTCAATTCTCCTTTACGGATTTTAGCTGACATTTCTTGTGTCTTAGGAACCCATACACGACCATCATTACGTAATGACTCTGACATCAAAGTCAATTTTGACTGGTGGTCACCGGTTACAGGAATACAAGTTGGGTGAATCTGTGTATAACATGGATTGGCAAAGAAAGCACCACGTTTGTGTGCTCTCCAAGCTGCTGTTACGTTACAGCCCATAGCGTTTGTAGATAAGAAGAATACGTTTCCGTACCCACCTGTACATAATAGTACCGCATGCCCTTCGTGCGACTCTATTTTGCCGGATACCATATCTCTTGTAATGATACCTTTGGCTTGTCCATCAATTTTGACAATATCCAACATCTCGTGACGAGTGTAAGATTGTACTTTGCCTTTTTGGATTTGACGGTTCAATGCAGAGTAAGCACCAAGTAACAATTGTTGTCCTGTTTGACCACGAGCGTAGAAAGTACGAGATACTTGCGCTCCACCAAATGAACGGTTATCTAATAAGCCTCCATATTCGCGAGCAAAAGGTACACCTTGAGCTACACATTGATCTATAATATTAACAGAAACTTCTGCTAAACGATACACATTCGCTTCACGGGCACGGTAATCTCCTCCTTTAATGGTATCATAGAATAAACGATAAACCGAGTCACCATCATTTTGATAGTTTTTTGCTGCGTTGATACCTCCTTGAGCTGCGATAGAGTGTGCGCGACGAGGAGAATCTTGATAACAAAATGTTTTTACATTGTAGCCCAATTCTGCTAGAGAAGCAGCTGCTGAGGCTCCGGCCAAACCTGTTCCAACAACGATAATAGTAAATTTGCGTTTGTTGGCTGGGTTAACCAGTTTCATGTTGAATTTATGTTTTGACCATTTTTCGGCTAATGGGCCTGCTGGTACTTTTGAATCTAACATATCTTAATACTATTAATTCGATATTACAAACTTTTAAAATAGAAATACAAAGGCATTGCCGCAAAAGCGAGAGGGATAATAACCCCAAATACCCAGATCCCAAGTCCTTTGATGAATCCGATGTATCTTCTGTGATTGAAGCCTAATGTTTGAAACGCAGATTGGAATCCGTGGATCATGTGAAACGCTAAGGCAGCCATTGCTATCACATACAATAATACAATGAAAGGATTTTGAAAAGTATAGGCTACTTGTTTGTACAAATCTTTAGTTTGAATAGTCTCGATACCATTGTTTACGAAGATTTTATAACCATCATAATCACTTGGAATGGCATCAGAAGCGATAATTTGACGATTTCCAGTAGACATTTCTGTATTATACTCTACATAAGGCGTAGTGCCAAATTTGTATTGGAACCAGAATTGCTGCATGTGTGTTGCTAAGAAAACAAGAATTACAGTGCCTAATATCCCCATATTTCTAGAATTCCACTTACTACTTACATTTCCACTACCTTGGTTGTAACCGATTGGTCGTGCTGCTTTGTTGCCTAGCGTTAAAATTAAAGCATAAACAGCATGGATGATAATAGATGCGTAAAGTAAATAGGAAACTACTTTAATAGGGGTGAAGTGCGTCATGAAGTACGCATAATTGTTGAATGCATAGCCTTGATCATCCTTAAACAACTGTAAGTTACCAATCAGGTGAACTACTAAGAACGAACATAAAAATAGTCCGGTTAAGCTCATGATGAGTTTCTTTCCCAGAGAAGAAGTCAATAGTGGCTTTGATTTACTACTCATTATCCTTTTTTTTATAGATTTTAATATCGCAAAAATATCTAATTCATTTATAAAAATGACTTTAAATCCATTAAATAGCATTAATTTAGAATTGTTCTAAATCTTTCGCGTTGAATGATTTTTATTTCTAGATCTTCAATTTTCGCTAAAACCAGTGTTTGTTGTTTGCCGATGTTCATATGCCCTATCGATGTTTTCGGGGATAATACGGAGGGCTTTTAATAAAATCGGTCGGGACGTATAAAGGATGTCCCGACCGATTTGTAATAATTTATAAGATTAAGTGTTATGACTTAAACTAGATTTTGAACAAACGGTACCCCAAACCGATACTCCACATGTTGATTTTTTGTGTATGTTCTCCTCCTTTTGCTAGATTGTTCAATCCTAACTCGTAGCGAAGGTCAACACGGAGACTCGAAACATCGAGCCCTGCACCAAACGCCCATGATGTTGAGTTTTTCTTATATTCAGAAAATTCAAGTACTTTTTTAATTTTGTCGCCATCGTCGTTAGTAATAAAAGAAAATACTGGACCTGTTTGTATTCTAGCTCCAATCGGACCTAGTCCAAAACGTTTACCCAATAAAATAGGAATGTCAACGCTAGTGAATTTTATGTCTTCCGCTTTGCTGTCTTTATTTATTTCTATATTTTTTCCTGTGATGTACAACTCCGGCTGTACGTGGAAACCTAAAACCCCGATACGGGAATATAGACCAGCCTGGTAACCCGCTTTGTTTTTTGAATTAAAGAAATTATCCTCTTTTAATTTTGAGTAGTTTAAGGCACCTTTTAGTCCGATTTCAAAACTAGGCAGTACTTGTGCTTGGGCCACAGTAGCACCAGAGAATAATAGAAGTAATGAAGGTAAAAACTTTTTCATCGTTGATTTATTTATGTAGATTTGTTTAATATACTATAGTTTAAAACGTGTTTTATGGTACAGACGACATTTCAGTCGTTGTAAATATATGCAATTTTAATACCACAATTATGAGCAGTATCAAAATTAACGAAGAAGATTGGCAAGTAGCTAAAATTAAATTGAGTCGTAAATATAATCATTTGACTGATGATGATTTATATTATGCGCCAGGAGAGGAAGAGCAGCTGGTCGAGCGTTTAGCGAAGCGTTTAAAAAGGACAAAAGATTATGTTGTATTTACAATATCTAAGCAATTAGAAGATCTTTCAAGTAATAGGTTGTAATGTCAGAAAGTAATGAAATAAATTGGTCGGATTTCGAGAAGGTTGATCTACGTGTAGGCACTATTCTTGAGGTTAACGACTTTCCTGAGGCGAGGAGGCCTGCTTATCAGTTGTTTATCGATTTCGGGTCCGAAATAGGGATGCGCAAGTCTAGCGCGCAAATAACTAAACTGTATACCAAAGATGAATTAGTGGGTAAACAAGTTATCGCTGTTGTGAATTTCCCCCGTAAGCAAATCGGTAAGTTTATGTCGGAGTGTTTAGTAACAGGCCTTCCCAATGAAAATGGGGATATAGTGCTCACTGCTGTAGAACGTCCATTGCCAAATGGAGCTAGATTAATGTAATATATGCGTATTTATAATTTCGAAGA
This sequence comes from Sphingobacterium sp. xlx-96, assembly GCF_011007365.1. Classification (GTDB taxonomy): domain Bacteria; phylum Bacteroidota; class Bacteroidia; order Sphingobacteriales; family Sphingobacteriaceae; genus Sphingobacterium; species Sphingobacterium luzhongxinii. Next base: position 29,618 of record NZ_WFKM01000002.1, on the reverse strand, counting down.
TACAACAGCCGAAGTAAATACGGATGAAATGTTTATGCGTGAGGCACTTCGGTTGGCCCAAAAAGCCTTTGAAGAAGATGAAGTGCCTATTGGTGCTATAATTGTTGCGCAAAACAAAATTATAGGACGAGGGTATAACCTGACTGAACGGTTGAACGATGTGACTGCGCATGCGGAAATGCAGGCATTTACTGCTGCTGCTAATTTTTTAGGGGGCAAATACCTGAAGGACTGCACACTGTATGTGACCGTAGAGCCATGTGTAATGTGTGCCGGAGCATCCTATTGGACGCAAGTGTCTAGAATCGTATATGGAGCCAAGGACGAGAAGAGAGGATATAAGACAGTGGCTCCTTATGCTATGCATCCTAAAACACAGATTATCGGAGGGATTTTAGAGGAGGAGTGTGGCGAGTTAATGCGGTCTTTTTTTCGGGCTAAGCGATAAAATGGCATTATTATGAAACATTAGCTAAAGTGTTTTGTTATATTCGTGGTATTAAAATAAACTTGATAATTTAATTAAAATAAGTAACTATGGCATTTGAATTAGAAGCGTTACCATACGCAAATGACGCATTGGAACCTCATATTGATAAAGAAACAATGGAGATTCATCATGATCGCCATCATCAAGCATATGTTGATAATTTGAATAAAGCGATTGCAGGCACTGATGCAGAAAACGAATCGTTGGAAGATATCTTGAAAAATGTTAGTAAGTATTCTCCTGCTGTTCGTAACAACGGTGGGGGGCACTATAACCATAGACTTTTTTGGTCTGTTTTAGGTGCTAACGCTGGTGGAGAACCTAAAGGTGAGTTAGCTACAGCTATTAATGAAGCATTCGGTTCTTTTGATGAGTTGAAGAAGAAATTACAAGAGGCTGGTGCTACGCGTTTTGGTTCTGGATGGTCTTGGTTAATTGTTGGTGCTGATGGTAAACTAGCAGTAACCTCGACTCCAAATCAAGATAATCCTTTGATGGATATTGCGGAAGTGAAAGGAACTCCTATTTTTGGAATTGATGTATGGGAGCATGCTTATTATTTGAAATATCAAAATAAACGTCCAGCCTATTTGGAAGCTGTTTTCAATGTCGTAAATTGGGATGCTGTTGCTAAAAACTACGCGGCCGCTAAATAGTACTGAGTTTTAACGGATTTAATAAAAAGCGACATGGAATTCCATTGTCGCTTTTTATTTACCAAGCATATGTTGCAAAAGTAAGTAGCGATTAAGGTTAGGTATATGAAGCCAATTCAATTTACAGTTTCTGTGTACGGTGAAGGCGTTTTCGCTGTTATGGAGGACAAAAAGGAAAACTTCTACAATTATTATCATCGTCATGATGAAGCGCAGATAACCTATATACTTAAAGGTAAAGGGACAATTATGGTGGGGAATATTTTACAGTCTTTTCAGTCTGGAGATATCTTTGTTTTAAAGCCAAATGAACCCCACATGTTTGATCGAGATATGGAGTGTGAAGAGGAGATTGTTGATATTCACGCTATTCATATTTTTGTTAATCTAGAGCGGATGAGAAAGCTTTATCATATTCCAGAGTTCGAGAGTGTTAAAGATTATTTGTTAGAGTTAGATACAAGTAAACGCGTAGATCGAAGCGTTTCTGAGTCAATGATGCATTATTTTACTAATTTGATGGTCAAGACATCTATGCCGCGTTTTACAGAGTTTCTTTCTTTACTTTATGCATTGGCTTTTCATAAGGGGGAGGCTTCGTCACTTTATTCTGGCGTTCGAAACGTAACTTACTCTGATAAGGATGGTGCACGGATTAGTCAGGTCTACAAGTATACTTTTGATCATTATAATGAAGATATCACCGTCGAGCAGGTAGCCTCAATTGTACATATGACGGCGACATCATTTTGTAAATTTTTTAAGAAGCATACAAGAAAAACATATATAAGCTTTTTGAACGAGGTACGAATTGAGAAGGCCTGCCAGATTTTGATTGATAATAAATCGGAACATATAGCAGAAGCAGCTTTTCAATCGGGATTTAATAATGTTGTCCATTTTAATCGCGTTTTTAAGTCTATTACCAAGATGTCTCCACGAAAGTATATAGCACAGCATACGGTAGAAGTATAACAAAAATTGCAGTCGGTAATTGGCTTTTGTGATTTTTATTTTTGATGTATACTATTGATTTTTAGTTGCTTTTGGAAGATGTTTTGTTTTTGTTTTAAATTCATGGAGTCTTCTTTTTGGATAGAATATGTTTATTTATGGACAATTGAAGATTATAAATTCAGGGATATATTTCGTTATTTTACAGTTATAATAAATAAAATAAAATTATGTTAAAGGGATTTTTTAATGTTCCGGCTCCTATTAACGAACCGGTATATTCATACGCACCAGGCACTAAGGAAAGAGCTTTATTACGTAAGGCTATCAATGATGCAAGAGCGCAAGAAATTGACGTTCCTATGTACATCGGTGATAAAGAAGTTCGTACGGAGAAAAAAGTTAAATTGACTCCTCCACACGATCATAAACATATTTTGGGATATTATTCTCAAGGTACCAAAGAACATGTTAAAGAGGCTATCCAGGTGGCTTTATCTGCTAAGGAAGATTGGGAAAACTTACCTTGGGAACAACGTGCTGCGGTATTTTTGAAAGCGGCCGAGTTGATCGCTACTAAATATCGTTATAAGCTCAACGCAGCTACAATGTTAGGGCAATCCAAAAATCCTTATCAAGCAGAGATTGATTCGGCGTGTGAAATCGTAGACTTTTTACGTTTCAACGTGAAATATATGTCTGAGATCTATCAACAACAACCGCCAGCAAACAGCAAAGGGGTATGGAATCGTGTTGAGCAACGTCCTTTAGAGGGGTTCGTTTTTGCGTTGACACCTTTTAACTTTACGGCAATTGCTGGTAATTTGCCAACATCAGTAGCGATGATGGGAAATGTAGTCGTTTGGAAGCCTTCCAATACACAGATCTATTCGGCGAATGTGCTTATGCAGATTTTCAAAGAAGCCGGACTTCCTGATGGCGTTATCAATTTGGTGTATGTTTCTGGACCTGATGCTGGTGATGTGATTTTTAAACACCCAGATTTTGCAGGTATACATTTTACAGGATCAACAGGAGTATTTCAAGATATCTGGAAGACTATTGGTGAAAATATCCATTTGTATAAAACCTATCCACGTATTGTTGGTGAGACTGGTGGAAAAGATTTTATCGTTGCACATTCGTCAGCTGACTTAGATGTGTTGAATACAGCATTGATTCGTGGTGCGTTTGAGTTCCAAGGACAAAAATGTTCTGCTGCATCTAGAGCATATATTCCACAATCCCTTTGGAATGATCTAAAAGGGTTAATGGAAAGAGATATTAAATCTTTCAAGATCGGAGGGACAGAAGATTTCAGTAATTTTATCAATGCTGTGATTGACGAGAAGTCGTTTGATAAAATTACGAGTTACATCGATAGAGCAAAAGAGTCTAAAGACGCTGAAGTTATCATCGGAGGTACTTACGATAAGTCAACAGGATATTTTATCCATCCGACGGTCATTCTAGCTAAAACGCCAGATTATGAAACACTATCTGAAGAATTATTTGGACCAGTATTGACTATTTATGTGTATGAGGATGAGCAATGGTCGGATATGTTAAAATTGGTAGATAGCACATCTATTTATGCGTTAACAGGTGCGATTATTTCCCAAGATCGGTATGCTGCACAAGAAGCTACACATGCATTACGTAATGCTGCTGGTAACTTCTATATAAATGATAAATGTACAGGGGCTGTTGTAGGCCAACAACCATTTGGTGGAGCAAGGGGCTCTGGTACAAATGATAAGGCAGGGTCGATGATAAACTTATTACGTTGGGTTTCGCCTCGTACAATTAAAGAAACTTTTACGCCAGATACGGATTATAGGTATCCATTCTTGTCTGACGAGCAATAAAATCAAGATAGTTTTAGTAGAAAAGGCACAATCGTCAGATTGTGCCTTTTTTTAATCATTACTTTAAGCTTTTGAGAAGCTATTAATGAGTTCTCCAGTTTCCTTCTTTAATTTCACATCTAGTTTTTTTCCTGATGCGGATACTTCAATAAGCGTACGTTGACCTTGTTTTGGGCCACCACCTATAATAACTGGATAATTGTGATCTGTATTCGCAGGGTAAAATCCAAATTTATGTGTGTGGCCGGAAATCAATGCGTCCACATTATGTTTCTGCAAGAGATCATGAAAACATTCTCTATTATGTAGTGTGCCATGCCAATCATCGGAATGGAAGAATGGAATATGATTTAGGACCAGAGTATGTTTGGCTTTTTTTCTTTCTTTTGATGTTAGAACTTTAGCTAACCATTCTTTCTGTTCGAGCCGATACGTATCATAATCAACGGTGTTCGCATATACCTCATGATTGTCTGGTTTATCTTCTCCTCCGTCTAAGAGAATCCAAAAGACAGGTCCCAATAAGAATGCCTGGTAAAACTTGTTGTTTGGGTAATCGAAATATCTTTTATAATCCCTTGCGAATGAGCCTCTTGTTTCGTGATTCCCTCTGATCATTACAAAGGGGGTCTGCGATGAAGAAAGGTCATTCATGGGTTGAAATAGTTTACTAACTAGTTCTTGGGATCGAGTGACATAATGGAATAAGTCTCCATTTAATAAGATAGCGTCCTTTCTTGGTAAAGTGCTTCGATCAAAAAGTAATTTATAACTTTTTACATCCTCATGGATGTCGTTTAATATGAGTACGTGAACGTCTTCTTTTGCGAAAGGTAGCTTGGTTGTTATCGCTTGCGTCCCGATCTCTTTGCCATATTCAATTTTATAAGGGTCAAATTTGATAATCTCTTTTGCAACTATACGATATTTGAAATCTTTGCCTAAATGAGGGACTTTAAATTTAAAGAAGTCTGTATTTGCGTTGCGCATGCCATCTTCTGTCTGATAAATGGAGCTATAAGAATTGCCATTATCATCCAAGAGCTCGACCCAGGCCAAGCAAGGTTTGTTAAAAAATGCACAGATTGTGACATTTTCGGAATCAAAGTTTTGAAGATAGGGAGGACAGGATAATGAAAAATCATTCTTTTGTTGATTTTCCGTATACGCAGAAGTCGTCTTAATTGTTGTGCTAAGACCAATAGCTCCGACAGTCTTTAGGAAAAATCTTCTATCAATTGCCATAATAAGTTAAGGTTGTTCCTAGCTAAAGTACATAAAATAGGAGGATTTTTGCATAAGTAATAGAGTTGTTGCAGTTAACAAATAGAAAAGGGAGCTTACTTAAACGCTCCCTTTTATCTCTTATTTAAGTAAGTGATATTATTCTTCTAATAAGGCTGATTGATCTACAGTCTCACCTGTTACTTCTGCTCTTATTTTTGACTCAAGCTCGTCCATTAAATCTGGATTATCGAATAAAAGGTTCTTAACAGCATCACGACCTTGTCCTAACTTAGTGTCACCGTAGCTAAACCAAGAACCTGATTTTTTTATAATGTTATATTCGACACCCAAGTCGATAATCTCTCCTACTTTGGAAATTCCTTCTCCAAACATAATATCAAACTCTGCGATACGGAAAGGAGGAGCTACTTTATTTTTAACAATTTTTACTTTTACTCTGTTTCCTGATACTTCATCCGAATCTTTAATTTGAGATGTGCGGCGGATGTCTAAACGGACTGATGCATAGAATTTTAGTGCATTACCCCCTGTTGTTGTCTCTGGATTACCAAACATTACGCCAATTTTTTCGCGTAATTGGTTAATAAAAATACAACAACAGTTTGTTTTAGAAATAGTACCTGTAAGCTTACGCAATGCTTGAGACATGAGGCGAGCTTGAAGTCCCATCTTAGATTCTCCCATTTCACCTTCTATCTCTCCTTTAGGTACTAAGGCTGCAACAGAGTCAATCACGATTACATCTATAGCTCCAGAGCGTATAAGGTTGTCTGCAATTTCTAGCGCCTGTTCACCATTGTCTGGTTGAGAGATTAAAAGGTTCTCTACATCGACGCCTAACTTTTGTGCGTAATATTTATCAAATGCATGCTCCGCATCGATTATTGCTGCGATTCCTCCTTTTTTCTGTGCTTCTGCTACAATGTGTGTGGCCAAAGTTGTTTTTCCGGAAGATTCAGGACCATATATTTCGATAATACGACCTTTGGGAACCCCTCCAATACCTAAGGCAATATCTAGGCCCAATGAACCTGTAGAAATAGCTTCGATGGGTTCAACTGCTGAATCGCCTAATTTCATGATAGTACCTTTTCCGTAAGATTTTTCTAACTTATCTAAGGTAAGCTGTAGTGCTTTTAGTTTGTCTGCGTTGCTCATGTTTTTAGTATTGTTATGTCAAATATATAACCTTTATTTTTTAAATGCAATTTTTTTGCTAAAATAATTAGTTTGTCGCTATTCGTGTTAATATTTTATAGATTCATTGTTTTTTTATCAATAGGTTTTGCTTTTTTCGTTTTTTCAAAGTATTTGCAAAAGTAGGTGATAGGGCATTGCTCGCATTTTGGCGTTCTTGCAAGACAAATATATCGGCCGTGTAGAATAAGCCAGTGGTGTGCTATTGCTATTGTCTCCTGAGGTAGATATTTAACTAGCTGTTTCTCAACGGCCAAAGGGGTTGTAGCATTGCTGGTCAAACCGAGTCTGTTGCTGACTCGAAACACATGGGTGTCAACGGCCATAGAAGGATTGTTATAGACAACCGATGATATTACATTAGCCGTCTTACGACCTACTCCCGGTAGCTTTACTAGATCTTCTACTTTTTCAGGGACAATACCCTTAAAATCAACTAACAACTTTTGAGCCATACCTACTAGGTGTTTCGCTTTATTATTTGGATAGCTTACAGATCTAATATAACTAAATACCTCATCCTGACTACTAGCGGCTAGAGACTCTGGATCTGGAAAGCGATTAAAAAGGGCTGGAGTGACTTGATTGATTCTTTTATCGGTACATTGAGCGGATAAAATCACGGCTACCAAAAGTTCATAGGGGTTTCCATAGTGAAGTTCCGTTTGAGCATCTGGATTGTGTGTTGAAAAATATTCTACAAAGGCTTTATAGCGGTCTTTTTTTAACATAAACAAAGATACTCATTTTGCCGGATACTGTAGAAACAACAAAGTCTCTAAACTTTTAGAGACTTTGTTATTTACTTGCTTACAAAGGTTTTTGAGTAGGCGAGAATGTTGTCTATAACATTTTGAGAAGGTTCTTTTGCTAGACTTTGGATACCATTTTTAATCTTTGTCTCGAAATTTACTTCTGCTTCAGTTATCACTTCCTTTAAATCGCTGTTGTAAGCTTCTTCATAAATTGTAGTAGAATTTTCAACCATAAGCGTCTTATTTATTGTTGTTTAGTAGTAAAACGCAAAATAGGAATTATTATTATAGAAAATTTAACATTTTTTTACTTTTTGCTAGAAATTTTCTTATTTGCTTCTACAACAGCATTATATGCATTTACTATTCCTCCACTTACAGATATTTCGTCTAGATATACCTTTTTACTGGATCCGTCTTGTTTTACCTTCACCTTTTGATCCACCTTCGTAACAGATTTGAGAATTACATCTTTAACCTCTTCAGCACTTAATTGTGGGTAGTAGGATCGAAGGATAGCAGCGAGTCCAGATACAACAGGGGCTGCCATACTTGTACCTTGTTGTTCTTTGTATTGATTCTCTGGCATTGTTGAGTTTATAGCTACACCAGGAGCGAATACGTCAACGGATTTATATCCGTAATTCGAAAAGTCTGCCAGAAGATCGCTATCCATTTTCCATGAGGTGGCACCGACAGTAATCCATCCCTTAGCTTCTCCAGTTATCGCATTAAGGCTATCTGTATAGTATTTGTTCGGATAGTTTGGTGTGATATCAATATTTTTTCCGTCGTTTCCTGCCGCATGAACCAATAGTACATCCTTTTCCATAGCATAGCGAATAGCATCATCTACTGTTTTCTTATTGTAATAGTATCCTTTACCAAAGCTCATGTTTATGATTCTAGCGCCATTATCGACAGCGTAGCGAATTCCATTTGCAACATCCTTATCTCTTTCATCCCCATTAGGTACGACGCGAATAGACATAATTTCTACATTATCTGCAACACCGTTGATACCAATATTATTGTTCCTTTTGGCTCCTATGATTCCAGCTACGTGGGTGCCGTGTTCTGCATCCGGGCCTTTTACATCTGGATTGCCGTAATTGCGTTCTGTTGCATCATTGTAATTGTCACCAATAATGGATCTTGAATCATAGTCTTTATTCAAGTGATATTTGACTTGAGCGCCAAAGTAATCAGTAGCTTCTTCAATATCTTTATAGAATTTTTCGAAACCAGCTCCTTCTACCTCTTTTTTGGCGATACGAATAGCGAGTTTTTGCTGATCATTTTCTGTCTTGAAGTTGTCTAAATCTTCTTTTGTAATATCCTTAGGTTCTTTCCCGATTTTAGCAATGACTTTGTCAATACTTTGTTTAAGTCGGCCATAGTTTAAATCGCCGAATTGAGCTTCGTCCATTTTACTGGTATAATCCGAGATCATTTTTTGGTAGGCAACAAACTCTCTTCTTTCAGCTTCAGAAAGACGCGTGCTTGGAAGGATTGATATGTACTTTGGTTCAAATTTGCGAATTAGACGAGTAACTTCTAGGTTGTCATAGTTCACATTCTCACCATTGGCATTTCCTATAAAATTCCAGCCGTATTTGTCATCAATATATCCATTTCCATCATCGTCTTTGCCATTTGTATTGGCGTCTTTTTTATTGATCCATAATACTTCCTTAAGATCTTCATGTTTTACATCTACACCGCCATCGATTACAGCAACAATCACCGGTGTAGATTTTTGCCCTTTTAATAATTCATAAGCTCTTTCGGTACTGATGCCAAAAATGCCGTCAGTCTTGTAATCTAGATTGTACCAGTTTGCGGGGGCCTTATCCTTCTTGTCCTGAGAGAATCCAGAATAAGGAAGTATACTAATACCCAACAGGGCAATGAATAATTTTGTCTTATGCATAGTTTGTTTTTTGTTTCAATTGCAAATATAATGCTAGGAGCTGTGTCAAAATAGTTAAATCTATGTAAAATAAGTATTGTAACTTAATAATTGCAGAGTTTTTGTATTTTTAAATTCTATTCGTCAATTATAACATAGGTCTATGGTGAGAAAAATAAATAATTACATAATAATATTAAGTATGGCAGCAGCATCTTGTGCCCCACAAGCAGATACCGTTAGTACAGTAACTTGGCCCGATATTCAAGCTCCTGTAGCAGAAATAAAACCTTATACTAGAGTTGTGCACGGAGACACCGTGGTTGATAACTATTATTGGTTGAATGACTATTTCAAAAAAGGAGCAGACTCATCTGCGGTTATTAAGTATTTAAAACAAGAGAACGATTATACAGCCCTCATGTTGAAAAGTACGGAACCATTACAAGAGAAGTTATTCAACGAGATGAAGTCCAGAATTAAAGAGAAAGACGAATCTGTACCTTACTTGGAGAATGGTTATTATTATTACCGACGCACAGAGGAGGGGAGACAATACTATAAGTTTTGTCGAAAAAAAGGTGGACTTGACGGTAAAGAGGAAGTCTTGTTGGATGTCGATGAGATGGCAAAAGGAATGGCTTATTATGCCGTTTCGGGACTAGCTGTAAGCCCTGATAACAAGTTTTTGGCTTATGGAGTAGATACTGTTTCTAGAAGGGAATATGTAATTCATATTAAAAATCTAGAAACAGGTGAGTTGCTTACGGATAGGATTTCTAATACGACCGGTAGTGCTGTCTGGGCATCCGATAATAAAACAATATTTTATACAAAGATTCATCCTATAACGCTTTTGTCTGAAAAGATCAAACGACATTCATTGGGGACCAGTAGTGAACTGGATGCGGAGGTATATCAGGAAAGGGATAATACAAATTATATTTGGGTTAATAAATCAAAGAATGGACGGTATATCTTTATACAATCTCAAGGGACTTTGAGTACTGAAGTCAGGTACTTGTCAGCAGATGAACCTACTGGTGCTTTCCGGGTATTTCAAGAGAGACAAAAGGATGTCTTATACTCGGTTACAGCATTGGAAGATAGGTTTTTGGTAACGACCAATGCTGGAGCACAAAATTTTAAAGTCGTATCCTGCCCATTGGATAAGACGACAAAGGAAAACTGGAAAGAATATATACCACATAGATCGGATGTGCTCATAGAGGGGTTGGACGAGTTTAAAAACTTTTTGGTGATTTCAACACGGAAAAACGGACTCACAAACTTAACGATACGGGATCTAAAAACGAATAAGGATCATGCATTAGATTTTGGTGAAGCAGCCTATACTGTTTATCCAAGTATCAATGTTGAGTATAGCAGCGATGTCGTACGTTATGGATACACGTCTTAAGTTACGCCTTTATCTACCTTCGATTATAACATGCTTACCAAGGAAAGAATACTTCTGAAACAACAAGAGGTATTGGGAGGATATAATGTAGATGATTACATTACAGAACGTGCCTTTGCTCCAGCCACGGACGGCGTACTTGTCCCGATATCCCTGGTGTATAAAAAGGGAACAAATAAAGATGGATCAGCTCCACTTTATTTGTATGCTTATGGATCGTACGGAGCATCTATGGATCCTACATTCAGTAGTACGAGATTATCTCTCCTCGATCGAGGTTTTATTTATGCCATAGCCCATATTCGCGGTGGAGAAGAAATGGGAAGACAATGGTATGAGGATGGCAAACTGATGAAGAAGAAAAATACTTTTACGGACTTTATCGACTGCGGAAGGTATCTGGTTAATCAAAAATATACCAGTAAGGGACATCTCTATGCTGAAGGAGGAAGTGCTGGCGGTTTATTGATGGGAGCAGTAGTTAATATGGCTCCTGACTTATGGAACGGTGTAATCGCAGCGGTCCCTTTTGTCGATGTTGTTACCACAATGCTAGATGAGACGATACCATTGACAACTAATGAGTATGACGAATGGGGGAATCCTAATAATAAAGAGGCATACGATTACATGAAGTCTTATTCGCCTTATGAAAATATCGAAGAGAAAGCCTATCCTAACCTCTTAGTAACAACTGGATTGCATGATAGCCAAGTTCAGTATTTTGAACCTGCAAAGTGGGTGGCTCGTTTGCGCACAACTCATACAGGAAATAGTGTTATTTTACTGAAGACTGATATGGATTTTGGACATGGGGGCGCTTCAGGACGATTTGATTACTTAAAAGACCAGGCGCTTGAATATGCGTTTATCTTAAAATTGGAAGGTATTAGTAAATGATGAATTAGATAAATTAAAAAAATGCAAGCCAATATTTTAATGTTGTTATTTGTTGCGTTTAGTCTGTCCGTACAAGCGCAAAAGAAGAATGAATTTGTTGTAAATGTAGGCCAATCCACGGTAAAGTGGGCGGGTAAGAAGATTGTTGGGGGAAATACTGAAGGTACGATATCACTACAAAGTGGCAAGATGATTCTCGAGGGAGAAAGACTCACTGCAGGGGAGTTTGTTTTGAGTACGAATACAATAGCCTCTTCTACCGCTTCAAGTCGATTGATCAGTCATTTGAAAAATGAAGATTTTTTTGACGTAGAGAAATATCCTACGGCTAAATTTGTGATTACGAATGTTAAATCAGAAAATGGTAAATCTATGATTACTGGAAATATGACGATCAAGGGTATTACAAAAGCCATAACATTTCCGGCAACGATTTTAACCCATAAAAATAGGGTAGAAGCAAAAGCATCTGGCGTAAAAGTGGATCGGACTCAATATGGAATACAGTATAATTCTGGATCCATATTCACAAGTTTAGGGGATAAGGCTATTGAAGACCATTTTGTGCTGGATATTTCGATTATCGCCGAAAAGAAATAATTTAGAATAATAAAAACAGGAGTGCGGGATATTTTATCCAGCACTCCTGTTCTAGTTTATCGAAAAGTAGTTGTTATTTTCTATTCTTTAAAGAATCTGTTGCATTTTCAGACTCTTGTTCTCTAGCATCAATTTGATGTTGTCTATAATTTTCGATTGCATTTTTACTGGCTTTTTGTGATACGTAAATGCCCAGAATTGCAATTAAGGTCACTATCGCGAGCCCCCACGCGTATTTGCGTTTATCTTGTTTAACCAACCAATACATCACGAAAATATAAGGAACAGCAAATAAAATGTAAAAAATGATACTTGGGCCTACCATAGCTAATTAATATGTTCAGGTGCAAAAATACGCTATTTGAAAAGAGAAGTCAAATAGAATCCCAAAATCTAGATTTTTATTTTTTTTGTTTTGTATTTTAAACATTTCAAGGATTTTGCAGTCTTATTGATAGTTTTTGTGTCATTGAAATTAAAAGTGATGTTTTTCAAAAAAAAACTGCAATCTTCTTACATAAAAGAAAAAAATAATTCTTTACTTTTGCAGGGTCAGATATAAGAAATAAACACAAGAGTTTAAATGTATAATAAAAAAGGGCATATAAATAGCATGGAACAAACTTTCAAAAAGTTTGTTGTTATGGTTATGACCGGACGTATTACATTAAACTGTCCAATTCTCCGATTCCGACGACCTATTCTGCCTCGAGCTTGATACAAGAGGCAGGAAAATTCTATTAATGGTAAATTCATCTGGCTCGATGAATTTCTTAATCCTTGGTTATTACTTTTAGCGCACGTTTAGTGTATTAATTTTTAGGTCGACATCTTAAGATGACAATTTCAGATTTTTTAATTATCCCAGCTACGGCAGATCATGTTAGGTATGCCGAGCAGATCTGTGATGAAATGTTTGAGTCTGCAAAGGCTCGGGGTACAGGTATTGCCCGTCGTAAGCCCGAATATGTGGCTATGAAAATGAATGAAGGCAAGGCTGTCATAGCTTTGCATAAAGATGGTACTTGGGCGGGGTTTTGTTATATTGAGACTTGGGGACACGGCGATTATGTCGCGAATTCTGGACTCATTGTGAATCCTATTTTTCGCAAAGTGGGATTAGCAAAGTCGATTAAAAAACGAGTATTCGAACTATCTCGGGAGAAGTACCCCAATTCGAAAATATTTGGATTGACAACAGGACTAGCAGTGATGAAAATTAATTCCGACCTAGGCTATGAACCCGTAACGTATTCTGAATTAACGCAAGATGAAGAATTTTGGAAAGGTTGCCAAAGTTGTATAAATTACGATATATTGATGAGTAAAGATCGTAAAAATTGTATGTGTACAGCGATGTTGTGGGATCCTGTTGAAAAAGAAAAGGAATTGAAAGAAAAGATACAACGTAAAGCAGAAGCAAAGGAGCGACTAGACCGTATTTCGAAAAAGCAATCTTTATTGAAGCGTATTGAAGCGAAATTGTGGAAATCGACACGTAAAATGCTTGTTATGTTATTCCCTTTGGGCAGGAAGCCAGTAAAGGGATTTTGAATTGATACCCTCTTAAACACAAAACGAGTGTGAAGAACGCATTTATGCCGTTTTTTTAATAAGCACTCACAAATATTTATTAGATGAAAAAAGTAGTTTTAGCATTCAGTGGAGGTTTAGATACATCGTTTTGCTGTATTTATCTTTCTAGGGATTTAGGTATGGAAGTTCACTCTGTAGTAGTTAATACAGGTGGTTTTTCAGAAGATGAAATAAAGAATATAGAAGCGCGTGCATACGAGCTCGGTGTAAAATCACATACTACGATTGATGAAACACAAGACTATTATCGTGACACCATTAAATACCTGATTTTCGGTAACGTACTGAAAAATGCAACCTATCCGCTATCGGTATCTGCGGAGCGTGTTTGCCAAGCGACAGCGATAGCTAATTATGCGAAGAAGATCGGAGCAGAGTGCGTAGCACATGGATCTACGGGTGCTGGAAATGATCAGGTCCGTTTTGATATGATCTTTAATACGCTGATCCCGGGTGTAGAGATAATAACACCAATTAGAGATTTGAAATTATCACGTGAGGCTGAGATTGAGTATCTTGGTAATCACGGTTTCCCTTATAGTGCGGAAAAAGCAAAATATTCCATTAATAAAGGACTTTGGGGAACTTCCGTAGGAGGTGCAGAGACCTTAACATCTAATCAGTATCTACCAGAATCTGCATGGCCTACTGCGGCCACTTCTACTGCTCCTCAAACAGTCACAATTGACTTTGAGAAAGGTGAGCCTGTGGCGTTAAATGGAAATAAAATAGGCCCTGTGGCTGTAATACAGCAATTACAGGATATGGCGCAACCTTACGGTATTGGACGCGATATCCATGTTGGTGATACTATCATAGGGATCAAGGGAAGGGTCGGTTTTGAAGCAGCTGGACCTATCATTTTGGTAAAGGCACATCATACCTTGGAAAAGCATACGTTAACAAAATGGCAGCTGGCCTGGAAAGATCAAATCTCGGGTTTTTATGGCAACTGGATGCATGAAGGGCAAATGCACGATCCTGTAATGCGTGATATAGAGGCATTTTTGTCCTCTTCACAGAGTACCGTTACGGGACGGGTTATTGTGGAATTACATCCATATCGATTTGTGATTGTGGGTATTGAATCTTCACATGATTTGATGAATAATGAGTTTGGTAGTTATGGTGAGATGAATGAAGGTTATACAGGGGATGACGTAAAAGGATTCTCAAAGATATTTGGGAATCAAACTATTATTTGGCACAAAGTAAACCAAAAGGGTTAAGACAATCAATAGATTGTATTAATAAAGAAAATGGGTGCCACGTTTTGTACGTAGTGCCCTTTTTTTTAGATAGAAAACATATTTTATGGAAAAAATTAAAGTAGGCATCGTCGGATCTGCAGGCTATACAGGAGGAGAGCTCTTACGGATCCTTATCTATCATCCCCATGTGGATATTGTATTTGCAAATAGCGGATCAAATGCTGGTAAGAAAATATATGAGGTGCACAATGACCTTTTGGGGGATACAGAGCTATACTTCACTACTGATTTTCATTCGGAAATAGATGTGTTATTCTTGTGTGTTGGTCATGG
Organism: Sphingobacterium sp. xlx-96; assembly: GCF_011007365.1. Taxonomy (GTDB): domain Bacteria; phylum Bacteroidota; class Bacteroidia; order Sphingobacteriales; family Sphingobacteriaceae; genus Sphingobacterium; species Sphingobacterium luzhongxinii. The sequence continues at coordinate 14,478 of NZ_WFKM01000002.1, read as the reverse complement.
AGATGCGCGTAAGTTTCTGGAATCAAATACGGTTGCGTCTAAGGTGAAGATAATTGATCTGTCACAAGATTACCGTCTTAAAGCTAACTCAATATATCAAGGGCAACAATTTATATATGGACTGCCTGAGTTAAATCGTGATGCCATACGGTCTGCTCATTATGTGGCTAATCCAGGTTGTTTTGCAACTAATATTCAACTGGCACTTTTGCCTTTGGCTGCTCACAGTCTATTGCCAGCGCAAGTTCATATCACGGCGACTACCGGGTCTACTGGAGCTGGACAGAAACCAGGCGCTACTTCCCATTTCTCTTGGAGATCGGGAAATCTTTCAGCATATAAGTCTTTTGAGCATCAACATCTGCAAGAAATTTCTGAGTCGTTAAATCAGTTGCAAAAAGGTTTTATAGAAGATTCAGATAGGACATTAATGGATCGAGCAGCAAAACGTATTAATTTTGTGCCATTACGTGGAGCTTTTCCCAGGGGTATCTTTTCAAGTATTTATGTCGATGCAGATTTGACAGAAGAAGAAGCCTATTCATATTACGAAAATTTTTATCAGGAGCACCCATTTACCATTGTTTCACGTGTCAACATCGATCTAAAGCAAGTTGTCAATACCAATAAAAGTATTCTTCATCTCGAAAAGCATGGTGATAAGCTGCTTATTGTAAATGCTACGGACAACTTGTTAAAAGGTGCATCTGGTCAAGCTGTTCAGAATATGAATCTTATGTTTGGATTAAGCGAGAGAGCTGGATTAAACCTTAAATCGGTAGGTTTTTAAATCTGCAAAAGAATATAATATCAAAGGCAGGTTTCTAGGATTAGGAAACCTGCCTTTTTTTTATCGTAACATTCCTGTTTGACAAACGTTTGATCGTTGTCAGATCTTTTATAGTATGCTTTGATTACGATATTTTTAGGGAGTAATACTGAATCAACCAATTCAAAAATTTTAATTTAGTTAATATTTAATGATGAAGAACACAAAGTCTATTTTTTACTTTCTTACTTTTCTTTTGTGTAGTTTTTGCCTCGAAATCTGGGCACAAACTACAAAACCCTATGAAGTAGCATTAGCTGGTAACGCCTTTCAAATAGGCGAAAGTCCAGGGAAGTCAAGGGTCGGAAGGGAAACTGCATTTATTGTATCAGGAGATTCTCGTATTACAAGTACGTATTTTAAAGTACTTGGAAAGGGCGATATTCAAATAAAACTACGGGGAAGAAAAATAGGGTCATCAATAGCCCAATTAGGAATAGTGTTTTTAAAAAATAAAAACCACGTCGTCATTGATAAAGAAGAATTCAAGGATATCGATTTAGGTACTTTTAAGGTCAAAGAACCCGGATATCTCCATCTCGATCTAAAGGGATTGGAAGGTCAGGCAGAGGTGAGCCATCTTATTGTTTCAGGTTCTGCGGTCCAGCAAGGGGTAATTTTCTCAGATGACCCTAGTTTCTATTATTGGAGTAGGAGGGGGCCTTCCTGTCATATGGGATATGAGGTGCCTGAAAGTGAGACTGTGAGCTATTATTATAACGAAATGAAGATCCCTGTAGGTGAAGATAAAATTGGATCATACTTTATGGCTGTAGGGTTTGCACAAGGATATTTTGGTATTCAAGTGAATTCAGCTTCAGAAAGACGTGTTTTATTTTCTGTATGGAGTCCATTCGAGACGGATGATCCGAAATCAATACCGGAGGACCATAAGATAAGACTGTTGAAAAAGGGTGCTTCGGTGCATACAGGAGAGTTTGGAAATGAAGGCTCGGGAGGACAAAGCTATCTTAAGTATAATTGGAAAGCTGGAAATACTTATAGGTTTTTATTAAAAGGTAGTCCCGATGGAATGGGAAATACAGATTTTACAGCTTGGTTTTTTGCTCCTGAAGTAAATGAATGGAAGCTGATTGCAAGTTTTAAGCGTCCACAGACCGATAGCCATTTGAAGCGATTTCATAGTTTCTTAGAAAACTTTGATCCTAATCAAGGGTATCTTGGGAGAAGAGTAATTTATAAAAACCAATGGTACTATGCTGATAAAACGTGGAAGCCTATCGAAAGGGCTCGGTTTACGGTGGATAATACATATACGAAAAGGCAACGGATAGATGCGACCGGTGGCGTCACAAAAGAAGGGTTTTATCTCAAGAACGGTGGTTTTTTTAGTGAGATTGTAAGTCCTGGTAGTAAATTTGATGCGATAGGAAAAGGAACTGTTCCTGTGATAGATTTCAATAAACTGCCTTAATAAATAAAAAAACCTGACCGAGAGGCCAGGTTTTTTTATTTGAACTTAACGTTTATTTTTCGTTTTCTTCGCTTACATCTGATGAGACAGAACTGTCCCCAGAATTACCTCCTTTAACTACGATTTCTTTTTTCTCTTCATCGAGATCTACCATAATCACAGCATTAGCTTTAAGTTCTCCTTTGAGGATTTCTTCAGCAATTGGATCTTCAAGATACTTTTGTATTGCTCGTTTCAATGGACGCGCACCAAAGTTAGTATCATAGCCCTTTTCGGCAATAAACTCTTTAGCTTTGTTCGTTAGGTTAATGGAATGCCCTAGTGCCTCTATACGCCCAAAGAGGGATCTCAATTCAATATCGATAATCTTGAAAATATTTTCTTTCGTTAGTGAATTGAAAACAATCACATCATCGATACGGTTTAAAAACTCAGGAGCAAATGCGCGTTTTAAGGCTGTTTCTATGACACCTCTAGAATGCGAATCTGCTTGATTCTCCTTTGCAGCAGTTGTAAACCCAACCCCTTGACCAAACTCTTTTAATTGACGGACTCCAATATTAGAAGTCATGATAATAATCGTATTTCTGAAGTCAACTTTCCGACCTAGACTATCCGTCAGCTGTCCTTCATCAAGTACTTGGAGAAGAAGATTGAAGACATCGGGATGGGCCTTTTCTATTTCGTCTAATAATACAACGGAATACGGTTTACGGCGGACTTTCTCTGTAAGTTGCCCTCCTTCTTCATAACCTACATATCCTGGAGGCGCCCCAACTAACCTAGATACGGCAAATTTCTCCATGTATTCACTCATGTCGACCTGAATCAAAGAATCTTCAGAATCAAACATAAACCGAGCTAATTCTTTAGCAAGTTCTGTTTTACCGACACCGGTAGGCCCCAAAAAGATGAAGGAACCGATAGGCTTTTTAGGGTCTTTCAATCCTGCGCGTGTTCGTTGTATTGCTTTGACCAATTTATGAACAGCATCATCCTGACCTATAATTCGTCCTTTCATGGACTCACCCATGTTCAGTAATTTTTGACTATCAGTTTGACTTACCCGTTGCACAGGGATACCTGTCATCATAGAAACTACTTCGGCTACATTGTCTTCTGTAACCGTATAACGTTTACTTTTGGTTTCAGCCTCCCATGCCGCCTTCTCCTTGTCCAGTTCTTCTAACAGTTTCTTTTCTGTATCCCGAAGCTTTGCTGCTTCCTCATACTTTTGAGAGCGGACAACTTTGTTCTTTTCGACTTTAATCTCTTCGATTTTCTCTTCAATATCAATGATAGATTGGGGAACATGGATATTGGTAAGATGTACACGAGATCCCGCTTCATCAAGAGCATCAATGGCTTTGTCCGGTAAAAAACGATCTGTAATATATCGAGTTGTTAACGTGACACAAGCTTCTAATGCTTCTGGCGTATAATTGACGTTATGATGTTCTTCATATTTGTCTTTTATTCTGTTGAGGATTTCAATAGTCTCATCATGAGAAGCTGGCTCGATCATCACCTTTTGGAATCGCCTATCGAGAGCCCCATCTTTTTCTATAAATTGACGGTATTCATCCAGTGTTGTCGCTCCGATACATTGGATTTCACCACGAGCTAGTGCTGGCTTAAACATGTTTGAAGCATCTAGCGAGCCTGACGCTCCACCTGCTCCTACAATTGTGTGGATCTCATCGATGAATAGGATCACATCAGGAGATTTTTCAAGCTCATTCATGACTGCTTTCATACGCTCTTCAAATTGTCCTCTGTATTTGGTGCCAGCAACAAGCGAAGCAAGATCTAGTGTGACCACACGTTTATTAAATAATACACGTGAAACTTTGCGTTGTACAATACGTAGAGCAAGACCTTCTGCTATTGCTGATTTACCAACCCCTGGTTCACCGATAAGAATTGGATTGTTTTTCTTACGACGAGATAGGATCTGAGATACACGTTCGATTTCCTTTTCACGACCCACAATAGGATCTAGTTTGCCCTCTTCAGCCGCACGAGTTAGATCCCTACCAAAATTGTCAAGAACTGGAGTCTTGGATTTGATATCGGAGACTTTTTTCGGTGCCGAAAAGTTTTCTTCTTCTGCATAGTCATCATCAGGTGTAGACGACCCAGGAGCTTCATCTGTAATCGTAGCTTTATTCTGTTCTACTTCATTCTTGAATAAATCGTATGTCACATTGAATTGTTGTAAGATTTGTGAGGCGATGTTGTCTTCGTCCCGCAGTATAGCCAACAGTAAATGTTCGGTGCCTATAATGTCACTTTTGAAAATTTTAGCTTCAAGATATGTAATCTTCAATACCTTTTCCGCTTGTTTCGTTAGCGGGACTGATCCTACCGGTGCTCTGGATACCGATGAACCTTTTACAGCATCCTCAATAGACTGACGGATCGAAGCCGTATCTACTAATAGATTTCTAAGGATTTTTATCGCCACCCCATCACCTTCTCGAATAAGTCCAAGTAATAGATGTTCTGTGCCTATATAGTCATGACGAAGACGTAATGCTTCTTCTCGGCTATAAGATATCACATCTTTGACTCTTGGTGAGAATTTTGCTTCCATGTAATTACCTTTCTTTCTTTTAAACTAAGTTAGGACTTTTATAAATGTATGAAATAAATGTAAATCCCGACCTATTATTTTCTATAAATTATCAACAATCAAGCCACAGAGAGATGAAGCCAAAATGGCAGGATACGTTCGTTGATATATAACGTTTTGATGTATAGTATAGCTACAGTGTTTCACAATTCGTTGCGAATTTGGTATCTTTGATGCATAAAAATAAAAATATAAAAGTTTAGGTCTAAAAAGATATGTCAGACGAAAAAATAATTTTTTCAATGGCTGGTGTAAATAAAATTTACCCACCCCAAAAGCAGGTTCTAAAAAATATATATCTATCATTTTTCTATGGTGCCAAAATCGGTGTTATAGGTCTCAATGGATCAGGTAAATCATCTCTTTTGAAAATTATTGCAGGACTGGATAAATCCTTCCAAGGAGAGGTGGTCTTTTCTCCAGGATATTCGGTTGGTTATTTAGCACAGGAACCAGAATTGGACTTGGAGAAGACGGTGAAAGAGATTGTAGAAGAAGGTGTAGCAGAGATTACAGCGATTCTGAAAGAATATGAAGAGATTAATGATCGTTTTGGTTTGCCTGAAGTATATGAGAATCCAGATGAAATGGATAAATTGTTAGCTAGACAGGGCGAACTACAGGACAAAATAGATGCCACTAATGCTTGGGAATTGGATTCTAAACTAGAGCGCGCGATGGACGCGCTTCGCTGTCCGGAGCCAGAATCTAAAATTGCCAATTTGTCAGGAGGAGAGCGCCGTAGAGTCGCTCTTTGTCGGTTACTATTACAAGAACCCGACGTGTTATTGCTCGATGAGCCGACTAACCATTTGGATGCAGAATCTATTGATTGGTTAGAACAACATTTGCAACATTATAAAGGGACGGTCATCGCTGTAACACACGATCGATATTTCTTGGATAATGTAGCAGGGTGGATATTAGAACTTGACCGAGGCGAAGGTATTCCATGGAAAGGAAATTATTCTTCATGGTTGGATCAGAAGTCTAAGCGGTTAGCACAAGAGGAAAAGACAGAATCAAAACGTCAAAAAACGCTAGAGCGAGAGTTAGAGTGGGTACGTATGGCTCCGAAAGCCAGACATGCTAAATCCAAAGCGCGTCTGCATAACTATGAAAAACTAGCTTCTGAGGAGACTAAGGAAAGAGAAGAGAAGCTAGAGTTGTTTATTCCTCCTGGTCCCCGTCTTGGAAATGTCGTGATAGAGGCAGATAATATATCCAAAGCGTATGGAGATCGAATTTTATTTGAAAATCTTAGTTTTTCACTGCCTCCGGCAGGTATTGTCGGGATCATCGGTCCAAATGGAGCTGGAAAGACAACGTTGTTTCGTTTAATAACTGGACAGGAAACTCCGGATACAGGAACTTTCAAAGTCGGTGAGACTGTGGTTTTGGGCTATGTCGATCAGCTGCATAACGACTTAGACCCTGAAAAGTCAGTTTGGGAAAACATTACAGAAGGTAATGATAATATTATGTTGGGCAATCGTTCTACAAATTCCAGAGCCTACGTTTCAAAATTTAATTTTAACGGTGCGGATCAGCAGAAGAAAGTTGGGGTACTGTCTGGAGGGGAACGTAATCGGGTTCACCTCGCTATTACATTGAAAAAGGCGTCGAATGTTCTATTATTAGATGAGCCCACAAATGATATTGATGTAAATACACTACGTGCATTAGAAGAGGGGCTGGAAAACTTTGGCGGCTGTGCTGTTGTTATCTCGCACGATAGATGGTTCTTAGATCGAATTTGTACCCATATTTTAGCCTTTGAAGGAGATTCACAAGTCTATTTCTATGAAGGGAATTATTCGGAATATGAAGAGAATAGAAAAAAGAGATTAGGGGATGTAGGTCCCAAACGTATCCGTTACAAAAAACTGGTTAAATAGATGAGTCTAGAATCCGCACGGTTATTAGAAGCAATAATAGAGACGGCAATAGATGGAATTATAACTATCGATAATAAAGGTATTGTCGAGACGATAAATCCAGCCGCTTTAACTTTATTTGGATATGATGCAGAGGAGGTGATTGGCAATAATATATCTATGTTGATGCCTGAGCCGGATCGGAGTAGCCATGATAGTTATATTTCCAATTACAAAGAAACAGGAAGAAAGAAAATAATTGGAATAGGTCGAGAAGTAAGAGGAAAGAAGAAGGATGGTACCACTTTTCCGTTTCGTCTCGCTGTGAGTGAAGTCTTTTACAAAGACAAAAGTATTTTTACCGGATTTATTCATGACTTAACCAAGGAGAAGAAAGCTGAAGATGAACTTTTGAAGCATACATTAGAACTGGAGGAAGTCGTTAGGCATCGAACCAAGGATCTGATATCTTTGGTGTCTGAATTAGAGAAAGCTAAAGCAGATGTCAGTAATTCTTTGGAAAAGGAAAAGGAATTAAATCAGCTTAAGTCTCGTTTTGTTTCAATGGCATCACACGAGTTTAGAACTCCCTTGAGTTCGGTACAGCTTTCGGCATCTTTGATTGACAAGTATATTGAAAGACCAGACTTTGATGCTGTCATAAAGCACACTAATCGAATCAAAGGATCAGTACAGTTACTTAATAATATCCTTAATGATTTTTTATCCTTGGAGAAACTAGAGGCAGGTGTTGTTGTTGTTAATAAACAAGAGATAAATCTAGTACATCTAGGTGAAGAGATTTCTGGTGAAATGCAATTAATCTGTAAAAAGAATCAGCATATTGTGTATCAGCATACAGGGGCACAGGCTGAGTTTTTTTTGGACGCCCATTTACTTAAAAACAGTATTATTAATCTGATATCCAATGCGATAAAATATTCTGGGGAAGATACTTTTATAGAGTTTTCTACAGAGATTACAGAAGATATGTGTACAATAGTGGTCAAAGATAATGGAATAGGGATCCCTGTTGAAGATCAAAAGAATCTATTCGAACCTTTCTTTAGAGCGCATAATACAGGTAATATCCCTGGGACAGGATTAGGACTTAATATTGTAAGACGATACATTAGCCTTATGGATGGAGAACTTGAGTATTGGTCAGCCATAAATCAGGGGGCACTTTTTCGTATGGTATTTAAACGCTAAGCTTAAAGCAAAATAAATGAAGAAAAGAACCATTTTAATCATCGAGGACAATTTAGAGATTAGAGAAGGAAGTGCAGAAATTTTGGAACTCACGGGTGAGTATGATATTGTCACTGCGGAGAATGGTATGATCGGTGTCGAACTAGCGAATAAACATCATCCTGATCTTATTCTTTGTGATATAATGATGCCTGAACTGGATGGGTATGGTGTTCTTTATATGTTAAGTAAACAGGAGAGTACTATGCATATACCTTTCATCTTTATTACAGCAAAGTCGGAGCGTGTAGATATGCGCAAGGCGATGGAGATGGGGGCAGACGACTATATAGTCAAGCCTTTTGATGATATTGAATTATTGAATGCAATAGAAAGCAGGCTAAAGAAAAAGGAAAGTTTGCTAAATATCGCCGCGAGTAATAATCGGTTCTTAGATCTAGAGGAAGATGAACAGAATTATTTATTAGAACATCTTGTCGCTGAATCGCGGGTCAAAATGTTCAAGAAGAAACAGCTCATTTATGAAACAGATGATTCTCCTGTCTTTATGTATTATGTCGTGAAAGGTAAGGTTCGTAGTTTTCTCAACTATCAGGATGGTAGAGAGTTATCGACAGGTATCCATGGCGATGGTCATTTTTTTGGTTATGAATCCATTCTGATGAATGAGAATTATACCGAAAGTACGGCTTCTTTGGAAGATTCCGAGGTTGCTTTGATTACTAAGGACAGTTTCTTTGAATTGCTGTACAGCAAACCTGGTATTGCAAATAAATTCATAAAAATGCTATCGGGTGATATTAAAGAGAAAGAAGAGCAAATGTTGGGATTTGCTTATGATAGTGTTAGAAAGCGGGTCGCCAATGCTTTGACTCAAATAGCATTGAAAAGTAGGGCTAATGAGAGTGATGACGAAGTACTGGTACGTATTTCCAGAGAAGATCTTGCCGCCTTTGCCGGAACAGCAAATGAAACAGTGAGTCGTATTCTCGCAGAGCTCAAAGACGAAGGGATAATAATTAAAGAGCGAACAGCGATTCGAATATTGTCTATTAATAGATTGAAGAAAATAAAATAGTAACAGCGGCCATTAGAAAAAATGGCCGCTTTTCTTTTTTGTACAATAAGTGACAAAAATCATTTATTTGCTTGATGAGTTGCATTCGTAAAGTGCAGAACTACTGCTAGATTTGGAGTGTTATACCATGAATGAATCAATGAGAGTTGTTGCATATAATATAATAGAATTCGAGAAGGAACTACTTGCGAAGGCGAACGCTAAAGTGCATGATCTTACCCTGATTTCAAATGGACTTAACTTAAATACGATTCATTATGCGGAAGGTAAAGAAGTAGTCATTGTTTCTGAGCGGGATTTACTGGATAGATCTTTGCTTGATGCGTTATGGAAAATAGGAGTCAAGAAAATAATAACCCGGTCTACAACCTTAGACCATATTGATATTCCTTATGCTTCTGTACTCAAGTTACACGTGGCTAATACACCTTCTGAGGATAAATCCCCTGAAAATATTGCAATGCAGACGATCGTCAATCTCAATAATTGGGATAAAAAAACATGCTTAGGCGATGCCTGCTATTGTTCATTTAATTGTGACAGCAAAAATGATATTAATAATCGATTATGAGTGTAGAAAGCAAAAACGTGTTGATCTCTAAATACAATGTTGCGGCTCCTCGGTATACGAGTTACCCGACGGTACCGTTTTGGCAGAATGAAGACTTCAATGAGTCGGACTGGCGGTTTCATGTAAAAAGTCGTTATGAAGAATCAAAAGATCAAGGCATAAGTATTTATATTCATTTGCCTTATTGCGAAAGCCTTTGTACGTATTGTGGTTGTAATACACGTATTACTAAGAATCATAACGTAGAGGATCCTTATATTACTTCGTTATTGAGCGAATGGAAGATGTATAGAAAGGTGTTGGGTTCTGAGGTGTTGACAATTAGTGAGATACATTTAGGTGGGGGGACACCAACTTTCTTTACCCCTAATAATCTGAAGAGGTTGATTGAAGGGATTCTGCATGGAAATGAGAAAAGTGAAAATGCATCATTTTCATTTGAAGCTCACCCCGCAAATACGACGGATGAGCATCTACATACATTATATAATTTAGGCTTTAGGAGGCTTAGCCTTGGTATTCAGGATTTTGACGAGAAGGTTCAAGCAATAATAAATCGACATCAGACTGTTGAGGATGTGCAGCAAGTGATGCGCGTAGCGAGAGCTATTGGTTACGAATCAATTAATTTTGACTTAATCTACGGATTGCCTTTACAGACCTTAGCGTCTGTCTTGAAAACTATTGAAATTTCGTTGGAAATGCTGCCAGAGAGGATTTCCTTTTACAGCTACGCGCATGTACCTTGGATAAAGCCGGGGCAAAGAAAGTTTACCGAGCATGATCTACCAGATGGAGAAGATAAGCTTGAGTTATATAAAAAAGGTAAAGAGATGATTCAAGCTGCCGGATACGAGGATGTCGGTATGGATCATTTTGCAAAAAAAGATGACGCTTTATTTTTGGCCTCCCAAAGCGGAACTTTACATCGTAATTTTATGGGATATGCGGATAGATATACTCCCCTGATGATTGGTTTAGGTGTTTCTTCGATTAGTGATTCGTGGAGCGCATTCGCGCAGAATGTGAAGACTGTAGAAGAATATCATGCTAAAATTAATGCAAACGAATTGCCGGTGTTTAAAGGACATCTTCTTAATGAAGAGGATTTGATCATTCGCACATATATTTTAGATATGATGTGTAAAGGAAAAGTGATTCTAAATGGAAATATAGAAATAGATGATAAAATCAAAAAAAGATTAGTTCCTTTGATTAATGATGGATTGGTGCTGGCGGAGGATTCGGAAATAAGAATCACTGATTTGGGTAAGTCTTTTCTAAGAAATGTTTGTATGGCTTTTGATGAAAGGTTGCAAAAAACAAAAGAAAGAGATAATTTGTTTAGTCAAGCAATTTAAAAATATTTTTTATGGCAGAGCAAAGTAGTTTGATCACTAAAACCAAATGCTATCATTGTGGTGATTTAGTGGAACAGACCTCCTATATTTTGAATGAGCATCAGTTCTGTTGTTTAGGCTGTCAGACCGTATATCAAATTTTAAAAGAAAACGACCTTCAGAGTTATTATAAATACAATACGCATCCTGGTAAATCTCAAAATGGACATAAGGAAGATCTAAATTATTTAGACGAGCCTAATATTGTCTCAAGATTAGTCGATTATCAGGACGATCACATCACGATTATTACATTTTATGTGCCGGCTATTCATTGTAGTTCTTGTATTTGGTTACTTGAAAATTTGTTTAAGCTGAATACTGCCATAAAATCCGCGAAGGTAGATTTTATGAAAAAGCAGGCCAGTATTACATTTAATAAACAAGAGATTTCACTGAAGGAAGTTGTTCAGCTTCTTCACAATATCGGGTACGATCCAAAGATTACCTTACAGGATGTTGTAAAGGAAGGGAATAAGGTTAATCAAAATGGTTTGATCGGAAAGATTACTGTTGCAGGTTTTTGCTTTGGAAACTCTATGATGATTAGTTTTCCAGAGTATTTCGGGATGGCAGATTTTGAAAGGGAATATGCTAATTTCTTTGGTTATATGAATTTAGCATTTGGTTTACCTGTTTTGTTGTACAGTGCTTCCGATTATTTTAAATCAGCTTGGTATAGTTTAAAGCAGAAAAGATTGAATCTTGATGTACCTTTAGCGCTCGGTATCTTTGTTCTTTTTTTTCGATCCGCGTTCGAAATTTTAACCCAAACTGGGGCTGGTTTTATAGATACCCTATGTAGCTTGGTCTTTTTTATTTTAATTGGTAAATGGGTGCAGGAAAGAACCTATTATCATATTTCCTTCGAAAGGGATTATAGGTCCTATTTTCCTGTGGCTGTCACCGTGTTGACAGAAGGTAAGGAAAAACCTACTCCAATAGGGAATCTTAAAGTTGGAGAACGAATTCTAGTACGAAACAATGAAATTATTCCTGCAGATGCTATTCTGCTTAAAGGTGATGCATTTGTTGATTTTAGTTTCGTGACGGGAGAAAGTGATGCAGTGGAAAAGATCCTCGGCGAAGTCGTGTACGCTGGAGGTCGCCAGACGGGCGGCGTGATTGAGTTGGAGGTGGTAAAAGCTGTTTCCCAAAGCTATCTTACAAAGTTGTGGAATAATGAGAGTTTTAAATCCTATGAAAGAAAATTTGAAACTTTTGTTGGAGTAATCAGCAAGTATTTCACCATAGGATTGATTTCAATAGCGATGTTTGCAGCTGCATTTTGGTTGGTAGGAGAAGCTACAGATAGGGCATGGGCAGCATTTACGGCTGTACTTATAATTGCTTGTCCATGTGCGTTGGCTTTAAGTTCTCCTTTTACGTTGAGCGCAGCGTTGAGTATATTTGATAAAAATAAAATGTATATCAAAAATACATCTGCTATTGAACAGATGGCTGCTATTGATACGGTTGTGTTTGATAAAACTGGTACAATATCTTCTCCCAAAGCTTCTACTATGTATTTCGAAGGAGCCCTATCTAAAATGGAAAGAGATTTGGTATATACATTGTGTCGAAATTCAAATCATCCTTTAAGCAGAGAAATAATCAAATGGTTAGGTCTGTGTGCTGTTCTGCCAATAAATGGGTATGAAGAGTTTGCTGGTAAAGGGCAATCAGCGTGGTATTCTGATTGCCAAATAATGGTAGGCAGTGCATCGTTTACCGGTGTGAGACATTCTGATGCCGAAGGTTCTGTCGTATATATAAAGATAAATAGTGTAGTGAAGGGTTTTTTTACACTGGGACAATCGTGGAGGAAAGGGCTTACGGAGGTAATTGGCAAATTAAAAGATAGTTATGGATTACATTTGATATCTGGTGATAATGAGCGTAGGGCGGAAGCTTTGCGGTTGATCTTTCCGTCAAATGCTACTCTGTTTTTTAACCAGAGTCCAAATGATAAGCTTTTGAAAATAAGTAATTGGCAGAAGGATGGGCAACAAGTATGTATGGTTGGTGATGGGTTAAACGATGCAGGTGCCTTACGTAAAGCAGACCTTGGGATTGCGGTGTCTGATGATATCAATAATTTTTCACCGGGCTGTGATGCTATTCTAGACGGCGTCTCGTTCGAAAAGCTTCCTAGTTTCTTCGCTTTTAGTAAAGATACGGTTAAAGTTATTAAAATGAGTTTTGTTATTTCTATACTTTATAATATCATAGGATTGAGTTTTGCTGTTCAAGGGACAATGTCTCCTTTATTCGCGGCGATCTTAATGCCCATAAGTACAGTGACAATTATTTCCTTTACCAGTTTAATGACAAGGTGGTATGGTAAGAAGAGAAATCTTATTTAACTTTGGTATTATGTCTATAATTTTTTTCTTAATTGGCTGTAGTGTTTTTATCGCTTTGATTTTTTTAGGCGCATTCTTTTGGGCGAATAAAACGGGGCAAAATGATGATACGTATACGCCCTCGGTGCGAATTCTTTTTGATGACGAGGTGAAATCGGATGACGGATCAAAAGATAAAAAATAGACTGCCCGCATTTTATTTTTTCCATATTTAAATCAATTGCTTTTTTGTTTGTACTAAACTATTAGCAGATCCGATACATATTCTAATTTTATAGAGATTTTCTAGGGGAATAATAGAGGGTTTGTAGAGGGTTCATAGAGGTAAATCTCTGTTTTCCCTCTATTGTGTCTCCGTTAAAATAGGGGAATCGGAGGGAAAGCCTAGAATTGCTCTGCCCTTTGGTAATAATATGGCCTGAAAGAGAAGGTGGTCCATCGTGTTTTTTTTAGCTTACCACTTCTATACAGATGGGCTTTTTATAGCTATAGTGATATAACACGATACTTTGTAAAGCCCCATTTTCCTAGCTACGGTTATCCCATTTCAATTTTATTCTCCGCATTTCCAGCGTTTTAGGGTTTTATTTCAAAAATAGATGGGGATATCCTTTGGAACTATGGGTTTAATTATCCTATCTTTGCACCACTCCGCAAGGGAGGAACGGTCGGATCTTAGGACGGGACCATGAAAAAAGAGGGGTTTAAAGTTATTTAAACGCGGGAATACAAGAAAAGGTGCTGAAATAAATTTTCACATTTATTTTGGAGGTTTGAAAAAGATTCCTACCTTTGCAGTCCCAACGGAAACGAAGGGCAACAGAAAAAGCAGGATAACGGATTTTGTTCCGGCATCATAAAAGCAGAAGCGCGAAGCGGATGCGAAAAAAGTTCTTTAAAAAATGATCATGTAACGTAACGAGTAGTGTTGAGAAACGACGAAAGTTAAAAAATCAGCCATTTGGTCCTAGAATCAGAAATTATAATAAAGACAATTCTATTTTCATAAATAGTCTTGGTCTTACACTTCATTTTACAATGGAGAGTTTGATCCTGGCTCAGGATGAACGCTAGC
>NZ_WFKM01000001.1 GCF_011007365.1 Sphingobacterium sp. xlx-96 | reverse complement strand
GCGAACAAGGTGCGAACAAAGTCACTACCTCTCTCCTGTCGGACACCTCGTTGCCGCCTGCAAAAGCATTACCTATCTGCGGCTCTTTCTCTGGGCTTTGTTGGCGCTTGGCCTGTTCTTCGGTTGTTCCTTGGTTATTTCTTGCTTGTGAACCATCTGCTACGCCACCAGTAGGCGACAGATAAGCAGCGCTAGACCCTACTGGGTACCTGCCAGAACCTGGGCAAATACCACTTTTCCCCGATGAACTTCCGATCGTTCTCCGATCGCGCCCCGATGGTGACCGGGGATTCATCGGGGATCCATCGGGGATCGACCGTGTTTTGAAAGAATCAAGGCCGGACAAAGGCAGGCCTTGGGCAGAACGAAGACTTCCCCTGTCTTCGTCAACGCCCTGAAATCCTGCAACGACACAAAAGAACTGCCAAAGATCAACAAGGTATAAGGGTGATAATGCGAGGTTTGTGTATGTTATACAGAAAACATAGCTAATCTCCTGTTCCGAAAATGACGTCTTTAATAGATGCTAGCGAGACAACACAAATAATTAATATTTCAATCCCTAAATCAATATTTTCAAAAACAATCAAAATGAATCATAACAAGACACGTTGTGTTTTATTCATCCGACATGACGCCGACTGACCATCAAGGACGAGTATTTAATACAGAATTGAAAATAGCTCTGGGTATTCCTCGGGAAGTAAATAATATGCATGAGCATACATTGCTTTTAGGCGCGGACTACTCACGATTAAAAATGTTAACTATTGTTTCTGCTTGGAACAGCAGCAACTATTGGAACTCATGGAAATCTTTGAGGGTAGGCATGATAGAAAAGCTACCATCATAGCAAGCCAGCTGCCTGTCGCAAACTGGTATGATATCATCGGTTAGCACACGATCGCTGATGTAATCCTCGATAGGATCGTGCATGTATCACACCGTATTGAACTTAAAGGAGAAAGTCTAAGAAAAAAAGTAATATTGTCAGGTTATTGGCAATGACGACCCTTGAACCAAAATTAGGGTGTCAGTATCCCCGGAATGGGGTCAACATCCCCAGCATATGCACTTTATCACTCACAAGCACTATTCAAACTATAAGCCTTCTGCCATGAGTTGAAAACCAAAAAACTCCATGAAGCGAGCTTCATGAAGTCCTACATTTTAAGTTACGACTAGTAATAAATTATGGGACAATTATTTACTTTGCCAGTTCCTTTTCTAGCATTTTCTTTAACGCCGGATCAGAAGGTCTCGGAGCATCCACACTTACTATCTTTCCCTCTTTGTCAAAAACCATAAAACGAGGGATACGGTCAAACTTATAGTTATTCATAATCGAATGATCCCCCCATAACTGGACGCCAGTCAGCTTTTTTTCATTGACATAAGTATCCCATTTTTGCCTCTTGGCATCGACGGATACACTCATAAACACCACATCTTTTCTCTCAAAATCTTTCTCTAACTTTTGGAGGGCGGGAACTTCCGCAATACATGGCCCACACCAGGTAGCCCAAACATCTAAAACCACCACTTTCCCTTTAAAATCACTCAACGAAACTGCGTTACCATTAATATCGGGATAAATAAAATTAATAGCTGGACTCCCTTTTTCTAGTGACATTAAAGGGGCACCTATATTTTGAGCCGTATTCTTCTGTTCCACAGTCTGAAAGTAGCTATTATATTTTGCAAAAAAGGCATTGTAACTATCGGCGTTTTTTTGTTTCTCCAATTCTTTTAACAAATACTGGCTTTTTAATTCAGTATCGGAAATTTGTTCTAGTACATAATTAACAAAATTTACCTGGTTATTCTTAAGGATATGACTTCTCTTCACTGAAGAATAAGAATTAAGATATCTCCAGGCATAAGGCAATTTCAATATAGAAGAGTCTAACAACTTTTCTTGTAGAATCTCTTTATGAAAGGGCGTAACATTTCCAACCTCTGGGTGCTTGAATCTACCACTGCTTAAGAATTGGAGTGACAGATACTTTATATCATTATGAGCTAAATAGGTCATTTCCTGATTGAATTTAGCGTTTTTGGTCGTTATCTGACGCAAATAGGCTCTATATTCAGGTACCCGTCTTTCTAATTCAGGATAAAAGTCGGTGAATATCGTACGATAACCCTTGTTTTTAGTAGCCATGATATCCATTTCTTTCACCAAGTTAAACCATTGATTGATCAGCATATTTTCCCGATTATTCTTACCCACCAACTTTATATCATATTCTTCAGCATCAATAGCTACCGAAAGAGTTTGATTAGGAAGCAGATAAATTCTAAAATAAGCTTTTAGGTCACCTATATAATAAAAACCATACTCGTCCGGAATAAGGGCAAATGCAAAAGAACCGTTTTCACCCAGCTTTGTTGTCGCGTATTCGACCAGCTCGCCATTAACTACGGTATATAAGTTTATTTTTTCTGCTGTATCGTGTTTATAGGATCCTTTAACTGTTGCATAAGGTGACTTTCCATATGCGAACAATGATAAAAAGATTGACGCAACTAGTGATAGTATATATTTCATATGTAAATAGTTTGATTTTTAATGGTTATATGGAATATCCAAAGTCTTCTCATTGGTGTCTGTACAGGTCTGCTACATGGATATTTCATATGTATTTCTTTTTAAATTAATTGGACAATATATCCTGTATCAAAATGCTTAACGCAGGATCAGAAGGATATGGCGTATCGGCATTGATAATTTTGCCTTCTTTATCGATAAGTATAAACCTTGGAATGCTCTTTATTTTATAGAATTGACTGATCTCGTAACCGTTCTTCGCAAAAAGCTGAACCCCTTCTAAGTTTTCATGTTTGATCAGCTGACGCCATTTATCTTTATTCTTCGGTTCATCAACTGAGATGCCTACCATCACGAGATCTTGTCCATTGAATTCTTCTTTTAATCTTTTAAGATGGGGAAATTGTGCCCGACACGGTCCACACCAAGTAGCCCAGACATCTATTAAGACAACTTTTCCCTTTAAATCCGACATAGAAACGATATTCCCTGTATGATCCTCATAAGAAAAGTTATATGCAATCCTTCCTGGTTTTAAACCGTCCAATTCTTCGGCTATTCTGGCGTTGAAGTTCTGCTGACTTTCTGTTATGATGAATTTTCCATACTGATTCATTAAACTTTTGTATTCCTCGTAATCTTTTAGTCGGTTAACATATGCCAATACGCGATCGCCTTTTAAGGTATTATTGAAAATGTAAGAAAGATCTTGACTTAAACCTTTTTCTCCCGATTCACGCTGAACTCCATCCTTCAGCCGATCTAAATCTAATTGATCAAGAAAGGCTCTCTCGCCAAATGGATTCAAGTATACATCATCAGTGGATTTATACAACGTTTTTACACTTGACGCAAAATAATAGGGACTCATATTCTTAGTTCCCGAATCAGCGTAATTTCCTGTTTTTTGATAGGAAAGATATTGCTGATAGGTGTGAAGGCTTTTTATAAATGTATTTGCAATAAGATTTAAGTTTACAGTAACGATACTCTTCAATCTGCTATCAAATCTCTTATTACCGGATCTATTCTCTTTTAGCCAAGACTTGGTGTTGTTTGATATTTCCTCTAAAGGACGGCAAAAAAGCCAATAGTTATTTTCAAATACCGCTTCATTTAGGGTCTTAGTTCCGATGGGTTTTAGAAGATGATACCATTTGGTCAAAATGACATTTTCTTTAGAATTGGTTTTCCCTGTAAGCTCATATCCAGAGTCTGTGATGGATAGGGTCAATTCGTCGCCCTCTTTAAACCAAAAACTCCACTGATCAATTGGCGAACTTTTTTCAGTAGCTAACACATATAAACCTTCGTATTCGGGGTGAAACGAAAAACTAAAACTGCCCAAGGAATCGGGAGTAGAGACTCCTATTTCCACTGTCTTCCCCTTTTCAATTTTATACAATTTTAGGTTTGGGGTCTTTTCATACTTTAGTACTCCCTTAATAAGCGATTCTCGTTGTGGCATTGCAGAAAAAGAAATACCGCAGATAAGGAGTAAGATACAAAGCTTTTTCATTATTTTATGTGTTAATTCAATTGACTCTTGTAACAAGAAGAGCCAATTGAATAATTAGTTAGATAAACCTAGTAGGTATTATTGTAGGTAGTAGAGGTTACAGATGGTGAAATATAGATCACATCACCCACTGCTCCTTTTCCTTCAAGAACTACTTTGGGTTCCGAAGATAAATTCCCTAGAGTTTTCGTAAACATACGTACCTTGTAATTTCCCCCAACTTTCGTACCTACCATTATAAAATTGAAGTTATAAGGTGCTTCTCGCGTATACTTTCTATGTCTCATGAAAGTCACCTCTTCTCCTGCTGGAATGCGATATTGTAATTGCTCGAAGCCGTTTGAAAGATTTCTTGACCAAATCTCATTACCCGTACAGAAATAGATCATATTCTCATCGCCATCTAACAAAGCATATTGCGTAGCATTGAAAATTTTATCTGTGGTCTTTAGTGTATCATTTTCCAATCGTATCGTGCTTGCTCTTCCCCCTACCGCGGTCTCGGTAATTTTAGACACGATCTTAAGATTAGGATTTGTCTTATCCTGCAAAACAGCAAAGCCCGAAAAAGGTGAATAAAATGTCTTTAAACCCATAAACAACAATTTCTTATTGTTATTATTTGCGGGCATACTTGTACCAGCAGCATCTTGAATGGTGGTCAGATAACTTCCACTGCCGTCAGCTGACACAAATGAACTGCTTATCTCATCATAAAGTATAGGATTTCCTCCAACCCAAGAAGTCAAAAAGTAATTGGATAATCTATAGGGGGTATTTAAATTGTCCCTTATTTTCTTAACTCCGAATTCTCCATTGCTATAAACACTATGTAAACCGCCATCATTCAGAAAATAATAAGCAGACATCCCTAGACCAACAAAGCCGGGAAGCTTTTTAGTAGGAGCACTATGAAACAATTGGTTAAAGTTCCTTACTTCTTTAAGGGTATTAATATCTACTACCGTAGCATCTTTATCCGAAACAACAAATAATCCTCGAATGAGAACTCGCT
The DNA here is from genome assembly GCF_011007365.1 of Sphingobacterium sp. xlx-96. GTDB lineage: Bacteria > Bacteroidota > Bacteroidia > Sphingobacteriales > Sphingobacteriaceae > Sphingobacterium > Sphingobacterium luzhongxinii. The sequence goes on along the minus strand of NZ_WFKM01000001.1, from coordinate 673,629 downwards.
TTCCATCAAGTGGAACGCTATAGTTATTATAAAAATTCATGATTAGTGGATTTCCATCTAGACTTCTGCCATTAACAGTGTTAAATACATTTTCCATTTTTGATTCCGGAACTATAGTACTTGGCGTAAAAAACAAATCCACATCGGTTTTACCTGCATCTCCTTTCGCAACATACCACCCTCGGGTAAATTGAGTGATTACACTTAATTCAGATGTCACATATTTAGTGTATCCAGTATTTTTGTTGGCTACCCTAAACAACAATTTCCATGAATTTGCGGGCTTCCGGACTAGGTAATCTAGGTTTTTAGACTTCGATAAAGTATCTAATCCAGCAATGTTTGAATTATAAATTCCCCACATAAATTCAAATTCAGCATTGGGGTCTGTAGAAGTGACTTGTGGATCTAGTATTATACGATCTATTTCAGAAACTTTTGTATAACTACTTTCGATTCCTTCTACGGTAATCACCTCATGAGGTAGAAAATCAGTATTGGTTTTATCTTTCAGACAGGAGGAAAACAGTAAAACCAAAACACTCAACATATATATTCTTATCATTTTTTTCGATTTAAAAATTAAGGAAATACGATTAACTCCCGATTCTCATCCCTCAATGGTTCGCCAGGATGTTCAATATTATAATTAACCACAGCTATACTGATAACTGACTTCCAGTAACTTAAAAGACCATTATCTGTACGTATAGATTTTATGAACTCGTCATCCCATTTTTGACCAGTCACATCTATTATAAACTGATGTTTTTTAATACTGTAGTTTCCTAAATGATATTGAGTAATCGATGCGTCCCACTGAGTTGGTTGACTTAGTCTATCTGTCCATTCCACTTTTCGCCATAAATTATTAGTTTCCCCTAGTCCAAAATTATCATTAGCAACTAATTTAAGTTTCAAGGATACAGTGCTCTCCTTTAATGAAGGATCTCTCAATAAGACTATTGGGACAGAGGCACGAACCTTTCCTGCATTAATCACATATTCTGTAACTACAGTTGGATCCGAAAAAGCTTTATAATGTTTTCCAGGAATAGCGTTCATTACACCTGGAATGTCCTCCTGTACCAATTGAAATGATCGATCATGTGCACTAACTCCTCCACTTGCATACAAATCAAAAAACACAGTATCTTGCTGTATCTCCTTACCTTCATAATAGAATGTATAGCGTTTCAATGAATCTGACAACCTGTAATTATTATCGTAAATTCTCGAAACATCCGGTCCGAATTGTAACCTTGCAATATCCTGAAAATACATGTATGGATTTTTCTTACATGAATAGATCATCGTAGATATACATGCAATTAAAAAATATGAATAAGCTTTCATCTTCTAATAAATTAATTAAGATTAACAGTTTCAGTTTTGGGCAATGGTACGAGGTAATTTACGGTTACACCTGCTGGAAGAAATAGAAAGTTAGAATTGCCTGCATTTAAACGTTTGTACGCATAAAAGCTTTGCCCCTCGGCATAAAACTCTTTTCTATACTCCTTCATAATCTGCATTTGACGTTGAATCGGGTCATCCGCTAATGCCGTCACCGGAACATTTCTTGCAAAATAAAATTGGCTCCACAAAGCATTAGCTTCTATAATCGGCGCAGTTTCTGCTGCAATTAAAAACAATTCACTAAGCCGAAGCATAGGGATTTGTTTTGTATCTATATCCGTATTACCGAGTTTCTCAAGAACTTTATACTTTTTCATTACATAACGTCTGGCTTGATTAGCCAAAGTTATTTGTTCCCAAAGATAAGCCTCTCTAATATCCATTCCTGTATTTCCATAGAGCTCGTTCTGTATGGTAGTAGACGAGGCTCCTTTATAGAAATTACCGGAGGCGAAATCAGCTGAATATTTTGAAAAAAGTTTGAAATCATATAGTCCAAAAATATGCTCACCTGTTAATAAATAATTTTGAGTAGTCATATCGGTAGAAGTACCTAATTTAAATAGAGCCACGCCATCTTTATTTTTTGCTTCAATAACAATTTTCGCGTTTTCATAAGCTTTTTCTTTATTACCGAACCATAAATAGGTTCGCGCAGATAGAGCTTTTACGGCATAATAATTCATTCTTATTGTACGCTTAGACAAATATGAATCTTTTGCCCCTTGTACATTTTTTTCCAAAATGGGATCTCCTATGTGTAATAATTTTTCGGCTTCTTCTAAATCTTTCAATAAAAGATTTTTGTACTCATCGAAAGAAGTTAAGCTATTCAACTTGTTGGATAATGTAGTAACATAGGCCAATTTATTTCCATTTGTTGGATCACTAGGTATCGGGCCGAACAGCCGCAATATATCCAAGTGACAATATGCGCGAATAGCTAGACTTTCCCCTTTAATTACCTCATACAAACCTGAAGTTTTGAAAACGTCTTTTCTTTTATCAATTTCGCCCAGAATAGCGTTTACACTCGAAATTACTTTATACAATTGTCCGTAACTGCTCGCTAATGCATTTTCAACACCTTCATCGCTATAGTTAAATTGACCTAATCGCTGATCTGTCGTATTGGCTGCGACATCCCAACTTGATACTAGCCGTTCAATCCTATCATAGCTTAATGCCTTCCCATAAGCATTATTATCCTTCATCTGAATATATACACCAGCGAGAGCATCTTTAAAGCCTACTTCTGTAGCAAATAATTTATCTTGGGGTGTTTCAGTTCTTGGCGTAACATCCAAAAACTCATTGCATGAAGTAAATAGCATCACTCCGATCAATAAACGCCCTATCCATTTCATATTTTTCATGTCTATTTTTTAAAAAGTTGCATTTATACTCATTGAGATTTGTCTAGAAAAAGGATAAGAAGTTCCTCGTTCTCTCTGTATACTTGATAGCTGAAATGCATCAGCCATATTCGCGGATATATTAAATGCATTGAGATTCAATGATTGCAAAAGCTTTTTTGCGGATACCTCGTATCGTAAGCTAATATTTTGACAAGTCAATACATTTTCGTCCTGCACAAATCGAGAACTTTTGTTAGTAGCTGTAGTATTTAAAAGGCCTTTAAAAGCAGCATGATCTCCAGGCTTTTGCCACCTATCATCATAAACCCGTTGATCGACATTAAGTCTATAATCACTTGATTCTACCTTGTTCACTAAGGTTGAATTATATTGCTGCCCGCCATAACGGTATCCGAAAGAAGCATTTAAGGTAAGTCCCTTATACCTCAACATGGAGCTAAAATTACCGAAGTATCGTGGTTCAGTAGTGCCCATTGCCTTCACATCGTTTCCGCTCCATGTATAAGTGGGCCTACCCGAGGCATCCATAAATAGTTCTTTTCCATTACTGGGATCAATTCCAAGGGAAGGAACAACCCAGATGACATTGCTTGAATAGCCCTCAACATACATCATGCCTGGACTACCAGCTCCATCCTGAATCACCTTCTGAGCATCTTTTAGCGCTTGCGAAGTTTCAATAACTTTGTTCCTATTTTGAACCACTGCTCCTGTAACACTCCATGTAAAACCCTCATTACCTTGGTTCAATATAAAAGCAGTTACTTTTAATTCGAAACCTTTATTCCGCATTTTACCTATATTGGCAATGTAATTAGGAAATCCGTTCGAAGCAGGCAAATTAACCGAAGAAACTAGGTCTCGTGTAGTCTCGATATAATAATCACCTGTCACCCGAAGGCGTCTTTGCAGAAATTCCGCATCGATACCTATATTATTTTTTAGCGCTTGTTGCCATCTTAATTCTTCGTTCCCCAAACCCAATAAATAGGCACCATTCCAATTATAATAACGATCGTCCGTATAGTAACGATAGGTAGCTAGAGCCTGATAGGCACTGAAATTTTGTGAACCTGTAATTCCTGTAGATCCTCTTAGCTTTAAGCGATCGATGAAACTATTATCCACTAAAAAGGACTCTTCATGAACATTCCATCCAAAACCCATGGACCAGAATGGTGCAAAACGCTTCTTTGATCCAAATTGTGATGACCCATCAAAACGAAAAGACCCATCTATAAAGTAGCGGTTATTATAAATATAATTTAGATTTCCAGTAAGCCCTATGGAACGCGTTAAACTTTCTGAACCACTGGGCTTTCCTCCTGCAGGAAATTGTAAAGCCATCGATATAAAATCAAAATTGGGATTATTAAAACCTTCGGCCAAAAAACTATAGCTTGAACTGTTAGATTCTCGAATACTATAATCAAGACCCGCAAAAACAGTATGCTTATCAAAGTTTACAGTATAGGAGGCATTTAATGAGCCGGCATAGCGCAAACCATTACTGATACCATACGTATAATCTCCCTTCCTGAAAACATCATTCTCTACATAATTGGCGAATGCGGTATGATCTGCAGGTCTAAACTGGTCAGTCTGACCTACTGTCTTCGTTATCCCCACTTGACTCCTTAATAGTAAACCTTTAAGTATACTCCATTCCACACTGGTATTGTTTGTAATATCCGAAGTCCCAGATTTATCAAAAGTATTCAACGTAGCATTATATAAAGGATTACCCCGCAGAAAGTTAAAGCTTCCACGATATTCAGTAAAAATTTTCACAACATTACCATCATCATCGAATGGCTTCCGATAAGGATTCATTACAGCATAATCAGCAAAGGAACCATAAGGTGAATTACTAGCATTAGCTTGCGATATCTGTAGATTATTATTGAATTTAACGTCTTTATATAAATAGGATAGAGAGATACTCCCATTAAAAATCTTCCGAGCGGACTCCTTCATTACCCCTTGAATATCATTAACCTGAACAGAAGCAGAATATCTTAACGCTTGGTCTCCGCCCTCCAATCGCAAATTATGCCGTTGGCCTACACCATTTCGCAATGGTATAGCAAGCCAATCGGTATTAACTCCACTGTTAACCTCATTAACCCAATAATTATAATAGTCTTTCAATTGTACATCAGTCTGCACATTAACAGCATCAAAATAACCTGCCTTCCATTCCAAATCCAATTTTTCCCGTGCATTCAGCAGATTGTAATCGGAAAGATCAGGTGCTTCAAAATTGACATCTCCTCGATAGGACACGCGAAGCTTTCCAGCCTTTGGCAACCTAGTCGTAATAACTACTACTCCATTGGAACCCCTTGAACCATATATAGCGGTTGCAGATGCATCTTTCAAAATAGTAATACTTGCTACCTCATTTTCATTGATGTCTAACAGCTTTTGCAACGTAGTTTCAAAGCCATCTAGAATAATCAAAGGTGTATTGAGAGCAGCTCTTGCTTGATCTTTTAAATCTCCTGGCCCAATATCTCCAACATTGGGAATACTGGAATTTCCGCGAATCTGTATTTCAGGCAAACGATTTGGATTAGAACCAAACGCATTGCTTTCAATAATGTTAAAAGACGGATCGATATTTCGAATAGACGTTACGAGATTGCGGGTTCCAAAACGCTGCAACTCTTCGGCAGTAATCGTCGTAGAAGCTCCTGTAAAACTTTCTTTCGCTTTGTTAAATATACCTGTCGTAATGACAACTTCTTCTAGATCGTCGCTCGATGGACTCATCTTTATAGTACCCACATGAGCCTTAACAGGAATTTCCTGCGCTTTATACCCCAAATAAGAAATGATTAACTTTGATTTCTCATCGACTTTCTCAAAGTAGAAGTCTCCTTCCGCGTTTGTTATTGCCGTCCGGCTACTTCCCATTAACCGGACCGTCACACCTGACATTGGCTTCCCCCGCTCATCGACCACTTTACCCCTTACATCGATCGCAGCCAAAAAATCTTTTGACGATAACGCAATCATCTCTTTGCGTTCAATATCCTTTATCGTAATCGTTTTTCCATCGATAGAATAGGTCAATGGTTGATTGAAGAAGCAACGCTTTAGAGCCGCATCTAAACTAACTCCGCTGACTTGAATATTAACAGGTTTAGCTTTTTCAATGAGCTCAAGATCATAAATAATATCATAATGGCTTTGCTTGCGGATTTCCCGAAGTACGTATTCCAAAGATGCATTCCGCTGTTTGAGTGTAATATACTGTCCAAAAGTAGCCGCACTCACCTGCATGAGACATACAAGTAGAAAAATACTGACTGATTGCATAATTAATAGGAATTTATAGAGGTGCCGCTTGGACATTGCTCCCTTATTGGTACATATTTTATACATTTTGTCGTTATTATATAACAAACCTATTGATCGACAAGAAATCGTTCAAATTGTATATTTTCAAGATTTTTATATAGGTTTGTTATGTTTGGTTTTTGTTACAGGCCAATTGGTTTTATAGATATAGGCTTGTATCGGTTAGTAAATCTAATTTTATTAATCTTTGCTAAACTGAAGCCGGAGGTGTTCGTAGCACTTCTGGCTTTATTTTAGACATATGTAAGGTATTTATTTACTCACGACAACCCTCCTTTCTGTACTTCCTTTTAGAGGCTTTTCAATTTTAAAATGAACCTTCCCAGTAGATTCTATCAGTTTTAATACGGCAGCAATATCATTGTCCCTAGATACCCAGCCGCCAAACTTTAGATCTTTTGGAGCAGACGGTTCGTACACTATTTCGACATTGTACCAGCGTGCAACACGTCGCAAAGCCGATTGCAGATCTTCTCTAAAAATAAAATCGCCATTCTTCCAATCGACAGCGTTCTCTGGATCGACCTTAACAGTTTTTATATTGCCCCCCCTTGTAATGGATTGTTGCCCTGGTTGAAGAATGGTGGAATTATTAACCCTTTCACTCTGCACACGAATAGATCCTTCGAGCAAGGTTGTCTTTATACTTTCTTCATCGCGGTATGCATTGATATTAAAATGTGTACCTAACACACGCACCTCTTGATTGTGGCTCGTCACTACAAATACTTGCTCTGTGTTCTTGGCCACTTCAAAATAGGCCTCACCATCTAGCTCTACGCGTCGTTCGTTGTGAATAAAACGAGATGGATATTTTAAGGTGGTACCCGCATTGAGCCATACCTTTGTACCATCAGGTAATGTGATTTGATATTGACCACCATTGGGTGTTGATAAGATTAACATAGCCATGGGTTTCTCCTTATCGCTCAAAAAGTCTTTTGGATAAACAGGACTACCATCACTATAGTTAATCTGATCAGTGCCGACCACAATACCTTCTTTTTGATTACTCAAATTAATTGTACGACCATCATCCAAAGTCAAGATAGCTCGATTGCCCCCAGGTTGAATGCTATTTTTAACCAACAAATAATCAGTGCTTTCAACGGGTTGATGGATGAAATAAAAATATAATCCGACACTAACCGATAACAAAACCACAGCAGCTGCGGCGATCCTGCGCCATATGGACCGACCTGACTTATTCGACCTATGGAAAGACGAGGATTGTTCAGGCCCTGAAGTCTCTCTTTGCACAGCAAGCCACATAAACGACTGGGCTGCCTCGAGCTGCTGCGTTGTCAACCGTATTTTATCTGCTTCATTCCACTTCAGATAAGCATTCTCCAACCATGCTATTTCATCTTCGGTGCAATTGCCCGCAATATATTTCTCTAAAAGTATTCTAAATTTTTCTTCCTGCATTTTTAGGTTTATATATGCTGTATATAGAGTAATACAACTCAAGAAAGGTAATTGGGGATGCGGATCTAAAAAAATACTTATGTAGATCAATTATTAAAAAGAAAACAGATAATTAATAAAAATCTGACTTTAGGTTTTAAGATTCTTAAGGCCTTTTTCATTTGATCGGCTACGGTAGATTCGGCGATCTGCATCTTCTCAGCGATTTCCTTATTAGACAAATGCTCTTTATGTCTCAGCTCAAACACTTCACGCATACGCGGTGGTAATGCTGCTATTTCTGCCTCAATAAGTGCTGCAAATTGTTTTTCACGAATGAGGTGATCTGTGGAAGCAGTATATTGAAGATTTATCTGGCTAAAGAGATCAGCATAATTGGTGACAACTTTCTTATGCTTTATCAAATTCAAAACACCATTCCGAACCGCGGTATATAGGTATCCACTAAGATTATTCTGCGGATCCAAACTAGCCCTTTTGATCCATAAATTGATAAACATTTCTTGCACCACATCCCTGGCTTCTTCCTCGTTGCGCAACTTATTGTAAGCATGGCTATATATCAAGGCACTATAGCGATTAAAAATTTCTGTAAACGCTGCATGATCATCGGCCTGCATGAGCTCCGTTAACTGTTGATCATTATAGTGTGTATGCAGTTTCATGAAATTGGTTAAATAAAATCACTTTTCTTTTCGAAATACGAATGTATTGAATAATTTTAAAACCTCCTAATCAAGCACGACCGAAGTAAATCTACAATAGATCATAAATTTACAAAAAATAGGAATAAGCACAACTCTGTATAGCGTCACAAATTGAATCTCCGTTTAGGTAGAAACCAAGTCTACATTATTATGATGAATAGATTTTTTTATACGCGCTTTTAACCTTTGCTGTTTCATGCCGCAAGGATAGTACGGATGAATATGCTTTCAGAAACAGTCAAACAGGTATTGTGGGTAAATGGAAATTAGTTGAAAGAAGAACCGACAATGGCGGAGGAAACATTCATGTTGCAGATAAAACAAGTGAAAACCGAATAATTTCTTTTGATTCAAAAGGCAAAACTACTGATACTCGCTTTTCATGCGGAGGCGAATATACTTTTACACCAAAAAAGGAAGGGAATGACGCAAGCCGTAACCTGATCATTTCGTCTGCATGCACAGCTGCAACCGAACCCGGCAAGTATTCTGCTACAATAGTAGACAACAACTATCTAACTATCGGTGACGGGAGTTGTATTGAACTCTGTGTAGATGTCTATAGGAGGCTAAAGGATTAGGTTTGAAATTTATTTTGCGTGTAAAGGTGAATTTTGGTAGGTTTGGAAATGGATTCTGTTGTTAGAATTATCACAAATCAATTAAAAGAAAAAACAAACATACTCTTTTTAATCGATAGCATAGGTGCTCTGATAACCACGGTTTTATTGTTTTTGGTATCAAAAAATTTCAACGAATATATTGGGATACCGAAAACGGCTTTGGCGTACCTTGCGTTAATAGCCTTTTGTTTTTGCATTTATTCAACAGCTTGTTTTTTTCTCTTAAAACAAAATTGGACACCTTTTTTAAGAGGTATTGGCATTGCCAATTTGTTTTACTGTATTCTAACGACTGGTGTATTAATACATAACTCCCCCTTGATAACAACTATTGGATTAGCTTATTTCTCGGTAGAAATAGTGCTTATTTGCTTCTTAGTTTACATTGAACTGAAAGTCGCATCAGAAATTTCCCGCCGTCGCCCCGATCTTTTCTAAGAGCCATAAACCTATACTGTAATCTTGGCAAGTTACTCGCAGCAACAAATTAAATCAAAAATTCTGATCGTTGAAAACACAGGAAAGCGTACAGAAGCAAAGCCTACCAACTATACTAAAAAAACACAAAATAAAGTGGCTATATTTATAAAAGCAAATAATTGATCATGACAGAAAATAATTCGCAGAACCTAAAACACGAGCAGATACAATACATCGAATTTCTATCAAAAGATATTGTCCAAGCAAAACATTTCTATACCCAATGTTTTGGTTGGAAGTTCACAGATTACGGTAAGGAATACACAGCGTTCGAAGGTGACTATGTAGATGGTGGTTTTGCTCAGGGAGAACCGATAAATGGGACCGTACTAGTCGTACTCTATTCGGACGATCTTGAAGCGACTAGAAGTAAAGTCATAAATGCCGGCGGAACTATCGTAAAGGATATTTTCAGTTTTCCAGGGGGTAGACGTTTTCAATTTACGGATATGGATGGTTATGAACTAGCCGTCTGGTCCTTGTAAATAAGAGCTTAAATCACACCTATGTTCAATCTATTTAAAAAGAATAATCCTTTTCCGCGAGAAACTACGCCTGGGAATATATATATTTCGGATAATCGGCTTTTTTATGAAGATCATACCTATGAAGAAAGTGTTGATCTGTCCATATTAAAATATGCGTATGTTGAAATTTTGGCTGAAGCCCCTTACCTATTTCTATTCGACTATAGGCAACACTATATTCCTGCCCTGCAACAGGGGTTTTCTAAAGCCTATCTCCAATTGTCTAAACGATTTGGCTTTGACGATGCATTATTCTTTAAAACTATAAATAGCAAAAAGGAACAGAAAAACCGCATTTGGATCGGCAATAAGACTGCGAACTATCAAATATTACCAGAGCAGCATACGGATTATGAAGATGGATTTGAGATACAATCTACTCCACTCCTATTTGTTTCTTGGGATACCACTTATGAGGAGTTTTTGAAGCTTAATATCGGCCAGCTGTACCAATCTGAATTTGACACGACTTATTTTAAAATCAATTACCCTGTTCGGATAGGTTCTTTACTAATAGATCTACTGGAGTTTTACTACGATGCCGATGAACGCCAGAATATCGCTATCCAATCGTACTTCACCACTTTATATACGGGTTCAAACAGTGATGAGAGCTACTACCAATTGCGTGAACTCTGGATGGAGGAAATCCCTACAGTTATTGACAATGCAGGCTATGAACGCGATGATCAAAAATACCTGACGTTTGATCTGGACGGAATAGGCTTGTCGATCTGTTATACCTATGATGTGGACGGTCAATATGACGATGGTGGCACATCACTGACGATTAACAATTATAGGGATTATTCGGAGAGTGTCTTAACGGATAACTTAGCATTAAGTATTGAAACGACACAAATTCTATCCTTTGATACCCTGTTAAATTTTCAGCCGGATTACAAAAGTAATGCTAATGTCATCGCGATACCTCTAATAGTAGTTGAAAAAACCGAAACACGCAATGCTGTATGGCTCGCGGATGATAATACATTTGGCTTTACAGGAGATCAGTATGCCATCCAATTTAACCGTAAAGATGTGCACCAACTTATTATACAAAATGTGCTCCCAGCCAAAGGCGGCGGTTATGTAGAGTTGTCTGTTAAACTAAAGTCTAATGGTTATATAACGATTTATTATGGCGAACAGCATGCTTTGGATACCTACGTACAACAATTGCAAGAATTCTTAGGTATTGAAGTGGAGGTACCCGAACCTTATTACAATTGTTAGACAATCCGTACCATGTTAAAGTTACAAAGTCAGATTGAAAAGAAGGATAACTGGATGATATTCCATAAATTTTGTATCTTTAGATTATAAAATCTTTTTATGGAAGCCAGTAAACCAATTGTCAGAATATCAAATCTTCAAAAGTCATACGGATCAAAACAGATACTCAAGGGAATAAACCTTGATATCTACCCAGGGCAGGTAATAGGTTATATCGGCCCCAATGGGGCTGGGAAATCTACTACAGTAAAAATTTTGGCAGGTCTGATCAATGATTTTGATGGTGAGGTTATAATCAATGATATCGATATTAGGGAAAACCCGCTTGCTGTAAAAAGTCAAATAGGCTACGTACCGGAAAATGCAGAACTGTATGACGTATTAACCCCTATGGAATATCTTGATTTCGTAGGTAAGCTATACGGCATGGAAGATGTACTAATTGAGCAACGGGCGCAGCAATTGCTGAAAGCATTCGGGCTAGAAGGACAGGCTGACAACCGAATGGATACATTCTCTAAAGGTATGCGTCAAAAGATACTATTGATATCAGGTATCATCCATAATCCGCAGATCATTATCCTGGACGAACCTCTATCCGGATTGGATGCGAACGCGGTAATTATTGTCAAGGAGCTCATATCGCTATTGGCTAAAGAAGGCAAAACCATATTTTACTGTTCGCATATGATGGATGTCGTTGAGAAAGTGTCGGATCGTATCCTGCTAATCTCAGCGGGCAATATTATCGCTGATGGTACTTTTGAGCAATTGAAGACAGATCAATCGGATTCATTGGAGCAAATATTCTCCAAACTGACTGGTAAAGAGAATGGAAATCTAGAGGCATCAAATATTATCTCAGCAATTCGTTAATACTAGGATGCAAAAACTAACATTAAAATTTATTTTGCTTTTCAGCAAACTATGGGCAGGTATGGGTATCAATGTCGCTCAACTAAAGCTAATAATTGAGACAAAACTGACCATAGATGACCGCAGTCCTATAGCTTCTTTCGGAAATAATAAGAATAAAAAGAATTCCAAGTATACCACCTGGTTTCAGTTTTTTATCTTTATGGTGATGGGCTTTATGTTCTTGTCATTTGTCTATACTATCCCTGACAAATTCTTAGCAACATCGTTGTTTTTGACATTGATATTATCGATGTTGTCACTATCGCTGATTACGGACTTTTCTACAATTCTACTGGACAATAGAGACCAGTATATTGTTCTACCAAGACCCGTGAATGACAAAACAGTAGCATTTTCAAGAGTGTTGTATATGTTGATTAAGATATCGACACAATTATTAGCCATTTCATTACCCGGTCTTGTTTATATCTTAATCAATTGGAATATGTTACCTGCTGTCGTTTTCTTGATTCAACTGGTAGTAAGTAGTTTGATTGCGGTGTTTTTTGTTAATATATTTTATTCTTTGTGCCTACGGTTTCTGTCCATTCAAAAGTTCAAAGATCTCATCAGTTACATTCAGATATTCTTTTCGATATTTATCTTCATCGGCTATCAAATTGGCCCTAAAGTGATGAGCAGTATCTCTGAGGGAGAAAATAGTGTGCACAGTATCAAACTGCTTTGGTTTTCTCCAGGCACGTGGGTCGCTTCATTTCAAGGTTTATTGCTACAGGATTTTAGCGTATTGACGATATGCTTTGCAGCTTTAAGTATACTCCTTATTCTAGTAGCTATTTCAGGTTCGTCGAAATTATTCTCTAAAGATTTCAACAGCAAACTAGCGCTATTGGCTGGTGGCGATACTCCAATAGCAACACGTAGCAAAGACAGTACAGAAAAAATTCCTTTGTATAAGAAAATCGAAAAAACATGTACAGACACGCCTTTAGAAAAAGCAGGCTTTTCGATTGTATGGTTGATAACCGATCGCTCAAGAGAATTTAAGATGCAACTGTACCCCACAATGGCTTACCTACCAGTATATTTTATATTTCTATTTTTACAAGGGAAAAAGGATTCGTTGGCCGAAAAAATAGATAACATTAATGAATCGGCCTATTACATAATGATGTTCTACTTCTCGCTCTTAACGGTATTAACAGTATTCCAATTGGTGACCAAAAGTGAAAAATATAAAGCTGCATGGATATATTATGCAGCCCCCATCCAACAAACTGGTGAATTGATGTCTGGTGTATTAAAGGCTTCATTTTTGAAGTTTTTTATACCTTTCAATCTTCTTTTTTTGATTATATGTGTGCCCCTCTTTGGTGTACATGTAGTCAATGACATTCTATTAGCTACGGCCATCGGAGGGGTAGAATGTGTTCTAATCATGTTATTTTTGATCAAATCTTTTCCTTTCTCTCAGGCAAGCCAGAATGGCAAAAGCAGAGTATTAGTTAATATGTTTATTCTAGGACTTTTAGGATCTGTGGGCTATCTACATGTCTTGATTAATAAACATGAACTTGTGATTTGGGGTGCTGCCATTGTCGTTTGGATTGTGTTTTTAATCATGATCAAAGTTCTAAAGAAGGAAAACTGGAAAAGCCTGGCCTTTGATGTAGGATAAACACCATCCAACAGCTAGACAGCACAAACAACCCCGTGGCTAATAGGTAGAAAGGGATAACATGCCTTATCTGCCTTTACTTTATTACATTCTCAGCTTGTGCAATATGCCTGATATTGTGATAAACAACAACCCGGAACGTATCCCCTAACCTTAGTTTTATCCATTTTGATATAGAAATAGCTGTCTTTACTCTTGTCAAATCCGTGTGCTGCGCTTGATGCAGTAACCTCAACAGCTGTTGCTGTTGATCAATAAACCTATCCAAAACAGTTATTTCCAACGAACTATTCAGAGGATTCATATTCTGGAAGGTCTTCATCTTATTTAGCTTCTGACGTGGCAACATCGCATTTGAAAAATAGTTACCCAACAGCCCTGGCCTGAACACACCTGATTTCACATATTTTGACTTCGCTATCTGCCTACCTATTTCCGGAATATAAAAATCGCCGTAACGATTTAAATGTTCAATACACTCTAAGACACTCCAACTTTGCGCTGCTTTTTTACATTGTAAAGCCTCCATTGGTACGTCCTTGAACGCCTGAACACGAACTATATTATCCCGGGTTATATCCGTCAGTTCCTTGATCAATTCTTCTGCATTCATCATACTTGTTTTTCATCAAAGATCTATATTAAGAAGTCTTAAAACATTGACCGAAATCAAGACTTTTTTAATCTCGACAGCGTCTCTGGTGCCATTCTTAAATAGGAAGCTATATATTTATTAGGAACCTCTTGAAATAATTGTGGGCTCCTTTGTAGAACCCTATTATATCTTTGTATTGGAGAAGAAATCAAGATGTCTTTTTCTCGTTCCAGCTGTTGTACAATGAGTTGCTGCTGAACAATACTCCAAAGCTCTTTCAAGTGGCTATTTGAATTCATGAGATTAACATAGTTGTGCTTTGAGATGACCTTTAGTTCTGTTCTTTTGAGGGTCTGAATGTAAAAATCCGTAGGTTTTCCCGTGATAAAACTATCTAATGCCGTGATAAAGTTGTTTTTATATCCAAAACGGACGATATGCTCTTCACTTTCATCTAGAATAAATACCTTCATACTGCCTGCAACTATATAATAAAGATTGGTATCTATAGTGCCTGCCGTATTTAAATATTCATTCCGTCTTACTGTAATCGATCTGTCCCAAAGATTTTCTCTTTCTACCTGTTGGTAAATCTCATTGATAATATCCATTTTTAATAAAAAGTAAGCTAATCAACCTTATTGTAAAATTAATAAATAGGTATTATAGGATCTTGATATTTTGCAAAACGACCCGGATAACTGGTTCTGTATTCATCGCATTACAAAGAAGCACGCATAAAGCGAAGCCAGTTGCCATGCGCTATTTTAGCTTGGTCATCTGCATCATATCCTCTCTTTTCAAGAATAGGAAATATCTTCTGGATATCCGCTATTGTTTCTAAATCATAAGGGCATTGTTCTCGTCCAAATGCGCCATCTAGATCACTGCCTACTGCTACATAATCTGTACTGCCTGCAATCTGACATATATGGTCTATGTTATTGGCCATGATTTCCATGTTACAGCCTGTACCTATTGGCGTCGACAGCCCTCGTACCCAGTTAGGCACCATCATCCAGGCATCTAGTGCTACGCCGATTACAGACTTCCGATCGATCAATGCTCGGATCATATCATCACTGAACTGCCTATTATGATCCACGAATACTCTACAGTTATTATGACTGGCCCACACCGGCCCCTTATAGCGATTCAGTGCATCCCAAAATGCGTCATCATTAAGATGCGTAGTATCTAGAACCATACCAAGACGATCCATTTCCTGCAGTAAAGCAATTCCCTCGCTATTCAACTTTCCGCTTGCATCTGTACCGTTTGCGTACCTCCCCGGGCCATAATGAGCAGGACCGATAGCTCTAAGACCGTAAGCATAGGCTTTCTCTACATAGCTTATATCGACCAAAGAGTCAGCTCCCTCTAGACTAAGGATATATCCTATAGGTTTATCTGTGTTGGGCGTTCCATCCGTCCACAGATTTATGTGTTGAACCAGCTGCTCTTCGGAACAGATCATCCGCATAAGACCTTCGTCTTCCATAGCCCTATACCAAGCCAATTGTCCTTGGGTCTGTGCCCAAGCCTGTGCTGCGGAATACCAACCAGGAAGTGTACTACCTGGCTGGACAAACCTTGCGATCTGGGTAGCAACAACGAGACCGATATTGCCGCGATGCAATTCTTCAAATGTTACTGTGGCTTTACTGCGGTCGGGCTTATCCTGCAGATGTGCTTCTCGCGCATTAAGCTCCGTAATAGATAGACGCAAGTCGCGATTCCATTCCATAGCATTCATACTCAGGTCTAGATGTCCGTCTATTAAAAAATGTTGTTTCTTGTTCATTATACAGTTAAATATTAAGCTTTCTATTCCGACCGACCACCTGCCATGTTGTCTTGTTACGGTGTTTTTGTATAACCGACACACTGCTGTAGAGGTTGACAGTGGGACAAATGTGTGTCGGTACAGCGTACAATTCAGTACCTATCGGATATTGACTGCTATCGTCTACGGATAATACGAGATGTTCTTCACTCTGAAATAACACCTCAAGACCATCCGCATTTAAAAATTGGACTCTTGGAAGCGGTGGATCTGAAGCTACGGCTTTATAGCCTAAATCGACACAGATACGACCTGGACTAATAATGGAGATAACTCTAGTCAACAAAACTGCGGCATAGACAAATGGCTGCTCAGGGATACGCTCCCGGTATCCCCAATCCCAAAAAACGAAAGTACCAGGACTACAAACCACATCCGAACGCTTAGCATGGCTAGAAAATGAAGGACTCCCTCCTATGACCATTTCTAAGGAATGTGCATTTCTTTGTTGCAAATAGTCAAAGGCTTGTTTTAACACATTATAACTAAGTTCACTCTCCTGCAGACGAATGTCCTGGTCAGGATTGCAGATATGTCCATCATAACCGTGTACACCTTTCAATAGCAAGCTGTCATACTGACAAATGCTATCCCACAACCGAAAAACATCAGAAATAGCTGCTCCTGTACGTCCCATACCAACATCGATATCCAAATAAACGGATAACGATAGCCCTTCATAGCCAGCCTTCTGCCCTAAGGCTTCTATGCTTGTCACATTGTCCAGAATACAAGAAAAATGTGTATTGGGATAAGCTTTTATAAGTTGAATCCATCGGTCTAATTTAGGCCCTACTGGTTGATAGGCCATCAAGACGTCCCTGGCATTGCTCAATGCCAACATCTCAGCTTCGGCTATTGTAGAACATTTGAACTGTTGTATGTCCTCTTCAATCATCATCTTACAAACCTCAACCATCTTGTTGGTCTTTACATGCGGCCGTAGACGACTACAGGCCCCATTAACAAAACTCTTGATGAACTGTATATTCGCCCTGATGCGTTCGGGATAAACCAAAAGTGCAGGTGAATCAATGCTCTCTACGTCTATTACTTCATACCAATGTTGCATTTTCTAGTCCTGATGTAGTTCAAAAAGAGCCTCTATCTCTACGGGAATATTATCGGGTAGGGATCCGAACCCTACCGCACTACGGGTTCCAATGCCATTCTCCTGCCCCCACACTGCTGCAAATAGTTCACTACAGCCATTGATAATATACGGGTGTTGCTCAAATTCGGAAGTGCAGTTGACCATACCCAAAACTTTGATCACTCTTTTAACCTTATTCAGCGATCCTAGGTTGGTCTTTATTGTAGAGAGCATCGTCAGTCCGACTTGCCTGGCAGAATGCTTTCCTGCCTCTGCATCCATGTCTCGACCAATACGACCGATAATTAAACTTGCATCGTCCTGTACTGGACCATGCCCCGATAGATAGAGATACTTACCATCAATCACATAGGGCTTATAAACTCCTTTAGGCGCTGGCGCAGGAGGTAACGACAACCCTAACTTTTCAAATTGTTCGTCTGCATTATACATCATCTTTATATTTTTTCTTTGAATTATTACTTATATAATAAGGGACATTAACAGGACTGCCATAAGTCCAACAACCGCCACGATAGCTTCCATCACCGACCAGGAGCGTAATGTATCCTTCACGGTGAGCCCAAAATATTCTTTAAACATCCAGAAACCAGCGTCATTGACGTGCGAAAACATAAGGCTCCCTGCTCCTATGGCAAGTACCATTAAATTAGGATCTATAGGTGATGAATGTGTCAACGGTAATAATACTGTCGCGGCAGTCAATGCTGCAACAGTAGCTGAACCTACACAACCTCGAATAATTGCGGTAATGAGCCATGCCAAAATCAGGGGATGTATAGCTAGTGACTGTAAGCTTTGTGCTAACTGTACGCTAACACCACTTTCTTCCATTACTTGCTTAAACACACCTGAACCAGCTATGATCAGTAGAATCATTGCAATATCTTTGACAGCCTCAGCATAAACCGACATTACATCGCGAATAGACCGTCCTTGGTTAATTCCTAAAGTAAATGTCGCAAAAATGATAGACAGCAACATAACAACAGATGGTGAACCAAAAAAACGAGTAAGCTCGTGGGCAAGACTATTTGATTCGGAGATAACATATGGAAGCACTGTAAAGAGTATCAACAGAAATACGGGCAACAGGGCTGTAATAAAACTAATGCCTGTACCTGGCAGTCTGTATCTAATCTCAACCGTACTTTGCTGAACGGGTTGAAAAAAATTAGCATCGGTACTTCTGATCTTTCCTAAAGTACGACCAAATAACGGGCCACCGATAATAATAGCTGGTACAGCTACTAATAGACCGTAAATTAAAGTTAGTCCCATATCAGCCTCAAACAGCACGACAAGCGCCACAGGGGAAGGATGTGGAGGGATGAATCCATGCGTAACAGATAATGCGGCAAGCATTGGCAATCCGATATAAACCGCCGATAGCTTATACTTATAGACTATCGAAAATATTAAAGGGACAAGCAGTACAAAACCAACCCCATAAAAGAGTGGTATACCTACTATAAAACCTGTAAATGCCATTCCCCACTGTAAATGCTTCACCCCAAAAAGCCGAACCATTACGGCGGCTATATTTTCAGCAGCGCCACTTTCTGCAATTATTTTGCCGAGCATAGCACCCAGTACGATAATAAGTGTCAGTCCTCCCATGATGGCAGATATCCCCTTTTCAAGTGTTTGGGGAATCTGGGACAGCGGAAGACCAAGAGCAATAGCTGTTAATATAGATACCACCAAAAAGGACAAAAAGGCATTGATCTTAAAATAGCTTATACTAACGATCAACAGTAACAAGCTGAGAAGTACGATTATAAATATCATCTAGTCTATAACAGTTATTGTGGTTTACAAGCAGTCTATCAGAAAGCTTTTGGTCGATTATCCCTCTAATATAGTAATTTTCAAGACAATCCATCAAAAGACAATAAATTAAAAACAGTTAAAACTTGTCAGATGGTAAGGTGGCTTTGTTTCTGTGTATTTAAATTTGCTTACATTAAAGAATTATATCAACTAGTGCGCCGACTGAGCGTTATTTTTACACAAAAAACTAAATAATGGTGAGTATTGAACTTGTAAATTATATAAAGGCTCCTGCTTCCTTGATCTATCAGGTATTAACTACGGAAGAAGGTCTTGCTAAGATCTGGACAAAAAAACTCATTGTCAAACCTGAAGTGGGTTTTATCAACGAATTCGACTTTAATGAAGCCGAAATAACAAAAATGAAAATTATTGAGCTACAAGAGAATAGTCGAATTTACTGGGAATGTGTCGATTCCGACAAAGAATGGATCGGCACTCGAGTTTCGTTTGACCTTTCGGAACGGAATAACCAAACAGCAGTAATACTGAAACACTCAGATTGGCGTGCCGTGACGGAGTACTATCAATGGTGTAACTACAATTGGTCGATGTTTCTCCAGCGATTAAAAACACATTGTGAGAGCTTGGTCCAATTTGGTAGTTAGTCTATTTTCCTAAATATATCCAAAGGCATCTTGAAAGTTTTAATAGTCGAGATCAATTAATAGATCGTATTTTATGCTTTCATAATTTAATATCCGACGCATTAAAGCCATCTGTCCGCACAGATAATCTTCTCTCCCAATACACATACCGATAAAGTTCAATTTATCTTCTTCGATAAAGGGAATTCCCATACCCATAGGAAATGAATCTGCTAGCTCCTGATCTGTAACAGATAGTAGCTTGGCATATACCTTAGGAGAGACAGAATGAAAATTCGTCATCAGCTCTTTCAAAGTTGGGTATCGGTTGTTCTCGTCTAATGCTTTGCCCATGAAGAATAGATCGTGATTTGGATCTGTATCTGCCAGCCCTAGAACATGAGCCATGCCGTAACGCATATTGACAAAATTTCCCGTCATCCAAATAAGGTGATTGGTACGTCCATCTATCCGCTTAAGCGCATCTTCTTCTGATATGCCATTCAATACCTGTAAAAAACTTTGGGTGTGCATACGATAGGCAGGGATAATAACCGACAACTTTTGTGATATTGCTGTGTCCATGATCATTTATTTTAGTTTTATACTAAACCAAAGTTAGGTAAGCTTTGTTTGTGAAAACTTATCCCAGGACAATTTCTTCAGGAGCTCACTTACTTCTAAACAAACCATTTTGACATGTATCTTAAACAATATTGCTCCTAGGACGCTCTTGCGACACTTCCCATAATTCCCTGAAGAAAGTACTATGCATTCAATCCTTAATTAGCGCCTTAATCTACGGGTTTTATCTTGACTTTCTCTTTATAAGTTTGTAGACTTCAAACCATAACACGGAAATGGAAGCTATCCCTATCGAAAGAGCGAGCTCATCAATAGATAGACTCGTCACAGAAAAGAAATCCGATACGGAGCCAACATACAAGATCACAAGAAGCATCGACAATGTAAAGAGGGTAATGGCTACCAACAATATATTCTTATTTTTAAAACTCTCTAAAACACTATAATAGAAAGACCTGTTAACGAAACTCAATAATATATTCGCAAAAATCAATGTGGTAAATACCATTGACCGCGTCTTTTCTTCATTCCCCCCTAGTGATACAGTATACTGGTAAGCAAAAAGTACACCTATCGCAATAATCAACCCCTGAACAACGCTCATACTAAGTTCTTTCCAATTTAAAAAAGTATCTGTCATGTCGCGGGGCGGAGTCTGCATCGTATTTTTTTCCATGGGTTCGTTTTCATACACGATAGAACAGGTGGGGCCCATCACAAGTTCCAAAAAGATAACATGTACTGGTGTAAATATCTGCGGAAATACCCAACCTAGGAAAAGCGGTAGCGATACCGTAAGGATAATGGGAATATGAATCGAGATAATATACTGTATGGCTTTCTTGATGTTAGTGTATATTCTTCTGCCTGCCGCTATTCCTACGATCAACTTGCCAAGATCATCATTAGTAATAACCAAAGACGCCGCAGCCTTCGCAATCTCTGTCCCCTTATTCCCCATGGCTACACCAATATGAGCAGCCTTTAATGCGGGACCATCGTTTACACCATCCCCCAACATTGCTACGATTTCCCCCTGTCTCTTCAAGGCATTGACTACAGCGAGCTTGGCCTCTGGAAACATGCGGGTAAACAACACATTTTCTCTGGCTGCCTCTTCGACCTCTCTATCTGAATAATCCACGAGATCTTTTCCTTCTAGCACATTGGATGCATTAAGAATTCCAGCCTGAGTGGCGATGCTACGCGTGGTATCGGCATTATCCCCCGTGATTACCTTTACCTTAATTCCAGCGTCGTAAATCTGTTGAAAAACTTGGTTAATTCCCTTTTTGGGTGGATCATAAAATACGACTAAGCCTAAGAACTCAAAATCAAAATCCTGTTGTTTGTCTGGAAAACCATCTCCTTGAAAAGTCGATTTTGCAACCCCTAGGATACGGTATCCCTGCAACCCTAATGTTGTTATTACCGACCTTGTTTTTGCTTTCTCAAGATCATTTAAATCACAGACCTGAAGAATGGCTTCGGGGGCGCCCTTAGCAGCTACAATACGCTGTTTGACATCGTTTTCGAAAAGATGCGTCATCATTGGAGGCTTTCCTTCCAAAGGGTACTCGTGAAATAATCTATAACTCATCCTAAGGTCTTCAGGTCTGGTCTCCTGATATACTCGGTGCAGGGTCTTTTCCATAGGGTCAAATGGTATGGGTTCGCTGCTCCACATTGCATAATCAATCAATGTCCCTAATCTAGCATCATTGAACTCATGAACATCAAAAATCTTGTCCGACTGGAAATCATAAAGATGCTTCAATTGCATTGTGTTTTCGGTAATGGTACCCGTTTTGTCTGTACAAATGACAGTGGTACTACCTAATGTTTCGACAATCGAGCTTCTTTTTATGATGACCCCCTGCTGCATAAGTTTCCATGACCCGAGTGCCATAAATGTCGTAAATGCTACAGGAATCTCTTCTGGAAGTATAGACATCGCTAAAGTAAGTCCGTTTAATAGGCTTACCAATACATCTCCGGTACGATAATAATTTACCATACAAACAAGAAGGAAAACGACTATACCTGCAACAGCCATAGTTTTCACAAATTTGCCAATCTGTACTTGTAGAGGAGAGGCCTCCCCCTTGATGTCAACAATTGAAGCTCCTATTTTACCGATACGTGTTTCTTTGCCTATCTTCTCTACTTCGAATACCGCCAATCCCGATACGGCGATCGTGCCGCTATACACTTTATTATCCTCACTTTCCGCATTTTTAAACACAGAAAGACTCTCCCCCGTGAGGGACGATTCGTTGACGGAAAAGTCATTGCTGTGAACTATTCTACCGTCAGCATTGATAATCTTCCCCTCTTCAGTGATGCACAGATCACCCACGGCAATTTCATGTGTGGGAATCGATAGGACCTTCCGATCACGGATTACCCTACTTAGAGGTTCATTTAATTTTTCCAACGCTTCAAGCGCCTTCTTACTCCTATTGTCCTGGTAGAACGAAATTGCCGATACAACCACTATAGCTACCAGCATAAATGCTGCTTCACCGTAATCTCCTATCGTCAGATATATAACAGAAATTGCAATTAATAGGATCAACATAGGTTCCTTGAAAATATCTAATAGCATCTCAAACCAACCACTCCTACGCATACTGCTCATCTGATTATAACCGAACGCCTCTCGGGAGCGTTTTATCTCTTTCTCTGATAGACCTTGAAATTGTTCTGGAATATTGTAAGCCATAATTTATTAATAAATTATTTATAGATTAGATGGTTGGTAACTTTAAAATCTCCTTGTATAAACTTAATCAAAAAGCACTATAAATCCCAAAATAGAACTACATTTTGATTTAGGAGATAGAATGTAAGATGAAAACACAAGGAGACTAAACCTAAAAGGAAGGCTAAAATATTTAAATCTCAAAAAAATATATACCTTGATTTAATTAATTTTTTAACATTCATTTAACTTAGAAACTCACGCATTACCATTTATTTAATGTATTTTTACAGAAAAGCTAATTTAATTTGAAACTGTAATTTAGCAATCAATATGAACACCCCATTTAATATTTAATGAATCAATCCATCAAATTCAGCAATGTAAATACATTGTTTTCAAAATCTCTCAAACAAAAAATAAACCATTATTTCAAAGACACTTTACAGAAAAAAACCGGGAATAGAAGGATTTTTATCAAAGCCGCAATTCTCTTAATTACTTTTGTTACGTTATATAGTATTTTGGTATTTGTACAGCCACATTGGTCTATCAGTATTTTGCTGTGCATTCTTTTTGGCTTCAACCTAGCGGCAATTGGCTTTAACATCATGCACGATGCTGGGCACAATTCTTTCTCTTCTAATAAAAATCTGAATACTACGCTCTCTTATACCCTCAACCTTTTGGGGGCTAATATCTATTTCTGGAAGCTAAAACATAATATTGCGCACCATACATATACAAATATAGACGGTGAAGATCATGATATTGAAATCAAATTCATGCGTATACACCATGATCAAGAATTAAAAAAGCATCATCGTTACCAGCGCTTCTATTTCCCGTTGTTATACGGAGTATCTTACTTGGCTTGGGTATTTTACCAGGACTACGAAAAGTACTTTAGACAAAAAATGGGTATTACTTCAGAAAAATTCCACTTTCCACTCAAGGAGAAGCTTATTTTTTGGGCGAGCAAATTTCTTCATTTGGGATTGTTCATTGTCGTTCCTATTGTATTAGTAGGATGGCTACCTACCCTCATCGGCTTATTGGTGGCGGGTGCGGTATGCGGAGTAAGCCTAGCAACAGTATTTCAGTTGGCACATGTGGTGGCTCATACAGAGTTTAAAACTATTCATGAATCTAAAGTTGAAGAAGAGTGGATGATACATCAGATCCAATCTACGGCAAATTTTGCTACTAAAAGTAAGGTTTTAACCTGGATCCTCGGCGGGCTAAATTATCAGGTAGAACATCATCTGTTCCCAAAAATCAGCCATGTACATTACCCTGCCATTAATCGCATCGTACAACAGACCTGTCGAGAATATAATATCCAATACCATGAATTCAATTCATTTTGGACTGCGTTCAAGTCGCATGTTGGAGTTATTCAATCGATGTCTAGATAGAAATAGTCCCCTCAAAAAGCCTTCATTACAAAATGAAGGCTTTTTTGATGCCCTCTTGGTTCGAATATATCCCACGAACCTCAAACACTAGCCTAAAACTTCTTTGGATTGCCCCCCCTATGGGTTCTCATCCCTGCGTTCTTGAAGTAAGAAAATTTGGTGCTCTAGAATATAGAGGAGCTGCAAACAAGAAAAGTCCAACTTTCGTTGGACTTTTCTTTAGTCTCAGCGGAGAGAGAGGGATTCGAACCCTCGATACAGTCATCCCGTATACAGACTTTCCAGGTCTGCTCATTCAACCACTCTGACACCTCTCCTTAGCGGAGCACGAAGATACAATTTAAAGTCAGTTTTAAAAAGAAAAATCAACTTATTTTAAATCTTTTTCTCTAACTAGCTCTGCAATAAAAAAATAACCTTTTTTATTGCAAAACAATACAAAATAAAAAAGACCAACTTATTCAGTTGGTCTCTTTTATACTGTAAACAATAATTACGCTTGTTCCTGCTGTAATCCTTGTTTGTAGATCGCCTTTTTAACTTGGATGCGACGTGATACAGATTTCTTTTCGAATGCCTGACGAGCACGAAGCTCACGTACTACACCCGTCTTCTCAAATTTCTTCTTGAAGCGTTTCAATGCTCTATCTAAAGATTCTCCCTCTTTAACATTAATAATAATCATAGTTCCTGTATACCTCCTTCCGTTTGCAAAATTCTTTGTGGATGCAAAGATATGCTTTTTATCTTAACATATGAAATGTTTTTAAAGCAATTTCCAGTCTTCTACAATTTTATCTAAAGGATTCGCTACAGAACATAAAGCGGTGTGAATACCCAATGTAGCGGCCGCTTCGAGATGTTGTGGACTATCATCAATAAATAACGTACGATCTGGTACGAGGCCCATCTCGTTCAGTACTAATCTGAATATTTCCGCATCTGGTTTACGCATACCTACTAAATGGGAATAGTAAGTCTTTTCAAAGAATGCCGAATTATCTGCAACCCCATACTTGTCTTGAATATGTTCCATACAATATGCGTAATGAATCGCATTATTATTACTCAGTAAAAAAGTTCTATAATTTTCTTTCAACGCCAGTAATAGCTCATGCTTACCATCGGGAACTCCAATCAATAATGCATTCCAAGCTTCGTCAATATCGCCGTCGGTCAACTTAAAATTATTCGTTAATTTTCGAATGCCATCTCTAAATTCAGACGAGCTGACATTTCCCTTGTCAAATTCGTCGAATAATGCGATCTGTCCATGATGAGCGAATACTTCGCCTGCATTCGCTATACCTAATTGAGTAAAAGCCTCTTGTGACTTCACGAAGTCAATCATGAAAATTACGTTACCGTAATCCAAAATAATATTTTCAATTTTTTGCATAGAAAATTTTGTTTTCTCGTTACAAATATCGATAATTGCATCGTCAAAAGGGAACAACGTTGCACTTTTGATAAACAAAAAAACCGCGCCTATAGCTCAGTCGGTTAGAGTAGAAGACTCATAATCTTTTGGTCCCTGGTTCGAGCCCAGGTGGGCGCACAGAAATCCTCATAGAAATATGGGGATTTTTTGTTTTATTTCGGGACAAGTCAAATTTATGTAGATTTGAAAAAACAATTCTAAATCAATGAAATTAGGACATATACTATCTATATCCTTCCTGATGCTGCTTTATGGCGCTCATGCCCAAAATTCAGAGATAAACCGGGTTACTACCCATGATCGAACTACAATCATATGCGATCCTGTCACTGCAGCAAATCCCTATCCGTCTTGGGGAATCTTTCCGGATAAAAATGCTTCCATTCGTAAGATGACAATGCACGTAACTCTGGGGAGTCCCGACAGCATAAATACGGCACACTGGGATTACCTAGACCACATTATCCTGCGTCGTAAAGGTGGTACTAATGGACCAGAACTCAACTACGAACTTGGCAGAATGTTAACACCTTATGGTAGTATATTTAACAAAGGATGGAGTTGGAAGTGGCAGGTAGATGTTACGGATTTTGCTCCCTTATTACGAGATAGTGTCGAAATAGTATATATACATACCGGCTATGAAGATAAAACGGTAGGCTGGGCGCTTAATATTGACTTTGACATTTTGTATGGCCCGCCAATAGTAGAACCATTCGGTATAGAGCCTTTATGGAATAAAGCTTATAAATATGGTGATCCTAATGAAAGAATTGAAGAACACCTCTTACCTATAAATTATGAATCGAAAAAGGGTGCTGTACTAAGCCGTATCCGTATACAACACACTGGGCACGGCATGGATAGACCTCGGGGATGCAGCGAATTTTGTAGCAGATGGCGTGAAATCTCCTTGGATGGCACAGTGGTAGATAAAAGAGATATGTGGAAAAGGTGTGGTGATAACCCGCTCTACCCACAAGGGGGTACCTGGATCTATGACCGAGCATACTGGTGTCCGGGGGACCTTCAAAAACCGGACATTATCGATATCTTCACCAAACCGGGCAAGCATCAAATTTCCCTAATGATGGAGCCTTATGTGGCAACAGGAAATATTCAAGCTACAGAAAACATCTCTTCCTTTTTATTCCATTACTCAGCGCCTAAACAAAAAACAGATGTTGCCGTTGAAGCTATTATGGTGCCCAGCGATGAGCAACGCTTTTCGAGATTGAATCCAGCGAGTTCAGGTCCAAGAATCTCTTTCAGAAACCTAGGGGCTGATCCGGTGCATTCCTTGACTATCGTCTATGGTACGAAAGGTTTTCCAGACAAAATATTCCATTGGAAAGGTAACCTGCCATTCAATCAGGTAGCCGATGTCCAGTTACCAGGTGTAATCCAGGAAAATGATGGCCAAAACGTATTCCATGTAACACTTAACAAACCAAACGGTAAGAAAGATGCTTGGACAGGCGATAATTATGAACAAACCACTTTTACGGCACCACCAAGACTCCCTTCTACATTTGTGCTTCAATTGCTCACGAATAAGAATCCAGAAGATAACAGTATATATCTTATCAACGCTCAAAAAGACACTATTTATCAAAAAATGGCAACGCAGTTAGCTGCAGAAACACTGTATACAGACACCATACGTCTATCAAGGGGGAACCATTCGCTTACGCTAATCGATACTGCTGGTAACGGTTTGCAATTTTGGGCCCAACCTCAAAAAGGAGACGGTCATCTTCGATTGTTTGATATGGAGGGCAACCTGATCCATGCGTTTGAGAGCGATTGCGGTAGTGGTGAGATGTTCAGTTTTAAAGCCACGGATGGATTTGCTATGGATACCACAACCGCAAGGCATGCATTCTCCTTATATCCAAGGTCGGTAACTGACCAAACACAGCTTACGGTAGTATCGAACAACCTGAGCGATCTGACCGTACAAGTCACAGTCGATGGTGTACTATGGCAAAAACACGACTATAAAGCGGTCAAAAATGCTACTTTCAACTACGACTTAACGCACCTTCCGAAAGGAAGAATCGTAGTCGAAGCCTTTACAAACGGCATCAGCCGATTCAAAGGACGATTAAATAAGCGATAGCTATCCATTTTAAAAAGTGGTTTGATTACTTTATCTTCTTAAATAATATTAGATGTCAAATCCATAAATATGATGAAGCAGGAAGACTCCTGCTTCATTAGCTCTATATCTTCCATAGAATTTTTATCTATCAGCAATAAATCGAAGTCCTATCTCCCCGATAAATCCTTCTCTGCATCATGTTTAATTCTATTTCTATTGTCTGCAACAACAGATTAACTATTCCTTAAATTCAAATTAAACTAATCTTAACATCAGATTTCCACCTTTGCAGCAACTTCTTTAATCGCTATTAATTAAATCCCCTAATGAAGAAACATCCACTTCTTACCACCACTTTCTTGTCTGTCTACCTTGTAATTTCAAACTTCTTACAGGCGCAGGACATCCGTTTTGTTAACGGCAGATTTAAGATCGTCCAGTTCACAGACTTACATTACGTAGCCAATGCGGAACCTTCTATCAAATCCATACGTACAATCGAAGCTACGTTAGATGCTGAACACCCTGATCTCGTAGTCTTTACGGGAGATATAGTCGTCAAGTCTCCTAGCAAACAAGGTTGGGACGAAGTATTACAAACTGTCATCAGTCGTAAAATCCCCTACATCGTGACGCTGGGTAACCACGACGATGAAAGTGAAATGACACGTCTGGAAGTTGCATCCTATATTTCAAGGAAACCATATTTACTCAATAACACAGCAAGTATTCCAGGTGTGGACGGTGTACTTAACGCTAGTCTGAATATCATCGGAAAAGATAATAAAGCACAGTTTACCCTTTATGCCTTAGACTCCAAGGCGTATTCCCAATATAAAGAAATCAAAGGCTACGACTGGTTTGGCGCCAATCAAGTAAATTGGTATCGCGCCGAAAGTGAACGTATAAAGAAAGAAAATAACACCACGCTTCCTGCCTTGGCCTTTTTCCATATCCCATTCCCTGAATACGAAATAGCATTCAACAACCTAAACCACTCGCGTATCGGTGTACGCTATGAAAAAGAAGGAAGCCCTATTATAAACTCCGGTATGTTTGAAGCTATGCTTCACCAAGGGGATGTTGTCGGTACGTTTGTAGGACATGAGCACGTCAACGATTACTTGGTGGATTACTACGGTATTGCACTTGCTTATGGCTGTTTCACTGGGAGTGAAAACACCTATCTACGGCATAAAAATGGTGCTCGTATCATTGAGATTAAAGAAGGTGTCAAGGGATTCCACACTTATATTAGAGAGTCAGATGGAATGATTGTGTACCCTACCGACTATCCATTCCCAAAGAAAAAGTAATCTTTATGGACATGTCCACTTCTCTAACATCCTGCGATGATCGACAGTTGCTACATTTAACAGCTCAGAAAGACCTAAAAGCTTTTGATGAGCTGTTAAAAAGATATGAGTACAAGGTATTTTCCTTCTGCCACAAATTACTCAAAGACAAGTGTCTTGCTGAAGAAATCACACAAGATATCTTTGTACAATTGTGGCAAGAGGCCGACACCTCCTTCCTTATCCAATCCCTACCCGCCTGGTTATACAGGCTATCAAAAAATAAAAGTATCAACCTTATCAAACAACAGCTTGCCCGACTGAAAAGAGAACAGCTCTTTTCAGGAGAGCAGGATCTTATTGTTGAAGGGGCTCCTTTGGAAGAGTCCAATAGGCGTGAAGAACTCATATCCTATTTTTTACCTCTTTTGCCTGAAAAGACACGTCTCGTACTAGAACTCAAACTGTATGAGCAATTAAGCAATGAAGAAATAGCGAACCGTTTGGGCATCTCTGCTCACACCGTAAAAAACCATCTCAGCAACAGCTATCAACAACTTCGCTTACATATTTCACGGCATCTTATCGCTGCACTATTGACCTTTGGTCAATTTAATTATTTCTTAACCCAAGCTTAACGCAACTATGTAGGATGAAAAGGCCATTGGCTTTGTCATCCTTATAGATGAATAACAAAAAAAGACAAGATATTAAGAAATCCGTTTTACGAATAGTATGGCGGCACACACCTACCTTACCACGTACAGCAGCACAGGTTCGCGCACACGAGCTACGACGAAGTCGCATACTCGAACGCATTGCACAATCGCAACAGATCCGTACACTACCATTCTGGAAACAAGCAAGATTTCAGGCTGCCGCATCAATAGCCGTTCTGTTTTCTGCCTTAGTCTATTTTATCGGCTATCAGTCTACTCCAAAAATAGACCAATATCATATAGTCACTTCTGCGATCTCACGTAGTATTACACTTCCTGACAGCAGTATCGTCACATTGGAACCTTACTCCTCTTTGTCTTGGCAACAAACCGGAGATCAATTTGATCGCCTAGTATCGCTAGTAGGTGAAGCCAGATTTGAGGTGACCCGCAAAATGAAACAAACATTCACCGTCAAAGGTACTCATCTAAGTGTACAGGTATTGGGCACCGTCTTTACCGTACGCGATATCAGGGGTAGCAAAGATCAAAAAGTACATGTAGACGAAGGCAAAGTAGCTGTAAGCTTAAATAATACCACAGGCAATAAGCCCTATACCCTTGTAGCCGGTCAGGAATTGGTACATACAGAGAACAAAACGCAAATTTCAGCTATTAGACAGGTTAATACAAACAACAAGCCAAAAAAACATATAAAACTCCTAGCATCCAACCTAGAGCAGCTGGGCATACAGTTGGCAGAAGCGTATCGTATCGAAGTACATGTGACTCCCGGAATCCGACAAAATGGTGCCCTTACAGCTGAATTTAAAGATATGGATCTGGATCAGATACTAGCTCTAGTAAGCAAAACCATCAAAATCAACTATAGAATCGAAACCAATAAAGTGTATATAACTCCGAAATAATAAGTAAAATGTAAACTCTATCAAACAAAAAAAGGCGTTGGCATAGTGCCAAGCCTTTAAGATACCATAAGCTGCAATCCTATGGTGTCGCCTCCCATAGCATTAAATACTTAAGACCGTATTAATTCAAAATTAGTGAATTTATCCGAAGCAAACAATCCCTAAAAAGGACCGCTACTTCGGATCGCTTCAAAAAGAATCAACTATTACAATGAAAGTTAATAAGCATTTCTTATACCGAACAATATTAGCGACTTGGGTACTCCAAGCGGTACCATACTGCATCCAAGCAAGCTCCCCTTCAATGATACGGAGCGCCGTGGACACGATCGATCAGACTAAAATATCATTAAATATTTCCAATAAATCTCTACAGGAGGCAATACGGCAAATTGAAGCACAAACAGGATATAACTTTGTCTTCAACGCCGAACAAATAAACACAAGAAAAGACATCTCCATTCAAAAAAGTGGTTCGCTGAATGAAGTATTGCGATCCTTGATCCAAGCAACAAATTATGATTTCCAAGTTTCGGGGCAACATATTGTCATCAGTCCCAAGGTCGTCAAACAGCAGGTGGTAATCCAAGGCTATGTTAAAGACAAAAACGGTCCACTAGCACAAGTATCGATTACTGCTTTAGGTCATGGCTCAAATTACAGCACGGATGCCAATGGTTACTTCAAGTTTAATCTACCTAATGGAACCGATAAACTGAGTTTTAAATACATGGGCTACGAACCGATCACCATACACAACTTGACGCCTTACCTCAATGGCAACTCTAACCTACATGTGACCATGCAGGCACATAACGAAAATCTGGAAGAGGTAGTGGTCACTGCATTAGGGATCAAAAAAGATAGTAAAAAATTGGGTTATGCCGTACAGGAAATAAAAAGCAAGGACCTAACGAGCATTCCGAGCAACAACTTTGCTTCACAACTCAGCGGTAAAGTTGCCGGTTTAACGGTATTCAACTCGCCTAACCTTATGCAAGAGACTAAAATCAGTCTTAGAGGTAGTCAACCATTGATCGTAATCGATGGAATTCCGGTAAACTCCAACACGTATGATATCGATCCAGATGACATTGCCAATATTACAGTCTTAAAAGGAGCTACAGGTTCTTCGTTGTACGGATCTAAGGGGCAAAATGGCGTCATCCAGATCACGACCAAAAAAGGAGAAAATGAAACGGCTGTAGAATTCAGTCAAAAATCTATATTCCGAGCTGGGTGGATCGTCTTTCCAGAAACACAAAATAGCTATGGTAACGGTGAGCAGGGTAAATACGCTTATTTCGATGGTATGGGCAATGGTACTTTTGACAACGACTTTGTATGGGGACCAAAACTCGACCAAAAAGACCCGAACACGGCAAGTGGCTACTGGGAAACACCCCAATGGGATAGCCCACTCGATGCGCAGGGTAATCGTATCCCGACCCCATTTGTATCCAGAGGTCGTAAAAACCTAGAAAATTTCTTGGAAAACGGCTATACCCTGAGCAACAATGTGAACATATCCAAATCTACTGATCGTAGCAATATACGTTTAGGATTAGGGTATGATTACACCAATGGCGAAGTACCAAGTACGGAACTCAAAAACTACAACGCGTCATTACATGCTTCATCACAGATTACGGATAAGTTCAAGGTTAACTCTTCCTTCCAATACAATAATCAAAATTCGCCCAACTTCCCTAGAACAACATACGGCAATACGCATATCCTATATGGCATGTTGATATGGGCTGGTAAGGATGTCGACATGCGTGATTTCAAAGACTACTGGCTACCTGGCCGAGAAGGTTACGAGCAGAAATACTTCAACTACTCGTGGATCAACAATCCTTACTACATGGCTTATGAACAAACCCAATCGCTGCGCCGTAACAAGTTCTTCGGTGTAGTCAGTGGCGAGTACAAGCTGAATGACAACTGGGAAATCAATCTGCGTCAAAGTGCAGAAATTATCGGTTCGACTGCGGCCATGAAATATCCTTTTGATTTTATCGGTGCTAATGCCATAAAAGGAAATTACGAATTAAAAAACGACAATCTCTATGAATACAATTCCGACCTATTCGTCAAGTATAACAGGACATTTGGCAAGTTTGCTATAGACGGGTTTATAGGAGCTTCTATCAATTTTAGGGAGTCAAACTGGCAAGAATCAAAAACCCAAGGACTACAGGTGCCGAATATCTATAACCTGGCAAACTCGGCAGGCCCCGTATTGGCAAAAAACAACCTTACAGAATACGCTCGTAATTCCGCATTTGTCTCTGTGGATTTGAGTTACGATGACAATTATTTCTTGACATTATCTGAGCGAATCGATCAATCCTCCGCCTTACCGATTGATAACAATACCTATACTTACCCTTCTGTATCAGGATCAGTCATCCTTTCCAATCTACTTAAGATGCCGAGTAGTCATTTCCTGAAAGCTAGAGGTTCTTGGGCTCAGGTACGTGCTGATTTAGCACCTTATCAATACCAGACATTCTATAACCCAGCTATAACCTACAATGGTTTAAATTCGGTAAGTTACTCCAATATTTTAGGTAATGTGCTTCTGACACCACAGATGACCAATGGTGTCGAAGTCGGATTGAGTGGATCCTTCTTCCGTAATAAGTTGACTTTTGACGCTACCGCTTATCAATACATCGATTCAGAATCTATTTTCGATCAGGAAGCCTCGCTAGCTTCGGGATTTGCGAAGTATAAGATCAATGGCAACCGTTTTAAAAGACACGGCCTGGAATTGACCGCGGGATTGAACCTAGACCTATCCTCCCGTTTGAAATGGAATACCATATTCAATTGGAGTACTAATCGGACCATACTGGATGCCGTACACGGTGGCATGGACAATCTATCGGGTATAAAAGTTGGCGAACGTATGGACTCTTACCTCACCAACAATAGCATGCAGAAGACAGCGGATGGACAACTTATAATTGGCGCAAACGGCTTGCCTGTAAAAGATAATACCCTTAAAAATCTAGGACACACTGGGGCCGACTGGACCTTAGGATGGACCAATAATTTCACCTTTGATAAAAGTTGGAATCTCTCCTTCTTATGGGAAGCCCGTATTGGAGGGATTGATCAAGCCAACCTAAACCGTCAGATGTGGTACTCTGGTGCTCACCCAGAATCGGTCGGATCAGAGCGTGAAGCCTATAATAGAGGCGAAAAATATATTGCAGAAGGAGTCAATGCTACTCCTGAAGGATACGTAACCAACTCTTATGGTACTACCTACAAAGACTTTGTAGAGCAATATTGGTATAGACTAAATGGCGAATCTAACGTCCATGACCTATCCTTCCTAAAACTGAGAGAGGTGGCACTAGGATATACATTGACACCGCAACAAGTTCAAAAGTTGGGCAGATTCTTCAAAGGAGGTTCTTTTAGCCTAATCGGCTCTAACCTATTTTTGATAAGTGACTTTCCTTTTGCAGATCCTGATATTGGCAATGGCGGAATAGTCGGGAATCAATTACAGTTTCCTTCTACCCGTAACATCGGATTTAATGTCAATTTAAAATTCTAATCGTAACAACCGTGAAATATCCATGTAGCAGTAACTGCACAAACACAAATGACCGCGAAGCAGCATGCACGCTAATTACAACAATTCTTGCATACTGTAATTTGGATATTCCATATGGACGTTAAAAAATAAACCGAGTGAAACGAGCTCATTTATACCGATGAAAACAAACACGCATAAATAATTATACACATATGAAAGCAACATTTAAATATATACTTACTGGCCTGTTCGTAGGGAGTACCTTTTTATCCTGTGATGTCGAAAAATACAACTTAGACCCAAACAGGCCTACCGTAGTAGAACCGCAGGCGATCTTGCCCAATGTCATATTCCAAAGCTTTAAGAACAGATATCCTTGGCAACCAGGATTGACGATGCGCCATAATACAGCCATATCCGATAGACAGGCATTCCAGACCTACGAATGGAGCAATGGTAACTGGGATGAATTTAATATCCTTCGCGATGTACAGAAGATCCTAACTACACCTACAGCGACTGAAGCAGATAAAGCCATCGCACATATCCTTCGCGCCTATAACTTCCTTTACCTGACACGTATGTACGGAGATATCCCCTATTCGCAAGCCCTAGCTGGCGAACAAACAGGCAATCCTGTATTCTCGCCTGCCTACGACACGCAAAAAAATGTGCTCCTGGGCATACTCACTGAGTTACAAACGGCGAATAGCATCTTGTCTCAAACCCAGAGCCGTGTCAATGGAGATATACTCTATCAGGGGGATCTAAAGAGATGGCAGAAACTTGCCAACTCACTTGCTTTGAAAGTCTTATTAGCAAGCTCTAACAGAGAGTCCGATACAGATTTGAACATTAGAGAACGCTTCAAAACAATCATCAGTAATCCAGGACAGTACCCCGTATTTAGCAGTACTCAAGATGAGGTAAAAATGGCCTACAGCGATTATGAATTTATCCGTTACCCTATGTATAATGATTACAATGTGCAAAACAAGCGATTTATGGGAAAACAGCTTACTGAGTTAATGAAATCCCTGAAGGATCCACGCCTATTTTTCTATGCGCAACCTGCACAGAATTCATTGGATAAAGGATTGACGGCCCAAGATTTCGAGGCTTACCAAGGTATCGATGGCAGCTTATCAATGCCAAAAGCTACAGAACTCGCATCAACGGGAAACTACAGCCGTATTCATGTTCAAAACTACACCATATCTGAAGTTGGTAAGCCATCTCTAGCTTTTAGCTACACCGAATTGATGTTATTACTGGAAGAAGCTCGATTAAGAGGATGGTTCAGCAGTACGGAAAACTACTACGCAAACGCCATAAAAGCATCTTTTGAACATTATGGAATTGCCACAGAGTCCGCCTCCTATTTACAAAACAACCCTTTAGCACAGGATGTTCAAAAAGCACTACAACAAGTCTATGCACAGCGCTATATCCTATTCTACCACCAAGGAGATTTTGAACCCCTATTTGAGTACCACCGCACAGGCTATCCACAGCTAACCTTTGGTGAGGGACAGGCTACATCGAGCATGCCCTACCGCATGATGTATCCGCTATCGGAGCAGAACACCAATACGGTCAATTTCGAACAGGCTCTAGCGCGCCAGGGTATGAAGACAGACAATATCATGCACAAATTATGGATCTACAATTAAATAGAAAATGATAAAGCGACTTACACTATTATTTAGCATACTACTATCCAGACAAATAGCTGCTGTTGCGCAGTCGGATCTTCCGCAATGGCAAGATGGTAATCTGGATATTCTCATATTCAAAACCGGCCATGGGGATGCTATATTTACAATCATGCCTGACGGCACGACAATGCTTACTGATCCAGGAGAACTTGATCTATCAGATGCCAGAACATGGTCTCCGCGTAACTCGGCAGCTTATCCCAATGCTTCAAAATTTGCCGATCAATGGATCGCAGATTACATTGAACAGATTAACCCTAATACAAATAAAAAACAGGTCGACTACGCTTTCATTACCCATTTTCACGACGACCACTACGGTATGATCTATCCTGGAGCACGTAAATCGATCCTGGGTGACTATCTGCTGTCAGGAATCACTGGTGTAGGTGAACAAATCCAATTTAAGAAACTTATTGACAGAGGGTATCCTCACTACAATGTACCTTTTAATTTAGCCCAATTTTTAGAAAAGAACAACAAGAAAGAATATCAAACGCTAATGAACTACTTCACTTATCTAAAGAGCGGCCAAGCGAAGGGAATGGTCGTTGAGGGGTTTAAAGTAGGTGATGATAAACAATTCCGCATGCAACATGCGGCTCAAAAATACCCCGGCTTTAAGATTCAAAATATCTCAGCAAACGGTTATTATTGGGAGAGGACCTCAGGAAAGGTACACAACGCCTATGCGGAGAACAGCTCTTATATCCCTTCAGAGAATGGGGTGAGTTGCGGCATTCTAATCGAATATAATGGATTTAAGTTCTTTCATGGTGGCGACACCCCCGGTGTACCGTCTATAGGTGCTCCAAGTTACTACGATATGGAATCCAAAATAGCACCTTCAATCGGTGAAGTCGATGTAGCAATAGCTAATCATCACGCCGGAAGGGACGTACTCAACGAGACCTTTATCCGTACACTTAAACCCCGTATATGGTTTCAGGTGGTCTGGTCTGCGGATCAGCCCGGTCCTGAAACACTTCAGCGAATGCTCTCTACACATCTTTATCAAGGGCCTAGAGACCTATTCGCTACCGATATATTGCCATCCAATCGTGTCGTACTTGGTGACATTGTAGACCGCGCCTATAAATCTACCGACAAACACCTCTGGCTCCAGGTAAAGGGAGATGGCAGCTATCTCGTACATACCTTGTCCACTAAAGCTGATAAGCTTAAATTGGAACAGACATTTGGTCCTTATCAGACTAAAAAATAAAACATTAGACACCTATATATTACATATTACTCTTAGTCCTAAGACGCACTGCGCTTAGGACTTTTTCTCTTAAAGTAATCTCTTTTTTGTAATATCTCCTTAATATCAAATTGAACCTCAGCTTCACTCAAAGAAATGTTTCTACATTTCCTCTATAAAACATTCTATTGGCTGAGGAGAGCTACAAAATTTAATATTCGAACGCAATTAAATTGCGTATAGAGGCAAATTTACGTAGGTTTGAAAACAGTAGGATTCGCGAATTCAAGATGATGAACTTATTACGGTCTAGATTTTTTTTACTTTCATTATTCTGTCTGTACTTGCTAGAGGCCTATTCTCAAGAACTTACCGGCGTAATCCTACAAAATAAATTCCGATCAGATCTCGTGACCTACAAACAATTCGAGGTCAAACACCGTCGGTATGTCGATACTAAAAACGTTAAATTATCATATCTCCAATGGGGGGATACTTCGGCGACAGAACGGGTATTTGTATGGCTACATGGTAGTTTGAGCAATGCCTATGAATTTATGCCTTTTGCTCAAGATATGACCAACCAGGGGTATCGGGTCCTATCTATCGATCAGTATAATGCCGGCAAAACAGAAGCACCCTTTTTTGACGCTTCGTTTGATGACCTTTGTTCAGACATTAAATCTCTATTCGATCACCTAGAGATTAAACGAGTAGTAATTGGTGGTTTTTCTCGGGGAGGATTCCTTGCGACCAACTTCTACAAATTATACCCAGATTATGTGGACGCCCTAATCCTAGAAGATGGTGGTTCGGTAGACTTCGATCATAGTTATCTCCATTTAGATAGTTTGGGCCTAAAAGAAAAATTACAACAAGTCAATGTACCTGAGGACATCAAAGAGAAATATTTTGGTTATCACCGAAGCAAATTTGAAGCCTACAAAAGCCTATATAATCCCGAAGAAACCAGTAATCAGTTTCAGATTCTCAGCTATATCAAACCGCAGGGCTCTTCATGGGTTACCTATCGTGGACAGCCTGAATACTACCATATGCAAGACAGCCTCCATATGTCTGAGGTCTTATTCGGCAGTCCTAAAGTCAGTAAATACGCCGCTTCTATCATAAACTTACGTCCTGCAGAAATATTTCAAAATCTCAGCGTCCCGGTGTTAATAATGGATGCCCGTTCGTCCAATGATCCGATCCCAATTTATGAAGCAAATAGGGCATTAGTTGCTCAGCATCCCAATTTGATCAACCATCAAGTATTTGAAAATATAGAGCACAATATACATTATGCCAATCCAAACGGTTTTATAAAGGCGATAATTAGCTTTCTACAGTCCCAACCTCGATAACTGTAGTCCCTATGTCATTTATTTACAAAGAGGCTTATCGATCACAAATAGTTTTTTTCGCTCTTCAAAATAATGTAATTTTATATATATGAGTCTACTATTTACCCCTTTGGCATTAAAAAACCAAACACTATCCAACAGGATCGTCGTGTCCCCTATGTGTCAATACTCCGCTGTTGACGGATTTGCTAACAGATGGCATCTTGTTCACTTAGGCCAATTTGCGATAGGAAAGGCAGCTTTAATCATTCAAGAAGCGACTTCTGTTACTGAGGATGGTCGCATCTCTTACGGAGATCTAGGATTATGGAAAGACGAGCAATTAGTACCATTGAAAGATATTGTTGACTTTGTCCATCAGCAAGGCAGTTTGATAGGTATCCAACTCGCACACGCAGGACGAAAGGCCTCTACAGAAAAACCCTGGATCAGCAGGAAGCAAATCAGACCAGATCAAGAAAATGGATGGCAGACCGTAGCACCGTCGGCAATCCCCTATCATATAACAGAAAATGCCCCTGTAGCTCTTAGCATTACACAAATACAGCAACTCATAACAGCTTTTAAGGATTCGGCCTCACGGGCGGTACAGGCAGGATATGATATTATCGAGCTTCACGGTGCACACGGTTATTTAATCCATCAGTTTCTATCTCCTTTGACCAATCTTCGCACCGATGATTATGGTGGTTCATTTGAAAACAGAATCCGTTTTCTAGTCCAGATCATTGAAGCAGTACAAAGCGTATTACAGCAACAATCCCTGTGGTTACGTATTTCCGCTACCGATTGGGCCGATGGAGGTTGGAATCTACAAGAGTCGATTAAGCTGGTCGAAATCGTCAAGACCATGGGTGTTGAAGTGGTAGATGTATCATCAGGTGGTGCGGTCCGACATCAGGAGATTATGGTAAAAGAGAGTTATCAGGTTCCTTTTGCGCATCGCATAAAAGAAGATACCTCGATCCTAACCGGGACAGTAGGCTTAATAAGACGAGCAGAACAGGCTGAGCAGATACTTGAACGAAAACAAGCAGACCTGATTTTGATTGGTCGTGGATTTTTACAAAACCCGCACTTGGTGCTTCAATTTGCGAACGAACTTGGTGTGAAAATTCCTTGGTCACCCGCCTACGCCCGCGGCCTTGAAACAATGTAATAGGACATAAACATATAAATAAAACAGACCTATAATCTTTCGGGCACATCACTTTGCAAGGCGGCTGGCGTTAATTATCGGCATACACCTTAACTTATAAACTGCTTCCAAGACTGTATTTCAAATTCGATCTTGGGAGCAGATATAGTTTTCCACACCCTGATACGAAGTATATTTTAGCTCCGACAAACTTGTATCTTCGCAACATTACGCTAAGTTCATGTTTACATTTGCCAGCATACTGATCATAATCTGTCTTGCCCTCATAGGGCTCGTGCTACGATACCATTACTTAAGAAATAAAAGGCAAGATGAAGATAAAAAACTAACGTTAGAAGCTGATGTTAATGCGTTCAGCAAACTCTTGAGCAGCCATTCATCTGATATACAAAACATCTACCAACAGATTCTCCCCTTTGAAGATCGCTATTGTTCAAATACGGATTTGGCTCGAAAAATAGCCTATATTGAGCGCAAGCTTCCACTCCTTGCCTTTAAAAAGAATGTTCAGATAGATAATCCTTTGTCTATATCCTATCAAGCGATATACACTTATGTAGCCGATAGCCAAAAGCTCAGAATAAACCACAACACCTCCTTTCTGGAACGGGAGAAAAATAGGTCTAAAAAATATTTTCAAACCTTACTTTCCCATCCTTTGGACAAACAGCAGATCGATGCTATTCTTCATGACGATGACAATACCTTAATCATTGCTGGAGCTGGATGCGGAAAAACAACTACAGTACAAGGGAAAATAGAATACCTACTCTACAGTGGATTGGCTAAACCAACGGATATACTCGTACTGTCTTTTGCTAAAAAGAATGCAGATGATCTGAAAAAAAAGCTAGCTCATTTAGGTGTCACTTGCCGTACTTTTCATGCCCTTGCCTATCAGATTATTAAAGAAGATGAATCTGACCCCGACATTCTACCTCCAAATGAAGTTGATCGAGTCATCGTAGATATACATCAGCGTATGTGCATGGATACAACGTACTTATCTTCATTCAACGATTTTGTGCTCAACGGGATCCGTCCGGTCCTAAATAGTGGTGATTTTAAAAGCTATGCTGCTTATATTGACTATCTAAAAGACAGCGAGTTTGAATCCATACAAGGACTACTCGCCAAGCGCCAATTTTTCTTGCATGGACGTGATAGGCGCATGACTGGTGAATTTGTAAAAAATGGAGAACACTGTTATATCGCAAATTTTCTATTTCTACACGGTATTTCCTACAGTTACGAGACTCCGTTTACAGCCTCATTGGATTCAGGCCAAGGAGATTCTGTAAATAAACAACTAAAGAGATATAAGCCTACATTCACCATCTATCTCCATGGTTATGACGCACAGCAGATCAAAACCTGTCCATCTCCTCAAGATCACCTGATCTTCATAGATCATTTCGATGTGGACGAAACGGAAGATACCTTAATCTGGCGTAACAACATACACCAATCCTGTAGTAGCAAATATGTTAAGTCCTATGCCCAAGAGTTTAAGGACAAAACTATTGAAGAGAATTTAATCAATCATCTCTCAAAATACGGCATTGCACTAAGACGAAAACCCAATGAAGAGGTCTACAAAATCTTAGAAGAGACCTACGGCAAGGAAATAGATGCAGTCCTCAAGTTAATGCAGACCTTCATAACGCTGTTCAAATCCAGTGATCAGACCTTCGACAAGTTAATGAAAAGTAACCGACAGCAATTCAAACAGGATATAGCGTTACAAAATCGCAATGAACAGTTTTTCTATATTATCAATCGCATATACCTCGCTTATCGAGATAAACTAAGACAGCTCAAAAAGGTAGATTTTGACGATCTAATTCACAGTGCGACACTAAAGGTCAAAAGCAATCGGTACCTACACGCTTACAAGTATATCGTTGTCGATGAATTTCAGGACATCTCGATCAATCGCTGTAAACTCCTATTAGCATTGAAGAAACAACGCTTTTGTAAATTATTTGCTGTAGGAGACGACTGGCAATCCATTTACCGCTTTTCTGGTAGCGACCTGACTCTATTTAATCGATTTGAAGAGTTCTTTGGTCATACAATCGTTAAGAAGATTGAAACGACCTATCGATTTGCAGAACCCATGATCCATATTTCTTCACGTTTCATATTAAAGAATCCCAATCAAATAGAAAAGACATTGCGAAATCCAGACAATCGCAAGACAGAGGCTTTCTTCGAATTCACGCAGGATGGTGTAGCTCACCTTAACCAAGATTTGCTCCATGTATTACAAAAGCTTTACAAGCAATATGGAGAACAGCTGCAATACAAGTCTATACTGCTGTTGGGAAGGTATCAACATGATATCAATCGTATTATTGAATCGCAAAATATACATGTCGTAAAAAAACAATCCTATATCCATATTCATACACTTCTTCGCGATATTCAGATCGATAAACAAGGAAATACCATCCGTAACAATCAACTACAGCTAGACAAGAAGGTTGATTTTCAAACCGTACATAGTGCAAAGGGACTTGAAGCTGATATCGTCATCTTAATAAATTGCGAAGGCGGAAAATATGGCTTTCCTGCAGAACTAACTGACGATAAGGTATTAAATCTTCTATTATCGGGTGACGACCAATACCCAAACAGCGAAGAAAGACGGGCCTTCTACGTCGCTATGACCAGAGCCAAGGAAAAGTTTTATTTTCTATTGGATAAAAACAAGCAATCCAAGTTCATCCGTGAGCTTCACCTCGATTATGTCGGCCCACTAACCCCATACACTCAACAATGTAAACAATGCGGCGGCGAACTTCGATTTATCAAGAACATATCAAACAAAATAGGCGAATCTCAAATGTATGGCTGTACGAATTTTAGGTACGGATGCGATTACACAACGTTTCGTAAATCGACAAAAGAGAATAAAGCTCTTTCTAAAGATAGTCATTAAGACACTGATGATCCCGAAATCCTTGGGTAGCAAAAACGATCGACCCACAATCGGATATAGCACGGCTGGGTTTCGCTCCTACTCTATTGCCTATCAGGCCATTTTTTTGTAAGTTTGTGAGGTATATGGACATTATGAAATATTTAATAGGCATACTTTCCCTACTGGCACTGGCATCTTGTAGTAGTCAAGAAAAGGAACAAAAGTTGGAGCAACTGGATAAAAAATCGGCACGAGAAGTCACTTTAAAAACAGTTGTAAAAGGAGATTCTGTACTGCACATTACGACGCAGCATATCTGGTACAACGGAGAACAGATCGCTGCAAAAAGCGATACTATCATTACTGCCGCTGCACCCAACACCTGGGATGGTGTAGATTCTACGAAAACACTGAGCAAAGTTCCTATTTATGTAACTGTACAATAATGAGAAAATCATCAGCAAAAAATATCCAGCTGGTACTGATCACCTCAGTATTGGCATCATGTGGACAACCGCAGCAACAGCAGGCGGATGGAAAGCAACGCGTATATATGCGGGCAGACTCTACCGCAGCCTATACGGAAGTCACGGACAACTACCGTCCTGGACATGGTACTGGAGGTGGTATGGGATCTTCTCTACTCTGGTTTATGGCATTCAGGCATATGGGAGGCGTATTAGGCTATGCCAATAACAGCTTGCATCCACAGTCAGTATCCGGCACCAATGCAGCAAAGGCTGCAGCTTTTAATGCACAACGAGGTGGTTTTGGTAAGAGTGCGACTACTACCCCTAAAGCATCGGCTGGATCATAATGCAAGTAAAGAAGCTACGTATAGATCCCAACTGGGAATCTCGATTGGAGTCTATTGGATACGGATACCACAGCATGGATGGGGTCCCCTATTGGGTCGATGATTATTACTATGAGATAAGCAGCAAAGAGGCTGATCTTATCTATAAAGCGACCAGCGAATTATGGTCGATGTGTCTAGAAGCTGTCGAGTATGTGATCAAACACAAACGTTATGATCACTTTCATATTCCTCCATTTATGATTCATCACATTGAACGGACCTGGGAAAATGATGAACCCTCCATTTACGGTAGATTTGACTTCGCTTACGATACGACGAGTGGCGCATTGAAAATGTTAGAGTTCAATGCCGATACACCAACTTCATTGTTTGAAACCGGCATAGTGCAATGGTATTGGAAACAACATTACTTTCCGGAGCTCACTGATCAATTCAACAGCATTCACGAACAATTGATAAACAGCTGGGGCGAACTAAAACCTTATCTTAAAGGGGATATTTTGCATTTTTCCTGTGCAAAAGAAACCCTAGAAGATCTAACAAATATAGAATACCTTCGGGATACAGCAATCCAGGCAGGATTACAGACCAAGCTAATCTATATAGATGATATCGGCTGGACAGGGCGCGATTTTGTAGATTTAGAAGGCGAATCTATTCAATCTATATTCAAATTGTATCCTTGGGAATGGATGGTTCGTGAAGATTTTGGCGTACATGTAAT
Organism: Sphingobacterium sp. xlx-96; assembly: GCF_011007365.1. GTDB lineage: Bacteria > Bacteroidota > Bacteroidia > Sphingobacteriales > Sphingobacteriaceae > Sphingobacterium > Sphingobacterium luzhongxinii. The sequence goes on along the minus strand of NZ_WFKM01000001.1, from coordinate 629,323 downwards.
TAATGATCTCAATCAGACACAGTGGATCGAACCTTCTTGGAAGATGTTGTTATCCAATAAGGCGATACTGCCCATCCTGTGGGAGTTATTTCCCAATCACCCCAACCTGCTTGCCGCCTACTTTAAGGAGCCAGACTATTTAAAGCATTTTGTAAAGAAGCCTATTCTCTCTAGAGAGGGGGCTAATATCGAGATGTACTACGATAAACAGATGATCTATTCTACGGAAGGTGAATACGGCGAAGAAGGATATATTTACCAAGAACTAGCCTCCTTACATCGGGAGGATACTGGATTCGCCATAATAGGTAGCTGGGTAATCGGACAAGAATCCTGTGGTATATCCTTTAGAGAATCAGATATGCCGATCACAACAGATCAAAGTAGATTTGTACCGCATATCATAAGACATTAATAGTAAAGAGCACAGATAAAAAACCAGTTCTATTATTCCTTTTAAATTCGACTAAAAATGTAAATTCGATTCTAATTTAGAAGGTATGCTTAAAAATATGCTCTTGCTCGTCGTATCAGGTTTTTTCCTACTGTCTTGTGACACACGCCAAGAAAAAAAAGATCTTGTATGGTATAATGATCAAGTAATCGAACAACTTGAACCTCAAGGGGACTCCGTCTATAGGATACAGATCGGTATTATGGCTTCTTCCTTTTGGTTAGAAGAGCAGCACAAAGAACTTGAAAATTATCTTTTTTTACTACGTAATAGTTTAACACAACGCGATAGCCTAAACATTGGGGTCGAAAAAGGCAGCAATAAAATCCTAATTGTTGAAAAAGCGAAATAGTTTCCTTTAATAAAAAGGGATTATGAGATATAAAATAGATTTAACGAGAGATTGATGCTAATTTCAAATTAGAAGACATGGATAAAAAGACATATTTAATCTTTGGTGTGAGTAAAGGACTCGGAAAAGCAATAACGCAACAGCTACCCGATACAGCCGATACCATATTCGGTGTTTCAAGAAGTGAACCCGATTATTTAGACACCCAGAAGAACATGAAGTGGATCTCGATGGACCTATCCAATCCTTCTATATCCGCACAAATCCTAAAAGAGCAGCTGGAGAATCAGAAACTAGACTACTTCATATATAATGTTGGTATCTGGGAAGAACAGGCTTTTTCAACAGATTACGATTTCGAGCATGTGTCCGAATCCGAAATAGTCTCTATTATAAACACAAATATTACATCCTGCCTATTGACGATACAATCGGTCATTGCTAACCTGAAACAAGCTAACAATGCTAAAGTGATTTTGATCGGTTCTACATGGGGACTGGACAACCATAACGGTAAGGAAGTAGCGTTTTCTGCTACTAAATTCGCCTTAAGAGGAATGATACATGCATTAAGAGAGAATCTACGCCCTTATAAAATCGGGGTATCCATTTTGAATCTAGGATATTTAGCTACAGTTGAAGATGAACAAAACAATGAAGAACTTATTCCCCTTGCGGATGTCATCAATGCCCTTCGATTTATAACACAGACCTCTAATGCAAGCTGTGTCAAAGAGATCAATATGCCCGCAATGCAAGATCTAAATATCTAGACAATCGAACGCTTCCGTCTTGGCTTAACTCCTTTTTCTATAATCTACTGCCTGTAGCGTGCCATCTTCGCGTTTGATATGTGTTTCCGCTCCAATTACGATATCTGTATTTTGTGCCGAGACACATAACCAGCCCTTTGTCTGTTTTCGAGCGACAAAAAGAAATATATTATTCCGAGCACCTGCCTTACCGTGCAAATCGGTCTGTCCTGAGAGTTGCATCCGAGCATGTACCACGGCGATATCTTCAGAAAGATACTTTACTTTTACTTTTCCCAATTTCAATAAAGAATCCTTAAAAATCACTTTCAATCCGTAGTCATGGGCTTTACGAATAGCCTCCCGATTGTCCCACCAAATACCGACCACATTAATAAAATCAGCATTTTCTTCAAATAAATCGGCGATATAATCAGCTCGACGTAAGTTCCAGGCTTCAACGAATAAAACAGGGATATCTTCCGGATTTTTAACTTCAGGCGCGATCATCTTCTTTCTATGGGGCTAATGTCATTGACACTGAATATACGCTATTTTCGGCAAGATATAAAACGGGCTGTCTCGAAAAAGACAGCCCGTCGTAATGTTACCAAGTAACGATTAAATCCGCTAAGATTGGGAGATGATCCAAATCATTCAAGTGCGTGAATGGAGCAGATACATTCATTATTTTAATGTTGCTACTCGTTACGATATTATCGATACTCCTGTTAGGTACAGCTCCAACCCGACCTTCAGCAGCATTTGTACCTACCGCAGTACCGAACCAGCCTTGTACACCCCCATTCGCCATATTAAAGCCAGCTTCTGTAAACTTCAACTGCACCTTATCAGCAGCATTCATGTCCCCCATACAGATAAAGTATTCATACTTCTTTAACTCAGTCAATAGCGCATCAATCGAACTGTTATGCCATTCCTTTTGCCAAGGAATATGTGAAGATATAACTGTAATAGTCTTATTTCCCACTTTCAGATCACCTAACACAGCATAATAATCGCCATCCCACTTCTCTTGGCGTATATTTTCCAAGGTATAGTTCGTTGCGATACCGTTATAAATCCACTTATTCTCCTTCCCAAAATAGACGTTTTTATAGAACGGTTTCAACAAAGCCTCCTCGGCTACTACGGTACTATCTTTATCGAAATAGCGATTCCATTCATTTACAGCAAATACATCAAGCCCCTGTTCGCCAATCCAGCTTTTCCAGCGGAACAATTCTGCTTGCATCATCTTCCCATCTCCCTGAAATCCGCCTAATCGACCTTGATTAAAGTGTCCTAAGTTATACACCCCTACTTTTATACGTAGGGGTAAGTTATGCTGTAATTGCCCTAAAGCTGTAGTACAAGTTAATGCACAAAGTCCAAACAATCCTGTAATCTTTCTTATCATATCTTTATTTATTATAGCGAATAGCTAAATAACCTATCCCTGTTGTTGTTGCCACAGACAACGGTTCACTTGCATAACTGCTTCCATCAGAAGCGAGGTTCTTTTCGACAACCAATCGAAGATATACCTTTGATTTCCCTAACATTGCCAATGGAAGCTTGACATTAATATTTTTGTACGCTGCTAGCTGGTGTATATTGGTATTTGCAAATAAAGGAGCATCCGGAACCGTATAACTCTTTATTTTGGTCCAAGTACCGTCCATATTACCATGTTCAGACCATTCTACTTTCCAATAGCGCGGAGCCCCTTTTCCAGTCCCCCCCACAAGATTATTTACGGTAAATTGTAGTGAAAGCTGACTTGTATTAATTCCCAGCGTAGAAAAATCTATCACAAATCCTTCTCCTCTATTCTTTTCATAATTCCACCATGTATTGTTAGCCGTAATTGCAGCATTGGTCACAGCTCCTTTACCATCAGAGTTAGTGTTAGCTTCCGTATTCTGTTTACTGCCTGAGCCTGTCAACACACCATTTCCATATTGATTTGTATTTCCTAAATTCTCTTTCCCGACAGGTCCCAGATAACTAAAATCTAAATTTCTACCTAGGCTCACCGTATTCATAGAAAAGGTTATGCTACCATTGTTACCTAGCGTAGGTAAGGCGATACCATTCGTAATATTCGGATATTGATACTCGGTAAGCAATTCAGAAAAACCACTATTCAATGCAGCATTGATTTTAATATCCTCTTTAGTCAAATGACGGATCTGATATCTTCCGATATTTCCATAATCTTGCTCCAAATTCGCATCTTGATACTCAAATCGTGTGAACTTTTCATGCACAATGATACCAGAAATTGTCCCTGATCCAGAAGGTAACATACTGCCATCTCTACGATAGCTGGTACGCGTATTCGTTAACGTAAAGAAGTCATCTCCATTTTTATCACGCATCAGCAAAGGGTATTTACCGATTCGATGTGCCGCGAATAAAGTAGAATAACCTTCATTGATCGGTGTAAAGGAACCCTTTCGGATCGGAAACTCCACATCTTTCAAGGTAACAAAGGTATAAAGATCGTCATCTGTAAGGTCTTTCATATACTTCTGCTTAACTGCAAGCTGACTGAAAGTGCCTTCCTCCTGTTTCATCACCATCGTCGATGTTACACCTGTTAGCGTGTAACGGTTTGGATTAGCCTCGCGTTCTACTCCAACACCTTTTAACAGAATCTGCACCTTACCATATCTCTTGAAGATATTGTCCGCAGGCGTACTTGTTATGATACGAAAGCCGTAGCGTCCATCCAAACTCTGCACATATACTGTACGGTCATTTTGCGTATAGTTAATGGCTGTTGGCGTCGTTTGAGGAGCATCCCCCACGTTTGGATTACCAGCATCACTGACCACATGCCCTTCGATAAACAAATCAGAAGTTATCTTCTCTCCAGCCCATACCCGTACCTCTGGAAAATCTGCTTGGGTCCCGAACTTGTTCTGTGCATTTGCCTGCAACAGATATAGCGTAGACACATGTTCGATATCCCAACCGTCTTTGTAAGAAAGGCGAACCTGTACATTGCGCAGCTCTGTCTGCGAAGTATTCGGTTTGACTGTAAAGCTAAAATTTTCAGTATTAGGATCGTATGCGAAATCCTCATTTAACCAAGCTTCGGCGTCCGGTGTAGGATAAATAACCTTTATGGTCATATCCTCCAGCGGAATATTGGTTTTTAGCTTGCCGACTACCGCTCCTCCGTCACCTAATACTGTTGTATTCAAGGTTGGAAAATTCAATACAGGCTGTATGGTACCGTTTTGTTTAACCATGACGGTATCATAACGCTCGCTTTCTGCTGCATACAGCGCAACTACAGACTTACGCGGAAATCCAACGTTAGCTTCATGATCCAATAGGAAGCTGGTGTCTCCCTTCATTTTAGTATTACTTAGCTTTAACCAAGACTGTTCCTGTGGTAATACCACTTCAAAGTTCCCATTGGACAACACTTTAATCTCCAGCTGACCAGCAGTAGCCGGAATTGTATACTCTTTTTTTGCAGCCCCAAGTTCTGAAAACTTGAGATATTCTGCATCATCTTTTTTGCATGCTAAAGCTAACAACAATGAGCAAAAAGCAGCAATATATTGTAATCTGACCATCTTTCTATCTTAATATTAAGGTATATATTTAACAGCGACTGCTCCCAAGCGTACAGTTACTATCGGTGATGACGCTGTAATTTTTCCACTCTCTGCACCATTTGGCGAATCCGCTCCACAGACATCCTTCTGAGCTTGTAACTTAACATAAACGTTTGCTTTGCCCAATAACTCATTCGGCAATTTGAAGGTAAACGTATTCAGACCATTCGCCGTATACATATGGTTTAGCCCCCAACCCGCCAGCGGACGGATGCCATAAGTAGAATTCGGAAGTACGCTGTAATTGACACCATCTAAAGAGTAAGCAATCTCCCAGTAAGTTGGCACATTCAAAGTTGCAGCTGTTCCCGATCCTCCACCTTGGCTGAAATTGAAAAGCAACTGTCTTGCACTTATACCAGCTGTCGAGAATTTGAAGACAAAGCCTTCACCCTTATTTGTCGTAGCGTTCCACCACTTCGTATTAAATTGGGCTGCAGAGCTTGGCACAGCTTTAGAAGTCGGATCAGTATGGAAGATTGGGTGCGCACCCACCGAAGAAGCCGCCCCCGCTACTGTACATCCCATCTCACCACTACCAACTGCAGGCAGGATCTTATCTCCACTTTTCTGAATAGTTCCGTTGGCAGAGAGATTGCTTGGATTCATCCATTTCCATTCGACTATAGTATTAGCCTTTTCTGTTCCATTGAGCTTAATATCGGATTGCGTTACGGGTCGGATCGAATAACGACCAATTTCACCGTCTCCATAACCATACTTAATCAATTTGTGATGCACGATAATACCAGAAAATGTTCCTGATCCTGTAGGCAAAGTACTGCGGCTCCACGAAGCAGCAACATTTACTACCGCCTTCAGGCTACTGCCTTGGTCATCATAAATGGCTGTCGGCACGGCATCGACATAAGGCGTAGTCGTCCCAGCCTGATTCCAGTTAAAGATAGCTGCATACCCCATATTTACATTGACATAACTACCATAAGGCACCGAAATGCTGGTATTCTTTAACGTGACATAAGTATACATATCACTGTCGTTTAATTCACCTATCGCTTTAGATTTTGTCGGTAGGCTAGTTGCAGTACCGGCTTCCGATTTAACAACACTACCCGCGACGAGCCCTTTGATGGTATAGCGTGTTGGATTAGATTCTTTCAGCAATACTAAACCATCTACAGAAAGAGTCACTTTACTATAACGTTTCAAGGTATTCGCCCCTTTAGTGGCAAATTTCAATCTTATACCAGAGCTTCCTTGTCCGTTTTGCACATAGGCAGTTTTAAGCGATTCATCGTAATCAATAGCATTGAATGACTGATTGGGGTTCAACTCCATATTTGCATTCGCTGCATCGGAGATTACAAAAGCCTCTAAAACCTGGAGTGGCGTATTAAGCCTGACTTCCCCTTTCTCTGTTGGAATCAATGCTTTCAGGTCCTCCATTGTTAAGTATTCAAAGTCATCTGCTGACTGTTCGATCTGGTGAAGGAAATTGATATAGTTGGTGCCATTGTTCGTGTAGGTCAACTGCACTCGAGCGGTGCGTCTTTCACCAGAATTATTCTGCCGAACAGCAATCATCAATAAACTATCATTTGCTAATTCTACCTTTTCAATCCAATCTACTCCCTGTTCATACGTGATTTCATGTGCAAAGTCGGGAAACAATGCACCGACATTCCCTTTAACGATAACCGTATCGATCTTCGCATTCCTTGTCAACACAGACACCTGCTTGCGGGATACCAATACAGGATCCTGCAAAGATTGGTCTACATCTGTGAATACAGTATACTCCTTATCAAATCCGTCTATAACCGTTAGGTATACCCTTACTGTACGGTTTCTTCCTGCGTTGTTTTCCAAGGCTTTAAATTGGAATCCATTATCTGTAAATGAAGCTTCAGTAATCCATTTCTCTGATGTCTCATCATCATAGAGATAATCTATCTTTATATTTTTGACATTAGACTTCAAGTCATTTACAATTGGTAGATTAATCTGAAAGGGATTCCTGGTGATCGTATATTTTGACTTCGAAAAGCGGAACGCAGCATTTAACCCAGCTTGGATTATCTTTACTTCCTGTTTCTCCTTACCTTTTGATATCACTAATGTAACAGAACGGGATACACCAAAATTCTGGGAATAGGAAAATAGGATATCCGAATTCCCCGTCCCCGACATACGGTCCAATGCCAGCCAATCCGCATCTTCTTTGATCGAAACATTCCAGTCACCATCCGCATATACCATAATCTTTGTCTTTCCCTCCGTGGCTTCGAGGTGCATTTCGTTGGTATTGACAGACAATGAAAGTCCCAAATCAAACTTTCTCTCACACCCCATCAAAAGGGTCAAAAGAATAAGTACGAGACTTCTATGGATAAACATGTTATATATTGTTATCTTATTCATTTTTGTATTATTCGAGCGTTAAAATACTAGAGTAGTAAATGAAACATCATAGGGGGGTGATCTGAATACACCTTAGTAAACTCATCATAGATAGGCATAGCTTTAGTCACTTTCTTCAATATCGGCTCCGTTCCGAATATAAAATCGATTCGTCTCCCCGGGTATTGAAAATCATACTTGGCACTGCCATCTTCTTTATTGCCATGTAAGTAATGGATAGCATCAATATATCCCGCACCCATGATTTCATCTATTGCCCAATAATTGTTAGTCGTTACAGAAGGAGCATAATCTCGACGCGATACAGAGTTAAAATCACCCATAAACAGCCAATCCTTCTCTGCTGCGAACTTCCGAATCGTACTGTCCAACACAATCTTAGCTTCCTGCAAACGATAGTCATTTCCCAGATTATCACCGACGGTCTTCCAATAAGCCTGCGGCCAAAAATGGGTAACGACAATATTTAAGTCTGTATTTTTAAGTCTTGCAAAAATAGCCCCGTGCGACACATTCATGGTGATTCGACGCCTCGATTCGATCGGATACTTCGACGTTAAAGCTACTGGGTAATTATCTGTAGATTTAGGATTCGTAATCACATAATTATGTCCATATCTCTTAGCTAATTTTTCCAGCTCCTTCTGATTGAAACCATTGACCTCTTGTAAAGCTAACACGTCGGGAGCTTGGGACTTGATCCATTCCACGAACTTATTATAATTGTTTGCTTTATCATTTTTCATTCCCTCCAGAATATTGTAACTGATTACTTTTAGCGTATCAGGCAAATTCAATTCTTCGGGGCCAGGCACCTCAATTATAGGCTCAACCTCTTCCTTATCTTTACAGGAGACCATCACTAGTAACAGGACCGAGAAGAAAAGTATCCCTAGAAAAGTGGGTAACCTAAACCTCTTCATCTTTATATGTATATTAACCTTTTCCATAAAATTCATAAGCTTTGTTATCCAAATTGTTTCCTGATTTCACGACTTCAATGTCAGGGATAGGATAGTATTCATGACAAGGCAACATATTATTTTTCAATGCAGCATAATCGGTGTAGTCATACGTAGCTTGATACCATATCCCCCATCGTACCAAATCATACTTGCGTTGATACTCACCAAGCAATTCCCGACCTCTCTCCTTTTGAATCTCTTCTCTCAACAGATCCCAGTTCTTAAATTCGTAGTTTGCTAGTCCAGCCCTATTACGCACCATATTTAGGTATTTGATAGCGTCTGTTTGATTTCTAAGCTCCATATAATTTTCGGCCTGCATCAATAATGCATCGGCATATCGAAATACACGCTGATTATTTCCGTCAGCAACATTATACATGTTATATGTCCAGAATTTAGTTCCTAACCAAGGTCTTGTAGCCGTGCTCTTAAATGCTACCCCTTTGTATTCCCAAGCCATATTAAGATTTGTTCTCAAATCCTCACCGCCCCGGCGCATCACACTTTGAAAAAAGAAATTATTGGGCCGAAGAGGTGACCAGGTTGTAGAAGTAGAACCGAGTTCAGGTATCTCTACACCATCATAAATAGCTCCCGTACTGCGTGTAGGCATACATATAGCTCCTGAGTTTGTCGTCACCTGTAACCCTGTTTCAGAATAAGTAAATTGCACCTCAAAAATGGACTCCAGAATATTCTTGTTTTTCAGGGCAATATCCGCCAACGGGTATTTGTTGAAGTCCCCATAAATAGCTTCGACCTTATCCATGGCATCTCGCGCCACATCCCATTTCTTATTCCATTGAGCGAGCTTGCCGATCAGCATCCATCCCATGGCAGCTCCAGAGCGATTCCCCGGTACATCATTGGTGCGTACCTGTGCAAGGTGCGGAACATATTCCTCTAGTTCGGCAATCAAATAATCTCGTGTCGCTACTGCCGGCATTCTGCCCATTTTGGAGATCCTATCCAACACCTCAGCATTTGCTACATCTTCCGTATAAAAAGGTACATCGCCAAATGTTGAGGTCAGGAACCAATAATAATAAGCACGCATCACCATCCCTTCGGCCAACAATCTATTTTTGGTCTCTTCGGGTAACGGCGAACGTTTAATCCCCGCTATAATCGAATTACAGTACATTACACCCTGATAACCTAGATTCCACATATTTTGTCCAAAACGAGGCAAAGCAGGCGATATATCCAATTGCGCATCGAGCGTACCCGATGCGATATACATCAGATCTGTGACACCTTCCGTCGCAATTAGATAAGTATATGAATAAATCGTTTTTAGAGGAATATAGGTAGAGTTGAGACCAGAAATACACTGTGCCTCTGTTAAGTAATAATTATCTGTATTCACAAAAGACGTAGGCTCCTCGTCTATAGAACACCCTGTCCAGAGTAAACTGCTAATAAAAAATATAAATAGACGTTTCATTTATAAACTTTTTTGATTTAATACCTTATTTGAATACTGCCCACGATAGTTCTGGGCTTCGGATAAGCTCCAATATCAACCCTTCTTAAAGTCGATGTATTGCTCGAGGATGAGACGTCCGGATCGAATCCATTGTATTTTTTCCAAACAAATAGATTCTCTCCTGCAAGCCCAAACTGTACATCTCTTAATTTGTTGTTGGTCAGTTTACCCAAATCCCATGTATACCCTATCGATACACTTTTAAGTCTCAAAAAACTAGCATCATAAACCATACGGCTTGAAGCTATATTATCGACCGAACCAGCCCGAGGTAAGTCAGAATTTGGGTTACGAACAGGGTGCCAGCTATCTAACATATAGGTATACTGGTTGGCAAAATTGCTTCCATTTCCCATCCATTGCTCGGAGATATTATAGATCTTGCCTCCCAACGAGTAATTTAGAAAGACTCCAAGCGTCCACTTATCGTACCTAAAGTTGTTTTGTAAACCTCCATGAACCAATGGATCGGCATTGCCGAGATAGATCAGGTCATTTTCGTTAAATACACCATCGTGATTAGAATCGATATAACGAGCTGAACCTAAGCGGTACTGCTGAGCTGAAGCCGAGACATAAGATTTTGTTATTTTATTTCTATCGATTTCTTCCTGCGACTTCCATGTACCTGCGTACTGGAATCCCCACAAGGCGTTCAATGGATAATCTTTCACATAACCATACATCATATAACTGTTATTACCGGATGCCGAATATGCACTTACATAACCATAGTGACCGATATCATCTACCTTCTGCTTATTATGCGAGATAGAAAATGTACTCGACCATGAGAACTTATCTTTTTGCATATTTCGTGTCTCTATACTAAACTCGAGTCCTCTATTAGAGGTTCTTCCGATATTTGCAAACCGAGTAGCGTATCCGGTGTGTCTCGGTGTCTGAACATCAAGCAATAGGTCTTTTGTATAAGACAGATACGCCTCGAACGTCATATTCACTCTATTGTTGAATAGCACAATATCTGTAGCCACGTTGTACATATCGGTTTTTTCCCAAGACAACTCTTCCGATGCTAGACGGGATGGGTAAAACGCAACAGGCTGGGAACCATTAAAAAGGTAACCACTAGTTGACGAGGAAAGGGCCGCCAAAGACCGATAAGAAGAGATACCATCATTCCCTGTACGTCCAGCACTCGCTCGTATTGAAAAGTCTTTGATCCATTCTGAATCTTTTAAAAAATCCTCATTGCTTACTGTCCATTTTAATGCTGCTGAAGGAAAGAACGCCCATTTTTCATTCTTTGCGAAGTTGGAAGCTCCATCTCTACGTCCTGTTACCGTGAGGTAGTATTTGCTCTTATAATTGTAGTTAGCCCGTGCTAAATAGGACATTGAAGTCTTACTTGTGTTCCCCGACCCACCGACATAATTTTCCTTATCTGGAATCGCATTCATATTGTTCCAAAGAATGGCATCGGATTGATATCCCTCTCCACGTAGCGTGAGGTTATCATCCGTAATCTTCTGACCCACAAAACCGGCTGTAAAATCAAAATGGTGAATATCATCCCATTTTTTCAGGTAGTTCAAAGTCGTCTGACTCATCAGATTGCTCTGTGTATACTCGCCTCTATACGCCATACCTCCCTCATTATCTGCCTTAGCCGGTAAGCTTCCTGGTTCATATTGAAAGCTGTGACGTCCATAGGAATAATAAGTCAACTGCGAATTCAATTTTAAGTTCTTTACAGGTTCTATTTCAATATATCCTGTATTGGTAATGCCATCATGCTTGATATTATTTATCACATCTGAATCAAGGATAGATCGGGGTGAATTGAACTTTTGTCCAGAATACCACAGATCATTAAAATTATCATAAACCTTGATCATCGGATTCAAATAAATTGCACCACTCCACCAATTCGTCCCCCCTATAGTTACCAGATTTTTATTTTCATCTCGCTTCGTATAACTATACTTCAATCCCACTTTCATCCATGGAAAAAGCTGATAATCGAGATTCAATCGTCCTGTAAAACGCCCCAAGCCACTCTCTTGGATAATACCTTGTGTATTATCATAAGCAATAGAAGCGTAGTAACTACTTTTATCCCTTCCACCAGATAGAGAAAGATTGTGGGTGTGATAGGGAGCAATACGTGTTATTTCGTCCACCCAATCCGTACCTTTCCCTAGTGAATAAGGGTCAGGATAAGGATAGGCCGACATAGGAGAATTGATCGTAATATCGCCGTAAGGATCAGCCGATGTAAACAAAGCATAGTCATTACGATACTGCGCATATTGCGAGGCATTCATAATATCTAACTTTCTAGGCAGCTGAGACAAGCCGACAGTACTTCGCAAGGTGATATTGTCCTTTCCAGACTTCCCTTGTTTTGTCGTGACAATAATAACGCCATTACTACCACGCGTACCATATATTGCCGTAGCAGACGCATCCTTTAACACAGATATGGATTCAATATCGGAGGTATTAATATCCGTCAGGCTGCTCACCGCATCCATTACACCATCGACAACAATAAGAGGCTCATTACTAGCTGTTATAGACCGGGTACCGCGTATACGGATTGATGTCGTTGCACCTGGTTCCCCTGTAGTTGCCGTAAATTCGGCCCCAGGTACACGCCCCTGTAACGCCAGATCGACAGAAAGTACAGGTGCATCTTTAACATCTTCCATTTTAATATTTACAACTGAGCCTGTTAAATCCTTTTTCTTAACTTGTCCATAACCAATGACGACAGCTTCTTCCATATCCGTGACTTTTTCCGTCAATACCACTTGAAGTGCCGCGATACTACTTACGTTGACCTCTTTTTTATCAAAGCCCAAAAGAGAAAACTCCAATACCGTGGGAAGGGTCACTTCTAGACTAAATGCTCCTGATTCATCAGTACGGGTTATTTTACCGGTAGATTTATCGCGTACAGTGACATTGGCCAATACCGCTCCTATACCCATTTTGGTGACACCTTTTAGAATCTGTCGTTGAATAATTGCCCCACTCGCGTTTACAATCTCTTTTTCATCCTGCTTTGGCAATAGCACTATACTCCGTTCTTTGCGCTTAAAATCCAACTCATAAGGTCCCAGTAATTGCCGTAGTAATTCTAGCGCTTCCCTATCCACCAATTCAACATTGGCAATCGTACGATTAGGTAGGATTCCCTGCGCATAGAATACAGTGTACCCGCTACGTTTTTCAAAATCTTTCAATAGAGTGGCCAAGCGAACATTCTTCCCTTTTAGCGTAATTTTTTGCCCAAAGGTACTCGCACTAAGGTGCATGGAGGCTACTAAAATCAGAATCCATGTCAATTTCATATACAATGGAATTTTCAATTTAGGTAAGTTAAAGGCATAGCATGCCCCTAACCTTTTTTTTTCATACATTTGTTAATAGGTTGAGAGTAATAATACATTCAGTTTCAATCCAAAAATGCCTTTTGGCATATCTTGCAGGGACGGCTCCAACGTTCCTGCTTTTTTATATGCTAAGGCTTGCGTAGCATTATTTCATGACAGTTATCCTCCTTCCATGCACTTTAAATGTTACTAGGTCGGTCCACTCTATTAATTGTAACAATTGTTCAAATTTTTCAAATCTTGATATACTCCCCGAGTATCGAACTTGAGACATATCGCCTTCAAAATCCACCTCTACGTCATACCATCTCGCGATCTCATCCATCACTTCATAGATAGATACGTTGTCGAAAGCAAACTTTCCCGAACGCCAAGCAATGCTGTAATTAGGATCTACCACCTGCACGGTATTTGCACCCGTAGCTACCGAATGAAGAGCCTGTTGGGAAGGAGTAAGAATCTTCGCTTTGGCAATACCCGTATAATGCATAGCTATACGGCCTTCTATCAGTGTAGTTTTATAGGTAGAGCCGTATGTATTGACATTAAACTGGGTACCTAAAACCTCTATTTTCTGCGTGCCACTCGATACATAGAAAGGCACAGCAGTATGCTCACTTTTTTGCTTAGCCACTTCAAAGTAGGCCTCTCCTTCTAGCTCCACGGTCCTACTGTCTTTTGCAAATTTCAGCGGATACTTAAGTTTGGTGGCGGCATTTAACCAAACTTTAGAGCCATCTGGAAGCGTCAGGCTATATTCTCCACCTCTAGGAGTTACAATCGTATTATACAGTTCTTTCTGAGTGGCACCGTTGTCATCATAGGCATAGCTTACGCTTCCATCCGCACGCTTGAAGATATGTAATCCTTTATCCGCCAAAACGGTATCGGTGGTAATTTGGTCTAACTCTATAAAGCTACCGTCTTCAAATTGAATCCGCGCTTTGTTACTCCCTGGTAGAATTGTATCAGTAGGCTGTATAGATAGACGGTTTTCCATTTCGGTATCGTTTGTATACCACCAAAGCGCCCCTACCACGCCAAACAGGAGAAATGCTGCTGCCACAGCTATCTTATACCAGCTATTTCTAAAAAAGGATTTATGCGGGTAAAGTATCGGCTTAATACGTTGGTCATCTGTTATATTTTGAAAAACACGAGATTGAATAAAGTCATCCTCTACATAATGTGGCGGTTCAAATTTATCATCCCATGTTTCAGACAACATACAACGTCCTTCTTCTGTATCCAGGAAGTGACGTAATCGGGAGAGATTCTCCATATCGAGCGTTCCAGCACGATACTGCTTTAATAACGCATATAATTCTTTCTTATCCAATCGTTGTCAATTTATACTTATAAACGAAAGTCAAAAAGAAATGTACTAGTCCTAAATGTGTTTTTTTTAAAGAAAACTTATAATACCTAAAATAAGAAAAAATAGATTTTCTGTAGCTTGAGGCGTACTAGCTTTGTTGCAACCTGCAAATGGTTTTTGACTGTATGCCGTGAGATCCCCATACTTTCAGCGATATCTTGCTGGGGCTCGTCTTCCAACTTAAACCGGCGGTATATTTCCTGTTGCTGGGGTGGCAACGTCGCAATAATTTGTTGGAGAATACAATTTAGTTCCACAAAATTAATTTTCTGCTCTAAATGCAGAGAAATCGAAGACCATTCAAAAGATGCTTCCTGAACAGTCTTCGCTCCGCTTATTTTTTTTCTAAAAAAGGATATACACAGTCTCTTGGTAATAATGTATAAATAAGGATAAAGGTCGTTCGAAGTCCGAACTTTATCACGGTGCAGAAACAAAAGGGTAAATGCTTCCTGAGCAATATCTTCCGCATCCTCCTTTTCCGTCCCTTTGCTTAAGGCATAACGGAAGATAATCGGAAAATAGAAGTCAAAAGCTTTTTGAAAGGCCTTAGCATCTCCTAATATAAATTGCTCAAATTCAACACCTTCTAAAATACCGTTCATTACTTACATTATAATGTACCATCCGATGCCCTAATGGCTGCACAAACTAAATGATTTTGTATATCCTTCAAGTTATTTAATGATTAACAAATTGTTTCGTTATTACTTCTTGATCGTTTTATATTGGTCAGTAGTATATAAGTTGATGTTATCAATAAAAACTCTATTGGCAGCATCCTCTTGATGATCTCCTGTCTGAAACTGTAACTGTATTGTCGATGCTGCTGGCATAAGGCTCGGTTTTTTTACTACGAATGAAAACCGTCCGATTTCCCACATATTGCTCAATAGAAGTGCAGATTCGTAATCGTAATGGGCCAAAGTGACCATCTTGCTGGTTTTACCATCTTCAAACTCGGCTCCATTCAACTTTACCGTAAGCTTAGTTCTGTCCTTAACACCTTCTTTAGAAACGTATCCAACAGCGTCAAAGGTCAGTAATAACAGGCTGTCTTTCTCTAAGCCCGGAAATATCGGTGAATATAAACTACTACCTTGGTCGGCCGTACCCAACAGCAGATAACCGTTCATCCCTAAAGTAGATGTTGTATTTGAACTCGTCCAACCGACCTGCTTCTGTGCTGTACTCCATAGTGCCATAGGAACAGCTTTACTCAAATCTAGCGGTGAGCCTGAACCAAATTTCAACCAGGCAAAGCTTTCCTCAATACGCGTATTATACCCTTGGTTCAACCGAATAAATACCCCAGAATAAGCATCTCTGTTATTTATATTGAGTACACCGACACGTCTTTTATAGCTTTTTTCCATAGGCAACACGCCCAAGATAACACGAGATTTGTTTGTACCTGCGATAGCTTCCACCTTTTCCACCTTTAACCAGTTATTGGTCTCATTGGTTTCAAAAGAAAGTTGCAAAGCGCTGTTGCTCGCTACATATAAAGTGTCAAATCCTCCTTCGGCCTTCCAAATCAACTGTCCGGCTTTCTCTTCGAAGGTCTCTGTTTCGGACACCATTATTCCATCTATCAGCATTCCCTTTCCATCTTCCTTATTGCAGGACGAAAATGCGCATGTCATACCGATAAGAAAACACAATGGCGCAAAGCCTATATGTTTTACTTCAGGTTTTTTTAAAGTAATTAATTTCATATTTTTCGCTAATTTTCTGTCGAGTGGACCGCCCCAGTAGTCAGAAATTAGTAAAAACACAAAATTATCCTTTTTAATTGGATCACATGTTAAGTTAATATGAAGTTTTAAACTCCCTATAACTATCGTATTAAAACGTTGCTAAAAAAAGGTTTTGTCTAATTGCTTAATGTTCATCATGAACTAAATTAACATTAAATATCAAATCAAGCAAATTTTATACGCCCAAATCTGATATTGCTCCTGTTTATTAACTTTGTCGATTGTTCGAGATAATCGAAGTTAAGCAAAAAAAGGTTGATTATGCCTAGGGGCATACTCTAATATTAAATCGAAGCTGAGCACACAATTCCAAGACCTGTTGCCTCATTCTTTGCCGCTTCTCCATACCGGATAGCACCAATTCCAAAAAACTATCGCATTCATACACCACATTTCGCAGCTGTTCATAATTGGATTTCCCTTCCAAAATATCTTCAAGACTAAACTTCTCATTCCCCTTGAATACCAATCCAGCAAAATGAGAAGAACTTGGAAATAACTTGCGTAATGTCATATACAGGCCCAATAATAAATCCGAAGAATTGTCTAAGACTTGGTAACAACCATGTTCTTGTTGACTCAAATAAATCGATCGCTCTAGGTCACCGAAGCTTTCAGATTGTTGAGTCAACAGGTTGCATATTCCTTTCATCTTTATGATGGAATTGGTAATAGATCCTTCTCTCAAAAGGAATGTAATGTTTGAATCAAAGAATATGCTCATGGCCGTCTGCTGTGTTTGTGTGTAAATCATGTCCAAATCATGCATCTACATGCTATACCATATTTTACGATTACAAAGGTAAGAACTCCCAAAGACTGCGTTTACGGGAACCCGTAAAGCAGACGCTTTTCTTTAAAATTTATTATTTCCACCCTCCTCCTACCGCTTTGTACACTTTGATGGGGGCCAAAAACTGTGATTTTTTCAATTCAAACAAATTCAATTTAGATTCCAAAATGTCGCGCTGAGTAGTCAACACTTTAAGATATTCCGCTCTATTTCTAATAAAGAGCTCTTTGGAGACCACAATGGCATCGTTCAATATCTCCGCACCTGCTTTTCTTATTTTTCAACCTCCACCTGTAAGTTGGATATACCCGACATTTGATTGGCTACCTCTAAATAAGCATTAAGTACTACCTGCTCGTAATTGATACAAGGCTTGCAACTGACGAGCACGGGCCGTACCCCCAAGCAAATATTAATGGAATCAATCCTGCAATAAAAGCGAAGGATGTCATCAAAATAGGTTTCGATACTGAAAAGTAAAACAATCAAAAAGGTCAAGTACCCTTATTGACAATCTTTGCTAGAACAGATTGATAGAGCCGCAGCTGTTCCTCAAAAAAAATGATTGAATGCCAGGATAAAACGATCCAAGGGGGACATTTTTCGCTCTTTGCTGTGATTATTTATCAAAAGAAAGCACAGAGCACGGGGGTAATGTCAATGCTACAATACCGGATAGGATAATGGAAGTCGCCGCTGTTATCGAAAACTAGCGGTAAAATACGCCTACAGAGCACGACATAAACGCGACGAGAATAAATACCGAAACCATGAAGAAGGTAATGGCGATAATTGCTCCCGCAATTTCGCGAATCGCCTTTTTGGTGGTTTTGAGCAGAGATAAGTGTTCGGCCTCCATCTTCGCATGCACAGCTTCAACAACGACGATAGCATCATCAACAACAAAACCTATTGCCAGCACCAAAGCAAACAAAGTAATTAAGTTGATGGTGATGCCGAATACTTGCATCAGCACAAATGTACCGATCAATGATACAAGTACTGCTAGGGTTAGCGGAACTTTCATTTGTATTTTTCCGGTTTGTCCATTTTTCAGTATTCCTTCCGGATTAGGAAAGCGCGCACGAAAAGCAAAGCTTCCCCTTTCGTTATCAAATTCACTCTCGATCAACTCAATATTTCCTCTATAAGGGAACATTATTGGCTTGACTATTATCGGAAAGATTGGTTAACACAACAGCCCTTCGTCAATTAGGCTTCCTAGACGCAATTGAATACGATCTATTGTACCACTAAAAGGTGTATGAATCTCCGTAAATGAAGGATGTGCCCTTGCAATTGACAGTTCTGCCTTCGCCATTTTAACCTCATTATTGGCTAAGATATTCTTCGCCAATAGGGCTTCTGCATTTTGAAATTCGATCGCGGCCATATCAGCCTATGCTTTAGCCTTTTCAAACTCCGCTTAATACAAGGTTGGCACAATCTTAAAAAGTAATTGCCCTTGACTTACAAATTGTCCCTCATCCATATAAATTTGCTACAGAGCCCCCTTCTCTTGTGC
The DNA here is from genome assembly GCF_011007365.1 of Sphingobacterium sp. xlx-96. Taxonomy (GTDB): domain Bacteria; phylum Bacteroidota; class Bacteroidia; order Sphingobacteriales; family Sphingobacteriaceae; genus Sphingobacterium; species Sphingobacterium luzhongxinii. The sequence goes on along the minus strand of NZ_WFKM01000001.1, from coordinate 610,470 downwards.
TCATATCTCAATATTCTTTAGTGAACAGATCTGATATACATATTCTCGCACAAGAACCCCATAAGATCGCGCCTATTACAATAAACGCATTGATTTTCATCGTAATTTAATTTTTATTTTTTTTAAAAATAATCCGTCTTATTTTCGTCAAGTTCCACCTCGCACCCCACCCTCACGATATAGACTATTTGATTACCAGAAAAATACCTGTATATAAATCAGCCATAGCCCAACACATACCAGAGAATAGGGGGTGAACTTTTGAAAAATATCTTTAGGGGATAAAAAAACCGAAAGATACCAAGAGCGGCATTCTTCTCAGCGAAGGGGGATTCTAAATTAGTAATACAGGCTGTATTAGGTATCGATCTTGAGCTTGGACAGCCAAATGGTAAAACAATGGTAACATTCTTTTGAAGAAAAAGAAAAATTGAATCAACAGTCCGCCGTAAACAAGCAAGAAGAAAACGTGCAGTGAAGACAAATATTTCTTTACTACAGAAAATAAACCAACTTCACTTGTACCTTCAATAATAGATTGCTGCGTAAAGGGAGATTCTGTCTGTTGCTCGGCCTGTAACCTTTTAAAAGGTTTAAAGTGCGATGTCGTAACATGTACCGTTGGGGATGACTGAGCTATTGGACTGGAAAGTAGTAATAAAAGTGGACAGCAAACTATCCAAATTATCATAAGGCATCGAATTTACAGCTAGAAGGCAAATTCTAAATGCATTTAACATTTTTTTAACCAATTGAATTTCTATGGCATGAACAAGACTTTTAAGATCAATTCTTGCCCCCAGAAATGTTATATTACCCCGATGTCTTTACAGTAGGCAACGAGTTGTTCATTCTTAGAGAACCCGAGTAAATCCTTCATCATACCGAGTCGCTTCTCTACACTGCTTAAACCTGATGGCTTGATCCCCTTTTCCTGTAAATATTGGGGAATATTCTTCTGCAGTATTCCCTGAGACAAAAGAGAAACAACCTCGATATCAAGCACACTAAATTCATGCGTCTTTCGATCACGCATAACTTGCTTCACATCAGGAGATTGATATTTTCGATTATTAAAAATGCTTTGTAAAGCATCTCGCAAATGCTGTGCATCCCTTCTTGCTTTACGCACATAGGCATCAATATCGTAATTTTTAAAGAGTTCATCAATTACACTACTTCGATTTTCAGCAGAAAAAACCAAAACTTTAATCTGAGGTTGTACCAGCTTTACGGCTTTAATAAGATCGACCCCATTTGAAAGATGCTGGGCATTATAATCGTCTTCAAATGATAAATCGGTAATTAACAAATCATACGGTTCTCCATCACGGATCGCATTACGAATCCAAGTCAATGCATCATCACAATAATACACATATTTAGCTTCGGCAATTCCCAGTTCCTGTAGTGTCTTCTGTACCGAAATATTAGCTATTTCATGATCCTCGGCAATAAGTACCTTTTTAAACATACAATAGATATTTAAAGGACAGGAATCGAAATATGAACTTTCATTCCTCCCCCTTTCTCATTAACAAATGTGATTTTTCCGTCTATACTTTTCACACGATTGACGATACTATTTAATCCATTCCCCCACACAATATTTGAAGACAGACCAATGCCATTATCCGTATAATAGATATGAAGAAGATCTGTCGTTTGTTCAAAACGAACAACAACCCGGTCAGCTTCGCTGTGTTTGCGCATATTTACCATAAGCTCTTGAAGCACCTGATCAATCTCATTTTTAACATTAACCGACACAGAAGCCCATAGTTCCAAATCAATTCCAGCTAAAACGACCCTACGATTTTCGGTAGCAAAAGAACGCAACATATTCCCCAATGATTCACGATACAACTGCACGTCTGAACCGTCCGAAAGATAACCTTCGTAAGAGATGTCTCTCGACTTTTCATACATTCCTTCCAACCGATCCAATATACTTTCCCGATCTATATCATCGCGGTTTTCAATCTCAGCCATAACGCGATACAATCCGTTGGCAACCACATCATGAACCTTTCTAGAGGTCTTCAATTGATGTTCTTTAACACGATTATTATTTTCCAATAAAAGTCTTTGTTTGCGTCTATTGTACCATATATAACCAAATCCCCCCAAGATAGCAAATATTACGCCTCCCCCTATAGTCAATAGTCTTTGCATATTTATACGGTACAGTTTGTCATTAATATCCTTTTCAAGTTTAAGATTTGCGGACTTATCCTGCTCCACTTCGTAACGGATTAATGCAAACTGATTTTTTGACTTTGACCGTACACTTTGCAAACTATCTCCTAGCTTTTTGTACCGATCAAAAAGTGACTTCGCATCGTCATCGGAACTAACAGCTATCAACTGATACAACGCTTTTAGCCGCTCATCAGGATTTTTGAGTCTGGTAGCTATGTCGCATCGCATTTTTGCATAGTGAAGCGCTGAATCTGGACTTTTATCTTCATAATACAAAGTAAGATGATTAAAACTAGAATTTATCCCCCACTGATCGTTCCTAGCCAAACGAATCCGTAATGCCCTATGAAGATCCGCTAAAGGATCGTACTTTTTATCCAACTTTCCACGTTCGACAGCATAGTTTGTTAATGATCGTGCATATTCATTATTATTCTTGTTTTTATTCTTCAATATTTGCTCATATATCTTCAACGCTTCGCGCTCTCTGCCCACATCTGACAATGTCTTTGCCTTATTATTAAAAAACACTTTGGTATCCAATGAATCGGTAGAATATTGAATAGCTTTATCATAAAAATTGAGTGCACTTTCTACGTCACCTAAAGCACTTGTTGTTCTAGCTAGGTTATTATAATTGGAACTTAAATAAGTTGCGTGGCTGAAGTCTGTACTATCCAGGTAGACATTTGCTTCTAAAGAAGATTCTTGCGAAGCATAATGATCTCCGACATCTCGAAGGATAAAAGCCATCTGAATTATAGATTTGGCTATATTGAAGCTGTCTTTTGCAGCTACCGATATACTTTTGATTTTTTCAAACGCTACAAAAGCACTGTCGGATCGTCCTCTTTCTAGATAGTCAAAAGCATCCCGATAATGCTTAGAAAGATCCAATGAAACCACAGGCTCCTGTTTAATCTCCCTATCCGAACAAGAACAAAGAATAAAAATAACCCAAAGTAGATACTTTTTTTTCAAGACCTCAAATTTTGTTTGAATCTACAAAAAAGAAGAGATCGGACAATATACGTGGTTCTTTATTTTACATAAAAAAAGTATTTGCCCACTACCTGTAAAAGTAATCATCAAGTAGATCATTAAATACCGACTCTTCACTTTTATATCTTCGAAGAATCCTTTCCCAGGAATTCTTCCCAAACTGAATCTCATTTCCAAAACTATCTTTGTAAATCCATCGATCAAAGATATCTTTTGATAAAGAAGCTTTCTCGCTTCCATCCGTGTATTCTAGACCACCGCTTAGATTCCGCTTAAATGAAGTTCTCGTATTCCCATACTCCTCCACAACATTTTCGTTACCAAAAATATCAGTTCCGCGCTCCAATTTATATCCCTTATTGTCTTCGATTTTTAGATTATCAAATATATCAATACTGAATTTTGCAGAATACGATGACTGACGCCTGTTCTCCCGTATCAAGCGAGCAAGCAGATCAGATTGTCGTTTCTTATCAGATAAAATGCCAGGGAACTCCCTTTCTAAGTATTTTTTTTCAAAATGGAGCTTGTTACTTTTGCTATCTGTAAACACCAGATCATCAAAAATATTACGTACAAGCTTGGCATTGTAGGATCTATCATTGGAAATAGACTCCAAATTACCAAAGATGTCCTCGCGGATTTGACGATGTTGAGCATCTACTGTATAGAATACAAAGAAAACAAAAAGCAAAGTAGGAAAAGCCTTCATAAGCTATTAAATTTAATCCTTTGACCGAATTGAGACCTATTGGTTTATTGTGTATCGCGTAAATAGTTATTATGCAAACAAAAAAGGTGATCCAAGATGACCACCTTTTAAAAGAATACCGATTTGCTATTAAATTGACTGCAAAACAGCTAGGCTTGTCGCTATGATACGAATCGCTTTTTGTAGTTCCTCCTCTGATATTACCAAAGGTGGGGCAAATCGAATTTTGTCACCATGAGTCGGCTTAGCTAACAAGCCGTTCTTTAACAACTCTACACAAAAATACTGCGCTGCATCAGGGTTACTATGTTCAATCACAATAGCATTTAATAATCCCTTTCCACGAACTTCTTTAACGTATTCATTGTTTAAGCTTCTTAACTCATTTCTAAATATCTTGCCCAACTTTTCGGAGCGTTCGGCAAGATTCTCTTCCTTTAGCACCTCCAACGCAGCAATAGCAACAGCACAAGCTAGAGGATTACCTCCATAAGTAGATCCGTGCTCACCTGCTTTAATACAAAGCATCACCTCATCATCAGCAAGTACCGCGGAGATAGGCAATACGCCTCCACTCAACGCCTTTCCTAAAATTAAGACATCAGGTCTCACACCTTCATGATCGCAGGCCAACATCTTTCCGGTACGGGACAGGCCCGTCTGTATCTCATCTGCTATAAACAACACATTATTAGCTTTACATGCCTTGTAGCAAGATGCCAAGTATCCTGAGTCTGGCACATATACACCAGCTTCGCCTTGTATAGGTTCTACTAAAAACGCTACCACATTAGGGTCTTGAACCGCCTTTTCTAATGCCTCAATATCATTGTAAGGAATCGTTACATATCCGCTTACAAATGGCCCGAAACCACCTTTTGCCGTTTCATCAGTACTGAAAGAAATGACATTTATCGTACGACCGTGAAAGTTTCCTTCCACTGTGATTATTTTAGCCTGCCCCTGATCAACACCTTTCACCTCATAACCCCATTTACGCGCTAGTTTTAACGCCGTCTCTACGGCTTCAACCCCTGTGTTCATGGGCAGTACTTTATCATAACCAAAATACCCTGTTATGTACTGGGTATACCCAGCCATCTTGTCACTATGAAATGCACGCGATGTAAGTGTCAATTCCTGAGCTTGATCTGTTAACGCTTTAATAATATGAGGATGACAATGACCTTGATTTACGGCAGAATAACCAGACAAAAAATCAAAATATGCTTTGCCTTCTACATCCCAAACTTTAGCACCGGCCCCCTTTGCTAATACAACAGGTAGCGGATGATAGTTATGCGCACCACATTTTTCTTCTATATCGATATAAGACGAAGACTTTTCTGGAATCTGATAATTGTAATACATAAGTTTATTCTTGTTTTAATTTGTGATTCTGCTCCAATAGGGACGAAATACAATTTAGAAATTTTATATTTTCTCAAAGCTAGAAAAATAATAACATACCCCGAAGACAATTTCCAAAATCAATAAAACCAAGATAAAATATAGAACCTTACAAAATTTTATTCGACTATATGTGGCAAAGATTTACTTCCCCCTATTTTTTGAACGCAGCTCCAAGTTCAAAATTATCTCTCTCTTCTTACTTTCTACCAGTGACAAATCACCCACTACAAAGACACCTTTATTATTATTAACGATATTTCTGATTCCATACACAGTAGATTCGTCACTAGGATCAGTAGCACCTTCATAGCGATAGAGATAATCAATTGTATACTCTTCGGCTGCTTTGAACAACTCTTCAAAAAGCACATTATAGTCAATAGTATATCCAAGATCTGTCAACTTCTCCAGTGCCACACTTGCAGACTCATAGTTAAAGATTGTTTCCATCAAAACCTCCTAATTTTTAAAATGATATTGTTTCTATTTAAAAAACAACTAATTCTGGAATCTGTTTAGTTTTTTTTGAAATGAAGGACAATACATATTAACTCCAAATTAACCTTCTAAAAAATCCACACCAACACAAAACATACTTACCTTAAAAAAGATATTGGAGTAGAATGCTTTAAAATGGCCCTATTGAGAGGCGTGTTTTTCAGGTGCTAAGAAGCACCTAATTCTACAAAACTTAACGAAGTCTTTTTTTTAAATGTACAGGTAGAGTTTACAAAAAGTCACCGAAAATTAGTAAAACATCAAAATATATTCGACCTAATATCCTCTAACAAGAAAAATCAAAAGCACTGATAAATATTTTTTCCACCATTGATTTTGCTTTGGCCAATAACAACGGTATATTTCTTCCTTCAATCACAATAAACTTTTATGAGTCCCTAACTGCGGCTCATAAAAGTTCTTGATGTCCTTAAAGAACAAACGCTTTCAGAAAAAATAGTACCTTTGAGCAACAAAATTTTGACAGTATGGCATATCTTATCCCTCCTTTAGCTAAAAATCCAGCTGATGCATTTTCTAGACTATTGACTGTAATGAATACCTTACGTGTAGACTGTCCTTGGGATAGAAAACAGACGATGGAAAGTCTGCGGCACCTCACGATCGAAGAGATGTATGAGCTTGCTGATGCCATATTGGATCAAGACCTTAATGAAGTTAAAAAGGAACTTGGAGACCTTATGATGCATCTGGTATTTTACGCTAAAATTGCAGAAGAACAACAGATTTTCGACATCACGGATGTACTAAATAATGTCTGTGACAAATTGATACATAGACACCCACATATTTATGGAGATACCAAGGTGTCAAATGATGAAGATGTAAAGAATAATTGGGAGCAGATCAAATTGAATGAAGGAAATCGCTCTGTATTATCTGGCGTACCGAAAACTCTCCCTGCTTTAGTAAAAGCCTATCGCATACAAGACAAGGTGCGTGGTGTAGGTTTCGATTGGGAAGATAAAGCGGAGGTATGGAATAAGGTGGAAGAGGAACTACAAGAATTTAAGCAAGAGTTTGATCTGCAGGTTAAAGAAAGTATTGATCAAGAAAAAGCAGAGGAAGAATTTGGTGATCTTCTATTTTCTTTGATTAACTATGCGCGACATATGGGAATAAATCCAGAAAATGCATTGGAGAAAACCAACAAAAAATTTATTCGCCGGTTTACCCATCTTGAAAATCGAGCAAATGAAAATGGTCTTCGACTTAGCGACATGCGCCTTGATGAAATGGATATCTATTGGAATGAAGCAAAGTCTTTGGGGCTGTAGCCTCCAAAATATAGGCTAGGTAAAACGAAATATTAGGAATAATTCCTTAGTTTTGCAGCATATGGAAACTGTCGTTAGCGGTATAAGAAGTACCGGAAAATTACACTTAGGAAACTACTACGGAGCATTGAGCAATTTTGTGAAAATGCAAAATGACTACAATTGCTTCTTTTTTATAGCTGATTTGCACTCACTTACGACTCATCCAGCTCCGCAAGATTTACAGTCTACAGTCCGCAATGTGGTCATCGAATACCTAGCAGCTGGGATTGATCCAGAAAAATCGACTATTTACGTACAATCTGATGTACCAGAAGTAGCCGAGCTCTATCTTTATATGAATATGAACGCCTATCTTGGAGAACTTGAAAGGTCTACTTCTTTTAAGGATAAAGTTCGTTCTAATCCAGACAATGTAAATGCGGGCCTATTGACATACCCTGTGTTGATGGCATGTGATATATTGCTTCATCACGCGACCAAAGTACCTGTAGGAAAAGACCAGGAACAACACTTGGAAATGACGAGAACATTTGGAAATCGCTTTAATCATCTTTATAAAGTAGATTACTTTAAAGAAGCTTTCGCTTTCTCTTATGCTCAAAAACTAGTAAAAGTACCTGGTTTAAGTGGACAGGGTAAAATGGGAAAATCAAACGGTGACGCAGATTGTATCTATCTATCTGATGCGCCTGAAGTGATCCGTAAAAAAATTATGCGTGCCGTTTCAGACTCTGGTCCGACTGAGCCTAATCAGGCAAAACCAGAATCCGTACAGAATCTTTTTGATTTAATGAAAGTGGTCTCTTCAGCAGATACATTATCTCATTTTGATGATTTATACAACAAATGTGAGATCCGTTATGGAGACTTTAAAAAGCAACTAGCCGAAGATATGGTAATCGCTACTGAACCTGTGCGTTCTCGGATCGAGGAAATATACAAGGATGAAGAGTACATTCAGAAAGCACTGAAGTTAGGTGCCGAGAAAGCCTCTGCCAGTGCACAAAAAACCCTTCGCGAAGTACGTGAAATTATTGGTATCAAGAAGCTCTTTTAAGAAGTTGCGACTAGGGGAAATACGTTTTTAAATTTTGACTTTTTAATTTTTATTTGAGCTATGCATATTGCAATTGTAGGAAATATCGGAGCCGGAAAAACGACATTAACAAAGCTATTGGCTCATCATCTCAACTTTGAGCCTCAGTTTGAGACTGTAGACGATAATCCTTATCTCGAAGATTTCTATAGTGATATGAAGCGTTGGGCTTTTAACTTACAGATTTTCTTCTTGAATAGTCGCTTTCGTCACATTGTAGAATTACAAAGCAAAAGCATAAATATGATTCAAGATCGCACGATTTATGAAGATGCGTACATTTTTGCGGAGAATCTCTATGATATGGGCTTGATGAGTGCACGTGATTTTGAAAATTACAGCAACATATTTCAGAGTATCATCCATTATATCAAACCACCGGATCTGTTGATCTACCTAAAAGCTTCTGTTCCGACGTTGGTCAATAACATCCAGACACGCGGTAGAGATTATGAATCGGGTATTCGTTTAGATTACTTGTCCAAATTGAATGACAAATATGAAAAATGGATTAACAACTACACGGAAGGCAAGCTATTGGTATTAGACAAAGACAACTTAGACTTTGCAAATAAACCGGAAGATCTAGGAAGTATCATACAAAAGATTGAAGCCGAGCTATACGGGTTGTTCTAAAAAACAGGAAAACCATAAAAAATATTTTTCACTTATTTGACCGTTTTGTCGTCATTTCGACCTTAGCGGAGAACCCCGAAGGGCTCAATGTAGTTATATTTAATGATATATATTTTTTTATAGATAGTTACATAGACCTCTCTACAAGGTCGAGGTGACGTAGGGGACTTTCATAATCCGGCAGCTCCTGGATTATGAAAGTTTTTTTACCTTTGTATCAAGAAACATCAAAATACATATATGTAAAATTAATTTCTTCTCTTTTCAAAAACAACTTATCCGCTAACCGGATCTGTTATTCCATTTATCCTTTTAAAAGAAGAAATTATGCTTATTTTACAAAATGTATCCTATACATTTTCCAATAAAACTATTGCGTTCGAAAATATAAATTTTCGATTGGCCCCTCAGGAAAAAGCAGCTTTAATCGGTAATAATGGTGTTGGAAAATCAACATTATTGGACCTCATTAGCGGAACGACGCTCTCCTCTGCAGGCCAAATACAAATAAACGATAATACTTATTTTGTTCCTCAAATGTTTGGGCAATACAATCATCTCACGGTGTCCGAAGCTTTAGGTGTTCGAGACAAGTTAACTGCTTTGGACAATATATTGAAAGGAAGCGTTAAAGACCAGGATTACAGCATATTAAATGATGATTGGAATATTGAGGAGCGTTGCCAGCAAGCGCTAGACTATTGGCATTTACCCAACATCAACTTAAGGTCAACAATGAGCGATCTAAGCGGTGGCCAAAAGACCAAAGTACTCCTTGCAGGAATTGATATTCACCAACCGCAATTGTTGTTGATGGATGAACCCTCCAATCATCTGGATAGTTCCAGTCGCGCAAAACTATACCGTTATATACACGAAAGTAATCAGACAATGCTTATTGTAAGTCATGACCGTCAGTTATTAAAACTACTGAATATCACTTTTGAGATGACTCCAGATGGCATGCAGCGCTATGGAGGCAACTATGATTTCTATCTTACACAAAAACATCTACAAATGACCGCGTTGGCCGAAGATATCGTTTGGAAAGAAAAAGAATTACGGAAGGCCACAATTAAAGAAAGAGAGACCGCCGAACGACAAAATAAACAAGATGCCCGAGGTCACCGTAAACAAGAACAAGCGGGAGTAGCCCGTATCATGATGAATACGCTTAAAAACAAAGCTGAAAAGAGCACTTCAAAGCTTAAGGCTGTTCATCAATCAAAGATCAGCGACCTGACCAAAGATCTGAACTCGCTGAAATCGACCGTTCCAGATCTGGATAAAATGAAATTTGGCTTTAAAAATATCAATATGCATGAAGGGAAGACCTTATTTGAAGGTACAAATATCCAGATCATCAAGAAGAATGGACAGAAGCTATGGTCAAATCCATTACATATTTTAATCAGAAGTGGACAACGAATGGCTATACAAGGAGATAATGGAACAGGAAAATCCAGTCTGTTAAAAGTCATTCAAAAGCAAATCGTACCCACCGAAGGACAATGTATCTTCAACCATGAACATACGGTATATGTAGATCAGGAATACGCACTCTTACAGAATGAACTTAGCATGTTTGAACAAGCTCAACAATTTAATAATTCGGGCTTACAGCCCGCAGAAATAAATACAAGATTGAAACGCTTTTTGTTTCAACCGGATGACTGGAAAAAGTCGGTATCTATGTTGAGTGGTGGTGAACGATTACGCTTGACATTATGCTGCCTTACGCTATCGTCAAGGGTTCCCGACATGATTATTCTGGACGAACCAACGAACAATTTGGATTTACAAAATGTACAGATTTTAACACATGCGATAAACTCTTATCAGGGTACTTTGGTCGTCGTATCGCACGATTCGAAGTTTTTAGAAGATATACAGATCAAGGATTTCTACCGGTTATAAATAATGAATCTGCAGGATGTGGAAATCTATTAAAATGTGTAAAAACTAGATTCCCATTCTCTTTTTTATTGCTTATTTTCGTGGGAACTAATACAACAAGATGAATGGAGCTAACGAAGCTTGAAATCAAAGGTTTTAAAAGTTTTGGTGATAAAATCACGATAAATTTTAACGAAGGGGTCACCGCAATCGTTGGTCCGAATGGCTGTGGTAAGTCTAATGTTGTTGATGCTATCCGATGGGTACTAGGAGAGCAGAGTACAAAGACGTTACGTTCTGAAAAGATGGAAAATATTATCTTCAATGGGACAAAAACGCGTAAGCCTGCCAATCTAGCTGAAGTATCCTTAACTTTTAACAATAACAAGAGTGTTTTACCTACTGAGTTTACAACGGTAACGATCACCCGTAAACTGTATAGAACAGGCGAAAGTGAATACCGTTTGAATGATGTCAAGTGCCGACTCAAAGATATCACAGACCTCTTTTTGGATACTGGTATCGGAGCAGATACCTATTCCATTATAGAGTTGAAAATGATTGACGAGATTATTGCGAATAAAGACAATTCAAGAAGAAATCTATTTGAGGAAGCCTCTGGTATATCTAAATATAAGGTTAGGAAAAAACAAACACTTAACAAATTAAAAGAGACTGAAGCCGACCTGTCCCGAGTAGATGATCTGTTGTACGAAATCACGAAAAATCTAAAATCTTTAGAAAATCAGGCTAAAAAAGCAGATAAGTACTTCTTATTGAAAGAAGAATATAAACAGGCTAGTGTAGGATTAGCCTATTATCGGCTGGATAGTTTCAGCTCGGACCTGACCTCTTTAAGTGAAAAAGAAAAAGATCTTCAACAAGCGCTGCAAAATACCCTCGAACAGATTGATGGTAAAGAAAAGGAATTGCGTGTAGGTCGTGAAGAAATTTTAATCAAAGAGAAGAGCCTATCTACACAACAAAAGACTACACATGAATTCCAGAATAAAATTCGTACCTATGAGTCTGAACGTAAAATAAAAAACGAGCGTCTACATCATCTACAAGAACGAGATGCACGCATACAGACCGAGCAAAACCTTGACAAACAACAGTTGAGTCATGTGGATTACACCTTGAAAAGACTCAATGAAGAGCTATATGAAGAGCAGGCTAAGCTTGATGTATACCAAGATGATATACAGAAAAACAAAACGGAAGTTGAGGAATTAAGAGGTCAACAACAGACTGCTAAAAATAAATTGGACCGTTTTGCGGCGGACAATAATGAACTGCAGAATAAAATATACAAAGTAGAAAAAGATATTGCTGTTTTTAATATTCAAAAAGAGTCTCTCGAACAGGAATCACTTCGCAACATTACTGACGCGAGCAGTAAAGCCGAAGAATTGAATCAATTCAACCTATCGGTTAATGAATTGCAACTGAAAGTTGATGCTCAGCAAGCGCACTATGAACAAGTACTCGAACAAGAAAACGACCTGAGCAGTAAAATCCAGACAGCAGAAGATAAACTGGCTAAAGCAAAGGATGAATTAAGCAAAGAGTCTCGCTTGGTAGATGCTAAGCAAAACGAATATAATTTGACAAAATCTTTGGTTGACAACTTAGAAGGCTTTCCGGAGTCAATCAAATTTTTACGTAAAAATGCAGGTTGGAGCAAATCTTATCCCCTATTTTCGGACATTCTATTCTGTAAGGAGGAGTATCGTGTAGCTATTGAAAACTACCTAGAGTCGGTCATGAACCACTACGTAGTAGATACACCGCAGGATGCCATTCAGGCCATCAACCTATTGAGTGACGCGGCGAGAGGTCGCGCAAACTTCTTTGTGTTGGATGCTGTACTTCCTATTGAAACCACTCCTGCGGTGATTGTTCCTGACAACATGATCCCTGCTATGCAGGTTATCAAGGTAGACAAAAAATACGAAAAGCTATGCTTAGAATTATTAAAAAATGTCTATCTGTTACATGCTGATGATTCCAAATCTATCGAAGTTGAATTACCTTCAACAGATAGTATATTACTACACCATGAAGGTAAATTTAATAAACATAAATTAGGTTTGAGTGGTGGATCAGTAGGACTTTTTGAAGGAAAGAGAATTGGTCGTGCTAAGAATCTAGAGAATTTGGCCAAGGAAATAAAATCGCTAAATGAACATATCGGCAATTTGCAGCAAGTCGAGCAGGAACAGATTCAACTTATTGCTTCATTAAAACTGCAATCGCAAAAGGAGCTAATTGATGAGCTACGTATACAACTAGCCCGTCTTCAAAATGAATGGACATCTGTAAAGACGAAACAAGAGCAATACCAAGCCTTTTTAGCTAATTCACAGAACCGTAAAGCTGATATTGAGGCTCGCCTGACTCAGATATCCGAAGATCTTAATAAAGCAGAACCAGAGTTAAAGATTTTGCATGTGGAAAGTGAAGAGCGTCAAAAGCAGGCACAAGACCTTCAAAATGCATTTCAGGAGTTGAACGAAGTATTGACGGAAAAATCTACAGCTTACAACCAAGAGAATATCCGTCTGCACCAACAACAAAATAAGGTATCGGGTATTCAAAAAGACTTGGAATATAGAGAAAGCCAAAAAGAAGCTTTAGAATCCCGTATCAATAAAAACACGGCCGATCAAGAGCAGATTAAGCTCGACATGAAAGATGCGTTGACGTTTACAGATAGCAACGATGATGACCTCAAAGAGCTTTACGAACAAAAAGAATCGTTGGAAAAGGCTCTGCATGAGATGGAAGAAGTTTTTTATGCATTTCGTAAGCATCTCAATGATTTAGAAGAAGAGCTGACTGCACTTAGGAAATCCAAAGATCAGTATGATTTCTTGGTGACAGAGATTAAAGACAAGAAAACTACGCTTCAGATCGACCTTAACAGCCTGAAAGAAAGGCTTGCGGTGGAATTTAATATTGATATAAAAGAGTTGCTTGAGGGCGAAATGCCTGAGCTTACTCAATCTCAGGAGGAATTAGGTTCAGCCTGTACACGATTGAAGAAGCAGCTTGATGAATACGGCACCATCAATCCAATGGCTAAAGAGGCTTACGATGAAATCACGGAACGTTTCAATTTTATCACTAAAGAAAAAAATGATTTGGTAGAAGCTAAAGACTCCCTGCTATCGACCATTCAAGAGATCGACGAAAGTGCCAATGATAAGTTTATGGCTGCCTTTACTTCTGTTAGAGAGAATTTCATTCGGGTATTCCGTTCATTGTTCAACGAAGAAGATAGCTGTGATTTGATATTGAGTGATCCTAAAAATCCATTGGAGTCGGATATTGATATTGTTGCTCGTCCTAAAGGAAAGCGTCCTTTGTCAATCAATCAACTTTCCGGTGGAGAGAAGACACTTACTTCTACTGCTTTACTGTTTTCATTATACTTACTAAAACCGGCTCCTTTTTGTATATTCGATGAGGTAGATGCACCTTTGGATGATACCAATATTGATAAATTTAACAAGATCATACGTGAATTTTCTAACCAATCTCAGTTCATCGTTGTGTCTCATAACAAACGTACGATAGCGAGTACCGACATTATATACGGCGTCACCATGGTCGAACAAGGTATATCTCGTGTAGTTCCTGTCGACCTACGCGATGTCGCTTAAGACTTTTATATTGAACATACACCTAGAGATCCCGATTCCTCACTAAAGTTATCGGGATTTTTTTTGAACAAACTTTTTTTATTTCCAACCGTTCTATACACGTAACAACTGATAGATAAAATGGATAAATTAAAGAAATTTGAGTTGATGGAAAAAATCACACGCGAGCTAGAAGATGTTCGTAACAGCCAACAAGCAGTATTGGAAAAGATAGGAAAAATCGAGGTGGACAATATTGAGCTGGGAGATAATTTAATCGAGTCCAAGATGCCCGACATCTATCAACGTACAGCAGAAAACTCGGACGCTATACGTGAAATTCTAGACGCATTTCAGCAAAAAACAGAAGAGTTTGGGGACAAAAACAATGTAGACAAACTAAAAGAGCAAGATGTGATAAACAAATTAAAATAATAAAAGAAATCGGAGCTGAGTAGACGGCTCCGATTTTTTATTATTTCAGTTTACCATATAACGATACGCTTGTCTTTTGGTACATATAGCTTGTCACCGGCTTTGGTATCCCAAGCTTCATGAAATCCATCAAGATTGATTATAGGCCCAAAAGCACGATATTGGGCTGGTGAGTGTGGGTCTGTCTTTACTTGATTCACTACAAATTCGTCGGTTGTTTTTGTACGCCAGATAGTCGCCCATGAAAGGAAAAAACGTTGTTGTGGAGTAAATCCATCGATTTTACCTGGGTCTCCTTTGTCTTTAAGATACATCTTCATCGCATCAAAAGCCACCGAAGATCCACCAAGATCACCGATATTTTCGCCTAATGTAAACCGTCCATTGACAAATACCCCCGGTACAGGCTCGTACGACTCGAACTGCGCCACCAATGCATTTGCTGCTGCGTCAAACTTTGCCTTATCCTCTTTTGTCCACCAATTGTTCAAATTTCCATTTCCATCGTACTGCGAGCCAGAGTCATCAAATCCATGTGATAATTCATGACCAATGACAGCACCAATACCGCCAAAATTAACCGCAGCATCCGCCTTGTAATCGTAGAAAGGGGGCTGTAGAATTGCAGCAGGGAATACAATTTCATTGTACAGCGGACTGTAATACGCATTAACAGTTTGCGGACTCATCCCCCACTCGGCTTTATCGACAGGTTTACCTTGTTTTGCCAGATTTTGCTCAAAAGTCCAAATATGTATATTACGAATATTGTCTGCCAAAGAATTGCTGACAGCTAACTTGGAGTAATCCTTCCATTTGTCTGGATAACCGATCTTCACATTAAATTTAGATAATTTTTCTAAAGCCTTCACTTTTGTAACCGGAGACATCCAGGTTAAGTCATTGATATGTTGTCCAAAAGATTTTACCAGATAACTAACGAGCTCCTCACAAGCAATCTTAGCATCTTGTGGGAAATTGTCTTTAACATAAAGCTTGCCTAATAGTTCACCTGCGTTTTCATTAACAAACTCCAGCCCTCTCTTGTCCAATGCCCTTTGCTCCTTTTGCCCTTTTAACTTTTGTCCAAAGAAGGTAAAAGCTAACTCATCCAATTCCTGCGTTAAATAAGATGTGCCATCATTCATCACATGAAACTTTAGATATTCCTTAATAACAGGCATATTCTTTTCGTTAACAATCTTATCTAAATTCTTGAAATAGTTAAGTTCTCCTATGATGACAGTGTCTGCTTTGAAGCCCATACTGGTTAGATACTGTGCCACATCTACATTCTTTATTAATTTACCGAGATCTTTCACGGCTACTGGATTGTATCTTTTCTGAGCATCGCGAGACTCTTCAATGGTTTTCAAGTAAGAAGCAATAGACTTTTCAAACGCAACAACTTTGGGACCTTTCAGATCACGTGTACGCTGACCTACTTTTGCATATAATGTAGAAATATAGTTGGCATAGTCGTCTAGTATTTTGGTGTTGTTCTTATCAACCTTTTGGTAATATGAACGTCCTAAGCCAAGACCTCCACCTCCAAGATAGACCGCATTCATATTTGAGTTCTTCATGTGAGCTCCCACATATCCACCATAAAAAGGATTTCCCCCTTCGCGACCATAAGATACAAAATAGGCAGTCAGATCGTTTAAGTTTTTTATAGCGTCGATTTTGTTCAATTGCTCTTTGATCGGTTGTACACCAAGTTTATTTCTTGTATCAAAGTCGATAAACGATTTGTAAAGATCCGCAATCTTTTGTCCGTCAGAACCTATCGTAAAGTTAGTTTGTAATGATGATTTTAAAATCTTCAATACCGCTATATCTGTATTCTCGCGTAACTCATCAAAAGAACCCCATCTGGCTTTGTCTGAAGGAATTTCGACAGACTTCATCCAATTACCATTTACATAATTATAAAAATCATCTTGTGGACGTATTGCTTGATCCATCAGAGACAGATTAATAGCTTGGTGCTGCTGCGCAAAAGCTAACGCAGCACTTGTTAAAGCGGCTGTAAGTACAATTACTTTTTTCATCGATTTTATATTTATTAATGTTGTTGAAACTATGACAGACTTTAGGATTATACTAATTTTCAGAAATTATCTATTAAACACAATAAACAATATCAAATTCTGTTCACTACATTTGTAAATACATATTCTTGTCATGGTTTCATACACCTACAAACATAGCAAATCATCACTAAATTATAAGGTAACGATTTTATAATGTACATAGAAGTTGAAGGTAAAACCTACTACATCAGCATAAGTGAAAACGAAAGAGGGGTTTCATTGATAAGACAAGAAAAAGATGTCATACATATCGCGGTAGCGGCACGCCTATCGCAAGATGAATTGATATCTTACCTCAAAAGTCAAGATCTGAATAAATGGATTGCAATGGGGAAATCTGTATCAGACACAATCTCATCAATCCAATTGTTTGACAGCTCTTTTACATTAATAGTCCATCAGGGATTAACGCATCCTTATATTAAGAATAAAACAATATATACATCAAAAAAACCAACTACACAACCAGCTCTTGACAGGCTTCGTGAATCTATTTTGCTGCAGGAAATCAAGCAGCATATCGGCTTTTGGGAGGAGTTATTAGATAGTTTGATTAATGTGATTCACCTTCGAAAACTAAAGATAAGTTATTACATAGCAAATCCTGCAAGTAAGAGGCTAACTTTTGAAAAAAAACTAGTTCATAAATCCAAAGAGTTCATTGCCTACCTGTGTTCAATAGCTGTCTTTGAATGTTTGGGAATTGAATATTCACGGAGAGAACAATTGGGAGCAAAACATGTTAAAGATTGGAAACACCAACAGCGGGTTTTCAAACATGAACAAACAGGGCTTTAAAGCTTCTTAAAAATAAAAGAGGGACACATGTGCCCCTCTTTTATTTCCTATTTAGATTGCTCTTCAGGCAATAAAATAAACTTGAAGAGGCGATCGGATTTTAGGTACTTCTCTGCTACTTCTTTAACAGATTGAACTGAAACCTTATTCAATTCATCCAGATAACGAAGGATGTAAGTAGGATCTTCGTTATTTTGGTAAGCGCTAGAAATCTGCCCCAACCAAAAACCATTTTCCTTTAACTGTAATTCTAACTGACGCTTTTGCTCAATTACAAATTTATCCAAATCAGTTTGTTTTGGACCATTTGCTTTAATCTTGTTCACTTCATCAATAGCGGAATTGATCAAAGACTCGTATTTATCTACACTCGTACCAAAGCCGATACTAAAGCTATAGCGCCCTTTTGGATATTTAGATGAAGATCCTCTAGCTCCTGTACCATACACCCCACTTTCGTCTTCGCGAAGGCGCTCCAATAAAGTAATGGATAAAATACTCTCCAATGCATCAAAATTCATATTCTCTTTCTCAGCGTACGCATAGTCTCCATAGTAGGACATTTGCACTTGCGCTTTGGCTTCTTTTCCTTTACGCACAACTTTCTCCACACCTTTAGCTGGTTCTACTATCCCCAAGTCTTTGGCGGATTCTTTTCTTCCCAGATTTGGTAATGCTGCTAGATACTGTTCCAAGTAAGGTTTGATCTCCTCTTCGGTAAACGATCCTACAATCGTGAACGTAAAGTCTGATGCATCGGCAAAGCGCTCTTTGAAAATCTCCAATGCACGTTTTTGATTTATTGTTTTGATTTGCTCTGGCGAAGGAATAGTTCTACGGACATTATCCGAGTACAACGTTCTTGACATGGCATCAGAGAAAACAAAATTAGGATCATCTTCTCTATTCTCCATTGAAGAAAGCGTACGTGCGATTCCGCTTTGGAACACATCATCGTCTAATCTTGGTTCGGTAAAGTAACCATAAATCATTTCAAATGCAGTCTTTAATCCTTCTTTATCAGATGATCCAGACAGCCCTTCGGAACGCTCTCCGAGATAAGGAGATACATTTACATTCTTGCCCGTCAAATATTTTCTAAGCTCAATTGCATTTAATTGTCCAACTCCCGAACCATTTACGAAAGCAGCTGCGTTGGAAGCTGTCAGGTATTCTGAATCGGAATATAGTGAGGTCCCACCTGGACTAAATGCTGAAATTAAAATCTGATCATTTTTGAACGTTGTTGGCTTC
This sequence comes from Sphingobacterium sp. xlx-96, assembly GCF_011007365.1. Classification (GTDB taxonomy): domain Bacteria; phylum Bacteroidota; class Bacteroidia; order Sphingobacteriales; family Sphingobacteriaceae; genus Sphingobacterium; species Sphingobacterium luzhongxinii. The sequence continues at coordinate 591,484 of NZ_WFKM01000001.1, read as the reverse complement.
AATAATACTTTGACTCCATTGCTCAAAACAAGCTCTTTCGTTTGAATCCCAGCAATTTCGTTTGTCGACTTCACACTTCCTTTTACCGGTTGTTTGGCTAGTAACGGAAGCGCTGATACTTTATCTTCGTAAGCTGTCAAGTTCTCTTTATCGACCTCGGCTAGCCAAGCATTTACCTGTGCTTCTTGAGGAAGATTAGCTTTATCTTTCTCTGGTCCAAGAATGATAATATCCCGATTATTATCTACATAAAAACGTTTTCCAATGGCTTCGACTTCTTTTAACGTTAAGGTTGGTAATAATTGCTTGGTGATCTGATATCGATCCTCATTACCCAAAGCAGGTGCATCATTCAGGAAATGCTGCAAATAAGTACCCACATATCCATCAGATTTCTTCTTGTCCCTTTCCTTATATACTGTCTCATTACTTTTTGCAAAAGCAGCTACAGTTCTTTTAAATTCAGACTCTGTAAATCCGAATTTCTGGAAACGATCCAATTCACGAACTGTCGCTTTAAGACCTTCCTCAAACTTTCCTGGCTTTGCCACGAAGGAAATAGAAAGATTATCTAATCCTCCAAAAAGTGAACTAATATTTATACCAGACTGAATAAATGGTGGATTCGGCTGCTGACTGATTTCACGCAAGCGCGAACTGATCATTTGATTAAAAATATTTTTCATCAACGACACCCTGTAATCACCGACCGTATTGACTTTTTCCTCGGGATGTTTAATAATTATCTGCCCCACTGTAGAAGGCATTTCTGCATCTGTTACCACTAAGAACTGATTTTTGTTCAGGAGCTTAACGGAATGTTCCGTACGTTTTTCAGGGTTCTTTGGTGTCTTCATGTCCGAAAAAAGTCGAATAACTTCTTTCTCCATCTGATCCACATCAATATCACCTACAATGATGATAGATTGCAAATCCGGTCTATACCATTTAGCATGAAAATCACGGATCAAGTCCGGTTTGAAACCCGTTACAACTTCTTCTGTCCCAATCGGCAAGCGATTGGCATATAATGACCCGTTTAGTAATACGGGAAGAAACTTATCCTGCATACGCTGTGAAGCACCTCTACTTCCGCGCATTTCTTCCATGATAATACCACGCTCTTTATCGATTTCCTCAGTAACTAACAAAGCATCCTGTGCCCAGTCACGCATCACCTGTAATCCATTTTTTAGTAGTTCAGGGTCGTCTGAAGGTATCGGTAACTGATACACAGTTTCTTCAAAGCTAGTGTATGCATTTAAATCCGATCCAAAACGAACGCCGGCCTTTTGTAAATAGTTAACGAGATCATTTTTTGGAAAATGCTTTAAACCATTGAAGTTCATATGCTCTAAAAAGTGAGCCAATCCACGCTCTTCTTCAGTCTCTAGTATAGACCCTACTTTTAACCCTAGATACATAGTAACACGCTTTTCGGGCTCTACATTTTTACGGATATAATACTTAAATCCATTTTTCAACCGACCAACAGTAACTTCCTTGTCAAAAGGCAATTTATTTTGCCAATTTAAAGTATCTTGCGCTAAGATATGCTTAGCATCCTTTGCTAATAGTGAAATATGTGACGGTGATGCATCAACAGATGCAAAAGTAGCAGGCAATAAAAATGCTACAGCTAAAGGTTTTAAGAATCTCATTAATTTAAATTTGTTTTAATTTAATGCTAAATTAAAATTAAAAATTTAGTAAACATATTAAACAGTAATAATTTTACAATATTTAATTTTGTATATGGATTGGTTTACTACATTTAAAGATTTTAAGAGATACTTGGAGTTCGAAAGAAATCTCTCTGAAAATTCCATATCTGCATACTTGAATGATGTTCAAAAGTTGAGCGTATACTGTGAAGATCAACAACTCGATCTGTATTCGCTCTCGCCACGAGATATTCAAGAATTTCTAACATGGATGAATACTTTCGCCATATCAACTTTTACCCAAGCAAGGCTTCTTTCAGGACTTAAAGCGTACTTCAACTTCCTAGAGCTAGAGCATGATTTAGAAAACAACCCCGTGGAGTTGATTGAAGCTCCTCGCCTAGTCCGAAAAATCCCTGACGTGTTAAATCTTGAAGAAATCGATGCTTTAATGGCTGCGATAGATTTATCGACTCCAGAAGGCGCCAGAAACAAAGCGATCCTCGAAGTACTCTACGGTTGTGGCCTTCGTGTTTCCGAATTGATCGGATTAAAGATCTCAAATCTTTTCCTGGATATCGAATTCATTAAAATAGAAGGAAAAGGCAACAAAGAACGCTTAGTTCCTATTGGTAATCAAGCTATTAAACACTTAAAAATCTATCTAAAAGAAATACGAAGCAAACAAAATATAAAATCGGGACATGAAGATTTTGTGTTTCTAAACCGTCGGGGCGCGGCACTCTCTAGAGTAATGATATTTATCATCATAAAAGATCTTGCGGCTCAAATCGGCTTAAAAAAACAAATCAGTCCACACACATTTCGTCATAGCTTCGCCTCACACCTGGTCGAAGGAGGTGCTGATCTACGTGCGGTACAAGACATGCTGGGACATGAAAGCATCACTACAACAGAGATTTACACGCACATAGACAAGGAATATCTACAGTCTGTCATAACACAGTTTCATCCGAGATCATAAGTTGATGCAACAATGTGTATTTTAATTTGCAACTTTGATGCAATTGAAATATCTTTGTAACACATGCAACTCCTCGTAAAAACAACTTCATTATTACTTACCATAATCCACCTGTGGGTTTCGGGGAGTTTGCTTTTACATAAACATACGGAATGCGACGGCAAAGATGCTGAAAACTGCCATCATCACGACGGGCTAAATAACCAAGATGAATGTGCTATCTGTTATTACATCCATCTCCCAAATACCACCTCCCATAGTTCTGATTTCCAACTGAGCTATATGCCGTCGTTTTTCTACATACCCTATAATATTTCTATCGATTCCATATTAGTAGATATTATTCGTCTTTTAATCTCAAATAAAGGCCCCCCGCTCCAATAATCTCTGTTTGCCTGTCATTTATTGTCCGCATAACTTTTTAAAACGAATTACCATCAAGCAAGGCTATAGCTATGTCCTCAAGGATGCTTTTTATCGAAAAATATTATCTATGAGAGGTGTTATACTTCTACTTCTTCAAGGAGTTTTATATTTGAATACTCTTGTTTACGCCCAAGATTGTCCGTTGACTATCCACATTCAATTAATCGATGCGGAGACTGGGCATAACATTTCGGACGCCCAAGTACTTCTGAATGATCAATCTGCCAAGGTCGAAGGGCGGGGTAAATATATATTTAAAAAAGTCTGTGAAGGCAATTCCTCCATTTCCTTCTATCATAGGTCATATACAGAACACGAGATGTTTCTTAAATTAAGTCAAGACACAACAATCAGGATAGCATTAAATCGAATTGTAAAGCAGCTTGAGGAAGTAACTGTAACTGCTAACACCACTGATGCGAATTCCAGAAGCTCGACCATGCTGAATAAACAACAGCGAACAGAAAGCCAAGGAAAAAACCTAGCAGATGTCCTTAGTGACATTGCCGGTGTGAGTGTACTCAAAACCGGAGCTAACAATGGAAAACCTGTAATTAATGGATTATATGGAAATAGACTCCTATTATTAAATCAGGGCGTACGACACGAAAGTCAGCAGTGGGGTACGGATCATGCTCCAGAAATTGATCCTTTTTCAGCAGAAGAAATCAGCATTATTAAAAGTGCCGACGCTGTGCGTTATGGTCCCGATGCGCTAGGAGGAATTGTGAAATTATCGGCTGCGCCTATCCATCCGGACAGGTACGCGCTAAGTAACAGCTCCATTATCCTAAACAGTAACGGTAGAGGAATGACGGTAAATAGTAAACTAGAGGGGACACTAAACAAATTATCTTACCGCGCGGGTTTGACAACCAACAATCATGGCAACATGAAATCTGCATCCTATTACCTTGGTAACACGGGCAATAAAGAAATCAATGGAAATATGTATGCTGCCTATACATTAGGGAAGAATGTGATCAACATGTATTTCAGCCATGTTGGCAACACACTAGGGGTATTTCAAGGCGCCCATATTGGTTCAAAAGAAGATATCTTAGCACGGATCGCTAATGGCAGACCATTTGAAGAATATAGTTTTACCAATAAGATAGAAGCACCAAAACAACGCGTGACGCATCAACTTGGTAAAGTAGGATACAAACACTATATAAGTGATAATAGCCATATCGAGGCTCAATACAGCATACAACGTAATCATAGAAGAGAATTTGATCTGCGCCGTGTAGCCGAAAATGACTTACCGATGGCTGACATTGTCTTAAACACGCAGCAAATCGAGATCGTCTATAGTCGACCACTAATTACGACTGGTATATCAGGTAGTATGCAATTAAACAATAATGTACCTGGCACGGGCTCTACTCCCATTATCCCTAACTTCGAAAATCATGGTTTTGGTTCATTCTTTAGCTTAAAAATACCGGTAAAGAGCTGTTTGATAGAAACCGGTATACGATACGACTACAAGTATTTTGATGCAGCTGGCTATCGCTATAACTACGAGGAGATTAATCCCGACGGATCGATCCCTCAATATTTAATGACGGACCGTAAGGAGTTTCACAACATATCCGGTATAGCAGGCATTAGTCATCGCTTGAATTCTGTATTTACATGGAAAAGTAATGTTGGTCTAGCTTGGCGTGCACCTTCGGCAAATGAACTATACAGTGATGGGATACATCATGGTACAGGCACGTATGAAGTCGGAAATAAAAGCCTAGAGAGCGAAAAGGGATTAAAATGGGTAAACTCCCTCTTGGTTCACAAAGGAGCCATAAACGGTAATATCGATGTTTTTGCACAGGTCATTGACAACTATATCTATAGTCAACCCGTACCTGACTCGACAAGACAGACAATCCGAGGCACCTTCCCTCTATTTCAACACCAACAAGATCGTGCTTTGTTTTATGGTGCCGATCTGGCTCTAACTATGGAGATGCGTCAAAACTTACATTATAGTCTGAACCTATCTGTCGTAAAAGCTCGAAATATAACAAAAGAGCAATTCTTACCGAATATTCCAGCAACAAGGCTACAACATGCGTTGGCTTACCATATCAACGCAAAAGGGATACCCAGTTACATTAAGGTCAAGCATCATTTTCAGGCAAAACAGACTCGATACGAACCCAATTCCGATTTTGCCCCGCCTCCACCTTCATATCATCTCTTTGATGCTATTATAGCTTCTTCCATCAGTATGGAAAAGCACAGAAAAATGGAAGTACAAATAGGCGCAGAAAACATATTCAATAAGGCGTATAAAGACTATATGGATAGATTTAGATATTATGCCCATGCCTTAGGGCGCAACATTTCGGTAAAAATCAACTTTACATTTTAAAAAACACGATAGTGAAATATCCATATAATATATAGACTGCTCGAACTCGAATGGCCGCGGAGTAGTATATACACCATTCGTCACAAAACGTGCATAACGATAAGTTGGATAATCGCTATAAAAACTTAAAAATAAATCCACATGAAAAAATACATAACACTATTATTGATTTCAATTTTCACTTTTTCATCTTGCAAGAAAGATGAGCCTACTGCGGAAGTGGATCAAGAAGAAGTTGGTTCCGCAGAGATCTCTTTTACTGAAGTAGAAGGAGAAGCTCATGGCGACCATTACCATTATACAGAGATCGAAAATCCTGAAGTAGAAACGATAAAATTCTCAGGTAGCCCTATGCTTCCTCCAGTTGAAGAACATATACATCTGGTGGTTGGAAAGTCATATCGCTTTAATGTTAAAATAAAAGATTTTGCTGGACGAGAAACGCAACAGTCTTTTGTAGAAAAAGACAATCAGCATTTTGCTTTTATACTAGGTATCCCAACGGTGAGTTCCTTTGTAACCTATAGTGACGAAAAGAGCGATGATACAAAAGTAAAAGTCGGCGTACAAGGATACATTACAGTACTCAAAGAAGCCTCTACCTTCACTACAAGATATATCATGCGTCATCTTAACCCGGGAGTAAAAGAGAAAATAAACCCAAAAACAGATTGGAACAATGACAGCTTCACATCATTTACCGGAGCAAACGACCTAGATCTTAAGTTCCAGCTTCACTTTACTACCGGAGAAAACAGCCACTAAATACAATAAAAAAGCCGCTTCAGCAATTGAAGCGGCTTTTTTATTGTAAGTGTCCTCGGCGGGGGTCGAACCCACATCTTCAGAACCGGAATCTGAAATTCTATCCATTGAACTACGAAGACAGTCCCGCAAAAATATAACTTTTATGTGAAACTAAAACTTTTTTTGCAAAACAATATCGAAACTTCCACCAAAGTACTGAAATGCAAAATATTAGAATTTGAACTGCGAATTTAACTAATTAACAGGTTGGACTAATTTCTTAAAATTGAAAAAGCCTGAGAGAATCAGGCGATTTCTCAGGCTTTAAATATTAACCTCTAGACGAGGCAATCAACCTAAACCTAAGCAAAGGTAACATATATTTCTTTACCACTCCAAACCTTTTGAATCAGAAAACCCAAAAAAAACAACAACCCACTGAAAATCAGCGAAATAATTTAAAAAAACACTACATTAGAAAAACAAACTAATTACACTCAGCTTTTATATTTTCTAAAAACGTAAAGATAGTGTATCACATACACATATCAAAATGGATTTCTCCTATTTATTTTTCGGGCTGTACAACTACAACCTATCTAACGGGTCGGAAAGATTGGATATGCATCCAAAATTGACTATTTTTGTCAAAACATCATTATTAGCACTATGTTCACAGGTATTATCGAAACATTAGGAACTGTTACAAAAATTGAACAGGAACAGACAAATATGCATATATACATCAAGTCTAGTTTATCTTCCGAGTTGAAAATCGATCAAAGTGTTTCTCATAATGGTGTATGTCTCACAGTTGTAGGAATCGATGCAGAGACTTATAAAGTAACAGCGATTGAAGAGACACTGCAAAAGACAAATTTGAGTGATCTGAAAGAGGGGGATCTTGTCAATATCGAACGCTGTACTTTGATGAACGGCAGGTTTGATGGACATATCGTCCAAGGCCACGTAGATCAAACAGCAAGCTGTGTTTCAAAAGAAGATCATAACGGCAGTTGGTTATTTACTTTTCAGTATGATCCACACCTCAATAATATCACGGTGGAGAAAGGCTCAATATCGGTAAACGGTATCAGTCTAACGGTAGTAAACTCCCTCGTAGATCGCTTTTCTGTAGCGATCATACCTTATACAATAGAACATACCAATCTAAAATATGTCGAGGTAGGGACACGGGTCAATTTGGAATTTGATATTGTCGGAAAGTATATTGCAAAAATAATGGCCCTTAAAAATTAAGAGCCATTATTTTTTTCTGAAAGAGTCTGTTTTATTGATTCGTTTTAACTCTTTATGGCATCAATGAGGTTACTTCGTTCGGTTCAAAGGCCATTAAGAACTTTTTTCATAATGCTTTCATGTGCATTGGTATTCAAGAGCTCTCGCGATAACATCGGGATCGTTTCGCGGCAGTCGGTGATCCGCCAGTTGGCGAATCATGAAAGTTTTATTCTAAATAGGTTCCTTGCCTCATCAACAGTGCTCTATATTTATTAAATACTGCTGCCTTAGAAATAAAACCTAAATATCGATTATCATTATCGACTACCGGCAGTATCCAAACATCTTCTTTATTCATCTTTTGCATTACCCGTTCCATATCCTCATCTTCTTTGATAATATCGGTAGGCTTTTGCGCTAAAGAAGAAAATGATCGACCAGCTCCCTCCTCTTCACCTAATAATATGGAAAAGAGTTTCTCACTGTACAAAATCCCCAATAGCTTCTTTTCCTTATCAACAACCGGAAAAATATTTCTTTTGGAATGAATGATATCAATCTTTCTATCTAAAGGTGTCTCATCAGGGCTTAATTGCACGAAATTCCGTTCGGTGACATACCTTAGTTTCATCATACTCAATACCGTCCTGTCTTTGTCTTCATAGGATATCAAATCGCCCGACTCGGCAAGTACTTTGGTGTAGATCGAGTGCTTCATTAATGTTCTGTTGATTAAATACGAAATAGAAGCGACAATCATCAAAGGAACCATTAATGCATAGCCTCCTGTAATCTCAGCAATAAGAAATATACCGGTCAATGGCGCATGCATAATCCCACTCAATGCTCCTGCCATTCCTGCCATCACAAAATTAGGTACATTCAATTCAATAATACCAGTCAGGTTAACCCCATAAGCAAATGCAAATCCTAAGAGGCCGCCCATAACTAAGCTGGGGCCAAAAACACCACCATTACCTCCTCCACTAATGGTAAAGAGGGAGGCTAAGGATTTTGCAAATAAAGTAAGGACGGTATAGCAAACAACTACCCAACCCAAATCCCTATAATCGGAAAACAAACTATTCTTGACGATGGCATCAAACTGACCATCTAGAATCTGCTGCATTGTTAGATAACCTTCGCCATACAAGGCCGGAAAAATCAAAATCAATATACCCAATGCAACACCACTGCTCCAGACCTTATTGTAAGGGTTCTGTATCTTGGCAAACCAACCTTTGACCGACTGGCTTAACTTCGAAAAATAGACAGTGAACAGGCCTATTAATATCGCCAACAAAAAATAGAAAAATAACGCTCCAACCTCCCAGTCGGTAAGTGCCGTGTGAAAAAGGGGCTCGCTATATAAAAGCCTCGAAACCACAGCCGCTAATGCGGAAGAAATTAATAGAGGTATAAAAGCGGGAATGGAGAACTCGGGAAGTAATATCTCAATGGCAAAAATCATTCCTGCAATGGGGCTGTTAAAAGCTCCTGAAATACCTGCTGCCGCTCCACAAGCTAATAACATGGTAACTTCACGATAACTGAGACCAAAGAATCGGCCAATGTTAGAACCAATAGCCGAACCGCTATAGGCGATCGGTGCCTCCAGACCACAAGAGCCCCCAAACCCAACAGTTATAGCACTGGTTACAATTTGTGAGTATACATTATGCACTTCAATACGGCTCGACTTTCGGGATATGGAGTAAATAATGGGGGTGATTCCATGTTCAAACTTCTTCCCTTTCAGAAATTTACGCACATATAAGACACTCAATAATATGCCAATCAACGGAAAAACGAGATAAACGGAATACTTTATGTGCCATTCTACGTCGTCTTGTAAAGCTGAAGCAATAAAATGTGTCATACCTTTAAGTAGTGCCGCAGCTAAGCCCCCAATCAAGCCGACTAAAAAAGCAAGCAAAACCAGAAAGTTTCGATTTGAAACTCGCTGCATCCGCCACTTATTGATCTTATCTAATCTTTCCAGGAATTTACTTTTCATTGTGTTATTTTAGATGTTAAAACCGATTACATCTTTCTTCTTATTCGATTTAAACCGTTCGGGGATTGCATTTAAAATTTCATCCCGCAGAATATTCACCGCTAGCTTCTTTACATAATTATTCGTGGTCACAATACTTATTTCCCGGACCGGCTCTGGTGATTTGAAATAACGGACATGGTTTAATTGATCTTCATCATAGCCCAATATACTCAACTCCGGTAGAATGGTCAAGCCATCGTTAATTTCTACCATGCGCTTTAAAGTGTCTACACTTCCGGTGTTGTATTCAAATGTACCTTCGCCTCCCTGATTGTGTCTGTAATTACAAATATTAAGGACTTGCCCCCGCATACAATGTCCTTCGTTTAATAACCAAAGCTTCTCTTGAGAAAGGTCTTCGTAACCTAAAATTTTTTTTTCGAACAACTTACTCTTCTCAGACACATAGGCGACAAAAGTCTCGTAGAAAAGCGGAATCTCCAAAATAGCGTTATCCAATAAAGGTGTAGACAGCACGCCACAATCTAACGTTCCTATCTTCAATTCTTGAATTATACGTTCTGTCGTGTATTCCCAAACCTGTAACTGTACTTTAGGATATTTTTTCAAAAATGAAGTAATAATCATCGGCATCAAATATGGGGCTACAGTTGGAATAACGCCTATTTTAAATTCACCTTCCAACTCTCCTTTTGTTTCCTGTAGGATTTCATTAATCTTCTTACTTTCCATTAGGACAATACGAGCCTGTTTGATTAACTTACTCCCGATTTCGGTAGGAATTACAGGTTGTCTACTACGATCAAAAATCTTTACGCCGAGCGATTCTTCCAACTTTTGAATCTGCATACTCAAGGTAGGTTGCGTAACAAAACATTTCTCGGCAGCAGCAACAAAACTACGATAAGTATCTACTGCAATAACATATTCCAATTGGACTAGGGTCATTTTATAAGTTTTAACTATACAAAGATAGGAAATGAGGTATATAAAGTTAGGAATTTAGTATTTTTGAAAAAAACGTAAAACTATTAAAAAATGATTTTATGAAATACTCCTAATTTAGCGAAGCTAAAATATCCATGAGTCCGTCAACTGACGGATGACAGGTAAAAATAAAACACAAACATATATAAAATATCCGTGTAGCGGAACTGCAAAAATATCAATGAAAAGAACCGTGCTTGTGAGCCCTTCGAAAATATAATCTGGATATTCCATAGACCATTAAATGACAAACCGGTCCGCCGGTTGACGGATCATGAAATAATTATTTACATATGAAATATAACTTTAAATCATCATTTTTATTAGCTGCTCTACTGGGATTAGGAACGTTTAACTTTTCCGCATCGATCCCCGATGAAGGAATGTTTCCATTAAGTGAACTAAATAGAGCGGGGCTAAAAAAAGCTGGACTCAAAATTAGTGAAAAGGATATTTATAACCCTGGACAGATAGGCCTTGTCGATGCATTAGTACAAGTGTCTGGATGCTCTGGTTCGTTCGTCTCGCCTAATGGTCTCATTGTCACCAACCATCACTGTGCTTTCAGTGCCGTACAGCTGGCATCGAGTCCTCAACACAATTATCTGGAAAAAGGCTTTGTTGCTAACTCTCAGGAGCAAGAAATTGAAGCGAGGGGTCTTACTATACGAATTACGGAATCCTATGAAGACGTATCATCGCAGATATTAAACGCTGTCTCACAGATTAATGATCCTATAGAGCGTATCAACATAATCAATAAAAAGCGTGCTGAAATAGCGCAGGAAGCTGAAAATAAAGATCCCTCTATAAAGGCAGAGGTTTCTGAAATGTTTATCGGAAAAAGCTATGTCCTCTTTCGCTACCGTACCATCGAAGACGTGCGACTGGTTTATATACCCCGTCAGGATATCGGAGAATTTGGCGGCGAAACAGACAATTGGGTATGGCCTAGACACACCGGCGACTTCTCCTTTTTACGAGCATATGTCGCGCCAGATGGTAAATCAGCCAAGTACTCAAAAAATAATGTACCCTACAAACCTAAAAAGCACTTAAAAGTAAACCCTAAAGGTGTTGAAGAAAATGATTTCGTATTTATTTTGGGCTATCCAGGCAGAACTTTCAGACATAGACCAGCGCAATATATAGAATACCAACAACGGTTTTTACTGCCTTACACTTCTGAATTATATGATTTTCAAAATCAACAGATGTTGTTGGCTGGAAAAAATGATAAAGCAACAGAACTGGCGTTAGCTACTCGAATAAAACGTAACGCAAACGTATTAAAAAACTATAGAGGTAAATTAAAGGGTTTACGTAATATAGACCTGATACAAAGCAAAAAGCAGGAAGATTTAGCCCTAAGTCATTTCATCACTTCTAAACCCGAGTTAAAAGCAAAATATGCGAGTTTAATGACGGATATTGATCACCACTATCAACTGGTATTTAGCGACGCTGAACGTGAGCTATGGTTCAATAACCTCTACACTGGTATACGCTCGCTTCAGATCGCTTCCTTATTAAACGACTTTAAAGACATGTTGGCTGTACAAGTTGGCACTTCCAGCAAGCAACAGTTTTTTGACAATAATATCGCTCGGTTTAAGCAACAATTGGATGGTATCTATGAAAGCTACAATAAGAATGCGGATCAAAATATAGCAGGACATATGTTTGAACAAGCCTATCTCTTAAAGGATAAGAATACTATCGTAGCTGTTGCTGGTAAAAATTTTCCTAGTCAAGGACAAGCTAGCCAATATATCAAAGATGCTATCGTACAGTCAAAAATAAACGATAAAGAGACACTCTACGCTCAGGTGTTGAAAGACATGAGCAGTCTTTCCGCTTATAAAGATGAATTGCTCCTGTTCCAACAGAAAATTGAAAAGGAGATGGAGCCATTCCGTCAAGAGCAAAAGCGTCGTGAAGGTGTATTGAACAGACTCATGGGAGATTATGTCGCTGTAAAAGAGGTTTATCAATCTAAGAACTTCATCCCTGATGCAAACTCGACCTTACGCTTGACTTATGGCAATATAAAAGGTTACAGTCCTGCAGATGCAACATATATGAAACCATTTACAACCGTACGGGGTCTGATAGAAAAAGGGAACTCTGGAGATGTTGAATTCCGCTACCCTCAGGCAATAAAACAAGCTTGGTTGAATAAGAATTTTGGCGCTTATGTCAAATCAGATCTGAATGATGTTCCTGTAAATATTCTTTACAATATGGATACGACTGGCGGTAATTCCGGTTCGCCTATTATGAATGCTTATGGCGAATTGATCGGCGTAAACTTTGACCGCTCGTATGATGCTACGATCAATGATTTTGCCTGGAACGAAAGCTATAGTAGATCTATCGGTGTAGATATCCGTTATGTACTATGGATAGCTGATAAGATTGACAATGCACAATTTATATTAAAGGAAATGGGAATCTAATATAAGTAATGGGGAACTTTATTGATTAAAGTTCCTCGTCATATACTTTAAAGAAGCACTAAACATGAAAACTTTTATTTCACTACTTCTGGTGGGACTACTTTATACTACCGGGTTGGCACAAAGCAAAATATCGGTATCGGAAGCGGCCCAAATATTTGAAAAGAAAAAAAAGACACAACTCCTCGATGTACGTACCAAAAAAGAGTATTTAGATAAACACATCGCTAATTCTATAAATTTAGACTGGAATAAAAAAGCTGAATTTGAAGAAGGTATTACGTCTAAACTTAACAAGAAATCTCCCGTATATGTGTATTGTCTATCAGGAGGACGTAGCGCACAAGCCGCCAAGACTTTAGCCGACAGAGGTTTTACGGTATATGAGATTGATGGTGGCCTACTAAAATGGGAAGCCGCGAATCTACCATTGGAAAAAGAGCAATCTTCTACCCCTAAGGGACTGACATTAAAGCAATTCAAAACGATTACAAACGATAAGCAAATGGTTCTTGTTGACTTTTACGCGAGCTGGTGCGGACCTTGTAAGGAAATGGAACCTTTCATCCAGGAAATAGCTAAAAAATACGCAGAAAAAGTGAAAGTGGTAAAGATAGATGTTGATGAAAATAACACACTGACCAAACAATTGGGCATAACGAGTATCCCGGTTCTATTTCTATACAAAGACGGAAAGAGAATTTGGAAAAACATCGGGTTTGCAGACAAAAAAACTATAGAAAAACAACTTAACTAATATGCAGACAACAACACTTGTACTTGGAGCTAGCTTCGGAATACTAGCCATTACACTAGGTGCATTCGGAGCCCATGCCTTTAAAAAGCTTATAAGCGCCGAAAGACTAGCTTCATTTGAAGTCGGAGTGCGCTATCAAATGTATAGTGCATTAACCTTGTTGATAATCGGATTTTCTTCTGATTTCAGCCTATACACTCATCGCTTGGCGGTATATGGTATTGCGACTGGTACGGTTCTTTTCTCTTTCAGTATATTTTTCTTATCGTTTAGTGAATATTGGAAGTCGAATCTGCGCTTTTTGGGACCAATAACACCATTAGGTGGATTATTAATGATTGTCGGCTGGGGTGCATTGTTGGCTTCTTTCTTGTCGTAGAATTGTATGTACGCGAAAAGAAGTCTACAATTAAAAGGTCTCCTCTGGTACAACTGGCTGAAAATATGCATGGCGATAGCGTTGGTTACCGGATGTACCTCTGCGGCTTTTTTATATACCCTCAGTGCCGTCACTGATCTTCGGGAACTTCACAGGGAGTTCCTTTGGGGGCTGCCTTTTGCAGGAATAGTGATCGTATTTCTGTATAAGTACTACGGCGGTAACGCAAGTAAGGGTAATAACCTACTCTTTGAAGAATACTACAACCCTAAAGGAAACATCCCTTTGACTATGGCTCCCTTGGTAGTCATAGCTACCTTATTAACCCATTTATTCGGCGGCTCTGCAGGACGTGAAGGTACTGCTGTACAATACGGTGGTACATATGCCGACCAAATCGCTAAGAAATTAAATCTTGATAAAACACAGCGCAGAATCGCTCTGATATGTGGCGTAGCTGCTGGGTTTGCCTCCTTATTTGGTACACCTCTCGCAGGAACTGCATTTGCGGTAGAGATGTTTCGGTGCGGAAAACTGAGATATCAAGCATTCATTCCGGCATTGTTTACAGCTTATCTGGCGCATGGAATCAGCTTATTATTAAAAGCTCCTCACACCCACTATCCCCTCATCCAGTTGGAGTTTGGGGATATTAAACATCTATTATGGGTTCTCCTTTTTGGCGTCCTGTCGGGACTCGTAGCCCGGCTATTTATTTATACAGGGGAAACTTTTAGCTTAGCCTTCAAAAAAATAAACAATCCTTATTGGCGCGTCTTAATCGGTGCTATAATCATCCTATCTATCGTAGTGATCATTGGTGATACCCGCCACATCGGTCTAGGGCTACCAACTATACTGGAATCTTTTAAAGAACCACAATCCGGGCTTGATTTTCTTCTCAAGATACTGCTGACATGCCTAACACTGAGTGTTGGTTTTAAGGGAGGAGAAGTAACTCCTCTATTTTTTATTGGTGCGACTTTAGCTAGTTTCATGTCTGTTTATATTCCCATCCCCTTACTTTTGATTACGGGACTAGGATTTGTTTCTGTATTCTCTGGATGTACTAAAACACCTTTTGCCTGCGCTGTCATGGCCGCGGAATTATTTGGCTTTCATATCCTCCCATTTGCACTAATCTGTACGTTGATCGCAGCATTTACCGCTGGCGGTAAGGGAATCTATCAAAGTCAAAAGCACAGAAAATTTAAGTCTAAAAAGACAAAGGTCAACTCTTTATAAAAACAGACATTCCGCCCCCCATGAAGATTTCATAGATTTTTAACTTTTTAATTTTACAGCAACAACACCTTCCAAGCCATAAAGATATCCCCTACACTTAAATACTCACGTGCTTTTAGCTGTAAATGGATGGTACGCGAGCTTTCGTCTCCTATAAAAGTATTTGTGAGTTCTAACACATCAGGTAAATTTCGTAAAAGGTCAACCTCTTGTTCGGACGGCAATGTATTAATGGACGATAACATATTCTTTTCTTCCATACTTAAGACAACAGACTCTTTTACAAAGAATGGTAAATCGTTGTAATTCATTATCTGGAATGTGTTTTCAAATTGATAGCGTAATTATCACCTGTACAGGTCGTAGACCTATTCGCTTTTTGGACAAAAATACCTTTCTCTAAAATAGTCTTATCGACGACTACCATATGGCTATTTTCCTCCACCGAAACATACCTAGACTTTATGGCATCCCATGTATATAATGGATTACCATTCGATTCTGTCCACTTATACCTTTCTGTGCTATCTAGTACATCGTTGACTAAAGAGACAATATACTTTTGGGATTTGTTATTCCATTTTATTTTTACACCGGGGGATACTTGAAGTGCTGAAAAGCATAATATATTGACCGACGTGCGTTGTGATACTTTGCCATCAAGCTCCATATCGACATAATACCTGCTATTCTCAAAAATCCTAGGCGTGTGAAAAGTTGGACCTTCACTCAAAGGCTCTCCCCCTTCTTCCTTATCGTACCAACGGTACACACCATTGGCTGAAACATATTCAATATTTATTACCTGCGATGTACCATAACAAGTCTGCAACGAATCCGTGCAAGTAACTTTTGGAGCAACGATTTGTGAAACTGTATCCGCTACTATATTCCAGCTTTCAACATACACAGCATTGCTGTTATAGGTCGGATTCCGAACCAAAGATGTAGTATCCTCAACTATAATTTCAAGAACATTTTTGCCTGCTCCTAAATGCCCGGGATCTATACATACAGAAGGTATTTTAGAGTTAATAAAACCTGCGTTTAACAACCATTGTACTTTCAGTGTATTGGGAAATGGCAAAGCTAATTCTACTTTATACTGTTGTACTTTCCAACTTTGGTTTACCGTATCATAAGCGGGCTCTCTACGCAAAATAGGTGAAGTCAACTCATGGATTTTTCGAACGAACTGCTCTTGGCACACGCTACAAAACGGTGCTTTCAACGTCTGCATTTTACAAGACTCATGGGGTCGATACCAGTTTGATTTTGAATCTTTATTACCATAGGAATACACCTTAACTCCGTTAATACCTAACCAATGCGACCAAGCTACGTTATTCGCATCAGAAATTTGGCTGCTATTGGGACTTTCATAGGCATACTGATTGCCAGCCCAATACTTGTCTCCTAGCTTTGCAAAAGAATGGCCGATCTCGTGGATAGCGATCTCGTTACTGGCCATATTAACTGTCGAAGTAGCATACATTCCTCCTGAACCGCCGTAAAAAGGTGAATTTACGAGTATCAAGACCATGTCGTACTGCGAGGTATGTGTCTTCAAAATTTCGGATATTAAGCTCTGGTTTTGAGGGATTACCAAACGATGGATATTACCGTTATCAAAACTACTTCCAAAAATTGTCTTTGGACGGCTCATAGGTACCTTCGCATTTCGGGGAAACTGGTTACTTTCTTTAACAGCAGTTGTGTGATGATCCTCAGGACAATCTATGGCTGTGCAAGCGTGTATAGCTCCAGATTCTTCAGAAATAGTTTTGATAGCATAAATATTAAAAAAAGACTCATAACTACGCATCGGATCTGTCTTCAAAAAAAACGAACGAAAATTTCGGCTTCTTTACTAAATTTATCCTGTTCTGCTTTTGTATATCCATCTCCGAGAATGACGAATGTCACCATCTTTTCATCCGGCCCTTGGTGTATCAACGTATCTATTTGGTATTTTTCTTGAGCAAAAATAAAATTAACCGCAGAAAAAGCCCAAATTAAGAGAAAAGAAAATCTATTCATTTAGTCTCTTATAACTTCTCGATAATCCTGTCCGCAAACTCGCTCGTTTTTACCAATGTTGCATCCTGCATTAAGTTATAGAAATCTATTGTCACGGTCTTATCTTGAATAACTTCGCTCAATGCACGCTTAATTGTGTCAGCGGCCTCATTCCATCCCATATACTCCAACATCATGACGCCACTCAAAATAACAGAAGATGGATTCATGGAATCTGTTCCCGCAAATCTAGGTGCTGTCCCATGAGTCGCTTCAAAAATCGCATGGCCTGTTTTGTAATTTATATTGGCTCCTGGTGCTATACCTATCCCTCCAACCATAGCAGCGAGGGCGTCCGAAATATAATCTCCATTTAGGTTTAGTGTAGCTACAACGGCATAATCCTTTGGCGCTAACAAGATCTGCTGAAGAAAATTATCAGCAATAACATCCTTAATAATTATCTTTCCTGTTTGCTCCGCTTCCTTCTGCTCCGCATTCGCAGCTTCTTGCCCTCGGTCAGCTTTTGTACGTTCCCATTGCCCCCACGTATAAGTCTGCTCCCCAAATTCCTTCTCAGCAACCTCGAAGCCCCAAAGTTTAAAGGCCCCCTCTGTGTACTTCATAATGTTGCCCTTATGCACCAATGCTACAGAAGGTAATTTGTGTTCTAGTGCATAACTTATTGCGGCCCTGATTAACCTTTTCGATCCTTCTTCGGATACAAGTTTTATCCCCACACCGGTCGTGTTTGAAAAATTATATTGTACGCCCAAATGCTGCTTTAAATATTCCTGAAGCTCATTCGACTCTTTACTACCTGCCGCAAACTCTATCCCAGCATAAATGTCTTCCGTGTTTTCTCTAAAAACAACCATATTCACATCTTGCGGACGCTTCACTGGCGAAGGCACACCAGGATACCATGATGTAGGCCGCAGACATACGTATAAATCTAATTCCTTACGAAGTGCTACATTCAATGAACGGATACCTCCTCCTATAGGAGTTGTCAAGGGGCCTTTGATTCCAACTAAATATTCTTTAAAGATCGATAATGTTTCTTCAGGCAACCATTCACCTGTCAAATTAAATGACTTCTCTCCTGCCAACACTTCTTTCCAAAC
This sequence comes from Sphingobacterium sp. xlx-96, assembly GCF_011007365.1. Classification (GTDB taxonomy): domain Bacteria; phylum Bacteroidota; class Bacteroidia; order Sphingobacteriales; family Sphingobacteriaceae; genus Sphingobacterium; species Sphingobacterium luzhongxinii. The sequence continues at coordinate 573,050 of NZ_WFKM01000001.1, read as the reverse complement.
AATCCTCCGCTTTCCTGCATAACTCTGTTTAACGGCCTCATCAAATACTCGAACCGAGGCGTTCCAAATATCTGGACCGATTCCATCTCCGATAATAAAAGGTATAATGGGCTCATCGGGTACCACTAAACCTCTACTTGTATTCATTGTTATCTTCGCTTCCATAACTACGATATTGATTATTTCTCCTTGTTAAACATATTTCCTATTTCACGACTTATCTTTCTGAAAATCGGTGCTGTCTGAATATCTTCATACTCATCAATATGCAAATCTGCCTGACGACTTGGGAACAGAAGTATTAGATTTTGATTTTTATAATAACGGCCTACCCTCCGCGCTAAACCATCTAATGCGTCCCTGTAAGAGACCTCACCACTTCTAGAGGATACAAATACCAATAATGAATCAACATTGCTAAATGTCGCCAGACCGTAAATATTATCCCAATCTTCGTAATTGCCATAATGCAACGGTACGCTTGATTTGAGAAGTTTCTGAACCTCTTCTGTAGCCCCTTGTGTACGTCCATTACAAATAAAATTAACAGGTAAAGAGAGTTCTTGTGCCAATTTTAGAATCTTCTCCAACCAATACTCAAAACCAACCTCCGACTCTGCTAATGGAGGAACGAACACTGTGATAGATTTGTGTGAAATCAGCGGCTTTTCCAATCGGCACATGAACAAGGTTGTATCTGTAGAATTCACGATACTTTCTGTCTTTTCACCAACAATTTTCTCAACGAAAGAAACTGCACTAGGCCATCCCATAATGATACAGTCTACCAGTGAATGTCTAGACATTCTGGCAATCCCTGCAGCAATATTATAATCAATCGTTGTCAATAATTCCACTTCAGTTTCCGATCCTGATGCGTACTGCGCCATATTGTCCAGATTTCTGCGGGCTTCGATCAAATTTCGCTCAGCTCGTTCATTATCTGGAACTACGCTAAGTATACTCAACGGGTAATGTGACTTTTTCGATTTGATCATGGTAGCGAAGTCTAAGATGGGTTCCATATTGTTCAAATTCGCAATCGGAATCATTATCTGCTCTTCTCCCTCTTCCACATGCTCGACATGCGCATCGTCTTGATGACCTTCCATTACAACTTTTTTCGAAGCGCTTTCGGTTACCATAGATGCTATGATACAGGTTACAAGGATGAGAACTATAGTTCCATTTAACACGTTCTCATCTATAATATTATTGCTATACCCCACCATAATTACAGCAAGAGTTGCCGCTGCATGGGCGTTACTCAATCCAAAGATCAAGTTTCTTTGATTTCCAGTGTACTTAAAAACTAACTGAGTAGCGGTGGCTGCCAGATATTTACCTGACACAGCAACTACGGTCAATGTGCCAGCTACAATTAGCGCCATAGGTCCTTTTGCCAATACGCTGACGTCAACGATCATCCCCACCGAGATCAGAAAAAAAGGAATAAAGATTGCATTTCCAATAAATTCTATCCGATTCATTAATGCCGAAGAATGAGGTATGAGCTTGTTTAAGGCTAATCCCGCAACGAATGCCCCTATGATCGGCTCTAGACCAGCCATCTCTGCCAAAAAAGCTGCAAAAAAAACAACCGTTAGTACAAAAATATAATGCCCTGTCTTCTCGGATTGAATTTTTTCAAAAAACCATTTCGCAATTTTCGGAATAATACCGAACATAATAAATAAGAATACCGCAAAGGAAATGCCTAGAGTAACCCAAAACTCCTGATTTATACTCCCTTGGGAGGCTCCCGTAATAACCGCCAAGATAATTAAAACTGCAGTATCGGTCAATATCGTACCTCCTATTGTAATAGCTACAGCCTCGTGCTTGGAAATACCATATCGATTGACAATAGGATATGACACCAAAGTATGGGTAGCAAACATGCTAGCTATCAGAATACTCGCTAATGTTCCATAACCCAATAGGTAATAGCAAACAGGAAAACCGATAGCAATAGGTATAGCAAATGTGAAAAGACCGAACATAATGCTTTTATGTTTAGTCTTTTTGAACTCATTCATATCTAACTCAAGCCCTGCAATAAACATGATATACAATAGACCAATGGTAGAAAAAAGATTTACAGCTGAACTTTTTTCTAACCAATTGAGTCCATGCGGACCTATAACAACTCCTGATAATATCAAACCAATAATACCGGGCACACGAATAGGCCGAAGTAAAATAGGGGCTAGAAGTATAATAAAAAGTACTAAAGAAAAAACAAGTACCGGATTGGTTAGTGGTGCTTCAAATGCTTCGGATAAATGTTCAAAAATCTTACTGCCCATATATAAATTGAAAGTTCATTTAATTTATGACAATCCAAAACAAAGGATTGTAAACGTACGTAAAGTACAAAAAAAAGTAGACCTATTAAAGAAAGAAGATTTTTAAAGTCTATTTAAACTGTATAGTCTTGATTGGAGAAATCCGAGAAATAAGCATTGAAGGAATGAATAAAGTCAACAAAGCTATCAAAACAATACTGAAGTTCAGTAGAAGAACTGTCCCAAAATCTATAAACATCGGAACGTACTCGATATAATAAATCGCTGGATCTAATTTAAAAAAATGAGTTTGATTTTGTAAAAAATAGATAAACAAGGCCAGAGCATTCCCTATCATTAAGCCGTAGCCAATTAAATACAAAGAATTTAACAAAAAAATCTTTCGTATTTCACGATTGACCATCCCCATAGCCTTGAGCATGCCGATTAAGAATGTCCGCTCTAAAATAGTAATTAGTAATGAAGAAATCATATTGATAACTGCCACAATAACCATAAGTACGAATATGATATCATCGTTCATATCTAGCATCTTCAACCAATTGAAAATATCAGCAAGGTGCTCGACTACATTTGTCGATTTCATCTCCAAAGGCAAAACATCATCAACTTCGTCTGTAGTTTGCTGCAACTGCTCAAAATCCTTAATCCTAATTTCGTATGCTCCTGCTTCTGTATCCCCCAGATTGTTCAATCGGCGTATTAGCTCTAATGAGCCTATTACATAATTATTATCAAGCTCTTCTGAGTTTGTGCGGAATATCCCCTTAACTACAAACTTTCGCTTACGCGTTCTGTTATCCTGAACAAAAGACATCACGAAACTATCGTTTAGTTCGAGATGCAAACGTTCCGACAAATAAGAAGATATCAAAAGTTGACTATCCGCTGTCTCTTCTTTGAAATCTAATGTATCACCTCTAACCAAGGTCTTAGCAAGAAATGATTGATCGTATGTAGACTCTACCCCCTTCAACATTACTCCTTCTACTTCTCCATTTACATTCATAATGCCAACCTTTGTTGCAAAAGGGGAAATAGAAACAACATTCGGAATACCACGAATCTCTTCGATTTTAGCAGCAGATAAAGAGATGGGCGCATTTTCAGCTTGATTTAAATCCTGTTTAGTGATAATTATATCACTAAAAAAACCACGCTGCTTATCGGTAATCTCATCCTTAAATCCCCTTAAAATTGCTACGGAAAGAAGAATTGCAATAACTGCCAATGCAAGCGCTCCAATAGTGACACGTACAATGAGCTTTGAAAAGGTTCTTTGCCCTTTGAAAATTATTCGCTTTGCAATAAATAATGGAAAATTCAAGCTGAAATATAATTTTGTAACTTCGCAAAGTTAACAATTTTTGCAACTTGACAAATGAGACACTCAAAGTGTTTCGAAAATAAAAAAAAAGTATTTATGCGTATCATATTCATGGGAACTCCCGACTTTGCCGTAGCTTCCTTAAAAGCCCTTCTTGATGCAGGAGAAAACGTTGTTGCTGTAATAACAAGTCCTGACAAACCTGCTGGTCGTGGTCAGAAATTACATCAGTCTGCTGTCAAGCAGTTCGCTCTGCAACATAACCTACCTATATTGCAGCCTGAAAAGCTCAAAGATGCTTTATTTTTAGAAACTTTAAAATCTTTTAAAGCTGATCTGCAGGTTGTGGTTGCTTTTCGTATGCTTCCTCAGGCTGTCTGGGACATGCCATCGATGGGAACCATCAATGTGCACGCCTCCTTACTACCGCAATATCGCGGTGCAGCCCCGATCAATCATGCTATCATCAACGGCGAGAAGGAGACTGGAGTAAGCACCTTCCTCTTACAACATGAAATTGATACGGGCAATATTTTACTTAGTAAAAAAGTTAAGATAGAAGACAATGACACCGCTGGCTTGGTGCATGACAAACTGATGTATGCAGGAGCTGAAATTCTTATTGATACAATCCAAGGCTTAAAAAATAACAGTATCACACCAATACCTCAGAAAGATATCGCATCAACAGAGATTAAACATGCACCTAAGATTTTCAAGGATGACTGCTTTATTGACTGGAACAAAAACACTCAAGATGTCTATAATAAAATAAGAGGATTGAGCCCCTACCCTGCCGCCTACACCTTACTAGACAATAAAGTACTTAAAATATACGAAGTTACGACAGAAGTAGTTTTTACTGGAAAACCCCCTGGAGATTTTTATACGGATAGCAAGAGCTTCTTGAAATTTTGTACAAAAGATGGGTATATCAACTTGTTATCTCTACAAATTGAAGGAAAGAAGAGAATGTCTATTGAAGAATTCCTGAGAGGATATCGGTTCGATTAAACCTCACTATCGGACAAGTCATCCTCTTTGTACGCTATTATATCACCCGGCTGGCAGTCAAGTGCACGACAAATGGCTGCCAATGTGCTCAATCGAATTGCCTTTGCTTTTTGGTTTTTTAAGATAGAGAGATTTGAAAGTGTAATTCCTACACGATCACTAAGCTCGTTTAGGGACACTTTTCTTTTTGCCATCACTTCATCTAAACGTATTATTATACCCATAATGTTATTTATTTAATTTTCATTGTTTATAAAACATTTTTCAAAAAAAAAGGTTTTAACCTTAGAATAATATTTTACAAATGACAATATGTAACAATCAATAATTTTGGAACGATTTTTGATATTAATGATAGGTTTTAATACTTCCTATAACTACCTCAAAATGAGTATATAAATTACATTTTTGTTACACAATACGAAGATTTTTTTTTGTATTTTTGCAACATTCCAGAAGAAAGGTATAAATTTTAATGAGACAGCTCAAAATTACACAATCGATCACGAATCGTGAATCACAATCTCTAGACAAGTACTTACATGAAATTGGTAAAGTTGACTTGATTACCGCTGAAGAAGAAGTAATCTTAGCGCAACGGATTCGCGAGGGAGATCAGGTAGCATTAGAAAAGTTAACAAAAACCAATTTACGTTTCGTCGTATCTGTAGCCAAACAATATCAAAATCAAGGACTCACATTGGGAGACTTGATTAATGAGGGAAATTTAGGCCTTATAAAAGCAGCTAAGCGATTTGATGAAACTAAGGGATTTAAGTTTATTTCTTATGCAGTGTGGTGGATTCGTCAATCTATTTTGCAGGCTATCGCTGAACAATCGCGTATCGTACGTCTCCCTCTAAACCAAGTAGGGTCACTAAGTAAGATCAGCAAAGCTTTTTCAAAATTAGAGCAGGAATACGAAAGAGAGCCTTCTCCTGAAGAATTAGCTGACATCTTAGAAACTACCGTAGACAAGGTATCTGACACATTAAGTAATTCGGGTCGACACGTATCCATGGACGCTCCTTTCGTACAAGGAGAGGAAAATACCCTACTAGATGTATTAGAAAACTCTGATCCAGATACGGATAGTTCTCTTATCGATGAGTCACTGTCAGAAGAAATCAAAAGATCTTTATCGACATTGACAGAGCGTGAACGAGAAATTATCGTTCTATTTTTCGGGTTAGGATCCAATCACCCACTTTCACTTGAAGAGATCGGTGAAAAATTCAATTTAACGAGAGAGCGCGTACGTCAGATCAAAGACAAAGCTTTACAACGACTACGTCACACTTCTCGCAGCAAAATTTTAAAATCTTATTTAGGTTAATACAAAGACCGATAAATGGAAAAGCGCAAGAGATAATCTTGCGCTTTATTTTTTTCACTTTTCAACCATCTCCTTATTGACCATAACTTGCTTTTATTGTAATATTAGCAGTTTTTAAACGTGCCGTTGTATTAAATACACCGCCGTAGGAAAAGTCTTCATTATCGTTCTGCCCCGTTATCTGGAATATTCCCAAATCTGCCCTGAGAAGCTTTCCTAGACTGGAACCGGATTCCTTAGCAATATTTTCGGCCCTTGCCTTAGCGTTTAGTGACGCTTCAGCGATTAAAGAAAGCTTTAAATCCTCCAATTTTGAATAATAATAATTAGGCGAATTGGAACTCAACTCAACGCCTTGCGAGATAAGTGTAGAAATTTCTCGCGACGCATTATCGACTTTATTTAAGTCTTTCGACTCTATGCTCACCATCTGCGTAAGACTATAACCTGAAAACGTATTATAGCTATTACCTCGCTCATCCGTATGATAAGAAAAGTCTTTCATGATATTTACGGCATTAAACAAGATCTCGCTTTCTTCGATACCCTGTTGTATTAAAAAGCTCTTCACTAAATCCCGGTCTCTCTTTAATTGTTCAGATGCCTCACTAAGATCCATAGATTTGCGACTATAAGAAGCAGTCCATTTAACAATATCTGACTCAAAATCCTTTTTTGCATTTCCTGTAACATTAATTGTATTATTAACGCTATACTTATACTTATAAGCGCTAGCTAACACAAAAGCTGAAGCAAGCAACCCGATAGCGGCCACTACACTAATTACAATACCTGTTGATTTCATATTTCCATTATTTTGATTTAACAACTACGCTTGATTTCCTATTCGAATATACATAGTAATAGTAATTAACGTGCCAAAATAAGCAATACCCTATTTATATGTAATTTTTATATTCGGTATTCGCTAATATGCTTCATTTTTTCTATGTTTGACCGGACTGAACAATCTCATTATTCAATGAACAAAAGCTTATTAACATCGATTATCTGCAGTTTAACCCTGCCTGCTCTAATGGCACAAAAAAAGCCTATAGACCATTCAACATATGATATCTGGAAAAATATAACCTCAACAGATATCAGCAAATCGGGAAGTTATGTTTTCTATACCGTATCGCCACAGGAAGGCGACGGATACCTTGAACTAAAAGACAAAAACAACAAATTAATACAACGCATTGACCGCGCATCCGGACCGAAAATTACAGAGGGAGAGAAATTTCTGGTCAGCACGATAAAGCCACCTTTCAAGGACATCCGGGAGGCTAAAATAAAAAAGAAAAAAGCGGAGGACTTTCCAAAAGATTCGTTGATAGTTTTTAACATCGAGCAACGGCAACAAATTAAGCTTGGACCTATTAAAAATTTTAAAGTAGCACAAAATACGCTTAATTATATTGCGTATACGCAAGTTTTAAATATTCCTTCTGTCGCTGACAGCTCAAAAGGTCGAGTAGATAGCACAAGTACTGAATTACTCAAAAAAGGCACCAAGGGAACAAAAGCGAAAAAAGAAAATGTGTTAGTCTTACAACAACTCTCATCGGGTGACACGATTCAATTCTGGAAAGCAGATATTTATCTTTTTAGCAACAATGAGAAATACCTGGTATTCAACAAAAAAACAGAGGAAAAAGACAGCTCAGGTGTTGACGGCCTCTATCTCTATGATCTTTCAAAAAAAGCACTGCAAAAAATCAGTAACGGAAAAGCTGTTTATAAAAGCATAACATTTGACGACCAAAGTAATCAGATTTCTTTTCTAGCTGACAAAAGTCCGTCGAAAGCCCAAATAAAAGACTTCAAACTATACCTATATAAGATAGGACAAGATTCAGCGAGAATGCTCATTGACAAGAACACACAGGGAGTACCGAAAGATTGGTATGTGTCTGGCGATGGTCAACTATCATTCGACGCACACGGCAAAAAGCTTTTCTTTGGTCTAGTACCCATCCCTGCTGTAAAAGATACGACATTGATTGAATTCGAAAATGCAAAAGTCGATATATGGCATTGGAAAGACGATTATTTGATGACACAGCAACTTGTCAATTTAAAAAGAGATTTAGCCAAAAACTATGATGCTGTATACAACCTAAATACAAACCAGTTAATATCTTTGATCGACGATACGTTTGACAAAACATCTTACACAGATGCCGCTACTGAAGAATGGATAATGGCCACAACTACTTTTGGCAACAGGATTGCATATCAATGGCAAGCTTATCAACTACAAAAAATCTATGCGATATCTACTCGTACGGGTGAGCGAAAATTAATAAAGTCAAACTGGAATGGACAAGGATATCTATCTCCTGACGCCGAATATATCGTACTATTTAACGAACAAGATGGAAATTGGTACAGTCATCACATTGCTACAGGCACAGAGCACCAGCTAAATAAAGGTCTATCGGTATCATTTGCTGACGAAGAAAATGATATGCCAACGACAGCTTCGTCTTATGGAATAGCAGCGTGGGCAGATAATAACACAGGTATATATATCAATGACCGATATGACGTTTGGTATTTTTCTTTGGATGGAAAAACAAAAAAATGTATTACCAATCAATTCGGCAGAAACAATAAGCTGGTATTTAGGTTAATAAATGCACGAAACAACAACGATCCCAGAAAAAGTACATTTAAAATAAATGAAAAAACACCGCTATTTTTAACTAGTTTCAATGAAACAAACAAAGAGAATGGTGTATTTAGTGTAGACCCATCAAAAACTAAAAATCCTTTAGAAATTATCCAAGATAAATTCACATTTAAGAATTTTTCAACTGATCAACAGTCTAAAACCTACATTTACACAAAAGAAAACTATAACAAAAGTCCTGACCTCTATGTTTCTACGCAGTTTAAAGGCGAACAAAGACTCACGGATATCAATCCGCAACAAAACGAATACAACTGGGGCACAGCGGAACTCGTAAAGTGGGTAACACCAAACGGTCACCCGGCTGAAGGAATTTTATATAAGCCTGAAAACTTCGACCCGACAAAAAAATATCCAATAATAGCTTATTTCTATGAAAAGCTATCTCAAGGTCTTTATACCTACCACCCCCCAGCCCCTACACCTTCAAGGCTCAATATACCATACTTTGTGAGCAACGAATATTTAGTCTTTGCGCCAGACATTTCATATAAAACCGGCCAGCCTGGCAAATCCGCAGAAGAATACATCAACTCAGGAATGCGACACTTAGCACAAAATGCTTGGGTAGACTCCACAAAAATGGCGATTCAAGGTCAGAGCTGGGGCGGTTATCAAGTGGCACACTTAATAACCCGTACCAATATGTATGCTGCGGCCTGGACTGGTGCTCCTGTTGTCAATATGACCTCTGCATATGGTGGTATTCGTTGGGGAACGGGTATGTCCAGACAATTTCAATACGAGAAGACACAAAGTCGACTAGGTGCCACTCTTTGGGAGGATAGAGATCTATATATTGAAAACTCACCTTTATTTTTTATGGATAAGGTAAATACACCTGTAGTCATCATGCACAACGACAATGACGGAGCCGTACCGTGGTATCAGGGGATAGAAATGTTTACCGCATTACGTCGACTACAAAAACCTGCCTGGTTACTAAATTATAACGGGGATGACCACAACTTGATACAAAGACAGAACAGGAAAGACATCCAAATCCGACAAAGCCAATTCTTCGATCACTTCTTAAAAGGAAAACCAGCGGCAGAATGGATAAAAACCGGAGTAAATGCAACTAAAAAAGGTATAAACTGGGGTTTAGACACAAAATAATCAACAAAACCCAATATTATACACCAAAAACACTCGAAAAATTTATTTTTTTCGAGTGTTTTTTTTGATTTTTATAAAAAAATAAAAAAATAGATTGTATTTTTGACACACAGAAGATGTAAATCACAAAAAAAATCAACTCCAACACAAAACCCAATGTCAAGTATCAGATTTGAATCCGTAAATGCTGCCTCATCCAGACACGCATTGCCCGAAGAAAAGGTGGTCACAAAAAGAGCTATCACTATTTTTGGCAAAAATGTATTTACTATTGCCAAAATGAAAGATTTTCTGCCGAAAACAACTTTCAAAGAACTGACCAAAGCAATAGAAGACGGTGAACCAATCACTCGAGAAATTGCTGAGTTCATATCTCAGGCCATGAAAACATGGGCTATCCAAAACGGGGTATCTCATTACACGCACTGGTTTCAACCATTAACAGGAACTACTGCAGAAAAACACGATGCCTTTTTTGAACCTGATGAAAACGGTGATGCTATTGAAAAATTCACAGCTGATGCATTGGTGCAACAAGAACCCGACGCCTCTTCATTTCCAAATGGAGGTATCCGAAATACGTTTGAAGCACGTGGATATACAGCATGGGATCCTTCTTCTCCTGCTTTTATCTATGAGTCTGCTGCCGGAAAAACACTTTGTATCCCTACCGTATTCGTATCCTATACAGGTGAGTCTTTAGATTATAAAGCTCCTTTACTGAAAGCGGTAAATGCAATAGATAAAGCTGCAACTGATGTAGCACAATACTTTGATAAAGCGGTCACTAAAGTAAATGCCTCACTAGGAATTGAGCAAGAATATTTTTTGGTAGACCTTGCCCTTTACAACGCGCGTCCCGACTTGCAACTAACCGGACGCACACTATTTGGACATATGTCTGCTAAAGGACAACAATTAGAAGATCACTACTTTGGTGCCATTCCTGAGCGGGTATTGGCTTTCATGGTCGATCTAGAAAATGAAGCCCTTAAGCTCGGTATCCCCTTAAAAACCCGTCATAATGAGGTAGCTCCTTCGCAGTTTGAATGTGCACCTATGTATGAAGAGATAAATTTAGCAATCGATCATAATCAATTGCTGATGAATGTCATGGAGCAAGTCGCAATACGTCATAATTTTAAAGTGCTTCTACATGAAAAGCCTTATTCAGGGGTTAACGGATCCGGCAAACACAATAACTGGTCACTAATTACCAACACTGGAGTAAACTTGCTGTCTCCTGGGAAAACACCTAAGAACAATCTTATGTTCTTAACGTTTTTCGTAAACACAATCAAAGCCGTTCACGAATATGCTGACCTACTGCGTGCTTCTATCGCAAGTCATAGTAACGATCATCGTTTGGGTGCCAACGAGGCTCCACCAGCTATCATATCTATTTTCCTAGGATCTCAATTGGATGAGTTATTGGAAGAAGTAGAATCCGCACGCGTAGCCAAAAAAGTTAAGTCAGAAGCGAACCTTTGGCATGGAATCCCTAAAATCCCTGAATTAAAATTGGACAATACCGATCGCAACCGAACTTCTCCTTTTGCTTTTACAGGTAATAAATTTGAATTTCGTGCGGTAGGCTCCTCAGCAAACTCTGCGCTACCAATGACAGTATTGAATGCTATTGTAGCAGCTCAGCTGATTGAATTTAAAATTGAGGTAGATAAGCAAATCAAAAAAGGAACGAAAAAAGACCTTGCTATACTTAACGTAATAAGAAAATATATCAAAGAGTCCAAAGCTATCCGATTCGAAGGAAATGGATACAGCGATGAGTGGGCACAAGAAGCTGAGTCCAGAGGGCTTTCAAATATTAAATCTACACCAAAAGCTTTAGATATTTATGTCAAAGAAGAAACCATTGCTTTGTTCGAGAGACTAGGAATTTATTCTAAACGCGAATCTGAAGCTCGTCACGAGATTCTTTTGGAAAACTTCTATAAGAAGCTACAGATTGAAGCCCGTGTAATCGGGGAAGTGGTAAATAGTCAGATCGCACCTGCTTGTTTCGTCTATCAGAATGAACTGATAACCAACGTGCAAGGCCTTAAAGATTTAGGGCTGGCAAAAGAAGCTTATTCTTCCCAATTGAATCTGGTCGAGCGTATATCCAAGCATGCAAACACTATATTGGAGAAGTCTGAAGAGATGCGTCAAGCGCGTAAAACAGCAAACACTGTTGAAGACTTAAGAGAGAAAGCCATCAGCTATGATGAAATTGTTAAGCCATATTTCGATGAAATACGTTACCACGTCAATAAACTGGAAAAAATCGTTGACGACTCAAGATGGCCGCTACCAAAACTACGCGAACTCTTGTTTATTCACTAAGTAAACTAATCAACCTTTATATTTTAACTAAAGAGACATCTAAATGGGCGTCTCTTTTTAATTAAATCATCTTTGACGAAAATATTAGTGCTTACTTTAATTGATTTCTATAAGCCACATAAATATCCATATTACTTTCATTCTTGTTGGTATTTATGATAATTTACTTTTTTTTATATAAAGATGGGTTAATAAGAGTTTTATTGTTAATTTCCCCTGCTTAAAGAAGTAAAAAGATGAAAACTATAGGGATAATTCCGGCACGCTATGACTCTTCAAGATTTCCCGGCAAACCTTTAATAGATATTGGAGGTACCAGTATGATACAACGTGTCTACAATCAAGCGAAGCATGCGTCCTCTTTGAACGAAGTTATTGTAGCAACAGATGATACTCGTATCTTCGATCATGTCAAAAGTTTTGCTGGAAACGTTATTATGACAAAAAAAGATCACCAATCTGGTACAGATCGTTGCGCAGAGGTTATTGAAAGTATCCAAGGATTTGAGGTAGCGATCAACATACAGGGCGACGAACCTTTCATCGATCCACTACAGATAAACCTGCTAAGCAGCTGCTTTGATAATAGCCATACACAGATAGCGACGTTGATTCGTAAAGTAGAGACCTTTGAAGAATTATTCAACGAAAATAAACCAAAAGTTGTAATCAACAAAAATGGAGAGGCTATTTATTTTTCACGGCAAGCAGTACCATTTCTTAGAGGAACAAAAAAAGAAGACTGGCTAAAGCAACGTCCTTACTATAGCCACATCGGAATATATGGTTACAGTGTACCTGTTTTAAAAGAGCTAGCCGCTCTTCCTTACTCTGATATTGAAGCAATGGAAGCACTTGAACAATTACGATGGTTAGATAATGGTTACAAAATACACACAGCAACATCCAGCCACACCAACGAAGCCATAGATACACCTGAAGATTTAGAATATTTACTCAAGAAGTATTTTACAAAATAATATTTAATCTCTGTGTTCTTTATAATGCGAATCAATTCCAAGAGGTATAAATTGATTCGCATTTAAAGTTCTTATCTCCTCATAAGCGTGGAGTAATTCTATTAGTTGAGCCTTATTACGGATTCCTACCAAAGCACTGGCAATAATAGAATTTTGCAAAACATAAGCTAGTGCAATGGCAAGATTTGATACGCCTTGAGATTTTGCGATTAAAGTGATCTGCTCTTGTAAATGTGTCACGGTATCCACATCTGTCGCCAGATAAGGTTTAGCAGACTTTCCGATTAAGACTCCCTGTGCCAAAGCTCCTCGAGCAATGATACTCACGTCATTAGATTGAAAAGAGGTAAAATACTCCTCTGGTCTGGTATCTAATACACTATACTGCATCATATTGGAAACGATAGCGCTATGTTCTGAATAATATTTAAATACATTGGGCCGAATGGAAGACAGACCGTAAGCTCTGATTTTCCCTGTTTCTTTCAATCGCTCGAATGTTTCGATGATTTCTTCGCAATTATCGGTATTAGTACCTCCATGTAGCTGATACAAATCAATATAATCAGTCTTCAATCGGACCAAAGATGCATCAACGGCTTTATTAAGATATTCTTTAGAGACATTCCAATCCCGACCAGGGCCATCTTCATGCCATACATTTCCGACTTTAGTAGCTAATATTATATCCTGTCTGATTCCCGTTAACGCCTCACCCAACAATCTTTCATTCTCTCCTTTACCATATAAATCGGCTGTATCAAAATAATGGATTCCTTCGGAGTAAGCCTCTTTGATCAGGTTTATATCTGCTAACCTATCTTCTCCTGAAAGGGACATTGCTCCAAACCCAAGTTGGGTAACCTCTATCCCTGAATTACCTAATTTATTCCGCTGCATCTTTAGTCTTCACTTCCAAAAGTTCAACCTCGAAAACTAATGGACTGAACGGAGGTATGGTACCAGTTCCACGCTCGCCGTAGGCTAGATTATAAGGGATAAAGAATCTGTACTTGGCTCCGACATTCATCAAAGGTATACCAATCTGCCAACCCTTTATGACAGAAGACAAAGAAAGGTTAAGAGGCTCGTTCCTATCATAGGAACTATCAAACTTATTGCCATTGGGCAATGTTCCTAAATAGTGTACAATAACCTCATCAGACACAGTAGGACGAAGCCCATCTCCTTGTTTTAAAATTTCATACTGAACACCTTCGTCAGTCACTTTGACATTCGGGTTCAACTTATTCTTAGCGAGAAATTCTTCTCCTGGTTTACGAAGTTCGGCATTTTTCACTTCCATCATCTTCCGGACAGAAGTCTGAATTATTTCCGCACTCTTATCTTCCGTTAAAAGAATATTATCACCTTTGAAATAGTTCGATATCCCTTCAGAAAGTAATTTTACATCTAAATCAAACCCGTTTGATTTTAATGACCGAGCAACATCAGTACCTAACGCGTAAGACAAAGAATCTCGTCCATTTTTTAAAACAACAACATTTGCTTTTTTTACAACGGCCTTACTGCTTTGAACATTTCTGTTTTGAGGTTTTGCGGACTGCCTTTTTACGGCAGTTTGCGCATTAGCGATACATAATGAGCCTGTCATTGCCACTGCCAGAGCACACATTAATCTGAATTTCATCTATGGTTATTTATGATTGTTTCTATAATAGACATTGTGTTATTTGGATAGTCAACGGTAACGTTACTTTTATTATTCAACCAAAGTTCGATATCATATTCGTATTTTCTTTTTAGACTTTTGATAACAGGAACTCCCATTTTTTCAAGAGCTGCAGCATTCAAATGTTGTTCGTACTGATTTTTCATCGGAATCACTAAGACCTTCTTTCCTAGATACAATGCTTCGGCTGGGGTCTCGAATCCAGCCCCACACAATACGCCCTCGGAAGAAGCCATACTTTTCACAAAAGCATCGCTGTTAATAGGATTAATACTTACATTTTTATACCGTAACGACTTTGAATTGTGCTTTGAAAACACCTCCCACTTTACGTCCTCAAATTTTGTCAAATGTTTCAAAAGATGGGCGTCGTCATAAGATGGTAAATAAACGGTATAATGGCTGTTTTTCGTAGCTTCTAAATTTCGTATGGACTCCCGTATTACGGGTGTGTAGACCGACTTATGGTAGGACTGAAAATGAAACCCATAAGCGTCTGATACAGGCGCATAGTTTTTCATAATAAACTTACCCATCAAATCCCCCTCTTCAGGCTTGGGACTGTCCGGATGCAATGCACCAATTTGATGACTCAAACCAATACAACGTATATCTTTTGTATGACACGCCCATGCTGTAATAGGCTCAAAATCGTTGATAACGAGATCATAATTTTCTACAGGAACTGAATTTATTTCTTGAATAAACTTCCGGATCGTTGAGCTCATAAATGTTTTCCATAAATCAACGCCACCACTTTTTCCAAAAATAAAACTAAGACCATGCAGTTTATAAGTAATATCAAAAGGCAATTGAATATCGGCCTGAATTCCGCTAATTAGTACATCAACTTGACCAAATTGTTGCAAGCATGGAATGATATCCATTGCTCGACAAAGATGCCCATTTCCTGTACCTTGTATGGCGTATAATATTTTCATCCTCAATTTTAAAGTGATTCGAAAATACTCATTTTTTTCGATTTGCTTCTCTTCATCGTGTTAAATTATGATTAAGCATATTATTTCAGTAACTTCAAACTCATAACCATTACGATATGACAACCGCAACAAGAGTATTGATAGGTATGTCCATCCTTATATTTACTTGTTCTTGGGGATTCTATGCACATAAAAAAATAAACGAGACAGCGATATTTCTATTACCTTCCGAACTAGCCCCCTTTTTCAAGAAAAATATAAAACTCATCACAGAAAAAGCTGTCGATGCTGATAAACGCTGTTATGTTGATACTGTAGAAGGACCTAGACACTACATAGATATCGATCGCTACGAAAATATAGATTCCGTCCCTATTCATTGGAGTAAGGCGGTAGAAAAATACTCGGAGCGTAAATTATTAGCGCAGGGTATTGTGCCTTGGCAGATATGGAAAACCTATCAAAATCTAGTACGATCTTTCAAAGACTGCAATGAAAGAAAAATCATTCAATACTGTGCAGACATCGGCCATTATATTGCTGACGCCCATGTTCCTTTGCATACAAGCAGCAATTACAATGGTCAGTACACTGATCAGGTTGGCATACACTCCTTTTGGGAGACGAGACTTCCTGAAATGTTCTCTAATGAATACAATTACTTTATTAAAAGAGCAGAATATATCAGCGATCCCTTGGAAGAATCCTGGAAAATAGTAAGAGAAAGCAACGCTCTTGTAGATTCTGTTCTTCAAATTGAGAAACAGCTTTCCCTGAAATTTAAAGCTTCTGAACGTAAAGCTTACATAGAGAGAAACAACCAACTAATCTATACTTATTCCGACAGCTATGCGACGATATACCATCAAGCGCTCAATGGTATGGTGGAACGACGTTTTAGATCATCTATTCTTAGTGTGGCATCGCTTTGGTATTCAGCTTGGCTTGATGCGGGACAGCCTGATCTATCAGATTTGAAAGTAAACGATAAAGACTTTAAACCAATAGATACCAAAAACAAAAAAAGTTTGGGACGAGAAGAATGGCATTAAGACACTATAAAATAAGAGGATGCATATTATTTCACACTCTCAAACTATACTCAATTTAGTAAGATATAGAGTATAAAACACTTAATCCTCAAAGGAACTATTAGCTAGCACCATAAGTGATCCCTTATCTATCACTGTCTTTTGTCCAGATTTGTTGCCTATAAAAATATAAAAATACACTCCACTTGTTAAATTAGATGGAACAATCCAATCGTTGCGGTAGTCGACTGAGGCAAATACCACTCTTCCAAATCGATCCATAATACTAACTTCTGCTTGATCAAAATTTGACAATCCAAAAATTTGGAAAGTATCATTTTTCGCGTCTCCATTAGGTGTTATGGTATTGGGTATAAATAATCCCTTAATGATTATGTTTACAGTAGCAATATTCGACCAGTTTCCATTTGCATCCATCACCTGATAAGCTAGCCTGTCTTTTCCGATGTAAGTTTCATTCGATTGATACAACCATTTACCATTCACGTCTTTAAATAAGATACCATTTTGGGGATAATCTACTATCCGAACACTTTCTTTGTCTATATAAGAATTTTCAACAAAATCATTATTAATAATTTGAGATAAATCTAGGGTATTATACATGACATCATAGAAATCATCTTGTGCTATTGGGTTAGTTTTTATAATCTCTAAATATACTTTGCCTACCACAGGCTGTATCCCCCTCTCGTTGGTAAGTCGATAAGAAAAAATATCATCACCATAAAAAGCGATGTCTTTAACCTTATAAACTATAGTCCCACCGCTCACCTTCAGGTCTCCATAAAGCGGAAAATCTATAATCTCAATATCTTTCCAAGTCACTGAAGTCTCGCCGCTAACAGTAAACAAATCAAACTTAACGTCCCCTCCCTGATAAAGTTTAATACGCTTTTCTTGCTCTAAAGGTGGAACAGCTTCTCCTCCATCATTCCCTCCACTTGTTCCAACACTAATTCGTATTTCACTTTCTGCCAGCAATTGCACGGAATAGGTCCAGGTATCCATAGCTCGCTCGTTACCATAACTATATGCCCCATATCCTCCATTAGACAAACCGTTGTCTAAATATTTGCTAGGTGTATAAGTTCCCCAACGATGTCCGTCGACCCGACTTGGACTTCCTACTTTATTTTCTTGTGGTCTAGAGATTTCACTGGGTTGTCCAGCAGTGATATCTGTATCATCCCAATACATGATGGCATCACTATGCGTAGTCCCGTCGACATTCATACGCTCTACTAAAATACCATTCGGATTGATCTCCATATCGAAATAAGGAAAATGTACCTCTCCTTTCAACAAAGAGATAGAAATCCCTATTTTATAATCCTTTCCTTTTGGCACAAAATGACCGTCTCCATCCAACCCATCCCAGAAAAAGTTATTTACACCTTCTTTAGCTTCCACACTCAACTCACGTTCCTTAAAGCACTGCTGTTCTGATTTTGCAGCGATGATTACCTTATAACGACCAGAATAGTTTGTTTCAAATCTCAAAAAAACTCCTTCTTCGCTCAACTGACCTTCCTTCCCTTCTAACCATTCTATCGCTATATCTTTTACCTCAACGACTTGCTTCGGATCAAACAACCAACTGCCGCCACCAGGAAAACATCCAACACTCTCTTTGGGCATGCACACATCTGGCATGTTGTAAAACATCTTGTGTGTTATATGTAAATTATTATCTTCATGATTGGGGTTATGAAACTTAGCTAACTTCTCCTGATTAGCACTTTTGTAAGTGACCTTGCCATGTTCATCCAGTATACCTGAATTATTAACGAAGTAAACAAAATCGATACCGTGGCTACCATTACCGTCAACATGATAAATGTAACCATCCTTTGTCAACACATAATTACGTCCATAAAAACCTCCATGTGCATCTGCCAAACTTTCCTGAGAAAGATGCAATTGTAACATTGACATAAAAACTCTGCCGGAAAGCCATCTCGCATTATTTACATCTCGAATAGAAACATCCCAAGCCGCAATGAGACTACCTTCCTTATGCTGTACCCAATCTTCATTAGCTTTAAGATTGTATGGATGTATCAAACGGGCATTGAAGGGGTCTGTATCAGGCGATGTAAATTCAACGCGCCAAATTCCACTTTGCCCTATGCCGACAGGCACTTCGAATGAGGTGTATCCGACTCGGGGGCCTGCTAACTCTGCAGCTCGAGTCGAACCGTTAAAACCTTGAATACGGCCCACATTATTTGATTTTGTCTGGTATATCTTACCATCAGGTGCTGTAAGTATAATACTCCCAGAACCGACATTCTGAGCACTGGAAGCGACAGCTATGGTCTCGCCTTCTAGTGCATAGGCATAATGTGAAGCTTGATTGGAAAAAGCAGTTCTCTCAAAAGGCTGCGAGACCAAAAAGGCCCGATTACCTTTTATATTTTCAGGATACAGGTCTTTAGAACCTTCGCCCAAAACGGCATTCGTCCAAAAAAACAAGCCCACCAAAAGGAGCATGTTTAATTTCATATTCATAGTATAGATAGATGTGTCCCGACGGACTGTATCAAATATAATCTTTTCGTAATAAAAAGCCAATAATAGAATTTAAAGTTTTTAGATATACAATCCTTGGCTTATTTATCTTACCTTTGCAGCCTATAAAATTTGAAGATAATGTCACATCAAGTCCCCGAAAACGGCACAAAACTTCCATTAATGGAGGATTTTTATACGATTCAAGGAGAAGGATTCCACACTGGAAAAGCAGCTTATTTCATACGTCTAGGAGGTTGTGATGTAGGTTGTCATTGGTGCGATGTAAAAGAAAGCTGGGATGCTGAATTACATCCTCTTACAGACACTGAAGCGATTGTTGAAAATGCGAAGAAACATCCCGCAAAAACGGTAGTTATCACTGGAGGGGAACCCCTTATATATAACTTGGATTATCTCACCCGACGTCTTAAGGAAGAGGGAATAAAAACTTTTATCGAAACATCTGGCGCATACCCATTGAGTGGAGTTTGGGATTGGATCTGTCTATCGCCAAAGAAATTTAAAAGCCCTAAAATAGAGGTTCTACAAGCTGCCGGTGAACTAAAAGTCATTGTTTTTAATAAAAGTGACTTCAAATGGGCAGAAGACCACGCTAAAATGGTAGGCCCTGATTGCAGATTGTACCTTCAGCCCGAATGGTCCAAAGCAAGCGAAATCACTCCGTTGATTATTGAATATGTTAAAGAGCATCCTCATTGGGATATCTCCTTACAGACCCATAAATTTTTAAACATTCCATAATTCGCTTATTTAAAGATTGTTTTCTACTTTTAACATCTGATACACATATTTCGTGTTTCTGTCCGTCGTGTACAAAAACAAATAGTCAGATGAATTGGTTATTAAAAACCTTTTTCTTTTTAACACTGTCCTGTTGGGGCACTATCACTTTAGCTCAAAAGAGTTCTGTAAATAAAAAGGCACAAAACGCCTATGAGAATGCAGCCAAACATCTGTCGCTCCAAGATAAACATGCTGCCATCACTGAATTACAACATGCCATTCTGCTAGACCCCGAATTTGCAACGGCTTATCAGCAATTAGCAGATTTATACCGATCTGAAAAACAATATCAAAAAGCAATTCCCCTTTACAAAAAAGTATTACAGATAGATCCTAATCTAACCAAACTGACTCTTTTTGGATTGGGCGAATCTATGTTGGCAAATGGGGAATATCAAGTCGCATTAAATTTTCTTACGACTTACGCCAAAGAAAATCTAAATCCGAAAAGTAGACAGAAGGTGGATAAATATATTCAAGATTGTGTATTTGCTTTAAAACAAATACCAGATACCTCTGTACATCTTGAGAAACTGCCAACAGCTATAAATACGCTGGACGACGAGTACTTTCCGAAACTGACTGCGGATGCAAGACGTATCATATTCACCCGTAAGAGCAGTAATCAGGAAAATTTCTTTGAGAGTCATAAAGAGGGATTAACTTGGTCCATTGCCCAAAAGCTTTCTGGCGCAGTAAACTCCGACTTTTTTAATGAAGGTGCGCACTCTATCTCTCCAGATGGAAAATACATTTTCTTTACTGGCTGTAACCGTCCTAATGGGCTGGGTAGCTGCGATATTTATGTTTCAAAATATGAAAATGGCGTATGGAGTGTCCCTTACAACCTAGGGCCGCCGATCAATACCAAAGGCTGGGAGGCGCAACCTGCTATCTCAGCAGACGGGCGAACACTTTACTTCGTCAGTAATAGAGAAGGAGGATATGGAGCTAGCGATATATGGAAAAGTGAGCTATCCCTAGATGGTAAATGGCAAACACCTCAAAATTTAGGTCGTAAAGTAAACTCCGTATTTGACGAGCGCTCACCGTATATTCATGCCGATAACAAAACGCTATACTTCGCATCTGCTGGTTGGCCAGGCTTTGGTCAATTTGACCTCTTTAAGACACAAATAGACACCTTGGGACAATGGACAACACCTATCAATCTAGGCGCCCCAATCAACAATAATTATGACCAAACCGCTATACATATCGTTATGAATGGATCTGTAGGCTATTTGTCGTCTGCCGATTCAACAGAACAACTCGATATATATAGCGTAAACATCCCACTGCATATACAACCAATCCCTGTAGCATATATACAGGGCAACGTCTATAACGCAGAAAACAAAACTGCTCTATCTGCGACCATTGCTGTAACAAATACAAGCAATGGTGAAGTAGCCTATCTTAATGAATCTGACTATAACGATGGCCAATTTATTGCGACATTGCCGGTAGGTGCGAACTACGCAGTACACGTACACAAACCGGGATATATGTTTGAATCAAGACAATATGATATTTCGAATATCATCTTAAAGGATGAGGTCTTTAACAGTGATATCTACCTTCATCCGCTCAAAAAAGGAGGCATAATGCAGCTAAACAACATTTACTTCGATACCGATAGTTCTATTCCACTAAAAACTTCGACAACTGAACTTCAACTGATCGTAAATTTTCTTCAAAAAAACCCAACTGTAAAAATTGAGGTGGCTGGGCATACTGACAACACAGGCAATAAAATACACAATCAAAGGCTTTCTGAAAATCGCGCATCCGCTATATCCGCATATCTATTATCAAAAGGGATTCCCTCTTCCCGAGTGACAAGCATGGGGTACGGAGATACCAAACCAATAGGCGATAATACGACGGTAGACGGAAAACAAAAAAACCGTCGAACAGAAATTATAATACGTTAAAGCTGCACAATATTGCCCGTACGCACCGCTTCGTCACAAGCTATTGCGATGTGAAGACTATTAATTGCATCCTCCATGGATTTACTAAGATCCACATTATTCCGAATAGTTTCTAAAAAGAAACGTTGTTCACGATTACACAACTCTTGATGATCTGGTTCGTCTTCCAGATTGATCCATTTATCTTCTCTAACAAAACTATTGTCTTCATTTAGATCTGCGTAATGAACCCGGATAGATTCTGTTTTTGTGTGAGCTTCTACCGAATCTGACATACCATCTTTGGAAGCATCATTTGCAACGATCGACACCGAGCCTTTAGGGCCTATGACATCTTTCACAAAAAAAGCAGTCTGACTCATCATGGGCCCCCATCCTGCTTCATACCATCCTACACTACCATCGTCAAACCGAATCTGTAGTTGCCCATAATTATAATTTTCAAGGGGGATATCATTCGTCAAACGGGCTCCAATCGCAGAAACAGAAACTGGCGCTGCATCTGTCATTTGACACATCACATCTATGTAGTGTACCCCACAATCTACGATTGGACTTAAGCTTTTCATTAGATTTCGGTGTACGTCCCACATATGGCCTTGACTTTGTTGATTCAAGTTCATCCGAAAGACCAACGGAGCCCCCATCTTCTTTCCTTCCGATATAAATGTGGTCCAAGAGGGATGATGCCGTAAAATATAACCCACCACTAATTTCTTATTTGCTCGCACAGCAGCGTCCACAACACGCCTAGCACCAATCACAGTATCGGCAAGCGGCTTCTCGATAAAAACATGTGCTCCATGTTCGAAAGCCAGGACAGCAAAATTTTCATGGGTATCGGGATAGGTCGAAATACAAACAGCGTCGGGTAGGGTCTCCAGCAGCGCTGCTTCATAATCTTCAAAACAAGGATACGAAGCGCCAAGCTTAGCGTTAAGTAGTTTTTTACTTTCGCCTCTTGAAACCAAACCTACTATTTCGAAATCAGGCAAATTGTGATATGCTTGTGCATGGGAGGCTCCCATATTACCACAACCGACAATTAAAATTTTAATACGTGTTAGCATAACTTAAACAAAAGGTTTAAATCCTGGTTGTGCTATTGGTGTTACATCAGGAGACATCGACCAGTTATATCCATCTGAATGTGGGCCTAGCTCCTCTTTAGAATCCATAATCTGCTCATAAGATATGCGTTTGCCGGTATATGCTGCGATCTTACCCCAAATTGCCAATAGCGTAGAGTTCACCATAAAGTCTCCATCATTAAGCATTTGGCCTTTTGAGATTGCTGCCATCAACTCGTCATGTTGTGTCTGATACATATTATTGATCTTTCCATTATATTCAAATGACTCGTCGCCATATATATTATAGTTTTTCATAATATTAACATCAACAAAGCCCCGCGTTCCATTAACCTCCACCGAATTACGGGATTCAGTGCCATTTTGTTGCCTTGAAAAATGCATTCCTTT
This sequence comes from Sphingobacterium sp. xlx-96, assembly GCF_011007365.1. Taxonomy (GTDB): domain Bacteria; phylum Bacteroidota; class Bacteroidia; order Sphingobacteriales; family Sphingobacteriaceae; genus Sphingobacterium; species Sphingobacterium luzhongxinii. The sequence goes on along the minus strand of NZ_WFKM01000001.1, from coordinate 549,496 downwards.
AACACCTGCTCCATAATCGTACTCTACGGCAAAATGATCATAGGTATTTCCTGTAGCTTCCCACGATCGACTTTGTCGTCCGCCCGTGGCACTGACCGATTTAGGCAACTTATTGCCCATAATCCAATTCATGTAATCAACGCTGTGTATCGACTGTTCTACAATCAAATCTGATGCGTACCGCTGAAAATAATACCAGTTTCGCAATTGATACTCAAAATCAGTCCAAGTGTTCATTCGCTCTTTTAAAGTCAACTCACCGCCATACCTAAATGTCGTTACCGATTTAATATCGCCTATAGCCCCATCTCGAACCCGTTTCATAATCTCCCTATTAGGTTCTGAATAGCGGAAACAAAAACCAGAAACAAGATTTAACTTCTTTTCTTTCGAGATACGTACACTTTCCATAACCCGTTTCAATCCCGGAATATCTACTGCAACCGGTTTTTCGCAAAACACGTGTTTTCCGGATTGAACGGCATACTCTAGATGATCAGGCCTAAAATTGGGAGGACTACATAATAGTACGACATCCACTCCTGAATCAATCAGTGCCTTATAACCATCAAAACCTACAAACTGACGTTCGTTAGGAACATCAATGCGTTTTGCATCTTTTTTATTTAAAATAAGTAATGCTTGATCTATTTGATCTTGGAATGCATCGGCCAAAGCCGTAACCACGACATTAGGATCTGCAGCCAAAGATTGCACAACAGCTCCCGTCCCCCTTCCTCCACAACCAACTAAGCCGACCTTAATTGCATTGGATATTCCCAACTTCTCGGCCAATGTGATAAAAGGAATACTCCCCAATGCTATACCACTGTTTCTTAAAAAATGACGTCTAGACAAATTCATAGTTTTATTAAATAGGAAATTAAAGTTATAACAATATATATGTATTACAAACGCAAACACATAATAGTAAAGAATTCGTTACTATTTTTATCAAAAATATTACATAAATTCACAAAAATTTCAAAAACCCTTTCATTTGCTTTCTAACTAGCTACCTAAAAAGGGGATCGAATATTACAATATTTACGTAAAAATTTTAGTTGAGAACCAACCGATTTCAACTAACTAAATAACGAAACAGACTTATTAAAAAATGAATAACCAAACAGTCATTATCGAACCTTTAATTACAGACACAGCCGTCATCCTTGGGATATTAATGGCTATCTTGGGATTAATCTTTTATACCTCATCCTTGTCGAACAAATACATCAAAGGTTTTTATAATGTTATCCCCCCTTTATTATTGTGTTACTTTCTCCCTGGGATTCTAAATTCACTGCATGTATTCGAAGGGTCGAACTCTCCATTAACGAGTGTAGGTAGTAGATATCTGCTTCCGGCCTGTCTTATCCTTTTTGTCATAAGTTTAGATCTTAAAGAAATGTGGGCCTTGAGGAAACGTGCAGGTTTAATGTTCATCACAGGGACAGTAGGAATAGTCCTTGGGGGACCTTTGGCTGTTTGGATTGTTTCCTTTTTTGCCCCTCAGGTTGTTGGAGGAATAGGCCCTGACGAGGTGTGGCGTGGATTAGGCTCCTTAGCGGGGTCATGGATTGGTGGAAGTGCTAATCAAGTAGCATTAAAAGAAATCTTACAACCATCGCCTAAATTATTTTCCTCTATAATTGCTGTTGATGCGTTTGTTGCTTACTTATGGATGGCTTTTCTGTTATTTGGTGCGAGTAAAGTCAAAAAATTTGACCAGTTTTTCAAGGCGGATTCTACAGATGTCGATCAATTAATGCAAAAAATGGAAACCAAAACCCAAGCCAATGCACGTACGCCACAAACAAAAGACTTTATAATCATGTTGGCATTGGCTTTTGGCGGAACGGGTTTAGCAACCTATCTCGCTGAGCCTGTAGCATCTTTTGTAACAACGCATTACCCACAATTAGAACAATTTTCACTCACAAGCGGCTTTTTTTGGATCATACTCTTTGCTACAATCATTGGTATTGTACTCTCCTTTACCCCTGCCAAAAACCTGGAACATGCAGGAGCCTCTAAAGTTGGCACCGTATTACTATACATGCTCATTGTCACCATAGGTATGCAGATGGATATTTCAGCTATTGTTGGAAATCTTGGTTTATTTGCAGTGGGTATTATTTGGATGAGCTTCCACGCTTTTTTATTACTGATAGTAGGCAAAATTTTCAAAGTTCCTTTTTTCTACTTTGCTGTGGGTAGCATGGCTAATGTTGGGGGTGTTGCTTCCGCATCGGTAGCCTCAGCAGCATTTCATCCTTCTTTAATTTCTGTCGGGGTTATATTAGCAGTATTTGGCTATGCAATTGGCACCTATGCAGGGTGGCTTACTGCTATACTTATGCAAATTGCCTCTCCTATCTAGTGATTTTGTCATTTGTTAGTTATCTTGCATTTTTAAAATACGAAAAATACAAGTAATTATAAAAACAAATGGATATGCAGAACAAAACCTTTTACGAAGGTCAGGTCCTATGGTCTCAAATAGATGCAAATCGTCATCTTAGACATTCCGCTTATGCCGATTTCTGTGCCCAGGCACGAAGTAATATGTTAAACAAAATGGGGTTATCTTTGGATGAATTTGCAAGGCAGAAAATCGGGCCTATTCTTTTCCGAGAAGAGCTCATCTATTTCAGAGAAGTAAAGCTAGATGAATACATAAAGGTGGACGTGCTGCTTACTAAATTAAACAGAAGCAATGCACGTTTTTCCTTTCAACACATCGTATACAAAGAAAATCAGGTAAAAGCTGCAGAGGTAAATGTCGACGGTGCTTGGTTAAACCTCGTTGATAGAAAGCTTACTGACATCCCTTCAGATTGGTATGAAATCTTAGAAAAAATCCCAAAATCAGAAAACTATGCAGAAAGCAACGCATAGATACACAAATTTATTTTCTATTTTCCTTACTCTTATAATCATAATTATACCCAAGGAGAATGATGCACAACTCATGAAAGCCAAAGATATATTCTTTGAGGCGGATTCTCTACGCGGTCAATTAACACCTTTGCGTACCTGCTACGACATCCTATATTACCATCTAGATGTCCGTATTGATATCGACAATAAGTCGATTTGTGTATCCAATCTATTCAAATTCAAAGCAGTCAATCCATTTGATCGCCTGCAGTTTGATTTATTTGACAACCTGAGTGTAGACAAAGTCGAATATCAGGGGAGCGAGATCCCGTTCAACAGGTCGTACAATGCTGTATTTATAGATTTCCCGACAACTATTGAAAACGGAAAGATAGATTCTTTTAGAGTACATTATTCCGGTCATCCTTTGCAGGCTACTCGTGCCCCTTGGGATGGAGGCTTTGACTGGAAAAAGGACAGTAATGGTCTCCCTTTTGTAGCTACCGCTTGCCAAAAATTGGGTGCGAGTGTATGGTGGCCCAATAAAGACCATCAATCTGACGAAGTGGACAGCATGTTGATTTCAGTTTCAGTTCCCAAAGACGTAATCAATGTTTCGAATGGAAGACTCATTCGGACAGAAGATCTTAAAGATGGCTATCGCAAATTTCACTGGAGAGTAGAAAACCCAATAAACAACTATAATGTCGCTTTAAATATAGGAGACTACGTCCATTTCAAAGAAATTTATAAAGGAGTAAATGGTAACTTGGATATTAATTATTATGTCTTGCGAGAGAATAATCAAAAAAATAAAAGAGAACATCTACAAAAAAATGTGAGAGAAACCCTACAAGCATTTGAGCATTGGTTTGGCCCTTATCCATTTTACAAAGATGGATATAAGCTCGTTGAAACAGCTCATTTAGGCATGGAGCACCAAAGTGCAATTGCTTACGGGAACAAATACCAAAACGGATATCTAGGTAGCGACGGATCTAACACAGGCTGGGGTAAAAAATGGGACTTCATCATTGTTCATGAATCGGGCCATGAATGGTTTGGCAACAATATTACAGCAAAAGACCTTGGCGACATGTGGATACACGAGAGCTTCACCAATTACTCCGAAGCATTATTCATTGACTACTTCTATGGTAAAAAAGCAAGTCAAGATTATGTTCATGGAAATCGTACAGGCATTCTCAATGACAGACCTCTACAGGGGCCTTACCATGTAAACAAGGAAGGTTCTGGAGATATGTATCTGAAAGGAGGCGTAATACTGAATATGATACGTACAATAATTGACAACGACGAAAAATGGAGATCAATACTCAGAAGCCTTAATGAAAAATTCTACCATTCGGGAGTAGATTATAACGATATTGTTAATTTTGTAAGCACTGAATCCGGTTTCAATCTACGCCCCTTCTTTGCTCAATATGTTCAAACCACAGCTATACCGACTTTGGAAATCCAAATCGGATCAGACGGAAACGTATTAGGGAGATGGATTAGTGATATCCCAGATTTCAACATGCCAGTACACATCGGATTAAAAGGCAAAAAAAAGATCCGTATACTACTTAAAGATACGTTTACAAAAATAGAGATACCTAACTTAAAAAAAGATAATATAGAAATTGACACCTTCAATTATTATATCGGCACTTTGATACAATAACACGAGCATTTATAGCGTTTTAACAGATGGTTTCTGATCAAAAATCAACATGATTTTATTTGACATTTTTGTAGAGTTCAGTTACCATAATAGATTTTTTTTCATTAGGTTTGCATTAAAATTAAAACAGAATTAGGACTTACTAAATGGGGTTATTCAATTGGTTTACGCAAGAAGTTGCGATTGACTTGGGTACGGCAAATACCTTAATAATACATAATGACAAAGTAGTAGTGGACGAGCCTTCGATTGTAGCTTTTGATCGGACAACAAACAAGGTCATTGCGATAGGCAGACAGGCTATGCAGATGGAAGGTAAAACCCACGACAACATAAAAACAGTTAGACCACTTAGAGATGGGGTTATCGCAGATTTTACTGCGGCTGAACATCTAATAAGAGGAATGGTAAAATTGGTAACCAATGGCAAATCATGGTTTTTTCCATCGTTGCGTATGGTAGTATGTATACCTTCCGGTATTACGGAGGTAGAAAAGCGTGCCGTTCGAGATTCGGCAGAAATTGCCGGTGCTAAAGAAGTCTACCTCATTCACGAACCCATGGCTGCTGCGGTAGGTATCGGAATCGATGTGGAAGAACCTGTAGGAAATATGATTATTGATATCGGTGGGGGTACGACAGAGATTGCGGTGATAGCACTATCAGGAATTGTTTGTGATCAATCTATCCGTGTGGGAGGTGACAACTTTGACTCCGATATCGTGCAATACATTCGTCGTCAACATAATATTATGATTGGAGACCGAACTGCAGAAAAAATTAAGATTGAGGTTGGTGCTGCGCTCCCGGAGCTTACGGATCCACCAGAAGATTTTGCGGTACAAGGACGTGATTTGATGACAGGTATTCCTAAACAAATAACCGTTTCTTATACCGAGATTGCACATTGTTTGGACAAGTCCATTTCAAAAATTGAAGAGGCTATATTAAAAGCACTAGAAATCACTCCTCCTGAATTATCTGCGGATATCTATCAGACTGGAATATATTTAACCGGTGGAGGAGCTTTACTGAGAGGTCTTGACAAAAGATTACAAGCCAAAACAAAACTACCTATACATGTCGCGGAAGATCCATTACGTGCTGTTGTAAGAGGAACAGGAATAGCGCTTAAGAATATCGGAAGATTCAAGTTTTTGATGCAATAACGAAAACAAGGTAAAATAAAAATACTTCTGCGCGATATAGAAAAGTTAATCTTCTTCTATATCGCGTATTTTTTAGATAACGAAATAAATCTCTACGGAAAAATATGAAAAACCTATGGCTCTTTTTGGTAAGATATAACGCCTTTTTTTGGTTTATTCTTTTTTTCACCTTTTCTATTTTCCTCGTTGTTCAGAACAACAATTACCAACGTTCTTCCTTTGTAAATTCCTCAAATGTTATTATTGGTTCTTTTTATGGCAATGTGAACTCGTGGAAAGAATACCTGTCATTGCGCGCAACTAATGAACAATTAACAAATGAGAACGCATTACTGCGTCAGAAGTTACAAAATATAACTTCCTCTGATAGTACGAAAGACTCTGTAAATATCGTGGATAGCATTGATAATTCACGATATGAATTTCTTGTTGCCTCAGTTGTCAATAACAGTGTTCATCAAAAAAGTAATTATCTAACTATTAATAAAGGGTCGATAGATGGTATAGAGAAAGATATGGGCGTAATTACCTCCAACGGGGTTGTCGGCACAGTACTGAATGTATCGCCTCATTTTAGCACCATCAAATCACTATTACATCCTGATAGTAAAATATCTGTCACGCTAGATAGTACCGGTACTGCATTTGGATCCTTAGTTTGGGGTAACAATCAAGATCCGCGCTACGCCATGGTACGGGATATTCCAAATCACGTAAAGGTTTATGTGGGACAACCTGTCTTTACGTCAGGATATTCCACTAAGTTTCCAAAGGGAATTAAAGTTGGACACATCGTGCAGACCGATTTGACTTCAGGAGAAAGCTTTAAGGACATACGGGTCCTATTGACGACAAATTTTATTAATCTTAATCATGTCTACATCGTAAAAGATAAAATGGCAATGGAGAAATTAGAATTAGAAAAACAAAACAAAGATAATGGCTAGGGTAATCGTTTTCAATATCATCCGCTTCTTGATACTTATTGTATTGCAGGTAGCCGTATTCAAAAATATTGGATATTACAATATAGCAGCATTGTTTCCTTACATCCTTATCATACTTTTATTACCTACAGGTATATCCAATTTTGTTCTTTTTCTACTTGCATTTCTTACAGGTCTTACCGTAGACGCATTTTATGACAGCATAGGCGTACATGCGGCTGCTTGTGTAGCTTTGGCTTGGTTTCGTATTTTCTTTCACAAAATCACACTGGAGATGGATGAACAGGCTTCTTTTCAAACTCCGAGTTGGGGAAACATGGGATTTAAATGGTTTTCAACCTACTTATTTCTAGGGACATTTATACATCATCTTGTCCTATTTCTAACAGAAGTGTTCTCCTTTCAGGATATACTATATACGTTAGCAAGTATACTTTTCAGCAGCTTATTCACGGTAGTGGTCATTCTTATCATTAGCTTGATTACCTACAATCGCAAATCAAGATTGATTAACTAAAGCGACATGAACAATAGTTTCTTCGAACGAAAGTACATTATACAAGGGATATTCATAGCTATAGCGCTGATTATTGTAGCTCGTCTATTCTATCTTCAGATTATAGATGATTCTTATCTACTATCAGCCAATAATAATGTGCTCCGAAAAACTGTAGTATACCCTGCAAGGGGTGTAATCTTGGATAGAAATGGAAAAATACTTGTTCAAAACGAACCTGTTTATGACCTCCTAGTCATACCGCGTGAGGTAAAAGATATAGATACATTATTGCTGTGTCGTCTACTTGAAATTGACAAAGCAGGTTTTATCTCCCGGATGAATAAAGCTCGTTCGTTTTCACCCTTCCGGGCTTCAATATTTGAAGGAATGATGAGCGCAGAAACTTTCGCTGTACTGCAAGAACATTTAGACAAATTTAGAGGTTTCCAAGCACAACCTCGTACGGTGCGTCAATACCCAGATAGCATTGCAGCGCAATTTTTAGGTTATATTCAAGAGGTAAATGAAAAAGATATTGAACGTTCAAATAATTTCTACAAACGTGGAGATTACATTGGTGCCTCGGGGGTAGAACGCTCTTACGAAGAGCTCTTAAGGGGACAACGTGGAGTCAAAAATCAAATGGTTGATGTTTTTGGCCGTGCTCAAGGTGTATTTATGGATGGCAAATACGACACCCTAGCGGTATCTGGAGATGGACTCGTATCTTCTCTTGACAAGGAATTACAACTATTGGCCGAAAAACTGATGAAAAACAAATTAGGTTCGGTTGTAGCTATCGAACCCTCAACCGGGGAGATTCTATCCTATGTCAGCAGTCCAAGCTACAACCCGAATTTAATGGTAGGAAGACAACGCGGAAACAACTATATGAAGTTGTTATACGATCCTCACAAACCTATGTTTAATAGACCTATTCAGGCTTCCTATCCCCCTGGATCTGTATTCAAGGTTGTCGCTGCACTCACGGGGCTTCAGGCGGGTGTTATTACACCGCACACCATTTTCAATTGTCCCGGCGGCTATAGATATGGAGCAGGTAGAATCATGCGTTGTACACACGTTGACGGCCCTACAGATCTAGTTAAATCAATTGCCAAATCCTGTAATACTTACTACGGCTATGTTTATGCCCGTATGATTGATTCGAGGAGCATGTCTGGACCAAAAGCCTATGAGCTCTGGCGGGAAGGACTTCATAAATTTGGCTTAGGCCATCCTTTGGGGATTGATCTACCTGGGGAAAAAGGAGGAAATGTGTATCCCGCCAGCTATTATACGAAACGCTTTGGAAGCGAAAAGTGGGGATCAAGTTATACCATTTCCCAATCAATCGGTCAGGGAGAATTGGGCATCACTCCACTGCAAATGGCTAATATCATGGCTATTGTAGCCAACAGGGGTTTTTACTATCGTCCTCACCTTATCAAAGGTATAGGCCAAAAACAAATTATCAAAAAAGAGTTCACCGAAAAGATATTTGCAGGAGTAGATGCACAACATTATGAACCTGTTATTGAAGGAATGAGTAGAGCGGTCAACGCCCCGGGAGGTACTGCTTCCTCCGTGCGTATAAATGGCATTGAAATGTGTGCAAAAACAGGTACTGTACAAAACCCACATGGTGAAAATCATGCCGTATTTTTCGCATTTGCTCCTCGTGTAAACCCTAAAATAGCGATTGCAGTCTTTGTCGAAAATGCCGGTTATGGAGGAACCTGGGCTGGACCTATAGCAAGTATGCTTGTCGAAAAACATCTCCGCGACACGATAACGCTACCAAAATATCTTCAGGACCGCATATTAAATGCCAGCCTGTTACCTCAGGTAAAAGCAAAACCGACGGAAAGTAAGAAAGATAATAACAAAGAAAAAAAAGACAGTACGCAGGTAAAAAAGCAAATTGCACAAAGAGCACAAAAATCATCACTATTAGTCCACCAAAGCCAATTAAGCCGTAGATATGAACAACACTAAAAATAGCTTTTTAGGTCGAATAGACTGGACAACGATTGCAATCTGGTTCACACTATGTCTTATAGGCTGGTTTAATATACATGCGGCAGTCTATAACCCAGAATACCCAGATATTTTTAATTTAGCTACCAACTACGGTAAACAAGCCCTTTTTATATTTACCGCAATCATAATTGGTTTTAGTATATTAATCATAGACCAACGTTTTTTTATTTCAGTTACACCAATAGTATACGGTGTCGTAATCTTACTTTTAATTGCTGTTCTTATTGTAGGAAAAAATGTAAATGGTAATCAATCGTGGATAGACTTAGGTTTTTTTCGACTACAGCCCTCTGAATTTGGAAAGCTAGCCACCTGTCTATTACTGTCTTATTACCTCAACTCCCAAGCTAGCAAAACACCTAATCTCACCTCCCTTGCTGTCGCAGCTGGCATTGTGCTATTGCCTGTTATTTTGATCAAATTACAACCTGATACAGGTTCGGCTCTTGTTTTTTTCTCGCTAGTTTTTGTCTTCTATAGAGAGGGCTATGTCAACACAAAACTATTACTATTGGGAGGCTTAGCTATTTTACTTTTTGTACTAGCATTGGTACTTGAAAACGAATGGATATTGATCGGAATTATCTTTACTATTTGTGCGACCTTGGCTTATTTCAATAGATCAAAGCGAAAGCACATACTTAATATTGCGCTACTCTGTTTAGCTGCATCCATCTATGTGTTGAGTGTTGACTTTGCTTGGGAAAATATTTTACAGCCTCACCAACGTAGTAGGATTGATATTTTACTAGGTAAAGTCAATGATCCGAGAGGAGAAGGATACAACTTAAACCAATCCCAGATTGCAATTGGTTCAGGACAGCTTTTCGGCAAAGGATATCTTCAAGGAACACAAACGAAATACAACTTTGTTCCGGAACAAAGTACCGACTTCATTTTTTGTACTATCGGTGAGGAATGGGGGTTTGTAGGCTCTGTTACCGTAGTAGCCCTATATGTATTTTTATTATTCCGGATTATACATATTGCCGAAAGACAACGGACAGCCTTTGCTCGCATTTACTCTTACTGTGTTGCATCGATTTTATTCTTCCATTTCTTCATCAATCTAAGTATGACCATTGGATTAGTTCCTATTATAGGAATCCCTTTGCCATTTGTTAGTTATGGAGGATCCTCACTGTGGAGTTTTACAATTTTACTTTTTATAATGTTAAAATTTGATTCTACTCGTAAAGGTTTATCTCCCAATTAACAATATCAAATCCGATTTAATACATACTGTATTGCCCTATCAATTACTTCTGCAGGGTTGGAACAAAATTCTTCATCAAGTCGTGATGCCAATACTGCATTTACAGAAAGTGCGTGATGACCAAACATATTGGAAAGTGCATAAATACCAGCTGTTTCCATTTCTAAATTAGTTATATGTCGACCATCATTAGTTACGAAAGAGCTCGCTTTTTGTATCAAATCCGGATACATATTATGCGATCTGACACTCCTACCCTGTGGCCCATAAAATCCAGGGGCTGTCATCGTAATTCCCTGAGCAATTCCTGATGCAAATTTAGCTAATAACTTAGGACTAGCAGCACCTATATATGGACGAAAAGACAAATTTGAAAAGTGACTCCCCACTTTGTCCGACAGGATTTGCTCCATAGGCGTATAGGTTTTAACATAGAATTGCATTAAATTATCAAAGCCAATAGCAAACTCGCTCGCCAAAATAGTACCTATCGGAATATTTCCTTGTATGGAACCAGAGGTTCCAATCCTTATAATATCTACACTTTTCAGTTTATCCTTAAGTGTCTTCGTTGAGAAATCTACATTTACCAGAGCGTCTATTTCGTTGATTACTATATCAATATTATCCGTACCAATACCGGTCGATATCACCGACAAACGTCGCCCTCGTAACAGCCCTGTATGTGTCACAAACTCCCGTTTTCCTTTCTTTATTTCTATTTTATCGAAATATTTTGAGACCAAAGGTACTCGGTCGGGATCACCAACAAATATTATCGTATCAGCCAAATCATCCGGAAGAATATTGAGATGGTATATACTTCCGTCCGCATTCAAAATCAATTCAGTATCTGCTATCATAAAGTGTACAAATATTTAGCGCTAGTCTTCTCAATTTTATCCAATTTTGACAACACCGTGTTTACAAGATTTTTTCTAATTTCTATAGTAATAACACAGCTGTTATCAAATTGTTGGCTCAAAACACTAATTTCTTCTTCTTTTAATAGACGCATTACATCATTCATTTGCAAATATTCGAAAGACACATCATAAACATCATTGACCGTCTTTTCAATGACCTCAACCTCTGCTAGGGCTTCCTGAGTCGCCATCTTATAAGCATTTATCAATCCAGGGACACCAAGCAATGTTCCTCCAAAATAACGTACTACCACGACCAAAATATTAGTCAGATCCTTAGATAGTAATACATTTAGAATAGGTCTCCCGGCAGTGCCAGAAGGTTCTCCATCATCATTAATACGAAAAACACTACGGTCTGTGCCTAGACGATAAGCCCAACAGTGATGCCTCGCTTTTGGATGGAGTGATTTCAGCGTTGCAATAATCTCCTTTAGGTGCGTCTCTTTTTTAAATGGGTAAGCATAGGCAATAAACTTACTACCTTTATCTCTAAAAACACCCTCAGAGGGCTGACCAATCGTTAAGTATGTATCTTCAAATAAACTCACAGGTACGTAATTAATAATATAGATATCACAGCCAATATTAGGCCGATCTTATTCAAAAGACTAAGCTTCTCCCGAAACATCCATACACCGACTATCGAGCCTACCACAATGACACCTACATTCATCGTGGTAAATACAATAGATGGATTTTCTGGAATAGCGCGATGTGCTTTCATATAAAAAAAAATATTCGCAAAATTGAATATCCCTAAAACACTGCCCCATATAATACTTCTCAAGTCAACTTTCTTTTTCAGTAACCAAAACTGAGATGCCAATATAAAAAAAGCGATAAACATTGCCCCGACAAATACAAAAAACATAGAGTCAATATAGGGCACCTCAGTATGTTGTGCCACTTGTTTAAACAAAACATCGATAATTCCCATTCCAACGAAAACAATTGATGGATATAGTATACTACTAGATTTTTGATCAGTACCGCTTTTATTCCAGCTCACAGAACAGATTACTGCTACCAAACCTATGACCAAACCTACCACTTTTCCTGTGTTTGCCTGTTCGTTAAAAAACAAAAAAGAGGCAAGTAAAGGTATAAACAATGACATACGCTGTGCAATATCGGTCTTTACAATGCCACTATATTTAATAGCCAAAGCGATAAAAATAAAAAGTGTAGGCAATAATATGGTAAGCGGGACGTACAACTGATACGGCAATGTCTGCCAAGAAATATCTGACAAAGCTGGCTTTAAAAGAAAATAAGTTAATAAAACTGTAGTCGGGTAATTCCATAATACAAGCTGTTGTACATTCAACGACTTGCCGCGTGCTATTTTTAGTATTACAGCAACGCTAACACTACAAAAAACACTCAAGATAACATATAACATATTTGATATTACTAAAAGACTACAATACTACTAAAAAGAGTGGAATTATATCCTGACAGTATCACATTATATTTAATCCGACCTTATCAAGAACAAAAAAAAGTAAAAAAAAAACAATAAATAAACAGAATTTAAATTAAAAAAAACAACTTTTTTAAGACATAAAACAAAGTAAAAACAACACAATAAATAGTCTAAAAAAACACATAAATCATAAAAAATATCGCATTTAAGCATTTTTAAACAACATTTACATATTTTTAAAATGACAAAAAAAACAACATAAAAAAGGCGAAATATCATCAAAAAAAATAATATAAATACCCTTTCTTTTAGCTTCAAAAAAAGTAAAAAAACAAAAAAAATTTGGATATAACTTTTCTATCACATACCTTTGGAATATCAAAACAGAGACAATGAATACAGTAACTACATACAACTATTTTTACTTCTTTTATTTTAGCGATAAGAGCCGGGGCTAGTATGTATAGAGTTCATAACATGAATAAAATATAAAAAAGGTCCCGGATTCAATCCGGGACCTTTTTTATTTAAGTATTAAATATGAAAACAAAAATTGCAATCCAGGGCGTAAAAGCTTCTTTTCATGAAGAGGCTGCATTCAAATACTTCGGACAGGATATCGAAACATTAGAGTGTAGTTCATTCAAACAAACCTGTGAAATTCTTAAGCAGGGCAAAGCTGACAATGTCGTTATGGCTATTGAAAACTCTATCGCCGGAAGCATTTTGCCTAATTACAATTTATTAAGGGATTACAGGTTCCATATCGTAGGCGAAGTACACCTTAATATCCAGCAGAATCTATTAGCGTTACCTGGTGTAAAGCTCGATGACATACAATATATCGAATCCCACCCCATAGCAATTAGACAGTGTGACGAATTTCTTTCCGACCATCCAGACTGGATTATTAAGGAGGGGCTGGATACAGCAGGATGTGCAAAAAAAATAAAAGAAGAACAACTCACCAATACTGCAGCAATTGCAGGTGAATTTGCGGCAAAAATATATGGTCTTAATATTCTTGAAAAGCGTATAGAAACCAACAAGAAAAACGCAACTCGCTTCTTAATTTTGAGCAACGAGGTCGTTGAGCAAAAGGGCGCCAACAAGGCTTCCCTCTCCTTCCAGACAGGTAATGCCGTAGGTTCCCTCGCGTCCGTATTACAATGCTTTGCAGAACAAAATGTCAATCTCAGTAAGATACAGTCCATGCCTGTAGTAGGACGCCGCAATGAATACGATTTTTATGTAGATGTCGAATGGAAAAAGCAAGCCGATTACGATGCTGCCATCCGCAAAGTACTCAAACATACTGTCAATTTCAGTATCATGGGCGAGTATATCAAAAACGAAAAAGTATAATCGAAAACAACACACTAAATAATAATAAAACTAAAAAATTGAAAATAAAATGAAACATTCATTAGACATCCTTCCATTACAATCTTGGATCAACATCGGGGACAAACCCTTAATCATAGCTGGACCATGCAGTGCCGAAACAGAAGAACAACTTGTTTCTACAGCACACCTTTTAGCCAACACTGGAAAAGTAAATGTACTTCGTGCAGGTATTTGGAAACCCCGTACTCGTCCGGGAGAATTTGAGGGAATTGGCAGTATTGGTTTACAATGGTTGAAAAGAGCAAAAGAAGAAACAGGTTTACTTACAGCAACGGAGGTTGCTACAGCGAAACACGTTGAAGAAGCATTAGCGGCAGGAGTTGATGTATTATGGGTAGGTGCGCGCTCTACGGCAAATCCATTTACCGTCCAAGAGATTGCCGACGCATTGAAAGGCGTAGATATTCCTGTTTTAGTTAAAAATCCGGTAAACCCTGATCTTTCCTTATGGATTGGAGCATTAGAACGAATCAATGGTGCTGGTATAAAAAAATTAGGCGCTATACATAGAGGATTTTCATCATTCGAAAAGACAGCATTCCGTAACGAACCGATGTGGGATATTGCAATACAGCTGAAAACAATTGCTCCTGAGCTACCTATTATAAATGACCCAAGTCATATCTGTGGCAATCGTGAATTGATTCCTTACGTTACACAAAAAGCAATGGATATGGATATGCAAGGACTTATCATCGAATCACATATCGACCCTTCGGTAGCATGGACTGATGCCAAGCAACAAGTAACACCAGCAGCACTTTCAGATTTATTGGACAATCTTTCGATCCGTCATGCCGAATCTAACAATCCTGCATTCGACGATAAATTAGCCGAATTACGTCAGCAGATAGACAAATTGGACGATCAGATTATCAAACAAATCGGTGATCGTATGAAGATAGCTGAAAAAATAGGTGAATACAAACGCGACAATCACGTGACAATCTTACAAATATCACGCTGGGATGAAATCGTCCAAAAACGTTTACAGCTCGCTAAGGCACTGAATCTTAGCGAAGACTTCACCGTTAAATACTTAGAGCTATTACACAATGAGTCTATTCGTAAGCAGAATGAGATCATGAACACAAAAGTTAATGCGGAGGCATAATGGAGCAACCAAGCATTAAGCTCTCGCATCCAACAAGGGAGATAAGCGGCCTCGTACAGCTCACTGGCTCAAAATCAGAGAGTAATCGCGCGCTTATCATCCAAGCCATCAGCGCTGGAAAGGTTACTATACAAAACCTTTCCAATGCCGATGACACTTTATTACTAACTAAGGCTATAAAAAAAGCGCATGAGAATGCTGCTAATGGTGTCAAAACAATAGACATTGGTCCAGCGGGTACGGCTATGCGGTTTTTGACCTCCTACCTCAATCTACTCCAAGGGGAATTTATATTGACAGGTACTTCTAGAATGCAACAACGTCCTATAGGCATTCTTGTTAATGCATTGAATAGCATTGGAACAGAGATCCAATACGCACAAAATGAGGGTTATCCCCCATTGCGAATCCACGGTCCTTTAATTCAATCTAAAAAATCTGTAACGATAAAAGGCGATGTAAGTAGTCAATATGTATCATCACTTCTTTTAATAGCTTCAGCTCTCGAAAAAGGACTTACACTAGAGATTGAAGGAGAACTGACATCCTTACCATATGTAACTATGACACTGGATATGTTAAGTGAGGTTGGTATTAAACATCTGTGGATTGAAAACAGTATTCAGATCCAAGCTCAGCAGGCTCTGGAAAGCACACTATATATCGAACCCGACTGGAGTGCAGCTTCGTATTGGTATGCTATCGTCGCTTTATCTAGGACTGGTTCAATTCGATTACCAGGTCTTAAGAAGAATAGTTTACAGGGAGATATAGCCATAGCGGATATCATGACGCACTTCGGCGTTAAGACGACCTTTGAAGCAGATGGAATCTTTCTTGAAAAAACGGATATTGTGTCCGACAAAACACTTTTTGACTTCAAATCATGTCCAGATTTAGCCCAGACTGTAGTTGTTGTGGCTTCTGTGTTAAAGCGGGACATATCATTTACAGGATTAGAAACACTAAGAATTAAAGAAACAGACCGTATCGCTGCCCTACAGAATGAAATCGCTAAATATGGTGCACGATTGGAAAAGGACGGAGTCAACTATCACCTACACAGTCAAAATGTAGCAGATCCTGGTACTATAGCCATAAAGACCTATGAAGATCACCGCATGGCTATGGCATTTGCACCTCTAGCATTGGTTTTTAACAACATTATCATTGAAGAACCTCAAGTAGTCGAAAAGTCCTATCCTACTTTTTGGGAGGACCTTCAGAACCAGGGATTCTTCACATCCTAAACAATTATCAGATATATCGTCTATATTTTTTCGCTAAAGTATAGACGATTTAATATATTTACCTCAATTAATAAATTATGGCAGGAAATTCATTTGGAGATCTTTTCAGAATAACCACTTTCGGCGAATCCCATGGTGCGGCGATAGGTGTTATACTGGACGGTTGTCCTTCAAACATAGTGATTGACGAAGCATTTATTCAGTCTGAGTTGGACAAAAGGCGCCCTGGTCAATCCAAAATTACTACACAACGTAAAGAGAGTGATACTGCGCAGATTCTATCTGGTATATTTGAAGGTAAATCTACCGGCACGCCAATAGCTATCGTCATTCCCAACGAAGATCAGCGCTCCAAAGACTATTCTCATATCAGTGATAAGTTCCGTCCTTCACATGCGGACTATACGTATCAGATGAAATATGGGATACGTGATTACCGAGGCGGAGGCCGATCGTCGGCAAGAGAGACTGCTGCGCGCGTTGCAGCTGGTGCTATTGCTAAACTATTTCTAAAACAACATGGCATAACCATATTTGCGCATGTATCCGGTGTAGGTTCGATCGAATCACCAAATCTAGACAACTCAGACTTACGCAATCTATTAGAACTACGCGAGTCCACTATTGTCCGCTGTGCTGATCCAGCCACAGCCAACGAGATGATAGATTACATTGATGGTATCCGCAAAGCGGGAGACACTGTGGGCGGACGCATCTCGACCATCATACAGAATTTACCTGTAGGATTGGGCGAACCCGTATTTGACAAATTACACGCTGATCTGGCAAAATCTATGATGGGTATTAATGCCGTACACGGCTTCGAATACGGATCAGGCTTTGACGGATCTAGACTAAAAGGCTCCGAACACAACGATATCTTTGTCAAAGAAGCCAATAAAACTATAACACGCACAAACTATTCTGGTGGTATACAGGGCGGGATATCCAATGGCATGGATGTCACTTTCAAAGTTGCATTCAAGCCCGTCGCTACAATCATGCGTGACCAACCCACACTAAACGAAGCAGGCGAAGAGGCCGTAATATCAGGTAAAGGAAGACATGACCCTTGCGTTGTGCCACGAGCTGTTATTATCGTAGAAGCCATGGCTGCTCTTGTAATCGCTGACCACCTATTAAAACACAACGCATACTTAAATGTCACAAAGTAAGTCTACATATATATTAGCTTGCGATATCGGAGGTACACACATTACCTCCGCTATTGTCGCTTGCGATACATGGTCAATTCTTTCAGAAACTATCACTCGCGCAGAAGTAAATTCTTCTAAAAATGCTAAATCGATTTTTCAAAGTTGGACAAATGCAATTAAAGAATCAATTGCTCGCTTCAATGGCCCAATAGATCAAATCGGTATCGCTATGCCGGGCCCCTTCGATTATGAAAATGGTATTTCTCTAATGAATGGACAAAACAAGTATGACGATCTTTACAAACTTGACATTACTTCAGCATTGCGTGAGGAGTTGGAATCCCCTTCAATCGACATACGCTATATCAACGATGCGGCTGCATTTTTACAAGGAGAGATCTTCGCTACAGGTCGCCATCAGGAACATTGTATCCTAGGGATTACACTAGGGACTGGACTAGGTAGCGCCATATGGCAACAAGGAGATAAGGCTTATGATGCTAATTTATGGAATACTCCTTATAAGGACAGTATTTTTGAAGAGTACTTAGTGACTCGTTGGTTCACAAGGCGGTTTGAAGAACTATCAGGCTTACAAGAGTTTGGTCTTAAAGAAATTATAGAAAAACATCATCAAACAGATTTCTTTCAGTCTATAATGGTAGAATATCGTAGCAACTTATATCAGTTCTTAACTTTTTTTTCCGACAAACATCTTTGTAATAATTATATTATTGGTGGAAACATTGCCAAGGCTTGGGGGATCATTAATAATGATAATTCATTTGTTGATTTCAATATCCGTATCGGAGAATACGAAGAAAAAGCTGCATTAATAGGTGCAGCTTCACTATTTGAATAATATTATCATTTACTTTCCCGTTTCAGTAATTTTAATTACTGAAACGGGAAAGTAAATGATTTTTAAAACAATGATGGAAATTGTTGAGGATTTACATCGTTCATAATCCTATATACAGACTCTATTATATCATCCACTGATGGTTTTGTAAAGTAATCACCATCAGAACCATATGGAGGTCTATGTGCTTTTGCGCTTAAAGTTAGAGGCTTGCTCTCCAAATGATAATAGCCCCCTTGATCTTCTAGAATCTGCTGCAATATAAAGGCGCTCGCACCACCAGGTACATCCTCATCCACAACAAGAAGACGGTTAGTCTTCTTTAGAGAAGTAACGCAAATATGTTCTTTATCAAATGGTTGAAGACACTGTGCATCAATAATCTCAATAGAAATCCCTATTTTATCCAGCTCTAAAGCAGCTTCTTGAACTAATCTAAGTGTCGAACCGTAAGATACCACGGTTACATCGGTACCCGATCGCAATAATTCAGCGATCCCTAGAGGTACTGTAAATTCACCTACATTACTCGGCATTTTCTCTTTCAAGCGATAGCCATTAAGACACTCTACGACTAAAGCTGGATCATCTGACTTCAACAATGTGTTATACATTCCTGCTGCTTGCGTCATATTGCGGGGTACACAGACATGAATCCCCCGTAAAGCTCCCAATAAAACTGTCATGGGTGATCCAGAGTGCCAAACCCCCTCTAGACGATGCCCCCGAGTGCGAATGATAAGAGGTGCTTTCTGCTGACCTTTAGTGCGATACCCCAAAGAAGCTAGATCATCACTTAATACGGGGAGGGCATATAATAAGTAGTCCAAATATTGTATCTCAGCGATAGGGCGTAGTCCACGAACAGCCAGACCGATCCCTTTTCCAATAATCGTAGATTCCCTAATTCCGGTATCAAAGACACGCATTTCACCAAACTTGTCCTGCAATCCGGCAAATCCCTGATTCACATCCCCAATCTTACCAACATCCTCACCAAAAGCCAATATCCGTTCGTCTCTGCTAAAATTAGCTTCAAAACAAGCATTCAGCACTTCCCGTCCATCCACTATAGCAGCATCTTGTTCGTATTCAGCCTCCACAACAGCAACGTTAAATGGACTTGCATCCGACTCCACATAAAGTGTACTATTATATCTATCGGCATTTAATATCTGCTTATCTCGATACCACAACAGCAATGCTTTCTTTTGCGGTGAATCCTTAAAACGAAGTTCTCTCAGCACCTGCCTTACCGTGGAGTAGATCTCCTTTAACGAAGCTTCAGACGAACTGATCAAGGTCTTCAACGGCAGCTCAACTACTTCGTCTTGAATCTGTGAAAGTAATGAAACCGCCTCATCCAACTCAGCCTGAATCATTTTTCTATAATCAGACCAAGCCCTACGCTGTTCCTCTCTAACAAATCTTTTTGCCTTATCCTCTATCGCTATGAGTTCTTCTTCAGAGGCTATCCCGGCATCTAATATCCATTGGCGCATTTTGATGTTACAATCATAATCAACTTCCCAAGTTAAACGTTCCTTCGTTTTATAACGTTCATGAGATCCTGATGACGAGTGTCCCTGCGGCTGGGTTAACTCTGTAACATGAACAATACACGGCCTGTGCTCTTCGCGAGCTATCTTGGCAGCCTTTTCATAGGTCTCGCATAGTCCTGGATAATCCCAACCATTCACCTTAAAAATTTCATACCCCTCTCCATTTTCATCTCGCTGAAACCCTTTCAGCACTTCCGAAATATCCCCTTTACTGGTTTGGATCGAATTCGGTACAGATATCCCATATCCATCGTCCCAAATAGATATAACTGCTGGTATTTGATGTACACCAGCCGCATTGATTACTTCCCAAAATACACCTTCGGAAGTAGCAGCATTTCCAATATTACAGAAGACGACTTCCCTTCCATTATTCGAAAAGTACTTCAAATAAGAGAGGTCTTTATTATTACGGTACAATTTGGATGCAAGTCCCAATCCCATCGAGCGCGCCATTTGACCACCTGTGGTTGAGATATCAGAAAAAGAGTTTTTTATTAATGTTTGATCCTTCCAGTTTCCGTTCTCGTCCAATAAATTAGTCGAAAAATGCGCAACCATCTGTCTACCTCCAGATGACGTATCTGCCTCAATATCAGGATGCGCGTACAATTGCGCAAAAAAATGATAAATGGTTGTTATACCAGAAACGAAAGCAAATGTCTGATCTCTATAATAACCTGAACGCCAATCTCCATGCTCAAAAACCTTAGCTAATGCAATTTGGGCGAGTTCCTTTCCATCCCCAAAAATACCAAACTTGGCTTTACCTGTCAGTACCTCCTTACGTCCCAATAGACTCACCACCCTACTCTGTACGGCAAATTCATAATCCGCCTTAATGATTTGACGAAAATCATCAAAACTCAGTTTAGAAGTAGATAAATCTACGGAAACCTTTAAATCAGTATCTATCATTAATTTAATGTTCTATTTTAACAAAAGTAGCAAATTTAGTTCTTACAATATAAGTATTAGTAATATTAATCACTTTCCTCAGCTATTTCGAGGTATATATCCAATCTTATTTTCTAAGTAACTTCAAGTATCATTAAGGCTCCTTTTTAACTATAGCTCAGTCACGCTTAGCCTTCTTTTGAATCCCCCCAGTAGCAGCATATCTAAGATATAATATTCAGTAAATTTTAAACAGGATCTAGAATATACAGTATTATTATGTACTTTTAAACACAACTTAACGTAATAATAACACATTAATGAATTTGAAAAATAGTGCAGACAATACCGAAATAGGCTTAGGAGACTTGGAAAAGACGGTAATAATAAATACTTTGATTCAAACTCCAATTGTTGAGCGTGATCAAAAATGGATAGTAACTTTTCTGGAAAACATTGCTGATGCCAACCTTAAACTAGGCTCCCCAGAGGTTATTATCGCTAGCGATGGATTTCCTTATGTTCAGCTAGAGACCGTTACATCAAATGAGCACTTTCATGCTTTTGTAATCAGTAAGCAACTTCCAACACTTTTATTACAGGGTTTTGGTATTGTAATCAACGCGCAAACCGAACAGCCTGATTGGATATTTACTTATGGAGATATTGCCAATTTTGAGTTAAATGATAGCTTCTATAGTGACGAAAGCATCTTCTCTAATCACAAAGAAAATGTAGTAATTGGAAACGATGAAAAAGTATTAATAGGTCAACCTTCAGATGCGATACTGCCTAAATATATCAGAAAACAACTCCGCGAATTTTTAAAACACGCAGGAATTAATATACCGAAAACAATGTTGATCGCCCGTAATTTTGAAGATGAAACCCAGGTCAAACAAGATCTAGTTTTCAACTTTACACCGGCTCAATTTGCCAATGAACAAGACTTCCAGCAAATAGGAAGCACAGTAGCATGGTTTCTTCCCAGACACTACTCTTTTTTGTTTATTGACGAAATGTCTATAGAAAGCGGATTTCAGGAGATTTAATCATGTTTAAAATCTATCATAAAATTGTATTTTTTGCTTTCGGACTTGTAACTGCATCCTGCGCTTCACAACAACAGATCGATAACGGGTGGAAGTCTCTCTTCAATGGTAAAGACCTAAAAAACTGGACAGCGAAAATTTATCCCTACGAGAGCGGTAACAATTTCGCTGCTACTTTTCGTGTTAATAATGGAGTTATCCAAGTAAATTATGATGGTTATGGCAAGTCTTATGACAATAGGTTTGGGCATCTTTATTATGACACTCCATTTACCAACTATCATTTAAAATTGGAATACCGATTCTACGGGGATTTGTACCCGGGGGCACCTTCTTATACCTTGCGCAATAGTGGTATTATGTTCCATTCGCAAGATCCCAAAACAATGCCTGCCGACCAAGACTGGCCCATATCTGTTGAAATGCAATTTCTGGGGGGCCTAAGCGATGGTAAACCAAGACCTACAGGCAACATGTGTTCACCTGGCACACACATATATCATCAAGGTAAGCTGCTAACAACCCATTGCATAAATTCAAAATCCAAGACCTACGACGGCGACCAGTGGGTGAAAGCAGAACTCATCGTATTAGGAGATTCCATCATTCACCATATTATCGAAGGGGACACCGTACTGTCTTACAACAAACCACATATCGGAGGATCAGTAGTAAACAACTTTGATCCTCGAATGAAAATAGATGGGAAAGCCCTGAAGAGCGGATTTATTGCACTTCAAAGCGAAGGACAACCCGTAGAATTCAGAAATATATTCATCAAAGATTTAACCCCCAAGAATAAATAAACAAGAAGTAGTATGTACATGTTCAACGTAAGGGTATATGGAATACTGATAGATGCACAGAATAGAGTATTAGTGAGTGACGAACGCACGCAAAGTGTATCTTTTACTAAATTCCCCGGAGGAGGCTTAGAATATGGCGAAGGATTGATAGATGCTTTAAAACGTGAATTTATAGAAGAGTGCAATTTAGAGATCGAAGTAGTAAAACACCTTTATACAACCGATTTTTACGAGAAATCAAGCTTCAATAACAGTCAGATTTTATCCATCTATTACTTGGTAAAAGCATTAGGTCCGATAACAATGCCGCTACAAGAGCGTCCGATGAATTTTGAGCCCCTTAACACACAAGACAAAGAGGAAGTTTTTCGATTAATAGATTGCCACGAACTACATAGCGAGCATCTTACTTTTAAAACGGATCAAGTCGCTTGGGAAAGCTACAAAAAAACAGATCACCAACCTAAAATCTAGGTTTTTTTTCGTTTTTTTTATTTTCAAAAAAGCTTGATTATTCTAAAAATGATTTATATTTTTATAACACTGAAATCATGCTTACCAGTGCATGGTGCTTGATTATCACAAATGAAGCCCCTTTCTGGGAGCTGCATTTATAGTTAGTGTGATTTTAAGGCGATATCCCAAATATCGCCTTATTTTATATATACACTAATTTACTTTTAACTAAGGAAATAAGCGATAGCAGCAATTACAATCCCACAAATGACAATCAGCCATTTAAGACTCCGCTCCCCCTCATTGCTTTTAAATTTGTAATCTCTCTTATACTTATCCATAACACTATTGTCTTTATCTAAAGATGCAAAGAATATAATAAATCTACAAACTATTCATGGTGATAAGGTTCGCCTTTCATAATAGAAAAAGCCCTATAAACCTGCTCTACAAAAAATAAGCGAACCATCTGGTGCGAAAATGTTAGCTTCGAAAGAGACATACTCGCATTTGAACGTTCTTTCACTTTAGGAGCGAAGCCATAAGGTCCTCCAATAAGAAAGACCACATGTTGTACACTTCCGATCATCTTTTGTTCCAAATACTCTGAGAATTCAATAGATCTAAATTCTTTTCCTTTTTCGTCCAAAAGAACCACATAATCCGCATTGGTCAAATTTTTAAAGAATAGTTCCCCTTCTTTTTCCATTTGTTGTGCCTCAGACATGCTTTTCACATTCTTCACATCCGGCAGTATTCCGATTGTAAACGGCACATAGTGCTTTAATCGCTTAAGATATTTATCGATTCCTTCCTGAATAAACTTATCATCCGTCTTTCCGATACACAACAAACTAATCTTCATATTTCGAATCTAACCTACTTCTATTTTTTTACACAAAGATACGAAATGAGCGAGTAAACAAGATACTCTGGTCTGTTATTTATCGATCTACTATTTTACACAAAGTAAAATTGATTTATGAGTTTTACTTTATGACATCCAGTTAGCGCTATTCGGTACAATTGGATCTTTTTGTGCTGTGTCCTGAAGTTTATTTTAGCGAGACCCCAGCGACTAAATTTTAGGGTCTCATTAGCATCTCGCTGAAAACAGGAAGTATTGAAAAAAACGGGATTGGTCTATAAACAAAAAAACTTCAAATTTTTGAATTTGTAGGGTTTTGATACCTTTTCCTTGTTAGCAAGCGGCTGTCGAAGGATTGGTTCAGCCCCTCGATCGCCCTTGCGCAATATCCTGAACCTTCAAGAATCGATACCGTGGGGCTCTCATCCCTCTAAACGCAAAAGACCTCCATCTTTCGATGGAGGTCTTTCTGCGGAGAGCGAGGGATTCGAACCCCCGAACCTGTGACAGTTAACGGTTTTCAAGACCGCCGCATTCGACCACTCTGCCAGCTCTCCGCCACAAAAGTAGAAATTCTACCTTGGTTTCCAAAATTTATTTCAAAAAAACGCTCACAAATCACTATAAATGCTGATTATTAACTTTTTAAGAACTGTAATTCACCTTCAAATTTCACTTCATCGGAGACCATTACGCCACCAGTCTCCAAGGCGGCATTCCATGTTAATCCAAAATCAGATCGATTTATAGCTCCTTTTACGGTATATCCAACTTTCTCATTACCCCAAGGGTCTTTCGCAATGCCTCCAAATTCAGCTTTCACCACGATTGACTTAGTAATTCCTTTCACAGTTAAATCACCATGAATCTTAAAATCGTCCCGTACATCCCCTACCACCGAAGTTGATACAAATGTGATAGTAGGAAATTCTGTTGTATCAAAAAAATCATCACTTTTCAAATGTTGGTCTCTTTGTTCATTTTTCGTATCTATTGAGGTTGTATCTATTTTTACACTCACTATTCCTTTTGAGATATCGTCAGACTCACTATTAATGGATACTTCAAAATTTTTAAATTGTCCTTTTACTGTAGAGATCATCATGTGACGCACTTTAAATTCAATTTCACTGTGCGCCGTATCTAAATTCCATGTTACCATAATACTATTTAATATAACTTGTTAATATAATAAACTAATTTATCTTGCTTTTGTTCTTAACAATACAAAGGTAACCAACAACAAAAACTTCACTCTTAAACTATATTAAGATTTTAAGACAAATTATACAACTGTCATGCAGGCAGTTATTCGATACAGCACAAAAAAAAGAATAAATATTTTGTATTTGACATCCAAAACGCTACTTTTGTTGCACTGAAAGACAGGCGCCCATAGCTCAGCTGGATAGAGCAACGGTTTTCTAAACCGTCGGTCTCAGGTTCGAATCCTGATGGGCGTACGTAATACTCTAAACAAATTGTTTAGAGTTTTTTTTTTTATTACCTGATTATTCATTTATTATACTTACCTTGCGAGTGTTAAATTAAAATATAATGAACAAAGGCAAAATTAAATTTTTCAATGAAACTAAAGGATTTGGTTTTATTACTCCAGAAGATGGAAGTGCAGATGTATTCGTACACGTATCTGCTTTAAAAAGCCAAGTATCCGAAGGTGACGTTGTAACTTTCGACACTGAAAGGACTCAAAGAGGTATCAATGCGGTTAACGTGCAATTAGCATAATATATTACAACAATACTTTCTTACAAAAGGGATAAACTATTACGGTCTATCCTTTTTTTTTCGCCATTACTTTACGATAGCATATAATTAAAACATTAGCCATGTCAAAGTCAGCTTTCTTGCTATGGCGGGTATTGAAATGTCTTCAAATTATATGAGACCAATATCTTTACAATATGCTACCAACTGCTCATTCTTACCTACCCCTAAAATATCCTTCATTTGTCGGAGACTTTTTTCAATGCTACTCAGCCCCCAAGGCTTAATATTCCTTTGTTGTAGATAAACTGGAATATTCTTTTGTGCTACCCCCTCAGCCAACAGCGATATAATTGCAATATCCTGTTTGCTAAACTCATAACTATTTTTACCAAAATATTTTTGTGTATTTTCAGGTGAAATATATTGTCTATTTTCATTTACTGCATACAAGGCCTCTAATAGATAGTACGCATCCCGTCTTGCCTTACGCACAAAACCATTCACCTGTCCCAATTTTAACAAGTTGTCAATCTTGCTATTTAGACGTTCAGCCGTAAGGACTATTATTTTTAGTTCCGGTTGGATAGCTTTAGCAGCTTCTATCAATGCAAGACCATGTCTGATTTCCTGTTCCGTATTATCATCTTCAAATCCTAGATCAGTAATCAAAAGATCATATGGTACTTTTTCCAAAACTGCCTTCTTGAGCCATACCAAAGCATGGTCACAATAGTAGACATATTTAGCTTCCTTAATGCCAAAGTCATTTAATGACTTTTGTACAGATATATTAGCTAACTCATGATCTTCAGCTATCAATACTCTTTTTAACATAAAATATCACATGGTTTAAATGATGGGGATCTGAATATCTATTCTCAAACCATCAGCTTCTTTATTCTCAAAGATAATCTTTCCTCCAATCCTCTGAATACGGGTTTCCGTATTTCTGATACCATTTCCGTCATGAATTCCTTTCATTCTACTCCCGTTATATTTATACGTTATGCTAAAGCACTGCGCTTCCCGTACAAATCGAACCAAAACGGTAGCTTCCCCACCGTCCTTTCTCATGGTGAGCATGAGTTCTAGTAATATACGGTGTATTTCTTCTTTTAGCACCGCCGACAGCCCCTCCCAGACCGACGCATCATTCCCAACAATAAACACCTTATGCTTGATACTCGAAAAAGATTTCAATAACCTGCTTATCACTTGATCAAAAGATAAGAGTTCAGATTCGTCATCAGTTTCCGCTTCATAAGAAATATCCCTAGACCTATTATACATGTCTTCAATCTTGTCTAATACATCGTCTTTATCAAGTGTCTCAATATGTGTTATCTCGGACATCACGCGATACAAACCGTTGGCCACAACATCATGCACTTTTCTTGATGTTCTTAATTGATTTACTTTTATGCGTTCAGCAGCTTCATTCTTCATTCTTTCTTTACGCTGTTTTGACCTAACGTATCCCAACACCACGAATAATAAAATACAGATCCCCCCAATCGAGGCCCAGACTCGCTGTAAATTGATCTTTTGTATCTTTTCAGAGAGACTATTCTTCAACTCAGTATGCTCAACCTTATTTTTCTCCGCTTCATATCGGACGGAGGCAAACTGATTTTTAGAAAGTAACCTTGAACTATGTACACTATCTTGCAAAAGCTTGAAACTGTCTATCAAACCCTTGGAAGAATCACTAGGTTCTAGGCGAACAAGCATGGTAAATGCATTCATCAGATCCTCTGAACTATTCAGTTGATTCGCCATGTCAAATCGTTTTCGCGCATAGTAAATTGCAGAGTCTATATTCCGATCTTCATAGTATTCTGTAAGGTGGGTGTAACTGGAGTTTTGGCCCCACACATCCTGAAGCTGTTTTCGAATATCTTTGGCCATCCAAAGATCAGGCAATGGATCATAATATGTATCTATCCGCCACCTCGTCTTCGCATAATTAGTCAGCGCCCTAGCATACGAAAGATCATCAGTTCTCTTTTCGACGATTAGCTTCTCATATATCTTCAAAGCTTCTTCAAACCGCCGTAAATCAAATAATACTACTGCTTTATTATTTAACACCAACTCCTTATGAGACGTATTTGTTGCGAATCTAATGCTTTGATCGTAAACACGTAATGCTTCATCAAAATCATCCAACTGAGCTGTTGCGTTGCCAATATTGTTGTAGTTAATACTGATCAAGTTATGTTGCGTACTATCTTCAATATTAAGATATTTGAATGCTTGATAAGATAACTCTTGAGCACCTAAATAATCACCAACATCCGTAAGTGTTATTGCCATTTGAATCAGACACAACGAAATACCACTACTATCCCGCGCTTCAAGATACAAATCCTTAGCACGGTCAAAGAAAACAAAGGCACTATCTAATTTCCCTTTATCCAGAAATCTTATTGCTTCTCGATACATGGACTCGTCTACTGAATCAGTTTTGACTAACACAGACTCCTGATCCCCGCATGATACCACACTCAATAATAACAGAAAAAAAAAAGCACCAATTTTCAAAGCTATAATTTTGTGCTTAAGATACTAAAAACACGATCATCTATAACATTTAGCGACCACAAATAGTCAATTTAAAACCAAAAAAAACTAATCTGTAAAAGAGGAATTAAAAATATCCCCTTTTACAGATTTGTAAGTATTGAATTTGCAACATATGTTGTCCGTACCTCAACTATACCATTCTACTAAACATTTTTAGTGGCTTTACCGGTGGACGTGTAGTCCCTTTATCTCCGCCTGTACCATTTTCTTGATCAAGATAGCTATAAATCTTTAGTGGCTTTACCGGTGGACGCGTAGTCCCTTTATCTCCGCCTGTACCATTTTCTTGATCAAGATAGCTATAAATCTTTAGTGGCTTTACCGGTGGACGCGTAGTCCCTTTATCTCCGCCTGTACCATTTTCTTGATCAAGATAGCTATAAATTTTTAGTGGCTTTACCGGTGGACGTGTAGTCCCTTTATCTCCGCCTGTACCATTTTCCTGTTCAACATTTGCCCTACGAACCACAGGAGGAATAGGTCTTATGATACCTTTTGATTTACCCGTTTCACTTTCAGGATGTGATTGATAAACAAACTGTCCAGTTGTTGTATTAGGACAACTAGAATTCACAGAACTATTCAAGGAGCTACCTGCTAGTAGCACTAACGTTAATACCCACATTTTAAAAAAATTAAAAGTCAAAAACTGAGTAGCCCCGGTGCATCGTGCGCCGGGATACTACATTGTTTTCAGAAGGCCTTCTGATTTTTTCGGGAAGTGGGAGTGTCCATTGCGGGAACTATATGCTGCTTCCCAAACCGGCAAACAGTTCCTACAATATCTTCTCGATAGTATCTTGTTTTTACTAGATCACCACCACGTTTGCAGTGATCCTTAACTAGATTCTGAGAGCAAACCTAGCGTGGTTTAAGTCCTGATTTAATGATAATTCCAATCGTACCATTTATTCCACCATTAATTCCAATAGTGTCGTTGAATTCAAAAAATTCCAAGAACAAAAAAAAATTTAAGCTTAAAATATTCACACCTATTTTACGGTTTCCCGTAATTTTCAACAGTCGTACTACACTAATTTTGGATTATGTTTGAGCAATTTAAGAGCGAAGTGGTAGCATGTTTTTTGGAACAAAAGCGTCTAGGGAGACTACCTATTGAATTACAAAAACCCTCAACATGTAGACTTCGAAAGTTGATAAAACAGCGATTATCAGAGGAACCTATTCCGGGGGATAGCAAGACTGTTGGGAGGTTTCTATCGTGCTCTACGGATCACAACGTAGTCATTCATCAACTAGATTTAATGGATCTTGACAAACTAAGACCATTAAAAAACTATGTATCAGGCATTACATCCAATCCATCCGAAGACATATACAAACTGCTAGCAATCTGTATTAACTTTCGTCCTAGGCCTTACGACGCTTGGCGTACACCGATACCTGTTCAATCCGCAAAATATTCATCTTCTACTACAGATCTGCATACTCACTTTGAAGCTGTCAAATTATATCGTCAAAAAACAGGAAAGAGCTCAAACAATTTCACTATGTTAAACACGTATCTTTCTATTGGAGCAGTAGCCCTAGGGGCTATATTCTTCCTATTCGACAAATGGGGAAAAGAGTAGGGGAAAGCTAAATAAAAGGCAAAAAAAAGGCGTTCTGAATATAATTCAGAACGCCTTTTTCGTTATAAGTGAGATCATCACTTTATTTATTTTCAAACATATTTACCGATCTATTGACTTCATATCAATGACGAATCTATATTTCACATCACTATCCAATACGCGCTGATAAGCTTCATTCACATAATCAATATCAATCATTTCAGTCTCAGGAAGAATACCGTGCTGGGCACAAAAGTTAAGCATATCCTGCGTCTCTTGTATCCCTCCTATACTTGAGGCTGTCAATATCTTATTACCTCCCATGATAGAACGGCCTTCGATCTCAATAGGTGCCGCTGGAATACCTACACAAATATGCACACCATAAGTTCTCAGTAAATTTAAATAAAGATTATAATCGTGCGGAACAGATACCGTATCAATAATAAAATCAAAATAACCCAAAAAACCAACTATCTCGTCAGGAACATTCATATTCAGAAAGTGTTTTGCACCCAACAAGGTAGAATCGGCTTTCTTTCGAGGTGAATGACTAATCATCGTTACCTCCGCTCCCATAGCCACTGCAATCTTAACAGCCATATGCCCCAATCCGCCTAGTCCCAATACCCCTACCCGATGTCCTGCTTTCACATTCCATCTTTTTAACGGCGAATATGTTGTAATTCCGGCACACAGCAGAGGAGCAACTTTCTTAATATCTAAAGATTCAGGTATATGTAACACAAAATCAGCATCTGCCACTATATTATTACTATAACCACCAAATGTAAACGTATGATCATGCATGACATCCTTACTATTATAGGTCCATACAGTTTTCTTTTCTAGACAAAACTGCTGCTGGTCCGACTCACAGTTTTCACATTCTCCACAAGACGCCACCATGCATCCCACCCCAGCCAAATCACCTTTCTTGAATTTAATCACAGCATTACCAACAGCACTTACACGACCTACAATCTCATGTCCCGGAACAATCGGATACTGCGTCCCTCCCCACTCATCACGAACCTGATGGATATCCGAATGGCAGATACCGCTATATAATATATCTATCAACACATCGTTGGCGCCCAGTTCTCTTCTTTCAAATTCCCAATACTCCAGTTTCGAATTACTATCCTTAGCAGCATAACCTTTTGATTTTATCATCACTATTCGATTAAAAATTAAACATTCTTTACGCTATGTCAGCCAGCGTCTTATATACACAAATTTACATAAAATCATTTTTACATCGAATATATTGTGTCCTAATATAAAAGCTAATTTTGTAGGCACCCAAATGTATACTAAATCAATAGATTATTCGTACATTAGAATTATAAAACCGTATCCATTATGTCAAGATTAGAAACAAACAGCATACACATCGGCAAAGAATACAACCAAACAAGTGCCGTAGTGCCCCCTATATTTCAGACTTCCACGTATCTGGCTAGTGATAATCTAGACCAATACATTATCGCTGCCACCGAAACAAAACATCCCGAATTTTACCACCGGCATGGCAATCCAACCAACAGTCAGGTTGCCGCTATTTTAGCCTCACTTGAGAAAACAGAAGACGCACTTGTCCTGGCTACCGGAATGGCTGCCATTAGCACTGCTATATTAGCTATCGTCCGATCAGGCGATCATATTGTATCACAGCAGTCCCATTATTCCGGAGCGTCCTTATTCTTGAAAGAATTTCTCAACGACTACAATGTTGAGATTACACAAGTAGACCAGACAGATAATGCATCTTTCAGCAAAGCAATCCGCTGCAATACAAAACTCATCTATATTGAGACACCTTCCAATCCAAATCTAGATATCACCGACCTAGCCTTTATCGGCAGACTAGGACAGGAAAATGGCATCACCACCATGGTCGACAATACCTTCGCCTCACCGATCAACCAAATACCGGCAGAGTTTGGCATAGATGTGACCGTACACAGTGCCACCAAATACCTGGGTGGGCATTCCGATCTGACTGCCGGTGCTGTATGTGGTTCTAAAGATTTTATTCATAAAGTCTGGCGAAGATCGTTGGTATTGGGAGCCAGCCTTAGTCCATTTGATTCCTGGTTGCTTCTTCGTGGTCTAAAGACCTTAGCACTTCGCGTGCGTCAGATCAATGAGAATGCACAGCAGCTTGCTGAATGGCTGTCCCAGAACAATCATATCAAATCCGTCATTTATACAGGACTTCCCTCCCATCCACAGCACCAGCTCGCAAGCCAGCAGATGAAAGGCTTTACGGGCATGTTATGCATCGAGGTAGCGGGTTCTACCGAAGAAGAGCAGTATCGTCACGCACAAAACATACTCCAAAATCTAAAAGTATTTGCCAATGCTGCCAGTCTTGGTGGAGTAGAATCCCTCGTTGTACACCCGGCTAGTATGTGGGGCGGACATCATTCGAGCGAACAGAAAAAAATAGCCGGGATCAATCGCGGGATGCTTCGGATTTCTGTCGGTATAGAGCATATAGATGACCTTATCGCTGACTTTGCACAGGCATTTGAAGCGTAATAAACCTCATCCCAGACACATGATAACGTCAAAATATCCTGTCCAAAAAAGGAGAACAAAAAACCTCCTTTTTTCAAATTATTTCAATAGCCAGCTAAGTTGTATATTAGCATTAGAATACATGAGAGTAGCTACTTCATTATAAATTTATATAAAATATGAGACCTCCCGAATTGCTGCCACAATCCCCAAAAAACAAACAACTATTATTCCAATAACTAATACATATATACCACAAACATCTTTATAAACACAATCTATACAATAATTCAGACAATGACGAACTGTTTTACATATTTTAGCAAGCTATGAACCTATACAATTGCAATATATGGAAGATTTGATAACCAAAGTTTATAATGTGGTATGGAGTGATGCGTTGGTCTATCTTTGTCTTATCACTGGGATTTATTTTACCGTCCGATTTAAATTCCCACAACTTACACAACTTCGTGAGATGGTGCGTCTCCTATTCAAAGGCAGTAGTTCGGACAAAGGAATATCCTCCTTTCAGGCCTTTTCATTGGCTATCTCGGGGCGTGTCGGTACTGGTAATATCGCAGGCGTCGCTACCGCTATCGGCATGGGAGGACCTGGCGCCGTATTCTGGATGTGGATCATTGCATTTTTGGGAAGTGCATCGGCTATCGTTGAGGCCACTTTGGGGCAGATGTACAAGGAAGTAGATCAAGGAGAATATCGTGGCGGACCGGCATTCTATATCTTAAAAGGATTACGTTCGAAGATATTTGCCTGGACATTTGCCATAGTCACCATTATTAGCACAGGCTTCCTCCTTCCAAGCGTACAGAGCAATAGTATCAGTGTCGCTGTCGAGAAGGCATTCGATATCCCGCCTCTCTTCACTGCCCTATTCCTAGCGTGCCTATTAGGCATCATTATCATAGGTGGGGTAAAGCGTATCAGCAAGGTCGCTGAGTTTGTCGTTCCTTTCATGGCCGGAGCCTACATCCTCATGGCTATTGTCATTATGGTTCTCAACCTACAAGAGATACCTCGTGTTTTGGCACTGATTGTTAAATCGGCATTTAATATGGAGGCTACTTTTGGTGCTGTTGCTGGCAGCGCTATAGCCTGGGGTGTAAAACGCGGCATCTATAGCAATGAAGCCGGGCAAGGTACAGCTCCTCATGCAGCAGCAGCAGCCGAGGTTTCGCACCCGATCAAACAAGGTTTGGTACAAGGTTTTTCGGTTTATGTAGACACCCTTTTCGTATGCACGGCCACCGCATTGATGATCCTATTCACGGGCCAATACAATGTGCAGGACCCCGAAGGAGGCTTTATCGTCGAACATATTCCAGGAGTAGAAATGGGACCTGCTTTCACACAACAGGCCGTAGCACATCACTTCCCAGCCTTTGGGAATATCTTTGTGGCCCTAGCACTCACATTTTTCGCTTTCACCACGATCATGGCCTACTATTACATCGCCGAAAGTAATGTCAGCTTTATCAGCAAACAATCGTCAAAACGCATTATTGTGTGGTTACTACGTCTCCTCATCCTTATCTCTGTCTATATGGGGTGTGTGAGCACTGCCGAGTCCGCGTGGACTTTGGGTGACATCGGGGTAGGCATGATGGCGTGGCTCAACCTTGTTGCGATCATACTACTCCACAACAAAGTGTATAGACTTTATAAGGATTATCAAGAGCAGCTGGCACGTAAGGAAGACCCCACGTTCGACAGTAGCAAACTTAATTTTAGAAATATGGATTTCTGGTCGAGGTCAAAAAAACCAACTTGATCATTGCGTATATAACATATTACCAACATCAATAACTTTACGTAAATCCTGTTTAAAAGCTAGTTTTCTATTTCTTTTTTGAGATTCAGGTTTTATTTTAGTACAACCGTATAAACAAAATATTATGAAACCTACATTTGCTAAAATATTGAATGATATTAATCGACAGGCATTTAGTATCAAACATTATTCTAACACTAATTTTGCTACTGAATTTCACTATCACCCAGAATGTCAGATAAATCTTGTTTTAGAAAGTACTGGTAAGCGAATAATAGGAGACAATATTGATTCGTATGAGAAGGATGAGATCACATTTCTAGGATCAAACTTGCCCCACGTCTGGTATACCCATGCCGATGATTTTCCCGACAGCATCGTTGCTCGATCTATCACACTTTTTTTTGATCCCGAAAAGCTACTTGCAGTAATGAGAAATTTTATTGACACTAGGCGACTTCACTCCTTTCTCCAGATTTCTAAGCAAGGTATACTTTTCGAACCTTTATTGGCCCAAAGAATGAAACCTTTGATTTTAGACATTTCCAACGCTGAAGGGCTTAAACAAGTCGTGCTGTTTTTAGATCTAATGGATCTTATTATAAATACAAATGCTTATAAAGTTTTAAATGATACAAGATACGATATAGAGTCTTTAACAAATAACTATGATAAGATAGACAATATCATTAGATTTATGTTTCAAAACTATCACCGTGACATCAGTCTAGATGAAGTTTCTGTCATTGGAAACATGACAAAGCCTGCTTTTTGTAGATACTTTAAAAACCGAACACAAAAAAGCTTTACACAATTTTTAAATGAAATTAGAATTAGTTATTCCTGCAAAATGATAAACGAAAGTAACGAATTAATAGGTAATATTGCCTATGCCTGTGGCTTTAGTAGTTTATCAAATTTTAATAAAACATTCAAATCAATTAAGAAAACAACACCCACAGATTATAAAAATAAACTTTCGATTATAAGAAATACCAAGTGAGTAAGCTCACAAAACTTATTATATATCAAAATACCATTCTACGTCTAGAGTTGCTTCTTGCTTAATTATGATTTCCATTCTTTTCATTCCCAGGAGATATTCTAAAAAAAGGAAAAACTGCACGTTCAAAAAGTTTGATTCCGCGGACTGAATTTCGTCTGATAACTTTTTTTCCTTTCTTTAGTTGATGCTTATTTTTTTTAAGGCTTAGATTATAAGATCTAAACCCTAGCTTTTCAACCTACGCACTTTAAGGGATAGTGTCACTTTCTGCGACATGTACCTTTAACCACCTAACAATAGTAGCCTTTGTACAAATATTATATTTTTTCACAGCTTCACCGATTAATAACTCACCATTTACAATCGCTGATACGACCTCCTTTTTTATTTTTTTTGAATACTTTTTACCTCTTCTTTTATTCATAATTTACGCCAAATCAACTTAATACAACATATTCTTTTTTTTTTAAAAATACGATCAAAAGTGGCTAACTACGACCATTTATATACGCCTCAGATACACCACCGTATACTACATAGATACTTCATACCACACCAACAAAGTATTCCGCCTTAAAACAGATTCGGCATTGCCGGAGAGACAATACCGAATTCCAAATCTACCTATGAAAGTATACCAGAGTTGGCATTAATTACTTTTAATTGTTTACTTTTTCTGCATCTGAATTTCCCTAAACTCTAGTATCTCAATTTCTGTCCTCCGATTTTTTTGATGTTCTGCTTCTGAACATTTTACACCGTCAACGCAATGATTAAGCAGACGTTCTTCCCCATACGCTGATAATGTTATTCTACCTCTATCAATCCCTCTATTCACCAGATAATCAACAGCTTCAGATCCTCTCTTTTGTGAAAGTCTAAGATTGTATTTTGCTGAACCACGGCTATCCGTATGACTGGATAGTTCAACCCCTAAAGTTGGATTGTCACGTAGCGTGTATACCAACCTATCCAAAACTCTCTTGGACTCATTTTGAAGAGCATAAGCATCTAAATTGTAATATAGATTTTCCAAGATAAATTTATGTCCCACCTGTATAACCGGCTCTAGTCTTAAAGTTATACTCGTGCTAGAATCTTGAGAAATTCTACTCAGCCCTCTCACTTCTGCAACCCCAACTAAAAAGCCTTCCTTTTCTACTTGAATTGTATAGTCCATTTCTCCAGCCAAGGAGAAGAAAAATCTTCCGTGTTGATCACTTTTCTTCTTAGCAAGAAGTTGTTTGTTTTTGTCATAAAGCACAACGGAAGCTTCAACCAACTGTTCTCCCGTCTCTTTATTGAGTACTATACCCTTCAATTCTGTCGTAAATTTTGGATGTTCCAGATTAAACCTGTAGATGTCATCCCCTCCCTTACCTCCCGGTCGATTAGAAGATATGTAACCGACCTTTCCAAGACTATCCTTTTGGTATAGCACAAAAGAAAAATCATCACTGGCCGAATTGATCGGAAACCGTAGATTTTCCCGTTTGCAAAAATCAGACTTCATACCTCTGGCTTTAAAAATATCCAGTCCCCCCATTCCCGCAAAACCATTGCTCGAAAAATAAAGTTCATCCCCATCGACTCGCGGGAACATTTCGTCCCCGGTTGAATTTATTTCAGTTCCTGCATTTATTGGTTCGCTCCAAGACCCATTATCAAGTCGCTCCGAAAACCAAATATCCTTTCCTCCTTTACCACCGGGCATATTAGAAACATAATATAATATATTTTCATCTTCACTTAACGCAGCATGACCTAAAGAATATGCTTGCGTATTATTATAAGGAAAGCTTGACTCTTCCCATCTTCCATTTACCTTTTTATACAAGATCAACTCTAAATTGTACTGTCGGTATCGCCTCCCCTTCTCGCGATTAATTTCTGAGTTTACTCCAGTGTAAGTCCGTGTAACGTACATCGTTTGTGCATCCTTACTAATTACAATATCCCCCACATGGTATTTAGATTGATTAACAACGGTTAACAAACGTTTTGGACTATATAGCGACCCAACACTATCGCGTAATGCTCCATACAAACGTGAATAAGCTCTTTTTAAATCCTTTTCATCGCTATATATCTTTGCATTTGCATCGGAAACATAGTAGATACCTAAATCACTCGAAAAAGAAACATATTCGGAACTTTTTGTATTCACTTCCTGCTGATTGACCATTGAATACGCCGTAGGATGTGTGAGCCAAGCTTGTGCAGAATCAGCTCCAGCCATTGCTACAATAATCTTTTCCGACTCATTATATAACAATGCATATCGCTGATATTGAATCTTAGCTTCTTTATATTTTCCTTGCATCTTTAAAACTTCAGCATAATTCAACACCGATTGTTCTTCAAAATCATCCGTCTTCTGTACGCGTGCATAAAGATTTTCAGCTAACTCGTAATCTTGTAGATAAAAATAACATTCAGCCAATCGCTCTACATCTTTATGTATTGCTTTCTCCCTGTTAACCAATGACTCAAAAAGCGAAGCAGCTTTCCTATATTCATAGCGATCTAACATCTCTTGCGCCCGTGTACGAACATTTGCGCCCTCCTGTCCGCAGGCACATCTAGTCATTAAGATTAGAATTAGGGCAATTAATGTGATTATATCCTTTATCATTTCTCTTTCATTAAATCGAACCATAACATCCTAAAAATATCGGGGATTCATTACCCTCTTAAAAGACTGACCAAATGTTAAACCCAAGGTAATCTCATGTGATCCATTTTGGAGCCCACTCATTCTATTCAGCATTATATCATAAGAATAGCCTATCCTCAGACGCTGGGTAGCGTAAAACTGAACGATACCAGTTGCTGCGTTCAAATTGCTTAATTTACTTGGAGAATGATCCCAGTAAGTACGCTTGAATATGCGAGCTCTTGTCCGATAACCGGCTCCTAGCCAAACCCTATTGCTAAAAATTATCATTGCATTTAAATCCAGGGAAGTAGGACCTTTAAAGTCATCTTTCACCAATATACTTGGGCGCAGCAATATATCGGAATCCAACTCGAATACAGCTCCTCCAATAAAATACAAATTGGTATTACGATAAAGACTTTCAAGTTTGTTTTCGTTAAAAATAAATTCTTCACTTTCTGACGATTTAGCAAACAAATCTTGTATTGCAACTCCAGCATACCACTTTTCTGTATTATAATAAGCACCTAATCGAATATCTGGTCTCCATGTACTTATCATTCCATCAGGGATCAGATTATCGACCTCTAAACGATCTAACTTACTCCCATCCAGACTATATTGACTCGTACCCAACGCAATACCAAATGCCAATCGACGGGTATCCGCCCGATTCAACTGTAAACGCAGCGCATAATTAGCAAAAAAAGAAGTGACTTTCTGTGCTCCTAACGCATCTGTACCAACTTGAAGCCCTACGCCATGACGCTTACTTTCTGAATCCAGAACACCATCGATAGAAATAGATCCTGTTTTTGGAGCCCCATCCCAACCGGCCCACTGTGTCCTAAGTGCCAATTGTGCAAACCATTCTTCTTTATATCCCGTATAAGCCGGATTTACGCTTATCGAGTTAAAGATATACTGAGTAAACTGAATACTTTGCTGTCCATACACATTCACTACAGACAACAGCAATACAACTATGGGTAAATACTTCATTCTCTTCCTTATTATGTTAAGGCTAACATTATCCTTTCGTCCCACTTAAACCTCCTATACTATGCCTTACGGTAGTACAGGTATCTCTACCATCTTAACTATAGCCAATTTTCATTCTAGTTTTTTTCTAATCCGATAAAACTCTTCCTCTTATCCCCCAATCACACGGATACCGTCTAAAAGCAATAATACTGCACAGTATCTCGATCAAAAAAAATATTCTCCTTCTATTCATAGACCCTGCCATACATCTAGAAACTGATTTGGGTAAAGGACGCCTAAAAGTAAAAACTATATTTTTTTCCTCTCCTACAGCCATTTTCGAATCAAACACACTACCTATATAATAATTTACCCTAGTGACGTTTGAGAAGAACATGAGTTTTAAACACCCGTACCTTTCCGTCTCTTCTTGCCTTAATAATCGGATAGTAGGTACCTTCATTCAAACCACTTCCATCCCATTCATCTTTATAGTCTTCATTATGATAGACTTCATTGCCCCAACGATTTATTACAGTAAGTTCTATTTGATCATAAGCTTCCGTTCCTTGAATAATAAATCGATCATGACTACCATCTTCATTGGGCGTCAGCACATTAGGTATTAAAAGCTCTCTTGGCATAATCTGAACCGTCACACGAGCACTGTCCCGCTTCCCATTTATGTCGACAATTTCATACTCAAAAGTATCCTCCCCTACAAATCTATTGTTAGGAACATATGTCACAACACCATCAATACCGACCATAACCTGCCCATTATGAGGATAATACACAACTTTCACCTGGCTACGAATAATAGCGCTAGATCCTGCTTCATCATTTGCCAGAACGTCAATCTTTACGTCATATCCGTACGACATAGTAACCCTATCATCGTTGGCCGTAGGCCCTTCCAAAGAGAATTTTGTAAACCAAGTTCCTGTAAGCG
This sequence comes from Sphingobacterium sp. xlx-96, assembly GCF_011007365.1. Lineage (GTDB taxonomy): Bacteria > Bacteroidota > Bacteroidia > Sphingobacteriales > Sphingobacteriaceae > Sphingobacterium > Sphingobacterium luzhongxinii. Next base: position 509,456 of record NZ_WFKM01000001.1, on the reverse strand, counting down.
TATTTTCGGACATTGTCTCTATATCATTCCGTGTATTTACTCCTTCTTCCTCAATTACAGTTACATCTCCTATCCAATTCCCTCCATCCGCATTCTGGACAATCCGCGCATCGGCATCTACATAAGCCACCCCGTTGGTCTGCATATTATGGCTCAATGTATAATTCATTTTCATATTTTTATCCGCAAAAACATTCCAGATCCGATCCATACCCAACGTTTCATCCCGTATTTGTATCCCTGAAGCTAAATAATTGTTTACCGATACATGAACACGTGAATTCCAGGTCTGTGGTATCAATCGTGCTGGAGTATAGTCCCCTTGTTCAACCCCTACAGGAAAAAACAATTCCTTTATTGTACTATAGCCGCGAATCATGTGTCCTGTAATAACATTACCGGTCACCACCATACGCTCTGGTCCATAGTTCAACAATTCACCGGTCTCCGAAAGTTCCAGATTGTTTCCATTCAGATAAATACTTGCTCCGTCAACCCGAAAATCAATAGATTTTCCAATTTTTAATGCTGCAGAAAGAGCTCCTTGGTTAGAAACTCCTCCTCCATAACTCGGAGCGACGATGTTAGTTAATTTAATTCCAAGAGGATTGGTCAGCACAATATTTACCCCGATGAAATTTCCATTATTTGCATCTATTTCAGTTGCAGAAGCTTTCAACTTCTCATAATAGGGGTTGGTAGTTGGGCTATGAACGTAAATAGTACCTGCTCCGGTGATCTTTGCATTCTGATCAACCCACACATTCCGGCTATAAATATGGACTTCTCCATCAATCTTCCAGTCTGCCGCTGGCCCCAAATATAAAGTCTCGGCGTATACAATTTTGTAATTCCCTGCACTTATGTACTCCATCCCGTTGCTTGTTTCAAAAGATCCGGACCGACTCTGTGCAATTAGCGAAGATCCGCTAAATAGAGTACTTAATAATATAATTAGCCAATTCTTCATGTTTCGTTATTAATCATTGCCTTCCGCTAAAAACTTTTCTTGATCTGCTTGTATTCAATCGCTCAAACGAGTAAGCTCGAGGTCCGACAAAAACTATCTGGTATACTCCAAAATTAAATCATAGGTTCCAGCTTGCTGAGTGACTGCCATTAAACCCGATCCAAAAATAATTTTACCTGTCCCTGAGTCATAATTCATAATTCCACTACTTATTGCATTATTCGATCTATTGATGAAACGCACACCAATTATCTTCGTTGGTCTATTCGCTGAAGGCAATGTAATAAAAGTGCTTGCTTCGTTTAAGATTACTTCTAGCGTACGTTCATATACGGTAACATCTCCGATCCATTTTCTACCTGTGGCCTGTTCGGTTGTGCTATAGTTGATCAAGTCCGTCGATACATGGAGCTTACCATCAGTCCCAGCAACGATCTGGTTTTTGGCATCTGTAGAGATCAAACTAACTGACTTTTCACCGCCGCCATTTTCAAGTGTCAAAGAAATCTCTCCGGGTTTATTCAAAGTCATACTCAAATCCAAAACTTGCTGTTGATCCGTATTATAATATGAAGACAAATCAACTGCCGGCGATGTAGCCACCCCATTAACCGTACTGTAAAGTTGATGTCCACCATTCAGTTCCAGTTTATTGCTATTAATAATATTTACAGCCGTTCCTGTAGTACCATTAACTGAAGTCGTCAAATTATTATTAATAGAGGTATTGCTAACACCAGTGATGACATCCAGATCTGCTTTACTTTTCCAGACGACTTTACTTGTAGCATCTACAGTCAAAATCTGCCCATTTATACCAGGAGTAATCTTACCTGGACCAATCCCTCCATCATCAATTCCTATAGCAATATCTTCCAAAACCGATCCTGTGGTCGTCCCTGTCAATCTAATTCCATCTGTTGAAGAGATATTCTTTCTACCTGATATTGCCGAGGGGTTTATCTCTTTGTAGCTTACAGTTCCATCAATGTTAACTGTGGCAACATGTCCTGCTTTAGCTCCCGTTCCGTCTAGCTTGCTTGCTGGTACAGCTTTCAACTTAAGGTTGTCCGCATCAATTACATTATCGGCAATGATGGTGCTATTCAATGATCCTGTCACCTCACCTGAAACTGAAACATTTGATTGGTTCACACCCAATACACCGCCTACAACTGTTACAGAAGGGTTTGTTGCCGCCTGTTTTACCACACCTAATGTTTCGCCATTTGCTGTAGCCACATCAACAACATAAGGAGAAGTTGCTATTCCTGTTCCGGTTAACGTTGCATTTACTCCCGCTGCCAAAACTGTTTTTTCAGAAAGAACCGACAAGTCAACAGTTTTAGTATTCCCGTTCTCTAGTGTAATAGACAAAGTATTTTCTGTAATCGAAAAGTCGGTTATTGTTTGCTTATCATTATCAACCAGGTTCAGGACCGTAGCCGTACCGTCCTCATCCTTGTAGGTAAGGGTCTTCGCTGTAGCATCGTAAACAATACTGGTCAGCGTCTCGTTACCACTGATAAGGTTCTTGATCTCGTTCACCACATCCGTGTTGGAAAAGATATCACCTGCATTGCCGGTAACATCGCCTACAACATTGATGACAGTGACCGTACTGTCTTCCGAGGTGTATTTATATTTGCCTTCTCCCAGAGAGGTAAACGTCGTCACTGTCTCTGCATCACCCACCAAATCAACCAGGTTCAGGACCGTAGCCGTACTGTCCTCATCCTTGTAGGTAAGGGTCTTCGCTGTAGCATCGTAAACAATACTGGTCAGCGTCTCGTTACCACTGATAAGGTTCTTGATCTCGTTCACCACATCCGTGTTGGAAAAGATATCACCTGCATTGCCGGTAACATCGCCTACAACATTGATGACAGTGACCGTACTGTCTTCCGAGGTGTATTTATATTTGCCTTCTCCCAGAGAGGTAAACGTCGTCACTGTCTCATTCCCCTTGACGATCGTCGAGATATCCATTGTCTGGCTAACCCCTGAATCGTCAAGATAGGTCAATGTCGTACCGTCATAGTAAACATTGCCGCCGATCTCCTTGATCAGCTCCGTGATCTGGTTCGTAACATCCGTATTGTTAAGGATATCCTCGAAGTTCTGGATAATATCGGCAGGTACATTGATGACAGTGACCGTACTGTCTTCCGAGGTGTATTTATATTTGCCTTCTCCCAGAGAGGTAAACGTCGTCACTGTCTCATTCCCCTTGACGATCGTCGAGATATCCATTGTCTGGCTAACCCCTGAATCGTCAAGATAGGTCAATGTCGTACCGTCATAGTAAACATTGCCGCCGATCTCCTTGATCAGCTCCGTGATCTGGTTCGTAACATCCGTATTGTTAAGGATATCCTCGAAGTTCTGGATAATATCGGCAGGTACATTGATGACAGTGACCGTACTGTCTTCCGAGGTGTATTTATATTTGCCTTCTCCCAGAGAGGTAAACGTCGTCACTGTCTCATTCCCCTTGACGATCGTCGAGATATCCATTGTCTGGCTAACCCCTGAATCGTCAAGATAGGTCAATGTCGTACCGTCATAGTAAACATTGCCGCCGATCTCCTTGATCAGCTCCGTGATCTGGTTCGTAACATCCGTATTGTTAAGGATATCCTCGAAGTTCTGGATAATATCGGCAGGTACATTGATGACAGTGACCGTACTGTCTTCCGAGGTGTATTTATATTTGCCTTCTCCTAGAGAGGTAAACGTCGTCACTGTCTCATTCCCCTTGACGATCCCTTTAAAATCGATTGTTATAGGGATTCCATTTTGATCGATAAATGAGATCTCAAAAGTTATCGGGTCATAGGTTATCGATGTTGCCGTTCCCGCTGAAGCTAAAACCCAACGAACACCATTGTTATAATAGATTCCCGGCACTACATCATTTCTCTTGGCTGTATTATACACCATCATTCCAGCCACATGTGCTGTTAGAGGACGTTCACTTGAAGAGGATTCCAAAGCTACCCGTGTGTGCAGCAGCCCCTTATTCTTACTAGCTAGATCCAAAATTGCATCAGCATTGACCGCAATTCCTCCCCCGTCAGTGCCATCAGAAAGCTTTTGTTGAGCAGTAGAAACAGAAACCATTAAGGTCAAAATGATTGCTAAACCAAAATATTTTATTTTCATAATTCCATATATTTTTACTCGATAGAATCTGATAAAAGGTTCAAAATCTAAGAGCTATAAATTCCTTATTAACTAAGCATAGTTCCTATTTACGCAACCCGTTTAACGCTTAAAAAAACTTTAAAATCATTTACCACCCTCATACACCACCATTTAAACTCATACCATCTATAGGTATTCATATCGATCTGCACCTGCAAATTCGTTGTTTCTACTTCAGCGAGATTAGTCGTCCAAAGAACTACATTATTCGCGTCAACCTGGAGATAGCTTCCGGGATTAAGCGAGATATTCAAATTGGTTTCATTCTCAAGGACCTGTGTAGCAAACGTCTGATAACTAACCAACTGTACTGAGGTCAGACGATTATATATCCGAGGGTCATAATAACCCGTATTGACGCCTGCCAAATTAATCTCTAACCCATCTATAGTGGGTAATGGAGCAAGTCCATTTGCCGTTACATAATCTCCCAAAATGAATGACCCCACACTACCGACAGAAACAGGTATGGAATAGATGGAAGTAATAGCCTCTCCAATAGCGAGTACTTTACCTCCAACTGACGCCGAACAACTTGAAACTCCAAACATCGAAGGGACAGCAAAAGTAGCTTTCTCTGGTGTCGACCCATTAGGAGTCCCTGTAACCGAATAAGTGATATAACCATTACCATGCGATAAGACCCCTTCCTGTAGCGTTGCTGTGAGTCCAGTGACCCCAGTAGAAGCAATTGGCGCACCTGCGGGATAAGCTCCGCCATTTCCTCCGCTATACGGAATAGTCATTGTACCAGAATATGGTACATCTTTCACATAACTTTCTGGAGAGAGCTTCGCTTCTGAACAACGTAGCTCACCTATTATCGGGTTAACTGTGCTTATACTACTGAACAACTTCCACTCAGTACCACTCCAATACATATATCCTGTTGCTTTTAGTGCTCCAGTTCCCGTATTAAATATCATAAGCCCAACAGCTGGATTTGGAATTGTTATTATATCCGTGTTAGAAGATAAACCCACCCTTGGTCCCAGGAAACCTTTTTTACTACTCAGTGCATTTATGTTCAAGTCTAGAATCGCTGATGCCTCTGGTTCGGAAGCACCAATAGATACCTGCCCAAAAATAAACGTAGAATACAAAATTATTCCTAATGTAATAATTGCCTTTTTCATATTTTAACTAATTTCAACCATCGATGTGTTAATAATTTACCACAATCAAATAACGATGTTTAAATCGCTTCAACTGTTAATTTCACAAAAATGAAAAGTCTTAGAATTAGTTGTTAAAATACGGGTACATCTTAGGTACTACATATAAATACTACATAGATACATCAGCAGATAATCACCGGCAAAAATCAATTGATTAAACATTAAAGTAATTAATATTAAAGATACAAATTGATCAAAAAAGGTATTAGTGATATTGATCGATACACCATGTGCAGCAAGGACAATACCGTTTTGATACTAGTCCTATTTATTTATCACATAAACTCATTCTATCAAAATGGGGCTTCGACAGTAGGTTTGCAGGTTTCTATTTTCTCTATCCAGCAGTACAAATCTTCATCAGAAGGAATATCAAAAGACTTCCGCAATCTATTTTTCTTAGTTTGTACTGAGCGAACAGCAAGATTACAGTATTCCGCGATATCTTTAGTAGTGAACCCTAATTTCAGCAAAGAGCAAGTTTTGAATTCATCTGTAGTCATATTGGGATTAATCTGGAGAAGATTTGTGTAGAAATCAGGAAACACTAACTTAAACTTTGGAACAAAAGCAATATCATCTTCCATAGCAAGCTTTACGACATCTTCAATCTGGGATTTGCATCCGCTAGATTCCAACCTTCGATTGAGATCAGAAATAATATTCTTACTCTTTATCGCTTCTTCGTACAGCCTTACCGTCATTCTATTTTTTTGATTAACAAAATACCCGTAAAAACCTAGAAGAACCAGTATCTGAATAAAAGTGACCAATCGATGATTCTTCCTTAATTTTTCAGAAACCGGTGTATCATTCATGTTAAATAATGCGAAGTCGTAATGGTGACCTATATAGAACAGAACAAAAACTAAAACAAATATTGACACACAATACAAAATCAACTTCCGTTCCCCAAAAGTGTATAAAGTCATAAATAATAGCCCCCAATAATATGCAGTCAACCCACTATTGAAACCCGCCCGACAGGAGAAATAAAAAACTAAAAGAATACAAACTATAAATATAATATATAGTAAAACAGGAAGTGCACGAACTTTTATGGGGACAAACAAAAACCATAACAGAAGACCAATACCTAATACAAAAAGAACGAAAAAATCTATCGTATTCCCAAAATATAAGTCCCTAAAGGCGTCAATTAAGAAAACTCCTGAAACAAGTACCGTATATTGATTCAATATCTTGTAATCAATTGCAGTTAATTTGTCGACATCCCTTGCTATATTTCGATTTGAAATAGCTCTCCAAAACCTCCGAATTCCCATAATTTCACTTTTTATGAATTATATATTTTGTTTTTCAATACGTCAAGTCAATCCTCTGACAGACAACTCAATATACTTTGGTAGCTTGGTGTATTTCGTGAAAATGGCTTTCCCAGAAACACAGATCTATGTTAACTTATTAAAGATCCTAAAATTAGCTTGGTGCAATTTTTGCAAAAATAAGAATTAAACAGAACAAATTCAATAAATTGACTGAACACAACAAACTAAAAAACTACGTGTTATAACACGTAGACACATTTAAAAACACTACTCCATGGTAATATAGACCGTCTAATTTAAATGCAAGCAAAATATACCCTTTGTAATATACCCAAGTAATTAAATACTGGTAATCAAGCTTATTACTCTTCTTAATTTTTACAGTTACTTGCCTCCAATTTTTCCGTGGTTTAGATCTTGGTGTAATCTATTGATAATAAATCCCCACACATTAGCATCTACGGAAGAGATTTATAAAGAATAAGATACAGGAAACCATTAAATAAGTTTATCCCATTTACTTTGATAAAACAAAATACCCATTTCGCGTAGCTTTTCGCTATCTCTAATTCCCCTTATAGCACCGCGAGCGGTTATTTTTTGAACAAATACAAAGTAGATCCAATGACAATACAGGTCATCCTGCTATGTGCCGAATCCTTATTTGATCTGTGTTTTACCCGTTGCTTATCCATACCTTGTTCGGAACTGCTTCGCAACAGCTTCGTAACTTTTGTATCTTCTGCCTTATGATTCTCTACCTTTTCCCTAAGGAATACATAGAGAATAGATCGGGAATAGACAGAGAATCGATAGACATTTACTGAACGAGTGGCGAATACGGCCCGTACGAAGCAGCAGCGACTCTCCGGTCAGATGGATCGTCACAGCTTACAGAAGCATTATCTATCCGTAGTCCTTTCTCTGAGCATTGTAGGCACTTGGCCCGCTATTCGCATGCCTGTTCTTCGGTTGTTCCTTAGTTGTAGACCAAATGAAAAGCAACCAAAAAGCAACGAATAAGCAGAGAAAGACCCTCCTTGGCAACTACCAAGACCTGATCAAATACCACTTTTCCCCGATGAACTTCTGGTGAATCCCCGATGAGTCCCCGATGGTGATCGGGGACTCATCGGGGATTCACCGGGTTTTGGTAGAGTCAAGACCGAACAAAGTCAGGTCTTGGACAGAACTCAGTTGGTCGTCACTATTTATTTGTTCTATGGGGTGAATAGAAAAGCGGCTTTCAACTATGAGTGACATCGTTATTGAAAGCTACAAACTTACAACAATTGCCGTTTTTTCAATTAACGACGGGGTTCTCTTTTTTTGAGACCTTTTTAGACAGACTCCTGTAGATTACTGTGACTAGCGAGTAATCTGTTCGATCAGAATTTTGCTTCCTGTCTTGCCGTAATAGGTACAGGTCATTTTGTCCATACAGATTGTCCATTTTTCAATGCCACAATCCGCACACATTTTAATGAAGGTAATGAAATCGGTTTTGCCTTTCTGATGAGCCACCAGCACGTTTTTGAATTCTTCACTATTGGCGGTGTCAGCAATAGATAACGCTTCATAGGCTGCAGGTACCTGTGCCATGTAATTATCGGCACCGTAATAATTGATATGACCGTCCGAAACATAGGCTTCGTAATGTGTAACACCTATTGTCTTGATTTCTTTAACGTAAACAGGAAACTCAGCACCTGATTTCACCTTACTATGGGCTGCTTCGATTTGTTCTACTGTAAACACTCTGATATAATTTTAGTTGTTAACCGATTTGTTGAAGTATGCACAATTCTAATACCAAAACAGCTAAAATGTTTCTATTGTCAATTGATGATTAATCATAGCTCCTGCTAAATTTCCGCTCATCACGACATTGACTACAGATTGTATAGGTCTGGAATTATCACCTCAGGTCAATTTAAACAAGACTAGTTTCAGTAATTGCACTACCTAACCTTTAGGCTTATAAACCACATTTACGTCCGCCTCGTTTTTTTCCTTCGTGCCCTCTGTGCTTCGTCCATCGGTAATATACTGTCTTAATAATTCTGTAAGTACTGCTACGGTTTTTGGATGGCTATCGACCAAATTCTTTGTTTCCGACGGGTCTATACACATGTTATAAAGCTGTAAATCAGGCAACTTTACACCTTCTAAGTCCTTCGCTGTCGGATAACTCCACCCTCCTGAACCGGCTCCGAAAATAAGCTTCCACTCCCCTTTACGAATCGCAAAAACACCATCTCCGGAATGTAGGATGACATGATCTCTCAAATAGTGCTTCCCCACATCAGGCTTCATCAAAGGCAGTATACTATAGCTGTCCACGGCTTCATTGTCTTGCAACTTTACCCCCATTATATCTGCACAGGTACTCATAAAATCCGTGTGGCTCACCATTTTGTCGCTCACACTCCCCGCAGCGATCTGCGCCGGCCAATTCATTATAAACGGAACCCGATGCCCGCCTTCATAAATATCGGACTTAGTACCACGGTATATGCCACTGGGCTGATGCCCCAAACGTAAGGCTTCTTCCAAATCTGCGGCAGGAGCAAATCCGTTATCACTTGTGAAGACAATAAGTGTATTTTTATCAATATTGAGTTCACCCAGCAGCACCATAATCCTACCGACTATAGCGTCGGTCATCAATACAAAATCTCCGTAAGCGTTCAACCCGCTTTTACCAATAAAGTCTGCACTGGGCAATATAGGTGTATGTGGTGAGGTTAACGATAGGTATAAGAAAAATGGACGCGCCGAGCTACTTCGTTCCCGAATATAACTCTCCGCTTCATCAGCCAATCTGTCCAAAACTTCTTCATGCTTAAAATCGTCACCGATAGGTCCTGCTCTCCAGAAACCTTTTCCCTCATTTTTAGCAATCGTATCGATCAATTTTGTCGTAACTCTATCGTTACGGATATATACATAAGGCGGAATATCCAATGAAGCAGATATTCCATAAAAATAATCAAACCCTTTTTCCAATGGACCTCCGGTGATAGGCTCGGTAAGGAGAACTTCATCTGCTTGATCTCTCTTCCATTCAAGTCCAAGATGCCATTTCCCAATACAGGCTGTATGGTAACCGTTTCTTTTTAACAACGAAGCTACCGTAGGTCGTGATTCCTCTATCAACGGCTTATCATAGCTCCACAATACACCGTTCTGAAGCTTAGACCGCCAAGCATACCTACCCGTCAAGATACCGTATCGACTTGGAGTGCATAATGAGGAATTGCTGTGAGCATCGGTAAATCGCATTCCTTCGCTAGCCAACTTGTCTATAAAAGGTGTCTGTATTTTAGATCTATTGTTAAAACTACTAATATCCCCATACCCTAAGTCATCTACCAGGATGTAGATAATATTAGGAAAATCCTCACGCTGAGCCATTGACACATCGATTTTGCCCAGTATGACTAAAAGTAAAACTACGATATAATTGACGATTTTATTCATGGTGTATTCGTTATTCAGATAACTCGATTGGGCTTTGGGGTTATATATACGTACAATAACCTCTGCAACAAAAACTAACTACCAAAAGATTTCTGACCAGGTTTTCTGCCCCAGTTAGACTTATCGATATCAAGATCATCATGGGCAATTTGCATCTCCTCTTTCAGCAAATTCCACAATTGTCGGACACGATTCTGTTCTTCCGGTCTATTCGCCAAATCATTCATTTCCCAAGGATCTTTCTTCAAATCAAAAAGCTGAACACGACTCTTACCATTCACGTTGTAGGCAATCAGCTTATACCCTTCCGGAGTTTTCACACTTCTGCTCCAATGACCATAAATGTTATAAATATTTTTACGTATGTGAGATTTTGGATTTTTGAAGATTGGCATTAAGCTTTTTGCTTCCACAGTCGCAGGCTGTACAGCTCCCAACCAATCGTATACTGTCGGCGTGATATCACTGAGATAGCTAAACGCATTAGACACTTTATTTTTTGGCACACCTGGGCCAGAGAATATAAGGGGGACACGAATACTATGCTCATACAGATTCTGCTTGCCCAAGAGCCCATGCTGTCCTACAGCCAAACCATTATCACCCGCAAAAACTATAAGCGTATTATTTCTTAATCCAGCTTTATCTAACGCGTCAAGAATCCGCCCCACCTGTGCGTCCATCTCGCTGATCATATCATAATAAAGCGCAATTTGCTCCTTGACTGCCTCTTCCGTACGCGGATGTGGCAGTAACAATTCGTCACGCACCTTTAATTCGCCATTATCAAATGGATGTACTGGTAAAAAGTTTGGTGGCAATGTTATTTCCGTAGCAATATGCATCCCCTTGAAAGCCGGAGGCGGTGTGCGAGGATCATGGGGAGAAGTAAAGGCTACATAGCATAGAAAAGGCTTCTCATGCGCAGTTTTACTTTCCAAAAAACGGATCGCAGCATTCGCATACAATTCTGTACTATAGGTATCGCTTTTACGACCAGCATCTTTAGGGTATTTGCCTTCCCTATTGTAATCGTATACGTAAGGATGAAACTGTCCTCCACTTTCTTCAAAATGCATACCTCCAAAAAACAGCTCACTTCCTGCACTAAAAAAACGATGATGCGACGTTTTGTCGCTATGCCATTTGCCACAGTGAAAAGTGGTATAACCTCGCTGGCGCAAAGCTTCGGGCAATCCCACAATACTATCAGGCACTACTGCACCATCATCTGGCAGCCTGTTGAGATACCTACCGGTTAGCATCATAATACGACTGGGCATACATATGGCCCCATGGTGTCCTCCCATCACATGAGCCTGGCGAAAACTTGTACCTTGCCTGACTAATTTATCCAGATTGGGCGTATGTATTTCATTATTTCCTAATGCTCTGATCGTATTATAACTTTGATCATCGCTATAAATTATAAGTACATTTTTATGTTGTGCCATCAACGATGTACTGATGAGGTGAATTAAAAACAACAACGTAACTAAAAAGCTTTTGATATAAAGTATGTTCATGTCTTTTTGATAAGTAAGCAATTGATTGCCTTAAAATTAAAGAAGATTTTCTATTTCCCGAAACTGAAAAAAGTATATCTAACGGAATGATTGGGGTCCGTGAAATAGAAAACTATTTTTAAAATCGGAAGAAAATGCTTTATAAAAATGTTTTTATGTGATCGTTATAACCATAAATAGCTAAAATATCTCCTTGTTCTAACTTTGTATCTGGTTTTGGTATACCATGCAAAACAGTAGTTACAACACTTTTACCAAATGTTGTTTCTTTCTCCGTACTTTTCAAAATAGTCAATACAAGCAGTTCATATCGTTCGCGGAATCCAATTTCTTGTATTGTTTTTCCGACATATTTTTCGGGCACTACAGCCTCCACAATGGAGTAGTTGCTATTCAACTCAAATGAATCTACAAGCCCCGACATACACAACCGTTTTGACCATCGTTCCGCCGATTCTTCTTCCGGATGGGCGATTTCGGATACTCCCAAAGCACCCAACACCTTTTCATGTAGCCGATTTACAGCCCTACTTATCAACCTTTTGACGTTAGCTTCTTTACATAATGCCGTAACCATAATATTCGCCCCTTCATCTTCCCCTATTGCTACGACAAACACATCTGTATTTTTGTGTGGCAAAGAGTAGAACGCCACCTCATCGGTAGCATCTAAACATACGGTATGTGTTATCTTCTCTTTAAGTGCAGTTACTTTTTCAAGACGACGGTCTACCCCTATTACTTCATTACCCTGAAGGGTTAGTTTCTCGGCGAGCGATGCTCCGAAATTCCCTAAACCTATGACTATAAACTTCATATTCTTAATATATTGTTAACTCTTCTGGAGCATATTTGTACTGTACATAATTTACTTTTTTTACAAATGCTATCAATACGGAAAGCATCGTTACTCGCCCAACAAACATGAGCAGAACTAAAATTATCTTGCTGCCCGTCATTAGGCCTGCTGTAACATTTAGCGATAATCCAACCGTACTGTAAGCCGAAAAGCATTCAAAAGCAATATCTAGCAGCGGTCTGTCCTGTTCAAAAAAAGAAATACCAAACACGGCCAATCCGATGACCATCAAAGACAAGAACATGGTTGCAAAAGCCCGCTGTATAGAAATCGCAGCTATCTCTCGACGAAAGACATCGGTTCTATTTTTGCCTCGAGCCAAACTCCAAACATTAAGTACAGCTACTGCAAATGTACTGGTCTTGATTCCTCCTCCTGTAGAATTTGGAGAAGCACCGATCCACATCAGCAGCATAACAAAAAGAATACTAGAAAAATGAAGCTGCGAAAAATCAATACTGTTAAACCCTGCGGTCCTCGGTGTAGTAGCTGTAGCAAAGGCTATTACCCACTTACCGATCCCGTCATGTCCAGCTAGTACATGCCCGTATTCATTAACATACAATACAAGAGTCGCAATAGCCGTAATCAATCCCGTAGTAATCAGGTTGATCTTACTATTGATCGTCATGATCCAAGGACGGTAGTAATTTTCGTTCAAAGTCCATTTTTTTAATAATCTATTCACCACATGCTTGAAGTATTTAAGCATGTTTATAACAATGGGAAATCCTAGTCCGCCAAAAATATAAATGCAGGCTACAGCCAGTTGAAAACCATAATTGTGAACCACGGCACTATCCATCAAGCCCAAGGGCAGCGTAGAAAATCCTGCATTACAGAAAGAAGAAACCGCATGGAATAAAGACGTGAAAGCTTTCTCCAGGATTCCCATATTACTTACGTCCCTCAAGCTCCAGAAAATAGTGGCGGCACCCACTAGCTCTATACCAAATGTGATCAATATAGTTCGTTTCAAGAGAACAAAAACTTCTCCCAGACGCTCGGTATTCGAGAAGTCACGTATAGCCAATTGGTTCTCATAACTACTTCCACCTTTAAGAAAATACGCGAACAATCCGGCAAATGACAAGATACCAATACCCCCAGCCTGGATAAGTAGCATAATGAAAGCATGTCCCCATATCGTAAAGTGAGTAGAGGTATCAACCACGACCAACCCTGTGACACACACCGCACTAGTGGCCGTAAATAAAGCATCTAGCCAGGATAGGGGCTTCTCTAGTGCAACAGGAAGCTTCAACAATATAGTTCCAAAAAGAATGAGCGCCAGAAAGCTGGAAATAAATAATTGCGCGGGATTAAATAGACGTTTTCGAATCACGTGCTAATTTAATAACAAAAGTATAAAAACAAACTCTTTTTATGAATGGATTAAAGTTATCGTCCAGATAAATTTAAGAATAGGCTCCTAAAATTGATTGACTACGAGCCTTTGCTGCTGGGGAGTTTCAGCTTGAATATTGGTCACTTACTCCATTCCTCGATTTTCTTCAACAATATTGGATATGCTGGGTATTCCATATCATGTCCATAGCCGTCCAATTCAAAAATGCTTACGTTAGTATGTCCGACTAACTTTAACATACGATATAAATAAGCATTTTCTTCGTACCTACCCATTAACTCCAACTCTCGATCTCCGGTAATAAGAAGTACTTTGGGGGCGTCTTTTCTTACCCAATACAAAGGAGCCAACTTATCTATTACTGGCTGAAGCCCGTTAATTCCAGCTTGCTTTCTTGCGGTAAAATGTGTTATAGTCTGCCCACTAAACGACACCACCCCCAACAAACTATCCGCAGAAATCCCTCTCCCTGCGAGTATATTTTTATCTAAACCAATCATAAGCGAAAGATATGCTCCCGCAGATATTCCTCCTACAACAATTTTACTTTTATTGCCGCCCACTTTTTCCACATTTTCAAATGCCCATTTCACGACATCGGCGGCGTCTTCAAGAATGTCTACCACATCTACTTTAGGTGCGAGTCTATAGCCTGCCCCAATGATGGCAATGCCTTTGTTCAATAAATAATCCGGCAACTGCTTTCCACCTCCAGTCAACCCTCCTCCATGAAACCATATTAGCGTAGTAAAATCTTCTTTATTTTCAGGATAATAAAAATCGAGTCTACATTTTTCCACTTCATAATCTGTTTGTCCATTAGTATACCTAACATCCTTTTCAATGCGATATGATATCCCCTGTCCATAGGAAACAATAGAAGAAAGCAGGAAAAATACAATAAGAATTTCTTTCATCATAAAAAATGGCTTAATTTAAAAACAGTAAAAGCCTATAAAGTAATTACAAGTCTGCTTATCTGTAACAAGTTATTTTGATGTAATTGCGAAAAATACAATTAATATCTTTTAGATTACAACTACCTATAATCTTTTCCTAAATCATTATTTCGTACTTCTGCCAACTTGGCTTTCAATTGAGTACGAAGATCCATCAAGACTTTTTCGTACCCAGGTTGTATTGCCAGATTCGTAAATTGTCTCGGATCTTGGTACATATCGTATAGTTCTATCCCAGATTCTCCTTGTTCGCCATACTGTATATAAGCCCATCTATCATTTCTAAACAGATAGGACTTTCCATTTTTTGAAACCGAAAAAACCGCATCTTTTACAGAGCGTCTAGGATTCTTCAATACAGGGCTCAAACTCTTCCCTTGAATATTACCCGGTATCGGCAATCCCGCCAATTCCGAAAGCGTCGGATACATGTCTACCAGCTCGGCAAACGATTCAGTCTTTCCTGGGGAAGTCTTCGGAGCTTTAATAATCATCGGAATCTGTACAGACTCTTCCAAAAGGCTAACCTTCATCCAATAATCATGCTCGCCGAGATGAAAACCGTGATCCGATACGAAAACTACAATCGTATTCTTTTCTAATCCTTCCTTTTTTAAGGCGTCCATAATCTTGCCGACCTGATTATCAACAAAAGACACTGAAGCGTAATATCCCGCTATGGCCTTCTTCTTTTGTGTCACGTCCATTTGTGCATTTTGAGTGGTCACATAATTAATTCCGGCTTTAGGAATGTCTGCCCAATCATTATCCACTATGGCTGGCGGGACAATCTGTTCCCAAGGATAATCGGCAAAATATTTCTCCGGTGCTACAAATGGTACATGCGGCCTTACAAAACCTACTGCGATAAAAAAAGGTTTGTTCCTATGTTCTCTGATTAATTCAATCGCTTTTTGAGCGGTCTTACCATCTGCCTGTACCAAATCATCTCCTGCAGCCCTAACAATTGTCATTACATTGCCACCTTTTCGCTCAATAGTTCCATCTGGGTTATTCTGTACCAACTCTGCCTTCCCTTCCGATAGCCATTCTGGCCCTTGGGAGTTAAATCGTTCCGTCCAGGAATCTGGATCATCTTCTCCATCCGTTCCCTTTTCGATATCAATAGGAACTCCCATATGAAAAATCTTGCCTACACGCGCCGTATAGTACCCATGATGTTTAAACCACTGCGTCATCGAAAAGCGATCAGAGCCGACCTGTTCTCTTCCGCTGACATAACCGTAGGTTTCAGTTGCGGAGGGGTAATACCCAAACATCAATGAAGCACGCGAGGGACCACAGACCGGAAACTGGGAATAGGCTCTATTAAAAACAATCCCCTCCCTTGCTAACTGATCGATTGCGGGAGTATTCATCACCTTATTGCCATACGCACCTAATGCCGAGACATTTAGATCATCGGCAATAATAAATAGCACATTGGGTTTACTACCGTTCTTTTGACCAAAAACAGTAATCGTAATAAAAAAACTAAAGACTAAAAAAGAAAATGCTAATATCCTCATCTTAAATCGTTTGTAAATATATTATTTATCTGGATAACATCACTGATTTTCCGCATGTTCTGTCAAGGCAAAATCCAAACAAAAACTATTGTTTTGAGCACGGGCAATTTTTGATTTATCTTTTGCAGTATCCTAGATAGCCATAGTGGCCATAAGGTTTCTCCATCCTCGTCAAATACAATAAATGGCCTTTCTAATCGTGTTAATTCGAATGTTCCTCTTCCTTCGATAGTAATACTACGTAAGGTTATGACAGCATACTCTTCGGCCTTCCCTTTTTATGCCGTCACTCGAAGTGTTCAGGGCCAATGCTCCGAATTGAGAGCACGTACCTTACTATTGGAACAGTATTTTACAACCACAAAAAATAATTCTTTCCGTTGGTCGGATTGTGTATTTGCTTGCACCCGACCGAGACAAGAAATAACCATAGGTACACGCACCCCTCTTTCATAAGCAGAATTTTCCACTGTTCAACGACAAATTGTGTCTATGAGGTCCCCCTAGCCTATCCTGCCAACCCATATCATCTGCCAAAAACAAATAATATTTGGGGCATCGCTATTTTGGGTCAATCCCATTTCTAGTCTGATCAACAAAATCAAAAAAAATAAAGCAGATCTGTTCATGTTAAGCAACTAAGTACACAAAATCGCTTTATTTAACGCCTGTTTTGTTCTTGTATCAACAAAGATTCCAATTCTTTACGCTTATCTGGATATCTATCAATCAGATTATGCTGTTCGGAGATATCTTTTGCTAAATTATATAACTCCTCTCCCTTTTTTCGATGCGCCGGAATATATTTCCAATCACCTTTAACAATAGCTAGATTACTATACCCTTCCTGTACCAATACTTCGCGACCTGTAGTAGACTTGCCTAAAAATACATTCAACATATTTTCACTATCGGAGGCTTCTCCTTTTGGCAATTGCTGATTGAACAGACTGGCAAAGCTAGATAAAAAATCTATCTGACAGACCAAGGCATCGGAAACGCCGCGTTTGATACCTTTCGGCCAGCTGATAATAAAAGGAACACGAGTCCCCCCTTCGTAGGCATCAGTCTTCCAGCCACGAAGCACACCATTCGGTCGGTGCTTACCATTTAACTCGACCGCTCTGTCGGCATAACCGTCGTCCAGCACTGCGCCATTATCGCTACTGAATATGATCATCGTATTATTAGCTAAGCCAAGTTCCTTAAGCTGTTTTGTGATCTGTCCAACCAACCAATCCAACTCCAGGATAGCGTCTCCTCTATATCCTAGTGGACTTAATCCTTTAAAAATTGTAGCAGGCATTCTAGGTACATGAATATTGTGCAGCGCAAAATATAAAAAGAAAGGATCATTTGAATTTTCGTTGATAAAATCCTGGGCCTTTTTCAAAAAAGCTGCACCCAATTCTTCATCTGTCCATCGAGATTGTCTCCCTCCGGACATATAACCGATACGTCCGATCCCATTTACGATAGTATGATTATGCCCCACAGAAGACTGTAACTTGAGGAGCTCAGGGTTTTCTTTTCCAGTAGGCTCGTTTCCAATTTTACCTTTGTAACTCACCTCTATAGGATCATAGCTATCCAATCCGATAACCTCATGATTTTCCATAAATACCGTGGGAACACGATCTGCAGTAGCCGGAAAGATGAAAGAATAATCGAACCCCACCTCATTAGGCCCTGGTTTGATGGATTGATTCCAATCTTTATCCACTTTGTCGCCAAGACCTAGATGCCACTTTCCAACGATAGCAGTTTTATAACCTGCGTTCTTAAAAACCTTCGGCAACGTAATCTTATCAACAGGTACAATAAGTGCCGCGTCCCCTGGTAGAATATTACGCCCTGGTTTTCTCCAAGGATATTCACCTGTCATCAGGGCAAATCGAGAGGGTGTACACGTAGCCGATGTGGTATGGCCTCGCGTAAACCGTAAACCATTTGCTGCCAATGCATCGATATTCGGAGTATGTACGGCTTTGGCCCCATAGCAACTAAGATCTCCGTAACCAAGATCATCGACATAGATCATAATTACATTGGGTCGATCTTTTTGTACTTGTGCCAATAAACTGTTTGAAGATGCTAGTATCAACATAAACACAGTCCGAATAAACACGCTAATTGAAAAAAAATGTCTGTTCATAATTACGTTACAAATCAAGTATAGTAGTTCTAAAAATAAAATATTTTATTGATTTTATTTTACAACCACAGTAAATCAATCGATTGTGTAACGCAAAAAGTACGCTCAACAAGACCGGATAGATAATAAGAAAACGGTATTAATTAAAAAAATCTGATAGCCATAAGCGCTGCTGTTAGTCGTACTATTGTAAAAAGAGTTTATCCTGCCCCTTCATCAACATTTTTAAGCGGAAAACACGCATCAAGGCATTATCTTTGTACATTACTAGGAAGTGGAGCTATTGTACACAACCGAAAGATTGATAAACGCTCATAAATAATTACTTAGTATATGAAACAGCTATTAGCACTCACGGCCCTTGCGGTCAGCATTTTTTTACTCAGTAAAATCGGCTTTTCGCAGAAGACATCGGATTTAAAATCGTCAAACCCAAATACTATGGATACTACAAATACGCACAATCAGGTTATTTATTTTGCAGGGGGGTGCTTTTGGGGCACCGAGCATTTCTTCAAGCAGGTACGCGGCGTCACTGCGACTGAAGTTGGCTATGCCAATGGAAACACTGAAAACCCATCCTATAAAGAGGTCTGCACCGGCAATACTGGATTTGCGGAAACCGTCAAGGTGAGCTATGACCCAGAGGTAATTGATCTAAAACTATTGATCGACTTATTCTTTAAGACCATCGATCCTACCACGCTTAATAAGCAAGGTAATGACATAGGTACGCAGTACCGTACTGGAATCTATTATACCAATACTGCGGATATACCTGTTATTGAGAAACTACTTGCCGAATTAAAGAAGCAATACAGCACCGAGATTGTCGTTGAAGCAGAACCCTTAAAAAACTATTACGATGCAGAGACCTATCACCAAAAATACCTTGATAAAAATCCTGGCGGGTACTGCCACATAGGACCGGCAATGTTTGAACTGGCTCGCAAAGCCAATCCAGCTCCAGCGGCAACCTACAAGAAAGCGGACAAAGAGACATTGAAAAAGACACTTACTCCGCTGCAGTATGAGGTAACGCAAAATAATGCGACCGAACGTCCTTTTAACAATGAATATGACAACGAATTCAGGGAAGGCATTTATGTAGACGTAACTACGGGAGAACCTTTATTCATCTCGACCGATAAATTTGATTCCGGTTGCGGATGGCCAGCTTTTTCCAAGCCGATCAGCAATAGTCTTATTGAAGAGGTGTCGGACAACTCCCACGGTATGCGCCGTACAGAGGTGCGGAGTAAAACTGGTGATGCCCATCTTGGTCACGTATTCAATGACGGTCCAGCAGACAAGGGAGGATTACGTTACTGCATCAACAGCGCTTCACTCAAGTTTGTACCCAAAGAAAAAATGAAAGCAGAGGGTTACGAAAAGTACCTACCACTCTTGGAAAAGAAATAAAAGAACAATGCCCGGCATCAAATATGCCGGGCATTGTTCTTAAATCATCCCCCTTAACCTCGCCCAAGCCTTCAATCACCCTCCTACATCGGCTTAATATCGATCTGCAGGCCATAGGTGCTGATCTCTTTCATCCTTT
The DNA here is from genome assembly GCF_011007365.1 of Sphingobacterium sp. xlx-96. Classification (GTDB taxonomy): domain Bacteria; phylum Bacteroidota; class Bacteroidia; order Sphingobacteriales; family Sphingobacteriaceae; genus Sphingobacterium; species Sphingobacterium luzhongxinii. The sequence continues at coordinate 489,371 of NZ_WFKM01000001.1, read as the reverse complement.
CCTCCAATTCTCCCTTTACCTTTTGTTGGCATGCTAAGCGTAAAAAAACCATGAAACAAAAACAAAAAGTAACCCACTAGTCAGCAATAAGTTAACAAAACAACTTTATAATTACCACTATTTTCAAATAAATTTTCAGAAAACCAAAACATTTACTCAGCGAGAATGTTTTACCACTGAGACCTATCTCTACATCTTAATTTTATGAACAACTAATGCATGTGATCTAGATCATTGTAATCGAGTACTTATAAACATCAAAACACAATTATGATTGAACAACCAAAAACTAAAACTGTTCGTGTTGTTGCAGTCCAGAAGACATTACGGCGAAGCCTCCTGATGTCCGGCGCACTGCTTCTCATCGGTAATCCGCTACTAGCAGTCCCTGCACTTTCTACAGACCTAGTTATGAATGTACACCTTATCTTCCAAGAAAATGAGATCGAAGGAACCGTCAAAGACAGTGCTACGAAGGCCCCGCTGGCCGGAGTAACCATTAAAGTTGTCGGCAAGTCTATTGCAACCTCGACCAACGATCAAGGTACATTCCAACTCAAAGCCGCTCCAAATGACTTAATTGAGATCAGTTACATTGGTTACGAAACCGCAAGAAGGGCTGTTCCTACCGGCACAGGCAGCTTACAGATCGAGCTGGTATCTGATGCCAGCAGCTTGGAAGAAGTCGTTGTAACGGGCTACGGCACCCAACGTAAGAAGGACCTCACTGGTTCTGTCGCTATTGTCGATGTAGCACAGCTCAAAGCCCAGCCTACTGCCACAGCGGTGGAAGCCCTGCAAGGTAAAGCCGCTGGTGTACAGATTGTCAATGACGGTGCTCCAGGCTCGACTCCGCAGATCAAAATCAGGGGCTATAGTACGATCAACAATAATGAGCCACTTTATGTTATAGACGGTGTGCCTTACGAGGGAAAATTAAGCTGGTTCAATCCCAATGATATCGAGACCATGCAGGTACTTAAAGATGCCTCTGCCGCGTCTATATACGGATCACGCGCCAATAATGGTGTAGTCATCATCACCACTAAAAAAGGAAGTTCCGGAAAACCACAGATCAACCTCGATGTATATGGCGGTATCCAAACCCCACAATATAGCCGTTATCCAAAAATGATGACACCGCAGCAGGTTTACGATATGAACAATAAGATTCATGGTACCAACCTACAATTGCCGGATTACCTACTTGCCGGAGCCAAAACATCACACGACATCACTCCCGCTGATGTAGACATGTCGCTTTACAATTATTCTCGGGACCAGTCCAGTTTTTATCAGATAACCAAAGCCAATAAAGAAGGAACAGACTGGCTCCGCGAAGTCTCCAGATCCGCACCGACACAAAGCTATCAGCTATCGGCCACAGGAGGAGGAGATAATGCGACCTACGCCATGTCGGGAGGGTATCTCAATCAAAAAGGAACTATTATCCACTCTCAGTTTGAACGGTTCAATGTACGTAGCAACACCCAATTCAAAGCTTTTGACAATAAGTTGCGTTTTGGTCAGAACATGCAATACAGCTTTACCAAAGGGGTAGGTATGGGTGTAAATCCCAACGCAGCAGGAGGATACATGGGAGATGCCAGTATCGTCGGATGGGCTCTTCGCGCACAACCCATTATACCAGTCTATGACGAAGGTGGCAACTTTGCCGGTAGTAAAGGTAAAGACCTTGGTAATGCCCGGAACCCCGTAGCCGAAGCCTATAGAGGCAAAGACAACGTCAACAAAAGTAATTTCTTCTTTGGCAATGCCTTTGGCGAGGTCGACATCATCAAAGGCCTTACAGGGAGAACAAGCTTTGGTTTGCGCTACGAAAACTGGGGAGGTATATCTATCACCTATCCTAATCCTGAGTTTTCAGAAGGTTCATACTCCAATAACTCAATGAGTGAGAGCCAAGGCTACAACACGGAATGGACCTGGACCAATACCTTAACCTACAACAAGAGGTTTGATAAACACAGTTTAAACATCCTCGCCGGTACAGAAGCGATAAACAGTAACAGCAGAGACATCTCAGGTAGTAGAAATAGTTTTTTCACCTTAGAGAGCTTGGATTATTTCTATCTGAATGCAGGTACTGAAGCCTTTGGTAATACAGGTACCGGATCTGTAGGCTCTTTGTTTTCTATTTTCGGGAAGGTTGATTATAGCTTCGATGATCGCTATATCCTAAGTGCCACGGTACGGAGAGATGGTTCATCCAATTTTGGCCCCAACAACAAATACGGCACATTCCCGGGTATCAGCGGGGCGTGGCGTATTTCGTCCGAGCAGTTTATGCAATCTGTTTCATGGCTTGAAGATCTAAAAATACGAGCGGGGTATGGAGTGACAGGCAATCAACGCATACCTGCCAACAATTACATAGCCCGCTATGCGAGTTCTATTACTCATTCTTCCTATCCCATAGGAGGCAAAGTACAGAGCGGGCTATGGCAGAGCCATTATGCCAACGAAGATGTCAAATGGGAGCAGGTCAACGCCTTTAACATCGGATTAGACTTTACCCTATTAAACGGTGATATCGACGGTACCTTCGATTACTACGACAAAAAGACGCAAGATATGCTTTTTAGGGTACCTCAACCAGCCACAGCAGTTGGACGTGCCACTTCTCCTTATATTAACATCGGGGACATGCGCAATCATGGTGTCGAGCTTTCTCTTGGATACCATTATGGACATAGACAGCAAAAAGATTTTACCTTAGATCTGACAGGTACCTTTAGTAAGAATATAAATGAAGTCGTTGCATTAGCACCATCTGTGTCTCAACAAAACTACGGTAAGTTCAGAGCCCTTGAGACAACCATCCTAAAACCTGGAGAGGTCTTTGGTGCATTCTACGGTTATCAGGTAGCAGGGGTATACAAAGATGCCACCGATGTCGCGAACTCTCCTAATTACGCCGATGAGAAAGCCCGCCCCGGAGGCTTGAAATATGTTGATCGAAATGGAGACAACGTAATCAATGCAGCCGATCGTACCATCATCGGCAACCCACATCCTGACTTTATCTATTCTCTATCCGTAAATGCGGCTTATAAAAAATGGGATCTAGCGCTGTTTTTCTATGGTTCTCAAGGCAATGATGTCTTTGACGCGACTGCTTATTTTACTGATTTCGGCACTTTTAATGGAGCACGCAGCACTCGACTACTTAATGCTTGGAGCCCTGAAAACCCCAACTCTAGTATGCCTTCTTTAACGAATAAACCATCGGAGTACGAATCTGCAACATCGAGCTATTATGTTAAAGACGGTAGTTTCTTAAAAATGAAGAACTTCCAGATCGGGTATACACTGCCCGTCAAAACGTTATTTGGACAGAACAGCAATCTAGGAAAATTACGCATCTATGCCGGAGTCACCAACTTATTTACCATTACCAAATACGATGGGTTCGATCCCGAAGTGACCGCAACACCGAGCGATTACCCAGCCATTGGCGTAGACCTAGGGGTATACCCTCAATCGCGTCAGTACTTATTAGGATTGAATTTAGGGTTTTAATAAAAAAATATAAAGTCATGAAAAAAAGAAAACTATATATAACGATACTATCGGCCACCCTATTATTAAGCAGCTGCGGCAAAGACTTTCTAAACAAAGTACCTCAAGGCGAACTATATGGCGAACAGATCGTGAACGGAAATGGTGTAGAATCCTTATTATTAGGAGCCTACGGAATCATGAATGGCAACGTAAGCGGTTCATGGGGCAACTATGCTTCTGCTCCTAGCCAATGGGTATTCGGTGAAATAACCTCTGACAATGCACATAAGGGGTCGGATGAAAAGGATCAACCGGCAATGAACAACCTGGAATCATTGAAGCCTAGCTCCACCAATGATCAACTGCTGACTATGTGGCAGGTGTACTACGAAGGGGTCAACCGTTGTAACTCTACCTTAAAATTACTGAAACAGGATCAAAACGGCGCTAAAGATATCTCCGCGCAGCGAGCAATAGAAATAGAAGCAGAGAGCAAGATGCTACGGGGACACTATTATTTCTTTCTATGGCGAGTCTTCAAAAACCTACCTTATATCGATGAAAACACAACATCTGATGAGGCAAAAGTAAAACCAAACGATACCGATATTTATGACAAGATCATAGCAGACATCAAATTTGCGGTCGATAACCTTCCTATGACCAAATTCAAGAGTGAGTCCGGAAGAATGGACAAAAACATAGCGAAAGCTTATCTGGGCAAGCTCTACCTCTACCAAGGTAAACACGATCTCGCTTTACCTTTATTTGAGGAGGTGATAAGCGGCAAAGATCTTCTTAGCATGCCATTCCAAAACAATTTTGACATCGACAAGGAAGATGGTCCAGAAGCGATCATGGTATCCAAGCACGCCATCAATCCAAACGGATCGGCCGACAATGCTAATGTAGGCGATATGCTAAGCGGCTTATACGGCACATCACCAATAGGTTGCTGTGGCTTTTATCAACCTACAATTGACCTAGCAAATGTATACAAAGTCGATGCGAACGGCCTCCCCTATCTAAATGGAGAATACCGGACAGATCCTTATACATCAGACATGCTACTAGAGGGGAAAGACAAAACAGATTATACTGTTAACGTCAAACTTCGAGTAGACCCCCGTCTTGACTATACGGTAGGCCGCCGGGGTGTACCTTACCTAGATTATGGAATCATGCCTGGTGATGACTGGATACGCGACGCCTCGTTTGCAGGTCCTTTTGTCAGCATGAAGGCCATGATCAAAAAGAGTCAGTTTCCAGGAAATGTTGTTTCCGGCGAAAACTATATCACGGGATTAGATGTCAATATCATACGTCTAGCCGATGTGATCTTAATGGCTGCCGAGTGTGCCGTTGAAGCCTCTGATCTAGAAAAAGCCCGTAAGTATGTCAATATGGTGCGCGAACGCGCGAACACGCTGCCACGCAAGCAGGTGGGAGGTATCGCCGTTGCCGACTATCTTGTCAAGCCCTACCCTAGCTTTGCAGACCAATCGTACGCACGCAATGCCGTACGGATGGAGCGACGGCTAGAGCTTGCCCTAGAAGGCCATCGTTACTTCGACTTGGTACGTTGGGGCATTGCCAAGCAGATTCTTGAAAGCTACTCTACCTTTGAAGCTAAGTACCTGCCGTACTACGGCGGCCTGAGCTATCAGCCCCATAATGCGTACTTCCCTATTCCACAGACCGAAATCGATCGTAGCGGAGGCACATTAAAACAGCATAAAGAATATTAAACAGGAGAAGTCAGCCTACTGACAATTAACATTGAGCCGATTAAAAAGATAATCGGCTCAATTTATTGCATCCATTTTCGATACCCATACATCATTAGAATAATCAGGGGGTCCACCATACACTATCCCAATTACGTATTGACTTACGCTGCCTGTCGCTCCCTTATTTACTATTTTTTGATACCAAGACTATCCCAAGAAGTTTTACATTCTGATTGCTTTACTTCTACGCTCTTTTGTTCAATATAAGCGATTTTTCTGGATTGCCCCATCCCCTCATCGGGATGAAAATATAAGCCTGTATCTCTTATAAACTTCCAATAACGAGAAAAACTGTCTCTACCAACAGGTTGCTTCCAGGATTTACTAATTGCCAACCTACCTTCGATTTGTAGATCCTGACACATATTTTCACGAGATTATTTGCTCATCCTATAGACAGAATTACCTGCTAATATAATTAAAAATAACATAAACATATTATTGATATAATAAATCATAAAATCCTGATAATAAGTATAAATTAAAAACAAAAACATTAAAACAAAATTTAATTTGGTTAAAAAACAGGGGTATATCATCCATGGACAACTAATTGTAAACTAAACCCACTTCGCATTGCCATGCACCATGTAAACATGTCTTTTTTCCTATTCTACCTTATTATTACTATTACCTTCGATGATGAGTATATACGACACCATTTTTTCTTTAACCGGTCCCACAGTGATTGATCCACCTGGCATAGACACTGTAGTTACCGAATACGTCGGCTTTTTTGAATATCTAGTTTCCCTTGCGGATAAGTTGGCTGATGATAGGCTTATAGAACGCTAGCCTAGATTTTGCAAAAAAACATTCATTATACCCCCTTTACGGGCGCACACCAGCTTACAAAGGAAGTACTAATAATCCTAGCTGAATAAACTGGCCTTGTATTTTGACTGCTTAATTCTTTAGAATAAGAACCGTTAAGAGTAAAATGATGTTTGAGCCCGATATATCGAGAGAGTTCCATTTTGCTTAGGTTCTTGGATAAAGAATAGCACAAAGAAATACAACCTTGACTTTTTCCTTCTTTTTAGTCAAGCAAAAAGGAGTCACCCTGCGCCGGTGACTTAGGCACATAAAGAGTCTTTAAAACATCACTCCTATCACCATTATCCCTGCATAGCGCAGCAAGAAGAAAACCGAGACATAAAGATTGTTGCCATGCTGTCAATTGATTAAAGTGATTATTTAAAGTGTTGGCGGAATACTCTGAACGGCCGCCACAGGAACTCCTGCAACCAAAGGCCGCACAATATAGCGGCGACACCAACCAGTAAGCCAAATACCGCCACCGTAAGGATGCCAAGATCGAGTACTGCCACCGAAGATCTATAGTTCGAAGAATCTTTTATGATAAAGTAAAAAATAATATAAAATAATTAAAACTATAAATATCAGAAGCTTAATATTTATAGTATGGATTTTCTATACAATATAAAAAACCTTAATTTCGTTGTTATTAGTATTGGCATTTTATTAGTTTTGATCAGTTTGTATTTTGATATCAGCTAAGTGATGAATGACGCATTAACCTTGTTATTGCGTCACGCTCTCACTTCACCTACGGAATATCGACTACAACAATACTCAGGTATTGTACAGATTATCCATCAGAGGGTAGTAAACCCCATTGATATGTTGGAACATATCAATCCCCTCCATGTGATGTAGAACATTATGGTCGAATCGACCGGTAGGTTCACCGTAAGCGTCTCTGCGGGGCACTCCCCGGTCAAAGGGATCCAGAGTCTGTTCTACTGTCGCCATTCTAAATCGCCTATGTGTAGCCCTGAGCAATAATGTGGCGGTACGCTGCCGATCGAATATGGGAATACTTCAGGAAACATCTCCTGTAGCGCGGTCAAATGCCACAGGTACAACTAAACCAAACATAAAATTTTGTTTTGCCATGATATTTAATTTTTGTTGATAGATCAACTTTGCGATAGCTACAGCTGAGGCCTGTCCAAAATGGTAGTATATGGCGTAAAGAGGCAGGAAAATGAACCTGATTAAAGAGGGTTAGATGGGGTTAGAGAGGTAGGCTATCCAACGCGATGTTCCTCTTCGTACTCGCGCATCTGCAAATCCATTAATCCACAACCTACCCAAAAGATACTGAAATGTACCAGAAAGGCACGGTAAAGCTACTAAAGAGCTCCTGGTATAGGTAAGATAGCGGCACATCGTGCAAGGCTATCGCCGTTATTGGTTTTATATTCTATTTGTTTTGTCAAAAAAAACCTAAACAACTACATTATCTATATATTATTAATACTCTAAAAACATGACTATTGAAGATTGACAAGTACTAACTCCTGGGGAGGTGTCAAGCTAATTGGAGAATCATAGATTTACCATGGGATCAACACCTTCGTCCTGCATCTTTCATGAATTTGAAAAATCCGGTCGTGAAATCTCTTCGTGTTTTTAAAGACCATAGCCCCCTCTTTATATTTTGTTTTGGATCCGTCGGGAATTGGTTAGTTAAAAGACCTGAAGCGAGGAACTTCAGGTCTTTTTTGTATAAATACGTACGAGTTCTGTTTTGATCAAATATAAAGCTATTTAATAACGACATCTGCTCCCATAACTTTCTTATTTGAGCGAGATACATTGTTTTGATCTACAAGTAACTTCTTACTTTCCAATGCCTGCAAATTATTGGCCAGAATTTCGAGCTGAAGGGATGACATACCTTCGGTGCTCGCTGCCGAGGTACCTTTAAGCGAAAATGTTTCGCCAAAACCACCATGCTGTCCAAATGCAACAAATGACACTTCCGGATCAAACTGCCCTAAAGTAGGTCTTCCGTCAAAATCAAGCACCTGCGTACCTAATATAGATGATTTGACCGAATAACCGGCGTACGCGTTGCCTCCAATGTCAGACCAACTTCCACGCAAATTGCCCGACACCAATGAATTATAAATATGAAGGTTATTGTTATTGGCGGATGCATTGTGAATCCCCACACCGCCGGCAGCAGTAGCTGTAGTACCCGCCTCATTACCTGAAACGGTGGAGCTGATCAGATGGAAAGTGGTGGCCCCGTATAATGCTACACCACCGCCAAAGGCGCTACCTCCAGCCTTATTGCCATAAATTGTAGAATTTACTACGTAAAATAATGACTTTTCACGGGCATAAATACCTCCTCCTACTGCGTTATTACCAAATATACCTGTGATATTTCTGGCTATAGTAACATTATAAAGTATGTTCACACTTTCGACAGCAGTATTCAAGCTGTATAATCCGGCACCTACACCACCGATGCGATTCCCTACAACCTCGGAATCGTACATCACAAGACGAGAACCATCATTCCAGATACCGCCACCATTGGAAGCAGCTATCGTCGTATAATTATTCTTTACCGATACGTGATCCATAGTTACATCGGCTAATGATGTGATATAAACACCGGGAGCGTGATTTGCAGAACCATTATCAGTTACAGAAACATTCTTCAGCAATACCTTGGCCTTTGAGACAAACAAACCTCCTCCATGCTGCTTACTGACAACAGTTCCCGATGCATTGACCGATCCGGTACCTCCTGCCATACCTTTGGTAATGGTTATGCCATGCAACTCAACTTGCTGCCCTTGCGCTTTGGGCGCAATCACAGTAACAACGTGAATAGATTTGTTGTTCCCGTTAAACTCCGTCTTATGTAACTTAGGGTCTGCTACTGATCCATTGGTAGCCTGAGCGGGATACCCCCCTATGATACGCACATTCTCTGCAATTTCAAATGTAGCATCTTGGACTGATGCCCCTCCTGTCAATACCTGCGTAGGAATATACACACCTGCTGCCACATGGATATAATCGCCATTCACAGCTTCATCCAACGCCTTATGCAAAGAAGTAGCGTTCGTCCAGGAAAGCCCATCGGCAGCAGTTTGCCCATCTACGCGTACATAAAAATGACGTGTAACATCTGGAAGCGGATCTCCTGCGGATTGTTTAATTTGTATTTCGGCTCGTACCTCATCAGTAACATAGGCCACTACTTTACCTATACGTTCAGCCAAATCACGATTTCTTGCTGTAATAATTCCAACTTTTTCAGAAGATAGCCCATTGGGTTTCACAAAGGAAATCCAGCTATCATCGGTTTTCAATCTAAAAGGCAAGTTGCTATTCAGGTCTATCCAAAGTGTGTCTAATGTATTAGGAGCATCCAACGAGACACTGGCAAAACCGATACGGCCTGTACTAGGCGTAAAACTTTCGAGATCAATATCTTTACACGAAACTAGGCAGAACAACCCGGATATTAGGATGAGAAAACTTTTCACAATACGATTCATAACATGTTCTATTTTGCTATTAACAATAAACCATTGGCCACAGCACGCTCTGCACCACCATTATCGGAAGGCCAATTGCGTAATTGAAACCTACCTATACTGAAATCTGCTGTACTTCGCTTGAAATAGGTACTAGAACCTCCGCCATCAAGATTAATAGCATCGTAGGCTCCAAGTGCTTTTAAGCATTTGCCCAACTCTTCGTAGCTCATACCATTGGAATAATGAAACCTGCGTCCGTCTACGACAAGCATAAATACCTTAGTTCCATCCTGAGAAACTCCAATGGCTGTACGCGGTTCCAAGACATCAGATGTCTGAGCTTGTAATATCCCATCAGCAACTAGAGTAACGCGTCCACCCACAGCTTCTTGGATCTCGCTTTTCACTTGTGCATAATCGGCCTGATTACCGACAAAAGCCTTTCCGCTCTTTAGTATAGCAAAGAAAGTATTCACTTGATCTGTAACGGTAGTCTTGATTGCGACACCTTCCTTATATACAATACCTTGAGGAGTACCGTTGGTCATATTGTAAAAATCAGCATTGATCCCTGCCCATACTTTATGCCCTTCATAATCCTCAAACGTAGCCTGCGCAGTCATGGGTTGCATACCAAACTGAGCAGAGTTATTGGGCGTCGAAACTTCAACACCGATGTTGGGATTGGTAAGATCTGCCTCAATGACAAATATTTTCTTCGCAAGACCTGTCTTCGATATATAGCTTATCTCTGTAGCACTGACCCCATCCACAATTTGATAGGCACTGTCCTGATGGATGTGCACCATAAGATCTGTCTGTTCGACAATTTTCTTACCTACCTCTGAGGTAGGTATAAGAGAATAGGTATCTTCTACCCTAATAAACTCTTCTTTATTGCTACAGGACAATACCGTGAGGGCAAGTCCAAGCGTTGTAGCCAATAAGGTTTTTTGTATTTGGATCATCTTCATAGTTAATAGCCGGGATTAGGTTCTAAATTTGTATTGCGTTGCAGTTCACTACCAGGAATAGGTAAAAGTGTCTGATAAGGTAAAATACCTAATGTACTTATAGCTTTTTCAGTACGGATCAAATCATAATACCGAAAGTTCTCACCCAAGAGCTCGAGCTGCCGTTCCCGAAGTAATGCCGTAATAAACTCGTTCTCCGAAGATGGTGCTACAGCAGGTAATCCGCGAAATTGACGTAGGGCATTTAAATAGGTCAAGCCTTTGTCTAATCCTAATCCTTCCGCAGCTATAAGATACATCTCCGAAATACGGGATATGATAACCGGATCTCTCCCTGTCTGTCCGCTGGGATATTTGTTGACACAATCGGTCCCCGCAATATTGACGATGGTCATGTTACGCCGTTTATCCGTAGGAGCAAACAGATTGACCGTTTCGTTAGTGATTCTATAGTTTCCCTGCCCTTTATTCGGATGTGCATAGGAGTAAAATAGATCCGAAATATTAATGGATGACTCTTCGGAAAGGTTTTCAAATGCGAAGATGACCTCTGCATTAGCCTGCTTCCTAAAGATTTTCTCAAAGCTATCCAATGCATATTTACCAGAAGAAATAAGAGACTGTGCTGCCGCCGCAGCCTCTTGCTTTTTGCCCTGTGCCAGATACACACGCGCCTGCAAAGCCTTAACGGCATCTGCCGAAACATAATAATAAGATTTGGATGTTGTTAAGTATTTTGCAGCCTCAATAAGATTGGTTTCAATAAAGGCCCAAACCTGCTCTTTAGGTGTCCGGAAAGGCTTATCTAAAGTATTTCCAGGCAGTACCGGTACACCGCCCCAACGCGTTATAAGATTGTAATAATTTAAAGCTCTAAAATAATAAGCCTCGCCCAAAGTTAAATTACGGAGGCTACTTTCTGGCTGAGCGAGACAGATAGACAACACGTTATTCACCTGGTACAATGAGCTATAATAACCATTCCAGCCTCTAGAAACGATGGAGTTGAGTGGAGAAAGCGTAGCATTGATCAAATTAAGCGGTGAGCTATTGGCCCCTGTCTGCAAATCACCTCCTAAAAGATCAAAGATTATAAAATTGTGTACACCGGGATCATTCTGCATATTATTGTACATCCCTAGACGCAGAGCCGGTATATCGCTAGCTGTCACCGCATCTGGAGCCATAGCCGAGTGGGAATAGAGATCTAACTTGTCCGCACAGGAGCTAAACAACGATACCGTTGCAGCACATGTCAATATAAAGATATTTTGGAATTTCATGGTTTTATAGATTAATGTTTACGCCAAAGCTAAAAGTTCTAGGTTGAGGTACCCCAAATAGATCAACGCCGTAATATCGTGGATCAAGATTATTATTCACCTCAGGATCCCATCCAGAATAGTTTGTCAGTAGAAACAGGTTATCTACAGTAGCAAATACCCGAAGACCATTTAACTTAACCTGTCTTATAAATTGCTTATCAAAATTATAAGCCAATGTCATAGAGCGCAGACGGATGAAAGAGCCATCTTCGAGAAAACGTGTTGAGTTTTTCGTATTATGACCTAATCCGACCAATGCTCTTGGGTACACATTTGTACTACCAGCCCCTGTCCATGCGTTTTCTACGTAGCTCAAATCTTTAGCGAAATTTGCTCCTAGATTGGCCATTCCTGTTGATTTCCATTGCGCATACACGTCAGCGCCATAGGAGTAGGTAAACAGAAAGTCCAATTGTACACCTTTATAGGAGAAAGAGTTATTCCAACCTCCTGTAAACTTGGGATTGGCATTTCCTAACACCATACGGTCGTTGTCATTGATAATATTATTGCCATCGACATCGCGCCAACGCACATCTCCGGCGCGCACCCCCAGTTCAAACTGCTCCTGTGGCACTTCGCCATCGTATTGAAATAGTCCATCCCAGTCGAATAAATAGAATGCACCAATACTCTCACCTACTTTTAACGCTCTATTATCACCTATCGCAATCGGTGTCTGGTCCTCCAGTAAAGAGGTAATACGATTGGTATTGTGGGCGATATTAAACGCTGACTTCCACTGTACTTGTCCCAGCGGCACATTGGTATTGATGCCAAGCTCGAGCCCCTTATTCATCATAGAGCCAACATTGCTCACGATACTCGTCATCCCTGTCGTAGCATGAATAGGCATGCTGTAAAGAAGATCGTATGTCTTTTTGTAATAAGCATCAAATACGATATTCAGCTTTCTTTTAAAAAAAGAGACATCAAAACCAACATCATACTGGTTTGCTTTTTCCCAACGTAGGTCTTTGTTACCAAAAGAAGAAACGGATATCCCGGATTCATTACCATAATTCTGTCCTCCTGACATAAGCGCTTGATAGGCATACTGCCCAATCCCCTCCTGATTTCCAGTGACACCGTAGCTTGCTCTGAACTTCAAATCATTTTCATTGATCCCCATAAACTCTTCATTGGAAATATTCCAGCCAAAAGAGAGGGAAGGGAAATATCCCCAACGATTGTCCCTATGAAATTTAGAAGATCCATCAGCCCGTAAAGTAGCAGTCATTAAATAGCGGTCTTTGTAGGAAAAAGTACCTCTTCCGAAATAAGACTCCAACGCATACTCGCCAATACCACCACTGGCGGCGAAAATTTCTGATGCTACAGATATGACCTGCAAAGATGGGGTCGGAAACCCGCGACCGTCAATGGACGAAGATCGGCTCATCTGCTTCTGATACGAATGTCCCAACATAGCCGATACAGTCAGCTCCCCAAACGTATTATTATAATTCAAAACGTTATCAAACACAACGTTTTGGATCAACCTGTTATAATCCAACAATCGACCTACTCCAGTACCATAAGGATGCTTTTGATTATAATAGGTATAATCATAGGTGTAACCGATATCTGCACTAAAAGATGATCTAAATGAAAAATGGTCTAAAAAATTAGCCTGCCCATAATACGTACCCAGATATCTATAATTATCTACGTAAGCATCCTGCTCGTTTAGGATCTGTAACGGATTGTGTCGCGTCAGCTCATCTGTACCTCCCACATAATAATCGCCATTAGGCTTAAAAGGACGGTCGAAAGGGCGTTGTTCAATAGCACGCGCAATAATGGTAGACCCTAAGTTGGCACCAGGCACTTGGTTGTTTTTAATGAAATTCCCCATATTATTTGCCCCTACCTCTAGCCAATCAGCAAACTTGTGGCTGACTTTTGTATTCAGGTTATACTTACGAATCGCATTGTTCTTAACTACGCCCGACTGATCGGTAAGTCCCAGTCCAAAATAATAATTGGTCTTGGTATTTCCTCCTGAGAGTGCTGCATCATAGTTTTGAAAATACCCTGTCTGCAAGATCAGTCCTAACCAGTCTGTATCTGGAAGTCCCTGATAGGGATTTTGGATACGTATCTTATAATCACTGTCTCCTACTTTACGCCCGTATTGCTTATTGTAATTGTCCACACCGGCATTAAAGCTGGCTATATACTGCTCGGAATTAGCGAGCTTTATCTTATCCTTATTGGCAAACTGGCTAAAACCGCTTGTTACATTAATCCGTACATCATTCCTCCCAGCTTTACCAGACTTCGTGGTGATAAGTACAACACCGTTACTAGCGCGCGAACCGTAAATAGCAGCTGATGCGGCATCTTTCAAGATTTCGATGGATTCTATATCGGCATGATTAAACGCAGCTAGTGGACTGTAGGACTCTCCAAATGAAAATAACGCCATATCCGAAGTATTGATTGGTACTCCGTCGACTACGTACAAGGGGTTATTTCCAGCGCTGATAGAAGAATTACCTCGTATAGTAATTTTTTCTCCAGAAGCTAGATTGCCCGATCCCATAGATACATTTACACCAGCAATGCGACCTTCGAGTAACCTCGTGGGACTCGCCACCTGTCGCATATTCGAATCATCGATTTTAAGGCTTCCAACAGCGCTGGTCACCAGCGACCTACGCTGCGTGCCGTATCCTACCACAACGGTCTCTTCTAAAAGCTTCTCTTCAACGTTCAATATAACCTTCGGGGCTTCATGCATACGAATGGTGACAATCTTCGACTCATACCCCGTAAAACTGACACGTACGGTCGCTGATGTTCCTGTAATAGGCAAATTAAAATAGCCCTTTTCATCCGTTTGCGTAGCCTTGCTTCCATCGATGATTTGTACCGACGCGCCTGCTAGAGCTCCCCCTGTCTCCGTCACCACAAACCCGGCAACAAACTGTTGGATTACATCGATTTTTCGTAGAGCCGGAACTGGCGCAGCTTTGTCTTTTATAACGATGACACCTTGGTTCAGTTCATAGTCAAAGGGCTGTCCTTTGAAGATATCCGACAACAATTCTGCAAGATCTACATTTTGTGCCTTTATAGACACCCTATTAGCCTCACTTCTATACTGACCATCGAACAGATAGGAAACATTGGTCTGTTGTTTTATTTTTTTAAATACATCGACCAACTTTTCATTCTTAACATCTAAAGACACCCGCTGTAGGGAAGCAGCATGTACAGTGGGCATCACTGCTCCTAACTGCAGGGCCAAAGCCAGCCCCAACACTCCTTTTCTTCTTTTAAAAAAACTCATGAATTTGATTGTTTAATTAGTTTGATTACTCGCATATTATTTTTCTTGATTCGTAGCGATGGTGAGTCGGCCCTCCTTGACTATAATTTTGACATTCGAAGTGGTTTCGATCAGGTCTAACAGCTTCTTTAACGGCACATTTCTGTTGACCAACCCGTTCAATCTGTTTTCAGGAAGATTGTCAAGATTGACCTCGATATTGTACCACAGACCGATTCGGGTCATGACTTCGCCGATTGGCGTATTATCAAAGAAAAACTCGCCTTTACGCCAAGCCGCAACATCTTCTGCATTTTCTACAGTGGTATAGCGTATCTGCTTCCCAATATATGCCTGATGACCTGGAGTCATAAGGATTTTATCGTTATAATTGGATGTCGCCTCGACCGAACCTTCTATTAAAGTAACAATATCAGCCTGCTGTCCTTTGTATGAGGTAATATTAAACTTTGTCCCTAAGACTCTTGTTGATTGTTGGTCTGTGTGAACAATAAAAGGAGCTGATTTGTCATGTGAAACATCAAAATAAGCTTCGCCTGATAAGAACACCTCTCTTTTACCACTTGCAAATCGTGCAGGAAATCGTATAGCCGTAGCAGCATTAAGCCATACAGACGTACCGTCAGATAAAACCAACTGATAATACCCGCCTTTTGGTGTTACAATCTCATGCATACCAACTTCCTTCCCATCTTCTTCCCGATAAATACCTTCGTCTTCCAGCTTTGCTAAATCCTCCAAAGATGTCAGGGAATATACCTGTCCGGTCTCTGTGATTAAATTAGCACCAAACTTGCCCGGACCTACCTCGGCCAAATCAACCTCAGTCCTATTTATCGACTTCAGATAGTAGCCCCCCACCAACAACAAGGGTAAAAGCACTGCTGCTGCCCAACGTATGTACCGATGCCTAGAACGGCGTAAAGTCTTCACCTTTTGCTGCGCATGTATATTGATCCATATGCGGGATTCCATCTCTTCTAATTGTCTCGTAGACTTTTCTTTGGTAATATCGAGATCGGACTGCAAGTCATCGTAGTAATGCTCTACATGATCTATTTGCTTCTTGTCAGCTTTGCCAAGAAGATATTTTTGTATTATGTCTTTGAGGTTCTTTTTCATCATCTGTTCTTATACTAAAGACAGATGATAAACAGGAAAGCCCAGTGGGATATAAAAAAATTAAAAGAAAAGTAGAATCAGAAACTTGAGTATACTTCGGATTGCAGAAATAGCTTTCCCAAGGTGGTTCCGAACTGTTTTTATAGAGAGTCCCATCACTGCTGCGATTTCATCTGTAGATCTATTTTCATGGTATCGCATGGCAAAAACTGCTCGCTGCTGTGGGGGCAAAGAAAGAATCTTTTCATGAACAGTATCGTAAGCTTCTTTCGTAAGTAGGTCTTTTAAAGGAGATGAATCATTCTGAATATTCTCTTCGTAGTCTGTGATTAAGGCGGGCTTATTTTTGAGAATGAAATTAAGGGTTTTATTCCTCGTTAGGACAAAAAGATAAGACTTAAGTTCCTGAATCGATGTCTTCTCCCTGTTTTCCCATAGCGTTGTAAAGATATCCTGTGTGATATTTTCAGCCTCGTCTTGATTGCGTAACCGTCTATAGGCTTCATTATAAACAAATATCCAATGCAAGCGGTACAGCTTTTCGAAAGCCTCATGACTCCCAGAAGCGAGTTGGTCAAGCAGCTGATGTTCTGCTTTATGAGAGCTGTTCAATTCATTTGGATTCACATTGGCAAATTTAGGATACCCGATATAAATCTTTTGTTATATCTAGGTTAAGTTATTTGTGCATCAAATTTATCACCATAAAAATATTGAATAAAAATCGATAAAAACAAAAATATCAACGTATTCTGATCTGTCAATGATCCCCCACGATGTAATTACGATTGCAATTGCGTAAAAAAACTAATCTTATCCAACTGTTCAATTGAAGCTAAAGACAAACAGAGCTATTCTGAAACAACTTTAGAAAGGAAAATTACGCAGTGGCCGATCATTCGTACCTTGTTAGTTGATACGTTCATAATACAGTATAACTGCACCTGCACTAAATGTTTTGGTTTTGATGAGTTTGAGGTTAATTTTATGGCTAATATTTTTAAATAGTGCCAATCCGCCACCTGCTATAACAGGGTGAATACAAAGTTGATATTCATCTATCAAATTGAGTTTGGTCAATGCTACAATCAAACTCGGGCTGCATACAAATATATCCTTTCCAGACTCCTGTCGAAGGCGTAAAACCTCTTTCTCCAGATCTTGACTAGCTAACTTTGCACTCCTCCAATCTATACTTTTCAGCATATGTGAAAAAACAAGCTTAGGTGTATTGTCTATAGCGATAGCGAAATCATCCATCGCTTTATCGCCTGTTGGATTGACCAACACGGTACGCCAAAACTCCATAAGCTGATAAGTTATTCTACCGAATAAAGCGATACTAGCCGTTCGCAACAGATCTGCATAGTGTTGATGTATCTCTTCGTCAGGGATACCTGAGGTATGATCGCAAAATCCGTCAATCGTCATATTCATTGCCGCTATTACTTTTTTCATAGGTGTTTAATTACTTGTCGATCCGCCAGCTTGGTTTGATTTTCAACAGCTCCAAGGATGTTTCGTATTCTTTCTTAGAGTATGCTTTTGAACCAAGAGACAAAATGATTGCTATATAAGCTCCATTATAGATTAGAATCACTTTCTTTCAAAAACTTATTTTTTATACAAGTCTATAAATAGATGTTGTGATAATATTTGTCATAAGGCAAGAAATTGAACACCTTAGGCAATAGTCATTACTTCTCAAAACACCGATCTGCTATTAGTTTTTGAGGAAAAATAACACCCATGTACGAACCTCGAAAAAAATCGCGACAGGAGGAATGACTCAAGGTACTTTTACTTTTTGATATGCATGTTGTATATATTGTAGGTACTTAATACACTGTAATCGGCCATACTCATGAACGAATATTTGAGGGGATAGTTGAAAATGTTTTCTGTTTGTTTGATCATCGCAAGCAGTTCCGTGACTGTTGATTGAACAGCTTTAGCCCCCTTTGGGTACTGAACGAAGCTCTCTTTGCCCCCTCCTCGATAATAAAATAACACCCGACTACGCTCTAGCACCTTTAGATCCGTATTATCTAGAGGTTTACTATCCAATAACTTTTCAAGGGCTAAATTTAGACTTACACGCGTAGAATCGCTCTCTCCCATAAGAATCAACTGACTGCCATAGGTGACCGATGCGAGCAGATAGGGATTGTAACCTTCTTTCTTTAACGGAGTAATTACTTGATCAGGGTATGCTTCATCATATTCTAAGTAATCAACGAAAAGTGTGAGCTTGTTCAGATTATTATAAAGCAATGTATTGTATTTCTTTTGGACGGTAGTCGAGTCAGAATGCCGAACGAGTGACAATACCTGTTGTACATCCTTGGAATAGCCTAAATAACCTTGAATCTCCGCATAATCGGCAAACGTAGTCTTCGAAAAATTCATACTACTGAACTGACCTGATTTCTTGAATTTATTAGCGTAAGTCAAAATCGAGTTGTAATTAGGCTCAAAGAAGCCTATATCTATGGATGGATCATTGTACGATAAAATATGGAATTTAGTATCTTTGGCTATTTTTTTCAAGCTTTCAAGCCGTAAGCCTTGTATTGTATCTTTAAGATGCCAGATACTCCCTAAAAAATAGTTCTCGTCAATATTTTGGTCGGTATAGTATTCCCTCATCTCGAGCCGAACCTGACGTTTCTCAAATATGGGTTTCGGATTAGGAGTAACTTCTTCAGTAGGCTCTTTGGGTATGCTCGCTTCTATTTCTTCAATGGCTGTCTTTTTTGAACAACTCAACCATAATAATGAGCAAATAGTAATCCAGAATATATTACGAATCTTCATTCTTTAAAATTAAACACGTTAAACATATGAAAAAATATCCTTTGAGGATAAAAAAATATAAATTACTTAATAAGTAAGTAAAACACACTTCTTCTTTCAATGGATTTTTTTTCAGTTATGTCTTGTACCGTCATGCAATAGATTTTCTCTATTTTGACCAAAAATAATTAAATGGATGAGTAGCGCTACAAAATCCGTCTTTAGAATACAACGCAATTATATTGCTTGTAAAGACGAATTTATGTAGGTTTGATATACAAAACCGCAATTCATAATGAAGAATAGTACCAAAATAACAAATGCTAGTATAGAATCGTCAGGATTACCAAAAGACTCCAAACAGGTCATCGCAGAGTATATCTGGAATGGATTTGACGCAAAGGCAACTTCGGTAGTCATAGATATATCAAGCAATGAACTAGGTTATATTGAGCGTATCCGTATCATGGATAATGGTGAAGGCATCACTCCGGATTTACTGCCTTATTCATTTGGTAACTTTTTAGATTCACTGAAGAAAGCCGTACCTAAACGCACCTCCTATACACGCGGGAAGAAAGGCAAAGGACGATTTTCATTTTCTTTATTTGCGACACGTGCCACCTGGCATACCGTGGTATCCATAGGAAGTAAGCTAATGGCATATAGACTTACAATAGATAGAAATTCAAAAGAGGAATACGAAAGCTCAGAGCCACAGCTATCGCAAGCAGAAAGCACAGGCACAACAGTGGTATTGGAAGGTATATTTAGCGTGAACGCTTCGGTACTGGAATCAGCAGAATTTTTGGATTTCCTAGCTCAGGAATTTGGTTGGTTTTTACAGCTCAACAAAGAGCTTGGGTACACTATAAAAATAAATGGAAAAATTCTTTCCTACAATCAGCTCATCCAAGAGACAGATACAACATCGGTTACGATATATAGTCCAACACAAAATTCGTATCTATTTAAAGTCAACTATATAAGATGGAAGCAGCCGATAGGTGACCGCTACTACTACTATTTTCTTAACAGTCAAAAAATGGAGGTAGCCAAAGTGTTAAGTAGCTTTAACAATAATGCGATAGAATTTCACCATTCAGTGTATATAGAATCTATATTTTTCAACCATTTCGAACAATCGGAAATCGGCTTGTCCAATGAAGGCAATCTATTCAGTGAAAAAGAGCATCAGGTCGTATACCGTCGATTGATGGCGGAACTACGTGATCTTCTGGATCGTAAACAAAAAAAATATGTCCGTGAGCAAGCTGTAACCATCAAAATGCTTGAATTGGCTCAAAAAGATCTTCTCCCTCGATATAGCACGTCGGAAGAAGATAATAAGAGAAAAGCAATATTATTACAACTGGTACAAGAGCTTTACATTGTAGATCCACGTGCATTTGTCGGTATAAAACCAGATTTGGTACGAACGTACCTCGGCTTTTTAGATTTATTACTGCAAACAGAGCGGAGGATGGAGATATTACCGATAGTGGAACAGGCTATTCCCCTATCGGATAAAGAAAAGGAACGAATAAAGAAATTGCTGGAAATCAAATACTAAGCTAAGACGTGCCCTTGATTATTTTATGGATTTTGCTATCATCTAAGCGGTGTAAGAAATAGAAACGACCTTTCTTGTCATGGGAAAAGCGAGTGTTTCCCTGATCCGCTTATTTTTACATAAAAATCTATAGATGAATTCGACAAAAATATGGGCAAACCTCGGGGTAAATAATTTAGAAAGAACAACCAGATTCTATGAGGCATTAGGCTTTACCCCTAACGGAAAACACCCTGTTACAAAAGACCTTACGAGCTTCCTTATAGGAAAAGATAACTTTGTCATACATTTCTTTCTAAAAGATGTGCTTGAAGCTAATATGAAGGTTAAAATTGCCGATGCTGAAAATGCTATTGAAGTAATGTTTACGCTGTCTGCAGCCAGCGAAGAGGAGGTGGATAACTGGGCCAATATTGTAGAGCTGGCAGGGGGGAGACTTCTTTCTAGACCTCAGAAATTTGGAAAGACTTACTATGGCTTTGTCTTTGCTGATCCAGATGGACACACCTTTAACGTACTGCAGATGTAATTGTGCTGTTCTTGTATTTTAATGGACATATGCTTCAATAAATACCGAACTATGGTCTGTAACAGACCCGCATCGAAGTACAAGCCAAGTAGAAAACTCTTTCCTAAAAAAGATGCAAGCCTTCGAAATATACACCAAATAGCATGTAAAAGACCGTTTAGGTATCAAAATTGTACAGATACAATATCAGAACCTAAACGGTCACTAAAGAAATCTTATAACTCGATCAATCTAATCGAACTTGACCTTCGCAACTACAGGAAGATGATCCGAAGGGAAACGCATATGTAAGGCATCGACCAATGAAGCGTACTTCAACACCTGAACACTTTCGTTCACAAAAATATAATCGATGCGTTGTTTCATAGGAGCATCCCACTTGAACGCATTGGTAGTACCGACAGGTCCATAAGGTGCTGTCTGACTAATTTCGAAGGCATCTTTCAGGCTCTGCTTGATTGTAATAATAGGCTCACTATCAGGAGTAGCATTGAAATCCCCTAACGCAATGACCGGGGCTCCTTTTGAAATTTCGGCTATTTTCTTAAGCATTAGTTTGGCAGACTCTGCTCTTGCTTTTACCCCTTGGTGATCGAAGTGCGAACTAAATACAAAAAACCGCTTCCCATTCGCTTTATCCTTCAACATAACCCAAGAGCAGATTCTATTGCAACAGACCGCATCCCAGCCTTTACCAGGTTTGTCTGGCGTCTCGCTGTACCAGAAATCCCCCTTGTCCAAGACATCAAATTTATGTATATTATAAAATATAGCAGAATGCTCTCCTCCTTGTTGGCCGTCATCACGCCCCACACCAACATACTTGAGGTAATCAATACGTGATATATCATCGAGTTGATGTTTAAAACCTTCTTGTGTGCCGATGATATCCAGTTCATGGTACTTTAGCAGTCCATTGACCATATCTCTGCGATAAGACCATGCATCAAGACCATCTTTTTCGGTATCCATCCGGATATTAAATGTGGCTACCTGGTAAGTACGCTGTTCTTTATGCTGTGCTTGAGTTGTCCCGGCAATGCCAATTATCAGTAGGCATGCGATAACTAATTTTTTCATTCCCAACCTTTATTTTGTCCTAAATTATTGTTTCTATCTTTTGCATTTTGCGGAATTGGGTATAGATACTTTCTATCCTCCCATTTACGCACGCCTGGGTTCCATAATACCTCTCCTGAAGTGCCGTTGGACAATTGTAATTGGCCTACTGACGTAGAAGGACTTACATTAACGAATGCTATACCCGCCGTACTGGAAGTCGGCTTTTGTCCCTGGTAAAAATAAACATCCTTCCTACCGTCACCATTAAGATCATATTCCCCCAGTCCAGGCACATACATTCCATTCATTGCAGATGTCTGAAATAGCTCTCCCAGTCTCCAACGGATCAGATCATCGGTGCGCAACCCCTCAAAAATCATTTCAACAGCCCGTTCACGAATGATTTCTAGCAAAATAGGATCGCTAAATCGTCCTTTGTAGTAGTTAAGCAGGTAGGGATCGGCTACCGTAGGCAGTTGTCTTGCAGCCCCTGCAGGTATACCGGCACGCTCTCGAAGTGCCGCTATGGTATTATTCCACTCGCTTGGTGTCATCTCGCCTAGTTCGGCTAATGCTTCAGCTTTATTGAGCAGGATTTCTCCCCACCGCATAATGATGTGTGCATTATCGTTGCGACTTTCATCATCATACGGAAAGCGCTCATCATAACACCATTTAATAGGCTGGTACCCGGTATAAGTCTGTGTGAAATTAGGAGCCGAAATAACGGGCACACCATTCTCGGTACGTGCATAATTTCCTGAGCGAATCGTCTGCTTCAATCTTAGATCCCGATTTTTCACTTCGTCTACGAAGGGTTTTGTTTTGTAATTAGGGTCGTCGGTAAAACGCGAACCATCGGCATTGAGATACATCTTTACAAAATCGCGAGTAAGACTGGGCCTATTACCGTAGGTAGGACTGATAAACCTTCTATTGGCAGAACTAAAAACCTGTAAATTAGCATTGAGCACTACGGCTAGCAGAGTCTCATCAACAAAAGGTGTCTTCGCAATAAACAACTCTCGATAGGACTTTTCTACATCCGAGGATTTATGCAAGACAAATCCAGCGATCGCATTCGCTTCCTTGAACACTTCACGGTACCATTGTTGTGCGGTAGACTGTTTATTGTAATCTACATGGTATTTACGAAACGAAGCTTCATGCAAGCATATACGTGTTTTGTAGGCGCGCGCTACACTTTTGGTAATACGTGTAGCCGAAGGATCGGTAGTGAGCTCAATATGCTCTATAGCGTAATCCAAATCTGCCAGAACCTTGTCCATCACCAGAAATCTATCATCCCGTTTAGCATACAGTACAGCGTCATTATCAATAGCAATAGTCTGATCTACCCAAGGCACATCACCAAATCGCTTGACTTTTTCAAAATAGAACAATGCCCTAAAAAATCGCGCTACTCCTACAAAATGGTTCTTGTTTGCGACGGCGCTTTTATTCGCATTCTCGATAAAATAGTTGATATTCCTAAGGTCTTTCCAGTCCCATCCTCCACTGGTAATGGGGCTCAGTGCATTGGGCGTCAAAAAGTCATCTACACCATTGCGAGCGACAAGATCTGAGAGGTCGTCACGCTGAAACACCCCTACATCGGTACTGGGTAGGATATCGTAAAAGGAATTGGAATAAAGCTCCAGCCCTCCTACAGATTCAAATATCGCTTGGTTGGTAGCTGTATCTACTGGCATCTCTTCCAGATCGCATGATGCCATGGTAAACAGTGCAAATACAACAAAAATATGGTTAAGTGTTTTCATGTTTTCTATTATTGATTAAAATCCCACCATCAGACCGAAAGAAACAGCTTTCAACATTGGATAATTGTATCCGTCTCCACTGTTGCCCCCACTCAGATCTCTATCTGAACCATAAATATTAGTTACATCCGTATCCTTCGTCCATTTGTACATAGGAGACCAAGTCCAGATATTTTCTGCCGACATGTATAGTTTAAGATTAGATGCCTTTATTTTGGCGGCTACTTTTTGGGGGAGATTGTATCCTACCTGTAGATTGCGTAAACGGATATAGGCTGCATTTTGTAGAAACCTGTCATTTGGAGTATTCAATGCACGTCCTGAACCCTGAGCAATATAACCAACCAAACGAGGTAAGTAGGCATCATAATTGCCCAATTCTTCTCTAAACATATTGGCTTCATGCCATCTTGGATATGAATTGTATGGACGATTGTACTGCCCCCAGAAGCGGGACTCCGGCGCGGGATACCAATCTTGTTTTAAGACTCCTTGGAAAAATGCGGACACAAATATACCATTCCACTCTCCGCCCAGATTGACACCAAATGAGTATCTACTCGTCGAATTTCCGATAATAGTCTTATCACCCGAGTTGTCGGCCTCATTCAATCCTTGGTAGATCACTCCGTCACCATCCAGATCTTTGAATTTAAGATCCCCTGGATAGTTTTTACGGGTGTTGGTATTTGGGATATTTGATTGCGAAGGCGAATTCTTAATTTCTTCTTCCGACCGGAACAAACCTTCTACTTGATACCCCCAGATCTCGCCAAGCTTTTGTCCCACATAATAATCGTTCAAGCGCATGTCGGCATTGTTATACTTGGTAATCTCGGCTTGATAATCCGACAATACCACACGTAAATCATACTTAAAAGGCTTATTTTTCAACTCAAATTGATCTTTCCAGCTTACACTAAGTTCCCATCCCCTCGTCTCTAAATCCGCATAGTTGCCTTTTGGAACCTCTGTTCCGAATATAGCAGGCAGCGTCGGTCCCACCGTAAACATGTCGGTAGTAGCTCGCTTATAGTAGTCCATAGTAACCTGTAAGCGATTGCTGAAAGAGCCAAATTCAAGACCGATATTACTGCTTGCCGATTTTTCCCATGTTAAACCATCCGGCACCACATTGGGCTGCTCGGTCTTCTGCGGTCGTACACCATTTATAATTCTTCCCGACTGCGTAATTTTAAAGTTTTCCATAAAGGTGTAGGGATCGATATTTCCATTGCCTAACCTGCCATACGAGGCTCTCAGTTTCAGATTGGAGATGTATTTCGGATCCACTTTCCAGAATTCCTCTTCTGAAATACGCCAACCTGCTGATGCAGAAGGAAAGAATGCCCACTGTTGATCGGAAGGAAATTTAGAAGAACCATCGTAACGGCCATTTATCTCCAACAGATACCGTTCTTTGAAGTCATAATTGATTCGAAAAAAACCTCCTGCTATCGCCCATTTTCTGTAGCCTCCGGTAGTTACAATACTCTGCCCCAGCGCTAGGTTAATGTCGCTGGCATCGGCATATACGATACCATTGCGCTGAGCCGTCAGATTTTTATATTTCGACTGTTCGTAGTTGTACCCCACCAAGAAAGCTAAATGGTGACTATCTGCAAGAGCGGTCTTATAGTCTGCATAGATATTGGTAGCCATGTATTCGGTAGTTCTCCGTCTCTCCTGTAGATCGTTGGTATTGGTACCTGTATAACCGATCACACCTTCGTAGCGGCTGTATGGCACCTGAACTCTGTTCTGCTGCGATCCAATATCCGTGCTTTGAAAAGTAAAATCAGCTCTAAAATTCAACGATTTATCAAAAAAACTAGCTACAGCTCCTGTCCTATTTTTCAAAAAACGATGATCAGAGCTTATGCCATTCTTGCCAATATAGTGATCCCCTACCGTATAGGCAGATGAAAAGGACAAGGTGCCATCTGGATTTAGCAAAGGTGCCAGCGGGTGACCCTCGTCAGCAATATTGCGCCATACGCCACTCCCCTCGCCGACGTTGATCGGTTGAAAATATTGCATCTTGGAATATTCAGTATTGTTATCGACCTGTAACCAATCAGTCAATTGGATAGAACCCTTAGCGCGTAGGTTATACATATCATACTTGTCTTCGCTGTACCGAAACAGTCCATCCTGCCCGTTGTAGCGTCCACTCAGATAAAACACCGCCTTATCGTTGCCACCGGACAACGAAATATTATGATCCTGTGCGATAAAATTATCCTTATACAATTCCTTATACCAATCCGTACTGTAGAAGTACATATACTCTCCGGTAGTTGGGTTGACATCAACTCGCGGCAACGTGGGATCCTCCCATCGGCGCTTTATCTCCGCGAGATAGGCCTGCGAAAAAGGCAAGGTCTTGTTGATTGCTGTAGGTGTCGTACCACTATCATTCCAGCGGGACCAAGCATCATTAAAACCTTTGGCCCAGGGGTATGAGTCGGTAATATTGTCCGGAACAGTAGTTGGTGACTTGATAGAAAGATTCGTGCTGTAAGTGATTGATGTCTTACCTTCTTTAGCCGATTTAGTTGTAATTAATACCACACCAAAAGCAGCACGTGCTCCATAAATGGAAGCAGATGCAGCATCTTTAAGAACAGATATCGTCTCAATATCATTGGGGTTGAGCATCATGGGATCTCCCTCTACACCATCTATAAGCACCAAAGCATCCCCTTTTTGACCAATAGAGGTAGTACCACGTACATTAAAACCAGGTGATTGATTGGGCTTACCGTCGAGCATCTGAATATTCAAATTAGGCACAACCCCCACGAGCCCCTGCGCTACATTGGTAATCGGTCTATTTTCAAAAACTTCGGATGTCACTTGATCCACGGCACCAGTAAGATTTACCTTCTTCTGCTGACCATACCCCACAACCACAACCTCATCCATATCCTGCACGGACTCCTGCATAGACACCTGCGTCATCTTCCCTCTACTTAGCTTAATCTCTTTGGTCTGAAAACCTAGGATCGAAAACTGGAAAACTGGATCTGCGGCGGTGCTTTGGATCTCAAACTGTCCATTTGCATTGGTAAGTGTACGGTTAGTTTTGCCTTTTTCAGTGATTGTTACATTTTCTATCGGTTGCCCTTTGCTATCGGATACAACCCCCGAATAGGTTTTCTGCTGTAAAGCCACTATTGAAGATGATCCAACAGTAGGTCTTACAGTTTCCGTACCTCTTGTTAGTATAATGTCTTTATCGACAATTTGGTAGTTCAATTGATGCGCAGACAAAATACTCCTTAAAACTTTCTCTAAAGGCTCATTGCTGTAATTTACGTCTATCCTTTTCTTATTGGATAACAAGGACTGTGCGTAGAAGATGTTATAACCGGTCTGCTTTTGCAAATCTTTCAAGACAGATTCCAGCTTGACATTTTTCTTATTCAGTGTGATATGCTGTCCAAAAGTAAACGCATTAACTTGTAGACTTGCAGCCAATAAAAGCGGTATTGCCAACGACAATTTCATAGCTATTGGGATTTTGGTAGTATGCTCCTGCAAAACAACAGAACATCCTACCAGATTTTTTTTGTTAATTTGCATCTGGTTGTTTTTTTATTCGTTAATCTTTCAATCGATAGTCTTTTTATACGACTAAATTTCAGGGGCGGTCGCAACGCTCCTGAATCTTTAGCTATCCATTTTGAAATTATTTCATAACAGATACCCTCCTTTCTTTCAGTTCAAATTGAACACCCCCAGTCAGGGTAATTAGTTTTAATAGTTTATTAATGTCTGCGTAACGGGAGATCGTTCCTGAAAAATAAACCTCCTTAAAATCTCCCTGATAATCGACTTTTACGTCGTACCATCGGGCTATCGTAGCCATCACATCATAAAGATTAACATTGTCGAACGCAAAGGATCCATTTCGCCAAGCAACCGTATAAAATGGATCAATAGGCTTTACAGACACCTCATCTTTGTGCGGATTATAGATTGCTTGCTGATTAGGCTTTAGCAACTGTTGCTGTATATTGTCAAACCGCAATCGTACCGTCCCCTCGACCAAGGTAGTGCGTATCTCAGGGTCATAGCTATTGATATTGAATGCAGTACCCAATACCTCAAGCTCTTGCTGACGGGTCTTTACGATAAATGGAATATACTTTTGACCTATCGCCAGTCTAGCTACCTCAAAAAAGGCCTCGCCCTCCAGCTCCACTACACGTCGCTCCTTCCCAAAATTCAACGGGTATTTTAATTGAGATGAGGAATTGACCCAGATGTAGGTACCATCCGGGAGGCATAGTTTATACTCGCCACCTTTGGGCGTCACAATAGTATTATATATTACGCGGTCGGAAGGGCCGGTGCTAGTCAAGGTGTAAGATAGTTCGCCGTGCCTGTCCTTAGTAACGTTGTAGCCCTCAAGTACGATCGTTGTGTCTACATTAAGTTTATCCAAATCGATGAGTTCTCCATTATCCAATAGTAAATTTCCCTTCGGACTACCCGGCAAAACCACCCCCGAGATATCTGTTGACTCTTCCGTTCTCTTAGATTCAGAATAAAACAATAAGCTAAAACATAGTAGCAATAAGGCTGCTACCGTTCCATACCATAATCTAAAGTTTTTAAAATGCGATACAGGCACGCTGGATTCATTCACGGATCGCATAATACGATCAAACATACGCTCTGAGCGCAAAGAAGATAGTGCCTGTTGGGACTCTTCGTCCTTGAAGGAATCGATCAATTGATCCAACCACTGATCCTCAGCATCCTGGTTTACAAATTTTGTTAATGTATGTAGTTCTTCCTCACTGATATTTCCATCACGAAAGGCTATAAATAAACGGAATAACTGATCTTTTGTCACTGATAATACCTTGCTTTTAATATTATACTAGCTGAAGGGATACCGGGAGGACTATTATATCTTAGAT
Organism: Sphingobacterium sp. xlx-96; assembly: GCF_011007365.1. Taxonomy (GTDB): domain Bacteria; phylum Bacteroidota; class Bacteroidia; order Sphingobacteriales; family Sphingobacteriaceae; genus Sphingobacterium; species Sphingobacterium luzhongxinii. The sequence goes on along the minus strand of NZ_WFKM01000001.1, from coordinate 460,349 downwards.
TTTTTTTAAAACTATACGCATAGAGACAGGAAATCCACTGGTTTAGTGGTAAAGCAAAGTTAACATACTATTTATACCAGCAAGAATAAGTACGATAAACTATATAAGGAGAGAAAAGAAAACAAGAATTAAAACAAAAAAAGAAAATAATACTTTTGGAGTTGTAACCTTATTTTTTTCGAAGCAGATATAATCTGATTTTTGATTGTATTTCTCGATGCACCGGTAAAATCAGAAATCTCATCGTAACTAAGACCACTAATCTTATTGAGTGTATACATTTCCTTTTCCTTGACAGATAAATCTTCCATTGCAGACTGCAAGAGATTGCTGAGGTCATTAACCTCTAACTGCTGTTGGGTACAACGACTTGATTCTGTCCAATTTTGTTCGATATAACTGTTATATTTTGCTTGAACAAGTTTTTTACGAAAGATTTGAATCAGTTGGCGTTTGACAATAACAAATAGGTATGGATAAAGCTGCCTGGATTCTTTCATATTTTGACATCCCTTAAAAAGTTGGATAAAGGCTTCTTGTACGACCTCTTCGGCTTCGAAATCGCATTTGACTACCGCATAGGCATAACGGTACAACACCTGATGATAGCTATTGAAAACCTTTCGAAAGACGAATTCGTCTCCAGTTAAGAACTGCTGAAACTCATCATTTGTCAAATCCATATTCAATTGTCGATTCATGCCATTAGGTAACTATTTAAATCAGGTATAAAGTAAGCAATGATCCATCAACATTATATTAATGTACTTTTAAGTAAATGTTAATCTTTAGGACAGATGGAAGGCTTAATAATTGCAAAAACAATATCCTCCTATTTGGTTAACAAGTACCGAGATGATTTGTTTGGTTAGATAGGCCGTACAAAAGAAAAGTATTTTATCTACCTTTGTGATTTGATATATTAAATCATTCGACAGTGTCATTAGAGAAATTAAAGCTTAGTAAACGTCTTCATGCAACCATGAATGATCTGGGATATTTGACAGCAAAGGAATTCCAGTTAAAATCGCTCTCCCGAATTGTCGGTGGACACAGTATCATAGGTATCGCGCCAGAAGGGGCAGGAAAAACAACGACATATGTCCTGGGGGTATTGATGCGCTTAAAATACACACATGATGAGGCTCCTAAAGTGTTAATCCTGGCTCCTAACGAAGAAAAAGTTGCTGAAATAGTTGATCGTTTTCTAACGATCAGTGCCAATAGAAACCTCTATATCATGGGGCTCAAAACAGCCGGAAGTGTAGAAGAAGAGATTGAAGAACTGGTACGCGGCGTAGATATTGTAGTCGCTACTCCAACTCGCGCCCGTGCTATATATCTAAAATTAGGTCTTAATTTAAATCGTATCCAGACTTTTGTCATTGATGATGCCGACGAGATCATCAAGCAAGGAATGCAAAATACAGTAAGAGAACTGGCTCAAAGTTGTGGAAAAGTCCAATATCTGGCGTTTAGCACCGTAGAACATGAGAAGCTGCACCTGATGATTGATGATTTTATGCCTGTCGCAACGCTAATTGAGGTAGACGAACTGGGCGAAAAAACGACGGAAACACATGAACTGATACTATACCAGGTTCCTAACTTTACCACAAAAATAAATCTCCTAAACGCGTTGATGCGCGACGAAGAGGTATTTGATAAAGTAGTGGTATTTGTGAATAGTAGGTTGACAGCACAAAAACTGAGTGAAAGTCTACACGCTAAAAAGGGAGAAGCCACCGTATTACATCCTTTTTTTCATGACGACTCCGGGATTGATGACATCAATGAATTCAAACAAATCCCCGAGTGTAGGATACTGATTGTAGCAAATGAAGGAACAAAAGACATCGATTTAAGTGGGATACCATTTATATTTCATTTTGAAGTACCGGAGAATGGAGATGTTTTTGTCGATCACATTACAAAAAAATCTGACGACGAAGTCATTGCAATCACCTTCGCGACAGATATTGAGCTTCCAGAGGTGAAAAAGATCGAACAGTCTATAGGCAAAAAAATCCCCGTGATGCCTCTGCCGGAAGATCTTGTTATCTATCGTCCGTCCAATAATGCAAAGACCAAAAGCAAGATAGACGAATCTCAAGGCGGAGCTTTTCACGAGAAAAAGGAAAGTAATAGCAAGACCTACAACTACGGAGGCGGAGTAAAAGCCAAAATGACAATGAAAAATAAGAAACGGTAAATCTCAAAATACTGTATAGAATAAAAGCCGTATCACTACGGCTTTTATTCATTTTGCGAAAGGCAATATAACTATTTCCCCATCCTAGTGAGAATAGCTTCCATCTCTGACATCACTTTATTGATCTTTGCGATTGTCAGATCAAAAGGCTCGGATGTATTCATATTTACACCAGCATCTACCAATAAATCAACCGGATATTTAGTGCTACCAGAAGTTAGAAAATCAAGATATCTCTTACGGTCAGCATCGGTACCACGCAACACTTTCTCTGAGAGAGCCGTAGAAGCTGTGAAGGATGTCGCATACTGATATACGTAAAAATTGTAATAAAAGTGCGGAATATAAGACCATTCAGACTTCACGTAATCGTCGACGATACAGATATTCTTATCGTGTCCATAATATTTTCGAGTAAGTTTCAGATACATATTATCGAAGTCCTCGCCGGTCAGCGCTTCTCCCTTAGCGACTTTGTCATGGATCATGGATTCGAATTCAGCAAACTGCGTCTGGCGGAATAATGTACCTTTCGCACCTTCGAGGTAATTACCCAAAATAGCTAAACGCACCTTATCGTCTTTGATCTGTTTAAGCATGTAATCGTTCAATAGCTCCTCATTCAATGTGGAAGCTACCTCCGCAACAAAAATCGAATAATCCGCGTTGGCAAAATGCTGCTTTTTGTTCGTCAGATAACTATGCATGGTATGTCCCAGTTCATGAGTCAGCGTAGACATGTCATTGTACTTGCCGTTATAATTCATGAGAATGTAGGGATGCACATCGTAGGCCGATCCGTTGGAGTAGGCCCCCGATCGCTTACCTTCATTCGGATACATATCGATCCATCTTTCATTGAAAGCCTTTTTAGACACATCAGTATAGGCAGTACCTAAAGGCTTCAACGATTGTAGGATATTGCTGACAGCTTCCTCTACCGTATATTCTAAATCAACTTTGTCCACCAAAGGGGCATAAAGATCATAGTAATGCAAGGTATCCACCCCCATCATGCGTTTGCGAAGATTTAGATAGCGATGGAAGGTTTCTAAATTACCATTTACATTTTTGACGAGATTGTGAAACACAGCTGTCGAAATATTACCATCATCGAGAGCCCGTTCTAAAGTACTTTTGTAGTTTCTGGCTTTTGTTGTAAAGAGGGCCGCATTAATATTGCCATAAAGCTGAGCACCAAAAGTACGCTGAAACTCATTTAACTTACCAAAATAGGCAGCGAATACTTTACTCCGTACCTCACGGTCTTCACTAGCTCTGTACAAGGAAAAATTGGCTGCATTGAGCTTAACGCGTTTTCCTTTTAGGTCAACATCAGGATATGGGAACTCCGCATTCGAAAATGTATTGAATATATTTGCCGCATTGCCCGACATCAACGACGAATAAGCCATTATCTTTTCAACTTCCTCTGAGCCTCTATGTGCCCGTTTGCGAAGTAAATCCTTGATATAAAACTCATAAGTAGAAAGTGCCTTCTCCTGTCCAATAAAAGTTTTTAGCTGCTCTTCCTGTAGGGTTAGTAACTCAGGCTCCATAAACGAGGTCAACGCCCCGAATTCCGCAAATAGTTGTTGTAACTCTTGCTTCATACCTGCGTATTTGGTCACGCGTGTATCTTGATCCGATTTCATTGAAGCATATGAAGACAACCTAACCATGTCTTTAATCAACGCACTATTCAGATCCAATGCTTCCAGAAGTATGCTAGCAGACTGGGTCAATTTACCCTTGTAGGAAGCTACTTGTTGCATTTTCTGTTGTACACGGGCTTTCTCTTCCTTCCATACATCATCTGTAGCATACAGCGGGCTCAAATCCCATTTGTATTTATCAGGAAGTTCATCCCGAACCTTCATTTGGCTGACTGCAACTGTCGTTGAAAATAACATTGCAGCAGTAATCAATTGCGTTTTCTTAAACATAACTTTATCAATGTCTAGTTTGTGCCGCGAATTTACAAAATTTATCTTCCATTAGAATTAAAAACATCTGCACTTGAACCACATACACGGACATATCAAAAGCACTCATAGCACCTCTCTCCTATTTAACCAGAATCACCCCCCAAATTTCTTTGCAAAGTCCAAATAAGCGATTAATGCTTTTTGCAAAAATTCACCATAACCCTCTTTAACTAAAGTTCCATCTTCTTTAAAACAATCCTGTATATTAGCCAGATATACTTCCGGCTGTTGTAAGGTAGGCATATTGAGAAATGTGAGGACTTGTCTTAAGTGGTGATTGGCGCCGAATCCGGAAAGACCACTTATAGATGAAGAGATAACCATAGCCGGCTTGCCATTCCAGACGTTCTTGCCATAAGGGCGCGATCCCACATCTAGTGCATTCTTCAATGCCGCTGGTATAGAGCGATTATGTTCGGGAGTGATAAATATTACCCCGTCCAAAGATTTTACCTGGGACCTAAACGGGGCATAACTATCCGGCTCCCCGTTCACATCATAGTCCTGATTGTAAAGCGGGAGATCGGCGATGCCAATACGTTCAAACTGGTACCCCTCAGGCGTATGCTGACTTAAATAATCTGCGACCATTCCGGTGTACGCATCTCTGCGAATAGATCCGACGACTATACCTATTTTTTTTATTTCCATGACCTTAACCTATTTAAATGTATATCTCTCCTTGTATTAAACTTAAATATAGAACAGTGAGATGTTCCAAATGTTTGGACAGCCCCCCTGAAAATCACTACAACTAAAAAATTATTGTATTCAGGGATATGGCTCCACAAACAAACTATTAATTTTAATCGTTGGTTTTAATATAAAAAAGTATGCAGTTTGTTATAAAGAAAGATATCACAATCGACAAGGAAATAACTATTCAAGAATTTTCAGTTCAAAATTTTCCAAAATCCGTTGATTTCCCATTCCCGGAACGGCATCGAAGTATGGTAACACAGATCAAAACAATAGAAATCTCTGGTGATAGTATATTGTACAGTTCTGTTGAAGCGGTAAATGAATCCAAATAATTTTCAAATGCGGGTCTTTGGTGCTTTGCAGGGACTGGAAATGGAGATCGATGGTTATTCGATAAAATGGAATGTTTTTTTTATTATGATCATGACTACAATGTGATTCAAAAAGCTAACTCAAAAGAATGCACTTCACGGATAGCGAGAAGAAATCAGCCAACATGGAAAAATAAATTTAAGCCTTATATTGCGAAGCATAGAATAACATAAAATAGTAAAAAATAACTAATGGATGAGAAACAACATACTATTCCAACATATCAATCAATTTATTCCACTGACGGAAAATGAATTTACAGAGATCATCGGCTATTTTGAACGAGAAGACATTCCAAAGAAAGGAATTTTAATGCGAGCCGGAGATCGGTTTGTGAATGATTACTTCATCTTGACGGGCTGTGTCCACATGTATTTTGTCGATCACCAAGGGGTTGAACATACGGTTCAATTTGCACTAAAAAACTGGTGGATAGCAGACTATATAGCATTACAAAGAGGGCAACCTACCGACTTCTATATTCAAGCGATAGAAAATTCGGAACTACTAAGTATATCTCTTCCAAATAGAGAAAAGCTTCTGCTCCGCTTTCCAAAAATGGAATCGTATTTCAGGGCAGTATACCAGATTGCCTATGGCTCATACCAGACGAGAATGAAATATATACTGAGTTATTCTAAAGAGGAAATATATCTTAGATTTAGGGATTCCTTTCCTGAATTTGTAAACAGCGTACCACAATACCTTATTGCCAGCTATCTTGGACTTTCAGCCGAATATGTAAGCAAATTAAGACGAAAAAATATTTCTTGAACCTGTTCAACTTTTTCCTCCATTGCAGCGCGTACTTTTGAATACACAAATTACGATATTATATGGCACAACGCTTAAACTACAGCTCATTTTCACCAGAAGCTTACCGTAAACTTTTGGAATTAGATGCATTGGTGGGAAAATCCCAATTAAGCAACCTTCTGGTACACCTTGTCCGACTGCGGGCATCACAGATCAATGGTTGCTTGTTTTGCATTGATATCCATTCCAAACAAGCTATACGAGACAGTGAAAGAGCTTTACGTCTACTCCATTTAAATACCTGGAAAGAATCCACGCTATTCTCTGAACGCGAAAAAGCAGCGCTATTATGGACAGAAGCGCTGACTACGCTTAGTCCTGAAAGCACGAACGACGACGTTTATGAATCGGTTAAATCGCACTTCGACGACATAGAAATCACGCAGCTGACCATGATTATTACAATGATTAACGCGCTTAATCGCTTTGGAGTAGGATTTCGCACGGCACCAGGGTCATTGGATAAGCTTCTAGGGCTAGACAACCTAATCCTATAGAATATTCTTCACTAAAAAAGCTTAGCAAAATCACAACCAACCCACAAAACATACTAATATAATTAGTATGTTTGTTTTATGGAGAGATTAGAAGAAAAGCTACGAATCCTCGCTGATGCAGCAAAATATGATGTCAGCTGCAGCTCATCAGGTTCAAAGAGAAAGAATACAGGCGGTATAGGTGATGCGTCATATTCAGGCATCTGTCACACTTATACCGAAGATGGCCGATGCGTATCCTTATTAAAATTGCTATTGACCAATCACTGTATATATGATTGTGCCTTCTGTGTGAGCAGACGGAGCAATGATGTACAACGTGCTGCATTTACAGTAGAAGAGGTCGTTAGGCTTACAATGAATTTTTATCGTCGTAACTACATAGAAGGCTTGTTTTTAAGTTCTGGCATATTCAAAAGTGCAGACTATACGATGGAGAGACTATTACGCATCGTCAAAAAACTACGTACAGAAGAACGCTACAACGGCTACATACATCTTAAAACCATACCCGGAGCGAGTGAAGAACTCATACAGGAAGCCGGTCTCTATGTAGATCGAATGAGTATCAATTTAGAGCTGCCTACCGATGCAGGGCTCCAACTTATGGCTCCAGAAAAGAATCATGAGTCAGTCAAAAAACCTTTAGCATTTGTCAATGACAAACTGAAACAATACAAAGAAGAAAAAAAACTTATTAAACATACGCCTAATTTCGTCCCGGCAGGACAAAGCACACAGATGGTTATTGGAGCGACAGCAGAAAGTGACTATGAAATCATGCAGGTAGCTGACAACTTTTATAAAAATTATAATTTAAAAAGAGTTTACTACTCTGGATATATCCCCATATCCAACACAAATAACCTCCTCCCTCAAATAGGGACAAAACCTCCGCTCGTACGCGAAAACAGATTATACCAAACAGACTGGCTTATGCGATTCTATGGATTCAAAATCCAGGAGGTACTGAATCCAGATTTTCAGCATCTGGATTTGGAGATTGACCCTAAATTAAGTTGGGCATTACGCAATCCGCAGTTCTTCCCCGTCGATATAAATAAGGCCGATTATTGGATGATCATTCGGATTCCTGGTATAGGAAGGCAGTCCGCCATGAAGATAATCCAAGCCCGAAAGTTCGGAAGACTCCACGAGTACCAAATCAAGAAAATGGGAATAGCTTACAACAGAGCAAAGCACTTTATGGTTTGTGCAGACTCTATCATCCCGTTAGGTTCGATACAAATGGAAAGCGTTCGAAAACATATCTTACAGGGATCCAATCGCCAAAAGACCGTTACGCCTCAACTATCCTTATTCTAAAAATGATTTACAGGTACGACGGCAGCTATGAAGGTCTGCTGACAGCGATTTTTACAGTATTTGAATGTAGAGAGTTTGACGTACAACTACAAGTAGAATATGATTTTCAGGAGTCTCTATTTGAAACAGCTAAAAAGATCCCATCTGATGCAGTAAAGGCTAGACGTGTAAACGATGGCCTAACCAAGTTGCTCACAAAAAATGGAGCTATTGATTTTTGGCGAGCTTTTTTAGCAGAGGACTCTAAAATACATCAAATAATTTTTGAATTGATCATCGCTGTATTCAAAACTAATAGTCCAACGCTTTTGGACAACTACGGAGATGAACGTGTTTTACTATTCCGTCAAACACTTCTCAAAGTGAGCCGTGAGCGTCATCGTATGAAAGCTTTTGTTCGCTTTCATAAAGATTCTAATGGGATGTATGTGGCCATTATAGAGCCAGACTTCAACGTACTGCCATTGATTATTTCCTTTTTTAGGGATAGATATGCTGATCAGCATTGGCTTATCTATGATAATAAGCGCTGCTATGGTATTTATTATGATCTTTACAGTGTCACAGAAGTGACTCTAAGTGTGGAGCAATCAACTGCATTACAAAAATCAACAGGAACGATAACCTTAGATGCAGATGATAACTGTTACACCGTATTATGGCAGAGTTATTTTCAGAGTACGAATATAGAAGCCCGTAAAAACCTAAAGCTGCATCTTCGCCATGTTCCAAAAAGATATTGGAAATATCTTCCGGAGAAAACGAACAAGAGCTAAAAAGTATCAAAATACATTCCTACAAATACGAACTATTTGTATAAGTCTGCTCAAATCTTTGTTTTTTTTGTAGATTCGCTGCTTTATACAAAAAATTAAGAATCTTAATATGAAAAATAAGACTACGAATATTTTGAGAATCGGTATCATTGGATATGGCAATCTTGGAAAAGGGGTAGAAAAAGCGATAAAGCAAAATCCGGACATGGAATTAGTAGCTATCTTTACAAGGAGAGACCCCTCATCGCTTGATTGTAAATCTCCGGTAATACCAATGAATCGCTTGACAGATTACGGTGACCTTGTCGATGTTATGATTCTATGTGGAGGTTCATCTACGGATCTACCTGAACAGGTCCTCGAAGTATCCAAACTGTTCCATACGGTAGATAGTTTTGACACCCATGCCAAAATACCAGAATATTTTGCCAACGTTGATGAATCCGCAAAATCGAGCAACACCTTGAGCTTAATCGCTACAGGTTGGGATCCGGGATTATTTTCCCTGGCCAGACTGATGGGACAATGTGTCCTTCCTGATGGTGAGGATTATACTTTTTGGGGAAAGGGGTTGAGCCAAGGGCACTCAGACGCAGTAAGGCGAGTAGAAGGTGTCAAAAACGGCGTCCAATATACTATTCCAATAGACCGTGCTTTAGCGTTGGTGCGGTCAGGAGAAAACCCTATTCTGTCAACAGCAGAAAAACACAAACGGGTCTGTTATGTCGTAGCAGAAACCGGGGCAGACCACAGTATTATTGAAAACACAATAAAGACCATGCCCAATTATTTCGCTGATTACGAAACAACGGTACATTTTATCAACGAAGAAGAGTTGAGACAAAACCACGGGGCAATGCCTCATGGGGGTATTGTATTTCGATCCGGCGTTTCCGGGAGTGGTGCAAAACAGCGCATTGAATTTAGTTTGGCACTAGAAAGTAATCCAGAGTTTACAGCAAGTGTGCTTGTAGCGTATGCCCGTGCCGTAGGCAAGATGGCCAGACAAGGACAATCCGGAGCTCGTACCGTGTTGGATATCCCACTATCGTACCTCTCGCCCAAATCAGACGAAGAGCTCCGTCGAACTTTATTATAATCATTTCGAGAGGTTAGATTTTTAACAAACACCATGGAGTTTTAAGGACAGCAAAGTAAACGTCACCTCGACCTTGTGGAGAGGTCTATGAACAGTACAGGATTAATATGTAGTTTCTACCTCCCTCCATATCGGTCGGGAGGTGACGGCATAGTCTACCAATCTGCATTGGTCGGATGCAATGCGACGGAGCATTATGAATCTAAGAAAAACGTGTATTGGCTTGTTTATTTCTTACTGATAGTCCCTAGGTCTTAACTATTAAAATGATATTCCGGATGTAATTTAAATGTATTTTGTAGAAAACATGCAATTACTACCGTAGATTAACTACCTTTGCGCCATGAAAAAAATAGCGGACTACAGAAGACTGTTAGATGTAGATAGCAAAGTTGATCTCAGTACATTGAAGTCGCGCTATCGCCAAATTATGAAGGAGTGTCATCCGGATAGATTTGCCAACGATCAGGAAGGCCTTTTAGCAGCAGAAGAAAAAAGCAAAGAAATGATCGAAGCCTATCATTTTTTAGTAAGTATCTGTCCTGAAACCTTAGAAAATCAACGACCTGTTTATCAGCGCACAATAACAGATTCATCTATCTCTGACTTTGATTGGAAGGGTCAAATTTTGACACTTACATTTCTTGATGGAAGTCAATATGAATATTTTAACGTACCAAGGAACGAGTATATCAAGTTGGTAAACGCCGATTCCCCTGCGCGTTTTGCCAAACGACACGTTTATCCAAAGTATTCGTATAGAAACGTACTAAAAACGAGTTAGCCTCCATACCAGAACTCCACTATATTGTATTATTATAAGTAGTGGAGTTTGTTACGAAGAGGTCATCACTAATCTGATGTAACAATTGTATTTATTCGATTAATACTATTTTAAAAGCAATAAAAACCTCCTAAGTTTACTGCTTTTAAAAACTTGATAAATGACCATTCTGACTTTTACCCTCATTCTTTTCCTAGGCACGTTTATAGCTGGTCTTTTAGGTTCATTGACAGGCTTGGGAGGCGGTGTCGTTGTCATTCCTTTGTTAACGCTTTTATTTCATGTAGACATCCGTTATGCAATCGGTGCAGCATTACTAGCCTCGATCGCCACTTCCTCAGGAGCAGCAACGACCTATGTAAAAGAGGGAATTACAAATATAAGATTAGGCATGTTTTTAGAAATAGCGACCACCATCGGTGCTGTGGTCGGTGCTATGATTGCCATCTATATGCCAACCAACACCATTGCAATTATCTTTGGTATTGTACTCATTTTTTCTGCCGTAATGACACTGCGTAAAAAAAATGAATATGCTCATGAAGGAGGTTCCATGCTTGCCGAAAAACTCAAACTTAATAATAGCTATCCAGTAGACAGTCAAAAGATCCCCTATAAACTGACCAATGTGGCCGGCGGCTTTTCGTTGATGGGGATAGCAGGAATTCTTTCGGGTCTTTTAGGCATAGGTTCTGGTTCTTTAAAAGTATTAGCCATGGACAGCATGATGAAAATCCCCTTTAAAGTGAGTACAACCACAAGCAATTTTATGATAGGTGTCACGGCTGCTGCATCAGCTGTAGTCTATTTACAACGCGGGTACATGGAGCCAGGAATTGCTTTTCCAGTCATTCTAGGCGTTCTCTGTGGGGCTATCACAGGGTCAAAGCTGTTGAAAAAGATGAACCCAAGAACATTACGCTTGATATTTGCCATAGCAATTACATTGGTTGCATTCCAGATGATTTTTAACGGCTTACAACATAAATTTTAACTATGAAACAAGTCTTCTCAAAGTATTACTGGAACGATAAGGATATCTCGATCTTAGTAGGACAGATCTTGCGTATTGGTGTTACCTTCGCCTCCGTTACGCTGATCGTAGGTGGTATACTATATTTGATGATACATGGACAGGAACCTATACCAAATTATAAAGAATTTGTAGGAGAATCTACTTCAAATACAACGATAACTGAAATTATCGTTGGTGCATTTCAGTTCAGGATACCTCAGATCATCCAATTCGGTGTACTGCTTCTTATATGCACCCCTATCCTACGAGTGATAGGCTCTCTTTTTGGGTTTGTTATCGAGAAAGACATCATGTACGTTGTTATTACTTTAATTGTTCTAGGTGTTATCATAGCCAGTATATTTAGCGGAGTAAAAGGTTAAAAAATAAAGAAAAAAACTATATAATTTTAAAAAAACACATAATGTCCAAATAAAATATCACGTAATAACACTGACACCAAATAAAAATTAACAATTTTTTAACACTTAATCTAAAATCTACATCTTATCTTTGAGCATTCATAATTTAGGTTAATAATTGGTTAGTTAATAACGCCTGTAGCTCCCCGCTACAGGCGTTTTTTTTGAATTTAGTAGGCTTCCAGATTTTTTTTTACAAGACACACAATATTATTGAACTATAGTCGTTATTATATCAAAAAGAGCAACAATTTTGAAGAGCTACTTTATTAGCGCTTTTTTAGATAAACGCTTTTTGATTGTATCTGCAAAGTTTGGACAATTGGTCTAAGCGAAAAAAGAAACAAAGAAACAGAAAAAAAAGGTACGCATACAAAAGGCCAGAAAGGGTTTAGAGAAGTCTAAACCCTTTCGCATTTCCACAATTACAACAAAATCAAACCATTCAATAGCCATCTGTTTTAAATAAAAAGAATTAACGTCAGCTAAGAAAAGTTTTACTAACTTACATCCAAAATATTTACATTTAAGTATTAAACACAACTTTCTTAAAATGGTAATAATTAACAATTATGAAGAGTACAAGTCCTATGAAGGGAAACAACTGGGCTCTTCCGATTGGCACAAAATCGATCAGGAACAGATCAACAGATTTGCAGATGCCACTTTAGATCATCAATGGATTCATATCGATCAAGAAAAGGCAAAAACAGATAGCCCTTTCAAGTCGACTATAGCACATGGGTATCTTACGCTTTCTTTAATCCCCTACTTATGGAAACAGATTGCAGACGTCAGAAATCTAAAGATGGAAATCAATTATGGTATTGAAAATTTAAAATTTGGACAGGCTGTATTAGTAGATAACGAAGTACAACTGCAAGCAAAAGTTAAATCGATACTTAACCTGAGAGGTACCGTTAAAGCTTCAATCGAAGCAACATTAATCATCAAAGACAATCCGAAACCGGCATATGTTGGCGATGTTGTGTTTCTATATCATTTCGAATAACTAACTTCTATATTCCTGGACAAGTGGGCCGATCACATTTCCACTCGTCCGGGATCTATAATATCCATGGGATCATATAGATCTTAAGATAGTACAGCACCCCTTAACGGGACACCACTTACGAAACTATCTAGTTCCTCACATTTAAAATCATATTCATGCACTTTTTTTAAAACCTGACTTACGATATGCTCGGGAGACTCGACACGCAATATACGATCTTCATCTTCAAGATCTAAACTTACCACTATCGGCATTTTTAAAGTTCTTAACCCCTCTAAAATAATAAGTTTATCAGTCAGCGTTTGAATATTTGTTTTGAAAATACTTACAAAGTTATACATAGCCATTACCGTTATCATACTTCTTTTAAATAGTAGTAAATCAAAAATCATGAATTTATCTGACCTATCTAACCAGTTTCAAGCTCAAACGGACAAAATAAAGGGCGAACCGTAACTACATATGTTATATGATATCCTTTGCTTCCAACCACCGAAGAAAAGTGGACGCTTTTTCTCTACTGACATATACTTTAGCTTCATGCGCCATACAAAGCTCCAAGGACAACTTTCTAGTTAAGGTATAACTGGCATGTCGTAGTGCTTTTCGATTGACCAGATTTTGTCTATTGGCTCGAAAAAAAACATTCCCCAATAGCTTTTCCAGATCATCTAAGCTTTTATTTACCGTATATTCTTTGGCCTCAAAAGTCTTAACAAATACATTCTCATATTCGATGTAACATAAGGCTATCTCTCCTGAAGACAAGGGTATTATACGGTCATGATGATATACGATTAAGGCATTATTATTAGTTTGCATCTGCCCTAGTAAGGCACTGTACACACCTTCTGTCCCGATACGCATAGTGGATACCACCTGGGTTAGTTGCCGTTGTAATCCAAAGTATTTTTGTATTGTTTGTTCAACTGCAGAATTTGATATAGGTTTTACGATATAATCAATTCCGTTTGTTTTAAACGCTTCCAGCAAATAATTATCATAAGCCGTACAGAAAACAATAGGCGCAGTGATATTGATCTCTTGAAAGATCTGAAAACTGAGACCATCCCCCAGTTGTATATCCGAAAAAATCAAATCAATCTTAGGATCGCTTCCAAAGAATACCAATCCTTCTTCAACCGATTGAACATGCTTTACGATTTCTGATTGGGGCAACACTTGCAGTAACGTCTGGGTCAAGTCTTCGGCTGCCAAAATCTCATCTTCTACTATAACTATCCTCATGACAGAATCCTAATACGCACTTCAAAAAAATCATTCGATTCATCAATTTCGACACCTTGTACAAACAAATATTTATACCGTTCTACAAGATTCCGAAGTCCGCTACCATTTGATTCCACTTTTTGATACTGAATATTTTTATTATTACGGACCACAATCCAGCCATCTCTTTCGTCAACGCGTATCCGGACCGGGTTCTGAACGGTAAATGAGTTATGTTTTAATACATTATCTACCAATGGTTGGATAGAGAATATAGGTAATTGCTTCGCTCTTACATCAGTTGAAACATCGACTTGATAATGCAAAGCTTCCCCAAACCGGATTTTCTGCATATTCAAATAATCTTCACAAAGCTTAATTTCCTGATCTATACTTGCCAGCTCACCATCTTTAACAGAAGCAATAGTAATTCGCAAGAAATCAGAAAGTTGCAGCAGATAATTTTGCGCCATGCCGGGATCCTTTACAATCAGTGTTTTTAAAGTCGCCAACGCATTAAATAAGAAATGAGGCTGTATCTGTTGCCGCATCATTAGGTTTATAGCCTCTTCTCTAGAACGCTCTAAACGAGAACGTTCCAGCTTATGATGTACTTTTGCATGCTCAGACATCAAGAAATAAAGCCACAGTAGAACAACAACATTTAACAAGCTACCTTGCACACTAATAAATGTAAAACTACGTAACGGACTCTGAACTAAAATACCGCGCAACCGATCATCAGCAATATCAAAAAAGAGTTCTACACCATGAAAAAGCCAGATGATCCCAATTGCACTACCAAAACTTATCACCTTGACATATAGGGGGGACTTGACGGGGTCTTCTACCTTAAAATAGATATGAATACAGATATTATCTAACGCAACAATTAAGATAACTAAAAACGTAATGAAAATTTGAATAACACTACGCGTACTCATAAAACCTCCCGTAAAAGAGGCCAAAGCTATCAGTAAAGTTGCTGTCAGCGCAAAGACAAAACTTTGCTTTATCCACAAGCCAAAGGGGTAATCCATGTGCTTACATCTCATCATTAGTCTATTGAGTTCAATTAGTGATTCACGAAAGTACAGATTTTATCATAAAATCACGTAAAATCAGGATACATTGAGAAGTATCCCTAACCCCCAATTGTTGACCACAAAATAACGTAGCACAAGTAATCTATCTTACATAAAACCGAAAATTAAATGACCTAATTCTGCTGTATAACCTGGTTATTGTAACAAAACCAGTACAATACAGGAAAACTGATCTCTCACATACTAAAGACTACAAAATAACGTTATACCTGTAATTTCATAATTTAGGTTAATAATTGGTTAGTTAGAAACGCCTGTTGCTCCCCGCTCCAGGCGTTTTTCTTACCCTCATATATTACCCACATTGTATTTTACCCGTTCGTATTTCTTAAATCGCCTAGCTGTGGTACATTTTTCAAGTCAAATGGTGTCTCTTGATAGACATAATAATTCAACCAGTTGTTAAAAAGCAGATTTGCATGACTTACCCATCTTACCTTAGGTGGTAATGTAGGATCATCATCTGTATAATAATTTGATGGGATATCAATAGCTAATCCCTTATCACGATCACGTACATACTCCTCGTGTAGGTTATACGGAGCATATTCGGAATGTCCTGTCAAATAGAATTCTCGTCCTCCTCTAGAAGCTGCGATAGCTACCCCTGCATCATCAGATATTGACAACACCTCCACATCCTTACTTTTCTCCATATCCGACTGCGAAATAGTTGTATGTCTACTATGCGGGATAAAAAACTCATCATCAAAACCTCTAAACAGCGGGTTTGTTTTATCAAGAGCCGTATGCTGAAAAACACCGAATAGCTTTTTATCTAAAGGTTGCTTTTCAACGCCATAAAAATGATAGAGCGCTGCTTGAGAAGCCCAACAAATATACAATGTTGAAGTAACATGAGTTTTAGCCCAATCAAAAATACGTGTCACCTCCTCCCAATAAGTCACCTCTTCAAAAGGAAGCATCTCCACGGGAGCACCCGTAATAATCATTCCATCATAAAAATCATCAGAAACATCAGAAAAACCTTTGTAAAACATCTCTAGATGTTCAGCAGACGTATTTTTAGAAGTATGAGACTCCAAGCGTAAAAAATCAACTTCTATCTGCAAGGGATTGTTGGACAATAATCGGACAAAATCAGTTTCCGTGGAGATCTTAAGAGGCATAAGATTAAGAATAAGCAACCGCAACGGACGAATATCCTGCTCACTGGCACGGAGATCACTCATTACAAATATACTTTCGCTTTTTAAAAGTTCTATAGCGGGCAGGTTATCGGGTATCTTGACAGGCATACTAATTTACACTTATTTCACCTTAAATTCAGCAGTAAAAGTACCAAAAATACCCAGGAATTAAAAATCCACGACCAAGTAAATTAATCCCGTCCAAGGAAAATCTATTGCATTGTACAAATAGCTAAGACAGTTGCAGAAAGAAAAAAACAATCGTAAATTGCCTACTTTAATCCTGTTAACAAAGAAAACAGCAAAAGATAACCATTCTATGTCTAAAAAATTAACAACAACAATCGCAACAGCACTATTACTCTGCCTGACAGTTACACTGAGCTATGGGCAAGAAAGCAATAATGGCAAAAAACTATGGGCAAAATCCATTATCAACGAAAAAGCTCCTACATTAGAAGTTGAACAATGGCTTTCAGAGACTCCCGACACAAAAGGAAAATTTGTACTCATAGACTTTTGGGCTACTTGGTGTGGTCCCTGTCGAAGAGTTATTCCAGAACTTAATGAATGGCAAAAAAAATACAGTGATAAATTAATCATTATCGGAATATCCGATGAAACAGCCACCAAAGTTCAAAATGCAAAGAATATAAAAATAGATTACTACAATGCAATAGACACACAGGCCAGACTTAAAAAAGAACTTGAAGTCAAAGGAATACCACATTGTATTCTAATTGATCCAGAAGGTATTGTTCGCTGGGAAGGGTTCCCTACTCTTACAGACCATGAGCTTACTACCGCAGTCTTAGAGGACATTATGAAAAAGTATGACAAGAAATAATAAAAGGGGCATTCTGAAAAGCCCCTTTTATTTTAAATCAATTGGCGGAGAGCAATTTCATACGCTTTTGAAGATATATGTGTTCGCTCTTTTGAAATATCACGAATATTCTTCAGAGCATCCTGAATCACTCTTGACACATCAGAAAAGAGTGCATCATCATTTATTTCAATACCAGTCTGCATTAGGTAAGCAAACACTCTTGCCATCCCACAGTTGGCAATAAAATCAGGAATAACAGCCACATGCTGATCTGCATACTCCATTACAGGACCATAAAAGATCTCCTTGTCAGCAAATGGGACGTTGGCGCCACTTGCGATAACCTCCAAGCCGTTATCGACCAACTGTTGCACATGACTCTTCGAGACAAGACGGGAAGCCGCTGCAGGAACAAATATCTCGGCCCCTGCGCGCCAGACTTCTTCCTGCAATTTATCAAAAGGAATCATGTCCGGAGAAACAAGCTCATTACCATTACGATTCAGCAACAGTTGCGTGATTTCCTCCTCTCCAAACCCCTCCTTATTGATCAATCCACCGGCACGATCGATAATTCCCACGATGCGAACGCCCATCTTTGAAAGATAAAAAGCAGCAGCCGCGGCAACATTGCCCCAGCCCTGTATGATGGCTCTTCTGCCTTTACACCCGGTGTCATAAAGGTCATAAAAATGCCGTATCGATTCGGCGACACCAAAACCGGTAATCATATCCGCAACTTTGTACTTACGCTTCAAGTCAGGACTATAAAAAGTATCCTCCAACACTTTCGAGACACCATACCGTAACTGGCCTATCTGACGAATACGATCGCTTTCCCGAACGTTGAAATGCCCATTCAACACTCCCTCTTGTGGATGCCATAGTCCGTACTCTTCGGTTAAAGGGATCACATCATGAATCTCATCTACATTGAGATCTCCGCCCGTGCCGTAATAGTTTTTAAGCAAAGGAGTAACAACTTTAAACCATCGAGCTAACACCTCATTCTTTCTAGGATCCTTAGGATCAAAGTTTATTCCCGACTTGGCCCCACCTATCGCTGGTCCTGATACCGTAAATTTAACTTCCATGGTCTTCGCCAAAGACTCTACCTCATTGCGATCCAAGCCAGCACGCATGCGTGTACCTCCACCAGCAGCACCACCGCGCAAGGAGTTGATAACGACCCATCCCTCAGCTTCTGTCTCTCTATCTTTCCACTCAAAAACAATCTCGGGCCTTTTATATTCAAACTCCTTAAGTAATTCTTTCATAAATCAATAATCTCTAAAATCAACTATCTTTGTTCTACAAATTTCCCCTTCTTTCTTGCTCACGCTCTATAGCCTCAAACAAAGCTTTGAAGTTACCTGCACCAAAACTCTGTGCACCTTTACGCTGGATAATTTCAAAAAATAAGGTCGGACGATCTTCAACAGGTTTCGTAAAGATCTGAAGAAGGTACCCCTCTTCGTCCCGGTCTACCAAGATTCCCAAATCCTGAATGATTTTTACTTCTTCATCAATCGCACCGACCCGCTCCGGCAACATATCATAATATGCTTCAGGAGGAGCCCCCAAAAACTCTACCCCACGCGCTTTCAATGCTTTTACTGTAGAGACGATATCATTGGTTGCTAAAGCTGCATGTTGCACCCCTTCACCTTCGTAAAAATCAAGATATTCCTCAATCTGTGACTTCTTTTTGCCTTCTGCCGGTTCGTTGATTGGAAATTTCACATAACCGTTGCCGTTGCTCATCACCTTACTCATCAAAGCCGAATACTCCGTATTAATCTGTTTATCGTCAAATGATAAAATATTCACAAACCCCATCACATTCTGATACCAATCGACAGTCTCATTCATTTTGTTCCAATCCACGTTTCCAACGCAGTGATCAATGTAAAGAAGACCTGTCTCCTCCGGGTTATAGTCACTTACCCAAGCTTCGTAGCCCGGCATAAATGCGCCTTTGTAGTTCTTACGTTCTACAAACATGTGGACCGTCTCTCCATAGGTGTAAATTCCAGCCGTCCAAACCTCGCCATGCTCGTCTTGAGCGCAGATAGGCTCTTGGTACACTTTTGCGCCCCGCTTGGTTGTCTCTTCAAAAGATCTACGTGCATCATCCACCCAAAGGGCCAGTATCTTCACGCCGTCACCATGCTTTTTCACATGTTCTGAAATAGGATGTTCAGAACGCAGTGCTGTAGTTAGTACCAATCTTATTTTATTCTGCTTCAATACATAAGAAGCTCTGTCTTTAACTCCCGTTTCCGGACCTGCATAGGCCTCAGATTGGAAACCAAAAGCAGTTTTATAATAGTGTGCAGCCTGCTTCGCATTACCGACATAAAATTCAATATAATCGGTACCATTAATAGGAAGAAAATCCTGCGCCTTCGCAATTTTCTCCGCAAAAGTTTGTGTCATGATAATATGATATGTTTATTAATTAGTTACTAACTCATCCATGATTTATAATAATCTAGATCTTCCAGTGCCAAAGCATCTTCTGTGAGCATTAACGGCCTAAATGGATCTATCATTACCGCCAATTCATCTGTCCGTGTCTGGCCTATACTTTTTTCTACCGTTCCCGGATGCGGACCGTGCGGTATTCCGCCCGGATGCAGCGTGAGTTGCCCTTTGTCCACCGACTTACGGCTCATAAAATCACCATCCACATAGTATAAAAGTTCATCAGAATCCACATTACTATGATTATAGGGAGCCGGAACCGCTAACGGATGGTAGTCGTATAAACGGGGGCAGAAACTGCACAACACGAAGGTATCCGTTTCAAAAGTCTGATGTACCGGTGGTGGCTGATGCAGCATACCTGTGATCGGCATAAAATCATGTATAGAAAAAGCCCAAGGATAATGATAACCATCCCACCCGATAAAATCAAAAGGATGACTACCGTACACATAAGGATAAATCAACCCTTCCTTCTTTATTTTAACTTCAAAATCCCCCATCTCATCGAATGTTTTCAGATTTTCAGGAACACGGATATCACGTTCATAAAATGGGGCATGCTCCATCAGCTGACCAAATTCATTGCGATATCTTTTTGGGGTACGTACAGGAGAAAAAGACTCTACAATAAGCAGTCTATTACCTGTTGACTCAAAATGAATCTGATAAATAGTACCTCTAGGGATCACTAAGTAGTCTCCATAGGAAAAGCTAATTTCCCCATAACCCGTCTTCAATACACCTTTCCCCTCATGGATAAAGATAATTTCGTCAGCTTGACTATTCTTATAAAAGTAATCCTCCATCGATCGTCGAGGCGCTGCTAAGGAAATGTGGAGATCATGATTCACCAAAACCGGCTTACGGCTCTCCAGATAATCATCAGCCGGAGCCAAAGAAAACCCTTTTAAACTCGTGTGTTTGAGATGCTTCTCCCGTGCTATCTTGGGAGACACATCATAGGCTTCGCGAATTTGCTTGACCAAGGTAGGTGGGTGGCAATGATAGACCAAGGAGTAAACACTTGAAAATCCGTGCGTTGACACCAATTCTTCAGCGTATAAATCACCATTCTCCTTTTTAAATACGGTATGCCGCTTTGCGGGTACTTGCCCGAGTTTATGATAATATGCCATAATCCTCTAGTTTTAAACTGTCAAAAAATTAAAGATGAAACTACTCGACGAATATGTGTTCGAGTCTAAGAAGTAAATGTGTTAATATTGCGCAAATACAATATCCGCTATCATCGCTTTAATAAAAGCGATTAATCCAAAGGATAACTTAGCGTTATGTAAGCCAAAATTGCACATCGTTGGGTTTATAATAACGTAAAGGTAAAAATTTTATTCAATATTATTAAACGAAATATTTTAATTTTTGTAATCATACGTATATTTGCAGTATAAATCTATAATCGAATCCACTTTAACACCGCTCTTTTTATGAGAATTGTAACTTGCCTTTATAACAACACAGAACATCTTTCCCTATTGATAGCGGATAAGATATACCCTTGTTCAGCGTTAGATGAGGCATTACCAACTTCCATGCAGGATTTTCTTTTAGCTGGCGATCAGGGCATGGTTGCGCTACGTGCTCTGGAAGAAAAAATAAAACAAGGTGCCATCCACCCTCAAGGGCTATCGCTGTCCGAAGTTGCCTTACTGGCTCCAGTCCCAAATCCATCATCCTGCAGAGATGCCTATGCTTTTAGACAGCATGTTGCCACATCCCGGCGCAATCGTGGATTAGCAATGATTCCAGAGTTCGATCAGTTTCCTGTTTTCTATTTCACCAACCACCGTGCTATCTTTGGCCCCGGAGATATTCCCTGTATGCCTTTACATATGGAACAGCTTGACTTTGAGCTGGAAGTTGCCATAGTTATAAATAAGCGAGGAAAAAATATTAAGGCTGCTGATGCAGACGATTACATCGCCGGCTACATGATTATGAATGACATCAGTGCCCGTAAACTCCAAATGGAAGAGATGAAGTTGAATTTAGGACCTGCTAAGGGCAAGGATTTCGCAACCGCCATCGGTCCCTGGTTAGTGACTAAAGAGGAACTTCAGCCTTACAAAACAGCCCCCGCCAAAGGTCACACCGGTGATTGTTACAACTTAAAAATGACCTGTAAAGTCAATGGACACCAAGTCTCCTTAGGCAACCTGGCCGATATGGATTGGACTTTTGCAGAGATAATTGAACGCGCATCCTATGGTGTAGAGCTTTTCCCTGGAGATGTGATAGGATCTGGCACGGTAGGCACGGGTTGCTTTCTCGAACTGAATGGCACCGGACGCCTCGAAAATCCCGATCATCAGGATCAATGGCTCATGGAAGGTGATACCGTTTCTTTAGAAGTAACGGGATTAGGCATACTTGACAACAGAATTATTTTGACAACAGCGTAACCATAAAATAAGCACTACATTAATATAGCCAATATGAGTAACACGATAAGTTTTGATCCCAAAAAGGATCAAGCTATATTTGACAACCTGATTAAGTATGCGATCGCACCTAGACCGATATGCTTTGCCAGTACAATCAATAAAAAAGGACAGGTCAATTTAAGTCCTTTCAGCTACTTCAACCTGATGTCCCACCAGCCCCCTATCTGTGTATTTTCTCCATTAAGACGGATGCGTGATGGATCCACAAAACACACATTGGAAAACATGCTGGAGATTGAAGAGGTCGTTATTAACATAGTGAATTACGACCTTGTACAGCAGCAATCTTTAGCAAGTACAGAATACGCCGAAGGAACCAACGAATTTGAGAAAGCGGGATTAACCCCAATACCATCCCTCTATATAACCCCTCCCCGTGTGGCCGAATCACCTGTTCAACTCGAGTGCCGAGTGCAACAGATTATCCCTCTTAGTAAACTCCCCGGAGCGGGCAATCTTGTTTTAGCAGAGGTACTTGCCATGCACGTGCAAGAACACCTTCTTGACGAAAAAAACAACATACAACAACATGAATTAGATTTAGTCGCCCGATTGGGAGGTGATTGGTATTGTAGGGTTACACAGGACAATCTTTTCCTTGTTCCCAAACCGCTACGTAACCTGGGAATCGGAGTAGACAACCTTCCTGAAACTATCCGATTATCAAAAGTTCTAACTGGAAATCATCTGGGATTGTTAGCCAACGTAGAAACAATACCTCTTATTGATGATGTCTTAGCAATAAATACGGAGCATGCCGATATCGAGACGGTACATTTACATGCAGCACAATTGTTAGATCAGGGCTCCCTAGAAAAAGCCTGGCAAATCTTACTTCGTACCCTCTAATTGTAAAAAATGGTCAGGAAAAAAATGCCCTGACCATTTACACGACAGAACTATTCTTCAGCCAGCTTTATCAAACTGGCTTTTATATTTTGATTACCAAAATCTACCATCCCCGTATGTTGGGCAGCAATCTTTCCCTTTTTATCTAAGATTACCGTCATTGGGATAGAATTTGTTTCAAGCGCAGCAGGCAACGGCGTATGCAGTGTATATAGAGGTAGATCAAACTTGTTTTTAGCCATAAATTTAGCTGCTCCTTTAATATCCACATCGACATCTATTGCCATAAACACAATCTTGGTATTCGATTTCAGATCCAGAAATACTGCATTCAAAGAAGGCATCTCCCGAATGCAGGGCGGGCACCATGTAGCCCAAAAATTCATCACCACTACTTTTCCACGGAGTGAATCCAACGTTGTAACGCCATTGTTAATATCGATAAAACTAGCTTTCACCACCTCCTCGATGGGTTCTGTAGCCAGTTCGACCGAGGTTTCCAAGTTATCTTCTTCTTTATCTCCCCTTTCTTTGGCGGTATTGGTACAACCGACCGTAAATAATCCAATCGAGATTAGTAGTATTAATTGTTGTTTCCTATTTAGCATAATATCTAACGTATTAATTCATTAAAGTTTTAACCATCTTTCCAGTTGTTAATTCCTCCGATGCGCGGTTTACAATACGATCTTCCAATCCAATACGACCAAATACCTCAATCAGATCATTGTAGGAAATACCAGTTCGCACGGATACACGTTCTGCCTTGCCATCTTCCCCTATTCTTACCACAAATATACCAGACTGGGCGTTGACCACTGCACCTTTGGGGACAAACATTGTTTTATGTTTTCTTTGCAAAGATAATTTCACATCGGCAAAGTCCCCCCCGATTAACCCTTTATCCGCATTAGGCACCTCAAACTCTAAGCTAAGTGACCGTGTCGTAGGATCAATGAATTTTGTATTTCTTTTAAGTTTTGTCGAGAATATCCGATTAGGGACGCTCAACACCTGAAACTCGGCTGTAGTGCTATCCGAAACAGATTTCCCATGCACTTCCGGCACTACGACTTTCAACTTAAGCTTATCATTACTCACCAAATTAAACATGGGTATTCCGTTGTCGCCTAAAAGAGCCCCTTTCGAAAAATTACGCTGGGTAATAATTCCAGAAAATGGTGCCCGGATCAGGAGATAATCTTCCATTTGCTTGGACTTTTGATAAGTCCCACCAGCTTCAACAACAGCAGCACTATCCCTTAGCATGTCGCCATATGCCTTCTCCAGCTCAAGAGCCGAAATAGCGCCTTTTTTACGTCTATCTACATCGTCCAGTCTCTTATAGCGGAGCTTACTCACTTCATAATTTGCCATCAGCTGATTCTGTTTTGCCCTATCGGCGGTACTCTGGATATCCATCTCCGGAGCCTCCATCCGTGCAAGCAACTGTCCTTTATGGACATAATCACCCACATCAACATGAATCTGTCTAACAAAACCCTTTACTTTAGAAAACAAAGCAACAGACTCTTGCGGTTGAAGTTCGCCTGTCAGTTTAAGACTGTATTCAGGCTGCAAGGACTGGGGGCGCGAAACCTCCAACTCCAGTAAATCCCTCTTTGTCTTATCCTTACCCTGCTTATCATCCTCCTTCGGTTTACAACCAAGGAATACGACGAAAACTAATAAAAAACTATATTTTACCATTTCTTTAATTATTATAAAACTTACTATTTACATCATCGGGATCCAGTGAAGGCGCTAGATAAGTAGCTTTCTTCATCATCAATGAAAATAAGAGTGGTATCATCAATAAGATGACAAAAGTAGAAGTGACCAACCCTCCGATTACGGCCTGTCCTAATGGAGCAATCTGTTCCCCACCATCTCCCATACCCAAGGCCATAGGAATCATCCCTGCGATCATTGCTGCTGCAGTCATCAGAATAGGGCGTAAACGGGATTTTGCAGCAACAATAGCCGCAAACTGGGCCGATATAAAATAGGTTTTGCGGTTCTGTTCTGCCTGATTGACTAACAACACAGCATTCGAGACAGACACCCCGATAGACATGATGATTCCCATGTAAGACTGCAGGTTCAATGTACTGCCAAAAACCCAGATAAAAAACGAACTGCCCGCAATTACAGCAGGTATCACGGAAAGAATGACCAAGCTAATACGGATAGATTGATAATAAGCGCTCATCATAAAGAAAATAACAACGATAGCAATAGACAACCCTATTAATAATCCAGACAGGGTCTCTTCCAGCAAGGGCAAGGTACCTTCTTTCCATATACGCATTCCTTTGGGTAAATCTCCAATTTCTAAAATAGCCTGATCGACAGCCGTGTTTGCTGTACCTAAATCCGTTTTATGGAGATCTGCCAATATCGTGACATAACGATTGGGGCCCCGCCGATTCACCTGACCAGCCACCGTACTATATGTAATAGTCGCTACATCTTCAAGTATCGGATAACCTTGGCCTTTTTGTAAAGGCATAGCGCGCAGATCTTCTACGGCCTGGATTAAATTCTCGGGCACTTGAACCTGAACCTGGAATACCAAACCAGACTTTGGATCCACCCATAGATTTTTATCTGTAAATCGCGTTGACGATGTTGTCGCTGAAATATTTCTAGACACCTGTTGTACCGTTAGTCCAAACTGAGCCAGACGGGTTCTATCCAGTTTGATGTCAATCACTGGGTAGTGCAGTGGTTCTGCAATCTGCACGTCTCTCAAGAACCCATAAGCAGACAACTTAGAAACCAACTTTTTAGCGTAAGATTCCGCGGCCTGAAGTTGCGGCGCGCTCACTTTAACTTCTACCGGTGTCATAGCTCCCTGCCCAATAATTTTATCCATCAACTCCATCGGTTCAAAATTTAGAACCACCGAAGGAAATTTTTCACGGATCCGTTCACGTATCTGCTCCTTAAGTTCGTCATTCTTTAGGCCGATCAGTTTCTTATTCAGCGACAACTGCAGAACCCCCTCTCCTGTTGTACTGTTGAACAAAAAAATGGGGTTTATTGGGTTTGCAGAAGGATGCATGCCTACAAATGCAGAGCTCATCTTGACGCTATTTACAGGTAGCATTTCTGTAATGGACTCTCCAATCTTACGAACTGTTTCTTCACTCGTCTCCAGTCGCGTTCCTTCAGGTAGCCTTATCCGTAGCTGAAAGTCCCCTCCTTCCGATCTTGGAAGAATATCAGTGCCCAATAACGAAAACATTAGAAAAATAGCGCCAATACTCAAGATCAGGTAGCCCATAGTAGGCAACATAGACCTACGGACGAGCGAACGAACTAAAAAAGCATACTTAACATTGATACGTTCCATAAAAGAACGCTTCTTACGGACAAATTGTCCATGTGTTTTGGATTTCATGATCCAATTAGCCATGATAGGCACGAAAGTCTGGGAAGCGATAAAGGATGCTATCATCGCGAAAGCAACGGCCAACGATAAAGGCATGAACATATCCCTAGGGATACCACTCATCATAAATGCAGGGGTAAGTACAGCCAAGATACTAAGTAAGATTAACAGCTTAGGAGCAGATATTTCCAAAAGCGCATCCAAAATGGCCCTAGGCTTCGATTTACCCAATTCCATATGTTGGTGAATATTTTCTATCGTCACCGTAGCCTCATCCACCAAAATACCTATTGATAGGGCCAAACCGCTCAACGTCATGATATTCACACTCTGTCCAAAGAAATATAGCGTTATCACCGCTGTAATAATAGCAATAGGGATAGTTAAGACAACGATTAACGCACCACGTACATCACCCAAAAAAAGGAAAACCATAAGTCCCGTCAGAAGCGCTCCCAACGCTCCTTCAAAAATCAGGTTAGATAGTGATCTCGATATATAAACCGATTGATCAAAAGCATAACTAATCTTAACACCCTCCGGCAAGAGGTTTTCCAACATAGGCAGCGATTTTTTCAGGTTATCGACCGCCGTTAATGTGGAGGCATCAGGCTTTTTTATGATGGGAAGGTACACCGAGCGCTTTCCATTTATCAATGCATACCCCACTGTTTGATCTGCTGCGTCCACGACTGTCGCGACATCTCCGACCAATAGTGTACCGCCAGCTACGGCCTTAATCGGCGTTTGCAAGAACTCTTCGACCCCATCAGCGATAGAATTGATGGGAGCCATCAGGTTTTTATCACCCAATCGTACATTTCCAGCCGGCGATGGCACCGAGTTTTTGGTTATGGCCAAGGTAATCTCCTCTGGACTAAGGCTAGAGGCTTTCATCTTTTGTGGATCAATATTCACGACCAGACTACGCATATTACCCCCAAAAGGGGCTGGCGCAGTAATTCCAGGTATATTCACAAACATAGGCCGCACCTTCGTGATTGCCATGGTTTGCAACTCGGTTACCGAATGCTTCTCACTATCAAATACCAATTGCCCCACAGGAAGTGAGCTACCATCAAAACGAACTACCATAGGCGGCACGGCTCCAGGAGGTAAAAACCCCATGGCACGGGACACCTGCATACTCAACTCGGCAGAGGCTTGAGACATGTCCGTTCCTGGATAAAATGTCAACTTCATCAACGAAAGCCCTTGGATACTTTTAAAATCCATTTCTTTAACGCCATTGACAAAAAGTAAAACCTTTTGAAACTCATTGGCCATAAAACCATCCATATAAGCCGGAGATAATCCGCCGTAAGGCATTGCTATGTACATAGCAGGCGACTCTATCTCGGGAAAGATGTCAATTTTTATCTTTTGGATCACGGGCCAGGAAAAATATGCAATCGCTATGATCACCATAATGAATGCAATAGGCTTCCTCAGCGCTGTTCTAATAATATTCATATGTAAATAGTTACTTCGTGATCCGCCAGTTGGCGGATCGGTTTGATTTTCAACGGCCATCCGCCAGCCGGCGGATCCAAACTATACGCATTTGTGTTTGTGTAGCCTGTGCTACATGGATATTTCATATCCTTATCATTGATTAAAAATGTTGGATGACCGGATTAAAGTCTGCTTCCAGGAAAGATCGCTTTATTACAATATTCCAATAGTTGTAATACTGTAGAAGATTCTGCTTTTCATTTTGAAGCAAAATGGCCTGTACCTGCAAAAGTTCCGCCAAATTGATTAATCCACCTTCATACCGTACCCTGTACATATCATAGGCTTCTGAAGCCTCTTTTTTGCTTCTGTCGGAGTCTATCAAACCGTCAGCAGTCCGCTTTTCCTGTGTGTCCAGATCCAATACACGCTTTTCAATTTCTCTATCCAATACCTGATACTCTTCGTTGACTTTTTGGCGTTTCGCCTCAAAAATCTTTTGGTCCGATTTTGCGGTAAACAACTGTTGCAGATTCCAACTGACACCTACTCCAACAAAGTAATTGTGTGCATAATTCCTAAACAGGTCACCGTAATTATTGGACGCGAAACCTTCTGGGGACACGCCCGAGCTACGACTGGAGACCGCTCCTATCCCCAGCACACGTGGTAGAGTCTGTCGCTTTGATTTCTCCACCAAATAATCCAGCTTTTCAGATTCTACTTTCTTTATTTCTAAAACAGGCTGAAGGATTAATCCAGGAGTGTTACCTTCCAATAGTGTAAAGAAGCGATCCGCTCGGCCTGCAGCAGTATCTATAGCATCACCCACAAACTCTGACAAAGCATACACGCTGCCTTTAAGCTGGCCCGATACCTGTGACAGCTCAGACAAAACATTATTTAACGAAGAGGAGACGAGAAGTGTATCTGCACTAGGGATAATACCACTTACCGCTAAATCCCGTGTCAACTCTAAGATATCCCGGTATCTCTTCAGGTGTACTTGATACCAATTAAAAAGCGTTTGATAGTATAAAAAATTGATGTACCGTTGGGAAAGCTCCTGCTGTATCAAGAGCTCATACTGATTAGATTCCCAAATCGAGCGCTTTACCGCAGCAGCTCCTAGATTTCTATCCATATTTTTACGCCCGAAATTGACTAGATCCCAATTAAGGCTACTCGTAGCATACTGATTGAAGGTGTTTGCGCTACTGCCCAGGGCATTGGAACCTGAGATATTGAAAATACCGGGCATGGGGTAGAATGCGCCCGACACATTATTTAAAGAGCTAAGTCCTTGTTGATATTGAAGCCAAACCTGAGGCTTATACCTTTCCAACGCCGCGGCACTGTCCAACCGGGCAATGCCGATTTCCCGGTCTTTAATAGAAAATCCCTTATAGTTTACTTTAGCTTGTTGCCAATAGTTCTGAAGCACCTGCCCATATACATCACTAGAGATAAGTGCAGCTACCATAACGAGCAAACAAGTCCATAACTTGTTGATCATGAATTAAATTTTATAGTACATAAACACAATTATAAAAAAGCCCTTAGGCGGTCAATGTGTCTGAATGCTATAAATTGAGTCGATTAATGAATATGAAAAGATTATTGGTCCCCGAACGAGGAACTTGTGGTAAGCGAATTTTAGCGTTATTCTTAGAAACGCTTAAAAATAGGAGACAGAAGAAAGCTATGAGGAATACAGCTGGCGAGAGCTCCCTCTCCGAATTGATAACCTTTGCTACACGCTCTTTTCCGTCTAACACACACCGAACTTCAGACGAATTCATAAGTTTAGATTGCTTTATACTTAATCCGGAAGAAGTCTGTTGCGTAGAATTTTGCTTGATAGATGCTTTTATCGGACAAGAGGTCAAAATAAAAACCATAAAAATCCCCACGATCCGCAAAAAGAATGCGAACGGACTATTTTTTATGACACCAAGATTATTCATCAAGGCAAACCTACATAAATTTACCACTATACGCAATATAATTGCGTTCGAATATAAAATTTTGTAGCTCTCCTCATCCTAAAAGACCTTCAATTGAGGAAAAATAGACTATTCCTTGAGACATCAAAATAGATGTAACACCTATTTTACGCTTTCCATTTTTCAGATACCGGACAGGCAAAGTTCCTAACAATAGCATATTAACAGCATCTACTCCCAAAAATTTCCATTTTACCACCTATCTTATGTAAAAAATATTTTTTTGTTAAAAAACGTTACGCAATCGATTGTTTTATCGAAAATTCATAATTTTGACTTCCTATTAACAGATTAAACTTGATACTATGTGTGGAATTGTTGGCTATGTAGGCCATCGTGAAGCATATCCTTACTTGATAGAAGGATTGCACAAACTTGAATACCGCGGATACGACAGTGCAGGTATTGCACTTCATTCGCAACAAGCGTTACTGATTTCCAAAACCGCTGGAAAAGTCGCAGCTTTAGAGGAACTGATCAAATCGACAGACCTTTCGTCTACAACAGGGATTGGACATACCAGATGGGCGACACACGGCGTACCTTCAGACTATAACGCACATCCCCATTCGTCCCAAAGTGGCAAGCTAGCCCTCGTACACAATGGAATCATCGAAAACTATGCTTCGATTAAAGAAGAGTTACTCAAAAAAGGATATGTTTTTAAAAGTGAAACCGATTCCGAAGTCCTTCTCAATTTTATTGAAGATATAAAGATCAACAACGACTGTCCCCTAGAAGAAGCAATCCGAATTGCGCTCAAACGCATTACAGGAGCCTACGTTATACTCGTACTGGATCAGGACACGCCAGACACCATAATAGCAGCACGCAAAGGTAGCCCATTGGTCATAGGTATCGGCCAGGGCGAACATTTCTTAGGCTCAGATGCTTCTCCAATGCTTGGGCATACCAAAGAAGTAGTGTACATCAACGATTATGAACTCGCTATTATAAGACCAGACGAGCTTATACTCAAAAATCTAGGCAACGAACAAGTAACCCCATTTATTCAGCAACTCGACATGGAGCTCGCTAGTATAGAAAAGGCGGGATATCCACACTTTATGCTGAAAGAAATAGTGGAGCAACCTAAAGCTATTAAAGATTGTCTTAGAGGAAGGGTTGATGCGGATACCCATCAAATAACGTTAAGTGGTCTTGAGAGGGTTAAGGACCAACTTCTATCAGCCCATAGAATCATTATTGTAGCATGTGGTACCAGCTGGCATGCGGCCTTACTTGCTGAATATTGGATTGAGGAATTATGTCGGATTCCTGTCGAGGTCGAGTATGCATCAGAATTTAGATACAGAAACCCTATAATTGATAAAGAAGACGTTATTATTGCTATTTCCCAAAGTGGTGAGACAGCAGATACGTTAGTCGCTTTGGAAAACGCCAAACAACATGGCGCAACTATATTTGGAATAGTAAATGTTGTTGGTTCTTCTATTGCCCGACTCTCCGATTCAGGGATATACACCCATGCAGGCCCAGAAATTGGGGTGGCCAGCACGAAAGCCTTCACCACACAACTCGTGGCATTATTGCTTTTTGCTATTAAACTTGCCAAATACAAACAAAAAATAGCTCCTGAACAAGCAGAATTATTGGTACGCGAACTTCAACTCATCCCCAAAAAAACCCAAGAAATACTGGATACGCAGATCGAAACAATTAAAGCCATAGCATATAAATACGCCAATGCCAGAGATTTTCTGTACCTAGGACGTGGCTACAATTTCCCTATAGCACTCGAGGGAGCCTTAAAGCTCAAAGAGATATCCTACATCCACGCCGAAGGCTATCCTGCTGCAGAGATGAAACATGGACCTATAGCACTAGTTGATAAGAATCTTCCGGTATTATTCATCGCTACAAAAGATAAAATCCATGAAAAAATCATCAGCAATATGCAAGAGATCAAGGCACGTTCAGGGCAGCTTATATCTTTAGTATCCCGTGATGACAAGCTCGCCTCCTCCCTATCTGACGATGTTATCGAGATTCCCGAAGCGCACGAAATTGTCGCTCCAATACTCTCTACAATTCCATTACAATTATTAGCGTATTATATAGGTATTGCGAGAGGCTGTGACGTGGACAAACCTCGAAACTTAGCCAAATCCGTAACAGTAGAGTAGTATGACCTTCATCACACAAGAACCTTTAGCCAATCTTGGATATGGCTTTATTTCTCCGAAGCATATTCCGGCTCAGGCCGATGAATACTATATTAGGAATGAACAGTTGGGTACAGAAAAGGTCTTCCGTCCATTGACAAGCCTAGAGGTAAAAAAACTTACGGATCAACTTAACTACAGTTCCAATTGGTCGGAGGTGCTCGTTAGCGATCCATTTTTTCCAGAACAGATTCAAAGCTCAAAATTCTATGGATTAGTCCGTATCGGGCCAATGCTTCAGGCATATCTTTCCTATAGAGATCTTCGTCTCCCTTGTGGTATATACAACTCGACTATTGTAAGCTCAGACATTGGTGCATACTCCGCTATACATCATGTCCGTTACATGTCCCATTTTATTATCGGAGATAGTGTTATACTTTCCAACATCAATGAAATGGAAAGTAGTAACAGTGCTAAATTTGGAAATGGGATTCTCAAAGACGACGAGCACCCGGAAAAGCGAATATGGATGGAGCTCTGTAATGAAAACGGAGGTCGATCCGTAATTCCTTTTGATGGAATGCAGGCTGCCGATGTCTATTTGTGGTCACGCTATCGCAATGATAGCACCTTTCAGAATAGATTAGTTGAGATAACAGACAATAGCTTTTCCAAAAAAAGAGGTTACTACAGCACCATCGCAGATCATGTTGTTCTGAAAAACTCGAATACCATAAAAGATGTTAAAATAGGCCCCTTTAGCTATATCAAAGGAGTAAATAAGCTCAAAAATGTCACAATAAATTCCAGTGAAGAAGCGTTTACCCAAATTGGCGAAGGCTGTGAAATCGTAAACGGCATAATAGGCTACGGATGTAGAATATTTTATGGTGTAAAAGCAGTTCGTTTTATTCTCTCTTCCCATTCACAGCTAAAGTATGGAGCACGCTTGATTAACTCTTTTCTGGGTGACAACTCAACCATCTCATGTTGTGAAGTCCTGAACTCGCTCTTATTTCCCGCTCACGAACAGCATCATAACAATTCATTCCTTTGTGCAGCGCTGATCAAGGGGCAGAGTAATATGGCAGCAGGTGCTACCATTGGGTCTAATCACAATTCTCGCGCTGCAGACGGAGAGATAATTGCCGGACGGGGGTTTTGGCCCGGTCTATGCGTGAGTATCAAACATAACTCTAGATTTGCGTCATATACACTTTTAGTAAAAGGAGACTTTTTGCATGAATTAGATATCCGCATTCCCTTTTCTCTAGTCAGCAACGACATCGAGAAAAACCGTTTATTGATAGTTCCTGGATATTGGTTTTTATACAACATGTATGCCTTAATGCGCAATACGTTCAAATTTACATCCCGAGACAAGAGAACATTAAAAAATCAACACATCGAATACGATGTATTGGCTCCAGATACAATCAATGAGATGTTTGACGCATTGGATGAAATCAAAGTTGCAGTGGGGAAGACCTGGTCAGATTTGAATCCTCAAATGGATCCCAGAATATTAGGATTTAAGCTTCTGGAGGATCAGGATTTTGATCTTGATAAAAGAGAGATAAACCTGACCAATACCGAATATTCTACCCGAAAAGTCGTATTGATAAAAGTCAGAGCCTGTTACAGAATCTTTAAACGTATGATCCATTATTATGGCAGCACACACCTAGCCGATGCAATCGAAAATAGAACCTTTAAGTTATCGAACAACAAGCAGAATCCAACTGATATACAGCGTGCTAAATTTGAAAACATTGGTGGACAATTAGCTAAAAATCAACAGGTACAGACTCTCGTCGAGGATATAAAAAGCGGAAAAGTAGATTCTTGGAGCACCATCCATGAACACTATCACCTATGGAGTAGCACGTATCAAAGCGACAAAACTATTCATGCAATAGCCTCTTTGGCGGAAATAACGAACCTTCCAATCAGCGAATGGACCACCGATTTTATACAGGACTGTCTTGAACAGAGTCTTAAAACAAAGGAATGGATCTGCCAGGAAATAGAAAAATCAAGGGCAAAGGACTATGACAATCCGTTCCGCATGCTGACTTACAATTCCACGGAGGAAATGGAGACTGTAATCGGAAAACTAGCAGACAACAGCTTCTTAAACAAACAGCAAGAAGAATACATCGTCTTTAAAGAAAGAATAAGAAAATTATTAAATCAGGAATAAGTGTTCCGAAGCCCTCCCAACGAAACCGGAGGGCTTCCTTACTTAAATGCCTCTAAAGTTAAAGTATATAAAAAGTGACGAAATAGCCTATAAAAATAGTATATTGAATAAAATTCAACAACGTTCATTTCATGTTAAAGAGGACTACAAAATATATCGATATTTCAAACAGCGACAACAGCGTAACTCCAAATGGATTATACAGCATTTATATAGAACCGTTGGAAAAAGCCATCGTTGCCTCCATATTAATACTACATGGCATGCAAGAACATAGCGGCCGTTATCTGGAGTTTGCAGAATACCTCGGCAACCTCGGTTTTGCTGTACTCCTCTACGACCACGTCGGGCACGGCAACACTGCAGTCCATGCCAATGCACAGGGGTATTTTCAAAAAGAGCAACCACAAGATCGGTTAATTTCAGATGCTATAGGGGTACACCGCCATCTGAAGAACATGCATCCAGAGCTACCTCATTTTATTATCGGACATTCTATGGGATCGTTTATCACGCGCAATGTACTACAGCGGGTCGGGTCTGAATTTGATGGCAGTGTATGGATAGGTACCGGCGCTAAGACACCCGGGGCCGAAATCTTTAAGAGCTTACTGTCACTGCTAAATAAACTCAATCCAAAGAAACGGAGTAAGCTGATCAATGGAATCTTTAGCAAAATAAACAACAGTAAGTTCCAGAACGAAGCCGATTTTGACGATACTAGCTGGCTGAGCCTCAGCAAATCCAACAGACGACTATTTAAACAAGATAGTCGCTGCGGCATCCCATTTACCAACAACGCCTTTTACACCTTATTAACCTTACTGTTACAAGCAACAAAAAAAGGTTGGTATACAAATATCCCAACCAATCTCCCGATACTTCTGGTCAGCGGTGAAAATGATCCTATCGGCGACTTTAGTAAAGGAATAAACCATACCGAACGACAACTTAAAGCGGCCGGTTTTAAAGATATCTCTACACAAATATACGCCGAAAAGCGCCACG
This sequence comes from Sphingobacterium sp. xlx-96, assembly GCF_011007365.1. Classification (GTDB taxonomy): domain Bacteria; phylum Bacteroidota; class Bacteroidia; order Sphingobacteriales; family Sphingobacteriaceae; genus Sphingobacterium; species Sphingobacterium luzhongxinii. The sequence continues at coordinate 425,010 of NZ_WFKM01000001.1, read as the reverse complement.
AAATACTACAGGAAGATAACAAAGAACAGGTTTTCTCCGATATAGGACAGTGGCTTTTAGCGCATGTTCAATCAGTTAACGTCCAGTAATTTTTCGAATGCCCTGCGACGTGCTCCGCCTCTAAAACAGACTTCTCCACAATACACGTATCCGAGTTTATCAAATACTCGTAGCATCCCCACGTTATCATAGTTTGTATCCACCTTTATGCTTGATCGACCCCAAGATAAGCTAACTTTCTCGGCTTCCCGCATCATCCAAGTCCCCAAGCCTTTTATAGGGTTACTCTGTGAAACTGCCAATCTATGTATTACTGTATAAGGACGTATCGTGAGCCACTCCCCTTCTAATTTCTCATAGGCAGGCTCTATATCTCCAATAATAGCGATATAAGCCAGCAGTTCCGTTTCCGTTCGTTCAGCAACAAAACCATACCCCTTTTCAATATCTGCTAAGATAACGTCTCTATTGGGATACCCATCTTGCCATTGATCCGAACCTTCATCCTTACGTTTACGGATAGCTTCATCAAAGATGGGCCATATATTATCCACATCTGCTACGACAGCTTTTCTAAAGCCTATATTTTCGATCATTCGTCAAAATAAGGAAATAATAATCAACCTCCTTAACCTTTATCAACCTCCTTAACCTTATTAACCTTATTAACCTTTAACTGTAAAAGAATGACCGATCCCAAAAAAGATACCATCGCAATAATTCCCAGTCCCCATACAGAAGATCTTATCAGATCGACAGTCCCCTGCTCTATAACCAAGGTCCTGAAAATATGTAGGTAGTGCGTCAGCGGAATAAGTTTAGCAATCCATACAATCCAGTCTGGCATTTGACTCAGGGGCCAGGTAAACCCACTAAGTATGAAAGAGGGCGTTGCGATGACCATTAAGATTTCGGTCGCCTTCAGCTGATTCGGAATAGCTATACTGACGAGAATACCTAAAAAAGCAACTGCGAGTAAAAATAAAAAAGAAGCACCGAAAAAAGCTAATCCCTCTACATGCAAGGGCATTTTATAATAGGCGGAATAGCCATAATACAGTCCATAGATAAAGAATGACATGAGTATGTAAGGCATAATCTTTACAAGAATAAGGACAAAAACATTGGAACTTTTGGCGACCAGTTCTCTAAAAGTATTATTTTCAAACTCCGAGGCAAAGCTCAGCGCCAGCCCCAACATCATCACCTGTTGCAATACCGTCAGCAAAACCCCGGGCAACATAAAATACAGGTAATTACCACTACGTATATTCTGCTTTACCATAGTCGTTTTAAACGGTTCATACTGCTGTGTCGCCACATAACTAGGTACACCTTTCTTTTCCTGGGATTTTATCTGTATACCGGCTTTCATGGTCGCTGCACAGACATTGACCGCCATCATCGCATAATTAGAGGTCAGGGTATTCGAAGCATTTACAAACAACGTCAATTCGGTACTGCGGTTGTAGTTCACATCGGACGAAAAATTACGTGGGATATGCACCACCACGGTAGCCTCCTTTTTCATCGCTGCTTCCTTAGCACCAAATGGATCATTCATTAATTCAGCAACATAAATAACCTCATTTTCGTTGAACATATCGATCAACTGTTTTGACAAAGGGCTACGATCTTCGTCGACAACCACGATAGGGAGATGCGTTACTTTACCTTTCTTGTACACCCCTCCTACCAAAACACCATACATGATCGGAGCGCCTAAAAAGAGAATGAGCAAAACCTTATTTTGATAAAATAAGCCAAACTCTCTTTTGATTAAATGCCAAAAGTTCCTCATAATTATTTTTCGTCTTTAACGATAAAAGTAGCCTTTGTTAACAGTTCTTTATTGTCTGTATTATTTGTCGGTTTCAACCGAACTTCAAAAAGGGTTTCCTGTTGCTCAAAATCAGGATATGCAGTACTGATGCTGGCATAGTTACTCAAAGATTTGATTGTCTCTACTTTTGCCGTTAGCGTCTTATGGTCGAGATAAGGGATAGCAAGCGTTTTGATCGCATTTTTTTGAAAGTCTTTAACACGGCTTTCTGGGACAGTCAACCTGAAGTAAGTACCATCTACTATGTACCCAGAAACTAGACTGTAACCAGCTAGAGCCAATTCCCCGACTTTTAAATTGATGTTTTCGATCGACATGTCCTGCGGTGCGATGATATATCTTTCTTTTGCTGCCACGTTGACCTCAGAAACAGCTCCTATAGCTCTCTCCTTCTGTCCCAATGCCATCTTCTGCTGCTCAATACGTGCTCCATGTTTCACATCGGCCAATTCTGCCTGAGCCGCTAAATATTGATTTTTTGCACCTTGGTATTTTGCATACACCTCATCATATTTTTGTTGGGCGACCAATGAATCCCGCAGCAGATTCTGCATGCGGTCCAATGATTTTTTTGCAAAATCATACTGTTCCTTCAGTCCGTCAACCTTCGCCTTAAGCTGGGTTAATTGTCCATCGGTAGCCCCTTTGACAGCCATATCATACTGCGCCTGTGCAGCCTCTAATGCGCCTTGTGCCTGAATAGATTTAGCATCTACTTCTGGAATCTCCAGAATTACCAAAGTATCTCCTTTATTGACCATCTGTCCTTCTTCCACCAAAATTTTCTGGATTTTCCCAGGTATCTTAGTAGTCACTGCGATCTGGTCCCGTTCGATTTTGCCTTCCAACACCTTTTGTTGCTTCGTATTATTACTCGAACATCCTTGTACAAATAAGGTAGCAAAGACTATATAAAGTATATTCTTCATCTTTAATAAATTATCTTATAATTGTTTCATAAAGGTTTCCATTCGCCTTTAAAAGCTCAGCCACCGCATTACGTTGATGGAGTACCTGGCTGTAATAATTCAACGATTGCTTATAAAATTCATTTTCAGCTTCCAGCCGTTCGGTGACATCGCTCAATCCTTCCTCAAACTGTCTCGAAGCCAGATGCAAATTATTCTTTGCAATAGCGACCTGCTGTTGATTCACGCCGATTTTTTTCATACTCAGCTCGTAGTCCGACCGGGTTTTACGCTGTAGCAAGCTGAGCTTTTCCCGCGTGTCTTCCAGCTTGTTTGAATTAATCTGGATATCCAACTTAGCCTTTTCAATAGCACTTTTATGCGATTTACCTTCAAACACGTTCCATTTTAAACCGATTCCTACAGCATAATTAGGGGCTAATTGCAAGTGATTGGTCTTCACTTTGACATCGCCGACCTGAGGCAAATCTTTTAAAGTAAACCGCGAATCAAATGCATTCAAATAAGAGACATTTCCAAAAGCAAACACTAATGGCAGTTTCGCCCCTTGTTCCTTTCTCAAAGCGTATCCATAGGCTTTTTGTGACGCTTCTAATGCCTGTAGCTCTTTACGATTCATCACTGTTGCCTCCTCCAAAGCCAGAGCTATTTCAGTCAGTGGATAAACTACCATCTTCAGCTGATCCTTGTCCAGCCCCGTTAACTCTTCCAATTTAAAATATAGCAACTCCCGGCTACTGCTCACTTCGGCCTTTTTACTCTCCAATTCCAGCATGGCCAGTTTTATCTTGTCCCGATCATAAGGGATGGCCAATCCATTCTCAATGGCTTTAACAACCTTCAAGTGTTCTTTGTTCAGCCTACGTTCGGAATCCTTAATAAGAAGATCAACTTCTCTCAATAACATGAGTTGATCGAAGGAATACATTACCTCTTGAGCGATTTGATCCTTCCCAGCTTCACGCATCAAGGATTGAGCCTTAAATTTCTGCTCCAGAGCTTTCTGTCCATTAGTGATCTGTAGCCCACTAAAAATAACCTGCTTTGCCGTAACCCCAGCCATTGCAATCTGTGTAGAAAGGCTGGAGCGTTGTGACCCTTCAAACAGATTGATACCTGTTATAGGAAGCTGATGGGCGGATAGATCCAAATCTACTGCGCTGTTGAGGTAACCATATCCCCCATTGATAGATACTGTAGGCAGGAATTTGCCTTTCACCTCTTCCCTTTCCAAAACTACCTTTTGATTTTCCAGATAGGCATTCTGCAACCCTTTATTATGTTTAACAGCCTGTTCTACCGGCTGCTTAAAATCGGACAATTGCTGCTGCGCCTTTAGCTTCGGAAAGCAATATCCGAGAGAAAACAAGAGAAAAATACAATAAGACGTATATTTCATATCTATACAATTATTTCATATGTGTACAATTTGACTTTCAACTATCATCCGCCAGCTGGCGGATACAAAGCAAACTCATTTGTGTTTGTGCAGTCTATACTGCATGGGGTATTTCATATTCATAAACTAAAGACAAAAATACAGCTTATTTGTTGCTCGAATTTTAAGATATCTTAAAAAAAACTACTATTTTAAACCGCGTATTACAGATAATGTCTGCTGGGATACTCCCAGATAAGAAGCGATATGGCCTAATGTCGCCTGCTGAAACAACGCTGGATTTTCAAGCATTAATGACTGGTACCTTTCGCTAGCCGTCTCAAACTGCATATTATAAAACCGTCTAGAAAAACTTATCAATGAGTCCAATAATATTTTCTGAATAATATGATTCATGGTAATATTCGTCTCGGCCAGCTGCTTTATGGCTAAAAACGGAATCGCCATTACGACAGTATCCGTTAGTGCCTGAAAACCAAATACCGAGGGTTTTTGGTAAAAAAGACTCTCGATCCCCGTACCAAAAGTATCGGGTCCGAAAAAATAATGGGTTACATCGCGGTTTCCTTTGTTATAATAGATCCTCGTAAATCCAGTTTCTACAAAATAGACATGCCTCAAATAGCTGTCCGGCGCAAAGATGATATCTCCCTTACCATAACTTCTACTTTCTGCCGTTTGAGCAAAGAATAACTCCAGTTCCTCATTTATAGGGTATAGACTTTTCAAATAGTCAATAATTCTCATTTTAATTTCTTGTCAACATGATACAATTCAACTTGAATATATCCATTTGTCCCAAAAAAAGCAATGCCGATTCACTTTTTGTTTTTTATTAAGCCTATAACAAAAAAAAAGAAAAATATTTCTATCTTTGCACTTCCGTGAGTTACGGAATATTTAAATTAACATAACTATTTAAAAAATGCAACAGTACGAATCTGTAATCATTCTTACCCCGTTGCTTTCAGAAGATGCTGCGAAAGAAGTAATCGCAAAATTCAAAAGCATCCTAACAGAAGGCGGAGCCGAAATTATCGCAGAAGATAATTGGGGTTTGAAAAAATTAGCGTATCCAATCCAGAAAAAAACAACTGGATTTTATCACTTAACTGAATTCAAGGCTCCAGGTGAATTAATTAAAAAACTAGAGGTTGAATACAAGCGTGATGAGCGTGTGATGCGCTTCTTAACTATCGCTCTTGATAAGCATGCTATTGCTTACAGCGAGAAAAAACGCAGCGGTGCATTCAACAAGAAAGCTGAAACTAAAACTGAGGAGGTAGCAAACTAATGTCAAAAGAAAACATCCAATACGTGACAGCTCCTAAAGTAGAGGACAACCGTAAAAAATACTGTCGTTTTAAGAAAAACGGTATTAAGTACATCGATTACAAAGACGCAAACTTCCTAATGAAGTTTGTTAACGACCAAGGTAAAATCTTACCTCGCCGTCTTACAGGTACATCGTTGAAATTCCAGCGTAAAGTAGCTCAAGCCGTGAAACGTGCGCGTATCATCGGTCTAATGCCTTACGTAGCAGATTCATTAAAATAAGGAGGATACGATAAATGGAAATTATATTAAAACAAGATGTTAAACACCTTGGTGAGAAAGACGATATCGTAGTAGTAAAACCAGGTTTTGGCCGTAACTACTTAATTCCTCAAGGATTTGCTATTTTGGCTACGCCATCAGCAAAAAAAGTATTGGCTGAGAATATCAAACAAGCTCAGTTCAAACAAGACAAAATCAAGAAAGACGCTACAGAATTAGCTGCTAAATTAGAAAATGTAAAACTTTCTATTGGTGCTAAAGCTGGTGAAACTGGCAAAATCTTCGGTAAAGTAAACAGCATTCAGATTGCTGATGCGTTGAAAGCCCAAGGTTACGATGTAGATCGTCGTCGTATTACTTTCGAAGTAGAGCCTAAAACAATAGGTGACTACGTAGCTAACTTAAACTTACACAAAGAAGTTAAAGTTCAAGTTCCTTTCGAAGTAGTAGCTGAGTAATTCTAAAACTCACTAAAAATACAAAGGAGATAACAAATGTTATCTCCTTTTTTATTTTTTAGAACAATCCTCAAAAGCTTTAAATCCCCACATTGCCACAGCAACTGGCGGATCATAAAAGTTTTTAGTATTTTTACCCACAAATCAGAACTAAATCAGTATTTTAATATGAGGCCAAAAACAATCATCATTGCAATGCTACTGGCAATCGTTGTCATCATCTTATTTAACAATAAAGAAGAAAGTTCATTCTGGTTCTTTGGAGAGATTAGGACATCAAAGTTAATAATACTTGCTACTTTTTACGTGTTGGGGATGATTACAGGGGGTATCCTATTCAGACGTCGCAAAAAACACCCTAAAGAATACGCTGTTACTAACCCCAATCCCCCTTTAATAACAGATCAAAACACAAATCCAACATCACCCTACGCTCCCAATCCTCTTTCCGAAGAAGACCGGGAGTTTATCAGAAGAGACTAAGAATATACATGCAAGAAATAGCTATATTATTTGATATGGACGGCGTCATCGCGCATACAAATCCTTATCATTCCAAAGCCTTTGAGGCCTTTTTTGACAAGCACAATATTTCGTACAATCTCGCCCAATTTGAGCAACATATGTATGGCAAACACAACTCCTACATCATGTCCCATTTTTTCAACAGAAAAATAGAAGGGGAGGAATTAATAGATCTAGAAAGAGAAAAAGAGGGGCTATTCCGGGATATTTATGCGCAGTATGTCAAAGATATCCCCGGATATATCGACTTTTTAAAATTGCTAAAGCAGGAAAAAGTCAAAACAGGCGTTGCCACATCCGCACCACGAGCCAATATGGATCTTATTGTCGACGGGTTGAATATTAGAAATATGATGGACTCTTTTATGTGTAGCGAAGATGTCGAAAAACACAAACCAGATCCGGAAATATACCTCAAATCTGCCGCCAAACTCAACGTTCCGAAAGAGCGATGCCTTGTATTTGAAGATTCCTTTTCAGGGGTCAGCGCAGCAATAAATGCGAAGATGAAGGTCGTAGGTGTACTCAGCTCGCACAGCAAAAGCGAACTACCCCCGTGTGATTTATACATCTCAGATTATACAGAAATCCAGCTCCATAGTCTGCTAAATCTTATAGATTAATTAAAAAACTACTTATCTTTGCTATTAATGAATGTTGAAAATCTACTAGAGCGTGCACTTCAATTTGAGTTTCTTTCAAAAGAAGAAGGTATATTTTTATACCACAACGCAACCACCACAGCGCTGGCCCATGTTGCTAATCAATTGAGAAAACAACAAGTCCCACATGGCAAAGTTACTTGGCAAATAGATAGAAATGTAAATACGACAAATGTCTGTATCGCCAACTGTAAATTTTGCAACTTTTTTAGAAGACCGGGGCACGAAGATAGCTACATCACGGATATAGAGACCTATAAGCTTAAAATAGAAGAAACTTTTAAATACGGCGGCGATCAGTTATTACTACAGGGCGGGCATCATCCCGATTTAGGAATCGCCTTCTACCAAAACCTTTTCAGCGAGCTTAAAGAATTATACCCTACGCTGAAACTACACGCACTAGGACCTCCCGAAATAGCACACGTCGCAAAATTAGAGAGGATGTCCCACCTAGAAGTATTAACTGTACTCAAAGAAGCCGGGTTAGATTCACTTCCAGGTGCTGGAGCAGAAATATTAAACGACAGAGTACGTCGATTGATCTCCAAAGGAAAATGCGGTGGACAAGAATGGCTAGATGTCATGCGGGCAGCCCATCAGATCAATCTTCCAACCTCAGCTACGATGATGTTTGGTCATATAGAAACCATAGAAGAACGCTTCGAGCATCTTGAATGGATCCGACAAGTTCAAAGTGAAAAGCCCGCGGATAGCTATGGCTTTATAGCATTCATACCATGGCCCTTTCAGGACGATGGTACTTTGTTAAAAAGGCTACGCGGCATAGCAAATAATGTAACCGGCGATGAATATATACGTATGATTGCTTTAAGTAGAATTATGCTACCAAACATTAAAAACATTCAAGCATCCTGGTTGACTGTTGGAAAACCGGTGGCACAACTATGCCTACACAGTGGCGCCAATGATTTTGGCTCTATCATGATAGAAGAAAATGTGGTTTCAGCAGCTGGAGCACCACACCGCTTCACTTCAAAATCGATTCAAGACGCTATTAAAGAAGCTGGATTCGAACCGCAGTTACGCACACAGACGTATCAGTTTCGAGAGATGCCAGCATCAATGATTGAACAAGTTATAAATTATTAGTCTCCTGGAATGAAAGATATAATGCTCAATATTGAAGCCCTTATTTTCGCGTCTGAAGAGGGGATCTCCGCCAATGAAATCAAACATGTACTTCAGGATGCGCTGTTGATTGATATAAACAAAGACGAAGTGAATTCATTTCTGGATAAGATTAAGGCGAAATACGAAGATGAGAATTCCATATTCACACTCACTCCGGTCAACAACAAATACCAGTTTCTAACCAAAGTGGTATACCATGACGCAATTAATCAATTGCAAGCGCATAGGGATCGTAAAAAGTTAAGTCAGGCCGGACTAGAGACCCTGGCCATCATTGCTTATAGACAACCGATCACCAAGTTGGAAGTCGAACAGATTCGGGGAGTAAATTGTGACTATTCCATACAACGTTTGCTTGAAAAGGATTTGATAAAGATTGCAGGAAAGGCCGAAAGCATAGGAAAGCCGTTACTTTACGCCACCAGCGATCAGTTCATGAATCATTTTGGCATCAACTCTGTAAAAGATTTACCACAACTTAAAGATATCATAAACGAAGAAAACAGTATCGGCGAGATTATCGATTAAGGCCAGTCCCACTTTATTAAAAGTGAGCAACCTGATAATCAAACCTATATTTTTTAAAAAAAATTTTATGTTTTGATTTTCTTATCTAATTTTACGCTAGAATAAATAACAGAAAGAATTAGCTTACTATGATGAACGAGAGTGTCGAAAAGTTTGAAATTGAAGAGGAATTAGTCAATTTCAACGGTCCTGAGGACGATTCTGATTTTGATGATGAAGATGATTTCGGATTAGAAATGGATGCCAGTATGGGCGGGTTTGACGACTTTGACGATGAGGATGAAGATGATTTCTAGCGCTAAGTTGTAAGAAGATCCACTTATAATAGAAAAGGCGATTTTAAAAATCGCCTTTTCTATTTCTTATGAAGTTGCTCATAAAGATCAATCACTTTCTTTTGCAAATCAATTACTTCGATTTCCCGAAGCTGCAGTTTTCTATTTAATTCATTCAACTCATCCATTCTATCTTTATCGTCGTCCAAATCCGATGTAGACAGTAATTGGACTAAAGATAGACCAAATAATTTGGAAATCTGATTCAAACGTGATAAATTCACATCTGTAATTCCGGTTTCAATTTTCGAAAAAGCAGGAATAGATATATCTAACCTCTTTGCCACATCTTCTTGGCTCCAGCCTTTTTGATGTCTTAGTAATCTAATTTTCTTTCCTAAAGCATTCATTTGGTAAATGTTATGTTTTACCTCAAAAGTAAAAATAAATTGTTAAAATAAAAAGAAAAACAAAAACAGTTTAACTAACTTTCGTTAAAAATTTATCTGCAAATTTGAGCATATTAATTCCACTGTAATTACTAGAACTCATAAACAGCATATTATACCCCTTACTATCAAACACTTCCAGAAATCCGTATAAATCAACGGGATCCGTTATAACCAAAAGGTTAGGATGATTAAAGACTTTAACAATTCTATCTACGATATTATCTAAAACTACATTTTTTTCTTTTATACTGCTTTTATTGATAAAAACTATCGAAGTATCCGACTCCATCATACTGCTATCATACTGCTCTAGCTTGTCTCCCTCAATCACGTCATAGGGATTCAACTCGATAATGGTCAGTAATTTAAAAGAAGAAAACTGTTCTTTTATAGCATGTATACTGGACTTTAACTTCGTGGGTGTATGGGCAAAATCCTGATAAACAACAGACCCTTCAGCGCTTGCCACAAATTCCAGGTAACGTATTGAACTTTTAAAATTCCGGATAGCCTCATAAAACTCATCTCTCTTTATCCCTAACCACTCGCAGACCGTATAAGCCCCCGCAATATTTGACAGGTTTTGTTTGCCTATAATCTGTAATGGAATATCCTGATCGCCGATCTGCAAATAGGTGATCCCTTTGTTTATGGAGTAGTTAGGCAATCTATATCCATGTCTATTAATTTTACAATCCTTCGTCTCTCCCACGATCTTAACCACATTACTATCCTCCTTGTTATAGATCAATGTTCCTTTAGGTACGATGGTATCGATAAAAGTTTCGAACTGACCAAGATACTCCTCTTCCGTCATGAGCATTTTGAAGTTGTCCCACTGTATATTACTGATTAAGGCAATATTCGGATGATAATAGTGAAACTTAGAATGTAAGTCGATGGAAGAAGCATAAAACTCGTCCCCTTCTATAAGCATAATAGGAGCTGTAGAAGTCAGTTTAATCAGTGAATCAAACCCTTCAAGTTTAGCACCGACTAAATAATCAAAATCTCGTTTTAAATACTTAAGCACATGCATGATCATGCTGATTATGGTCGTCTTACCATACGTGCCGGCTATAACGACCCTAACCTTATCCATACTGTGCTCATAAACAAATTCTGGAAAAGAATAGATCTTGACTTTAAGCTCTTGGGCTTTCATTAACTCCACATTATCCGCCAATGCATGCTTTCCCAAGATAACAGCATCAATATCCGCAGTGATCTTATCCGCATTCCAACCAATCTGTTCAGGCAGTAAGGAAGCTTCCTGCAGACGTGATTTTGAAGGTTCTACAATTTGATCATCAGAACCAGTAACCTGATGCCCCAATTTGGCTAAGCTGATCGCCAAATTATGCATCACACTGCCCCCAATCGCTATAAAATGTATCCGCATGATTATCCTTTAACAAACTTTGCTGCACACCACTGATCCATAACCTTTCTTTCTTTAAAGAAGAGACCTAGGCCTTCACATTTATGCTTTATAATATCCAAATCTTCAGCTTCATAAAAACCACTTAAATACAATTCACCACCTTTTTCGAGTACAGATTCATAAGTATCTAATTGATCTAACAAAATATTCCTGTTTATGTTTGCCAAAATAGTGTCGTACATCCCCCCTTCTATCACTTCTTTAGAGCCGAGTCTACTTTCCAGATTCGTTACGCCGTTAAGCACTTTATTCTCTTCCACACTTTCCACACAGATCGAATCATAATCCACGGCCAATAGCGATGAAGCACCTTTCTTTGCTGCCAATATCGCTAAAATCCCGGTTCCACATCCCATATCCAACACCCGCTTCCCGTTAAAGTCATTGGCTAAGATAAAAGACAACATCATAGAAGTAGTCTGATGATGTCCTGTTCCAAAAGACATCTTAGGATCGATGACGATTTCGTACTTGTATTCCGGTTTGGCTTCGTGAAAAGTAGCCCGCACATAGCAGACGTCATCTACCAGGATCGGATTAAAGTTACTTTCCCAAAGTGTGTTCCAGTTTTCCTCTTCGATTTCATTTATAGAATAATCCAACTGATAATCCACGACCTGATCCAACAATAACGTTTCCAAGCGCTGAACATCCAGGTTTGAACTCGGGATATACGCGTCAAATCCCTGCTCACTATCTTCAAATGTATCGAATCCAATATCTCCAAGATCAGCAATAAGCAAATCCTTTTGCCAGTCCTGAATGTCAGCACTTATAAAATTAACAGCTGTATATTTCATATTTAAATAACTTGTTCTTTAATGGTCATACGGAATATCCGAAGTATATTATGCACGCTTTTATAACGAATGGGTGTGCATGCTGCTTCGCGGTCATTCGCGTTTGTACAGTCAATGCTACTGGATATTTCATTATTTTAATTAAATACTTTCACAATTTCCAAGAAATCTCTAGATTTCAAGGACGCCCCTCCGATCAATCCACCATCGATATCTTTCTGCGCAAATAAGGTAGCAGCATTCGACGGGTTAGCACTTCCACCGTATAAAATAGTTGTATTATCCGCCACGGTAGCATCATAGCGGTTGGCAATTACCTCGCGGATATAAGCATGAACTTCTTGCGCTTGCTCTGGCGAAGCGGTCAATCCCGTTCCAATTGCCCAAACCGGCTCATACGCCAATACGATCTTAGCAAATTCATCTGCCGACAGGTGAAATACGCCTTGGTCTAATTGGGTTTTTATGACTTCAAAAAAGCGGTTTGACTCACGTTCTTCTTTCGTCTCTCCGATACAGAAAATAGGCTTTAAGTCGTGTTTTAGCGTCACATTAACTTTTTCTGCCAATAGTGCGTCAGTCTCTCCAAAATAAGCTCTACGCTCCGAGTGACCCAAAATTACGTAGCTCGCGCCAACAGATTTTACCTGGGAAGCCGAAATCTCTCCTGTAAAAGCACCTGACTCTGCCTGATGGACATTCTGGGCTCCTATACTCACATTCGTGACCGCAGCACCCAATTTGGCAATGGAAGACAGGTGAATAAAAGGACTACATACCACGACCTCCTGATCGCCTATAACTTCATCCTTCACCATATTGACGATTTCAGAAAAAAGGCTTAACCCATCTTCATAACCTAGATTCATTTTCCAGTTTCCTGCTACGATTTTTTTACGCATAATATTATTTTATTTAGTGTTGATTATTTACCTATACATTTCGCGATTCTTCATAAACAAGAGACAATATCTTCTCTTCTTCATGCCCAAAACACTCCCCTTTGACCAAAGCTTTCCGTTGTAGCATAGCTATAAACGCTGCAAAGATATAACGATCCTGGGTCAAATCAGTCAGCCAACCAAAGTCAGGCACAAATTTCGGAATAAAATTCGAGATTGCAATCTGAGCACCTACCCCAATCACCGTTCCTGTATTAATTTTACAACCAATTCCCAGCATAACATGGTCGCCAATAATTACGCCACACTTTTGGAGGCCCGTGTCTCTCATCCCCGCCTGCGAATAGTCATACAGACGCACGGTCTTCCAATCGTTTCTTAAATTGGAATTATTCGTTCCAGCCCCAATATTACAACCTTCCCCCACTACCGCACAGCCCAGATACCCCAGATGCCCTTTAGCAGAATTACCCCAGATAACCGTATTATTTAATTCGCCGCAAATTGTGCAGTTTACACCCACGCTTACGTTTGAATACACGACAGTCCCACTTTTGACACGACAACCTGCTCCAATAGCCGCAGGGCCATGGATCACCGCACCTGCCTCTATAACAACTCCCTCACCAATATAAATCGGTCCCTGCGTAGCATCTAAAATACAGTGTTTTAATACAGCATTCTTATCTATATAGATTGATGTGCCCAGAAAATGACTATCCGGATACCCATCAGCGCCGACAGCCTGTATCCCCATACAGTCCAGATCAAACCTGATCTGATCCGCATTATTTAAATAAATATCTTCCGGATAGTGCAGTCGATTGATCCTACTGTGGGACAAAACAGCTACAGCCCGCTCCAACGCAGGCACATTAAAATCATCTAGAGTCGCCAGCTTTAATGCGATCCAGTCACCATCATCCGATATAAGTTTTTGATTTAGCTGTAGACCCCATATTTCGTCCACTAATTCGGCATTGGGCAGCACGCGGCCATCAATGATTAAATAACCTTCAGAGTCCATAGGTGGCATCGGGAATTTCTCACGCAGGTAATCTTGCGTTAGATAAGCCACGTCGGCATCAAAAGCATGATGCCATTTTTGGTCCAAAGTCCATATTCCAACGCGAAGATTGCCCGTAGGGCGGGTTGTAGTCAAAGGTCGTAATCGTTCTCTAGAGGAACAATCGTCAAATAAAACAAGGGAAAAAGACATGTCTCTAAAATACAAAAAAATCCCGATAATGCACTTATCGGGATTTTCATACCATATATAATATGGTGATTACTTTTTGTTATAACGGCTACGGAATTTATCGATACGTCCAGCTGTATCAACCAATTTCATTTTACCCGTATAGAAAGGGTGTGATGTATGAGAGATCTCCAATTTAACCAATGGGTACTCATTACCATCTTCCCAAGTGATAGTTTCTTTAGTATCTACACATGATTTAGTTACAAAAGCATAGTCGTTTGACATGTCTTTAAAAACAACTAATCTGTAGTTTGATGGATGCAAATCTTTTTTCATTTTATCTTATGATTACTACTATATATTCAACAATTGAGGTGCAAAGATAATCTATTTAACAATAATTTGCAAAATAATATTTATCCACACCGGGATAATTATCCACTATGTAAAACAGAGGCGTACTTATCAATGGACAAAAGTAACATTATTTTAAAATATAAGGCGATTAATCGATCTTTTTTAGCTACGTTTTTGCTATTTTTGCTGATTATTTAAACAAACCTTCGCAGTAAGACGATATCATATCCAATATGTAGGGTTGTTTCTAGCCATATGGGCACACACATTTTTCAAAAAAATAACACATGAGTATTGCATTATCCGAACAGGAATTACAACGTAGACAAAATCTACAAGGCATCATTGACTTAGGCATTAACCCCTTCCCTGCCGACGAATTCAAGGTGAATGTTACTGCTGCTGATATATTAGAAAATTACGAACGCGACAAGATTAATTACAAGCATATTTTAATCGCTGGCCGGATCATGAGCCGTCGTATCATGGGCAACGCCTCTTTTATCGAAATCCAAGATTCTACAGACCGTATCCAAGTCTATGTAAAACGAGATGACCTTTGCCCTGGAGAGGACAAATCCTTATATAATACCCTGTTTAAAAAACTTTTAGATATCGGTGATATCATCGGTATCGAGGGCTTTGTATTCACGACCCAAAGTGGTGAAATATCTGTACACGCCGAAAAACTAACTGTACTTACCAAATCTTTGCGTCCACTTCCTGTCGTTAAAGAAGCCGAAGGCAAAACGTTTGATGCTTTTACCGATCCAGAGCAGCGCTACAGAATGCGCTATGTAGATCTTATCGTAAACGCACAGAACAAAAATATATTTGTCAAACGCACAAAGCTTTTCAACGCTATGCGCCAGTTTTTCAATGAGGCGGGCTATATGGAAGTAGAGACACCGGTGTTGCAGGCGATCCCCGGTGGAGCAGCTGCCAGACCATTCATCACGCACCATAATGCGCTAGATATTCCATTGTACCTACGTATAGCCAATGAACTGTATCTAAAACGTCTGATCGTTGGGGGCTTTGATGGTGTATACGAGTTTTCCAAAAACTTCAGAAATGAAGGAATGGACCGCACACACAATCCGGAATTCACCGCCATGGAAATATATGTAGCCTACAAAGACTACAACTGGATGATGGATTTCACAGAAAGACTTTTAGAGCACTGTGCTCAACAGGTCAATGGCGACACCAAAGCAGTATTCGGCGAACATCATATCGACTTCAAAGCTCCTTATCCACGCGTCACGATGACGGACGCTATCAAGCAGTTTACCGGATTTGACATTACCGGAAAATCCGAAGACGAGATCCGTGCTGCCGCCAAAGGAATGGGTATCGATGTCAACGATACTATGGGTAAGGGTAAATTGATCGATGAGATCTTTGGTGAAAAATGTGAAGGCAACTTTATTCAGCCGACATTCATTACCGACTACCCTGTCGAAATGTCTCCGCTTACAAAAAAACACCGCGACAACCCTGAGCTCACCGAACGCTTTGAGTTAATGATCTGTGGTAAAGAAGTGGCTAATGCCTACTCCGAGTTAAATGACCCTATTGATCAACGCGAACGCTTCGAAGAGCAACTCCGTCTTTCAGAAAACGGGGATGACGAAGCCATGTTTATCGACCAAGATTTCCTTAGAGCACTCGAGTACGGTATGCCACCAACTTCGGGCCTTGGTATCGGGATGGACAGACTGATTATGTTCTTGACCAATAACCCATCGATTCAAGAGGTCTTATTTTTCCCGCAGATGAGACCCGAGAAAAAGGAAGTAGCGATAGAACTAACAGGCGATGAAAAAGCCGTTTTAGACCTGTTGACGGAAGAACATTCCTCCCTATCAGAAATCAAAGAAAAAGCTGGTTTAAGTGGAAAAAAATGGGACAATGCCACCAAGAGTTTACGTCAGAAAGACCTGATCGACATCGTTTTGGATGGTGACAATAAATATATCTCCAAAAAATAAGAACTGTAAAAATAGAATAGCAAAAAGCAGAAATCTCTTGATTTCTGCTTTTTTTTTATCCGACTGTAGCTTTTCAAAAAAACCTTCCGTTATAATCCCAAACAAAAGCATTAAGAAAGATGAAAACAAATACTATTAAATTATTCTTTATTGCCCTCCTAAGTGTATCAGTGTTGAGTGGATGTCTTAAAGATAATGACGATATCAATAACATCCCGAGGGCAACGTTGACAATGGTCAATGCTTACACGCCTTCTCCATATATTATGCATATGGCAGACAACAACAACTTACAATCGGCGTACAACCCTTTGCAGTATAATACATACGGCGTACCACCAACTTTTCTGTACACGGGAAATCGAAAAATCAAAACAATATCTGCCGAGAACAAAACGCTGATTGACACGGTATACACTTTCAAAGACAGCTCTTACTACACTTCTTTTGTGTATGGAACGGCAGAAAAACCAAAGCAGATTATTGCAGAAGACAAAGAAGTTGAGAATCTAGGTAGCAAATCAGCACTGCGTTTCTTTCATCTCGCAAACAATACAGGCAAGGTTAATGTTTATATAAATAGTAAGGAAACTCCCATATACAGCAACAGAGCTATCGAAGGTGTGTTGACCGGAGAGAACTTAGCACACGCTACCTTCGTGGCACAAAACAGCGGCAAAACCAATATTATTGTAACAGACGAAAGCAACAATACGCTGGTCGAACGTTCGGTAGACCTCGCTTCAGGTAGGTACTACAGCATTATACTGGCGGGAGACAAAAACTCAACAGAAAGACCATTATACCTTGGTGTCGTGGCGCAATATTAAAATTACATCTTAATTCTATATAGCGGGTATGTCTCACGGAGGCATACCCTTTTTTGTATTACTCGCTCCTTATAAAGTAGAAAGTCACAAAACAACCTAGCCCCAGGAATACTATAATCCCAATTAAAATGCGTCCTTGCATCTCCTTTCTGCTTCGCGAGGAAGTCTTCCATAAGCTGCTATTTTTTCGCTCGACCGCCTTGGTATTATTACTATCCATTACGGACGTCCAAGCCTGTTTTTGCAGCTTATTCTCCCACAGTGATAACAGACCTTGCCTTGCGCGTAATCCGCTATCAGGGTGATAATAGAAAACACTGTCGGCGCGGAATGTCCAATATCGACCGATGCTATCTACCCCCCAAAGGCTTCTGTATATTTATGCTGCTGATGGGTATAAGCCTGTTCTCTTTCGTAAAATTGTTGTTTTTTTTGCTTTGACTGTCTGGCAACCTAGAATAGCGTAGAAAAAGATCGTGAAAGCACCGATTCTGAATAGAATATAAGATATCATATTATTTGTTTCCATAATATTAATGTTTTATAGTCTTCTATGCCAGACGGGCATGACACTTGGTATCGGCCAAATGTTGTCTCGTCCTGAATTTTACCGATCACCGGAATAACACCATCACCTTCCTTAAGTTCTTCGTACGCCAATAAAATAAATAACGGTGTATCCTTATAAATTATGCAATTCGTAACTTTTGAAAACACAAGAGCCACAACCAGAGAACAAGCAATATATATAAAGATATTTCTATTTATTTTCGTTTCATTCTCAACATTTACTTCTAATCTTCCGCTGGTGTCACAGTGCTTATGGCATTCTAATCAGACTCCCCCTATCCATTACAACATAATTGGCAATCATCATTAAGCAAATCTAAAATACAAACAAAACAATAGTATCGTTCAAGAGATTCCGCCACATCAGAGTATATCCAGATTATTCAAATCTGCATTTAATATAACATATAATACTTGTAACTAATTTTCTTATTGTCTATTCGCTCGTTAACATAGTTTCTAAGTTTTCGGTCTAGAAGCGACGAAACACTGAATTCACAACCATCCCCCATCTTGAAAACTATATTGTAGTAATCAGGATTAATTAGAAAAGGAATATTACGCTCCGTCAATTTAACATGACAGTGATAGATAACACTTTTAGCTTCTGTCAAATTAACCTGCTCATGTCCCTTTAAAACCAATAATATCTCTTGGTCGAAGAGCAGCACCTTTTTTGTACTATCGCCTATCTGATATTTAAAATGTAGATAAAGAGTTGGCAGCATCATTATTGCAACCCCATAATAAAAATAGACGGGGAGATCTAACAAAAAGACTACTCCTAAATATACAACAACTCTGATTATCATAAAAGACAATAGAATTAAATCATTTGACACTGAGACTTTAATTTCTTTATTCATTGAAATTTCACTATCTATATTGATTTCTATTTCTGTGAATTATTTGAATTTTAACTTGATATAGCTGAAATCTACTCATAATGTTTAAAATAGGGTTGATTAAAAATTATTCTTTCGTATTCAGAACCAAAAAGAACAGTATATTTTATTCCATAAAACATATTAGTATATGCGATGTCAATTAGCCTTTTTGACAGATCCTGAATAGCAATAGAAGTATCGGCATCATTTACAGTGATTTTCAGAGAGTCGGCTTGACGGCTATACCTGATGACAGAATCAATACTTACATTGATATTATCTCTACTATCTACGATAGTAGAGAAGAGAACGTTTTTAAGATTATCTTTCACTGTGATTTTTAGAGCTTCTATTCCCATAAAATAATCTGCGCGAAATCGAACTTCCTTTTTCTCATTGCACGAGATTATTAACAAAGAGAAAAGAAACAATAACAAATAAGTGATAAGATAATGTTTCATAGCATTTCTATTTTAAAGCCCGAAAAACGGCTCACATTACCCCCGCCTCGTAAGCAATGATTACATTTATTTCGAACTCTTAGATTTTTCGAGACATTACCAATTGCTATTGTAGACTACTAGGTATTAACTCAATCGTAGTTAGCTTTTTCATTAAATTATTCCTTTTATTAGTTTCGATCTGTAATTAAGAACTTTTCACGATTTAACAATAAAAGTTCCAACTAGATCTAAAGAAATTTTCTTTAAATAATTCAGTCGCTTTAACCAATTATCAAACTTGATATAATTCTCAGCATCCATAACCTTAACTATGCTCGAATCACATCTACCCCTGAGAAAGAAAACCATTTTTTGTTCTGCACTAAAAAGTTAACCTCCTATTAACATCAGCTTAAAGATCAATGCTTACTTTTCGTAAAATCAAATTCGTTTATATGTTAACATCAAATAAAAGCCACTTAAAAAAGTGGTTTTTAGGAGTTTTGTTTTTAGTTATCGGTTTCTTTTGCTTTGAATTTTTCAGAAGACAAATAGGAGGATTTGCAGGTTCTTATCCCTTTGCAGAAGCATGGCAAATTACTGGATCTATCGAAGAAACTGAACGTAAATTAATAAAACTTCATGAAATAGAACCTGACTTATTTTTTGAAAATGACAAATTATCCTTTAAAAACGACCATACAGGGTATTGGAAAAAAGTAGATTTTTACTATAAAGAAAGACAGGAAATTGTTCACGCCATGATTAGAGATAATGGAAATAATACTAATATCTATTTAGTTAGTTTCGTCGATACGGTAACTGGCGATCTCCGTTTGATGAATAAAGATTTTGGCTTTTTTGCCAACCTCAGTGAAATGAAAGTTTTTGAAAAAAACATTCTAAATAAAATAAACGCTATTAAATAATTTCAATATAAGCATCGGATAAAATAGCGAAATGAATACACAAGATTTTTCCAGATTCCCCACATCATTGGGATACTAATCGCACATCCACATGAAAGCTTACTTAATTGCATTCTCCTTACTATCGTGTTTCTATCTTGCATGTATACCAAAAAAACATGAAAGCAATTCGTCAAATTTTATCGACCAAATCTATAAAAAAATTAACACTATTACGGAAGGTGATACATTAGATTTAAACCCTCCAAAATTGTCCTTTGACAAAATCATCATTCTAAGTCATGAAAATAACACAACCCAATTGAAAACTGAAACATCGATACCGGATGATGCAAAACAGCAACCGTTTGATTTAAATCAGGGTAATTGGGCTATTATCTGGATAAAAGATTCTTCAATTATAGATAAAATAGAATTTTCTTCAGAGAAGTTAATGTTTAATAATATTGTAAATGGTGATGGTTTTAAAATCATCAAGCGAAAAGACTTGAAGAAAATATTAATTATTAACAATTCTGGTGATAAATTTCTGAACTCAGATAAAAAAGTTTTAGATACTGAACTTTTAAACTGAAGGTATCTTATTAGGTCCGTAATTATTACTGCACTATGTTTTTACATCAAAAAGACTATATGGGGCAAAAAAAGCACCAATTACTCAACAACCTCTCATCAATAGCCTACCCCTAAAGTTCCCTTATATATTATCTATTCATTCACAACACTTCCAACTTTACCAATCCCCTGCCACCACTGTAATCTATCGCACTACTATATTGCAAAAAATGCCCTTCTGGAACAAATCCAGCCTCTATCCCCTCTCTTTCCATCATCCAAAATAACCATTCCCTTCTACTTTCCTGTACATTATCTTTAATTTCATGTATAATCTTGCTTTGCCGTATATTTCTTAAAATCCTGTTATAATCGCTGAGGATCCTCATTGGAAGAACGAAAAAGAAGATGTAGATGACTGGGCATGATACACCAGGAATAAATTCGCATTCCCTTTTCCTTTACACAGTAATTTAATGAATTAACAAGAATGTCAGCGTATAATCTCCGAACAAATACATCCCCCAATTGATTGTAGCAAAACTGACAAACTATACCCCTTCAGGATTATGGAATTTTTATTTTCGAGACATAATTGGTTGTCATTTTTCCACTAAGCTAAGATAAAAATGATATTAAAAAAATAGCATTGCTCAAAGGGTAAAGTTTAACTGTAATTATTTCAGAAAGACCTTGGGGATGGTATATGTTAGCAGCAGTGCGATGACTTATTCGTTAACAAAGAAATTCATCTCTTAACACCCGAAAAGAGAGAAAACAAAAAAGGATCCTCGAATGAGAATCCTTTAACCTGTGCACTCCAAGGGAGTCGAACCCCTAACCTTCTGATCCGTAGTCAGACGCTCTATCCAATTGAGCTAGGAATGCTTTTTCGAAGCTTTGTAAAACCTTAGTTATACTCCGTTTCAGTGATGCAAATATCAGCACTTTTTTCAATATTTCAAACATTTTTATTCCTTTTTAGTCAAAAAAAAGCATTATTCTTTATATATTGCTGATAGTAATTGAATTACATTTTATTTTTTATGACAGAGCGTATTATTCGTAGCAGCAAAATAAGAGTAGAAGATATCAGTCTATCTTATCACATCAAAAAGGCGACAGAGATAGAAGAGCGTACTATTATTTTTATACATGGATTCCCCTTTAACAAGAACTCTTGGCGGCCTCAAATGGAATCTCTGGAAGACAATATCACGGGGATCGCAGTAGATGTACGTGGTCATGGACTGTCCACGAACGGACATGGTTTTTTCAGTATTGATGTCTTTGCAAAAGATATCATAGCACTTATCGCCAAGTTGGATCTCGAAAAAGTAACGCTATGCGGAGTCTCTATGGGCGGCTATATAGCGCTACGGATCTATCAGTTGATACCCGAAAAAATAGAAGGGCTCATCCTGTCGGATACCCACCACAAAGCAGACGACAATACAGCCAAGCAGAAACGTTTTGACAGTATACAAGCTATCCTGAGGCACGGCAGAAGACCCTTTGCCCTGGGGTTTATAGATAATATCTTTGTCCACAAAAACGAGGAGGAAAACCAAGAAGCGATAGAATTGATAAAAAGCAGTATTCGGCGAAATTCAATTCGAGGCATATGCGCTACCCTATTGGCGCTGGCATCCCGAACGGATAGTACGGAGATGCTAGAAAATATAAAGGTTCCGACCCTTCTGATCCGAGGAAGTGAGGATAAGATTACCCCGAAGAACCTAATGGAAGAAATGAGCCAACGCATTGCTGACGCAAAATACGTCGAAATAGAAAATGCGGGACATCTTCCAAACCTGGAACAACCGTTGGCTTTTAACAGACATATGAACAGTTTTCTCCTTAGATAAGGAGAAAACTGTTCATAGAGGGATTAAACCAATTCCTCTATGGTCAATGCGCCCACCGTCAAATTGCTGCGGGGATCGATCAATATAGCCCGTGCGTTTAATGCCAATTCGTTGTTTAAGTCAAAAACCACCTCGTCCGCTGCCTTAACGACAATCCGTCCCATATCATTTAATCCAATTCGCTCGTCATAAACCATGTCTTGCGTATTGACATCATACCTATACTTGATCTCGACCACCTTAACCTTGGTTACCTTGGTTTGATTTTGCAAAAGATAGACCTGATTTATATCCAACGATTTGTTTTCAAACCAACTGATATTGGCTTCAAAACTACGCTCGGCATAGGGCTGCGAATAGGCGCTAACAATAAAATCGCCTCTGGAAATATCAATATCGTCTGTCAGATGTACAATGACGGACTGCCCATCCTCGGCCTGCGCTAGATCCGCTTCATCAAAGGTTATGGCCTTCACCTTACTGCTTACGCCACTAGGTAATACGACAACGTCATCGCCTACTTTCAATCCCTCACCTATTACCCGGCCGGCATATCCTCTATAATCAGGCAGATCTGAGGTCTGAGGGCGTACCACCCACTGTACAGGGACACGCCAAGCGCCGGTTCCTTTGTCGGCAAACTGAACCGTCTCCAGATAATGCAGCAAAGTCGCTCCTGTATACCAAGGCATATGCTTGGAAGAAAAAACAATATTATCTCCCTTAAGTGCGGAGACTGGTACAAAATCTACGTCCTGTAATTTTAAATTGTCCGCTAATCGTTGATAATCCGACTTGATCGTATCAAAAACAGATTGACTATAATCCACCATATCCATTTTATTGATACAGACCAGCACCTTTTTCAAAGACAATAATTTAGCGATGAAAGAATGTCTTTTGGTCTGCTCGATCACCCCCTTGCGGGCATCTATCAAGATAATGATCAAATCAGAATTTGAGGCTCCGGTCACCATATTACGGGTATACTGAATATGTCCTGGTGCATCGGCAATAATAAATTTACGCACCTCGGTCTGAAAATATTTGTAGGCCACATCGATGGTAATACCCTGCTCCCGTTCGGCCTTCAATCCATCGGTGAGGATAGCAAGATCGACCGTACCGTCGTCATTCTTCCGATTCGCTTTTTGAATGGCCTCCAATTGATCGTCCAATATAGAATCGGTATCGTATAGCAAGCGACCGATCAGCGTACTCTTGCCATCATCTACTGACCCAGCCGTTATAAATTTTAATATGTTCATTTCTTATTGTCTAAAATCTAATATCTAAATACTATGTACTAAATACTAAACACTAAAAATACCCTTGTTTTTTCCGTTCCTCCATGGCTGCTTCAGATACTTTATCGTCCATTCTAGCCCCTCTTTCACTCACCGTCGAAGCCTTTATCTCGGAGATAATATCATCGAGTTCTACGGCAATAGAGTCTACTGCGGCAGTACAGGTCATATCTCCTACTGTTCTGAAACGCACAGACCGATGCTCTACCTTGTCCGCTTCATCAATTTGCAGACAGTCTGCACTAGCCATCCACTGTCCATTGCGCCACACGACATCGCGCTCGTGACTGAAATAGATAGATGGCAATGCTATTTGCTCCCGTTTTATGTAGTTCCAGACATCCAACTCGGTCCAATTGGAGATAGGAAACACGCGCACATTCTCTCCTTTATGTATCCTACCATTAAAGATGTTCCACAATTCGGGGCGTTGACGCTTGGGATCCCACTGCCCAAACTCATCGCGTACCGAAAAAATACGCTCTTTGGCCCGTGCCTTCTCCTCATCTCGCCTCGCCCCACCAATACAGGCATCAAAACCATACTGCTCGATCGTATCCAGCAAAGTCACCGTCTGCAATGCATTTCTGCTCGCATTTTTGCCTTTTTGCTCCACAACGCGTCCTGCATCGATGCTATCCTGAACCGAGCCAACGATCAGCTTTTCGCCGGTTTGATCAATAAGCCAATCCCTGAATAAAATAGTTTCCGGAAAATTGTGCCCGGTATCAATATGTACCAAAGGAAAAGGAAATTTGCCCGGACGAAATGCCTTCTTGGCAAGGTGCACCAATGTAATACTATCTTTTCCCCCGGAAAACAACAAGGCCGGCTTCTCAAATTGTCCCGCGACCTCACGGAGAATATAAATGGCTTCTGCCTCTAAATGATCTAAATAATCCATTTTTTTAATTAGATTTTACGCTTTAATCGTCTATCTCAGACGCTATTTCCCACTTCCGTGTAATCCACACTCTTTTTTACTTTTATCTTCCCACCACCACCGGCCTGCACGAAAATCTTCGCCCTTCTTTATGGCTCTGGTACAAGGTTGGCATCCAATACTTGGAAATCCTTTGTCATGCAACGGATTGTACGGGACATTAAACTGTTTTAAGAAAGCTTCCACATCTTCTAATGACCAATAAAATAAAGGGTGTACCTTAACGATTGAATTCGCGGCATCCCACTCTATAAAATCCATCTCCTCCCGATTGGCCGATTGTTCGGCCCGTATACCGGTGATCCAGATATCAAACCCCTTGATCGCCCGCTGTAACGGTTCGATCTTACGGATAAAACAACACTCCTTCCTATTGGCTACGCTCTCGTAAAAACTAGAAGGGCCTTTGTCCGAAACCATCGCCTCCACCGCATCTGCCTGTGGATAAAAAGCTTTTATTCGTAAACCATAACGATCCAAGGTTCTATTCCATACATAATAGGTTTCAGGGAATAGCCGCCCCGTCTCTAAGGTGAAAATAGATACCTGCTGGGGCTCTTTCGAAAGCATCGCAGTGATGACCTGATCTTCTATACCAAAGGACGTGGAGAATACGGTACGCCCACCATAATTTTGAGCAATATAAGAAACAATTTGCGCCGCATCTAGACCCGCTAACGCATTCTTCAATAAATCGATCATTCTATGCGTTATTTTATCAATTCACGTGTATGCGCATTAAGCGCTTTTACTTTTTCCTGAAAATCTCCTTTCAGCTGTTCGCGCATCTCGTGCATCAAGCCTAGCGTCTCATCGATCTCCTCGGGCAGCAAGTCGTTTAAAAACTCTTTCAAGCGCTTGGCAATAGTAGGCGACTTACCATTCGTGGAAATGCCGATCTTAAGATCTCCCTTGGTCACGATAGACCCTAAATAAAAGTCACACAGATCGGGCTTGTCTGCGACATTCAATAGTATATTACGCTGTCTGGTCAATGCGCGGACTTCTTCATTAAACGTTGGATTGTTGGATGCTAATACGACCAGATCGACCCCCTCCAAATCCTCCTCCCTAAAATTTCGCTCATACAACTCGACATACGGTCGATCGGCAATGTATTCCCGAAATGCATCAATCACCGTATGGGCCACCACCCGAATCTGGGCACCTGGACTGCTTTGCAGCAAGGCCGTGATCTTTTCCAAGCCTATCGGCCCGGCACCGACTAGCAATACCTGCAATTGTTCGAGTTTAAGAAATATAGGGAACAATCTATTCATTTTATCCTTCCAAACATTGAATCTCTTTACGCAAATCATTAAATGCTTCATACTTACGTACCACTTCGCCGATCACGAGTATAGCAGGGGCGCCTATATTAGATTTCTCGACCTCTGCCACGATAGAATCGATAGTTCCTAATGCGATACGCTCATTGGGTAAAGAACCATTTTGAATGACCGCAATAGGAAGCTCCGATTTTTGATGCGACTTATACAACGCAACAATCTGCTGTAACTTGGCATACCCCATCAACACCACAACCGTAGCATCTGTATCGGCGGCACGTGTAAGATCATGGGACAGGCTACCGTCTGACTTTGAACCTGTGATGACCCAGAAGCTCTCACTGATCCCACGGTAGGTCAATGGAATTTTCTGCAGACCGGTCAACCCGATAGCCGACGAAACGCCCGGAACCACCGCTGTGGCAATACCAAAGCCATGTACATAATCCAGCTCTTCGCCCCCACGGCCGAAAACAAAAGGATCCCCCCCTTTGAGCCGTACGACATGCCCATGCGTCAATGCATAATCCACCATCAGCCGGTTAATATAATCCTGTGAGGTAGACAATTGCTCGGCACGCTTGCCGACATATATCTTGGTACAGCCAGCTTTAGCATGAGACAATAACGATTCATTCACCAATGCATCATATAAAATGACATCGGCACTCTCTATCGCCCTTATTCCCTTTAACGTGATCAAATCTGGATCACCCGGACCTGCTCCTACTAGCGTGACAAATGGTTGTATCGTATTCATTCGTTATTCTCTTTTTTTAATTCAACTTTAGAACCGCTCTCCGTTCAGCTCCTTCATAATAAAATGCTGTCGCTTGGGTCAGATAAGCCTTTGCAAAATCCTTTGATGGTTCGTATTTATTAATCTGCAGCACTCGATCTGAAAAGGAGGTCGGAAATTGAAAATCACCGTTTGCCACATAGGTCTCATCGAAAGCATCGATCACGGCGATCTGTGTACTTGCGTTGATGCCCTTATCCAATAATAAAGCTTTCGCCGTCCACACGAACGCACTGTAGCTATGATAGATGGCATCGGCATATTGCTCCTTGTCCAGCGCCTGCTTGGCCCAATCTATTTTTTCCTCGGCCTCAAACAGCAAAGTAGCGACAAGGTCGATCACCACACCGGCACACTCGCCAACACCTATCGCTGTCGCAAAGGTATCCTGATGCCCCCAGTCGATAAACTCTTCGCCTGCCAATGTACTCAGATCTGACAATGGCTTCAAAAGCTTGTAAAAATAGTCTTTGCCAAATCGATCGTAGTAACTATGAAAATCTTCTTCTACGCCCTTATTTACCTTATAATCTGAAAGAATCAGATCGACCACCTGAAGAACACGTTTTGTAGGTACCTTTATGACGCGCTCGGCAACCCTTCCCTTGCCGTCACCAACAGTACCACCTCCAAGCATCACCTGCGCTGCCGGTACTACTTTACCGTCCGCTTTGACTGAACTGCCATGAAAGCCAATATGGGCCAATCCGTGTTGTCCACAGGAATTCATACAGCCCGAAATTTTTATTTTCAACCGTTGCTCTACTACAAACTCTTGATAGAACTCGTGTATATACCGTTCGAGCACACGTGCCATCTCTGTAGAATTAGAAATCCCAAGATTACAGGTATCTGTACCGGGACAGGTCGTAATATCGGCTGTACTGTCAAATCCAGCCTTGGCCAGATCCAGCGTAGTCAACAGGTTGAACAAATGAGGCAACGACTCTTCGCGGACATATTTGAACAGTAGATTTTGTCCCTGCGTAATACGGATATCATCCGCGACATGGCCTTTTATGCCTTCAACTAATTTCCGGGCTTTGTCTGTCGATACATCACCTGTCAAAACCTTTACATACACGCCGTAATAGCCATCCTGTTTCTGGCGAAACACATTGGTCGATCTCCACAAGGTATAGGACGTCTCGTCTACAGGCGATGTAGGCTCCACCTTATCGGTAGGCAACTCGGGTAATTCTACCGCGCTGCGATCCACCACGTAAGTCTGATTTTTATTTGCGATCCTTTCCTCCTCTATAAGGCGCAATACTTCCTCCAAACCCATCTTTTGGACTAAATACTTAAACCGGGCTTTATTACGGTTATTGCGCTCTCCATAGCGGTCAAATACACGAAGTGTAGCTTCCATATAAGGTATGATGTGATCTTCATGAAGAAAATCGAACACTTCCTCCGCCAAGATAGGCTGGGCGCCAAGCCCTCCTCCTAATAGTACCTTAAATCCGCGCTGCTCTACGCCATCAACCAGCTTGATCTTAGGGATAAATCCGAAATCATGTATATAGGAGAATGCTGTATCTTTATCTGATGATGAAAAGGCTATTTTGAATTTACGCCCCATCTCCGCACAGACGGGATTGCGCAGAAAGTATTCAAATGTTTGCTGGGCATAAGGCGATACATCAAAAGGTTCGTCGGGGCCTACCCCTGCCGTCGCCGAAGCCGTAACATTGCGAACGGTATTACCACAGGCCTCCCGAAGCGTAATATCATCAGCCGCCAATTTGGCCCAGAGTTCGGGTGTTTTATCTAAGCTTACGTAATGAATCTGTATATCCTGTCTTGTGGTAAGATGCAGGTTACGGCTCGCGTACTCGTCAGAGATCGCGGCAATATTCAGCAATTGCTTAAATGTAACCTTCCCAAAAGGTAACTTAATGCGAACCATCTGAACACCTGCTTGACGCTGTCCATACACTCCTCTTGCCAAACGAAGCGATCTAAACTTTTCCTCGGGCAACTTCCCTTCCTGGTAAGCCCTAATCTTCCTATCTAGCTCAATTATTTCCTGCTCGACAATAGGATTCTCTAATTCAGTACGAAAACTCTGCATATTTTTTACCTAAAACACCATTAATCTTTAGCTTGCCATTCCTGTATTTTCATGAACGACGAAACAAATGTATAAAAGAAAAACTATAATAACTACATAATCTACCAAATTAGTATATATTTGTAAAAAAAAGAGATGAACTGAAATTAGCAAAGTCAAAAAATAGACAATGAACAAACTAACTATCAGTGTATTGATAACATTATCCTTATTAAGCTGTGCGCCAAAAAAATCAAACAGCTATGATAACAAGACTGGTTATTCTGGAAATATATCTATTTCTGGTGCTTTTGCTTTGTACCCGATTGTCGTTTTATGGAGTGAGGATTTTAAGAAAATACACCCGAATGTACGTTTTAATATTTCTGCCGGAGGCGCGGGAAAAGGGATCACTGATGTGCTGACCGATATGATGGATATAGGTCTGGTGTCGCGAGATCTGCACCAACAGGAATTAACAAATGGGGCCCTCCCCATATTTGTAGCAAAAGATGCCGTACTGGGCACCTACAACGCTAAACATCCAAATGCAAACCTCATTAGAGAGCGGGGCTTGACGCAGAAGGAACTGGAAGGTATCTTCGTAACACAACGGTATAAAAACTGGAGTGATATCGATACTAAATTTGTGAATCTCCCCATCCGCGCTTACGTAAGATCTGATGCTGCGGGAGCAGCCGAGACATGGGCCAAATTTTTCGGACAGAACCAAGAAGACCTAAAGGGTGTAGGCATATTCGGCGATCCCGGTTTGGCACAGGCCATCAAAGATGAACCAACGTCGATCGGCTTCAATAACATTAATTATGTATACGACCTGTCTAGCAAAAGAACGGCGGAAAACATAGCGGTCATTCCGCTAGACCAGAATGCCAATGGCAAAATAGATAAAGAGGAAAGCTTTTACGGTACTATTGATGAATTGACTAGCGCAGTGGCAGCGGGACAATACCCATCCCCACCTTCACGGCCTTTGGCATTTGTCGTTAAGAAGGGTAATATAAACCCACTGATGCGGGAATTTATCCGATTTGTCCTCGACAAACAACAACAAGAACACCTGCTCGCGAACGGGTATGTGCCCATGACCGCAGCACAACGGACTACCGAATTAGAAAAAATCAAAGCGGATACAGTGAATAGTAACAATAAAATAACGAACCGATGAGAATAAGACTATGGAAGGACCTATGGATACGAAGAGCATTTCTTACGTTGCTTATATTAATGCTATCCGTAATTGCCTTTATATGTATTGGATTAACCGTTAAAGCGCTGCCCCTTCTCGAGGATCAAAGTCTATTTTCTATATTGACAGATAGTATCTGGTCGCCGTTAAGGGGAAAATTCGGCTTCCTGCCATTTATTATGGGCACGGTGTGGGTAACTGTGATCGCGCTGGCGATAGCTGTCCCTCTTTGTATCCTGGCCTCCTTATACCTTGTCGAATATGCCTCCGATAGGCTCCGGAATACCGTGCTCCCCTTGATGAATGTGCTGGCCGCTATTCCTCCCGTACTCTATGGGGTCTGGGGCGTTCTATTTGTCGTACCACTAATAGGAAATTATATCGGTCCTTTTTTCGGAAGCTCGACATCGGGATACTCTGTAGTATCGGGAGGAATGGTGCTCGCGGTCATGATTTTCCCGATTATGATCAGTATTATGGTAGAGGTCTTGCAAACAATCCCTGCTGAATTAAAATCCGCATCACTATCTCTAGGGGCCACCAAATGGGAAACGATACAAAAAGTAATCATCAAAAAAGCAAGACCTGGGATAATCGCTGCCGTAGTACTGGCTATATCGCGGGCTTTCGGAGAGACTATTGCGGTATTGATGGTCTGTGGGAATATTCCGCAGGTGCCAAAATCTCTATTTGATGCGGGCTTCCCAATTCCGGCATTGATAGCAAACAACTTCGGAGAGATGATGTCCATCCCCCGTTATGATGCGGCTTTAATGTTTGCGGCACTACTATTACTGGTCATCATCTTCGGGTTCAACCTGATTTCGCGTGTTATTCTAAATAAACTGGAGGGAAAAGTCTAATGTCAACTGTCAAATCAAGATTACGAAAAGAAAAAATTGCGAAACTATTGATGCAATTCTCAGGGATATCTATAACGGGTTCTCTTTTTTTAATAATTGGAATCATCCTATTTAAAGGACTCCCCTTTCTGAGCTGGGAAATGATAAGCCAAACTCCTCAAGGAGGCTTTTACATCGGAAAGGAAGGAGGCATATTAAATGCTATCCTGGGCTCGCTTTACCTGGCTGGATTGTCGACCATTCTTGCCTGTCTACTGGGTATCCCTATAGCCATATACCTGAATATTTACAGCAATCAAAGCGCTATAATGGTGCGGGCTTCCAGACTATTATTTGACGTACTATTTGGCATTCCATCTATTGTGTATGGCGCCATAGCGTTCAGCATTATGGTGTGGTTTGGTATCCGCGCGTCCTTATTGGGGGGCGTAATAACGATAACGCTACTCACCATCCCAATAGTGGTACGTACATTGGACGAATTGCTCAAAACGATCCCTTTGGACCTCAAAAACATAACCACATCGCTAGGGGCTACAAAATGGGAAACGGCACAGGTATTATTAAAATATATAAAACCAGGCATATTCACCGCTGTACTTCTCGCCTTTGGCCGAGCCATAGGTGATGTTGCAGGGGTCCTCATTACTACTGGATTTAGCGACAACCTTCCGTTATATATTGATGAACCGGCAGCGACATTGCCATTGGCTATATTTTTTCAGCTGAGCAGTCCTATACCTGAAGTTCAAGGACGGGCGTACGCTTCTGCATTAATTTTAACATTTATAATTTTATTTATTGTCATATGCACACACATTCTAGCTTCCAAACAGAAGAAACACAAATTATAAGCTTCCCTGTGTTGCCGCACATACAAATCAAGGATTTGAATGTGTACATAGAAGACAAACATATATTAAAAAATATCAACCTCGATATTCCGAATAATTCAATAACCTCCATTATTGGCCCCTCAGGCTGTGGAAAAACGACCCTGCTCAAAACGTTGAATCGCCTTATGGATGACAGTAAGAATGTAAAAGTATCTGGATCGGTACTCGTAAACGGAGAGGATATCTATGCAAAAGACGCCGAAGTAACTCATATCCGGAAGAAAATGGGACTACTCTCCCAACGCCCTTTCCCATTGCCTATGTCGATCTTCGACAATATAGCCTATGGCCCGCGGATACATGGGGAAAGAAACAAAAAAGTACTGCACCATATTGTTGAAAATCAGCTGAAAAATGTAGGACTATGGGAAGAGGTCAAAGACAGGCTGGACAGCTCGGCAACCAGCCTGTCTATCGGACAGCAACAAAGGCTCTGCCTTGCACGGGGCCTCGCAGTCCAACCGGAAATCATTCTTGGGGATGAGAGCACCTCTGCCCTAGACCCCATATCTACACAGACCATTGAAAACCTGCTGATAGATCTAAAGAATGACTATACTATTGTGTTGGTAACCCATATCCTTAGACAGGCTCGTCGGGTTTCGGATTACATCATTTTTGTATACAACGGCGAGATAATAGAATTTGGAAAAACGGAAGATATTCTTTTGAACCCACAGCATGAACTCACCCAACAATATGTAAAGGGCTTTATAAGTTAAAAAGAGAGGCTGTTTAAACAGCCTCTCTTTTTATTACTTGATAAGATCTCGGAGTAGTGATATCGGTAAACTTGTGACCGTGCTATCCGATAGTTTTCCCGAAATGCGATTTATCGAAATTCCTTTATTAAATTGCACTCTCGACTTACCTGCTGTAGTCAGCTTCAGATCTTCGATTGCATACTTTACGCTGTCTTCCCCATTCTGTTCAAAAAAAGCATTTGAAAGCCCAGAATTATTCAAATATGCATCTATCTGATGATAATTTTTGGTATTCAACGCTAGGTTGCTTTTATCCAAATTGAGAGACAATACCTTTAAAGCTTCCAACTCATTCGGAGCCCAATCCTCCAAAGCACTTCCTAAATTAATGTTGGAATTTGTCAAAGATAGTGACAAGCTTTCGAGCTTTTTATTTTCTCCAAATCGGATCGTATTACGTATCCGGTCACCAAATATACGAAGACTATCTAAATTCGTTTCCAGGTTTCCGATTTGCATATTCGACAGGTGTACTTCGTCGATTACAGGTGCAAATACATAAATCGATATCATTGAAAATCGACTTCCCGGATTTGACTCAATCTTTAATCCTCCAGATGCATCAACACTACATACAACATGCCCTTCATTTCTCTTATCCACCTTTACAGCATAATCCTTGCTCTCGACCAAATACAGGTTCACATAACTATACCCATCACTAGCAATATGGATATTATTAAATGTTTTTAGCTTATGGGTTACCAGGAAATGATCCTGAGCATTGGGGTCCTGCCCTTCCTTTTTTACGGATTCTGCATATTCCTTTGAATCTACATTAGTCGATGCCGTATACAACACCACAGCTCCTACAGGTATCACAAATAGTAATATCGCTAAAATGATTAATAGCTTTGTACTTCTGTTCATAACTAACTTGTTTTAAAATTTTGATCTACAAATAATTGATAACGATCTTTCAACTCGTCCAGCCCTATATCCAATAAATAGATATTTCTAAAAACCCGAGGCAACTCTTCTTCTATAAAAATACCTTTCTTGTACGCCTGCACCTCGCTCTTTGAATTTGGACTAACAAAAAAACCAATCCCGCGTTTATTATAAATAATATTCCGCTGCTGTAAAAAATCATAGGTACGCATTACCGTATTGGGATTCACCTCCAGCTCAACAGCAAGCTCCCGTACCGACGGGACCCTATCCTCGGCCTTCCAATGTTCCAACATAATCTGCTCGCATACATGTTCTGCAATCTGCAAATAGATCGCCTTACCGTTATTAAAATCCATTTAAACCTCCTTCTCTTTCAATCTCAAATACCCAATCCCCCATACAGCGACTGTCACCAATACTCCTAGAACGCAGATAACTCTTAATATATATACCTCTTCACTAAACACTCCTTCACTAATACGTATAGTATCCTGTGTAAAAAACTGAATCACCTTTAGCATAAATAAGCTATATAATAAAATGTAAACCGTTAGTAAGACAGCTGATTTGATATACTGGAACTTCGTAAACATTATCGATCCCAAAAGGAAAAGGGCGCTTAATAAATAAGGCAAAAAAGTCATTAAATACACTTTAGGATTGATTTCTTGCTTATAAAAAAACATCAATTGATCAACTACGACCTCACGCCCGCTTTCCTGATCGAAATAGCTGTATGAAGAAGAAAAATTTGACCGTATATAACTGACAAAGCCTAGATCGACTAGAAAAAAAATCAAAATATAGGATACCGTTGTCAAAATGACCGTATAGAATATAGCTACACTGAATTTTTCCAGTCTTGAAGCGGGCAACAACAACTCAAATATAGCTTTAGGCTTTTGCCCAAGATTAGAAAAATAGGTTCCCGATATGATGGTGATAAATAATAAGCCCATAAAGACAAAAAGATAAGGGCGAAAAGACAACATAGACTGTAAAGCATGGTTATCTGCATTTTGTCGGTATACCTCATAGATACTATAGCCATAGAAAGCTACAAATATACCTGTCAGCACAGCCAATGACATCAGGTAAATTTTGCCAAATTCAATCCACTGTCTATGAATCAGCATACCTAGGCGGCGGCTATTAAGCGTATTGTTCATTGTTCGAGGTATTTAAAAGGTTTTCAAATTGTATCTTTTGTTCTAAAACAGCGTTAAACAGTAGTTCGAGGTCTACTTTCGAATGTTCCTCTCCGTGATTAACCGAAATCGTATTATAGCCTCCCATAGCTTGCTCTGCATAGATTACTGTCGAAGGAAGTTCGACCATTTTGCGAAACAAAAACGCATTGGCCAACTGATCGATGGTAGCATTCATCACGACCTTACGATCATTGAGTATGATCACAGTATCGATTAAATTATCCAGGTCGCGAACCTGATGCGTGGAAATAATAAAACATCGGTCGTCCGTCAAAGCCGACGCCATAACCTTTCTAAACTGCGCTTTAGAAGGTATATCCAAGCCATTCGTAGGCTCATCCATGATAATTAACTTTGTTCGACTCGCTAAACCAAAAGAAATAATGTATTTTTTCTTTTGTCCATAACTCATGTCCGCCAACCGCTGTTCATGAACAGGAATAGCAAACTCTTGAATAAGTTCTTTAAAATACTGGTGATCAAACTCGGGATAGAACCCCGAGTTTGCCTTTACAAAAGCATCAGATTTGACTGCGGGTAGATGAAACTCTTC
The DNA here is from genome assembly GCF_011007365.1 of Sphingobacterium sp. xlx-96. GTDB lineage: Bacteria > Bacteroidota > Bacteroidia > Sphingobacteriales > Sphingobacteriaceae > Sphingobacterium > Sphingobacterium luzhongxinii. The sequence goes on along the minus strand of NZ_WFKM01000001.1, from coordinate 389,662 downwards.
CGGAATAAAACTGATCTGTTGCAATGTTTCTACCGATCTTTGGCTAGGATCTTTACCGAGAACGGCTATGCTCCCTCCTTGAGGATAAACCAGTCCTGCAATGTTTTTCAATAAGGTGGATTTCCCAGCGCCATTTTTCCCAAGTAACCCATAAATCCGTCCCCCCTGTAGACTTAAATCCAAGTCTGTGAATAAAGGACGGGATCGGGAATAGCTAAAATTTAAGTTTTTAATAGTTATCATACTAGTGTACTATTTAAATAATACACTAATATAGTTCAGATATTTCAACTTTCAAAAAATACTTATAAAAAAATATGGAGCGACCATGCATAGGTCGCTCCATATACGAAATTGTTATATTTCCTTTAATCAAAGCCCGGCATTAAATCAGCCCAGCCTGTATAAGCTCTAGCGCCATTTCTTTTTGGAGCTTCTGTGCTTCTTCACGCGCACGTTCAGCAAAGTCCTTGCCGTTTGACGCGTATATAATACCTCTTGTACTATTAACCAATAGGCCACAGTCTTTATTCATACCGTATTTACAGACATCCTGAAGAGATCCCCCTTGTGCACCTACTCCCGGAACCAATAGAAAGTGATCTGGAGCATGCTCCCTAATTTTCAAAAAAGCTTCTCCACGCGTCGCTCCCACCACATACATCAGATTCTCATCTGTACCCCAACAGTTCACCTTATCGATGACCTCTTCAAACAGATGTTTACCACTGCTGTTCGAAAAATTCTGAAAGTCCTTGCTTCCTTCATTAGAGGTCAATGCCAACACGATAGCCCACTTGCCTTCAAAATCCAAAAAAGGGGTCACCGAATCTTTCCCCATATAGGGCGCTATCGTAATGGAATCAAACCCCATTCCAGAAACTGCTTCATCAAAAAAAGCCTGCGCATACATGTTGGAGGTATTTCCGATGTCACCTCGCTTGGCATCAGCGATACTGAAACAGCTTTTAGGAATTATCTGCCAGGTCTTCTGTAAAGACTGCCAGCCCCTTACACCATAACTCTCATAAAATGCAATATTGGGCTTATACGCTACACAAAGATCTTCAGTAGCCTCGATGATAGCTTTATTAAACGTAAAAATAGGATCCTCTTCTTCTAAGAGATGTTCCGGTATCTTCGTAATATCTGTATCCAATCCCACACAAAGGAAGGATTGCTTTTCTTTAATCTGCTCTATGAGCTCTTGTCTATTCATAAGTAAATAATTATTTCATGAGCTCGCAAACTCGGTTTGACTTTTAATGATCCTATGGAATATCCAAAGTATACTATACACGATTTTGTTGCAAAGTGTATGCTTCTTCGCGGCCATTCGTGTTTATACTGTTCTGTAACATGGATATTTCATTTAATTATTATTGGTTAATCAAGTTTTGAACAAACTCTTCTACTTCTTTCGTAGAATAATCGTACATACCTTCTTCCTTGGCCGCAATCTTTCCGTTCTTGTCTAAAATGACAGTAGTCGGAATAGAACCTCCTAACCAGTTGGTAGGAATCTCCCCATTTGGATATACAATAGGAAGCTGCAAATCCTGCTCTTTCAAAAACTTATCCGTACCCTCGACGTCTCCCTCAATCTCCACGATTAAAAATTCTATCTGGTCATTGCCTTTGAATTTATCGTATAATGTCTGAATCGACGGCATCTCTGCTCTGCATGGAGGACACCAGGTCGCCCAAAAATTGATAAACAATACCTTTCCCCGAAGCTGTTCGGTATCGTATATCTTGTTATCAGCACCGACGAATGAGGCCTTATCGACTGCCGCAACAGCTGCACTTGGATTTACTTCGGATTTTGCCAAAGTGGCATCTTCAACAGGTTTTTCCAGTTTTGGTTTAAAAAAACCTATTTTCATCAGCTGCTGTTGGATAAAAATCCGGCTTGGCGACCATAAAATAAACCCCATTGCCAGAACAAAAACCACCCAGCTAATTATATTTTTTACTTTCTTTTTATCCGCCATAACGCTTATCGACTAGGAATCAAATTTTTCTAATTGTTTTAACAAAGTTGCGAAGTCTTTCGGGTAATCAGCCTCAAAGGAGTAACTCTTGCCATCGATGGTAAAATCGGTCCTTTTCGAGTGAAGAGCAAAACGCTTCATGATAGGCTGTTCTTCCTCGTCTTTCGACATCGTAAATCCACGCTTCTTGATCTGAGATAGATATACGGGTTTACCACGGTACATTGTATCTCCAACAATAGCAGCATGTTGGGTAGCCAGATGTATGCGTATCTGGTGCATGCGGCCGGTTATAGGCTTACACTCTACCAATGTAAAATGTTTAAAATAACGAATACTATTAAAAATTGTCTCAGCGGGTTTCCCGTTGGCCCGATCGATACTTACATTTTTATTTCCCTGATTCAGAATAGGAAGATCAACTTTCAGGTTGTCAAATGTATGCGTGCCTTGTATAATGGCATGATATACTTTATTTACTCTTCGTTTTTCAAATTCGATAGAGACAAGACGGTAAGTTTCTGGATTCTTAGCAATCAGAAGTATGCCGGATGTATCTTTATCCAATCGATGACAGATCTGTGCATCCGCGTAATACCGCTTTGCTAAGCGAAGAATATTAACCTCACCTCCTTCACGCTCGTCCAAGGAAGCTATAAATGGGGGCTTGTTTATGACAATAAGGTTGTCGTCTTCGTGAATAATAAGATCACTGAATTTTGGATATTTAAATAAACGGGTATCGTTTTGAATCATAATACAAAAATATAAAAACTAGCCGATTATTTAGCAACCTGAGTTCGATTGTTATTTTACTGAATATCAATATTTATTGATGGACTTTATAGCTATGTTGCTATAAGATCGATTTGTAGCCCAGCAATGACGCCTCTTATTTGTCTTTGAGAGGTCCGTATTTTAATAAACACGGCGGTGATTTGATGACAGTAAAAGTAAATCTGTAATTGGTAGAAGGAGCGACGACAGCCGAAGGCAGATGCCTAGCAAACCAGTCTAGTTTTTAGATGCTGCAAAAGAAGGTTTATTAATCGAATTCAAGTTGGTAACACAAGGTTTTTACATTATTATGCCGACCAGCGGTATATTATTTATAATTTTGCAGCATAACATTTATATCATGTCCGTAAATAAAATCATTAAGCGCGTTACCGTTTCTATTATCAAAGAAATGAAATTACGTGGCGAAAAAATAAGTATGCTGACAGGCTATGACTATTCAATGGCGAGAGCTTTAGATGAGTCTGGAGTAGATATCGTTTTGGTAGGCGACTCAGCAGCCAATGTATTCGCTGGTTATGAAACAACGCTCCCTATTACATTAGACAATATGATCTATCATACCGCGGCTGTTGTTAGAGGCTGTCAACGAGCGATGGTACTGGCAGACCTGCCTTTTGGAACGTATCAGGGATCAATAGAAAAAGCCTATGACGCTGCTGTAAGGATGATGAAGGAATCCGGCGCCCACGCGCTTAAACTGGAGGGTGGAGAAGAAATAATCGACAACATAAAAAAGATAGTAAAGGCAGGTATACCGGTATGTGGCCACTTGGGATTAACTCCCCAATCGATCCATCAATTCGGTAGTTTTGGTGTCCGTGCCAAAGAAGATGCGGAAGCCGACAAACTAAAAAGAGATGCCTTAGCGCTACAACAAGCTGGGTGTTTTGCAATAGTTCTTGAAAAAATACCGGCTCAATTAGCAGAGGAAGTTTCTAAATCGCTACAGATCCCGACTATAGGTATCGGCGCTGGAGCTGGCTGTGATGGACAAGTGTTAGTAGTAAACGACATGCTGGGCATGACGAAAGACTTCAAACCGAAATTTTTACGTCAATACGTCAATCTTTACGAACAGATCACTACTGCTGTTGCTCAGTACGTAGCCGATGTAAAAGCGGTAGAATACCCCAACGAAAACGAACAGTACTAAAGAAATAAGCTTTGGGTAAAATCATCATTATAGGTATTTTGCTGGCGGTATTGATATACTTTATCCTCCGCCGGCTTAACTTTTTCAATTTCGGTAAAGTCCAAGAAATCCCCTTATCCCCTGGTGTGACAGAGATTGGAATCCCTACTCCTTTATTAAAACGGGGATTAAAACGCGTACTATATACCGTGGGGACAGGTATGATATTACTATGTATCATTCTACTTATTGCTGCAAAATTCAAAATTGCACTGATCATGCTACCGATAAGCCTATACCTTATCGGCCAATTTTTCGTATTCAACAATCATGTTAAGACAATCAGGAATCAAAAAATAAACTATGATTCTGAATCACAGGTGATATACATCGAATGGTTGGATGGCAGCTCCATTAAATTCAACTTGCTGACGGATATCAAAAAACTCAGTGAGGTACAAGCTGTGCAAAAAAACAACGGTATGTTGCTGGGCTATTACCAGATTGCAATCGGAACAAAAATGATATTTTTACCTTACCTCCTTTTAGAAAACCCGAAGAATAAGCTTTTCTTTGACAAATTGAAATCGCTCAGCAGACAGTCAGAAACTAAATTATTCCCAATCATCTAATGGCATGCCTGCTGAAACAGCTTGTCCTCATTACGCTTTTCCAACAACACACCAAAGGGCTAGGGCTGTACCGTCTTTTTTTAACCAGGGGAGTATAGGTGCTTACACACTGAAACACACTTCGGGGTACTTGACGTAATTTACATGTAGCATAATGGCTGAAAACAGCTGTTTTTAGAGCTAAAGATCAAATAAACACAAATTCAACCGATTTTGGTACAAACGTTGCTATATTCTTTTTTAATTATTAAGATTAGCCCTTATATGAAATATACATGTAGTACAGGACGTACAAACACATACGAGAATATTTTGGATATTCCCTATGACGATCAAAAGACAAACCAAGTGAAAGGAGCTCATTTATACAAATGAAAACAAACACTCTAAAATAATTATTTACATATGAAATTTTCACTTAGTATAAGCTGCGCAGGTAATTTTATGTTTTTTGTTATAGCGCTAACTTTGTTTGTTTCTTGTGACCGGCAGGCATCACCCAAAAACGTTGACAGCAAAAAAATAAAGCTCGATAGTATCGCCTTGGTAAAAAAAGCAGAAGAAGAAGAAAAACAAAAAGCTAAACCACGTACAGCATCAGATATCGTACTGACAAAAGATTTGATATACGACAAGTACACTTTAGAAGATAGATACAAATACAGGGACACTTTTAGGGTATTTCAATGGGAAAAGATTAAAGAGAAACTAGCATATATCGAAAATTTCCAACGTGAACATAATAACTACGGACTGGTCGTAAACTATAAAAACAGAAATGGAGAGGCCCCTACGGTAGCGAATTTCAAAAGGAATGCTTATAAAAGAGTATCCGATACTTTGGGTACCGAACGGTACCAATCCGCACCTTTATACAAACTAGGCGAGACAAAAACACCAACCATTTATGGAAGAGATGGGTCGTTGGTAAAACTATTATCCAGTGATACGTTAAAAATGGTTCGAATCAAGGGGCTCACCAATATTGATGGGGAATGGGATATCCCAAAACGCTATGTCAAATCTATCGGTGATACAGCTACTTTCAAACATGTTGTAGTTGTTGATGTTACAAATCAAAATATTTGTGCTCTAGAACACTCAGAAAAAGAATGGATCATCCGAAGTATGAATCCTGCAACAACTGGAAAGCATAATCCTCCTTATGCCATGGAGACGCCCGTAGGTATATATTTACTCCAGGAACAAAAAAACAAGATGTTCTACTACGCTGATGGCACTACAACAATAGCCGGTTATGCTCCTTGGGCCAGCAGATTTACAAATGGTGCATATATCCATGGAGTACCTACTAATGATCCAAAAGCTAAAATCATCGAACATAGTTGGACACTCGGTACCACCCCTCGATCACATATGTGTGTTAGGAATGCATCCTCGCATGCAAAGTTTGTTTATGACTGGATTAAGCCGTTTTCTTCCCTCGTAATTGTCATAAATTAACCATTTCGACAAGAATTAACATTTCTTAACATTTTTATAACACATTGGTAACGACCTTTGTATACGGAAGGAAATGTATGTATATGAAATACTCATGTTTAGCGCTAAGCAAAAACACTCATGAGTATTCCATATGTAAGATAAGGAACAAGGGAGACACATATGAAAAAAACAATAGCTATTATAGGACTAATATCACTTGCAGGTCTCTTTGCAATCCATAGTCATTCTAATCAACTAAAATCTCAACCGCTCGCTACTATCCAAAATGTAGACTCTTTAAAGGAAGAGAATAATCTATCCAAAATCGAAAAATTATACCAGGAAATTGCGCTAAAAGGAAAACTTAAATTTGAAGCATTTGAGATGGCCATGAACGGGTATGAAAATATGTCTTTTAAAAACAAAGATATTATCAGTATTATAGATTTTTCATTGCCATCGACCGACAAACGAATGGTCGTTATTGATTTGAAAAACAGAAAAGTACTTTTTCATACTATTGTATCACATGGTAGAAACAGTGGTGAGAAGTATGCGACTTCTTTTTCAAACAGACACGGTTCCTATCAAAGTTCATTGGGATTTTATAAAACCGCGAATACTTATCAAGGAGGGAATGGTTATTCTTTAGTACTTGACGGACTAGAAAAGGGAATTAACGACCAAGCTAGGCCACGGGCAGTGGTAATCCACGGTGCAGCATATAGTAGTCAGGCGGTTATTGATGCTACCGGGAGGCTCGGTCGCAGTTACGGCTGTCCCGCATTGCCCAGAGAACTGAATACTCCCATAATAAATACGATAAAAGACGGTTCAATGTTGTTTATTTACGCAAATAATAAAGAATACCTAGCTCAGTCAAAAGTTTTCAAAAAAGCACCTACAACATTAATCGCTCGAAAAGATATTGGTGAAACTGGAACAGCAAAAGGATCTTTAAATTAAACGCCTTTGTTTTTTTTTTAGCTATAAATTCGCTACTTTTAGCTGGAAGTCAATAAAATATTAATGAAGCGAATACTTTCTATTGATGGTGGTGGAATAAGGGGAATTATCCCCGGTATGGTAATCGTAGCCCTGGAGGAGAGACTAAAGCAGCTTAGCGGCAATCCGAAAACCAATATTTCAGAATATTTCGACTTTTTCTCGGGCACCAGTACGGGAGGTATATTGACTTCTATACTATTATATCCTTCAGACCAAGATCGTACAAAACCTAAGTATTCCGCAAGAGAGGCATTGGATATCTATTTAGAACATGGCGAAAGTATCTTCTATGCAAGTAACTGGCGAAGGTTCTTAAGCAAATTTGGTCTGGTGAGCGAAATCTATAATGAAGAGGTGATCGAAAAAGTATTATACGACTACTTTGGTGACACCAAGCTCAGTGAATTAATTAAACCCTGCATCATAACTGCCTACAACATAGAACTACGAAAAAACCAGCTCTTTAGGCAGCAAAAAGCCATAACTCACGGTGACTCGAGAGATTTCTATTTGCGGGATGTGTGTAGAGCAACCTCTGCGGCACCTACTTTTTTTTCAGTAGCCGAGATCTTCTCTCTCGCTAACACACGCTATGTCCTTGTCGATGGCGGACTATTTGCACATAACCCGGCCATCTCAGCGTTAATTGAAGTTTTAAAAAACTTCAATACCTTCAACATACACGACATACACATCCTTTCATTAGGAACCGGAGTTACAAAAAATGCTTACAACTACGAAGATTTCAAGAAAAAGTGGGCCATTTCCATCGGACCGGCCTTAGTCGATATCATGACGTCAAGTTCATCTGAAAGTAACGATTATTTTATCCGACAGCTATTCCGATCCGTAAATCGGGCCGATAATTACATTCGTATCGAACCAAATAATTTGTCATCCATAGCTCCAGGAATGGATGCCGCAAGTAAGTCCAACATCCAAAAAATTGTCGCACTGGCAGATAAGATAATAAGCGAGAATGAAGCGGTACTGGAAAAACTAGCGAAAGAACTGATTCATGATCAAAAGGAAGTGGAGCGACGAAAAAAGTCGGTATGGAATTTCCTTTCCAAAGGATAGTGTATAAAAAACCCTAGGCTGTAAGCTCCTACAGACTAGGGTGCAAAATATTTATTCTTTAATCAGTGCCCGATCCAAATGAACATAACCTCCATCTACATAAACGAGCTGTCCTGTGGTATGACTGGATCTACTGGACAACAAGAAAACAGCTGTATCTGCAATTTCCTCCGCTGTAGTCATTCGATTGCCTAATGGAATACGATCGGTGATTTTCTTCAACATTTCTTCGGGATTATTCAATGTCTTTATCCAGGTGTCGTATTGTGGCGTCGCTGCTTCAGCCACAATAATCGCATTCACACGTATACCATAAGGTAATAACTCTACCGCCCATTCTCTGGTTAACGCATTCCGTCCACCATTTGACGCCGCATAAGCCGAAGTATTCCCTTGCCCTGTTTCCGCTGTTTTGGAACTAATATTAATAATAGCCCCTTTAGCTTCTTTCAGGGCATCCAATGCGTGATGGGCCATCAAGTAGTAATGAATCAAATTTTTATGTAAAGAAGCCACAAAACTTTCGTAACTTCCACTTGCCAATCCCACACCATCATTCTGTCCGGCATTATTGACCAATCCATCGATTCTTCCGAAAACACGTAGTGTCTGGGCTACGGCACGCGTACATGCACTCGGCTCTGATAACTCGGCCTCTATAGACAAGCACCTACCTCCAATAGCTTCAACCTCGTGTTGGACCACTAGATTGTCTTCCTGTCTACGCCCGACAATTACAGGAATAGCACCTTCCCTAGCCAAAGCCAGTACTATTGCACGGCCAATCCCCTTTGCTCCGCCCGTTACGATAAAAACTTTTTCTCTCAAATTAAGATCCATATTATTTCAAATTATAAAATCTAACGGCATTACCTCCAAAAAACTCAGCTTTTTCTATATCCGTAAAACCTTCTAGATAAGCTTCCGAAACTTCCAATATTTGCGCATATGTAGCGGCGAGTGTACTAACAGGCCAATCTGAGCCAAAACAGATCCGTTGCCTACCAAACGAGTCAATAGCGTGTTTGATAAATACCTCGAAATCTCCGATTGACCAGGCCTTCCAGTCCGCTTCGGTAACCAACCCTGAAATTTTACAGTACACGTTGGGAAAAGCAGAGAGCGCTGTAATAAATGCGGCCCACTCAGCAAACTCTCCTGTTGCGATAGCCGGTTTGGCCATATGATCCAGCATAAATTGTTGCTCTGGATTGTCAGTAACACATTTTAAAGTACTTGCGTAATGCCTTGGTCTAATCAATAAATCATACGTATAATTATATTTAGTCAGTGCCTTGATGCCGCGCAGAAATTCAGGTTGACTCAAAAAGTCCCCTTGAGGTTCTCCTTCAACAATATGACGAAATCCTTTGATAATAGGAAAATCAGAAAACTTTAGAAGCTGACTTTCGATATCATCCGCACGCAAATCGACCCACCCGACGACTCCTTTGATCATTTTGTAGGCTGTCGCAAGTTCTACCAAAAATTCTGTCTCCCGGACAGACTGATCGGCTTGGACGGCGACAACCCCATCTATTCTATTATCCTTAAGTGTCTTTGAGATATCATTCGGCAAAAAATCACGTTGAATAACCTTCATATCATCCGTTATCCACGCATCTTTGACCGAATCATACAACCAAAAATGCTGATGACAATCTATTTTCATTTCAGTTCTTTCTAGTCTCTAATTACTATTCTCTAGTTTCTAATCCTTATTTGCGCCAAGCCTTAACTTCCTGACGCTGCTCGCCCAAATAATCTGCTCCGAGTTCAATAACATCACCTTCTTTGAGGTAAATCGGCGGATTAAAACCGAGGCCCACTCCTGCTGGTGTGCCTGTTGAAATAACATCACCTGGCAGTAAAGTCATAAATTGGGAAACATAAGAAACAACATGTTGTACAGAAAAAATCAGATTTTTTGTATTTCCGTCTTGATAAGTCTTACCATTCACCTTTAACCAGAGATGTACGTCATTGATATCGGGGATTTCTTCCTTTGTAGTCATGACGGGTCCCATAGGCGCAAAAGTATCACAGCCCTTTCCTTTATCCCAAGTCCCCCCCCTTTCGATTTGAAACTCGCGTTCGGAAACATCATTGTGCAATACATATCCGGCAACATAATCCAAAGCTTCCGATTCTTCCACATAAGTCGCCTTCTGCCCGATTACAATACCAAACTCCACCTCCCAGTCGGTTTTTACTGAATTCTTAGGAATCACAATATGATCATTGGGTCCCACTAAAGCCGTGGTAGACTTCATGAATATAATAGGCTCAGCAGGAATTGCTGCTCCGGTTTCGGCAGCGTGATCCTTATAGTTAAGCCCGATACAAACGATCTTCGAAGGTCTCGCAAATGGAGAGCCTAATCGGCTGTCCGCAGGTATCTCGGTCAACTTACCTTCGTTTGCTTTGACAAACTGCTCTAATCTCGCTAGTCCATTCTCCGCAAAAAACTGTTCGTTATAATCACTGCCAAAGGCAGATACATCATAATTCACACCATCAACCTGAACACCTATTTTTTCTTTACCGAACTCGCCGTAACGTATTAATTTCATATGTATTTAATTTTGTTTTTTTATCTGTCATATGGAATAGTAATAGGGATTTGTGCTTCGCCAGACATGAGTTATTCCATATGTATATAATATTTATTAGCAGATGGTTAAGCGCTTACAGCTACCTATTTTCCTGATTTAATTATTCAATTTTATAAATCCACCATCTATAGGATAATCATTTCCCGTGATAAAAGAAGCATCATCCGAACATAAGAATAATGCTAATTTAGCAATTTCTTCTGGTTTCGCCATTCTTCCGATAGGTTGGGATTGAGAGAGTTTCTCAAACATTTCCGTCTCTTTGCCAGGATAGTTTTTTGCAATAAACCCATCCACAAAAGGCGTATGAACCCGTGCCGGAGATATCGAGTTAGATCGAATATTATCCTTCATGTAATCTCTTGCTACCGACATACTCATCGCATAGATAGCTCCTTTGCTCATGGAATAAGCAAATCGATCCGAGATACCTACAACCGCAGCAATAGAAGCTAAATTCAAGATCGCACCCCCACCATTTTCTTTCATACACGGTACCACCGCGTATAGCGCATTGTAAGCGCCTTTAACATTCACATTAAACACACGCTCAAAATCAGCCTCCGCACAGTGTTCTAGATTCCCTACATGAGCTATCCCGGCATTGTTGACTAAGATATCTACCTTTTCTATTTTCGAGACAATTTCCTGAACCTGTCCTTGATCCGCTACACTGCATACGTGCAGCATCGCATTCCCACCTTTTTGATGAATCTCCTCTACGACAGCTTCACTTCCTGTCTGATCGAGATCCAATATATGTACAAAAGCCCCCTGTTCAGCAAATAACTCACTTATGGCTTTCCCTATTCCACTACCACCCCCGGTAACGATGGCCACTTTTCCAACTAATTTTGACATGCTATTTTGTGTTTATCATTAATACATAAGGTTCATCACCCTTTCGGACGGGCAGAACAATCTGAAGATTTGAACCTTCTAATTTATATTCTACTTTGTCTTTCGAATCAAACAAAACTATTGACTTAGCTTTTGCTGTAAAATCGGCTACATTAATAGTGTAGAGTTGCGTATTCAACACATGGAGATAAACTACATCCCCCTTACGCGTAAACGCATAGTCATCGGTAGGGCTAATATCACCACCTTGGGTACCATAAATACTATCTCCATACTTCTTCAACCATGCTCCGATCTCCCTTAAACGTTCCTGTTGATAATCCTGTATAGCTCCATTCGGCATGGGGCCTACATTCAACAATAGGTTTGAACCATGTCCTCCGGCTTTAACAAGATAGCTCAACACCTCTTTGAAGGTCTTTCGCTTTCGATCTTTAATATCAAAACCCCAAGATCCCGCAATAGTACCACAGACTTCTTTTGGCAGAGCACCTATATCTTCAGCCTTAGTACCAAATCCCGTGGTATTATGTCCAGGAAGATCCCGTTCAAACATCTGAAAATCTTCTCCTGCAATAGGGGCAATATGATGATTGTTCCCTACCAAACACTGTGGTTGTAGACGATGGATAAGGCTGTATATCTCATCGTAATGCCAGTTAGCATCTGGCTTGTCCCAATGACCATCAAACCAAATTCCGTCTATCTTACCGTAGTTTGTCAACAATTCTGTCAGTTGGCTTTTCATAAACCTTACATAACCATCCCAATTTCCCTTTGTCGAATCACGGCCAATAATCCCTTTACCTGTACGCCCAAAAGGCAAATAATCATCCCTTTTCCAATCGAGCAACGAATAATAGAACATGACCTTGATACCCTCTTTGCGGCAAGCATCCACCAGTTCCTTTACAATATCACGCTTAAAAGGGGTGGCATCTACGATGTTATAATTAGACTGCTTTGTATGCCACATCGAAAAACCATCATGATGTCTTGTCGTAAACGTAATATACTTGGCCCCGCTTTGCTTAAACAACTTCGCCCACTCTCGTGCGTCAAAGTCAATGGGATTAAAAAATTTAGGTAGTAATTCGTATTCATTTAACCCAAAGTTTTGATTATTCATTACCCATTCGCCATCTCCCAACACACTATAGACTCCCCAATGGATAAATACACCGAAACGGGCTTCTTCAAACCATCTTCTATTCGCTAAGTTTTCCTTAGTCGGTTGATACTGTTCTTGTCCCGATGATACGAACACCTGAAACAGTAACAAACATGCAAATACAATTTTTTTCATATGTGTATGATTATTGATGAGTTTTTGTTCAAACTGATATCAATGAACTCGGCCCACTCGCTTTGTTCTTATCTGCCATTAACTTGTACCGACACCTCGGGATGGAATACTCCTGGGTGTTTGCGCCTCGCTAAACATGCGTATTTCATCTGTAAGCAACATTTTAATAGTTATATCAACAGCTACTTATCTGTAGCAGAACTAGTATATAAAGACTACAACGATACACCTCTACGCCACGGGATAAAATCATCTTGTCCCAATTTGACTGCTTTAGCAATCTGTTCTCCACTTGCTACAGCAATAACGTAATCTAAAATACGATGAGCGGCTTCTTCTATAGTTTCCTCACCGTCTATAATGTGCCCACAGTTGATATCAATGATATCTGGCATCTTCTCAAAGGTCTCCGTATTCGTAGAAAGCTTAATAACGGGGACTATGGGATTTCCTGTCGGAGTTCCTAATCCGGTTGTAAATAACACTACATTGGCCCCTGCGGCAACTTCTGCTGTAGTACTCTCAACATCATTACCTGGAGTACATAAAAGATTCAGTCCCGGACCATTAGCTAGCTCGGGGTAATCTACCACTGCAACCACTGGAGACGTACCTCCCTTTTTGGCCGCTCCAGCAGACTTGATCGCATCGGTAATCAACCCATCACGGATATTTCCAGGAGAAGGGTTCATATAGAATCCAGATCCATCAGCTTCCGCTTTCGCATTATAAGTCTTCATCAGATGCATAAACTTTTCCGCAGTAGGTTCATCTATACAGCGATCACTCAATTCCTGCTCGACACCGCAAAGCTCCGGAAACTCTGAAAGTATAACTGAACCACCGAGCGCAACGATAATATCCGACAAATACCCTAGAGCCGGATTCGCAGAAATCCCCGAAAAGCCATCCGAACCGCCACATTCCAATCCCACGCATAGTTTATCCAATCCCGCCTCCTTACGTTCCTGTAGATTGGCCGTAACCATTCCGGTAAATGTTGCCTTAATGGCTTTCTGCATCAGCTCTTGTTCTGTGCCTTCCAACTGCTGTTCGAAGACAAACAACGGCTTATCAAAGTTGGGATCTCTTTTTAATATTTCAGCCTTTAAGATCGAAGCCTGGGCATGCTGACAACCTAGGCTCAACACAGTGGCCCCTGCTACGTTGGCGTGTGTAATATACCCTGCCAACAAACCACACAAGGCATCAGCGTCCATTCTCGTCCCCCCGCATCCCATGTCATGATTCAAAAACTTGACACCGTCGATATTGGGAAACAAGCGATTTTTAGATTTATCTACCCGGGCAGAAGAAAGATCTACCTGAAGTAATTCCTCTACAGACGCACCTGCATTATACCTTGCGATCAGCTCATCAACCTCATCCGAATAATCTTTACTATCCAACGCATAACCCAATTTTTCCTCAAGTGCTGCTTTAAGTGTCAGCACGTTTCTATTTTCACAGAAAACCAGTGGAATGACTAGCCAATGATTGGCTGTTCCGACAGCACCATTGCTGCGGTGGTAACCGCGAAAAGTACGGTTTGAAATTTTAGACACATCCGGTTTATGCCAATCTAACTTTCGATTCCCCAACTTAAAACCCTCAGATGCATGCCGTAGATTGTCTACCGTAAGCGGTTCCCCGGCTTTCAATTCATGATTCACCTTTCCTACAAGCACTCCATACATGTAAACCTCAGTATCTTTTGCAAAAGCATGTATACTAAACTTGTGCTTAGCAGGAACATCTTGCTGCAACTCAAAAGACCGCCCTTCAAAATTAACCGAAAAACCCTTAGAAAGATCGCTCAGCGCCACCAATACATTATCCTTTGGATGGATTTGCAAAAACAGCATTTTCTCTTTATTCATGATTTCAATTCAAATATCTTATCCATTATCACCCATTTCTCGCCTTCTTTAGCGCCAGGAATAGCACGTTGATATTTCCACATCAATGCCTCCCACTCTTGGACTTTACCATTAGCGGCATCCATGTCTCTTTTTTGCTCAAAACTAAAGTCATCAGTTACATTCATCAACATAAAAAGCCTATTTCCAAAGCGGTATATTTCCATCGAAACGATACCGGCATTCAGTATAGATTCTTTTATCTCTGGCCATACCGCCCGGTGATAATTTTCGTACTCTTCAATCAAAACAGGATCATTCTGTAGATCCAATGCCAGTGCATGTGTCTTCATATACTATATATTTTTTAATCTTGCGTACTACTTAACTATCTCTTTCCCTTTATTATTCCATGCAAAGAACAATACTACAATGAAACAAAGTAAAGTAATATAATAGGATAAATGAATGTTTCCTGTCATATCGGTCACTTTGCTCGCCAAAGGAGGTATCACCGCTCCCCCAACGATAGACATAATGATCAAACTAGATGCAGACTTGGTATCCGCACCTGCACCTTCAATGCCTAACGCAAAAATAGTTGGGAACATGATAGACATAAAAAATGTAATCCCAACCAATGCATATAAAGTAGCCATCCCTGTGCCGTAGATAACGACTAAACACAGTAGGCTGGCCATAATACTATAGATAATCAACAATTTATAAGGCTTCACATAACGCATAAAAAAAGTACCGATAAAACGGCCTATCATAAAGAGAAAGCCTGCCAATCCAGCATAATATTTACCTTCCTGACCGCTCATACCTAATGCATCTTCCGCAAACACCAATAAAAAGCTAAATACGTATATCTGTGCTCCAACATAAAAAAACTGAGCCAATACGCCCCACCGCACATTCTTATGACGCAATGCGCCGAGAAAGCCTTTTGACGATTCACCTTCCTCCTCTTTAATCTCAGGAAGCTTTGTTAAAAAAAATAATATAGCGACAAAAAGAATAAGAAGTCCTAAAATAAGATAAGGACCTTTTACCAACGACGTTTCAGCCTGAATATAGGCGGACTTAGCCTGCTCCGTCATTGAAGCCAACTCCGTTGCAGATTTAGGTTCTTCGCCAAGTATAAACACCCCTCCAACGATTGGTGCCACCGAGGCAGCCAGCCCATTAAACGACTGTGCAAAATTTAAGCGTTGTGTTGCCTTGGCCGGGTCTCCCAAAACAGTAATATATGGATTTGCCGCAGTCTCCAATATAGTCAATCCACAAGAAAGGACAAACAAAGCCCCTAGAAAGAAGGGATAACTGACTGTATTTGCTGCAGGAATAAATAAAAAACAACCCAAAGCAAATAAGGAAAGTCCAACTAGAATACCTGATTTATAACCATAGCGTTTCATAATAACGCCTGCAGGAATAGCTAAAAAGAAATAGGCTACAAAAACAGCGGAATCTACCAATGATGCCTGAAAATGGGTCAAACTGAAAGCACTCCGCAGATGCTTGATTAAAATCGGATCAAGATTATGAATAAAGCCCCAAAAGAAAAATAAGGACGTTATCAAAATAATGGCAAATGTGTACTTCTTTACTTGTGTCATAGTATCTATGGATTATATTGGTAGTACTAAATACGCTATATTTCTCGATTAAAACATAAACCAATTTACCATATAAATAAACTATTTTACCTGCATCTAAAAAAAACAATAACTATATTTGAATATAAAGTTAACTATTCGCAAAAATGAAACTGAAACAGCTTTCTCTGGACCGTACCTATTACAACAGTTTTCATATCCGTCAGGATAGCTATCCACGTAACCACAACAGCTGGCATTATCACGAAGAGCTCGAATTTATATGGATATACAAAGGTTCAGGAACTCTTTTTATAGGCGACTGTATTCAAAATTTTGCAGAAGGAGACGCTGTCCTGATAGGTTCGAATCTACCGCATTACTGGTTGTTTGAAAACTTCAGAAGCGATAATCTGGATGCCCCCATAGACTGTATTGTAGTTCATTTCAAAAAAGACTTTGCGGGTTCAGATTTCTTCAACCTTCCAGAAATGGTACAGCTTAAACAGCTAATACAAGATTCAGAAAAAGGATTGATGATCAGGGACGCCGCCTCCCCTTCCTTAGGGCAGCATCTTAAATCAATGCTGGATACAGAAGGGGTTTTGAAGTTTACTTTTTTACTTCAGTCGTTAGCACAATATGCGACTCTACCCTATGAAAAACTAGTAAGTGACAACTATGCAATCCTCAATCATTCTAATGACGAGCGTAGGATGAATGATGTTATGAATTATATCCGTGAATACTACAAGGGAAAAATCGAGCTCAGCAAATTAGCAAATCAGGCCAAAATGACCAAAAACTCGTTCTGTCGGTATTTTAAATACAAAACGGGAAAGACTCCCATACAGTTTGTCAGTGAAATCCGGGTCGCGCATGCTTGCCGTTTGCTAAAGAATACTAATCTTAGCCTCAAAGAGATTTGCTATGACAGCGGGTTCAATAACTTTGTAAGCTTTCATAAGACCTTCAAAGAACAATTAAAACTAACCCCCACGGAATACAGAAAAAATTAAATCCGGTGTCCTTTTCTTAAAAAAACGAAACACCAACCCTTTGACTACCTACTCAACGAGAATGGTCTGTCTTCAGCACTTACTCCCCTCGATTTATTAGGTATGCCATCCATTAAAAAATGGACTGTCCCACCTTTTATTAGTTCGCTATGACGTAGGTAGTTTTTGGTATAACGCTTACCGTTAACAGTCATAGATTTAATATAACGCTGATCTTCATTGTTATTTTCTGCTTTAATAATCAAAACTTTACCACCATCTAAATGCAATGTTACTTTATCAAAAAGCGGCGTACCTACGATATATTCATCTGTAGCGGGAGTTACGGGGTAGAATCCTAAGGCTGAAAAAACGTACCAAGCAGAAGTCTGCCCATTATCTTCATCTCCACAGTAGCCATCGGGATTGGGCGTATACATTCTATTCATCGTCTCACGAACCCAATACTGAGTCTTCCAAGGTGCTCCTACATAATTATAAATGTAAGGCATATGCTGAATAGGTTGGTTTCCATGTGCATATTGCCCCATGTTTGCAATCTGCATCTCTCTGATTTCGTGAATCGGGAACCCATAATAAGAATCGTCAAAAACCGGAGGCAAAGCAAATACGGAATCAAGCTTTATTTCCAATGCATGATGCCCTCCCATTAATTGGGCTAAACCTTCAAAATCCTGAAATACAGACCAACTGTAGTGCCAACTGTTGCCTTCTGTAAATGCGTCTCCCCACTTGAATGGATTAAAAGGTTTTTGAAACGAACCATCCTTATTCTTACCTCGCATTAAGCCCGTCGATGGATCAAACAGCTTCCTGTAATTGAAAGATCTTTGCTTATAAAAATCAACATCTGCTTGATCTTTACTCAACGCTTTGGCCAATTGGTATATAGAAAAATCATCATATGCGTATTCTAAGCTTCGCGCCGTATTCTCATGTATTTTGACATCGTAAGGGACATAACCTAACTCATTGTAATAAGATGCCCCGGCCCGGCCTACGGCCGTAATCGGACCTTCTTTTAAGGAACCTTTTTTAACCGCTTCGTATAAAACCTCAATATCTTTTGAACGCACCCCTTTAACCCAAGCATCTGCTACTACAGAAGCTGAATTATTACCTACCATAATATTTCTGTATCCCGGGCTAGCCCACTCCGGCAGCCAGCCTCCTTCCCTATACGCATTTGCAAGCCCCTCCTGCATTTTGAGACTTACTTCTGGATACATGAGATTAAGAAACGGAAACAAAGCTCTGAATGTATCCCAAAATCCCGTGTCTGTAAACATATAGCCCGGCAACACTTGGCCATTATATGGAGAATAATGCACGACCTTACCTGTGGCATCATACTCATAAAACATCCTCGGAAAAAGCAACGATCGATACAAGCAAGAGTAAAACGTACGGAGTTGGTCCATGCTCCCTCCTTCAACTTGTAATTTGCCTAGTTCCTTATTCCAAATAGAGGCGGCTTTTTGAACCGCTTGATCAAAATTAAGACCATCCAATTCTCTTAAATTCAGATCAGCCTGCATCGAAGAGATAAATGAAGAAGCCACTTTCACTAAAACTTGATCAGACTTACCTTTGGACTGAAGCCCCACAATAGCACCTACGTGTTCGGCCTTGACTCTCAGTCTACCATTCTGCATTACCGAGTCTGCGAAAGTGGAGACATTGTTGAATGAACGATCGAATTGAAGAACAAAGTAGTTTTTAAAGTTGTCTGGTACGCCTCCACTATTTTTTGTGGAATAACCTATGATCTTATTCTCGTTAGGTAATACCTCCACAAAAGAGCCCTTATCAAAAGCGTCTATAAGTACAAAGGCAGAATCAGTTTTAGGAAAAGTAAACCGGAAATAAGCAGCACGTTCGGTCGGTGTAATCTCCACTTTCGTATCGTAATCGGCCAGATATACCGAGTAATAATGCGGCTTCGCAATTTCAGCTTTATGTGAGAAATAACTAGCACGTTTATTTTCATCGAATGTGGCTGTGCCTACCATAGTCATAATACTAAACTGCCCATAATCATTCATCCAGGGCGAAGGCTGATGTGTCTGTTTAAATCCCCGAATCTTTTCTGCCGTATAGGTATACATCCATCCATCGCCCATTTTTCCGGTCTGCGGGCTCCAGAAGTTCATCCCCCAAGGAACCGCTATTGCCGGATAGGTATTGCCACTGGATAGAAAATAGGTAGACTGTGTCCCCACTAACGTACTTACATAATCCAATGGATCTTCGATTTTACCAATCCTTTGAGCAAAACTAGATCGGATAAACAGTACAAATACTAAGGATAAGATTAGATTCAGTTTCATGCTGGTTATATTTGAATGTATAAATATCCTAAAATATTCCAACAATACAAATAGCTAAATTATTTTAGCAACATCAAAAAGTCAATATAATTTTTCCGCGAAATCCCCGACTCTCCATCAGTTCATGTGCTAGATCAGCTTTATCATACGGAAAACATGCAGCAATGTGAGTTTTATACCTCCCCGAGGCTATCCATGGCATAACCTCCTGTCGAATAGAATTTGTCAGATCTTGCTTAAACTCCACTGATCGGCTACGCAAGGTGCTTCCAGTAATATGAATACGTTTCAACATTACTTTCATCAAATTCAATTCGACCTTAGCTCCCTCCATAGCATTGATCATAACAAGCCGTCCTTCTTCCGCCAAAAGGTTTATATTTTTGTTAAAATAGGTTCCACCGATACTATCTAAGATGACATCAATTCCTATTCCCCTCCAAGCCACTTCAAAATCTGAATCTGAATAATCAATAACATGAGAGGCACCCAATAAACTGACAAATAAAACCTTATCGATAGAACCGACAGTCGTAAACACCTCAGCGCCCCAAAGCTTGGCTAACTGAATTGCCGTGCTACCAATACCTCCGGCACCACCATGGACTAAAAAACGTTCTCCTTTAGCCAGACCTCCTCGCTGAAAAACATTGTGCCATACTGTAAATAGAGTCTCTGGCATACCGGCAGCCTCTTCATAAGATAGATTCTCAGGAATAACCAAACATACGCCAGCATGTGCAGCAACGTACTGTGCATATCCTCCTCCAGCCACCAAAGCCATTACCCGATCTCCGATCTTCAAATTCTCACAAACCCCATTCACTTCAACAATTACACCCGACACTTCCAGTCCTGGAATATCAGCAACAACACCGGCGGGCGCCGGATAATTACCTTTACGCTGAAAGATATCAGGCCTATTGATTCCTGCAGCTTTTACCTCAATAAGTACCTCATTATATCTAAGTACTGGAATCGAGCGTTCCTCCACCAGTAGCACCTCGGGCCCGCCCATTTGTGTTATCACGACTGCTTTCATCATTTCTTCTTTGGAAACTTTTGAAGCCGAACATTCAATGACAGCATAAAATAACGTCCCAGTCGACTGTTCTTTGCTTCGTAAACATCATTACCTATATATTCCGAATAGATACCCATCGCTTTGTTTTGATCAAACAAATCATAGCCCTGCAATCGTAATAGAGCCGATTTATTCCGAAAGAAAGTCCACTCCACAAAACCATTCATTATAGTTTGATTTTCATTCATAAAATTACTGGTGTAACCATTATTGTAGCGCTGAGACATCTCTAGCCCCAAAGAAAGGTTATCATTCAGATAGCCTCTAGCCCCCAAGCCCCAGAACATTGTTTCCACATTGATGTTCGTTTTAAACGGGATATCGTAGCGGGTATTGTTCCACACATAGTTTGCGTTAAATACAGATTCCACATAATCACTCCACGCGTATTTCAATTGCATAGACTGTGTCAATATCAACTGCTTCGTTGTTCTTTTTTTCTCGTCAATAAAAGAAAGATTATTGTAATAGTCTGTATTTCCTGTCAAATCCAACTGAAAATCATCATTGATAAAAGGCGTATTAAACATATAATACCACCGAACATCATAATAACCAGAGGTATTTTTAAAGGTAGTTTCCTGAACAGTGGAGTTAGTTGCCGAACGCTTGTCGCTCACAATCTTATTCAAAATAAAATTGTAGGCGAAATTGGTTTCGAAGTACTGCATACGTGATGTAAAGGTCTTTCGCAAAGTTGTTGCAACGCGATGCGCAGATTCCGCTTTCAGCTCTGGATTTCCAATAATGACATTGCGCGAATTAGTATTATCAACAACCGGTGCTATCTGGTTAAAATAAGGTTGGTTATTCTTACCCTTATAGTTCATCTGCCAGTCCATATTTTTCGAGAAACGATAAATAACATTTGCGCTGGGTATTAAATTGATATTCTCATACTTATAGACGACATTGTCCTTGGTCAATCTCCCTTCCATGTACAGCGGCTGCACCGCAAACCCAAAGTTCATTTTAAACCGCTTATTTGGTTCGTATTGATAAGTTACACCAGTTTTATTATTTCTAAAAAAATAATCGTAATCAACGGTCAGCGAATCAGAGTTAACAGAAAGAGGCGTTACGGACGGTAGTTTATCCTCTACTTGACGTATAGCTTCGATACGCGTAATATCAAATTCATAACTAAATTCAAACAAACTGTGTTGAAGAAAGGGCTCTACATAAGAAACGGACGCTTTCGTCGAATTCGTATAGTTATTCTGTTTGATAAATTGATTTTGACGAAATTCTCCAGAATCAACCCTTGTTACATTTCTTTCTGCTTCATCATACTCCTCAAATACGCTCTCCCGCTTCTCTACATTGTTGGAATTTAACAAAATATTTGCGACTAGCTTTCGCCCTTTCATTCGAAATGACTTGGAGTACATCGCCTCAAGATCTCCATTCGGACTGATTTGGGAAGTAGAATCACGGTACACCCCGGAATTGGTCTTTTCGTAGTTGCGTAGGTCGGTACGTTTTCTGTTTGATCCATTCAGTTGATTGAAAGTAAGATTTCCCTGTATCTTCAGCAGGTCCGAATTCTTAAACTTCGTATCAAAACCAAATTTCATCTTGTGATTCTGGTCGATATTCCGAATCCTGTAAGTCTCCTCTTTAGTAATTGTGTTTCCAACATAAGTAGAGGTCAATTTAGATATACCGTCAGTAACATTCTCCTGACGCACAAAATTATATGTCGCATTAAAGGACGTATACTCCCCCCACTTATCGGAGACATTGACACCCGCAGAGCTCACTTCGTTCAGACCATCTATAGGATCAGCATATTCACCTATATCCATCGAGTTACGACTTCTATCCCCTCCCTCTGGGTTACCAAAGCTAAAAAGATTCGTGTTGGTGTTATTAAAAGAACCCAAGATAGAAATCTCCCGACCATCATCAAATTTATTCGCTCCAAAGCTCCCAAGATACCTGGAGTTGGTTCCCCCACCACCTGTAGCTTGCCCAAAATAGATTTTCTTGTGATCGTCTTTCAGGCTTATATTCAGTATTTTTTCTGGTTCACCATTTTTTAAACCGGTCTCCTGCTCTTTATCACCGTAAAAATCAATCACCTGTAGATTCTGTATAAAGTCGACCGGCAGATTTCGTGTAGCCGTCAACAGATCTCCACCAAAAAAATCTCTATTATCGACCTTTACTCTTTTGATCGTTTTGCCATTATAAGTCACAGAACCATCTCGAAACACCTGGAAACCTGGAAGATTTTTTAACGCGTCTTCCAACAACGAATTTTTTCGAAAATCGAAAGCGTTAAAATTAAACTGCAAAGTATCTCCGTTCACGACAACAGGTATTACTTTCAAAATATTAACATCCGGTATTTCCAAAGAAAATAGCTCAAGATAAACAGTAGGAACCTCTAACTGAACTTTGTCTCCTGCGATAAGCATTGATTTGTTTGCACTCTTATACCCCAACATCTTATAGTCGAAATTGAGATTCTTGCCTTTAAAATCTGTGAAATTAAAATTACCGAGTAAATCTGTTATTTTATGAAGCGTATCCAATTCACTGGTCATACGGACACTAACGGACTTAAGGGGATTCCCTCTTTTATCCAATACCCGACCATATACACTATTTTGCGCATGTACATAATTTGTCAGCATTTGACAAGCAAACACAACAATGATAAACCTTATTTTATACCACGAGAATTTCACCAATAAGTTCGCAAAATCTAACTTAGTTCAATATACTAAAATATTGTTATTCAAAAAACTTTCATCATTCTACAAGTAGACTAATCATATACTTACAAATAAGAAAAAAACTCACTTTAGGCTTTCGGCATTAACAATCTCGTCCTAAACATCAAAAAGTCCTATATAACTAAAACGATAAATATTACACAATCGTATATAAAAAAGGCTGTCGATTCCGACAGCCTTTCACAAAATATTATACAAATTTAATAATGACTATTCGCCATCAAAAGCTACTTTAACCAAATGTCTATCGATTTCCCAACGTCCAGTTCCTTCTTCACCGATAACATCAAATATTTCCAGAATACGTCTAGCTACATATTCTTCTTCCACCTGCTCCGCCAAGAACCATTGTAAAAAGTTGAACGTGACATAATCTTTAGCTTTCATACATTTGTCTGCCATATTATTAAACTGCTCTGTTACAAACATTTCCTGCTCCAATGTCTGTTCAAAAACACCACGGAACGATTCAAAATCTACGGGGATATTAGTAACCTCTGGCGAAATTGCTCTCCCACCACGGTTGCTTATATAGTTGAACAACTTCAACATGTGCGCACGCTCTTCGTCAGATTGCTTCGCGAAAAAACGAGATGCATTATCCAACCCTTGATCATCACACCATGCAGACATCGCTAAATACAAAGCGGAAGAATGTGCTTCTACTTTAACTTGGGCATTTAATATATTTTCTATTTCTTCAGTCAAAGATGACTTCAATTTTAATAAGTCTTTCATATCGTTATATTTTTATATTTCCACTTTTACATTAAACCACAGCGAGCCATACACACCTGCGATTTACTAACACAAAGATAAAGCCGATCTATAGGATAACAATAAAAAAAATGCAATACAAATTAAGTCTAAATTAGAAATCATTAAGCTAACTTGTTTAGAATCAGTATGATTTTAAACAGCTTTTGATTAGATAGCCAAGAGGGAATTATGACGTAAAATTGACCGGATCTGACCATTTAACTCCAACATAAATTTTGCCCCTGAAAGCAACTCACGGAGATTGAGTACGTCTTCTACAGAAAGAATAAAACAACGTTCTGTACGAAAAGGCATAATGACTTCAAAATCAAAAGAACGCGAAGAGTTACATAACATTGCTTCTATATCGACCTGTTCGATACGCTTTTTAAAAACAAAAAAATCGTTGACCTTAAAAGCCGTGGTATTCCCCTGAAATTCGAGCCAATAACAATTTTTTCTACTACACTGATAAACGGCACCATGTTCCGTTATATACACCTCTTCTACGTTAGCCAATGGACAAATCATTTCCGGTTATTTTATCTTTTAGACCACTAATCATTAAACGATGTGCAAATATAAAATTAATTAAGAATCAATCCAAATAAAATTTCGCAACAGAAAATAAAAAAGCGGTTTAGTAATACTAAGCCGCTTTCCTTTTTTATAAATGGGAACTTCCTCCCATTAAAATTCATCTTCCTCCGCCGAAAGTAATTCCTTATGATTACTAACGTTAGTTCTAGTTTTCGTCTTGTGTTTATTAATCTGTCGTCTCAACGACTCCACTGCGATATCCGTCGCCTCCTCAAAACTCTTCGCCTGCGCCTTCGCGAAAAGCTGGCTTCCTGGAATATTAAACTTCAACTCTACCACTTTGTTCTCCTCGTCTTCTACATTTTCCAAACGAAGATAGCATACGCCCTCAATGATATTGTCCAAATACTGCTCTAACTTGTCAGTTCTCCTTTTGATAAAATCTACCAATTTTTGGTCTGCATCGAATTTAATTGATTGCACAGTAATGTTCATTTTTCCTCCTTTTTTAAGCCTTTGGATGTGCTTGTTTGTAAATTGATTTTAATCGCTCAGCCGAATTATGCGTATAGACTTGCGTCGCTGCCAATCCTGCATGACCTAATAATTCTTTGATCGCATTTAAATCTGCGCCGTTGTCTAACAATGAAGTAGCAAAACTATGTCTAAGTACATGTGGACTTTTTTTCTTTTGTGAAGTGATCATACTTAAGTACCTTTTTACTACTCTATATATTAACATCGGATATCCTTGCTTTCCTTCTTTAGTAACGACTAAATATCCGGAATTGTTTTCTACATGTTGAAGTTTCTTTTTTTCTAAATATCTTTTTAATTCTTCGATTAAGGGTAAATGTAAGGGTACAAAACGCTCTTTGTTCCGTTTCCCTAATATAAGAATTTTTTTATTGTAAAAGTCAATATCCTGCTCCTTTATTTGTAAAAGTTCGGAAAGTCGAATCCCTGTACCGAAAAGTAGCTCCATAATAATAAAATCTCTCACCGACTCAAAATCATCAGCCACTTCGTCCATATGTTCTAAAAGATGATTCATCTTTTGCTTCTCTATCACCACCGGTAATTTCTTCGGTGTTTTTAATGCCTGTACCAGACGTACTGGATTTTTAGCAATTAGCTGCTCCCTTTGTAAGAATTTATAAAATGACCGCAAAGTAGAAATAGACCGATTGACCGATGTAGCTTCTTTTCCTTTCTCCCGCAACAGCGAAAAGTAATATCGCATCAATTTATGATCCACCTCTTCAAAAGGTATTTTTTCAGCTTCAAGAAATTCTAAAAAACATTTCACCTCCATTTCATACGCCTTTATCGTATGCGGTGAATAACGTTTTTCAAACGTCAAAAAGCGAATAAACCGATCTTTAAACATATCTTCTTCTTTACGTACCTTGTAACCAAACTTAAGTAAAATGAACTGCATTAACCAATATCTAATCAAAAAAATTAACGTCTCAACAATCTATATCATTTATTAAAAATTATATAACATATCTGCTAACAATAAGCCGAAATTCGTGTTAACTTACAATAAAGACACTAATAAAAAGCCAATATGCATAAACACATATATCATATACATGGTATGACCTGCGACGGTTGTCGTAGGCATATCGAAGCCAAACTGAATGAGATCGAAGGTATACAAGCAACAGTTTCATTAGAAAAAGAACAGGCCGAAATAGAAAGCGCTACCCTACCAAACCTTCCTCTATTGCAACGGAAGTTAGCTGAGCTCGACACGAATTACCACATTCACGAATACGAGCACAGGCACACCAACAATTCCCCGGTTCAAAAAGAAAGAGCTGACTCAGCAAGCGGACAGTATATATGTCCTATGTTTTGTGAGGGACATGATAAGAATTATCCCGAAAAAGGCCGTTGCCCGGTATGTAATATGCACTTAGTCGCTTTAGAACAAATACACGAACAGCAGCCCAGTAAACATCATCAATCACATTTTTCCGACAACAGCTCATCCAACGCTGGAAAATACTATTGCCCGATGCATTGTGAAGGAGACAAAGTATATGACAAGGCTGGGATGTGTCCCGTATGTGGAATGAATCTGGAAAAAATCCCGGAGGCCACAGTAAAAGTCGTATTCAGCTGCCCGATGCATCCAGAAATACAACAAGACAGTCCAGGCGCCTGTCCTATCTGTGGTATGGATCTCGTTGCAAACCAACAAATAGAAACAGAAGACGACACTTATCAGAATTGGAAGAAGAAACTGATTATCAGCACCCTATTCACCTTGCCCGTATTTCTACTATCTATGGGCGATATGCTTCCCGGAAATGCGGTTAGCAAGTTAATACCTCCCCACATAAATGGATGGATCCAATTTATTTTAACTTTACCAGTGATCTTTTATACCGGTTGGACTTTCTTTCAAAGAGGCTGGATCTCCTTTAAGACCTGGAATCTGAATATGTTTAGTCTGATTGCTTTAGGAACAGCTGCAGCTTTTATATTCAGTATTATTGCCCTGCTGTTTCCTCAAATTCTTCCGGCCGAAATGCGTGCCCATCACGCACACCCACCACTTTATTTTGAATCGGTAGTCGTAATTATCACTTTGGTGATACTCGGACAACTGATGGAAGCTAAAGCGCATTCCAAAACAAACTCCGCTATCAAAGCCCTCATCAAGCTGACACCTGCAGAAGCCATTTGGCTACATGAAGGGACCGAGCAGCGGATAGCTGTAAACGATATCAAAAAAGATTACATATTACGGGTTCGTCCGGGCGATAAAGTCCCAATTGATGGAGTCATTACGGAGGGTTCATCGTCCGTAGACGAATCGATGATTACAGGCGAATCTATTCCTGTAGAGAAAAATAAGGATGATAATGTCATCGGCGGAACCATCAATGGCAATCAGAGCTTCTTAATGAAAGCTACACATATAGGCGCCGAAACATTACTTTCACAAATCATACAACTAGTCAATGATGCGAGTAGAAGTCAAGCTCCTATACAAAAGCTCACGGACAAGATTTCAAAAGTATTTGTCCCTATAGTTATTCTCATAGCAGTCGCTACTTTTATCATTTGGATGTTAAGCGGAGTGGAAGATCGACTAGCCTACGCCATCACCAATGCGTTAGCCATTCTAATAGTTGCCTGTCCCTGTGCCTTAGGATTGGCTACACCGATGTCGGTTATGGTGAGTATTGGAAAGGGAGCAAAAAATGGAATATTGGTTAAAAAAGCGGAAGCCTTAGAGCAACTTCGAAAAATAGACTATCTTATCTTGGATAAGACGGGCACCATAACAGAAGGAAAACCTGAGGTGACCACCTATGAGAATAAAAACGGGACGATAGACAATCACATTCTAAAGGTTGCCGCTTCTATCAACAAACAAAGTTCACATCCACTTGCAGAGGCTATGGTCAACAAAGCTGAAGCTGAATCTATACCTCTATCCCCTATTAGTGACTTTACAAATGTCACGGGTAAAGGCGTATCAGCTACACTAGACCGTACCGCTGTACTTTTAGGTAATGAAGCCCTACTCAACGACAATAAAATTGAAATCCCCTCTCCAACAAAAGATAAGGTAAGTCGATTACAGTCAGAGGGATCCAGTGTCTCTTATCTCGCAGTAGGTAATGAATACTCCGGTTTTATAGCTGTCCGGGATAAGATAAAAGCTAACGCGAAAGAAATAATTTCGCATGTGCAAAGCTTGGGAATAGAAGTCCTAATGCTTACAGGAGACAATGAACTTACTGCCCAGGCTGTGGCCAAAGAAACAGGAATTAATTCCTTTAAAGCAAGACTGTTACCGCAGGACAAGCTCCATGAAATAAAGAGACTGCAAGGAGAAGGTAAGATTGTAGCAATGACTGGCGACGGTATAAATGATGCGCCCGCCCTCACTCAGGCAGATGTGGGCATAGCCATGGGCTCTGGTACCGATGTGGCCATACAGAGCTCGGACATTACCTTACTTAAAGGCGAACTAAGAGGCGTCTCCAAAGCGATTGACTTAAGCCGCATGATGATGCGAAACATTAAGGAGAATTTACTCTTTGCTTTTCTTTACAATGTGATAGGAATACCGATTGCTGCAGGCTTGCTTTACCCCGTATTTGGGATGCTGATGTCTCCAATGATAGCAGCAGCAGCTATGAGTTTAAGTTCGGTTTCTGTGATAGCAAATTCATTACGTCTTAATTTAAAGAAGCTGTAACAAACAGTCGACAGTATGCATTCAAGAAATACTTAGTGACATCCCCTGCCAAATCGGACTGTCACTAAGTACTTGTCTTTTTTGGCCATTTCCTCAATATAAAAGAATCTAAATTGATGAGGAAAGCTACAAAATTCGATTTTATTTTACTACGCAATTGTATTGCGCATAAAAGCGAATTTATGTAGGTTTGTATAAATAAGTAATGTAACCTACTTATTTAAAACAGTTACGAACCCTATTATACTATAAACCGTGAAAAGAAGATTATTCTTAAAAAATGCCGCCTTAATAGGTGGATCCACTTTACTCACCCCTATACTTCCATCCTTTTCCGCTCAACAAAATAAAGTACGGGTAGCAGCGATTGGAATCAATGGAATGGGGTGGTCAAATTTAAATTCCATTATCAAGCACCCTGATGTTGTATGCACAGCATTATGTGATGTCGATGCCAATGTCCTCAAAAAGAGGGAAACCGAACTTGCGCAACGGGGGATTAAGGTACAGACTTTCGAAAACTACAAAGATCTACTCACCTCAAAAGAAGTAGATGCTGTAATCATTGGTACACCGGATCATTGGCATGCGCTACAGATGATGGATGCTTGTAAAGCCGGAAAACACGTATATGTAGAGAAACCATTAGGCAACAGCATAGAAGAATGTAATGTGATGGTGGAAACGGCAAAAAAACACAACAGCATTGTGCAGGTCGGGCAATGGCAACGTAGTCAACAACACTTTGCTGATGCAATCAGTTTCGTTCATTCGGGCAAGCTCGGCAAAATTAGAATCGTCAAAGCCTGGTCTTATGTCAGTTGGAAACAAGGCATCCCTATCGTTGAAGATACGGTGGCACCGTTGGATGTCAACTATGATCTATGGTTAGGCCCGGCAAAGAAAAGACCGTTCAACGCAAATCGCTTTCATTTTGAGTTTCGTTGGTTTTGGGATTATGCCGGAGGGTTAATGACAGACTGGGGTGTGCATATGCTAGACTATGCGTTATTGGGCATGCAGGTATCTGAACCTAAATCAATTATATCCTCGGGAGGAAAATTTGCCTATCCTACCGATGCTTCAGAGACTCCTGACACCTTAAATACAGTTTACGAATTTGACAATTTTAATATCGTGTGGGAACACACCAAAGGAATAACCTTAGGGCCTTATGAACGGGATCACGGTGTTGCTTTTGTCGGCGAAAACGGGACTTTGGTTCTCAATAGGAGAGGTTGGGAAGTTATTCCGGAAAAAGACAAGATGGAAGCAATTCCACTTCAAAAACCGCTGGATAATGGGTTGGACAAACACACCACAAATTTTGTTGAAGCAATACGCCGTCGTGATCCCAAAGCAGTTAATGCTCCTGTAGAGGCTGGTGCCCACATCGCCATTTTTTCTCAGATGGGCAATATTGCCTACCGTGTAGGTAAAAAAATACATTGGGATCCACTCAAAAAGAAATTTGACATCCCAGAGGCCAACACCTTGATAAAAGCAAAATATCACAACGGCTATAAATTAACTTAACACCTTTTAAAGTCCTATTGGGATTCTACAACAAAACTGCTTATTTTTACAGCAGTTTTGTTAAAAATATAAACGAGTTCCCTATTATGAAATTTGGACAAGTAGCAGATCCTTCCCTTATTGATTTTACAATACCTGACACCCCGCAAGAGACCTTTGATTTACTCCAGCGTAATAAACAAGACAAACCCATGGAAGTATATGTGGGCTGTGCCAAATGGAATAAAAATGATTTAAAAGGATTTTATCCTCGGGGTACTAAAGACGAATTGGCCTATTACTCTACCCAATTCAACGCAATCGAGTTAAACGCTACGTTCTATAACTCTCCTTCTAAAGATCAGGTGGAGACCTGGAAACATAAAACACCCGAAGGCTTCAAATTCTTCCCAAAAATACCGCAATCTATCAGTCATTTTGGAAGATTGCTTAATTCGGATGAGAAAGTCGCCGCATTTGTAGACTCTACCGTATTATTTGAGGAAAAACTAGGAATGGCTTTTCTTCAGCTTATAGATAACTTCAAACCCAAGGATTTTGACCGTTTAGAGGCTTTTCTAAAAAATTTCCCTAAGGGTTATCCTTTAGCAGTAGAGGTCCGTAATGAAGAATGGTTTTCTGCAGATATCGCTGAACGATTTTATCAGCTTTTGGAAGAAACCAACAAAACAAATGTACTGGTTGATACGGCAGGAAGGCGCGACATGATGCATATGCGTCTTACTACTCCCACCGCTTTTGTACGCTATGTAGGAGCAAACCATCCCTCGGATTATACCAGATTAGATGAATGGATCAAAACCATCCTACAATGGAAAGAGGCAGGCTTACAACAACTGTACTTTTTTATCCATCAAAATATTGAAGTGGAGTCTCCACTACTAGCGGCTCATTTTATCGAAAAACTGAATAAGGCCTTAGGAATTAAATTAAATATCCCACAAAAACCAGGAGATCAAAAAAACAACACTCCACCTACCTTATTTTGAGATGAAGATAACCGGTATTCATCATATTGCTATTATCGTTAGTAACTACCACAGGTCCAAGAGTTTCTATACAAAGATCTTAGGATTATCGGTTTTAAATGAGACATATAGGGAAGAACGGGATTCATTCAAACTGGACCTGGCCATCAATGAACATTATATCATTGAATTATTTTCATTTCCCACACATGTACCACGCCCCTCCTATCCAGAAGCCTTAGGGCTACGGCATCTCGCATTCGCAGTGGATCAGTTAGAAACATGGATAGAAAAACTAAAAGCCAATAACATAGTCGCAGAACCCATCCGAACAGATGAATTCACGGGCAAGAGATTTACCTTTTTTCAAGATCCCGATGGATTACCCCTGGAACTTTACGAAAGGTAACTCATCACGACCTTGATCGTTAAAAACTACAGATTTTTTCTAAATAGTGTGTCCGAATTCCAAAATAAGCTTTCAGCTCCTGAAGTTTCTTCTTTATTTCCTGCTGCTTTTCCGTATTTATCTCCCGCTTTTCCGCGACGATCATTACATTTTTGGGGGTATGTGCATCTGAAATAAACTGCATGACTTTGGTCTGATATCCGTAGTATTCGAGAATAAGCGCACGAATACTATCGGTCAACATTTCGGCATGTCTTTCCAAAAAGATGCCGTGTCTCGTCATAAAATCTAATTCATTTTTGGCCTTGACCAGTTCCAATTCCCGACGCACCTGCTTATGACAACAAGGGGCTACAACGATAAGCTTTGCCTGATTTTGAATTCCCTTGTAGATAGCATCATCGGTAGCGGTATCGCAGGCATGTAGCGCGATCAACACATCAAGTTTAACAGAAGCCTCATACGCATCGATCGTTCCTTGCGAAAAATGCAGGCCATCAAAACCAGCTTGTCCAGCGATCCCATTACATAACTCGACGAGATCACGTCGATATTCAACACCTTCTACAAAGGCTTTTTTCTTGAGTTCATTATTAAGATAATCATACAACGCAAACGTTAAGTACCCTTTACCAGCTCCCATATCCACAACATTGATTCTATCATCCGAATGCAGATTATTCAGCGAATTACTTAACAGTTCTATATAATGGTTAATTTGTTTCCATTTGTCCTGAGCGGCGTTGTATACTTCACCGTTCTGATCCGTCAGCCGCAAAGCGTGGAGATAGGGCTTGTTAGCAGATCCAATCTTTCGTTTCTTTTGGACATCGTGACTCATCGATTGCGTCTTCTTCGCCGTCGCTTTTTCAATCCGTTCAGACCACTCCCCTTTGTTATTCATCTGGCACACAACATTAGCGTTGGCTGTAAAAAGTGTCGCCACTTTAAATTGTCCCAAATTTAGATATTCAGTGATTTGCAACAAGCCAGCTTCCACCGCAAAGTTCTTCGTGATATCTTTCGTCTTATGACGGAAAGTAAACGACAGGTGCAACTCCCGTTTTATAGACACGAGTTTTACATGGATTTGCTTCAGCCCATTTTCGGTGCCTTGATAGTTCCCCAGGGATAACTTTATGAAACTTTCCTGTGTTATACTTTGTCTTAACTTTTCGATAAAAGAAGATACTGCCATTTTACAGATAATAATTTTAGGCTACAAAGATACAAAATCATTGTTCACTTATTTATATTCTAACTTGGTGATTTAGGGATTGACCGTAGTCTGTTTTTATTGGACTAGGGTTGGTTTGTTGTTGACCATGGTTGTTTCCGATACAACCATAGTTAGTTTACGTTCGACCTTAATTGGTTTCGATGGTTATTACATCATTTTACAATAAACATTCGCCAATGCAAAGCATTTTATCTAAGTTTGAAATAGACTCAGATTTACTATGCAGAATCCAGAAATTGAAGCCGTATTCTTTGATATTGACGGTACCTTACTAAGTTTCAAGACACATGAAGTGTCTCCCTCTACAGAAGAAGCTCTAGCACAATTACAAGCTAAAGGAATTAAAACCATACTTTCCACCGGGCGATCTATTAATAGTATAGACCACGTTAAGTACTTAAACTTCGATGGATATATTACCTTCAATGGCGGTTATTGTGTTTCCAAAGAAGGACATATCCTTTTCAAAAAAGCCATTGATCCAAAAGACATAGAAAGCCTTCTGAGATATGTCGGTGAAAGATCATTGAGTTTTTCATTTATGTCAGAAAAAGAAGTCAGCATACATGATGTCACCCCCGAGATCGCGGGAATGTACGCCCACCTCAACCTTCCAGTCCCACCATTGGTCGACATGAACAATGTAGAGCATGATTCTATCCTTCAGACCAATATCTTCATGGGGCCAGAAGAAGAAGATCAATTTATGACCGAGGTGATGCCCAATTCACTTGCTTCCCGTTGGACACCACTATTTGCGGATGTCAACCCGAAAGGACAAAGTAAAAAAGTAGGTGTCGATATCTTTTGCGAACATTATGGCATTGATCTATCCAAAACAATAGCTTTTGGCGATGGCGGTAACGATATCACCATGCTCCAACATGTTGCCTTAGGCGTAGCTATGGGCAATGCTAATCCCGAGGTAAAAGCCATAGCAGATCATATTACCGATGATGTCGATAATGATGGCATCTGGAATGCTTTAAAGCATTTCGGTATTTTATAAGAACTTTCATGATGACTTTGCATCATTAGGGCCCTTGATGAGCTTGGAAACAAACATTTTCAAAAAAAGAGGAGGCTAATTCTAAAATTGCCTCCCTTAAAAAAAACAACAGTGTACTAAATACGTTTTCGGTTATCTTCCGAGTTGGTATCGATCAATTTATTATAAGGATCTACGCCTACCTCAAATGGCTTTTTGTCCACAAATAGCGTAATTTTATTATCGATCTTATTTATTTTATGTTTTTCCAGGTAGATTGCCTGTTCCGTCTGAAAACCATGATCCGATTTCTTAGGTTCTGCAAAAACACCGATCTCCACATAGTCCGCCAAGGGTAATGATACAATCTCTTTACCGTCAATCGTAGTTTTCAGACTATCCATGGCATTGCGTCCTTCGCTATACACACGCTTCCCTTTGTCATCTGCACGGTACTTTGCTACATTAAATTCAATCTCTAGCTGATATTTACCTTCTGTTATTTTCTTGAAAGTTACTTTCCGCATTGTATTATCGTATAAAGTAATAGTCTCGTACATATCTTTAATAGCGTATTGTAGGGAATCCGGGGTATTTCTTTTCAAGAGATCAACAAATTCTAATGAGGTCGTATAAGGCGCATCTTGAAATGCCACCTGAGCGATATATTGCTTTAAAAATGAATTGAATACCTTCTCACCAAGAAAATCACTCATTGCATACATCACCAACGACCCTTTATTATAGTGTATATATTGCTGATTTTCATTAAACATCAATGGATTTTCCTTCAATTGTTCCATAGTCCGGCCACGTAGATAGCTATCTAATCCTTCTTTAAGGTATTTACGCATCTGTCCTTTTCCATAGGTATGCTCTAAAACTTTTAGCGAACTATACTCGGCCAGAGACTCGGATAGCATTGTAGCTCCTTTTACGTTGGCTCCTATCACTTGATGTGCCCACCATTGATGTGCCAGTTCATGCGCAGTCACCGAATATGGATAATCTACCTGATCAGGATTATCATCATCCACCTTAGCTATAAAACCGATTGCTTCCGAAAAAGGTACTGTATTAGCGAAAGCCTGAGCAAAAGTACCATGCGTACGAGGGAACTCAACAATACGCATTTGCTGAAATTGATAAGGACTAAACTCTGCTCCGTAATATCCTAAGGATTTTTTCATAGATGTCATCATTCGATCCAAATTAAACGTATGATCCTTATGATAATAGATTTCCAGATTAATTCCATTCCACTTCTCTTTCTTAACAGCATATCGCGCAGAAATAAATGAATAAAAATTTAACATCTTCTGATCCATCTTATAGTGAAAATACCGCCGTCCATCCTTCACCCACTCCTTGATCAGATAGCCCGGTGCCAAGGCAATCTGATCCTCAGCAGTACTAATTGTAGTCTCGAACTGAATCCAGTCAGCTTCATTAGAAATATATGTATTAGCTAGCGCAGCGCTATCCGTTGGATCGGCCATACGATCTCGCTTTGGCAGTTTATACTTTGCGCGCACTTCATTATCCACCAATTCGTAACTATCGCTATAGCCGATACTTGGGAACAAGCTATTATTAAGAAATGTTCCATTTTCCAGAATAGGAGATTTATCTTTCAAAAATGTATTTGCTTTGTTCTTCAATACACTTTTTATCTCCATGCTCTCCTTTGGCATTAAAGGTTTACGCAAGGCATAAATATTGACGTACAATAGTGAATCCCGTTTTACCAGATGTGCATCATTACCTATTTCCATATGTTGCAGATCCTCCGAATAGTTGATTAACAATGTGTCGATAGCTACTTTACTTTTGTTTTCAACTTTAAAAAGTACCTCTGCATAATAATTTCGTTCACTTGGATAAATATCCAAAAGGACTTTGGTATCAACAATTCGAGGTTGAGCATGCTTATGATAATGTTTATACTGGCGTTCGTAGGTAACACGTTCCAACTCCTTCTCTATTTGTGATACATAGCGCTCCGAAACATTGTTATGGTAATAAATAGCTCCCCCCAAACTGAGAAACGAACCCAAAAAAACAATCAGCGGCAGGTAGATCGCTGGTTTAAAACGTAGTCTAGCAATTGTCAACCGTTCTTTTGCACTGGATAGTATGCCACGTTTCCAAAACAAAAGTGCCATGCATGTCAGCACCATAGCAAACAGTAACCAATAGATTTTATAAATCATATAGTCCTTAAACATCCCATACCCATTCATGTCGGAATAGCTATAGCCCGGGCCACTATTGAACTTAAATATAGCTTGTTCTACGCCAATCTTAGAAAGCATCGGTACTCCGATAGTAACGAACAGACACAGCATAAATCCTGCCATGTAATTTTTGAACAGGGACTGAACAAATAAGGCAAATAAGATAAGAATTAGATACTTCATCATATCTAAGCCAAAAAGTTCCTTTACATAATTCCCTATTTCAAAGTGATAGTATCCTTGATACATCTGATACATGATCGCCGAAAGCATACTAATTACTAGTACAAGGCAGGTCATTTTTAACAATGCTAAAAACTTGGAAAGTAACATTGTCCAGTTAGGAACTGCGGTAGCATCAATCAAAAGATTCATCCGATCTGTTTGAGCTCTTTGGATGAGCATACCTGCAAAAAGAAAAATCAGAATCTGTAAAAAGAAACTATATACCCCCCCTATTGTATCAAGCATTTTCCAGGTTACAGGGTAAGTCTCCGTACCATACATCTGCCCAGCGGTAGAGGCAACTACAAGCACCATAAGCACTGTAATCACCATAATGACAATAAAAGTCCAATTACGAACTATATACCTAAAGTCGTATTGCGAAATATTCCACGCTACTTTTAAGTAAGAAAGAAAAGAAAAACTGTAGTTAACATCCGATAATTTCACTCGGATAATGCTGCCAAAATTATCTTTGACTACGCGATCACCTTTCTTATTTCGAGAAAACGTAAAGACGCTTTGTGCAAATGAAAATGTGTAATAAACAAACCCTAGAATTAGTGCAGCAGCGCCTAACCATATCAAACGGTTATATAATACTACCCCCATAAATGGTAAATCCTTCGTATTTTGTTCTTCAATAGTCCAGTATTTAGTATAATACTGAATAGGTTCGAAACCAAAAGGATCAAGAAGTGCTACCAGATACCTATTGTCCATATCCTGTGTCAATGTACTCAACAATGATTGGAATACAAATAACAGAAGGACAAAGATAAAGCCCACATAAATATTCCGACTGAAAGTTACCAAACCAAAAACCATTGCGCCAAATAGTATTAAGTTGGGAATAACCAACAGCACCAAGGCCTGTAAATATGCCCAAGCACGCGTAGGACCTAGCAAGTCCTTATTGATACCAGGCAGATACTGGGCTACAACGAACCCAATTATAGTTGTAAAAACCACCAAAATGGTAATGACTAATGCGCTCAGAAACTTGGCAGACAAATAGGTTCCTTTTGTCAGCGGATAGGAAAACAAAACGCTGTGTACCTGATATTTAAAATCTCGATATACGGCAGCTCCTATGATCGTAGGTAGTAAAAAGTATACAAAAGTAGATAGTCCGTTTAAAAAACCGTTTATATTCAATGGTGAATTGACTTTGATCGGACTTGAAGTTGTACCTGTCGCTCCATCAAACATACCTAACGCCGATGCCATCACGAATATCGACAAGATAAAAAAGACAAAGCAATAAATATAAAGGGCCGGCGTATTAAGCCAACGCTTGATTTCAAACTTAAAAATAGTACTAAACATGAGCCGTATCGTTTTTAAGTGAAACAAAATATACGTCTTCTAAAATCGGCTTGGCTATTGAAAAGTTGTCCCCTGGGCTCTCTTCACTATATACGCGTACATTCAGGGTATTGTCCGGGTTATAGTTAGCAAAAATCACATTTTTTTCGTTGCTTAATGCCTCGTACTCGTCTCTCAAAATCACCGTACTCCAGATTTTTCTCCGTAAGGCTTCTTCTCCAGCCTGCGCAGTACCGCGATACAGCACACGGCCTCCATTCACAATAGCCAATTCATGGCACAACTCACGTACATCATCCACGATATGCGTAGAAAATATTACCGTATTGGATGTACCGATCTCTCTCAATACATTCAAGAACCGATGGCGCTCAGCCGGATCTAGCCCTGCTGTAGGCTCATCAACTATAATAAGTTTGGGTTTATTCAATAACAACTGAGCGATACCGAAACGTTGCTTCATCCCACCTGAATAACCACTCACACTTTTCTTCCGAACGTCATACAAATTGGTTACTTCCAGGACTTCTTTCACTATTTTCTTTCGGTCTGAAGCGGAGGATATTCCTTTTAGCTGCGCAAAATAGGACAGCAACTCCTCTGCCGACAAATTCGGATAAACACCAAAATCCTGCGGCAAATACCCCAATACCTTTCGAAAATCCATCTGACTGGCAAATACATCCACACCATTAAACAAGATGGAGCCAGCGTCTGCAGATTGCAAGGTAGCTATCGTACGCATCAAAGAAGATTTACCGGCCCCATTTGGTCCTAAAAGCCCAAACATCCCCACGCCAATTTCTAAATCTATACCATCAAGTGCACGTACACCATTACTATAAGTCTTTGTCAGTTGGTTAATTTTTAAGCTCATATTTTGAATAATTTTGTAATTAGTTACTTAGTTAGTAGCTCGCACGAGGGAAATGTTACAGTATTAAACAAAAATTTACCTAGAAAGTATTAAAAGAAGTCATTCCGATTGTGGCCACAAACCGCTAATTTTATTATTTACAGCTTCTTGTACATTAAATTAATCAACTTTTCAGCCTTTTAACACAAGGCGTTGAGAAGATCATATCCGAAATGTACCATCGCTGTAAAAAAGCACTTTATTTTCATGCCAACATATTGGGCAAACGTGATTCCCTATACGTTTCCACTTATGTAAATGCCTATCTCGATGAAGATACATATCATTTTAAGAGTCCTTTTGTGCTAGCCGCTATATCAAATTAGCTAGGCAATGATGCAAATGAGCCAGAAGATGAAGCAAAAATGGAACAATCTCGAGGCAGTGTCCTATAAAGTGTGTATACCATTAATTAGACTTTTAGATTCCATTACCATCAAAAACAACAGCATAACAGTATTATTTTTAAATAGTTAAAACAAAAATTAAACATCATTGTTATCCTTTTACTTCTGATCTTTTTTCATCACCGATAAATCTTACTCAAAGAACAACTCTTAACAAATAAACTTCTCTTAAAACGCATCAAAAATAAAATCAGAGTTGCTTTTTTAATACTGATCATAATATGAAAGTGGATACAAATACCGTTTTAGAAATGCTATCCCGATTGAAAGGATATTTCCAGAAGAACTATAACTACTGGAATAACGGTACAGATGAATCCTTTAGATCCGATATTTTCAACAATGAGCAGATGATCGATCTCGCTAAGAAATTAGCTAAATCACATAAACTATCGGATAAAAACGTTAGTGATCAACTACTAAAAAGACTGGATGACAATGAAAAAACATTGCTGGAGGTGCGTAACCTACTATTAGAAGGTCTTAAAACGGACAAAACTATAACTCCGGCAGCGGAATGGTTACTCGACAATTTCTACTTTATAGCGGAACAAATTGTAATTGCCCGAAAGCACTTACCCAAAGGATATAGTGAAGGGTTACCTTCGTTAGCAAACGGCATTTCGATAGGGTTGCCCCGGGTATATGGCATCGTATTGGAAAACATCTCACATAGTGATGCATGGGTAGGAATGAAAAGTCTAATGGACTTCATGTCATCTTATCAATCTATCGCAACATTGACCCTTGGCGAACTATGGGCAATCCCTATCATGCTGCGACTTGCTGTCATTGAGAATTTGCGGAGATTAGCTATGAAGGTGGCACTGGACATGATTGACAATAATCTGGCCGACTATTGGGCTTTAAAACTGATGGATACGCTACAGGAAGAACCTAATGATCTAATTGTAACTATCGCGGATATGGCCAAGTCAAAGCCGGAGTTAAATGCTCCTTTTGTAGCAGGTATTACAAGAAAACTTCAGGGGAAGGGTTCGGCTTTGGCACTCCCATTGAGCTGGATCGAACAGCAACTTGGTAGAATAGGAACCAACAGTATGGAACTCATACGATCTGAAAACCAGAAGCAAGCCGCACGACAGGTCTCGATCCGTAACAGCATAGGAACGCTACACTTTCTGGATACAACAGACTGGCATGAATTTGTAGAAAAATTGAGTACAGTAGAACAGGTGTTGCGGCAAGATATTTCAGAAACTTATCC
This sequence comes from Sphingobacterium sp. xlx-96, assembly GCF_011007365.1. Taxonomy (GTDB): domain Bacteria; phylum Bacteroidota; class Bacteroidia; order Sphingobacteriales; family Sphingobacteriaceae; genus Sphingobacterium; species Sphingobacterium luzhongxinii. The sequence continues at coordinate 349,137 of NZ_WFKM01000001.1, read as the reverse complement.
ACTAATGGACTTCGCAACACGCGATAGATACAGACACGTCGTGGAATCTATCGCTAAGTCTTCCTCGCTCTCTGAAACGGAAGTGGCAGAAAAAGCACTTCAGCTTTCCAAAGCGGACCATCCTAACAACGATCAAATATATAAAACAAAGCACATAGGATATTACTTAATCGATGCCGGCCGAAATAAACTCGAACGTGAGGTCAATATGCGCTACACATGGAAACAACGGTTAAATAGTACCATTGAAAAAAGGCCTTTGTTTATTTATCTATCCCTTATCTTCTTATTGACGTTGATCGCTGCGGGAGGGATGTTCTATCTAACCTATTGGCACGGTATAAAAAAAACAATACTATTAGCTTGGATTGCGCTTACTTTTTTACTGGGATCTGCACAGCTAGTCATCTCTTTAATTAACTGGATATCCACATTGTGTGTCAAACCAAAATTACTCCCAAGGATGGACTTCTCTTCTGGTATCCCCTCTGAATACCGAAGCTTGGTCGTGATCCCTACACTCCTTCTTAGTAAAGGATATATCGAAGAGCAGCTGGAGGCACTAGAGATACATTTTTTGGCCAATAAAGAAGAACATCTTCACTTTGGCCTGTTGACCGACTTCAAAGATGCACCGACCGAAAGCTTATCCGGAGACCATCTCTTACTTCAAACAGCCTCTGACAAAATCAATGCGCTAAATCTGAAGTATAGTCCGTCTGACCACGATATATTTTTTCTCTTTCATCGTGCTAGAACCTGGAACCCCAAAGAAAAAAAATGGATGGGGTATGAACGAAAAAGAGGAAAACTGGCCGCACTGAATAAGCTGATAAGAGGATTGGGGTCTAACGTATTCTCCGTCATTATTGGCAGATTTGATATATTAACGAAGGTCAAATATGTTATTACATTAGACTCGGACACCCAAATGCCTAGAGATGCAGCCTGGAAGTTGATAGCAACAATGACCCACCCGCTTAACCAAGCCGTCTACAACCGCGAAAAGCAACGCGTTACAGAAGGCTACGGCATTTTACAACCCCGAATTGCTTCAGGTATACCTAAATCTGAAGCTTCGTTGTATCTCCGTATGCAAGGCGATATTTTTGGTATAGACCCCTATACGCAGGTCTCTTCGGACGTATACCAAGATCTTTTTGCAGAAGGTTCATTTATCGGTAAAGGAATTTATGATGTAGACATATTTGAAAAAAGCGTTCACAAAGTCTTTCCGGACAACCGCATCCTTAGCCATGATCTTGTAGAAGGATGTTATGCAAGAGCTGGACTGGTCAGCGATATCTTATTTTACGAACAAAATCCGATGCAATACGAGGCCGATATAAAACGGCGCCACCGATGGACGAGAGGTGATTGGCAGATCGCTGCCTGGACATTGCCTTTTGTAACCACTAGAAGTGGCCGTATGCGAAGAAATAAATTGTCTTTATTATCCAAATGGAAGATTTTTGACAATCTCAGAAGAAGCCTTCTGCCACAGACATTAATTACAATGCTGCTGATGGGTTGGACAATACTGCCCTTCCCTTGGCTCTGGACATTAACCGTATCTTTCATTATTCTCCTGCCAGTAATGGCCGCTGCACTATGGCAACTCCTACATAAACCCATAGACCTCACGCTAAATGCACATCTGAAAGAAGTAGCGACATCAGTAAGAAACACGCTCATCCGCTTTATTTTTGGGATTGCAGTATTACCATATGAAGCATTCGTGTTTACCGATGCGATTATACGAGCCAACTGGCGCGTCATGGTAAGTCGTAAGAACCTATTAGAGTGGACCTCTTCAGCAGCGATCGCCCAACATCCGCACTATAAGTTATTGTGGGTATTCTACAGATCCATGTGGATAACTCCGCTATTGACCGTTATTTGTATTGTTTTGTTTTTATACATCAATTCTAGCGTCTTTTTTGTAGCCTTTCCTATATTGATCCTGTGGATGCTGGCTCCCGCTATTTCTTGGTATTTAAACAGGCCGATCAAAGAAGAAAGTACAACCCTATCAAAGGATCAATCGTTATTTCTTCATAAAGTGGCTCGAAAAACCTGGGCTTTCTTTGAGCAGTTTGTAACCGCTGAAGAAAACTGGCTTCCGCCAGATAACTACCAAGAGCAACCCGTAGAACGCATTGCACACCGTACCTCACCAACCAATATAGGCATGGCATTACTGGCCAACCTAACTGCTTATGACTTTGGATTCGTCTCCAATGGAGAGCTAATAAACAGATCTGGAAGTACGTTAAATACATTATTCTTGCTCGAACGATTTAAAGGTCACTTTTATAACTGGTACGACACGCGTTCGTTGGAACCTTTAAAACCACGCTATGTCTCATCCGTAGATAGTGGCAATCTATTAGGCCATTTGCTCACTTTACGACAGGGACTTTTAGGTCTTGTGAACGAACCTATATTTAGCCAACGAGTATATAAGGGATTGCACACCACCCTAGCGGTGCTTCGAGAATATGTAGGGATAGATGATATGGCAAAAATAGATGAGATGGATAGTGTACTGAATGCCGCAATGAAAGTAAAAGCTACCTTAGCTACTATAAAAACTAACTTAAGCAAACTGCTTGTACTCGTAAACAAATTGAATAATTTGTCTGTCAAAGATGAAACAGCTTATAAAAGATGGACAAGTAGGCTATCTATACAGATCAAATACGCGATTGACGATGTGAGAAATCAAATTCCCTGGCTTGATCTAATGCCAATTCCAGAGAAATTTATAAAGCTCGCTGAGATAGATCACATCCCTTCTATATCATCATTAATAAAGATGCCGGAGCAACTAGCCCGGTTTTGCGATCACTTTGCAGGCATGGAGAACACAGTTGAAGAGAATGATTGGTTAAATGCACTGCAGGAATGCATAATACGCGCAGCCCAGCAGGCAAAAGAAAGACGCGACTTAATCCACCTATTGAGTGACCAATGCGAACAACTGAGTACGGTAGAATATGATTTTCTGTTCGATAAATCGACTAACTTGTTACGAATCGGATATAATGTGGAAGAACAAAAGAAAGAAAACACATACTATGATCTGCTGGCGTCGGAAGCAAGGCTAGGAATTTTTGTCGCTATCGCTCAAGGGAAAATACCGCAAGAAAGCTGGTTTGCACTCGGTCGGTTATTGACACACTTCGGAGGCGAACCTATATTACTATCCTGGAGTGGTTCAATGTTTGAATACCTGATGCCACAGCTGGTCATGCCCTCTTACAAAAACACACTACTGTACCAAACCAGCAGAGCTACGGTAAAACGGCAAATCGATTATATCAGGAAACGGAATACGCCTTGGGGAATTTCTGAGTCGGCCTATAATATGGTAGATGCCGATCTCAACTACCAGTATCGCGCATTTGGTGTCCCTGGACTTGGTCTCAAAAGAGGCCTCGAAGAAGATCTGGTTATTGCCCCCTATGCATCTATGCTAGCCTTATTAATGTCTCCTGAGAAGGCCTGCAATAACCTAAAATTGCTAGAAAACCAAGGATTTGAAGGAGAGCTTGGCTTCTACGAAGCCATTGACTATACCCCTAGCCGCCTATCAAGAGATCGCAAGTATAGCTTGATACAAAGCTATATGGTCCACCATCAAGGTATGGGCTTGCTGTCACTTGCCTACACCTTACTCAACAAACCTATGCAAGAACGCTTCGTCTCCGAGCTTCGGTTTCAAGCCACGCTGTTGTTACTTCAGGAACGTATCCCAAGAGCTACGCTATTTTATGCACACACAGCCGACTTGATAGAAACACACGCAAAAGTAGCTGATGTTGAAATCCGGCACATTGCCACGCCCCACTCTACCATGCCCGAAATTCAACTGCTCAGCAATGGCCGTTATCAAGTGATGATAACCAATGCCGGTGGCGGCTACAGTCGATGGAACGAGATAGCTATAACCCGCTGGAGAGAAGACGCTACTAGAGACCACCATGGTATATTTTGCTATATCAAAGATGTGGATACCGGATTTTTTTGGTCCAACACCTATCAACCGACACTTTATCCGCCCAAAGATTATGGAGCGGTATTTTCACATGGTCATGTGGAGTTCAAGCGACACGATCAAGGCATAGAAACCAAAACGGAGGTTATCATCTCACCTGAAGATGACACCGAAATGCGCCGGATCAGGATTTTGAATAAAACACAATCTATTCGCGTGCTAGAAATAACCAGTTATTGCGAGGTCGTAATTGCTAGCCAGGCTTCTGATGAAGCTCATCCAGTATTCAGCAATCTATTTGTTCAGACTGAAATTGTAACCAAACATAAAGCTATAATTTGTACCCGGAGGCCGCGTTCGGTAGAAGAAAAATCTCCTTGGGTATTTCATCTAATGGATGTAAAAGGTGCCGAGATAGAGGAAATATCCTACGAAACAGACCGAATGCGTTTTATAGGCCGGGGAAAAACCTTAGTCCATCCACAGGCCATGGATACAAAGCTGCTTTCAGGTGCGCAGGGAGATGTTCTTGATCCTGTGATGGCCATTCGATATAGAATCCATATCAAACCTGGTCAGACAGCTACTTTTGATTTGATATACGGGATTTGTGATGGCAACGACGCATGTGAGAATCTAATGCGCAAGTATCAAGACCAACACCTAAAAAACCGTGCTTTTGAACTCTTTTGGACGCACAATCAGGTATTACTACGACAAATCAACGCAACAGAAGGAGACGCTCAATTGTATGACCGAATAGCTGCTTCGCTTATATATGCCAACGCCGATTTACGCGCAGACGAATCTGTGATACTAAAAAATGTCAAAGGACAACCAAGCTTATGGAACTACTCTATATCAGGTGATCTTCCGATAGTATTATTACGCATCACCGATATAGGAAACATCGATCTGGTAAGGCAAATGATCCAAGCTCACTCCTATTGGCAACTAAAAGGACTAGCTGTTGATCTAGTGATATGGAACGAAGACTATGGTTCCTATCGAAATATTTCTCATGAACAAATATCAGCTTTAATACCATCCAGCACTAAACCTGGAAAAGTATACATCCAAGCGGTCGATCAGATTTCATCACAAGACCATATATTTTTCGAAAGTATTGCTCGCGTGATCATATACGATGACAAGGGATCCTTATCCGAACAGATAAACAGACGAGTCCCAGGTATAGCCCTTCCCCCGTTACTGCAAACAAAACAAAAAGTAATGAACAGTGTTGCACCACCAATATCCCTTCCAACTGATCTTCAATGTTTCAATGGGATGGGCGGTTTTTCAAGAGCTGGCAACAGCTACAGCTTTATGGTCGATAGAACCAAAACCACACCTCTCCCTTGGGTGAATGTCCTTGCCAACTCTAACTTTGGGACAGTGATATCCGAGAGCGGGTCGGCTTATACTTGGTTTATCAATGCGCATGAATATCGGATTACGCCTTGGAACAATGACCCTATCAGTGATGTATCTGGCGAAGCCTTCTATATTCGAGACGAGGAGAGCGGCATTTTTTGGTCTCCATCGCCCTTTCCCGCTATTGCAAAGACTGTTTACCGGGTTACACATGGTTTGGGTTTTTCGACGTTTGAATGTATGGAGCAAGGTATATCTTCTGAAATGTGTGTGTATGTAGATAAAGATCTACCTATCAAATTTGTCACACTGAAAATAAAAAACAATTCGGGAAGAATGCGGTACCTATCGGCAACAGGATTCGTAGAGATCATCTTGGGAGATGTAAGATCGAAGACCAATATGCATATTCTATCAGAATTCGACAGCAAATCAGGTGCATTATTATTTAGAAATCATTATAATGCTGCCTTTTCTGACTATGTAGCATTCTTCAAGGTGAATATACCGGGCTTTAGTTTCACGACAGATCGAGCAGAATTTATAGGTAGAAACAAAAATTTAAAAGATCCTCAAGCTTTATACCGGAAGAAGCTCTCAGGAAGACGTGGGGCTGCTATGGATCCTTGTGCCGCTATCCAAACAAAATTCACTTTATTAGAAGGAGAAGAAAGGGAAATCACCTTTCAGCTAGGTGCCGGAATCCATATCAACGAAGTAAATGAACTACTTCAAAAGCTATCTGATACTTCCATAAACGCAAGATCACTGGAAGAAGCAAAAACGTACTGGCACAATATCACCGATACCATTAAAATAAATACACCAGATACAGCGACTAACATACTGGCAAATGGCTGGCTAACCTACCAAACCATGGCAAGTCGACTATTTGCAAGAAGTGGCTTTTATCAATCAGGAGGTGCTTATGGTTTCCGGGACCAGTTACAGGATGTATTAGCACTACTCCATACCCAACCCCAATTGGCTAGGGAACAGATCCTACTAAGTGCCTCCAGACAATTTTTGGAAGGCGATGTACAACATTGGTGGCACCCACCAGAAGGAAGAGGTGTGCGTACACGATGCTCGGATGACCGGCTTTGGTTGCCCTATGTGGTATCACGATACATTGCAGTTACTGGAGACATGGAACTTCTGGACGTCGTGGTTGGTTTTTTAGATAGTCGTCCATTACATATTCAGGAGGATTCGTTGTATGACTTGCCAGTCAGTGGGAATGGATGCGGAAGCTTATACGAACATTGTACAAAGGCAATAGCATGTAGCCTCGATTATGGCACACATGGATTACCATTGATTGGTTCAGGAGACTGGAATGATGGGATGGACCGGGTGGGAAATAGAGGTATGGGTGAGAGCGTATGGTTGGCTTTTTTTCTCTATGACGTGCTTCGCAGATTCGAAAGCATAGCTAAAAACCGTAATGATATTATGTTTGCGGAAACTTGCTCTCGGGAATCTAGCGCCCTTCAATCTGCTATTGAAACTGAAGGTTGGGATGGTGAATGGTACTTGCGCGCTTATTTCGACGATGGTACGCCGCTTGGCTCTAAACAGAATAAAGACTGTCGAATTGATGCCATAGCCCAGAGTTGGTCTGTGCTCTCCACTGCGGGACTTGAAGACAGAAAGATGAAGGCAATGGATGCACTGGATAAACATTTAGTAAACAGAAAACTAAAAATAATCCAGCTTCTTACTCCTGCTTTTGACAGGTCAGATGAGCCCAACCCAGGATATATAAAAGGTTATATACCTGGAGTGAGAGAGAATGGAGGCCAGTACACTCACGCTGCAATATGGAGCTTAATGGCCTTTGCCTCATTGGGAAACAGAAAAAAAACCTGGGAATTATTTGATATGTTAAGCCCTATCACGCATACGTTAGATCTGGCCGCCGTGGATACCTACAAAGTGGAACCTTATGTAATGGCAGCAGATGTCTATGCAAATGAATTAAACCCAGGCAGGGGTGGTTGGACTTGGTACACGGGATCTTCTGGCTGGATGTACCAGTTTATCATTAATTCGCTACTTGGTCTAGAACTATCGGTCAACCGATTACGGTTTAAACCCTGTTTTCCGCTAACTTGGCCATCGGTAAATATCGCTTATAAATACCATTCTACGACTTACAACATCACCCTGTTACAGAGTCTCGACGCTCCTTTCAGTCACTGGAAAATAGATGATCAGCAAGGTGAAGGAGATACCATTCTATTAATCGATGATGGTCTGCTACACCAAGTAGAGGTTGTTATTAATAAATAATTAGGGACATATGACCATAACGTAAAATCTATTTATTACAAACCGACAGAAAGAAACTTTACTAAACGGACAAAAAACATAACCACTAGCATTTAGGCCAGAATTCAGCAGTCCGAAAAATGATAGCAATTAAATTTTATTTTGATAGCTCAACTATATATCGTAATATTGCGATACACAAAGATACTATGGGCGTAAGTAAAACAAATCACTTTACCGATCAGCAAAATAGGATTGCCAACATTGCGAAAGCATTGGGGCATCCTGCACGTATTGCGATAATAGAACATCTTCTAAAAGTTAATGCATGCATCTGCAGTGATATTGTAGATGAACTGCCTTTGGCTCAGTCGACCATATCACAACATCTTAAGGAATTAAAAAACGCAGGTCTCATTAAAGGTAGCATTGAAGGTACATCTATATGTTACTGCATAGAAGAGTCAACGTTCGCCGTATTGAAACAATATTTTGCAGCTATAATAATTTCAGCAAGCAGTACTAAATGCTGTTAGACTTGATTCATAAGCAAATGAATATGAACAGTCTATTTTGCTCTTGCTTTTTTTTGCTCACTTATATCGTAATATAACGATACTTAAATTTAAAACACGATGAAACTATCAGAAATCAAAACAATTCTACCTACACTGGAGAATGTAGCTTTTCAATTGGAAGACGGCTCTTTTGTGCCAGAAAATTTTCATGTGACCGAAGTCGGCCAAATCAATAAACACTTTATTGATTGTGGTGGTGTGACACGAACAGAAAACACGGTCAATTTCCAATTATGGAATGCAGACGACTACGAGCACAGATTGAAGCCAGGAAAATTATTGCACATTATCGAACTATCCGAAAAGACCTTAAACATTGGCGACTACGAGATTGAAGTCGAGTATCAAAGCGGCACTATTGGAAAATATGGCCTGGACTTTAATGGTAAACATTTTATTCTAACGAGTAAAACCACAGCATGCTTAGCGGAAGACGCCTGTGGTATACCGAAACGTCTGAACGTAGTCGAATCTAATTCAAATAGTTGTACACCAGGCTCCGGCTGTTGTTAAAAAAATCTATTATGTATTCAAAGTTAACCGATACTATTTCGTTCATTCAGAAATTGGAGATCAGCCAAGGTCGTAATCCCATCTTACGTCCTTTGGTTGAATACATTCAGCATAGATTGGATTTGGGCAAAGATATAAACCTCAACTTTATATGCACGCACAATTCGAGACGCAGTCACCTATGCCAGGTCTGGGCACAGATTGCAGCAGCACATTATCAGGTACCAAAAGTATATTGTTATTCTGGAGGTACGGAAGAGACGGCACTATTTCCAAAAATCGCCGACACACTCCGAAATCAGGGCGTGGATGTTCAAATTATTTCAGAAGCTCCTAACCCTATCTATGCCTTGAAGTACGATATCAATGCGCTGCCTATTATCGGATTTTCCAAAAAATACGATGATCCATTCAATCCACAGTCTGATTTTGCAGCAATTATGACCTGTTCGCAGGCAGATGGCGGATGCCCTTTCATCCCCGGTGCTGAGAAACGGATACCCATTACCTTTGAAGATCCAAAATTGTCGGACAACACCCCCCAGCAGGATGAGGTATATCACAACCGAAGTTTAGAAATAGCTGCAGAAATGTTTTACGTCTTTTCACAAATTAAATAATACAAACTATGCAGGTAAAAATGAAGTTTCTGGACCGATACCTTACCCTTTGGATCTTTCTCGCTATGGCACTGGGTGTGCTCCTTGGGAATATATTTCCTGGAATATCCGATATGATGGATAAACTATCTATTGGTACAACCAACATTCCATTGGCGATCGGCTTGATTATAATGATGTACCCGCCATTGGCCAAGGTTAAGTACAATTTACTGCCATTAGCATTCAAAGATAAAAAGGTGCTTAGTTTATCCCTGATACTCAACTGGCTGGTAGGTCCAATCCTCATGTTCATTCTAGCTGTTATCTTTTTAAGAAACCAGCCAGATTACATGGTAGGTGTTATTCTCATTGGCCTTGCTCGATGCATAGCTATGGTGATCGTCTGGAATGACCTAGCAAAAGGAAATCGAGAATATGCAGCTCTACTTATAGCATTAAACAGTGTCTTTCAAATACTTTTCTATAGTATGTTTGTCTGGTTGTTTATCAATGTGTTGCCGGCTTATTTTGGTTTTGCAGAGTATGCTATTTCCATCGAGATGAGCGAAGTCATCAAAAGTGTACTGATATACCTAGGCATTCCTTTTTTAGCGGGTTTTCTAACCCAAAGATATCTATCAAAGATAAAAGGCGTAAATTGGTATACCCTTAAATTTCTACCATTCATTTCACCTTTTACCTTATACGCCTTATTGTTCACCATAGTATTGATGTTCAGCCTTAAGGGGGAGCAGATCGTACAGTTGCCTATGCTCGTGCTGAAAGTCGCAGTACCGCTGGTGGTATATTTCATTCTGATGTTCTTTATCAGTTTTTTCATAAACAAATCTATGGGTGTAGCCTATGACAAGAATGCAGCGATATCCTTTACCGCCACAGGTAATAATTTTGAGCTAGCTATAGCGGTAGCCATAGCGGTCTTCGGTATACATTCTCCACAAGCCTTTGTTGGCGTTATAGGACCTCTTGTAGAAGTCCCTGTACTCATTGCTCTCGTGAGAGCGAGTTTATGGCTCAAAAAGAAATATTATAGTTAACTTTTTATACCAAAGTTACGAGATAATGAAAACAACGACATGGATAACACCTGAATATATTAAGGTCATGTTAGAACTCCACGAAATGGGAATAGTCTATAGCGTAGAAACCATGATGGAAAGCTGGTAGGTGGCGTTTTGGGTTTATCTCTAAATGGCTACTTCATAAACCTGAGTCTTTTCCGAACGATTAATAATGCCAGCAAAATTGCTTTTTGTTATTTACTAGCCAAGTTGAAAGAGGATCGGTTTAAGTTACATATCAGCGGGGCTGCAGATAGTTGGTTTTCCCAATTCGGATCGGTCAACATATTCAAAGAGGATTTTAAGAAGAAACTAATTCCAGCAATTACTGCGCCTGTTACTTTCAGTTCCAGCATTCCCGAACCAGCCCTATAGTTAGCTCGTCTAACTTGAAAAACCTTAATTATTTCAACCAAAAAAAAACACAAAATCCGACTATGGAGACTCGGATTTTGTATTTAACTGTAAACACCTATTGCTCTTTTACGGAAAGATAAGTTTCTACTTCGGCATTATCTCCATCGTAGTACTTACGACCGTGTACTGTAAAGTCCGCTGTGTAAGCTCGTCTAGAATCTAGCTCCTGATCCGACCATATTGCTAACCAGGTATTTCCAATGGCTTCAGGCATTTTTCCTTTGGAAACGATCTTATGGTACGTTGCAGCTTCTATGGTTATTCCAATCATGCCTTCAGGAATTTCACCCAACGAGTGTACAGGCAAACCTATAACGGTGGTGTATTCTCCTGTGAAATCCGTTTCATAATCAGTATAAACGGCATAAATCTCCTCACTTACTTTATTCGGAATTTGATTCTGAATTTCTTCTTTCCAGAATTTTTGCCATAGAGATTCAATATCTATCGCGGATTGTCCATTGGTATTGATTGTTCTGGTAGAGATTCCAACTATGTGAATCTTTTGAATAGTCTGATTGATCATTTTGTATCTATTAATTACTTCTTATTTGCTCTTTTGCTTGATAACAAATATAGAATGACCGAATGACAACTATATGTCAGGAGCCCTAAGTGGATGCACCATCCCTATTTATCTTTAAGCAACTGATAGAGGGCGTGTATCTTACTTTCTTTCAGCAAGACCTGCCCAGCAAAACTACTAGACACCCCCTCTCCTCGTCCACTTATTAAGATCTGCTTTATGTTATCCAGCTGAGGAACCCATCCTAGATACCTTTGTACAGCATCATTATGCTGAAAAGAAATGTGAAGCGCATCATTTGTACGGTGATAAGGGTAATTATTCTTTGCCTCTGCATCGGTACTTAATCCAATCTGATCGCCATCCATCGTTTTATAAAACTTATAAAATAGTCTTTCCGGTAGATAAGATTTTAAATGAGGTGATGCCTTGAACGTGAATAACAGGTTGGGCACCGATTCCTCACGAAGCTCCTTCTTTTCGATGCGATTAAAGTTATCGTCATAATCATAAGCAATGACACTATCCATCTGTACAACATCCTCGCTACGCCATTGTAAATCTAGGTAACCGCCATAATAACGCATTAGCGTATCAACAGGTATATTGTAGCGTTTCAGATTATCCTTATACTTCATTAACAGGGGGCTTAAATCTGCCTGACAATAGACATTTAACACATTTGATGTTGGCAATGCCCGCACTTGGGCTTCGCTCGGCAGTCGAAGAACACTATTCGCCAGTGAAAGCTCTAATGCAATCATTCCTTGGTTAAATGACATTATCCCTGATGTCGAAACACCACGCTGTTGCCATTGTATATCTACAGCGCTGTTTTCTAAATTAAAGTCTTCAGCAGTGGAAATAGGTAGCATGTGATCTATTCTTTGGTTCCAAAGCTCCATAATTTCTTGCTTTTTACCCGTCTTTTCTAGGCTTAGCGCGACCAACACCTGCTTTGAATCCCCATAAAACGACATCCTATCATCATTGCTACTGACCCACCAGTTGCTCCCCTCCTGTTCGATCTGTATGGAATCTCCAACAACGCGTTGGCGAAGGAATGTCTGCAACTTCTGATGATCGTCAACCTCCAATAGGGTATACCATGTCCCCTCCTTGTCCTTAAACGTAAAAAGATAAATGCTTGCTGGTATATGCAGACCTAGATCGGAGCTCTTTATGCGATCAGGAACCGTACTGCTTGTGGTATCTTTAGTCAAATAGTACCCTGGATTCTTAATGGCATTCCGAGCTATATCCGATAAAATCTTATCCACCGAAACACGCATCACATACTCGCTTTCCGAATGTACGAGCGCTTGTTTTGAATGCTGTTCACGTACCTTCAAAAATAGATAAAGGCTTATCGCAATTAATGCGATAAGCCCCACTAGTATAAGTATGAGTTTTTTTAATAACTTCATTATTCTTTAAGTTTCAACGACCAGCGATCCAGAACATCGAATAAAAATGCCAATGCATTTCCTTTTTTATTCGGGAATTCAACACCAATCTCTCCCATAAGTCTATTGCCTTTTATTCCAGGAGAAGTCATATAGAAGTCTCCATACTGCTGCAAATCAGAAACAGTCTCTTCGATAGATCTTTCAACAGGAATATCTAAATCGTCCAATAAAACAGGAATACGTTTGGTATTGAACAATAAGCTTAAGCTGTTCTTTTTGGCCATAGCTACATATGGAGCGTGCCCTTTACTCGTTACACGATTGGAGTTTATCGCTTCCATTTTATCCTTATCATTACCGATAAAAACTATCCCTTGTTTAATCAAGAAATACACCGTAATACCCGAATTGTTTTTTTCCTTGACTTCGTAAACACCATCGTGATCAAGCAATTCATTTTCTTGTACACCAATCTGTATTAATTTTTCAAAGATACGGGTATCATCCGAGGAGAACATCCACAGAAACTGAGGTATAGTCTCCGTCTTAGTCTTCTCTACTTCGGTATAATTATAATCTTCATCATACTCATAATCCGTGTAGGTAACGTCTACCTTAGTGACGCCATTCAACACAAAAAGGTTATCGCCTTTGAAAACTTTCCCAATCGCCTTTTGATCTAATACAACGTCAAATAAAGTAGCTCCTAAACTGATAAAATTAGAATACCTTGGCATGAAAGAACCGTAGTACTTCTCCATAATCTTAGGGATATTCTGAATGTAGGCTTCTGTATTCAGGTTGAAGGAAAAGAAACCCAAAGCATCTTTTTCCAGGAATGGATAAAACTTAGGGTTTAGCTTCTTATTGTAAATTGCTTTATAGTAAGATGCCATGTCTTTATCCAGTGTAGCCGAACCAATAAACTTTAATTTATTGCCTTGTACGACGATACTGCCATCCATTCCTTCTATACCATAGTCAAATTTAGGTTTGACTCCAAAAAACTCACTAATCGCCTCTTCTGGATAAAGGTACTTATAGTAGGAGAATACATCTTTTGCATGGATATGCGCAATAGTATTTGCATCTAATTTTGGTAAACGCTTCGCGTCAAAAGATTTGTAATGTCCGGCCAAGACCAGTTCCATCTCCGCATTTACCCACTGCTTTACAAGTACGTTCTTAATCGAATCATTATGTCTATTGATACTATCGTATACAGAATAATAATCATCGGAATATTCTTCTTGTTCCAAAATAGAATCGACAATGCCATACTCATCCTCTTCCAGAGTATCTATTGCCGCATCTGCCAACATCGGAGGACCAACTGGGACAAGCAATTCTTCTTCCTCTTCTCCCACCTCCACCGCAGCAACTGCTGAGTCTACCGCAGCTGAATCGAAATCATAAGCATCCCAAGTGGTTGCAGCCGAATCGACTAATGCTTCTTCAGCATACTCGGCTTCATAAGCCTCATAACCTGTTGAAATCAAACCGTAACGATTGATAATTTCTTCTTTACGAAAGTAATAATCCATAGCCAAACCGCCCAAAACATAGACAGTATTGTCATCCCAGCTTAAACGCATAGATCTATCTGTGGAATAAATTGTAGGAAGAGCGTTTACTATTTCTACTTTTTTATGTTTTGGTATAATCGCTTCAAACTGACTCCGATTAGCAAGCGGGATTAATGCTCCTATATATTGAATACTATCGGTTCCACGTACGTACGCATAGGCTTTAGACTTGAAATCGATGCCCAAGTCTTCAATTTTTGACGCTTTAAGCATATCGTTACCACTAATCTTATCAAAGAAACCTAGACGTGTCAACGTAAGATTGACATCAGCAATATTTAAATGATCTAATACGGCTTTGTTATTGAAGGTAACAACCACAGTAGCATCGTGGGGCACTTTTCGAATCAGATCCTGAGCGCTCAGAGACACTGTAATGGACAAGCCGAAAATCAGCGCGGCAAATTTGTGTAAATACATATATTAATTATAAAGTTGTTAAGCGTTTATTTTAATGTTATTTTATTGGATAGACCGACGTTTCCATTTACCAGGTCTAAAACCCCGATTTTCATCATAACGGCTTTTTTATTGTCGGCGATTCTCCCGGCTTTATTGTCTTGTTTGATCACATTATCTTGAAATCTATAAATACTGGTAAAATAAGCGTCTGAAAATGATTTTTGGTTTTCTGCTTTTAACTTTGCCAATCCATTCTTTGCTTCCGCACTATACGTATAACTGCGGGCAAATACCTTTGTCTTCGGATCGTAGGAATAACTGGAGTAACTGGATATTTTAGTTTTAAAATGTGTAGAAAGCGTCTTTGTAAAGCTATTCAAAACCGCCACATTGGTAAAATCACAGGACAACGTACCGATAAAATTATTAAAATCTAAACTGTGTTTAACATTCGAGATACCGGGTGTCTGTCTCAAAATCTTCACCACGTCATTCATTTCATTTTGTATTTCGGTCTTAGAAGGTACTTTCATGCCGTCAACTTTATCCAATTTCATTAAAGAGGCAGCTTTGGTCTTACTCTTGCTTAAATTGAATGTCGCTTTAATGTCTCCTGCCCCATTCGATTTGAGGTAAATCTCTTCGACTACATCAAAACAGCTGGTTAAACTAAAAACAGTACTAAAAAACAGAAAGAAAACAAACAGCTTACGTCTTATTATTTTGGTGTTGGTCATATCTTAATTTCTTAAATTCATATTCGCTGTAAAGGTAACAAGTACCTTCAAAAAATAATGAAGGCATAAGTACAAAAGCTATTCCAAATCGTATTTTAATACAAAAAAAGTACAATATTCACTGTTTTCAGGGATACTTTCCTCTTTAAACCTGTCTTAAGGTCATATGCATCGATATCTAGAATCAAAAAATTACAATAAGTTAATTTGTTACTAAAGCCATTCTTCTTAGCTTCGCATAATATATTTTATGCTATGCGTACTTTTAAGACACTATCTTTAGCTATAGTTATTGCATGGACATTAGCCGGTTGTAGAACTACCTACATTCCGAAACTCAGCGAGCCGACTACATATGCCATCAACTCATCCCTACCGGAAGACAGTACTATTGTTCGTTACTACACTCCTTTTAAGCAACAAATGGATCAAGAGATGAATAGAACGATAGGCTATTCGACACATCATTTAAACAAGAGCCGGTCTGATGCAGAAAGTCTAGCGGGCAACTTCTTTGCCGATGCACTACTGGCTATGGGTAAAAAAATAGACCCAGAAGTACAACTCTCTCTAGCCACGAAGGGGGGCATTAGATCTGAGATCAAACAAGGTGATGTCACGATAGGCGCTATGTTTGAATTGATGCCTTTTGAAAATACGGTCACTATACTTGAATTATCAGCCAAAGATATAGCTGTTATAGCCGACTTTATTGCCAAAACCGGTGGACAACCCATTGCGGGATTTACCGTAAAAATTAAGGAAGATAAAGCCGTAGAAATACGAATCGATGGCAAGGAAATAGACCCAAACCGTTCTTATAAATTGGTCACTTACGATTATCTGGCAAATGGTGGTGATTATATAGAAGGTATTACCCATCCAATAAAACGGACCGACAGCAGTCTTCGGGTAAGAGAAGGATTAATAGAATACGTACAAGGATTAACTAAAGAAGGCAAAAACATAAACACGGAGTTAGATGGAAGAATTTCAATCATTAAATAGACGGTTATTTCTTAAAAAAGCAGCTACATTGGGGCTTCTTGCATCTTTTGCTCCATTCGATAGTTTTGCCCGTAATTCATCCAGCAACAAAGAGGTCAAGATAACCATCTTACATAGTAACGATGTACACAGTCGTATAGAACCCTTTCCTATGGATGGTTCAAGAATGCAAGGTTTGGGCGGTGTGGCCAGACGTAGCACCCTAATTGAAAAGATTAGGAAAGAGGAGAAAAATGTATTGTTATTTGACGCGGGTGATATGTTTCAAGGTACCCCTTATTTCAATTTATTTGATGGACAGGTAGAGCTTGAGCTTATGTCTAAATTAAAATATGATGCAGGAACATTCGGCAATCATGAATTTGATAACGGTATAGCGGGTATTCTCAAGCACTTTGACAAAGCGAACTTCCCTTTTATAACTTCCAACTATGATTTTTCAGAAACGGTATTAGCTGGAAAGACGAAAGAATATTTGGTCTTTAAAAGGGATGGTGTCAAAATAGGCGTGTTTGCTCTCGGTGTCAATTTCGAGGGATTGGTAGATCCAAATGGTTATAAAGGCATGAAATACCTCGACCCCATGGACGTAACCAACCGCCTGGTTCCTAAATTAAAAAATGAATTAAAATGCGATATGATCATCTGCCTGTCGCATATGGGGTATTCCTACAAAGAAGATACGATCTCTGATCTGAAACTGGCCACTAATAGCAGAGATATAGATCTGATCATAGGTGGACATACACATACTTTTTTGGAAAAACCTACAGAAGTGAAGAATCTGGATGGAAAAATAACATTGGTAAACCAGGTGGGTTTTGGTGGAGCTAGCTTCGGACGGATCGACTTTATATTTAATCCAAAAACGAAACAAAAACAAGTTCTATTGAGTAATAACTACGCGATAGACAACACGTTAGAACAGGTAACCGCATAATTTCAAGGCTATTGAAAACACTAATACGCCTCTATATAAATTCGTACAAAGGATTATCTCCTGCAGCTTGGCTGTTGGCACTGGTTATGTTGATCAACCGTACCGGTTCAATGGTCATTCCCTTTTTGGGAATCTATATGTCATCCGAGCTTGGTTTTTCGAAAACACAGATCGGGTTGGTATTGGGCTGCTTTGGCTTGGGGTCGGTGGCGGGCTCTTGGCTTGGCGGTTGGCTCACGGATAGATTAGGCAACTTTAAAGTACAAACCTGGAGCCTAATTTTGGTCATCCCTTTATTCCTCGTCCTGCCTTTATTTCGCTCTTTCGAGAGTTTAACGATCATGATATTTGTACTGACTTTGGTAGCAGATACCTTTAGACCTGCAAACTCGGTATCGGTCGCTCGTTATGCTAAACCCGAAAATATCACAAGAGCTTATTCACTCAATAGAATGGCTGTAAACCTAGGATTCTCTATAGGCCCAGCGCTTGGTGGATTCCTAGCAACATTTTCATACAACTGGATTTTCTATGGCAATGCCATAGCTGCTAGTATTGCCGTCATTGTCTTTATTTATTTCTTCAGAAATAAAAAGGCTACAACAAAGCAGCCTACAGAGATGAAAGAGACAAAAAAGACAACGTTACAAACTATTCCTGAAAAAAACGCCTATCGGGATGGGCTCTTTATCGCATTCAATCTCTTTTGTTTTCTCTTCTCTATGGCTTTTTTCCAATTAATCACTACACTACCGCTGTTTTATCGGGATGTATACCAATTGGATGCCAGTCAGATCGGCTTATTGTTAGGATTTAGTGGCTTTGTTATTGTCTTGTTTGAAATGGTTTTAATCCACCTTATTGAACACCGAATGACGGTAAGACAGATTATGTTGGTCGGCACAGCCATATCAGCTATATCTTATTATATGCTTAACCTGGATTTTGGAATGGTGTGGCTTTTTCTAGCAATGCTTGTTCTCTCGACCGGAGAAATGCTAACATTGCCTTTTACAGCGACTATCGCGATAAAACGTGCGGATACAAACAATCAGGGAGCATATATGGGATTCAATTCATTGGCATTCGCTGCGGCTAATGTTTTCTCACCTTATTTGGGCACCTATATCGCTGAGCATTGGGGCTATCAGGTATTGTGGACCACCACGGGAACTGTTTTACTAATCGTCAGTATAGCGTTTTATTGGATAATATCCAAGATGAAGGAAGGCTAACCGACATTACGTTCATAAGGGACTCTTGTCAGAATGGATCGTCCCAAAGTAATTTCATCTACATACTCCAGCTCGCCCCCGAATGCAATACCTCGAGCAATCGTACTCACCTGCACATCAAATTCACGTAGCTTGCGATAAAGATAAAATATAGTGGTATCACCTTCCATCGTGGCACTCAGTGCCAATATCACCTCTTTCACCTCGTCCTTGCGCAAGCGTTCCAGAAGGCCCTCTATCTTTAAATCGGAAGGCCCTACACCATCCATCGGTGAAATAAGCCCTCCTAGAACATGGTATACTCCTTGATACTGATTTGTATTTTCAATAGCCATCACATCCCGCGTATCTTCGACCACACATATTATGCTTTTGTCCCGCTTTACAGATTGACAGATTTCGCAGGTCGGCTCATCCGATATGTTATAACATACCTGACAGTACCGAATCTTCTCTTTGAGCTGATCTATTGCTTGCGTAAAACGGCTTACCTCCTGATTGGATTGCTTCAATAGATGTAAAACCAGACGTAAAGCGGTCTTATTACCAATTCCTGGTAAACGACCAAACTCTTCGACGGCATTCTGCAATAATTTGGATGAGAAGTTCATTCCGCAAAAATAAAAAGTAATTTTCTATTTACAGCATTAACAAACTCTTTTCAATTCTGGTGTTGCATACTCCTCGACGTTTCGCTATATTGTGGCATATTGTTCAAGATATTTAGGTATATATGACAGGAGAAACTAGAATTAGAAATTCATTCGCCAATAAGACATGGCAAGAAATAAAAGTTAAGGACTCGTGGCAGATTTTTAAGATCATGTCGGAGTTTGTAGACGGTTTTGAAAAACTGGCAAAAATAGGACCATGTGTATCCATATTTGGATCTGCACGTACGCCCGAAAATCATCAATATTACGAGATGGCGGTAGAAATTGCAAAACTACTGGCCGAGAAAGGATACGGCGTGATTTCAGGAGGAGGTCCTGGTATTATGGAAGCGGCCAATAAAGGGGCTTACCTTGCTGGCGGTAAATCTGTAGGTCTAAATATTGAATTGCCTTTCGAACAGTTTCACAACAAATACATCGATAGGGACAAGATTATGGAGTTTAACTATTTCTTTGTCCGTAAAGTGATGTTCATGAAATACTCACAAGGATACATCGTAATGCCGGGAGGATTTGGAACGATGGATGAACTCTTTGAAGCGATCACATTGATTCAAACTGGAAAAATCGCTCGCTTTCCGATTATCTTAGTAGGCTCGGATTATTGGGGTGGCTTATTGGAATGGGTCGAAAAAACAATGCTAACCAACAGTTACATTTCTTCGGAAGATTTGAAACTTTACCGTTTGGTAGATTCGGCAGAAGAAGCTGTAGAGCATATCTTGCGTTTCTATGACAAGTATCTGTTAAAGCCAAATTTTTAATAGCTTTGGTTCGGAAAAAGGAATCCCCTTCGAAATTCGAAGGGGATTCCTTTTTATTTGGTTAACTACTTCTTAGTTGAAAATATAACGAATACCAAATTGGCCTTGCCATCTGGAGCTTAAGTCAGAAACGTTATATGGCAGATTGTCCTTAGGTGCACTAAACGTATACCCTCCATTATTATTATTATAACTAACCAACGTCAACGCTTGATTACCCACAAAATAACTTCTTCCCCAATCTTTATTCAATAGATTCCCAACATTAAAGATATCAAAAGTAAGCTGCAATCTATTTTTACTACCAGAAACCAATACACCTAGATCTTGGGTAATCCGTAAATCAAATTGATGTTGCCAAGGAAGTGAAGATCCGTTCCTTTCAACATATTGTCCACGCTTAGACTTCAAATAATCATCTCCTTCAATGTAAGCATTTAAAGCCTCCCATTGTTGCTGAGGTGTAGCAATAACTTTCCCGCTTCTATCTTTTAAGTCTATCAATTTAATTTCACCCATCGTATTTGGAACATACAGTAAATCATTACTGAATGCACCATCTCCATTTAAGTCACCGTTATACAAATAGGTGAAAGGAGAACCTGAAGTTCCAGCATAAAACAAATTGACAGAAGTTGAATATAATTTATTTTTACCGTAAGAAACCCCATATCCTAATGAACCAATTACCCTATGCTTGAGGTTATAGTTTGAAACTGTTAAAGCTGGATCATTCGGGTTATTCACAATCTGCACATACTCCCAATTCGATAACGCAGTACTACTTGCTCCATCATTGACAGATTTTGCACCTCCATTTGTATAAGCAACCATAGCATTAATACCGTTATTAAATCGCTTCCTTAATTGAGCTGTTAAACTGTATGTATATCCCTTATTCGTATTGTCCATCAATATAACATTTGTAAAAGCACCTGAATTAACACGTTGTCCAGCATAAGAAGGTCGAGTGTCTGCTCCTCCAGTCAAAGCTGGATCTATAGCTGCTTTAGAACCAGAAATATTAATATCTGAATAGACTATATTATTAAGAGTTTTAGAATAAATCCCTTCTAAGGTTGCTTCAATTCCGTAGGGCAATCTAAAATCACCTGCTAAATTAAATCTAGCAACCTGTGGGATTTTAAAATCTTCATTTACTAAATTGACCTCTGCTCGAGTAGACCCTGCTCCCATATTTTTTTGGTTTTCGATATTAGGATCAAATCCATTCCCACCATTAATACCAGTAGTTCTAGCATCCACCGTACCAAACAACATACCACTATTAGAGAATTGGTTTGAAAGCCATACAAATGGTACTCGTCCCGTAAATATTCCTGCACCACCTCGTACAATAATTGAACGATCACCTTGAACATCATAGTTAAAACCTAGACGAGGAGCCCATAACAATTTTCCGCTAGGCGTATTATCAGTTCTATATCCAGGAAAAGATGCTTCAATCTTTTCATTTCTTAAAGGCTTATCACTAATTACAGGAACATCGATACGAAGACCATAGGTAAGTTTTAAATTATCTATTACTTCGGATTCTCCCTGTACGTAAAACCCTAACTGAGCAGCATTAAACTCAGCAGAAGGTCTATCGTTGCCTGGAATTAAAGAATATGTTGCTCGAACACGATTTGGCTTATTATCTAGATAGTCTTGAACACTATTAAAATCCCATCTTCCGTTTAGATTATTAATAAATAAGTTCCTAAAATTGAAGAATTCATTGTGTGTCCCAAAAGTAAACGTATGTTTACCAACATACCATTTAAAATTATTAGTAAATTCAAATATAGTTTGATCTAATTCGTTTGCAACAGAACTTCTCTGTGAACCGAACTCAACTGAATTTGAAGAGACACCACCAATATTTCCTATTGTGATTTGAGGGAACAATCCGCCTGCAATATCTCTGGAATCTTTAATAGAGGAATATCCTATAATCAAATTATTAGAAAATCTGTTGTTAAAATTACTCCTCAATTCAGCCACAGCTACATGTTGCTTGTTCGAAAACTTGTATGCATTATTTCCAAAACGGAAGAACGTTCCAGTCCGACTGATGTTGTCATCGAAAGCATCAATATAATTATACCTTACCGCTAAGGAATGTTTTTCGTTAATATTCCAATCTAATTTCGTAAATATTTTATTATTTTGAGTATTAACATCCTGTGGTCCCACTGCCCCCACATCATAACCATACTTATCTAATGTATATTTGGCAATAGCTTCGGCTGTTGCTAAATCAATAGCAGCTCCAGGTTCACCAGCATTGTACGATAACGGTGACGATCTTCTTCCCATTTCTCCATTTAGGAAGAAAAACAATTTATCCTTTACAATAGGTCCACCTACTCTAAAACCATATTGGTTGTCTGAAAATTTGTCTGATTTCTTATTTGTAAGAACATTCTTTCCGATCGTATTTTGATTTCTGAAGAAAACATAAGCCGAACCTTCAACCTGATTAGTACCCGAACGTGTTACTGCATTCACACCTCCACCAGTAAAATTACCAAAAGTAACATCATAGGGAGCAAGTACAACTTGAATTTCTTGAATGGCATCCAAGGAGATAGGTTGTGTGCTTGCCTGTCCTCCAGGCGTACCTGAACTTGCTAGACCAAAAACATCATTATTTACAGCTCCGTCTATTGTTATGTTATTGAACCGATTATTAGCACCGCCAAATGAGTTTCCATTGGCTTGAGGTGTCAACCTGGTGAAATCCTGAAGGCTGCGGCTTAAAGTCGGCATTTCTTCCAACTGCTTTTTACCAATAACAGTTGAAGCTCCTGTTTTTAGAGTTCTGCTGCCTTTTACTCCCGTCACAGTAACTTCTTCCAAAGCTTTGGCTTCATCACCGAAGATAGGATTCAATACGAAGGCTTGTCCTAATTGTAGATAAACATCCTCATAAACTATAGGATTTTGGCCTACATAGGTCACTTCAACACGGTAAGGTCCGCCAACCCGCATATTTGCAAGGTTAAAACGTCCTGTGGAATTGGCTGAACCAGAGTAAGCGGTACCCGATGGCAAGTGGGTAGCTTTGATTGTCGCACCAACCGTAGCTTGACCAGCGGCTTCGGTAACAACCCCTGTCATACTGCTGGTTGTAACTTGGGCTTGGATGGTACCATAGCTGGCCAAAACCAAAGCGAAAAAAAGTAAAGATTTTTTCATATTAAATTTAGATAGTTATATCGGCGACAAAATTAACAAGAGTATTAGCAAAAAGACACACTTAACATAAACTTAATCTTCAGTAAACCAACAACTAACAAGTAAAACCATAAACATCACGCAACAAAAATTAGCTATATTTCAAAACATAACAGAAATAACCAACTCTTATTAAAAAATTACAATTTTTTTGAAGATTAAATTATCATTTTAACAAAAATTAACATTTTAAAAATTATATCAATAAACTCTAATAAATTAAAACCTCAAGTAACAACAAAATTTTACCCTAAATAACAAATTGACCGAATAGAATAAAACATACAAATAATCACTTATTTCACTCTTATATACATACTTATTATTAACTAAAAAGTTATCTTTGCAACCATATTTATAAGTTAATCTAATAATGCAAAAAAAATCCACTCTCTTGTATGCTGCCTTAGCATGCATGCTTACTGGTAATATTGCTTTAGCCCAACAAGTAATCACTGGTAAAATCACGGACGGGAAACATCCCATCGCCGGAGCAACAATTTTGGTTTCTGGAAGTAAAATCGGGACATCTTCGGATGCCAATGGTAATTTCATCCTAAAAACAGAACACAACAATGGACAATTAGAAATCAAATACATTGGTCATGCAACACAGTCACTTACATTTTCGGAAAAAAGTACTATCGGAACGATAATTTTAGTTCCTACTGCAGATCAGTCTCTGGATGAAATCGTTATTGTCGGAAAAGGGGTAATTGATATCGCTGAAGGCAGACAAACGCCAATCGCTGTATCTACTATCCGTCAAGAAGAAATTGAAGAAAAGGTAGGTGCACAGGATATTACTGCTGTATTAGCAAATACTCCATCTATTTACATTACGAGTCAGGCGCGTGGTTTTGGTGAATCGTCTATGACTACCCGTGGTTTTGATCAATCCAACACCGCTTTCCTATTAAATGGACAACCCATCAATGGTATGGACAATGGTCGCGTTTATTGGTCAAACTGGAATGGTCTAGCTGACATTGCTTCTTTAGTACAGATTCAACGTGGATTAGGATCTTCCAAACTTGCGATATCTTCTGTAGGTGGTACAACAAACTTTGTTACCAAATCAACAGATAAAAAAGTAGGGGGAGGCTTTAGTCGCACTATTGGTAATGACATGTACCGTAAATCGACCTTAGCTTACAATACAGGTTTGCTAAAGAGTGGATTTGCTGTATCAGCAATGATTACAGACTGGCGTGGAGATGGTTATA
Organism: Sphingobacterium sp. xlx-96; assembly: GCF_011007365.1. Lineage (GTDB taxonomy): Bacteria > Bacteroidota > Bacteroidia > Sphingobacteriales > Sphingobacteriaceae > Sphingobacterium > Sphingobacterium luzhongxinii. Next base: position 324,544 of record NZ_WFKM01000001.1, on the reverse strand, counting down.
TGGACAGAACCGAAGGAGCTGGTCAAAACTACTTTTTATCCGTCGGATACAAAGTAAACGAAAAGCACAACTTGAACTTTATGGTAACTGGTGCACCACAATGGCATAACCAAGGTTATACATCGAGATTAAGCAATTTCCTAAAAAATGGACGTAGATACAACGACAACACAACTATAATCAACGGTGTAGAAATGAATCCACGTAAGAATTTCTACCATAAACCAGTTGCTAATCTTAACTGGGATTGGCAAATATCAGACAAAGCGTCTTTATCTACAGTAGTGTATGCTTCTATGGCTAGAGGTGGTGGTCAGTCTTACCAAAAAGCGGATAAAACTTTTTCAGCGCCTTTATTAGTTGCAGACGTTAACAACCATCAGTGGTTTGGTATCGTTTCTAATTATAACCGTAAATTGAATGACTACTGGAATTTCAATATTGGTTTTGACTTACGTGATTACAAAGGTGAACATTACAAACAAGCAACTGACTTACTTGGAGCTAACAGCATAGGTCACCAAGGAAATGTTAATTTACCTGGAATCACTAACATCAGCAACACCTATGCGACAAATCCTTGGAAAACTTGGGGTGATCGCCCTAAAAATGTAGAAGACCGTCTTGCTTGGGACTACGATCAAATGATACGTTATGGAGGAGTCTTTGGACAACTTGAATTTGCAAAAGACGGATTTACAGCTTTCTTCCAAGGATCCGCTTCACAACAACAGAATATCCGTGAAGACTATTACTTGTACAAAATAGGAGAAGGTAGATCTGAAAATGTAAACAATTTCGGGTATAATGCCAAAGGGGGATTAAGTTACACGTTAGACCAACACACCCTATTCGGTAATGCAGGTATCTACTCTAGACAACCGTATCAAAATAACATTTTTATGAATTATAGAAATGATATAAACACCAATGCGGAGAATGAAGAAATCATCGGTTTAGAACTCGGTTACAAATTTTCTTCAGAGTACTTTGACCTCAACCTTAATGCTTATCGTACAACTTGGGACAACCGTGTTACGGGCAGCTCTTCACGTGCTACAGCCAATGACGTAAAAAAATACAACCCTGCAAATGACCCTGCAATTCTTGCTGAAAATGATTATTTGTACTTCTCTAACTACGGGGTTAAACAAGTACACCAAGGTTTGGAACTGGACTTTGTAGTTCGTCCTTTCAAAGGCTTCCGATTAAAAGGTTTTGGTTCATTAGGTGATTGGAAATATGACGGAAACGCAACGACTATCGTGCGCAACGAAGCTCGTGTTGAACTTGCCACAACATATCGTGACTTGACTGATGTACACGTGGGTGATGCCGCACAGACTTCATTTGGTGCAGGAGCAAAATATTCTTTACCAATGGGATTGTCTTTTGACGCTGATTATAGACGTTATGAAAGGCTATACGGTAGCTTACCTAAAGTAGGGAGCACACTTCATTTACCAAACTACGAATTGGTGGATGCTGGTATATCGTACAAGCTTCAATTAAGCCACAAAAACACACTGAGTATAAGAGCAAACGTAAACAACCTGTTTAACAGCTTGTATATTACAGATGCTACTTCAAATGTAGAATCAAAACCAGATGCTACTTATTGGAAAGGTATTGACACATCCAATTTCGTATTAATGGGATGGGGTCGTACTTGGAACGGATCAGTGAAAATGTCATTCTAATCCTTTTGCCAGAATAACATAAGAAGAATAAAGAGGGGGCTTTATAAAGTCTCCTCTTTTTTTTAAGAAAAATTACTAAATGAGTCTACATAATCTAAGGAAATTATCTGTTCATTCATCATCCGTACACGCTTCTTTCGACTCGATATCTCATACATTACGGTCAACTTTTCTCCTTTTTTTTCAATACCTTTCCGTAGAAATGCGATACTAGTATCCCTTAAAAAGGTTTCAAACTCATGCAATCTTCCCATTTTATTATCGATAAAGGTTACGTAAATCGTCTTTGAAAAATAAACATTCGATAAGAATGTTTCCATCTTTTGGAATAACGACAACACAACGACCATGAGTATCGCAAGCCCAATAGCTAACGTAAACTGACCAAATCCAACGAGCATGCCCACAGCAGCCATGGTCCATATTACCGCTGCTGTAGTAAGTCCTTGAACAGAAAATTTGCCCTGATATATAACCCCCGCACCTAAAAAACCTATGCCGGTTACAATATTGGCCGCAATTCTATCATCCGAGAGATTACCTAAGCGAGATCCCATCGTAAAGATTGTTGCACCGAGGCAAATCAAAATCACCGTACGAAAGCCTGCCGATTTATTCCGATATTCACGTTCCATCCCTACCACAGAGCCACAAAGAAGAGAAACTAAAATTGTTTGAAAGTTTTCGTTCGAAATTAAATCATCAATCATATCGTTATTAAGGTAAATCTATTATAGTATAAAATTAACTGCATACGCAACGTGCAATCCTTGGGAAAGTTATCTATAAACCCATAAAAAAGCAAGAAGATTATTGCAGTTTAACCTACTAAAGTTTACATTTATATCAACTTAGATATCGAATATTATGAACTTAAAAGGAAATCATCCCAACGTGCGAGGACAGCGCTATCGTACAATTCAATTTTCCTTGTGGAACAAAACTATCCGGATAATTTTTATTTCCTTCACACTACTGTTAGGCGCCTGCGCTTCCTACAATAATTCTTCTTTCTCTTCCCAATTGAGACACAGCAACTGCAATCAACAAAATATATACAGTTATAGTGAAAATGATTTACCGACCCCACTCTATCAATTACAAATAGATAGTGTGCTCAACTCCAAAATATCGAGAAAGAGTCTTAATATAGCAAATGCTATTGGTATTATAGACCAGTTGACTAAATATGCCAACACCAAAGAACACAACAACGTCGCATCTGTCGAACAGAAACTAGATAGGGTTAGTTTAAAACTGGACATCTTTCAGAAAATAAATAATGCTTCGTTGATCGTATCGGCCGTCTCTTCGGAAATGGACTGTGAAGAAGAACGTACCAGTCAAATAGCCAACTTTTTAGAAGGCAAACAAAGTGACCTGGAATCAAGATTAACCATTAGCGCTATTGTCATCGGTGCCAGTGGTGCTATCGCGACCGGCGGGACCATCAGTAACGAGCGAGTCAGTAATACCATAGGTATAACCACAGGTATCGCTGAAGCCTCTCTGGGTCTATTAATGTTATTTAATAAACGTAAAATTGATTTTTACCACGAACGAAATGCCTTGAAGGATGTATGGCTCGGTAGCGATACTTCTACAAACTTTCCTCCGTTTATCTGGTACTATCTCAACTATGCCGATCCTAATGTTACCGAAAGTAAATCGGTACGGCTTCAGATAATCGAAAAATGGAAAAATTTTGGTCAAATTGATGAAGATGATGACAAAGAGCAACTGGATGGATTATATTTCGGAAAAGGCGGTAAATATAATGCGGACCAGCTCAATAACCGTGCGGATATGTATGATCAAGTAGAGTCCCATATTAATTTACTAAAGCAAGAACTGATGGCACTCTCGCTCGAAATCGAAAAACTATAATAAGTAAAGGACACCGTTAATGTAATATTTTTGTCGAAAAACGACATGAAAGATCAATCTTAATCGCTAATTAACATTGATATTATTAATATTGGATATAATTAAAACTAAAAACTCATGAAACTAGTTAAAACAGCTTTATTTGCTGCGGCATTGTTCTCCGCACAATTTACTTTTGCACAGTTTAAACAGACTCCCTTGCCATATGGATACAATGCATTCGAAGAATCAATTGATGCAAAAACCATGGAGATCCATTATTCAAAACACGCAGCAGCCTATACAGCCAATCTTAATAAAGCAATAGCAGGAACAGCAACTGAAAAAGAAAGCATCGAAACACTTTTATCCAAAATTTCGGGACAAAGTGCAGCCGTGAGAAACAATGGTGGTGGGCACTATAACCACGAGCTTTTCTGGACGATCTTAACACCAGAGAAAAACACAAAACCTTCCGACAAACTAGCAAAAGCAATCACAGAAACTTTCGGTTCTATTGATGCCATGAAAGAAAAAATAAATGCTGCTGGAGCTGCTCGTTTTGGATCAGGTTGGTCATGGTTAGCCGTTGATAAAAACGGTAAGTTATTTGTTAGCTCTACTGCTAACCAAGATAACCCACTAATGGATGTTGTTGAAGAAAAAGGAACGCCAATTCTTGGATTGGATGTCTGGGAACACGCTTATTATTTAAAATATCAAAACAAACGCGCTGACTACTTGGCTTCAATCTGGAGCATTATCAACTGGAAAGAAGTAAGCAACAGATACGAAAAAGCTTTGAAAAAATAAGCATACATAAAGAAGGCATCCCTTAGGGATGCCTTCTTTATGTATGGAGTCACTAAACACAAGTGTTTCTGGTTTAAGCAGTAGTCGCTCCAAGTGCCACATATCCTCTTGGATACATTTTATTAGACAGATACGGAGCTAATTACCCGCATAAATGATTTCTAATTACTATTGATTGTATTTGATCTCATATTTCTAGCTTAACAACTAACGTACCAATCGCTCGATTGTCTGTTCCAGGTCCACTAAGTCAAATGGTTTAGGCAGATAGGCTTCAGCTCCTGCCCTATTCGCTAATGATTCTATATCACTATTCGCAGAACAATACACAACAGGAATATGTTTAAATTTAGAATTGTTTTTCAATAGTTGCGTTGCTTCAATACCACCAATATCTGGAATCCAATTGTCCATTATTATAACATCAGGCATTGCCACTTCTACTCGCTCAATAATATCATGTGATGTCTCGGAAATCTCTACAGTATATCCAGAGGCTTCTAAAACAATAGAGAAAATACTCAATATCGTCTTATCGTCATCAAAAATCATGATTTTCTTACTCATAAATAGATCTCCTTTTTAAATTTTACTCTCCTAAATTATTAATATAAGCAGCCATATCTGAAGGAATCAATACATTATCGACCCGTAATTGCTGCAACGCCTGTTTAGGCATAAAATCAACCTCCGCCGTGCTAGGCTCCTGTACACAGATCACACCTCCATATTGTAAGATATAAGATAAACCTTCAACCCCATCGCTATTTGCCCCCGACAATAACAGAGCGACTGCATCAGCTCCAAATACCTGTGCCGCCGAATAAAAAGAAACATCGATTGAAGGTCTGGAGAAATTGACCTTTTCCGAAACATCTAAGGACATCGATCCATCACGTTCAAACAGCAAATGATAGTCCGCCGGAGCCAAATAGACTTTACCTTTCTCTAAATTCATTTTATCAGTCACTTCTACTACAGGCAACGTGCTATAGGCATTCAGTAGCATACTCAAGGTACTTTCAGGGTACGCCTTTCGATGCAAAATTATAATGATACTCAGCAAAGAATTGGGATCAAGCTGAGGTAAGATCCCAAGAAGTACATGTATGCTTCCTGCGGATCCACCAATTAACACAACTTTTGATCTACCTGTCATATATTTCAGTGCTTTCTCCAAATTTTCTCTTCACTAACCTGTCTGTACCGCCCCTCTATGCTCGAAAAGCGTAACGTTTCTTTTGTACCTAAAGCCAGATACCCTAGATTTTGAAGACTTTCGTCAAAAACTCTAAACACACGCTCCTGTAGGTTCTTGTCAAAATAAATCAAAACATTTCGACATAATATCAATTGAAATTCATTAAAAGAACTATCCGAAACCAAGTTATGCGTGGAAAATATCATTCTTTCGCTCAATGAAGAGTCAAATTTAGCAAACTCATACCCAGCGACGTAATACTGGGAAAAGTCATTCTTTCCTCCAGAGAGAATATAATTTTCCGAGTATAATTTCATCTGATTCAATGGAAATATTCCATTAGCGGCTTTTTCTAGGACAGTAGGATTAATATCCGTAGCATACATCAATGATTTATGATACAGATTTGCCTCTTTAAGCAATATTGCAATCGAATACGCCTCTTCTCCGGTGGAGCATCCAGCGATCCAGATACGGATCAATGGATAGGTTCCAAGCCTGGGCATCACCTCGTGTCGGAGCATTTTATAAAAGCTCGGATCCCTAAACATTTCGGTCACATTTACAGTGATTTCTTCAATAAATCGCTGTAAGTATGAACTGTCATTAACGACCCGATACCGTAGCTCCGCAAAACTCGAAAAACGATCAACAAGGCAAATTCTATTCAACCGTCTCTTGAGAGAAGCCTGGCTATACTGTGTAAAATCATAGCCATACAGTGTTGCTACATCATTAAGTAACAAATTGATTTCTTCGTCTTTCAAGATATCCGGTTCCAGCATCACATCCACTTTTTTATTACATCCAACAAAACATCCACCTGTATCGGCTTTGAAACATAATCATTCGCTCCCGATGCAATACATTTCTCCCGATCACCACTCATTGCTTGAGCTGTCACAGCTATCATTGGAATTTTGGGATATTTAGCAGAGTTTCTAACCGTGCTTATCGCTTCATACCCATCCATATCAGGCATCATCATATCCATCAAGACCAATCCAAGTTGATTATTTTCTTCAATTATTTGTAGCGCTTCTCTAGCATCTTGGCATGATATAACTTTATATCCTTTAGCTTTTAATGTAAGCTCAAGTGCGAAAATATTACGCACATCATCGTCAACTATCAATATCAAGTTTTTGATTTCCATTTCCAACAAATCATACTTTAGATTCATACAACCATACGCGCAATAAGGAAAGCAATTGATCCTTATCAACAGGTTTCGAAATATAGTCCGAAGCCCCTGCTTGAATACATTTTTCACGATCCCCGATCATTGCCTTAGCCGTGACCGCTATTATTGGTAACCGGGCAAACGCAGGCATTTTCCTGATTTCCCTTATCGTTTCGTAGCCATCCATCTCGGGCATCATCATATCCATCAACACGACAGCAATATTCGGATTTTGCTTTACTACATCCAATGCTTCTTTACCATTGGTCGCAGACAGAACTTCCATCTGATAAGGTTCTAATGTCTTGGTCAATGAAAAAATGTTACGAACATCGTCGTCTGCGACCAATACGGTCTTACCGACCAACACTTCACTCAAAGAGCCTAATTTATTGATCCGTTTCTTTTCGACATGTCCATTATTCTCTTCAACCAAATGTAAAAATAACCCTACTTCATCTAGAATACGCTGGAATGAGTGCGCCGTTTTTACAACAATAGAATCTGCAAACTGTTTGATTTTTAACTCTTCAATCTGTGACAATTGCTTACCTGTAAATACAATAATGGGCAGGTTCTCTAGACCTGGATTAGCTTTAATTGCTTCCAATGTTTGATACCCGATCTTATCAGGAATTCCCATATCCAATATCACACAATTTACATCTTCTGACAGCAATGCATCTACTGTCTCAGAAACATTTTCCTTGATCTCCGATTGAATATTGAAATTGCTCAAAAAATAGGATAGAGCGGTAGCGTGTTTTTCGTTTTCCTCTACAATAAGTACTTTTTTGGGGTTTCGGTTTAGCGCGTCCTCAATCCGTTCGAAAATCCGTCCAATCTCCTCAATAGCGATAGGCTTATTGATAAAATCTATAGCCCCTTTCATCAAGCTCTCGCGTTTCATTCTGAGCGAAGACATCATATGAACAGGAATATGCCGTGTTTTAGAATTATTTTTCAAATCATCCATAACCTGCCAACCGTCTTTTATCGGCAACTGAATATCTAACAAAATTGCCAAGGGCTGATACTTATCGGCTATTTCCAAGACAAGATCACCTCTTACCAATACAATACCCTTATATTTTTGTTGTCTCGTATATTTCAACAATGCCTTTGCAAAATTTGTATCATCTTCAACAATCAAAATCAATTTATCTCCCTCTCGGATGTTATCTCGATCATCAGCTACATCTTCCGGTATCTCTATCGTACGATATGATAAAGAATCAATAGCGATAGGATCCTCAACTGTGGACACAGGCTCCTGCGGTACCAATTCTATATCTGCAGAATCGACTACAACCGTCTTGCTTTTGTCCAGCGGGATTGCAATCGTAAAAGTACTTCCTTCCTCCGGCTTACTCACTAAAGTAATCTCTCCCCCAAGTAGACGCATGATCTCCCTACTGATAGAAAGACCAAGCCCGGTCCCACCAAATTTTCTTCTTGTCGAACCATCTGCTTGTTGAAAGGCTTCAAAAATCAATTTTTGATTATCCGGGCTAATACCGATACCCGTATCCTTTACAGCAAATTGAATAAAATTGGAATTGGTACGACATGAGCTCACTCGAAACGAGACACCACCTTCAATTGTAAATTTAATCGCATTAGATAATAAGTTTCGAAGTACTTGTTCCAACCTAAGTTTATCGGTCTCGATAATATCAGGAATACTATCATCTATATCGATAGACAAGTCGATTCCTTTCTCCTGTACCAATGGGCGAAATAGACTTTCTAATTCCTTACAAAGTGCCGAGATACTAACTTGTTGATATTCGAGATCCATTTTTCCCGCTTCAATCTTAGAAAGATCCAAAATTTCATCTATCAGCGTTAATAGTCCTGTTCCTGAACTCTGAATGACATTAGCGGATTCCACTTGTTCATCTGTCAGATTCTCTTCGACATTTTCGGACAACAAGCGTGAAAGCAATAAAATAGAATTTAGCGGCGTGCGTAGCTCATGAGACATATTAGCCAAAAACTCTGATTTATATTTCGTGGTGAGAGCCAATTCCTCGGCTTTCTTTTGAATTTCTTCATTCCTTGAAGCAATGAGCTCATTCTTCTCTTCCAACAGCTTGGATCGCTCTTCAAGTTCTTGATTACTCTGTAACAGTTCCTCTTGCTGTACACGAAGCTCTTCATCAGAGGCCTGCAGTTTTTGTGCTTGGGCTTCTAGCTCAGTGTTTAGATTTTCCAACTCACTATGTTGCGTTTGCAGTTCTTCCGACTGGGCTTGCGTCTCTTCTAATAAATTTTGGACCTTATTTCTTCCATGAGCAGCCAATAACTCCAAAGCTATAATTCTACCTGCTTCTTCAAAAAACGAAACAGTTAACGCTTCAAATTTATCAAATGTGCCCAATTCAAACACACCATAGCATTGTCCCTCCAGCATCAATGGTAACCATAAGATATGCTTTAGTTTCAACTGTCCGTTCGTAAAACTAACCGTAAACTCCGAGTTATCAATATCCTCCAAAAGTTTAATACGCTTGTCCAAAAAGACTTGCCCCACAATCCCTTCGCCAAATTTCAAATTCTCACGCATCTGCCCCTCTAACCCATAATAACTTCGCAACACTAACTGATTCTTATCTAATAAATATAAAGCACCATTAATGCAACGCCCATAGTTAATTAAATGAGCTAACGCATCTTCCGCGATCATACGTTCATTTTTATTTCCCACTAGAACTTCATTTAGGAGTGCCAATCCAGTTTGCTTCCACTCATTATCATGTATTTTTCCAAATGCATTATCTAGCGAAATTGTCATTCCATTAAGCGAATTTGCTAAACTGCCCAACTCATCTTTTTCAGCATCATCAACCCGCACAGAATAATCTCCAGCAGAAACTCTCTTAGCAATCTGTTCGATCATTCGGACTCTGGTTCTCATTTCCTCATCCTTCTCTTTAAGTATGTTCTGAAGTTTTTCACGCCTTCTGAATTCACCACGAATCTGCATATAAAATACGATAGTGATTAACAAAGAGAAAATTGCGGCTATCACAATAAATATAGAGGTAATATTAGAAGAGCTGTCCAGTTCTGCATTTTGCTTCTTTAAGACAACATGTTCAGCTGTTAAAAACCGCTCTATCAGATTCCGGCAACTGTCCATATAGACCTTGCCCTCTTCCAGTTGTTCAGATGCTATATTTATGCCTGCCCTCTTTTGCTTTTCCCATTTGCCTAAAATAGACATTCTCGTGTCTACCAAAGATGATAGGCTATCCAAACGTAGCCCTTGATTTGATTCTTTAGACAGCAATGATCTCGCGTCACGAAAGGATTGAGGCAATGAGGCTTGGCTCTTCAAATATGGTTCTAAAAAAGACTCCTTATTGGTGAGATAGAATCCCCGCTGTCCAGTTTCCGCATTCTGAAGATCAATAAGAATATGATTTACAGATTGAATCAATTGTTGTGTAGTGACCAATTGATTCCGGTTATCAATCTGCTTTTTAATACTGATATAAGAAGCCGTCGAACTTGCAATAAGAACAAGCAATGAGATTCCGAAACCTATCTGTAATTTTCTGATAATTTGTTTAGGCATCCTTCCTTAATTTAATGGTATACTGAAATAAAAAGTAGTTCCTTCTCCACTTACGCTATTGACACCGTAAGTACCTTTATGCTGCCTCACTATTTCAGCGCAGATATACAGTCCAATCCCTAATCCCTGAAACTTAACAGATGATTCTTCGACCCGGTAGAATTTCGAAAAAACATAGTCCTGCTTCTCTTTGGGAATACCTATTCCAAAATCCTGAACTGCAATATATGCATGCGAATCACGTTGTTCGGTTTTAACCAATACCTTTTCAGATCCTGGAGAATATTTTATGGCATTCGTCAAGAAATTGATCAGTACTTGCTCAATACGGATTGCATCTGCGTTAACTTCATCTACAAAAGGCTCGCCCTCGCGCTCGATGCGAATAGCTACATGTTGATGTGTATGTGAGATGGTGTCTATGGCATTAACAACCAAAGATTCTAAATCAAAAGGTCTACAGTTAACCTTTAGCTTACCGTTCTCTATCTTAGAAATATCAAGAAGATCAGCAATAAGACTCTCTAATTTAATTACTTGATCTTGTGCACGATGGATATATGTAGAAACCTGTTCATTTCCTGTCGAGACAATCAATCTTTCCAAAAGTTGAATGTAAGCCTTTATACTGGTCAGGGGTGTTTTCAACTCATGACTAGCAATACTTAAAAATTCATCCTTCTTATTCTCGATCTGCTTTTGATCTTCAATATCAGTAAACGTACCAACCCAGCTGTTTCTCTCAACTCCTTCCTTAACAGGTATGATTCGAAGCAAGTGAAAACGATATACCTTTGTATCGACATTTCGGATACGTACTTCAGCTTCAAAAGGTTCACCTGATTTTATATTTTCTTCATAAAATGTATCGATCGAAGTATCATCGATATGAATTTCAGGAAAATCTATAGCTGTCTTTGCATATTTAAACCAATTTTCATTAACAAAAGTAATCTCTCCCGAAGAGTCTGCGGTAAATGCTATCTGTGGAATAGCTTCCAGAACAGTATGAAAGAAGTCTACTTTTACTTTCAGTTCTTCCTGCGCTTTCTTTCTACTCTCAACCTCAAGTTGCAATTTACGCTTCACCTCATTCAAGGCTAAAGTCTGCTCATACAATCGGTAAAAAGTCTTTACTTTGAGCATCAGTATATCAGGATCTACAGGTTTAGTAATATAATCAATACCTCCTGAAGCATAACCTTTCGCTATGAATTTTTTATCGGTGTTGACTGCCGATAAGAAAATAATAGGGATTTCCTTTGTTTTACTATATCCAGCCAATATCTCTGCGACTTCAAATCCATCCATTCCAGGCATCTGAACATCGAGGATGATCAACGCATAATCTATTTTCAAGACCTTTTTTAAAGCTTCCTCCCCAGAAAGCGCAGTATCCACATCAAAACTCTTCGATTCTAATAAGCTCCTAAGCGAAAAAATATTTTCTGGCTTATCATCCACAATCAAAATCATCGATAAACAATTAGTTGTTCTATTTCAATTAAAGGCCATATATGCTACATGCAGGAGAAGCCTCTACCAAAATAATAAAAAAAAGAAAAAGAATCGAACCTAGCACCTATAAAACTTGGTTGATAATAAAAGATTGATTGTTAAACATTATATTATCTCCTAGCGCTTTACCTAAAAACAATTTACCTATTGGAGACTTTGGAGAAACGACATATAAATCAGGATACATTGGTAGACGACCGATACTTACCGCTATAAAATACCAAGTACTCTTATTAACCTCAACTAAACTACCAATAGACAAAACAGATGAGGCTTGATAAGTATGCTTAATTCGTTCAAGGCTCTGTAGATCTTCATTAGCTAAGCTCAACTGTTGTTGAAATCGACTTAAATCCTGCTGAATCATCTCTCTACTTGTTTCATATTTATCCCCGGCACTACTTTTCGTATCTTCCAACAGGGAGTTGTTCGCAGAATCTATAGCCAAGGTAATTTCCTTAATTCTATTCTGTACATATTCAAAACATGCCTCTAATATATCTTCTCTATTCATATGTATATAACTTGTTTTTTATCTGTCATATGGAATATCCAAACTATATTATGCACGCTTTTATAACGAAAGGGTGTGCATGCTGCTTCGCGGTCATTCGTATTTGCGCAGAACTGCTCCATGGATATTTCATTACATATCACCACTATTATAAACGATGAACGCCCGATTAACACGGGCGTTCACAAATTTCATTGTATTTGTAAGTCTAGTTTTTCAAAGCTTCTTTTACGTTTTTAGCTTTTCTCTCCGCTTCATTCGCTGTTTCTTTAACAGCATTTTCAGCTTTCGCACCAGCATCTTTCAACTTTTCTCCAGCCTCATCAGCAGAATTTTCGATCGCAGCGCCTGTCTTTTTTGCTGCATCTTTCGTAGCGTCTACCGCATTCGTAACACCAGACTCCACCTTTTGGCCAGCATCTTTCAATGCTTCTTTGGCTTTATTCCATACAGCCTCAGCATCTGCAAGGGTTTTGCGCGCAGTTTCTTCCGCTTGCTTGTCACCTTTGGCGACAGCTGCCTCTAGATCGGCCTTAGCTTTATTATAATCCGCTTCTGCCTTCGCTGCAGCATCTTCGGATATTTGATCCATCTTGTTCAAAGAGTGATCCAATTGTTCACCTGCTGTAACCTCACCGTCCGCATTTTTGTCCTTAGAAGGAGAATTGTTGCACGATGCAAATGTTATTGCTCCGGCTACCACTGCTAATAATACATTTTTTTTCATTAGATATAAATTTTAAATGGCGATGGATCTATCAGCTATACCGATATCTTCTAGAATACGATCGACGCATGATCCATACAAATGAGTTTAGTTAACGCTACTAAATACTCAATTTGTGTGCCAAAACAAAACTCTTACCATTCTACCCAATAGGTACATGCTACCCGGATTGTAAGGGGTGAATTTCTAAATCAAAAAACTAAAATTTGGGATAAATTGTACCCTTTGCAGCTTCTAATGTATTTTTTAGCAAACCGACGATAGTCATTAATCCTACTCCACCTGGTACAGGGGTAATCCATGAAGCTTTTGCCGCTACATTATCAAAATCAACATCTCCGTAGAGCTTAAAACCAGACTTTGTTTCTGTAGAGTTTTCTCTATTGATTCCCACATCGATTACGATCGCTCCTTCCTTCACCATATCAGCCGTTACAAAGTTCTTTTTACCTATCGCTGCAACAATGATATCGCCACGCAAAACCTCTGTCTTAAGATCTTTTGTTCTACTATGCGTCAAAGTAACTGTACAATTTCCGGGATTACTATTTCTAGCCAACAGGATACTCATTGGCGAACCGACGATATTGCTTCTCCCTACAACCACAGCATGTTTTCCTGCTGTGTCAATACCATAATGCGAAAGCATCAACATAATACCATAAGGTGTTGCAGGAATGAAGCATGGCAAATTACGCTGCATCCGACCTAAATTAATGGGATGGAAACCATCAACATCCTTTCTATGATCGATAGCCTCCGTTACCTTATCCGGGTCAATATGAGCTGGTAAAGGCAACTGTACAATCAATCCATCAATAGTAGGATCTGCATTTATTTCCTGAATTTTAGCGATCAATTCCGCTTCAGAAACAGCAACATCATAACGGATATTAGTTGACTCAAAACCTACCAGTTCACAGTTTCTCATTTTACTGGCTACGTAAGTTTCACTACCGCCATCATTTCCTACTAAAATAGCAACAAGATGAGGCTTTCTTCCAGCAGCAGCGGTGAAAGCCGCGGCTTCAACTTTTATATCTTCTTTAATCTTTGCAGATACTTCTTTACCGTCTAATATATTCATAGTACTTAGTAGTTCGTATTTAGTAGTTAGATACCGTATTTAAACAGGAGATTTGAGTACTCATATAGTCTTTCATCCTCGCTCCGTGCCCGTTGATTTTCTAACTTTTAATCTCTTAACCTTATAACTCTTTTTAGTCTAATTTCAACACTGCCATAAACGCCGACTGAGGAATCTCGACGTTACCTACCTGACGCATCCGTTTTTTTCCTTTTTTCTGTTTTTCCAACAACTTACGTTTACGGGAGATATCACCTCCGTAACATTTTGCAGTTACGTCTTTACGTAGAGCGGATATAGTCTCTCTGGCAATGATCTTTGCTCCGATAGAAGCTTGGATCCGGATTTCAAACTGTTGTCTAGGCAATAATTCTTTTAATTTCTCACAGATTTTTTTACCAAAATCATAAGCATTACTTCTGTGAATCAACGAGGACAATGCATCGACCGGTTCATCATTCAGTCGTATATCCAACTTCACCAAATCCGAAGTGCGGTAACCAATCTGATGGTAGTCGAATGAAGCGTATCCTTTTGAAATCGTTTTCAACTTATCATAAAAATCAAACACGATCTCTCCCATAGGCATCTCGAAAACCAATTCTACACGATCTGATGTCAAATAAGATTGATTCATTATCGTACCCCTCTTTTGGATACACAGAGACATTACAGGGCCCACAAACTCTGCCTTGGTAATTATATTAGCTTTGATATAAGGTTCTTCAATGGAGTCCAATTTACTCGGATCAGGCAGGTCTGATGGGTTATGAACGACCACTTCCTCTTTATCCTTACTTAGGAATGCACGGTAAGATACGTTGGGAACAGTAGTGATCACCGTCATATCAAACTCTCTTTCTAAGCGCTCTTGGATAATCTCCATATGCAGCATACCTAAGAAACCACAACGGAAACCAAATCCTAAAGCTGCAGAAGACTCTGGCTCAAAGACCAAAGAAGCATCGTTTAATTGTAATCGATGCATGGACTCGCGCAACTCTTCATAATCTTCCGTATCGACAGGGTAGATACCGGCAAAAACCATGGGCTTCACCTCTTCAAATCCTTGGATTGCATTCTGACATGGGCGATCTTTATGCGTGATTGTATCACCCACTTTTACTTCGCGCGCTTCCTTAATACCAGAGACGATATAACCGACATCACCTGTCTTAATCACATCTTTAGCGACTTGGTTCAATTTCAAAGTACCAACTTCATCTGCATAGTACTCTTTACCGGTAGCAACAAATTTGACTTTATCTCCTTTTCTGATTTCACCATTCTCCACTTTAAAGTAAGCCATAATCCCTCTGAAAGAATTAAAAACAGAATCAAAAATCAGAGCCTGTAAAGGTCCATCTGGATCTCCTACCGGAGCAGGAACCCGTTCTACGATTGCTCGTAAGATGTCAGGTATTCCCAGACCTGTTTTTCCAGATGCAGGGATAATATCTTCTCTTTTACCGCCGATAAGATCGATAATTTGATCTTTAACCTCTTCCGGCATAGCACCAGGCAAGTCCATCTTGTTCAATACAGGAATAATCTCCAGATCATGCTCCATCGCAAGATACAGATTGGAAATAGTTTGAGCCTGTATTCCTTGAGATGCATCCACAATTAATAAAGCACCTTCACACGCAGCGATAGATCTGGATACTTCGTAAGAAAAATCAACGTGTCCCGGAGTATCAATGAGATTAAAGATGTATTGCTGTCCATCTTGAACATAGTCCATCTGAATAGCGTGACTCTTGATGGTAATCCCTCTCTCCCTTTCCAAATCCATATTATCCAACAGCTGTGCCTGCGCTTCACGTTGGGAGATTGTATTCGTATATTCCAATAATCTATCTGCCAAGGTACTCTTTCCGTGGTCGATATGTGCTATTATACAAAAATTGCGTATATGCTTCATATAGGTTTTATGCCTTCTTTTTATAAACGGCAAATATACTGTAAATAGGTAATATATCATAGGGTTTGTTTTAAGCGTTTAAACCCGCTTTTTAAAAATTAAACTTATAGAAAAACAGCTCATTTTAACCTAAAATTTTAGGAATTGGCACACATTTGACACACTTTTATCACACTTTGACACAAAAAAAAAAACAGCCTTAATTAGCTGTTTTTACTTAATAACTCTAATTTTCTACGTTCTTCATAGGTTAGTTTTTTTGGTAATTCTTTTTTCACTTTACCCTTACTTTTTTCCTTTGGCGTACTAGTTGCAGATTCAATTATAATATCTTTTATTAACTGCTTTGCATCTATTTTATTCAACGCTTCAATAAGCTGATAAATATTTAAATCTTTTGGAAATGTCCTAACATTGTACTTCTTCTTATAAGCATCAATACCATTAGATAGACCATCTAACATATCTAACACTTCATCATAGCTAACATCTACAACAACCCTAGCATGTACCCTATCTTCTTTTTTAATTGATTGTAGAGCTTTAATAAGCCTTAAAACATTGGATGTTTCAACTTGAGGAATTTGATACAATTTAGCAATACTACATAGCCTAGATGTAGTTATTGTGTGTAAGCTAGTTACTATTTTATAGTTATCCATTAATATTCTGACCATGTTTTAAAGTAGGTTGCTAAATCATTGAATTTTTCATTGACGTGTAATATCACTTCATTATCAATATTTATAACTACCCCTTCTTCAATTTCTGCAACATAATAAGAATATGATGTTTCATCATAATTAGATAGAATATTCCTTACAGCACTTTTAAAATCATTTAAATCATAAATACATGGTACTTCTTTAAGTTCAGTATATTTATAAGCTAAACCATCAATTAATTCATTTGCATCATTCAGTAGTAAAATTTCATTTTTCATTTCTTATATTTTTTTAAATTATAGCACCATTGCCATACAACAAAAGAGCAGGAAAAACAAGACATTGCCAATAGAGAATTTTATACTAATTAGTTTAAACTTAAAGCACTGATATTAAATCAAATAATTTTTATAAAAAGTGGAATATTTTTTATTGTGTAACAAATAATTATCTTCAACACCAATAGTTAACAATAATATGAAAGAAATTAAGGATAAAATAGGAATAGGTAGTTTAATAGCTTTAATACTTGTTGGTGCTGTTGTATTAGTTGCTATTGTCAAGGCTTTAAATTGCTGTGTCCCTGAAGCATCTAAATTTGATGTTGCTATATGGGGTAATGTTTCAGAATGGTTTACTTTTTTGGTTGCTCTTATTGGTGGGGTTTTCATTTATAAAACACTAGATTCCCAAATGAAGGTTCAAAAAGACCAAAACAGAATATTTAAGATTGAGGAATTAAAATATTTAAGAAGTATTAGACCTGAAGTTAATTTTAAGCCTAGTTCAAATAAAAAAAATTGGGATATACCTTATAGCAACTCATGGGACAATAAATTATTAAGTATTTTCTTAACATTCAATCTAACAGTTGACAAAGATTGTAGTATCACTTATAAGATATACACCATTAACAAAATTTTTATTGAAAAACACCAGAATTTAATAGCAGGTAGAATTCCGATAAAAATCACCTTAAAGAATATTGCAGATGAAAATCAGCCACCAATTTTTGAAAATCTGCTTATTGAAATTCACTATATTGATAAAGATAAGAATGAATACCAATACACTGAAGAGCTAGGAATTGATTATTCACCTAGCAATCATTCTATAACCTATCTTAAATTATCTAAATCTGATGAATTGATTAATACTGTTTACTAATCTTCCTTTTTAGACTCTTTATTACCTATCCAATTTGATAAATAATCTTTCACCTTATCAACTAATGCAATCCCTGTTGTTCTTTCAACTGTACCAACAATTTCAATTAGTTGTGCAGTTATAGGTATAGCAATAATTAGTTTAAAAAAATCAAATGCTTCTTTAATCAGGTGCTGTTGCACTGCATTAACAGTTATAACCAAAATTGAATACATTATGACTTTAATTACAAATGGTTGGGTAATCTCCCAACATCTTTTACTTTTCCATTCTTTCAGCATCCATACCCCCAAATCAATCAAATAATCAACTATCACCAAAAACATCAATAGAATATATAATTCCCATACAGGGGCAAAAAATGCAGAAATAAATAATAATAACTTAGTCACAAATGATGAAGTGATGAATTGGTTAAATGCTTCTTCTATCCCCTCTATCATATTTTATTTATATTAATGTATGTGGTGTTGTTGTCATACAATACATCACCTGCTTTCATTCTGCTCATAGCTGTAGCAGTAGATAAACCAAATGCTTTCTCAAAATGTGGGCTATCTTTAAATCTCCAATCCCCCCCCCATGCATAGCCATGTTTTTTGAATTCATTTACTACCTGCATCCAATACTTGTTTTCATCCCAACTAGCAGTTTCAAATGTTCCATTTAGGTCTTTATCATACAACAAAACAAAATCAAAAGCTAATCCATAGTTATGCCAGCTGCTACCACCTTTTGCATTAGTTACTATCTTACCTTTGGTTGTCCTACCTTGTGCATACAATGCATCTTGCTCACTAATACTTCTTAGTCCTTGGCTAATTCTCAATCTTACACCCTTTGGTAATGCAAAATTGATTGTTAAATACAATTCCTTTACTTCATTTCTTATAATTGGATGTAGTTTATCTATCCTTTCTAATGATATTTTATCAGCAAATTCTAATCTCTTATCCATATATCTTTATGGATAAATATTAGCTTCTTACAAGCCTTCAGATAGATTATTATTCAGGAATCAACACTTTACATTGGTATTATTAAAGTGCCTTAAAAGGGTTTAAATTTGATGTAGATAAAGATTAGTATAACCACCACAATCAGCCAAAAATAGGTAGGTAATAAATTTGAAAGAATTGGCTTACTATCTTTTTTTATCACCTCTTCATGTTCTATTTTAGTAGCTAATGAATCTTTAACAGATACATTCAAATCTGTTTTCACTTGTTTTACCTGCTCCTTACCTGTTTCATTTTTTGTTGTGTAAATTTTCTTTGTAATTCTACCTACACTATCATATTGTTCTTCATAAATCAGGTTTGAATTACTCCAATTTTTGATAGAAAACAATGAATCAGTTTTAGTTTTTACATCTATTTCAACCCTCTTTTGTTCTTGTATGTTGGTTAAGGTTTCTTTATTTACTTTACATCCTGACAATAACAGCAGGATGAATAATATTAAGTATTTCATATTTCATTTAATAAAAAACCCCTTACCTATCTAATGGTAAAGGGCAAAATCTCTATTGCTTATTTTTTTATAAAAAACTGCAATTGTTTCTAAATACATTGAAGGTAACTGTAAATGCAACCCCTGATACCCTATCACCAAATGAATCAGAAAAAGGTACTATTGATACATTTGGTTGTATCTCTATGTCATCATGATTTTCCAACCATTTCAAAAAATCATTTGCTATTTCATTCATGTTAGCTACAATTTCAAAATCCATTTCAATATCATCAGCATCTGTTAAATCCATCACATAAAATTCAAATCTTGCAGTATTTTGCATACCTGCTTTATAGTTAGAATCCAAATAATTGTAATTCAATAAAGGATAATGTAAATCTTTATATATGCTTAAATTGTCTGTGTCACCAAATTTTATTGTATTTATCATGTTGTGGTTAACCCAATAATTATTTACAACATCTCTTATATATTTTAACCCTCTAATCATACCTTACCACCTTGTTTTATTTGCCTGACTATTGTATAAATGTTCACTTATATCAATTCTATCAGGGATGAAAATACCCATGCTTGCAGATGTTGTATCTGCTTGTACATTAGTATTTGTTTCTTCATCATTATCACTTTTAAAATAATCTATTAGCCTTTTTTTATAACTATCAAATTTTAGCATTATCAGTTGTTGGAATGAATCAACTTCTTTACTACTCTTTGCTGTTAATGTTGCATCTGTTGATACATTTACACCTTTATTATTTACTTTATTGTGCAAATAAGGTAATGCATAAGCTACAGTACCATAAATCAAAAAAGGTTTAATTACATCTTTTATTACCTCTTTATCTTTATTTGTTAATGTACCTTTATCAACACCTGTATTAAGTTTTTTTAAATACTTTTCACCTATTAATGGTTGCAATTCTAAATCAGTTACTTCATTAAGTGCAAACAATAATATGTTATCATCAGTATTTGATGCTACTATTGAATTGCTTTTTATATCATATATATTTATTAAATAAACTTTCATATCTTTTATTTTTTATAAACTCTCACAGGCTTAAATTCATGCCTACAATGCCTGTTAACTTCTCCTGTGTTCTTATTTTTCCAATAACCACCGCCAAATTTCATTACATCATACCCCAAAACAGCAGAAAATGATTGTATATCAGCCATTGAAAAATACTTATCAGAATCAATAATTGATTCACAAAAATGTCTAGTGGTAGGTATTTTGATTGCACCATCTGCTTCAGGTCTCTTTACATAATCATAATAAATTTCAATCTTATTAGCATTGTTAATTAAACTTGGTGCAGTCCACATTTTGTTGTTTTGTGTATTAATCTTAACGTCAATCAAACCTGCATTTTTAAGTAAATCAATACTTGTCTGTACATCAGATTTTGATACTGAATAACCTAATTCATTTGAAATCTTTGCTGATGCTTCATCAATTGTCAATTCATTTATTTTATTGTCTAATAAATATTCTTCAATGCTTGAATAAGTACTTGCAAAGTGATATTCACCACATGAACTAAATTTTGATTCACCAATCAATATAAATTCATCTTTGTTATTACCAAGGTGTTTTACTTTTTCAAAATCTTCAGGTGTAGCAAAATAACCTTCTACTTCATCATCATCTTTTTTTTTAGAAAATGTTGAATTTGCAGGTGCATTTGTTGGTGAAATAGTGAATGTATTACTATTTGAAGTAATGAATACATCACCACCTTCAATAGGTTCAGCACCTTCAATTGCTCTTAATTCATTGATTGTAAATACTTTTTCTTTAGTGCTAGATTCTAAAGTCTTCTTGAATAGTACTTCTTTATCCTTTAAATCAATTTTGGGTAATCTTTCATCTGATTTAAATAATTTATTGAATGCAGAAACTATTTCAATTCTTTTATCTTTTACATAATTATTTTTAAATAATAAATATGCATTCTCTAATTCTGTTGCATTACCTAAACTACCTTCTTTTTCAATTCCAAAAAGTTGACTTGATGTAGCACTATGTGCAGATAATATATTTCTTTCTGTTTTCTTAACTATTTCAACAACTTTAGATGCATAATCATCAGCAGGTATTGTATCTATTTCTGTTTTTTGGTCTTTATTTGTTGCCCACTGCAACATAAAATTTTCCCCATCAACACCGTTGAAGACATCTTTAAATTTAGCTGTTGCCCTGTTCTTTGTTTGCTCATCAGGAATAGCACCAAGTACTGTAATTACCTTACCTACAGAAAAACCATTTGCAATTGAATTTTTGAATAACTTACTGATTAACATATCTGTAACTACATCTTCAATGCAGTTATAATCAGGTTCTACATAGACATTGTTTACTGAAATATTATAGCTATTGAAATAAAAAATCTTTGGTTGAAAATCTTCATTTTTAAATACATTATACTTTTCATAAGTGAAATAAGTACGTGGAAAATTAAACCAATCATCATTCACAAAGAATTTACTTTTAGATTTATTTGCCCTTACATGATGAAATGGTACATGGTAATAATACAAAGGTTCACCCAAAGCATTAAATTCAACTTTCACAGCAAAACCACCAAAAACAACAGCATCATTTATACATTTTTTTACCAATTCAGATAAATTATCATCTTCATTAACTTGTATATCATCCCCTATTATTTCACCTGATTCTTTATTAATAACACCATCAGAAAAAATATAATTTGATTTAGTCTGAAGTATAGCACCATGTAAGGCACTCTTTTTAGATATTTCAATCAAAAAATTTGGATATAGATTATCTATACCCCATTTAATCATCTTATCACCATTTGATTCTTTTGGCTCAATTGGTTGTGGAGTTATATTTTTAACAAATTTCTCTATATGTATATTTATATCACCTCTATTTTCCATCATAAAATTTTATTTTATTTTCATCTGATGATAATTCAGGTGTTTTTATTTCTTCTTTATTTGTGCTATCAATAACCCTTAGAAAACCTTTATATAATTCATCCCCTCCATCTATTATTTTTAATAGATAAATACCTGTTTTGGTAAGCATTGGTAAACCTAATGCTATATATCTATTATTTATTTCTGAAGGAAAAATGATATACCTATTGCTTTCATTTGTAGCCGTATCTGTAATATCAGCTTTTATGTAGCCCACTAAATCAGCTCTATTCAAAATTGGTATGTATAACCTATTTTTATCTCTACCTAAATCAATTATCATCTTCTTCTTTCCGATAAATATTAAGCATGAAAAAAGGCTACCCTATTGGATAGCCTTAACAACTCTATTTTAATTATAGTTAGATTAAAGTTGGTACTATAGTACCATCAACTTCTTTAACTCCACCATAAACATCACCTGCAAAAGATAATGCTCTATTTGAATCTGTTGCATTATGTGTACCTACTGCTTCAGTTAATTTAAATCCACCATCTACACCAATAACACTATATTTACCTGAACCTAATTCAGCAAGTATAATTACATCCTGTCCTAACAAAGACTTAACTAATGCTAATGATTCCTTATTAAATCCATTTATCACACCTGCAAATGTTGCAGTTTCTGTTAATATTCCATTTTCACCCATTGATGCAGTTTCTGTTATTGCTTCTGATTTAGAATGAAAATCTACTTTTGCAAATTTCTTAGTCTCTTTCAAACCTATTTCATTTATAACACCTGTAGCTGATTCAGCATATATTTTGGTGCTACCTGTTACTTTTTCAGCATCTTTATAGGCTAATATATATACCGCTTTTGTACCTGCTCTAAGGTCTTCACCACAACTAGCAACAAAAGGATTAATTGATTCACAATTCATATTTTTATATATTTTTTATTTATTTAAAAAAAGGTGATGATATTTTCACCACCTTCTTATTCTCTCTTTTATTATTTATTAGATAGATAATACACCAATTTCTTGGATGAAAATAGGTTTCATACCTAATCCAAATCTTCCTCTAATCTTCATTTCATCATCATTCTGTACATAGAATGCTTCAATTTGAACATTAGCACCTTCATAGTCTGTCTTTACTTGCAAGTTTCTTGCACGTGCTAAAACAACCTTACCTGAATTATCCAAACCATCTACTACATGGAATTTTGCTGAAGTACCAAATACATCATCTTTTTCACCTGCATTAAATAAATTCAAGTCAGTAATTTTTGCACGGTATGCTTTGTATTCTTTAGTACCAATAAACACACGGAAATCATCAGCACCTGTAACTTCTGAAGGCATTTCAATGTATGCATTCATTATTTTTTCAACAATATTAGCACCTGTAATAGCAGATAAATCATATGTACCTGTTTTCAATTGAGTTAAAAATCCATCAGCAAAACGCATGTTATCATTTGTATCAACAATTGATTTATCACCTGACCACACCAATTTTTCTACATCTTTTTTATTTAAATTGGTAACATCTTCAACAATCGCTTCACCAAACATCAAATCATCAGTTTGTTTAGATTTTTTCTTATTTTTCAAAACTTCACCTGAAAATTTAGATTGTAATGCTAATGAATCATAAGCTTGTTTAAATCCAATTGGTGCAACATATACAGATGCTTGTGTCAATTCAGTAGAACCTAATTCAGCTAATTTTGCAACTTTACCATCTTGCCATACCAATGTATTTTTCATCATGTTAATGTCTGAAGTTGTATTTAAAGGTGCTTCAGATACTGAACCGTGGTCAGATAAAAAATCCAAAGTTTGACCACCTAAAATTGATTCTGTAAAAAATTTTTCTAAGTTTTCACTAGCTAAAATTCTATCAGCTAGAGTATTAATATTATATCCCATTTTTAATTATTTTTATTTTTTAATCTTGCCATTGCTAACCATTTATTAGTTGGCTCTTCTTCTACCTTCACTTCTGAGAATTGTGCAGGTGTTGTTTTTAATTGATTCAAGAATTCTTTTTTGAATCCTTCTAAATCTTCTTTTGTTGGTAATGCAGAAAACTTTTCATTTAATTGTTTTTCTAATTCTGCAATCTTTGCTTCTAATTCTGTAATCTTTGAATCCTTATCTTCAGATAATTTTTCTTCTTCAACTACAGGGATATCAACAATACCTTCTTCAATCGCTTCATCTAAAGGCACTATTTCACCATCAGGTGCTTCAACAGCTAATACTTCTTCAGGTGCATTTTCATCTTCAGATTCTAATAAAACTTCACCTTTATCTTCTTCAGGTGCATTTTCAATTTTGGTAACTAAACCACCTGCTACAGTAATTTTTTCACCATTATCTAATTCATGTTCACCATCCGCTAAAGGTTGATTTTGCCCATCACCTGATGTTACAGCTTCAGCACCTTCAATACCATATTCAACTTTAGTATTAGTACCTTTGATTGTAGAAGATTTAAAAGATTCTTTAGAAAACTTTAATACCTTATTTAATTTTTCTGATAAATTTTTAAACATATTTTCTTCTTTTCCAATAAATATTAGTGACAATTATTTGATATTATATTTTTCAATAATACCATCTAATTCAATTTCCAATTCCTTATAAGCGTTCAATAAAGTATCTTCTGTAACCTTATTCATCTTCTCATATTGTTCAATAAAGTAGCCTTCAATGGAAAATCCTTTAAACACATTATTCTTTATTAACTCCCATACTTTGGCACTTTCAGGTGCTGTTTTATCTAAAGCTAATCCAACAATCCAAGTCCCTTCAGGTAATTCACCAAATGCTTCAGGTGCTTTAACACCTAATTTTGAATCTGTGATAAATGATTGAAATACAGTAGCTGTGATAAATGTATTGCTATGCTGTAGGTTTATTTTGGTTTGATAACCTTGTTTGAAATAATTTATTGATGCAGTCCTAATTGTTTCTTTTGAAAAAAACACCTCTTTACCACCTTCCCTAGGTATAAGTACATCAGGTTTCATTGCTACACCCAATAATTCCATTTTTTCAAAATTAAAAGTCTGCCTAACAGGTTCTTTTAATTTTGAAAATGCTATGAAATTACTTTCAACAGCAGGGTCATCAACTATTGAAATCACATTGACATCTAAACCTAAATCAGGATTTATTTTTAATTCTATTACTTCTTTTTTATCCATGTTCTTTTATGGATAAATATTAAGGAATGAAAAAAGGGATAGTATAACACTATCCCCTATTCTTTAATAACTACTTATGTTTTTAATAAACTTGTTTTTTTCCTCATTGGTCTGTAAATCCTGATTGGTTATGTAAGCCTTAACAACTTGATTATTATTACCTGATTCAGTTATTGCAGATGTTATATTATTAGTACCATTTTCTTCATTCCTTAATACAGTTGAATTAATTGTTGGTGCTGAATAACTAACAGGTGTATTATTAATTGCCTGACTTGCTGTATCACCTCCTTTAGCATCAGGTATTTTTACATCCATTATTTTTTTTACATTGACTAAACCGCCTGCAATTGCTGTTGCCATACCAACAAAGTTTGCAGGATATGGTAATTCTGCAAATGCTTTAGAACCTGCCACATAAGCATTCATTGTTGCACTAGCAATATTCATTGCTTTATTTGCAACAGTATGCTCACCAAACAGGTCTGAAGCTGTTGATAAAAATTCTGCTGTACCTTTAATCAAATCTTCATCATATGCTTTCTTTTCCTTATTTATTTTCTCTTTAGCTTTAGCATGGTCTTTATCAAGCTTATTTAATTTATCATTGTGTTTTTTGGTAGCATCTTCAATTTCTGTATTATTTGCTTGAATTGCTGATAACCTAGCATTTAAATCAACTTGTAAATTAGATATAGCAAATGCATTTGTTGAAGGGTCTAACATCAATTCTTTCAACCTCTCCTGACCTTCTACATACAATCTTTCATTCTCTGCATTTTCTAACTGCTTGGATTCAGTCAGATTGTACAATTGTGCATCAGCATATTCTTTTTGTAGCTGTAATTGGTTATCAAGTTTTTGTTTTTGTACTTCAAAAGAATCAACATCTTTATCAATTTCATTACCACCATTGGCTAATTCATCTTCAGCATTTTTCATTGCTATCTGAAGCTGTTTAACTTTTGATAAATACACTAATTGATTGTTCAATCTAACTTCTAAATCTTTCTTATGTTCATCAGTAGCATTTACTTTTGCATTATTGTAAGATTCAATTGTACTTAAATATTCAGCACTGAAACTATCCAAAAACTGCTGTCCATTATTTTTTATGAAATCAAAATATTGAGTATCATATTTTTTATTTATTGCATTAGACTCTATTTGTTGTGCTGATTCCAATTTCTGATAATCTTGCTTTAATTTTTTTGCTAATTCAATTTGCTCACTGTATTTATCTTTAATCTGCTTTAACTCTACCTGTCTTTGATTGTGATTAGATGCAAATGTTACTTTTTCAGCTTCTTTTAAATACCCTTTTAAAATTTTTAATTGTTCCTGATAAGCTTGTTGTGCTTCTTTAGCTTTTTCTTTTGCTGTATCACTAACTTCTTTTGCTTCATCCTGTAATCTTTTCTTTTCCTCAATAAATAAAATATTCTTTTTTTGATGTAAAACAATTAATTGTTCTTGTTCTTCAGCACTTAATTTTTCATTGACTTTAGCTTTTTGGTTTAGTAGATATATTTCATCTTCAGTTTGTTTTTTTCTAAGGTTGTATATCTCTTTTTCTTTACCACCTGATGCTTCCAACAATTCAATCTGTCTATCTATCCCCTTGTTTCTTGCTAGTGTTGATTGTTCCAATTTATCTAATGCTCTAGTTGCATCACTTGTAATACCCACAAAATCAGTAACTGCATTTTTCACCTTATTAAATCCATCCTCTAAAAATTTAAGTGATGGTAAGAATTTTAAAACTACTTCTTTGACCTTATCAAAATTTGCTATCAAAAAACCTATTGCACTAACAACTAACATAATAGGGATAGCTTTCATTGCTGTACCTAATATCTTTGAACTCACTGAAGCACCTTTATTTGCTTTACTTAATCCATCAGTTGCTGTTGTTGCTGTTTCTGTTGCATCTGATATTGTGTTAATAGTTTCTGTTGCTACTTTACCTGCTTTCATTGAAGCCATTAACCCAGTCCATTGTTTTCTAAACTGATTTAATGATTGTAAACCTTGTGCAATACCTTGTAATTGCATCAGCTTTGCCATTTGTTCCTCTGCACGTGATGCATCAACGCCCATGATTTGCAAAGCAGATGTAACACCACCAAACACCCCTGTCATTTGCTCACCTACTCCAATGAACTTACCAAATTTATCTGTTGAAATTGCATCAACTGCTGTATCAATATCAACTACAACTTTCTTTAATTCAGCTACCTTTAATACTGTTTGTTGAAATTCCTGTGTATTCCTTTCACCTGCAACAGCCATTGCATATAATCTATCTTCAAGCTCTCCAATCTCTCTATTAATATCCCTGAAAGGTTCATTTATATCACGTATTTTTAATTCTAATTCACCTGCTTCTTTACTAAGTTGTTGAAGCTTCAAAGGGTCTTTTGTAACCTTCTGTTCATCCCTTATTTTATTTAATAAGTCTTCCATTTCATGGAGTGAAAGAACCGTATTTTTTAAATTACCATTATCTGTTTTTGGGGCTAATTTATTTGAATTAGCTTTAGCAATAGCAGATTCAACATCTTTGATTTGTTGATTAACTTTCACTAAATCAGCACCTGATGCATTTATTTTAACATCCTGAAGCTTCTGTAATTCCTTTTCAAGCTTTTGTATTTCTGATGTTGCATCATCTACATTTGCACTTACATCTAATAATATTTTTTCTTCATTATTTCCTTTTGAAATTGCCATAATATTTATCTTCTTTTTCAATAAATATTAAAGCATAGAAAAAGGCTACCCATTTGGATAGCCTTAATTATTATTAGTGTGGTTTAATTATTTTTCCCTGTATTTATTATTGTCTCTTACTTCAGGTGATAGATGATTATATAGTACTTCTACTTCTTCATCAAGGTCGTAGTAATGAGAATAAGCAACCAACCCCTGATATTCCATAACAAAACCAAACAAGCCACCATTTTTAAATTTCAATACTACTACAGGCGTATTATTTTTACCTATTGCACCTTCAGTTACTTCAAATGATGGTGTTATTTTTTCCTTTATAAGTATCTTTTTGGATAAATCTACAATATCATCCTTTATCATTCCCTTAGTAAAAACTAGTTGTGTTTTAGGTTCTAATTCATTTGATTTGCTACAAGCTGTAACAACAAAAAGCATTACAATTAAATACAATATTCTTTTCATATTCATAAATATACCAGAAAAGGAAAGTATACCAAGTATTATAAAATAATTTTCTGTAGTATCAACCTACTTGGTATTGTTTGAGATACTTTATAATCCAAACTAATAACTTTATAATAATTACTACCTGTTGGTAAATCAATGTAAATTGGCCTGCTTAAATCTAAATTTGAGACATCATTGGAATTTAAGTAAACGTTAATATCCAACATTATTGTGTCATCATGATTATTCTTTGTTATCATTTTTTCAAAGAAAATATCATATAAATTCTTTTTAATACCCGATACAGATTCATAAATTTCAAATGGTACACCATAATTTAAATCAAATATTAATCCTACACCTTCATATACTGTTGTTACTTCTACTATCTTGGTTATTGTTTGTCCTGTCTCATAAGTAGATGGTACATTGTCTTTGTATTTTAGTCTCCTAATGAGTTTTAAAGGAGTTGATAATACTCTACTATTTTTTACAAATAACAATCTGAATTCCGTCTCATATACCTCTTTTAAATTTTCACTACTATACTTTAACATCAAGGGATAAATTACGTTAGTATACATCCTAGGAATAATTGTTGGGGTAAAGATTGAAGTAAGAGTTGTTTCATCTTCTTTATATTGATTTCCTGTATCTATCTTCTTTGTTCCATATACTTCTTTGTATTTCTTTTCATAAGCTTCATTTAACCAATCTTCTCCTTTTGAATATGTCCATGTATATTTTTTACTAAGGGTTGATAATGGTGAAAGGGTATAATTACTTACATCAACCTTACTTGACCAATCCAAAGCATTACTAACAATCAAATCAGCATTTTCTTTTTTATAATATTCATTGTATGTTGTAAACATTAAATGTTTTGAATTCTCAATTTTGGAATAACATATCAAATTAAACATCCCCATTATTTCCTTCACCAAATCTACTTGCTTGATATTAGGGATAAGAAATTTATTAAATTCCACCATATCACCATCAGCTATTTCAATGTTAGTATTTTTGTATGTATTATTTCCAAACGTAACACTTGAAATTAATGATTTTCCTTTTACATTTTTGTAACCTTCATTTCTGCCCCCACCGCCACTATGATTATTACTACTTGGTACTTCACTTATATCAATGTTGTTTACTAATAGTCTCAGTCTTAATCTTTCCCCTTCAGTCAATGTTATTCTTGTTTTTGGAATAGCTACTTTTATAATGGGATTTTCTCCTGTCATAAATTTGGTAATACGTGTATATCCCCTGCCTATTTCAGTTAAATCTGTTCTCCCATCTAAACCTTCTCTATAAAGTATAACGTTAGCATTATATTTTACATTTACAGCGTTTTTCTGTGCTGTAGTAAGATTAGATGGTACATCCCAATTAGTAGCATCCTGAATATCAACAACAGCTTCAAAATCCATTTCCACATCCTTTTTAGCAACAAAAAAATCCCTCACTGTCCAATTAAAAATGTTGTTGTCTGTATAGCTTGGAAATGATTGATACACGGGGGTATATGGGTCAGAATCCGTTGATGTTCTTTCAACACCAAAAACTGTCTGCGTGTTACTAGTATGTATGAAATGATACATTATATCATTTTTTAATTTTTCCTTTGTTGATGGTATAATCAGCTTATCTACTATGTTACCTATCTCACCTTCAAAAGTGACTTTGTAATTTCTGCTATTAAATATTTTGTTAAAATATTCTTTCAGAAATACAGCAGGTTTTAAATTCTTCTTTGTCCATGTACTTATAGCTCCTGCGTTGTTTACTTCTTCAACTATTCCATGACCATAATCAATTAACGGGTATATATAACCTGATGTATTGGTAGTGGAATTTTCAATGTTACCAACATTATAAACATGGTTCAAATTGGAAAAATCCAAATCCTTCAGCATACTATCTTTTAGCTGTGCAAAAAATGAAGCTCTAAATCCTGTTATTATCCCGTCATAATAATTAACACCATTTTTTACCGTCACTTTTTCAATCCTAAAGTTACCCCTAGTTATTAAATTACCATCTTCATAAACCAATGCTTCTACCTGCTTTTTTAAGCTGTTATTAGCCCCTAGTTTACCCGTGCTTGTACTTACCCTATTTAAATTAAACAAGCTCCCCAGGACGTTATTATTATGCTTATTACCAACTATTTTTATTGTCTTAGTAACGTTATCTAGTTGCTTAGTTATATTATCTGAATCAATAATTTGATACAATAAATCAGTAACCAAACCACCATTTTCTAATTCAATCTGTATTGGTTGCTCATTTTCTGAACCAATCAAATATAATTCTATCATATTTATCTTCTTTTTCAAATAAATATTAAAGCTTAGCCTTTACTATATTTTTTAGTATTATTGAAGTGTGGATAGGTTGGAATTTATATATCAAGGAAAAACACTATATACACTTTTAAACAATTCTATTCCCATTGGGAACTTATCAGTGGTGATTTAGAGATTGAACTTGCTGATATTATTATTGATGCACTTATTTATAAGTATGAAAAAAACTTGATTGCTCTATGTGTTTATGATGGAGAAAGACAGATGGTAAGAGCTACCAATTTTCCCAACATTGGAAAGAAAAACGCCTACCACATTATGATTAATACTGTTGGTATTGCTGTGCTAAGTTGGGATGAAAAAGATGGATGGGAATACAACATTAGAAATGATGAATGGTTTGGTATTACTGAAATTGATATACTAATTGAATTATTAGAATCAAATTCCTTTCCTTGGTTAACACCAATAGAAAAAGGCTACCTTTTACAGTAGCCTTTATATATTCCTCTATTGACTATTATAGTACAAATAATCAGAATGTACTATTTGACCATTTTCCACATAAAAAATTTGGATATTAAAATAGTATTGAGGTGAACTATATATACTAACATTACCTTCTGTGTACCAGCCGTTACTAATCCAAGGTGAGGTTTTTAAATTACTATTATGTAAACCGTTATACTGTGCATTATTACCGCTCTGTGCATTATTACCAGCACTGTATTGATAAGCATAAGTATTTGTATTTACATATATTTGTGTGCCCGTTGGGTCATCACTTACATCACCGCTATATTTAAGATTATCACACATTTGCAATTTATCTGCAAATGATAGCATCATCGGGTGGTTTGAAATATAACAATAATTTAAACTAGTTATTGATTCAGGTATGTTATTTACATATATGATACCACCCATACCACCTTCCCATATTTTTTGACCATTAGCATTATAGAAAATTAACCTTGGTTCTCCACCAAGTAAACCCATCTCAATACCTGTTTGACCGTTATTATGTCGGATTTTGATTGTATTATCATTTGTTTCATTTATTGTTAACCTATTATTTGCTTCAGAAGTTTTTACTTGTCTAGCTATTAACGTATCAGCAACTAATTTATCAGCAGTAATTGTACCTGTACGGATTTGATTACCATTAATTTCAGTTGTTCCTGCATATGTCCAATTACTTACAGTATTTTGAGCATTATTAGCTACACCTAAAGCTGTATTGGCTGTTGAATTAACATTATTTAAATTATTCTGTGTACTACTATCCAATGATTCAAATGTAACCTTACCTGTCATCACAATACTTTTACCAAATAAACTTATTTGATTAGCATCCATTGAAAACTTGGATTCAATTTGTTGTATTGTTGGTAAATTATTGTAATCTGTTATATCATAACATCCTGCAAAAGCTATTCTACAAGATACGTTAGGTGCATCCCCAAAATAGAAAAAGTTTGTAGAGCTAAAAGTACCTGTAGAACCACATTCAACTATTGATATGTATTCAGTAAAATTATTAATACCTC
Source organism: Sphingobacterium sp. xlx-96 (assembly GCF_011007365.1). GTDB lineage: Bacteria > Bacteroidota > Bacteroidia > Sphingobacteriales > Sphingobacteriaceae > Sphingobacterium > Sphingobacterium luzhongxinii. Next base: position 291,954 of record NZ_WFKM01000001.1, on the reverse strand, counting down.
TACCTGCTTGTGGTGTTAACCACATTTGAGTATAACCATCACCTGCATTATTACTATTAAAAAATATATTTCTACCTTCTTCAAAAGCTAATACTAACCTTACTATAAATTTTGCTTTTGCTCTTGATTGTGTAGAAAAATAGAAACCTCCTAACCCTGGAGAAGTTGAACCATTACCACCGTAATAATAATATAAACCATACGGTGATGATGTTGGGAATGTTTCTCCAAAATCAGTTTTTGGTAACCTTGTAAATACTACATTTGTATTATTACCTGTATTGTTATATAATGATAACCCATTGAACCCTTCAATAAATGTAGGGTCAGTATTTAATGGTTTACCCTGCATCCAAGAATTCTTTATTGCAACACCATCTACTTGAGATTTAACAGTTAAATTAATTTGGTCAGGTTGTAGTTTGAATTCAGCTGTATCCATTCTACCTGTTAAATTATTAATCCTTGTTGATTCAGCTGTAATAGCATTATTAACAACAGTTATTTGAGAATTGGTATATGTTTTAGATTCAAACTCCTGTGTTATATCCTCCAATATTATACTATCACAGTCTATAATAGCATTACCACCTCCATAGTTAAAACCCATAGCAACTTTGATATACGCTATATTATTATAACTCTGTCCAGGTATATATTCCCCTGTTTTAGTGTACCAAACATTTAATTCATCAGCAGGTAAATTTTGGCCTGAAAATACAAAGTAATCTAATCCTATGTTATTTGGTGCAGTACCATCAGCGTAATATTGAGCAAAACCACAATATGTTGTACTACCTACTGTAGAATATTGTCTTACACAATACCTTACAGTTACCCTATATCTATGACCATTAATAATAGGTATCGGATTCTTTGAATATAACCAAGAACCTCCTGCTTCTGTCCTCCATACATTACCACCATTAACACCTATATTTGGCACTATCTTACAAGTGGGATGTGATACACCACCTGACGGATTAAAACCACCACTTTCTGACCATAAATCAAACCCTCTCTCAAAGTTTCCATCATAGGTGTTTTTTTCCAATACCTTTTGAGTGGTAGTTGATGATGTAACTGAATACATCTGATTAACTTGATTCATAACAGGGTTAGATATGTTAAAAATACCATCGCCACCTGCACCTTCCATATATAACATATCAATAGTATTCCAACCTGTTTTAAGAACTAAATTTACTACAGCACCAGCTACATAATTACTAGACTCATAATTAATAACCCCATCAACATAAGCTGTCATACCGTCATCGTGAGTACAAGTAAATGATATTGTTCTATTTGAATCAACAAAAACCATACAGCGGAAATGACCAATATATGAATCCCAATTATCACCTAGTTTCAAGTTATTACTATCAGGAGTTAACTCGCTGTAAGTACTTGTTAGGTTTTTAATCATTTCTAGTTTTGGTGCAACTATTGGACTAGCTTGTGGATAATCATACTTATTAAATAACCACTTATTCTTACCATTAATATAATCAATGTTTAAAGACTGTTTTAAATAAGCTTCTGTTTTACTAGCTGATAAAGTAATATTAGTATTTGTCTGTACTATCTGTGTCTCTGTATTAGTAATTCTATAATTTACATCATTGAACTGTTGTTCAATATCTTCAGGTGCAGGTGACCAAGTTGTTGCTTTATTACCTTCCTCTAGTTTTATATAAGAAACTGCCGTAGTACCATAAATATGAGGAAATATTGGATATCCACTATAATCATCAACAACATAAGTAAATGTTGTATAATATCTATTATTACCTAAAGCATTTAAACCATCACCATATGTTGAGGCGTTGAAAAAGACTGAACCGTTAGGTGTGCCTGAATCAACATTAAAGGAAAATGTATATTGATTACTTGGTATTAATAAAACTGTAGGTGCTATTGGAAATGCATACCCTCTACTAGATTTTGAATCCCTAACTAAATTCCTTCCACCAATCTTAATATTATTAATACTATTATCCACATCCGATTGTGATACTTTAGATGTAATTGCAGTACTATTAATTTCAATTTGAGCTGTATTAGATGCAACAGTATTACCCATTGTATCAACAGTAGTTGATAATGCAGTTAATTCAATCCTATCAGCCTTTTGTGATATTAAAGTAGTGTTACTTGTAACACGTTCATCAATATCTTCAGGTGCAGGTGACCAAGTTGTTGCTTTATTACCTTCTTCTAATTTTATATCACCAATATAAATTGATTCAGGTGGTATTGAATACATGTAAATACGTACAAAAACATCATTAGTGCTTACAGGTGTTTTAAATTTTTTATAAACAATATTCCATTTATTAGCAAATAATTTTTGATTAGCCTCATAAATTTGTTCTTGATGTACATTTGTTTCACCTGTTTCCACTGTCCAACATTGTATATGTATAATTGCATTACCACTATATTGGTCACCATCAAAATCAACACTTGAAAATATATTTGCTGTAACTGTTATATCATAATCTTGTTTAACACGCATAACAATAGCATTAAACACACCTTGGTCAGAACCCCATATTTTTAATGTATTTTGACCATTATATGTAACTTCATTGGTAACATCGTGACTTGCGCCATTAGTAATCCAAAAATTTTTATTTTTAAAATTACCTGAATTACGTATAAAGTTTCTACCTCCTATTTTAATATTCCCTATAGAAACATCAACTTCAGTTTGAGTTACTTTGGATGCAATTTCATCAGCCTGAATAAGTAATGTAGCTTCAGCACTAGTAACCCTACCCTCAATACCACCAACAGTGTTAGTTAATTCATCAAATTCTGTTTTAGTTGCTCTTAAAGCTATTGCATCAGCATTCTGCTGTATTAATGTTGTTTGATTAGAAACAACTTGATTTAATGCGTTAAAATCAGTTTGTTCCACTTTAGAAGTTAAACCTGTTTCAACAACTTCAAATCTAGTATTTGTCTCAGTTCTAAAAACCTCTAACGCATTTTCAATATCTTCAGGTGCTGGTGTCCATTCACTAACTTTATCACCCAATTCAATCTTAACTTCTTTAATAGTTATAATTTGATTATCATTATCTACATCATATATACCAATAACCCCATTATGAAATGTTGGATTACCCCAATCAACTACTTTTGTTTTTATAACAATACGTGTCCAATCAGTTGTAATCCCATTACCACTATAGTGTTGACTAATTGTTACACCTATCTCTTGATAAGGATAAACTAAGATTGAATTATCAGCTATTGTACCCTTAATATAAAAAGAAACAACAATATCTTCACCTATATGTGGTGTTAATATATCACCAACATTTAAACCAATATACCTAGTTGCGGTACGTTCTTTTTTTGAATCTAAAAATAAATTTCTACCACCAATATTAATTGCATTAATTGCATCTGTAGTGAATTGATTTGCATCAACAATAGCTTGAGCTACCTCAGAATCAGTATACTGAACTGATAAATTATAATAACCTTGTGATATACCTCCTGCTGTATTATTAACATATGAATTTGTTTCAGTTTTACTATAAACATTACTACCACTACCTGTTACAACTTGTAACCTACCTCTAAAATAACCATTATCAGCATAAATACCATAACCTGAAAGAGTACCAAAATTAGGGTCAATAATACCATCTAGTTTTCCAAGCCTAACTTTCATTTTACCTGCTAAACTAGCTGAAGTTACTTTATCAACCACATCTAAATAAGGTGAACCTGAGTCACTAGAAGTTAAATATAACGCCCCTTGTCTACTTATATTACTAGTACTACCAATTCTAACTAAATTATCTTTTCCACTTGGTGTGCTTGCACCCTCTATTATTTGTAAGACAAATGTTGAGTTTACAAAATCAACTTCAGTAACTAATGCAGTATAATATTTCATACCTGTACCATTAAATACTTGACATCTCACAATATCATCTACCAAAAATGGTACTGTCATTGTATTACTATCAGTATCAATACTACATCTATAGTTACTACCTTCAGGTACTGCTTCAGTTATTTCAACTGCATCAGAAACCCATAGTGAACCATTAGTCCCTCTTATTTTATTTACAACTAATTCATAAACACTAAAATCCTTTCTAACTGAAAGTCTATCTAACTCCAACACATAATCACCATTTGCATCATTACCTAATTTAAAACCCTCGCCTGTAAAACCTGGAACAAAGGTTGGTGATGATATCTCTGTTGTACGTATAGTATCAATAAGACCCAAAGGGGATGTTATAGATGTTGTTGCATCTAATAATTTTGTTGTCACTTTATCTGTGGCATTTACATATGTAGCATTAACAACATTGATATTACCAACATTTGCATTAACAGCATCAAATACAACACTAGCTGATGTATTTAAATTCTGATTTATTGTATCTAAATATTCCTTATTGGTATGTGTATGCAAATACAAATCAGCACCATCAAGTGATGTTATAGTATGATTATGAATAATAGGTGCATACCTATCATTACTTTGTGTTTTGGTGTAATAATTTGATAAATCAACAGTGACTGTACCACCTCCATTAGGTGGTAAACTTGAATCATAATTAGGTGATAATTCACTATATACATGTATAACATCTTCTAATGCTATCCATTGTATTAATGTTCTTTTACCTGCTAATTCATATAATGGCACATCACCTTCTAAACCTTCACCAAGCAATAAAAAGTGTCCACCTACTTCATCCTGTTGGATTATTATATGGCCATATGTACCTGCTTCTTTATCAACTAGATTTAATGTAACATTCCTTGTAAGTACAGTTACATTTATATTTGCTTTCTGAATCATATTTATCTTCTTTCAGATAAATATTAAGGCGTAGAAAAAGGGATAACCGTTAGATTATCCCTTTATAAGAAGTGTATTTATAATGTTAGAATACCATTATTACTATTGTGATATATAATACCTGATGCAGGTGTAACAGGTACAGGTAAATCATTTGTTAATAACATTGCACTACTTAGTTCAACACCATTACCCAATGAATAATTTGAAGGAATAAATAAACTTTCAAATTCTAATTCAACCCGTATTCCTTTAGTTCCATTTGTATATTTCTGTTGTACCTTATAACTATTTCCTTTGATTGTAATAGGTACTAATGTGTTATCCTGAAGCTCTACAAAGACCGCTGAAGATGTGTAAATCTCTCTTAATGCAATTGATTCATAATCATTCAAAGTGTCACTAAAGACTTTAAAAGTACTCTTATTTTTGACGTTGATTATCTTAGTGTCACTATTCAATACACCATTATTATTATCATTCAATTGACCGTTATTATCAGGTCTTAATACATTAGTATTCATAGTAGTTTTAGTAATATTTACCGTTTCAATTGGGTTATAGAATTGCCAAGAATCAAAACCACCTAATGAATTTTTATATATAATATTGATAGGTTTATAACTACAGTGTGCATTTTCTAAAATATATGCTTTTGTTTCACTTTTAACTTCATCCAAATCATTTAATAATTCAACTCTATAATGTCCTACATCACTAAAATCAATATCATGTATTGTATTTAAAATCTTTGCTGAAACATTCAATCTTATTAAATCCCCTTCAGGTAATGGTACAACAATACTATCCTTTAAATCTCCATTTGATTTATATAGATTAATCCTAACCTTAGTTGCTATGTTGTTGCTGTTCAGAAAATATAATAATTCTGCTGAAGTACTTGATTGCTTTGTTATCTGCTGTTTAGTTGATAAGAAATGTATAGGTTGATTATCATTTACATTGAAGCTATATTGATTGTATTTATTGAATAGTACCCTATCTAATTCTGCATCCCATATAAGGTATTTATCATTTAAGTTATCATATACTTCACCCGTTATTATATCAGCTCCTGAAGCAATGTATTCAGTTATTTTTAATCTATATTCTAATGTACCATCAACAACAGATGCTATTACAGCATTATCATTATTTACTTCTGTTTCTACCAAGTTTTTTAATATAGTTGATAAATCAAATGATACCTCTGAAGGGTTGTTTGGTCTTGGAAAGTATTTACTACTTGTTATTATTTTGTTATTGTTTATCTCTATTACATCCAGCTGAAAGTATATTAAATTAGTTATGTTACTACTAATAGTAAACAAACTGTAATTACCTGAAGGTGATACATTATAAGGTGCTTTAGTTATTGTTATAGCCATATTTTTTATCTTCTCTTTTATCATAAATATTAAACCAATAAAAAACCCCTATTGGCTGTGGTGTCCTTTAGGGGTTTATGTTGCAACTATTATATAAGAAGATATCTATTTCTTTTTGTGTACATTATCACCGTATTGGTTAAAAATATAGAATTTGATTTGTTCACCTAAATTTGCTTTTACTCTAGTATTTAATTCCTGCTTTAATCTATCAACGTTTTTATCCCAATAACCCTTTCCTTTATAACCTTTTTTATAGATGCTCATTCTAATAGCACCTGCAAGTGCATTGATTTTGTCATCATCTGTCATATCTTCAAATACAGGGTCTTGAAAGAATTTACCATTGTTTCTAGTTATCAATTGCTTTTCTTTTATCCATGCTATTACAGGTGCTAAAGGTGGTTTCAAATTGGTATAGCTATGTACACTACCATGATTTTCCTGTGTACCATTTACACCTCTACTTTGATATATCAAATGTTCCATACCCAAAATTTGGTATTCATTCATATTATTAACTAATACTGATAATTCACCAATAGAGCCTGTAACAACATGTTCACTAACTGCATTTATATCTGTTTTAATCCATTCAATAAACTCTGCAATAATGGCTTCAACAATATTAAGATTGAATGTAAAAGTACCTTTGCTAGTACCTGCATTAGCTACCATATTATCAATTAATGAATTCATTTGTGCTTTCTTACTTGCACCTTTAGCTGTGTTTTTAGCCATGTTATTTTTTAATAATTTCAATCTTTTGTTTTAATAATGTACCGTACATAAAAATAGTTGTAACAGGTTGTTTCATACCTTCCAACATATTAATTTTCATATAATCACACACGTTATTTAACATCTCATGCCATCCCCACATCTTATTGAACTGTTCTTTTATTAGTCTACTATTTTCATCTAATATTGATTCACTTGTGTATTCTGCTTTTTCATCTTTAAACAGTACACTGAATGTTGTAAATACTCTATCAATTGTTTTTCTAAAGACAAAAAAAAACCTTGTACTTTAGCCATAGACCACTTATTAATATCATCAGCAGTATATGTTGAATCCTTTAACATTAATTGAATCATTTGATTAAATACTTTGTAACTGTTCATCTCCTGAAGCTTTATTAAGGTTATAAAGGTTTCATAATCTAATTCATTAATGTTTTTTAATTCAGTTTCATTAATTGATTCCACATCTTTATCTATACTGAATATTTGATTAACAATATTAATAACATCAGTAGTTGATAGTTTTAAATCAATTAATGATTTGCCTATAAACACCCATAGATAAGCATCAACAGTTTTTGTTATAATATTAACATCCTCATCATCAGGCAGTATTTCAAATAATTCTATATATTTCTCTAAAGTAATATCACTCCATTTAGTAGGTAGTAGTTCTTTTATTTCTTGTAATTCCATCATTATTTATCTCCTTATACTGATAAATATTAGAATGAGAATCTATTAAAGAATTCTTCAGGTGTAGCAGTTCTACCCATTTCTAAGTGCTTATATGCTAAAGCTAAAGCATCCACTGTATCATCAAACATACCTGACATTGCATCAAAACTAATCTTTTTACTTTTTTGATTGATTGTCATATTGAAGGTTGATAATTCTGAAGCTACCAATTCATCAAATTTTAATTTATCCTTTACTAATGCATGTCTTAATTCCATGAATAATTTAGGTTTACTTTCACCTGTAAATTCAAATCCCATCCAATTAGGTTTATTTATTGCAAGTAATTGTAATGCTAATGCTCCCTGTCCACCACTACCATCTATAACTTTTAATACATTATCAGGTAGTGATTCTAATGTTGCCAATATTTCCAACCAATTATTTTTAATTAGGTGAATGTGTGAAGTCATCTTACCATCTTCATCAAGTCCGATAATACTAGTTCTATCTTTTTTTGATGCAATATCACACCCATATACAACTGTTTGTTTGCTTGAATACTCTTTAATGGTGTTCCTTTCAATCACATCCAAAGAAACTATTGCATCCACATTTTCACCTGCAATTGCTAACATCTCCTGTTTGTAATCACTACCTGATTCTTCTTTCATTATCTCCAACATTTCCTTTGTAATCAAAGGATTATTATATGTAGTTCTATGAAAGTGTTTCCAATTTGGTGACTGCTTATTACATAGCTCAAAGAAGAAATCTTTACCTTTTGGTGTACCACAAAATAACACCTTACCACCATAATCACCAATGACAAAGACTATAATGCTTTTCCACACATAAGATAGATTAGGGATGTTAGCACTTTCATCTACAACCACCCTGTGATAATGTTTACCACGTACATTTTCTACTGCATTTGGTTCCCCTGAAAAACATTTTAATTTACCACCTGTTTCAGGTATTTTAATTGTGTAATGACTTCTATTAATTTCTACTAATTCAGGTGGTAATATTTGACTTACTTCATCAAAAAATTCCCTTGCATAATCTAATGTAGGTGCTATAAATGCACATTCTTCACCATTAAGAATACCCGATAATAACCATATCATACTGATAGTAGATTTACCATATCTTCTACCACATAATAGAGTTACAAATTGATGTGTATCAAGTGCATCTAATATATCCTGTTGACCTTGTGAATGTGGTATTGGTAATACTATTTGCATTAATTACCATCACTTTCTGCATCATCTACATTAGTGCCTTTATTTAATTTATATGGTTTAAAAACCACTTCAATTTTAGTGTCCTGTTTTACTTCAGTTTCATTTTTTGTTGCTGATAATTTAGGTTTAATGTAATTCATCAGGTCTATATATACCTGCAATCTCCTACTACTATTTACTTGTGTTAAATCTTCTATTATTGTTTCAGCTAAAGAATCCATGACCATTTCAATAGTGGCTTTCTGTCTTGCTGTTGTTTTGTTTAACGCTCCTTTTGGTCTTCCTTTAGGGTTACCACTCACCCCTTTTTTTATACTTGTTTTATTTGCCTTCTGTGGTTGTCTTCCTGCCATTTCCCTGTTTATGCCTGTTGTTTAATTGGCATTCTCCACAAATAAATATTAATGCAACATTATTGCATCTATAAAATAGAACACAAAAAAAAAAAGGATAGCTTTATTTGCTATCCCAAAAATTAACATCACGGTTAAATGGTATTACCTTTTTTATTTTTTTTATCAAATCTAGTGACCTTTTTTTCCTTTGTTTTCTTACTTCTGCTGTATCACCTAACTTACTATAAATTGGCATCAGTACCAATTTAGTTTTCCATTCATCTAAATGTATATATACCCCATCAACATCATTAAACAATGTTTGTGAATTAATATTAAATCTAAAATTGTTTAATAGTCCAACATCGTGTAAGGGCTGTAAAACACCAAATTCCCCTTTTAATTGTAGTTCATTCATATTATTTGCTATCCCTTAGTTTAATTTTTTGTTGCACTTAATTTAGGTTTTTGATACTCTAAAAGTATTGAATATAATGTTAATGCTGACCTTGTAGAAAGATTATTAATATCCATCATACGTTTTTCAATTAGTTCCATCAAAAGAAATAATAGTTCATCACCATCTTTTTTTTTACCCTTAGCCTTTCTGCCTGCTTTTTTATAAATTATATACTCATCTAAAAACACATGCACATTATCAGCGATTGAAACACCTAGATGACCTACCTCATTAATTATACCGTACTCTGATTCTAATAGAGTTGGTTTTAGTTCTGTTTCAATCACATCTTCAAATCTTTTATACTGAGAAAAATTCTTTAACTTTAAGTTATATAATATGATTATATCATATTTTTTAGTTCTAACATCTAAATTATCAATTGTTTGAACTTCAATGTTATTGTCAAAAGGTCTTATTACAGGTGATGATAGTAATTTTTCTACCTTCTTAGTAATTTTTGTTGTTATTAACAATGCTCTCATTATTTACCCTTAGCCTTTCTACCTGCCTTTTTGGGTGCGGATTCTTTTACTTCTTCAATATTATCATGTCCAATTGGATTAAATGGGTTAACCTCATTTACATTTTTAGCATTGTATTCAACACTACCAACAATTGGTTCTTCATCAACTTCAATAATATGTGTACCATCAGGTAGAGTAAATAATTTTTTATAAAATTCTGCTTCTTTATCTTCTTCATCAATAACTTCAACTTCATCATTTCTCATTAACCTGTCATATATTGGTACCATCATTTTGATGAATTTCAAAATATCATTGCTACAACCATCACAAATATTTTGTGCAAATTTTGTCTGTGGATATGCTTCCTGTGCTAGTTTAGCAATACTATTCAATTGATTCACTGTATTAGTATTAATGCTAACATTTTGCACATTGTTCTTAATTTTATTTAAGATATCCTCTATTGTTTTTAATTCTTCTAATAATTCTTTTTCTTTTATACTTATCATTTTTTAATTTCTGTTAAATTTTATTCTGTTTACAATATTGTAAACTTCAATTTCTTTGTTTTCCCATGCTGTTTTTTCAGCTTTTAAAATCCTACCTTTTTTAAAAGCCACTTCATTGAATAATTCTAATTCTTCAGGGGTCATTTGTTCAATTACTTCTTCTACAGTTATGTTATAGTCTCTTTTGAAATTGGAATAATCTTCTTCTTTATCTTCTTCTTCAACAAATACATCTAATTCAATACCATTACTATTTATTCTATTTAATGAATTGAAATCAGTTTTTTCAAAATAACTAACATTAGGATGTTTCTTTTTTTCAGTGCGTTCTAAAAACAATTGGCATTTTGCAATCCAACAAATCATAGCGGTTAGGTGGCGTGGGTTCTCTGCTAGTTCAACGATTCCTTTCATTACTTTTCCATTTTTATCTGTTACACTTTCTGCTTTTATCTTGGAAATGTGTACAAACAACTCAGAATAAAAATCATCTATCATTTCATTAAGGTTTGTTTTTATACCTTTCATTACTAACCACCTTTTGATATATACTTTAATAGGATTTTCTTTACTCTTAGAATATATACCCATATATAACCCGTTAATCCTCCCCGTTTCCCATAACTCGGTAATTATTTCATCTCTTCTTTTATTTATATCCAACCTTTATTTTAACTTATTTTAATCGGTAAAGCATCCTTTACCCTCTCAATTAACAACCCTAAAAAAGGTGTTGATAATGTCACAAACAACATCTGCAAGGTGGTAAGACTATGTAAGTTAAACACACCAATTATTACTGAAATCCAAAAACACATACAAAAAACACAATTTAAGGGTCTACCATACTTTTTTAAATACTTGTATCCTGGCATTTGCAATAGACTATTCACTACTAAAGCAATCACAAATGCACTACTAATTACTTCCACCATCTTCTTTAATACTTAAAATCTCAATCAGGTTTATCAAATTCCCCTTAACCCTTTCATTATTAATAAGGATAGATAGAATAATATCCTTAGTATAACCCAATTCTAATAATCTATCTATCCAATCTTTATTTTCCTTATTCTTCATCAATTACTTCTTCACCAATCACTTCTACATTTCTACCTAGTTGTGTTAAATGTTCAACTACTTTTACTTCAACATTATCAATATTCAATACAAAATCATTATTTAAAATCATTTCAAAATTTAACGGTAAGAAACTATAATCTTTAGGTGAAAATGAACCTTCACCTGCATTATAATCTTCAATGCTTTTAAATACCTGCAATTGAATTTTAATTGTTGTTTTTTCATTCTCAATTGTTACAGGTTCTGAATTTCCACCTGTTGGTGGTGTTGCCATTGTATTATACCTTACTTCTACACCTTTATTGTATGTGTAGCTACTTACTTTAGCTACTGCATCTGTGGTAGACCATCCACCAAATGCTTTTATTTCATCATTTATTTTTATCATATCTTCTTAATTAATTAAATCAAAAATTTGGTTATAAAACCCTGTCACATTTTCAAAATCTTCAATTGAAAAACTGTGTGTTATTTCAATATCCTCATTCATTACAGCATTATATTCTGCTGAAAAACTTGTTGCATTTTCATCAGATTCAAAAATATATTGTGATTCCCCTTCAGGTAATACACCATATTTATTTAAAAGCTCAATTCTTTTTGTTTCTGCTTGCTCAGTAATTTCTTTTAGCTCTTTATTCAGTTTATTCAACTTGTACTTAACAGCAAACTTTACATCTTCCTGTTGTAGTCTATCTACTTCTGTTTGCAATACTTTTATTTCTTCTACTCTCATTTTTATTTTTTTATTAATTCTTCTATTTTTTGGCAAATCTCATATTGTTCTTTCTGCTCCATCACTTTTTGAATGTTCTTCAGGTATTGTATTCTAATAGCTGTACCATCATCTTCATCACCTTCTTTATTTTCCTTTATATCCTGTATACAGCTAATCAGATATATTATGTTCAATTGGTCATTGTTTAGTATATCTTTTACCTCAAACATCAAGTTTTCTATTTCCATTTGTATCTTCTTTATTATAAATATCCCTTCAAAAAGTAAATGCACTTTTTGAGTGCATAATTTTTTAAAATTATTTTTAAAGCTCTGATTAGCAGTTAGATTATTTTTATCTTTTCTAAAATATCATCTAAAAACTCTTCTGTTATACCTGTTTTTAATTTTTTTAAAACTTCAGTTATTTTGAAATCTGCTAATTGCTTACTGCCACTTTTAACATAACATTTAACAATGCCTGCCTTCAGGCATTCAGCGTAATCAATTATCACATAGTCTGAAGTGTGATAATCATTTTGGTTCATTTCAGATTTATAATTACCCCTCTTTTCAATTGTATATAAATTCAGGTGGTGAACCGCCTTTAGGTCATAAACAACACACACATTATCATCAAAGAGGCAATAAAGTGATTTATCACCTGTTGGTACTTCTTTAGTTAGATAATCAAAATCTGATACTGTAATTAGGTTAGTTAGGGTCTGTGATATTACCTGCTTCAGGCATTTCAATTCTACATATTTATCATGTTCTTCACCTCTAACTATTAAATCATACTTTGAAAATTGGTCATCAGGTATTATTATCTTTTCTTCAGTCTTGGGAAAAAGTTTTAAAAACAAACTAATCCCTATTTCATCCATTAATTTAAATTTATCCATTATTCATTTTTCTCATAAATAGTCAGCTAAATGAAAAAGTGCCAATATTTATTTTTTTTATTATAAAATAATGTAGGGTGGATGGTTTTTAAAGTCCATAAAAAAAGGATAGCTTTATTGGCTATCCTTTACATCTTTTGAAAGTTGTTGAAGTGTAACAGTATCAGACTTATTTACTAAATTTTGATACATATACTCTTCATCACATACTGCACCATTTGACAACATTATTTTTAAATCTTTATTTACTCCAACGACATCTAAAGTATCTTTTCCGACTTTAACTTTCATATTGTAAATAGTTTCAGCAACCATTTCAATTATTTCTTTCTTTTTTTGATACCTTTTATTAACGTTACCTAAAAAAATATTACCTAAAAAATATATTGCTATTATACATATAGCAATCAATAATAATCCTCTTATTTTTTCTCTATTCATTATTCATTTTTATTATAAATAGTCAGCTAAATGAAAAGTGACATATTTATTTTCACTTTTTTTTAACTACTTATAACTAATATATATCAGCGTTGAAATTATATAAAGGACATAAAAAAGGGATGCAAAATGAATTGCACCCCTAACAAAAAATATTTTGGGAATATTTATTTATTGTTTTGTTGGTTATGTCTTTGTTCCAACTTCTTTATTAATTCACCTTGATTATTAATTAACAAGCTATTTGTAATACTTTGTTCTTTATATTTCCTCATCTCCTCCTTTTGCTTTTTAATTCTTTCAAGTGCTTGCATAGCTCTTTCATCTCTATCACCAAATAATAAATCTTTCACATCAATATTATCAGCTTCAGCATTTAAATCAACAATCAATTTTCCATCTTCCTCACTTATCCCACATGCTACATCATGTATATACTTATCTAATATATCAATCTGTTTAGTTGTAAGCTTGTGCAACTTAGATATCTGCAATGCCACCTGATTCATAAACCCCTTTAAAAAATCATTTTCCTGTATTTTACCTTCATTTATATATCTTTTGATTATCAGGTACTTTTGTTTATTTGTTATATCATTAATTTTCATTTACTAACTTCTTTTTAAAAATTCTATCTACAGCAAATTGAATATTTACTTTTGTTTGTTCCTTATAACTTTCAGGTTGAACAGGTAAAATAAACTTTCTTAATGCCTTTTCAATTGCCACACTTTCTATTGCTCCCATATTCTTCTGAAGTGTTATATATTCATCAATTGCAGGTGTATTTGTTGGTGTATATTTTATTTCATTTTCTTCAGTTACATTTACTGCTGTAATCATTTGTATAACCTTTACATCTTCAGGTATATCAATTACTACTTCTTCAACTTCAAAAAATGGTTTATCATCATCAACTTCATGTTTTTCTACTTCTACCTGTTGAATTAAGTTATTTTCTATATTATTTAATGATTCTTTAACTATTTTTTGTTCCCTTTTAGGTAGCACCCAAAAATTCATTTCCTTAAACTTCTGAAGGAAAGCATAAGATGTTGGTAAGTGTATTAATTCTGTATTTTTACCTTTAAATTTCCACCATTTAACAGCCTGATATGTATTACATTTTCCTGCTTCAGCAGATGCATTACCTGTTTGTTTTATTATATTGTTAGCTATCAATAGCTTCTTCAACTTTTCCAAATCATCACTGCCAAACAACTTTCTATGTTCATTTGTGTGTAATTGGTAATACTTATTATTAAAATCTTTTTGACCTATTAATTTATCACCCCTATTAATCAACCAAACTAAAAATAAAGCCTTACTTCTAAATAGTTGTGTTTTTCCAATTGTTGCAATTTCTATATCTTCTATTACGTCCTGTGGTACTCCAATAGTTATAATATTTTTTTCTTCTTTTATACCATTACTTGGTGATTCTTTTTTTACTTCTGTTATCATCTTTTTATTTTTTTTTAAATCTTTCTGTTACCATCCTTTCAAATTGGGATAGGTTAATTACTCCTATCCCTGATGATAACATTGTTTCTTTTTTATTATAAATACTCTGACTTTTAGTAGTTGAAATATATTTTTTCATCTTATCCAAAAAATAATTATAACTAATTGATAATTAGAAAGAAAAAATTTAAACAAAGTATTTGTATATTATCAAATATATATCAACATTGAAAAAAAACAAGTTTGATGATGATTTTTATTTTAAAAATAATACTATCACCCTTCAGTCATAGTTCAGGCATGTTTCAGTCACCTTTCAGGCATTAATCTAGTCATATATTCAGTCATAGTTCAGGCATGTTTCAGTCACCTTTCAGGCGTGATTACTGTCTACATCCTATGGTTCTGATAATGGTTTTGATAATGGGAATGAAAATGATTCTGGTTTTGATTGTGATAATGTAGGGTTAACAATAAACAATTGACATACTGTAAGTAGTAACTCATTAAATTAAACATCATAGATTGAATTAATATCTTCAATTAGGTTTAAATAATTAAAAAATTTGGTTGAAACAATTGATATAATAATATCTTCAACAGGTTTAAACTATGTTTATTCTTAATATCAACATAAGGTAGAAATAAGGTTATAGAATGAATTATTATTCAATGTTCATATCAATGTTTAGCTTGAGACTAAAGTCTCTTATAACTCATTAAATTGAATAAAACTAAATAGATTAAATTAATATCTTCAATAGGTAATTACTATGTTTATCTTATTATTTCAACAGGTATAAACAATGTAATTACTAAGTTTAATTCTATACTTCAATTTGAAAATAAAATAAAATTTCTTCAATAGGATAAAACAGTGTTACAGGATAAACATTATCACCAACATAAATAAATACCTCACGGTATATTGTTACAGTGATATCAACATAGACAGGGTTCCGCCCCCACCACCTGCATACAGGCTCTACAATCAATTATTATTCAGGATTGATATATTGATATTAAATAAAAAAGGCTACCGTGTAGTAGCCTTAAAATGTCTTAAATTGAATAGTATTAAATAGCTGTTGATTCAACATTATCAAAGTCTGTGAACAAATCCAATTTTTTCAGGTATTCCATTGTCATAGCAAGACTACTATGACGGCAAAGCTTCTGAATTTGGTGAGGTTGCCATTTATTCTTAATAACCTTGTGTACACATGAAGTATGTTTGAAGCAATACAGGCTATACCCTTCATTTTCTAACTCCAAATATTCAAGTATATCAACAAAGTATTTCCTGAATCTTGATGTGCTATTTCTCCTAAATAGTGATTCAGTTTTATCTCTTCTATCAATCTCATAATCTAACAGTACTTCACGTAATGCAGGAAAAATTGGTACAACTCCAAGTGTTCTAGTTTTACTAACTGTACCTCTAATTGTTATTTCATTTTTATCTAAATCAAAATCCCCTACTTTCAGGTGCCTAGCTTCTTTAACCCTTATACAACCGTGATAAATCAAATTTACTAACAAATAAACATCATCACCTTTAGTACCACGTAACCGTCTAATTTCATCCATTATAAGGGGCATATGTTCATCAGAAAATGGTACATATCGTGCTTTAGCATCTTTAATTGCTTTAAGCCGTTTATTCATAAAGTGTACAGGATTTTCAGGACAAAATTTTGCTTTAACACAATAGTTGAAAAAGGTTGAAAAAACCATATAAGCGTGTTTGATTGTGCTTTGTGACCAATCACCACTTTTTATTTTTTTCAATAATACTTCCTCTAAGTGTAAGGGGGTAATTTGATTAACTAGATAATCACCATAATCTTTTTCTAATAGGCCTATTTTATTTTTAAATGCATCTGTTGTACCTGACACATGATTATTACCATCATTGAATCTTTGCAATGCTTCAGTAACTGTTAATTCAGTTGTAAGATTATGGTATTGCTTTTCTTCCTCTTCAACTAAAGGGTTTAACCCTTTTTTTAAAAGCTTTTCCCAATATTCTTTAATGTCATCAAAATCATCTTCTTTTACTCTCTTTCTTAATCTTACTTTTTTACCTGCAATAGTAGCAGTGCAATAAATTGTATAGCCTTTAGCATCTTTGCTACCTTTTATGTCAGTGTGTACAATAGGGTGCTTCATAACGTTGTTCTTATTTGATACTGCAAACATATAAAAACTTTGTCACACTTTGACACACTTTATTTAAAAAAGTTATTTTAAACATCAAAAAAGCACTTAAAAACAATATACTGTATTTAAGTGACTTTTTTTTGAAAAAGCTTGTTTTTTAACGATTCTTTTTTTAATCGGAGACCATTTTTCCAAAAAAAGCTACCCCAATGAAGGATAGCCTTTTGCCTATTTTATAAACAAAGGATTTACAATTTACTATTTACATTGACTGCGTTTAATTCTTCAAAAGCCTGAGTCAATCTCGTTACAAAAGCCTCTTCGCCCTTACGCAACCACACACGTGGATCATAATACTTTTTATTTGGCGAATCAGTTCCCTCAGGACTTCCAATTTGTCCCTGTAGATAATCATGATTCTTTGCTTCGTAACCCCGTACACCGTCCCAGAATGCCCATTGCATATCCGTATCGATATTCATCTTGATCGCACCATACGAAATTGCTTCCGCAATTTCCTCTGGAGATGACCCTGATCCACCGTGGAATACGAAATTAACTGGCTTATCTGCTGTCAGGCTATATTTTTCACGAATATGGTCTTGCGAATTCTGTAAAATCACAGGTTGTAACTTTACATTTCCTGGTTTGTACACACCATGCACATTACCAAAAGCAGCCGCTACTGTAAATTTATCAGAAACTTTTGACAACTCTTCATAAGCATAAGCTACCTCTTCTGGCTGTGTATATAATTTGGAGCTATCCACATCCGAGTTATCTACCCCATCTTCTTCTCCACCTGTCACTCCTAATTCGATTTCTATGGTCATACCTAGAGGCTTCATACGCTCCAAATAGCGTTTAGAAATTTCTATATTTTCTTCAATAGGCTCTTCTGACAAATCTAACATATGCGAAGAAAACAAAGGCTTACCGTTTGCTGCAAAAAACTTCTCGCCGGCATCCAAAAGACCATCAATCCAAGGCAACAATTTCTTGGCGGCATGGTCTGTATGCAAAATAACAGCAACACCATAATGCTCTGCCAACAAATGAACATGTTGTGCAGCCGAGACAGCTCCCAGTATACAAGCTTTCAGTCCGTCATTATTTAAAGACTTTCCAGCATAAAACTGAGCACCACCATTTGACAATTGAATGATCACCGGTGAATTCACTGCCTTTGCAGTCTCCATTACTGCATTGATAGAGTTTGTACCTATTATGTTTACAGCTGGAAGGGCAAACTTGTGCTCTTTAGCGATTTCAAACAACTCTTGAACTTGGTCCCCGGTTAGTACACCTTTATAATCTTTTAGGCTCATGATTTTTTTCTTTTAGTTTTACTTCTTTGATTGGATAAAGTTAAGTGTTTTAAATGAGAATGAAAATAGTAGTGTAAAAAATACACTAAGAAAACCCGATCAATTGTCTTTGACTCACCTGACAGCACAGCTACAGAAGAGATTTCTATTGCATATGAGATCAAAATTATCTAAGTTTAACAAATATAAACTCAATTAAAATACGGCATGCTGGACATATACGGAATCAAAAATTGCAATACAGTAAAAAAGGCTCTGGATTGGATGAATGAAAATCAAATTGCTTACACGTTTCACGATTACAAAAAGGAACCTGCTACCCTTGAAAAACTGGAAGCTTGGGAAAAAAGTGTCGATTGGGAAAAATTAGTTAATAAAAAAGGGACAACCTGGAAAAAACTAAGCCCTGAAGAACAAGCCAACGTCATCGATGCTGATACTGCAAACCAGGTACTTCTACGCAACAACAGTATGATTAAAAGACCCATTATCGAGCTAAGTAATGATATAATACTGGGATTTGATGAAACTTTATATCAAGAAAAACTGTCAAAATAATGATTCGTAAAACATTCAAATATTTACTTTACATAGGTTTGGCATCACTTACGATCCCTTCCTTTGCACAGCAAAAGAGTGCATACAATTATTCAGAAGCTTTCGGACCTAACTTCTACACTTCAAACGGTACAGAATACCGCTCTGCAAGTGGTAAACCAGGGTCTGCTTACTGGCAAAATGCCGCTAGCTATGTTATAAAAGCAAAGCTCAACGATCAATTGGATCGAATTTCAGGATCAGTACAGATCAAGTATACCAACAATAGTCCAGAGAACCTAGACTTTATTTGGCTTCAGTTGGACCAGAACCTCTTTAGCAATGAGTCGAGAGGACAAGCCACTATCCCTTTAACTGACAGTCGTTACGGCAGTTCAAACAACAAGTTTGAGGGTGGGTATAAGATTAATAATATAAAGATTTCTGATCAGAATCAGAAGCCTTCCTACACCATATCCGATACGCGGATGCGTATAGACTTGGCAGCGCCTCTAAAATCCAAAGGCGGAACCATTACGTTAAGTATGGATTTTGAGTTTTCTATCCCTGAATATGGTGCTGACCGTACCGGCATTCTACCCACCACTAATGGAAAAATTTATGCAATAGCCCAATGGTATCCTCGTGTATGCGTATTCGATGATATTTTAGGATGGAATACCCATCCCTACACGGGACCCGGAGAATTTTATCTAGAGTTTGGAGATTACGATGTAGAGATTACCGCACCGGCCAACCATATCGTTGTATTAGGCGGCGAGCTATTAAATCCGGAAGAAGTCTGGACAACAGAACAACTTCAGCGTTATAATTCAGCAAAAACTTCGGACCGTACTCTGATGATACGCAATGAAGGAGAAGTTACTCAAAAGTCTTCCCGTCCGAACAAGAAGGAATTAACATGGAAATATAATTTAAAAAATGCGCATGACGTCGCTTGGGCATCGTCTCCTGCTTTTATTATTGATGCAGCCCGCATAAAACTACCTTCAGGAAAGTCCGCCCTTGCGATGTCCGCTTACCCGAAAGAAAGTAATGGCGGGAATGCTTGGGAACGATCAACAGAATACACAAAGGCCTCTATCGAACATTACTCGCAGAAATGGTTTGAATACCCCTACCCTGTCGCGGTAAATGTCGCTTCTAATGTAGGCGGCATGGAGTACCCGGCACTTTCTTTTTGTGGCTATAAAGCCAAAGCAGGAAACTTATGGGGTGTGACGGATCATGAATTTGGGCACAACTGGTTTCCAATGATCGTAGGCAGCAATGAAAGACTACATGGCTGGATGGATGAAGGCTTTAACACCTTCATTAATGACATCTCCACAGAAGTCTTTAATAAGGGAGAATATGCGATGAAGTATGGCAAAAAAAACAGTCTATCTTTGGCTTTATTTAACCCTGCACTGGAACCGGTGATAAACAGTCCACAAACAATGAAAGAGCGTAATATAGGATACCTTGTTTATTACAAACCCGCTTTTGCTCTACATTTATTAAGGAACGAAATCATCGGAAAAGACCGCTTTGATAAGGCTTTTCGTAAATACATCGAACACTGGGCTTATAAACACCCATCACCAAATGATTTCTTTCGGACTATTGAGAATGAAACCGGGGAGAATCTAAATTGGTTTTGGCGAGGCCTGTTTCAAAACAATTGGCAGATGGACCAAGCTATTACAGACGTACATTATATCGAGCTTGACCCAGCAAAAGGAGCTATCGTCACGGTAGAAAATCTGGACAAGCTCCCTATGCCTGTAGAATTAGAGGCTACAACTGAAAGCGGCAAAAAAATCACTGTTAAGCTCCCTGTTGAAATTTGGGAACGAAATAACAAATGGACGTTCAAACTCCAAAGCACAGAAAAACTCACCCAAGTAAAATTAGATCCACGTAGCGTTTTTCCGGACACCAATCCAGATAACAACACATGGCCAGCAAATTAAAAATGAAAACGATAAATAAAATACTAATAGCAATATGCTTGACAATTGGGCTACAATTATCCAGCGTACAGGCCCAGGAGATAAAAGGATACGTCTACGAACTAGTGAGTAGTAATCCGCTTTGGAATACTACCATAAAAAACCTGAGAACGCAGCAGATCGTGCAATCAGATAGAGATGGAAGTTTTAAAATTTCGGGACAACTGAACGACTATCTTGTCTTTTCGAACCCGGGATACAAACAGGATACCATATTCTACTACGAAGACAATATCCGACGGGTATACATGACACGGGATGAGAGTTTAATTTTGATTGACGAGGTCGTGGTAAGTCGAATGACGGACAGCAGATTAGCCGCTGAAATTGCTAAAGCACAAAATGAAGGTAAAGCCGTAGATGTAAGTCAACAGCGTGGAGGTCTACGTGTTTCTCCGTCCAGATTATTCGGCAAAAAAGCTAAAGAGGCGCGTAGCAATCTCAACCTGTTGGTCGCTGAACAGGAGAAGAGGGAAATCGATCGTAGGTTCACGACACAGCTAATAGCCACCACTATACCGCTCAGTCCAGATGAGATTGCGCTTTTTAGAGAGCGGTTTAGACCTACACTGGATTTCACCAAAAAAGCCTCTAATGAGGATTTAAAATTGTACATTCTCGACTCCTATAAAAAGTTTAAATCGGATAAGTAAGCACTCGATATGGCGTTAAAATTAAGCAGTATAATTTCGCTTTTATGGTTAGCCAGCACCGCGGTTTATGCCCAGAAAATCGATCGGACGCTCGAAAAAAAAATAAAGAAGGAAATCAATGGCTTCCAAGGAGATGTCGGTATTTATGTACAGCACCTGAGGACGGACAAAATAGTCTCTATAAATGCAGACACAGTCTTCCCTACCGCCAGCATTGTTAAGGTACCGATTTTAGTAGGCGTATTTCAAAAGATTGCTCAAGGAGAACTGAAGTTAAATCAAGCGTTTCAATATTCCGACAAAAGAGCTTATGGAGGATCAGGTCTCATGCAATTCTATAAAGACAGTGCACAGACCGATCTCTCTACCATGATTTCGCTCATGCTTACCTATAGCGATAATGTTACCTCTATCTGGCTACAAGAACTTTCTGGTGGCGGAACAGCCATCAACCCGTTGATGGACCAGCTCGGCTTGCCACATACAAAGGTCAACTCTAGAACTCCGGGCCGTGAAAAGATATGGGAAGAATATGGTTGGGGACAGACCACTCCTCGAGAAATGGCTAAACTGTTCACGCTGATACGAAACGGACAAGTAATAGATGCCCGCCATTCGGACAAAATGTACAGATACCTCAAAAATCAGTTTTACAATGGTAGATCACTATCCCAACTACCAGCTTGGGTCAGTACCATTGCAAAGACGGGTTCGGTAGATCAGGCACGGGGTGAGGTAGTATTAGTCAATGCACCTAGTGGGGACTATGTGTTCTGTATACTAACAAAAAATAATAAAGATGCCAGGTGGACAGATGATAATGAAGCTGAGGAGTTGACAAGAAAACTCTCTAACATAATCTGGAATCATTTCGAACCCAAACATCCCTTTCAAAGCTTTAAACCCATAAACTAAATAAGGTGTCCCATTGGACACCTTATTTAGTTTATTTATATAAAAATAGTTATTCCCAGCCGCGTTCGCGTTAAACGAAAAAAAGCTCGCCAAAGAATTCAGGCAAATGAAAATTAGGGGTAGCATTAGCGATATTATTCCAAGCCATAAAATGCGGATCAGGCAACCCGTCTCCACACTTATAGAAGTTAGCATGATATGTTTTTCCTGAGTAAGGAATCTCTCCAAAGATATCTTTAGGGATCACGAGGTAGTTTTCCCACACCTTTGCGCCCCCTTTCTTTACTACCTGAACACGGGCATCCACAGTCTCGACCACCACATCATCCAATCGATTACGTTGCGATTTTTCAGCAGGACCATAACCAATCAATCCTGTCGCCAACACATTAAATTCAAAGTTGTAATAGGTCTGTTTTTGATCCAACGAAAGAAAAAACTCCACACAACTATCTTCCCATACATTTTCATTCGGACGGATATACTGTCCCTTCACAAACTCCTCTTTCACCTTGTAATGGATATAAATGTATTTTTCAGCGTGTGCCATCTGAAATTCAGCTTCCGGACGATACGGAAACTCAGACTCCCAAGGACACTGGTCTATTGCATTCCAAGTAAGTTTTTCGAATGCAGCTTCCAATTTCTTAAAGTCTTCACCTATATCTGTTATCTTTTCAACAGTGAGCTTCTTCATAATTTTAAGTTATAACCAAACTTAATTAAAATTCATTGTATTCGCGAACGTATGTCAGCAAAATTACAAGACAATTTAATCGCTTTCGTCTGTTATTGATTGATCAGGCTCTGACTTAAAATCTCTTTCAACTCGTCCTCATAAGCCTCCAATTCTTTCACTAATTTCAACTGCGTATTTGTCCTAACCAAATTATGATCCGCATAATAGGTCTTATAATAAAGATCACCATCGATATAGTCGGTTAAAAACCGGACAGCCTGCATATACGGCAACAACAAAACGCCATACCACAAGGACTCTATTTCCTTTTCTGTCAAAAAGTCCTTCGCCTCACTAAAATATCCATCTGTATAAGCCTGAAATAAAGGTACGTTTAAGACCACTTTATTCAGATCCTTTTCATCCTCTGCGGCTGAATTTATAATAGTGCGGATAGCATCCCCAAAATCATAGGCTATATATCCCGGCATTACCGTATCCAAGTCAATAACACACTGCACATTATCATCCTGATCCAACAATACATTGTTAAATTTGGTGTCATTATGCGTGATACGCAATGGCAATTCGTTATTTTTTCCCATCACGATAACACGTCGCATGCGCTCTTCCCGTTCAAAGATATAATCCAATATATCCTTAACTTCATTCAGACGACCTGCTTTATTTTCCACTATCGCTTTTCTTAAATTGGATAGACGAAAGTCAATATTATGAAAATTAGGTAGTATTTCAACTAATTTGGTCGCATCCAATGTGGAGAGTTGCTTTTGAAATCTTCCAAACGCCAATCCGCCCGAAAAAGCCTGGCGGGCGGTCTCCACGATATCATAACTTTTGGTTCCTTCCAACAAGATAAAAACCCTCCAATAATCGCCCTTTGGATCTCTAAGATATTTTGTTCCCGATTTCGTAGGAATAATGGTCAGGGTATGTTTATCAACATCCGTCACCACTCCTTTCAAAACAGATTTAAGATGCGTCGTGACTAAGTCAATATTGTGCATCAACCCCTCTACATTGGGGAAAATATGATGGTTAATCCGCTGCAGTAAATAGGAAGTTTTTTCATCTTCCATCTTAAGTCTAAAAGTATCATTTATATGTCCAGACCCAAAACGCTCTATACTAACAACCTTACTACTTAATTCAAAATTACTTGCTACACTCTCCACTTCCTCGGAATCGTACACTGACATAGATAAGATTTATAATTATTTTATTCAAAAACAGTTTAAATTAATGCAATATCCATAATTCAAAACATTAAAGAAAGCTTTTTTTTCAATCAAACGTTTGCACAATTTAAGATAATATATAACAGAATATTCTACGTTTTATTTTGCCGATTTACTATATTCGTAAAATATACCCTGTATATCCACATGATAACTGAAATAATCATCATTCTTCTACTCATTTTATTAAATGGTATTTTTTCTGCATCCGAAATTGCTATCGTCTCCAGCCGAAAAGCTCGACTACAAGCTACAGCGAACAATAACCTCGGTGCAAAACGGGCTCTAAAACTCAAAGAACACCCTAATCAATTCCTTTCTACCGTACAGATTGGTATTACATTAATAGGCATATTAACCGGTTTTTTCTCCGGCGGGTCCATCTCCACCTATATAGCTGGCGTGTTACAAACCATTCCTGTACTAGCTCCTTATAGCCAATCTTTATCTGTCCTTCTTGTAGTTATCCTCATCACATATCTATCCTTGGTAATTGGTGAATTAGTACCCAAACGCATCGGCATGGCTATTCCGGAAAAATATGCTTCTCTGGTAGCAATACCAATGGATACGCTGAGTAAAATTGTTAAGCCTTTTGTGTGGGTGCTATCGGCCTCTACCGACTTTATCGTAAAACTACTTAATATCAAAGTTTCGAAAAACACCGTTACCGAAGAAGAGATCAAAGCGCTCGTGGACGAAGGCGTGGACAGCGGTATCATTGAAGATTTTGAACACGATATGGTAGACCGTATTCTTAACATAGGAGACAAAAAAGCGATCAATATGATGGTACACCGTAGCGATATAGCTTATTTAGATCTGGAGGACTCTATTGAAGATATCAAAGCATACATCATTAAGAATGAGCACACCGAATACCCAGTTTGTGATGGCAATTTTGACCAGATCAAAGGGATAGTACATGCTAAGAGCTTATTGAAAGCCATTTTAAATGAAGGCAAAATAGACTTGGAGAAGCTGGTGCACCCGATCCCATTTGTCAATGAAAATAGCAGCATCTACTCCGTTCTTGAAGTTCTAAAATACGGAAGCGTTTTGCAAGCTGTAGTCATAGATGAATACGGAAGCCCCCAAGGAATAATAACGTTAAAAGATATTATGACAGGTTTGGTAGGAGGTTTTGATGAATATTCATCAAACAGCAAATCTAAGTTATTCAGACAGCGTGAAGATGGCACGTATATTCTTGAAGGCCGCTATCAACTCGATGACTTTTTTGAAAAATTCGAAATTGGAATCTCCGAAGAAGATGAAGAAGAGCTTGGTAACATCACCACCCTCGCCGGACTTGTATTTTTACTATTAGATCATATGCCTGTCGAAGGAGAGACTGTATTCTATAAAGACTATCGTCTAGAAGTGTTAGATATGGATGGCAACCGTATAGATAAAATCGCTTTATCCAAAATACACGACAACAAAAACGAAATATCGAATATAGACTAATTCCGGTACTGGTCGATGACAGCCAACAATTGTGATTTAGTGAGCAATCCACTTTGTCTCCACACCTGCATGCCATCTTTATATAAAATCATTGTGGGAACCCCTTGCACAGCAAAGTTCTTGGATAGAGCTTGATTTCGGTCTACGTCAACCTTCAATATAGACAACTGCTCACCAAAGTGATCTTTTACTTCTTTTAATATTGGAGCCAGCGTCTGGCAAGGACCACACCAGGCCGCAGAAAAATCGATAAGCACCAACTTATTTTTTTGAATCAACTCGTTAAAATTTGCCATATTATTACAATAACCAATAAAAACTTCTTTTGTTTTACTATGCTCACTACTTGAAAGGAATACACAGCTTTTCTAGATCTTCAATATCCCCCTGAAACATATTCAGATCAACATATCCCCTAATTCCAGACACAGCTCCGCGTTCTGAAAACTGCCAAAAATCCCAATGCCTTTTAGGTTTCTCTACCCAAAAATTATAGTTTGCGATCCACAGCGTATAGTCTGCAAATTCTTTTTCCAAAAAATCAGAGAAATAGCTATCTCCTGAATAGACAATAGGCTTGACTTTGTAGTGCTCTTCCACTTTATCCAACCAACGCTTTAACCCTACTTTCAAACTATCCATTGACTGACTCTTCGGACGTTCTTCAATATCAAGCACAGGCGGCAAATCGCCCGACTCCAGCTTCACTGTATTTATAAAATTCTGAGCTTGCTTTACTGAATTTTCATTAGGTCTAAAATAATGATAAGCTCCACGCAACTTATTTTGTTGTTGCACGCCGACCCAATTTTTCTGAAATCTCTTATCCTTATTCCGCTGCCCCATCGTGGCACGAACAAAAATGAAATCCACGGGAAACTCTCCATTGATATGCACTACGGACGGCCAATCGATCTTGCCCTGATACTCGCTCACATCTACTCCAAATATTTTGTCACGGTGTTCCGACATCAAAAATATATTTCGGGCATCGTGCTTATTTTTATCCGAATCCGTAAAACGGGCTTCTTTCCCAACGATAGCTTTGAAATAATAGAAAATCCCGGTGCGATAATGCCAGAGTGCAAACAGAAAAATCAATCCAATGGGTATGAGAATACTCCAAATCAAATAAGGCTTTCTATCACTGGCGGCTGATGCCAATTTCTCCTTGCTCCTTTTCTGATATTTTGCCATATTGCACCGAAAATAATGTATTTATCAGTTCCAAACAATACTTTTATGTATGAAATAACTATTAATTACAACTTATACCACCAAGAACAGCTGTACCCTAGATATTCCATCCCGACAAGTCGGGACAAGTTAAGGGCCATTAAAAAGCAAACCGAGCTTGCGAGCTCATCGAAGATAATTATATACATATGAAAGTTTACAATCCTAAAGATTGGTTTAATCTCATCGGTTACTTCTATAAATCAGATTACATCAAAAAAATAGCTCCGTTATTAGTTGTTACGGCATTATTTTCCTGGGGGGTAGCTTATCTCGAACTAGAATACCTCAAACTATCTGACAAAAGCTGGGTCAAGAACATCACTATAGTCCATAGTCTATTGGGATTTGTACTCTCTCTGATATTGGTATTTCGCACCAATACAGCTTACGATCGCTGGTGGGAGGCTCGTAAACAGTGGGGAGCATTGACTAATGTCAGCCGCTCATTGGCGATCAAGCTCAATGCCATGTTGCCTCTTGATGATAAGGTAAATCGTAGCTTTTACAGAAAAGCAATACCACTCTATGCCGAAACACTGTACAACTTCCTCCGCTCGGAATATACCAAGTTTATGCTTGATGAAGCCTTACATCCCGAACTAAACGGACTAGATGATAAGAAGCACGGTCCCAACCAGGTCGCATCACTCATCTTCAGGAAGACAAACAACCTTTACATACAGCATATCATTACGGGTGAACAATTCCGAATGCTCAATGATGAACTCACAGCGATGACTGGCGTATGTGGAGCCTGCGAAAGAATCAAGAACACTCCGATCCCTATTGCTTACAGCTCATTTATTAAAATATTTATCATCATTTACACCGCTACTCTACCTTTTGGCTATGTGTTTTCGATTGGTTATTTCGTTGCACTAGCTGTTCCCTTTATATTTTATGTCCTTATCAGCATCGAGATGATAGGCGAATCTATTGAAGAGCCTTTCGGTCGAGATTCGGATGATTTACCTATCGATAAGATAACTGCGAACATAAAAAAACATAGCGGAGAACTTCTTTTACCTTGATTTTTGCCTGTTTTTAATTGCTCCAACAGGTAAAAACAAATTAATCGCTCTCATTTTCAAGCGGTAAGAAGTTAGTGTCTATTTTAGTTTTGCAGAATTAGTTAGTTTTTCTACTTTTGTGGCGGAGAGCTGGCAGAGTGGTCGAATGCGGCGGTCTTGAAAACCGTTAACTGTCACAGGTTCGGGGGTTCGAATCCCTCGCTCTCCGCAGAAAAACCTTCATCGAAAGATGGAGGTTTTTTGCGTTTAGAGGGATGAGAACCAGAAGGGATGGCCGGGGTTCGATTCTAGAAGGCTCTCGGTTTCGTGCAGGTGCCCTGTGGGACTGAGCCAATCCCTCGCTCAAAGTCCCCTTAAGTCCGCTAAAGTCCGTTCAAGTGCCTCCTACCTTCGGTATAGCGTAGGTATATACAGTACCTCTTTAGTACATTATTGGTACATCTCCCTACTACTTCTCTAAAAACAGCTGAGCCTTCAATTTGATTGAAGGCTCAGAAGTATTCCAATCGGTAAATTAATTACCGCTGGTTCTTTTGGCTTTGATATTAGTCGGCCACTCCATTTGTTTGCCTTGTTTATCTATCGGTAAGACTATTTTATCCCGTGGCACCAATTCCGGCTCTTCACAGGCTAAATAGGTAAGAATCGCAACGATAATTGCATTCTGCTTCACTTCGTCAAAGACAATCTTATCGTAGGTATCTCGGTTGGTATGCCAAGTCAACTTACCATAATCCCATGATGTCGATGACAGACCAAAAGCTGGTATCCCTCTTTGGACAAACGAAGAATGGTCACTTCCCCCCGTGCCTGGCATACCGGGGAAAGTTGTCTGGATTTCCCGACGAAACTCTTCCGGCAGATATTGAAGCCAACGGCCTATATATTCATACGATTTTTCAAAACCACTACCGGCAATGCGTACAATACGTCCCGTACCATTATCCTGATTCCATACGACCTGGATATTCTTAGCGATCTCGGGATGATCTTCTACAAAAGCCGAAGAACCATTCAACCCCTGCTCCTCGCTACCCCAGTTTCCGACCAAGATGGTCCGTTTATTATCAGGATATATTTTTCGCAAGATACGTACCGCTTCCATCATCGTGATCACCCCTGTGGCATTATCGGTAGCCCCGTTTCCTCCGTCCCAAGAATCAAGGTGGGCGGACAAGACCACGTATTCATTCGGTTTTTCCTTGCTCTTTATTTCAGCTATACTATTATACGTCTTCGCTGTTCCGAGCTCTTTAGAGTTACCCTCTAAAAGTACCCTCGGTTTGACACCACGCTCTGCCATACGATATAGTAATCCGTAATCCTCCAAGGCAATGTTAAAAACAGGAATCTGCTTCGATTTTGCATCAAATATCCGGGTCAATCCGGGTAATTCAGTCCAATAAGAATCAATGACACCGACCGCACCTGCTGTCTCTAGAATGATAGGTAGGGTACGTCGACTGCTTTCGGTATAAGACATACTAAGATCCCATTTTTTAAGCTGTTCATTCTTTTGGGACAGATATTTTGTATAGCCTTCTGATGAGGCTGATTCTTTCCAATTGGCTTCCGACCGACCAGATAAGGGGTTCATTCCGATCAAGACCATCTTCCCTTTTATGGTTTTTAACCAAGCCTGAAAATCTGCTGCGGAATTAAATACAGGCATCGCAATCACTTCGGCCTCGACTCCCTTTCCCTTTGTCATCGGGCTAAACGCCAATTGCGTACCCTCCAATGATTTTGTCCTCGGAAATACCATAGTCGCCTGTGAGGTACCCCTATCCCACGAACGCCATTCGCCATAGGCTTCATTGCGCGCGTCTACTCCCAGTGCAATGTATTTCTTGACTACCCAATCATGCGCTTGTTGCATCTGTGGGCTTCCCACCATACGCGGCCCAATCATATCTACCAATTCAAAAGCATAGTTTTCCAATTGCGAGTTTGTATTTGCTTCCTGAACGATAGCCGAAACTATTGCGTCTTTATTCTGCGCAACAATAGAAGTACTACACGCCAGCATACATGCTAGGGCAACGGTTTTTAAAGCGTTGTGCTTAGATAATATCATTCTCATCAGTTTATAAGTTGTTTGTTATTTACTATACAAGTATTCGTAATTCTTATAAAATAAGCTACAGAATATTAATAAATTCAAGATCTTTTTCGGGATCGGAATAGGTTCGAAATTGTTGTAAGAAGAACAATTTGACATCATCTACCCCGCAGTGCTTTTTCAAAAAATCAGAAACATTGTCCTTTCTCATATCTTCTCTCCGCATAAACTCCTTCAACGCTTGTTCTCCATTTCTTTGGATAAAATAGTTGGTTGCTATAGCATTAAATACAAAATGAGGGTTTGTCTCATCATCATAATAATAAAAGGCGTTCAAATCATCTAAAACTTTGGGATTTTCAAGAATGTATGGGGCTAGTTTACGTAGATGATACATAATGGGTTTGCCTGCAGCTCCGCCTATTAAATTGGTGAATCCATCCATCACTATAGCCGGGTACTTAGGATACAATACCGTTAACAGACGTAAAAGTTCATGTTTATGCAAAGTAGTATCCGAACTAAACAAGATACGATTCTGTGGGTCAGTCAAGCCACATACCGTACTTTTGGTCGACATCATATTGGCGACATAATCATAACCTCGCATGTAAAACAAAGCCTCACATCCTGGTGCGTAAACATATCGTAATTTAAAAGGAACTTCTTTGCCAAAGTACGTTTCTATTTTTTTTACATAGTTGTTAATCTGATCGATGTCCTTTGTTAGAAAAGGATGATCTTTGGGATAATAAAAATCAAAGTATTGATCTTTTTTTAACTGGTAATTTTCATTATTGAGTCTAAATCCGAGGATATCCTGCATTTTCAAGCCAGATGAAGTTTGCTTGATAATGTAGTTCTGTATAGCGTAAACCATGGTAGAGACGCTATCCGTATTTGTTTCCAACATTACTTTGACGTTATATTGATTCTCGGAGACCTTTGACAGTCCCAAAATTGTCTGTATTCGATAAGAAAACATATTGTAAAGCCACGGCTCATAGCTGTCATTTCTCGGTAAATTGAAATTTTCCTCTTGGAACCAAAAATCTGAATCGTCCTTCCCTGCAGACTTCACATCGATATATTTTCCAAAAAAATCGATCAGATTCCTATTTAATGCGCTTATTGTATCTACATTATTAAACTTGAATTTCATTTGAGAAAAACTGCTCGTTGAAAACAGCAAACAAATGACCAAACTGAAGATGTATCTTTTTAACATAAGAGGTATATAATAATCTAAATTAAACAAAAGACTACTTACTTCGACCATATTCCTCAATTTTTAATACAAGTCCCCCTCTCCTAACTCGGTAAAACAATAGTCTCATTTTTCACCGAAATAATCAGCGATTTTACCGAGAAATAGAAAATACTGGTCGAAAGATCATTTCGTCACAGCGGATTCTACCCTACTTTTGAATCAACAAATACGACAAGAGTTAAAACAAAAAATAACAACAACTAAAAAAATTACAACTATGAAACGGACTATCGCAACCATCGCAACATTATTCACGCTAGCATTTTCTTTCAGTTCATTTGCAAAAGAAACAGTCAACCCATTGAAAGATGTGAATACGAAGAAAATCGCACTTACTTATGTAGAAGCCATCTCTCTAGGTAACGTCGAATTCAACAAACACCTTTTTACACCGGATTTTGCATATACAAATGCAGCAGCCAATCAGTCATCAAACAGATCTGAATACCTTGCATTCTTGAAAGCGAATAAAGACATAAAGTACAACTGTAAAACTACCTATGAAATACTGGACGAAGCTGGTACGACATCTGTAGCAAAAGCCACCATGAAGTTTGAAAATTTCACCCGTGTAGACTACATCACGATGGTACAGACCAAAGAAGGATGGAAAGTAAGCAAAGTGGTGACAACATACCCATAACAATTAGAAATTTTCTCTAGAAAAGTTAATTCCTCACATATAAAAGCTCCGAAAAATCGGGGCTTTTTTGCTTTAATACGATTTCAATAATTTTGCCCCGCTCTTTAGCAATCGAAATCGCTTTCCATAAATTAAATACCAGTTTTCATATACTACCTTTCTGTTTAACAGTGTATATTTGCTATTATTTAGAATTGATTTAAATAAACATAATAAATAAAAATGTGTAACTCATCCCGAAGAACATATACTATCAGTCCCTATGTTCTATTACTTTTACTTTTTGCTTCCATTGGTAGCTCCTGCAGTAAGAATAATAATCCCGATCAGGAAGTAGATATTCCTACCGATGAAAAAATGTTCAACCGTCTGATCACCGTTTCCAATTTTGGAGAGTCTTTGCCGGAGGGCGCCAAACCAGATAGCGAACAGGAACCGATATTCTTCAGTCTCGAACAAAACCAAGCCATAAGCCAAACCTTGAAACGTACCAACCGTTGGGATCTTTCTTTCTCCAGTGTGTACCGCTCCTATGTAGGTGGAAACAATGGTTCGAATAAAGACAATTTCGGCTTCGGTGGTCCAGGCCTGGGTGCTGTATTTCTCGTCAAGAAAAAATTTGAAGATGTTATCGATATTCCGACTAATGAAAATTTTAGTACGCTGAGCGTGGCCTTTGGTCCTGACGAGAATGGGGATATCGGTGATAAAATTGGTTGGTATCTCTACGATTTCAGTGGTTTATTAGTTCGTGATGGCACATTCGACAATGAGCACATCGCTTATGCATTGGACAAAGAACTTTCTATTACCACCACTAATGGAACAAAGAAAACTATAGAACCCCGTACCATCATAGTTCGCACAGCTAAAGGAAATTATGCTAAAATAAGAATACGTAGTCTCTATAAGAATGAACTCGATAGAGATAAATGGAAAAGAAAGACGGAAAAGCCATTGTTCACCTTTGACTACGTACTCGCCAAAGCAGGCAGCACCAAATTTGAAATCAAAAACTAATCTTATTAACCTGTACTGAAATGATGAATATAATTAAAATCTATTGCTGGCTGTTTCTAACACTTTTCACCTTTAACTCCTGTACGAAGACGGTCGACTTGGAACCATTAGCAGCAGATCGTATATTGGAATACAAAGTTTCCAATGTTCCTGCAGGTGAGAGTCTCTATGCTGCGATAGATCATGCTGCCAAAACAATCACGTTATACGTTCCTTTTTATTACGGTTTAGAACTGATTGATCCTGAGATAAAATTATCCACAGGTGCAAAACTCGCGGAAGAAATTGTACCAATCGGTACAGAGACCAAAAACCATACTTACACCGTAATCGCCAGCAACGGCACACGTAGCAGTTATACACTTCATATAGAGCCACAA
Source organism: Sphingobacterium sp. xlx-96 (assembly GCF_011007365.1). Classification (GTDB taxonomy): domain Bacteria; phylum Bacteroidota; class Bacteroidia; order Sphingobacteriales; family Sphingobacteriaceae; genus Sphingobacterium; species Sphingobacterium luzhongxinii. The sequence goes on along the minus strand of NZ_WFKM01000001.1, from coordinate 258,003 downwards.
AGCACACCGACACTGGAAGCAATTTGGGGAATATTTGGATACCCTAAGAACCAACCGCTGACTTATCCATTACAGGTACTACCTTTTATCCATGGAAACTTTTATGGCAACAACCCAACCTTGGTAAAAGCAACCTTACAATCCAGGAATACAAAAAAAGAAGTCATTCTAAATAGCTTGCACAACAATGTCAGACTAGTACCTATCGCAAACAAAATAAATCTCTATAATCTCACCAATCTACCTATCCCGGCAAATATAGACACGGGTTATCACGACGTTAAACTCGATTACCTGGGTCACAGTATGACATTGGCCGATCCTATTAATATTCGATACAGGGCACCGAAAATAAACTTCTCCACATCTCAGGTCGTCAAGCAGGGAGGTGAAATTACCTATAGAGCGATTCCCTTTATGCTAATCCTTGATCCGCAATCGGTCAAAGTAACGGCGAATGGACAAGTCTACGATTTCAAAATCGTCAAACATGACTTAGAATCCATTACACTGCGTATTCCAGAAGATTTTCCACTAGGTCAAGCCTACTATGATGGAGTAGCCACCTATAAAGGATGGCCTAATCAAACCGGATCATTGAATCTAGCCGTCAATCCAAAATAGCACCTTGTTTATCCCCTGAGGGATGTCATGTATATTTTAGTTCAATTTTAAAAAAAACCACAAAATGAAAAGAACCCAATTTTTCCGCAACGCACTAGCTCTTACGGCTATGGCTACACTTATGTTCTCTTTTAATACTAAATCGGAAATAAATACTATATCTCCAGATCAACCGGTTACGGTAGCCGTTATTCCTTGTGGGTATGAGTATGCCGTATTAGGAAATATCGGTAGCCCACGTACACCATCCAGTTTTGGAAATGTATACGTTACGCTCGGTACGACCTCGGCTACACAGAGTACGACATCTTCGACTTCGGCTCAGCTGATATTCACGGATCGTGTCAACTCCTTTGTCACCACTAATGTAGGCTTTGAATTGAGAAAACTTGATAACACAGACATCTGTGATGTCACAGCTACTGATTGGACAGGAGCTTCCACTATTACCGCTCCAGCAGGAAACAATGTATGGTATACTTACGTAGGTCAGACTGCAACATCTATTCCAGGTGTCGTTATGCTAGTTCGTAATGCATTGGGTGAGATCTGGGCATTTACATTGGAATCGGCTACCGCAGCTACGATTACAACTTCGCCGTTGACTATACAGGGCACTAACACTATCAATGTGCGCAAACTGTAATCTATACTTTTTATCTATTAATACCCCTCCCAAAAGAAACATGGTGAGACCTTTTGGGAGGTCTTTTTAAAATAATAAAAATGAACTTAAAATCTACATTCCAATTGTTCAAATACCCTTTCCTTTGCTTTGCGCTGGCTACCGGACTATCATCCTGCAAAAAAGAATACCCAGACTTACCCTATAATGATATTGAGGCATTTACAATTCCAGATGCCAACGGAAAGCCACTTCACGCCGTTATCAAAGGGGAAGAAATTATTATTTATTGGACTCCGCTCAAAGACGAACCTGAGTTTATTACACCGACTATACAGATATCCCAGCAGGCAAAGATCAGTCCGGCTTCCGGAATAAAAGTTACCTACAACGAGGGTACCAAATACACGGTCACTGCGCAAAACGGAGAGAAAAAGACCTACACCCTACGTACTGAGGGCGGACAACCTCCTCCTTACTTTTCGTTGGTTAATCACGCAGCGTTTAAATTCAATATTGATTTTAACATACAAGGCGATTATTTTCTTCCAAATACGGAAAACACAAAACTTTACCTGGTTCAAGGCAGCAAAGAGACGGAAATAACTGATATCAATAGGATAACGAACTCCTCTATAACCATGTATGTTCCGGTAACGTTGGATATTGACACAGGGCAGTACCATATTAAATTAGTAACCGGCAAGCGTAACGTAAGCAATGGTCCTTATACTTTGCTAAGACCGGATCTCAATTCTTTGATCGATCGTGCACAGGTACCTACATCAGGAGCTCCAGGTGAAACCATCAGCTTAGATCTAAGAGACTCAAAAGGCGCAGCATACTACAAGGACGAGCAGTACGAGATATCCGCACAATATCATACAGATCCAACAGCTTCGGTATGGCCTGGCAAGATAAAATTACAGGGCACAAAACTGAGCTTTAAGATTCCAACAGATGCCAGCAAAGGAAATTTGCAGATACTTATACAAGAAGTTAAAACAAAAGCTATTAGATATCCTATTCCAAGCTTTGTTATTGAGTAAACTGACATGTACAAAGCACATAGCTTTTTTTGGGGCATAATGACCTTGCTGTGGATATCCTGTTCGAAGTCCACACCCGATCCCAAACCTGTAGATCCTTATGAGGAGGATAATCGCAAGTTGAGGGAGCGCTACAGTACTACCACAGCCAATTGGCCCAAAGCGGAATGGTACACAGGTATCTCACAAAGAGAACTGGCGGAGTTACCGGTCAATCCCTCTAGCGCTAGGCCTGAATTGATACAACTAGGCAAAGTACTTTTTTTTGACAACCGTTTGGGACGAGGTGACAATAGCTGTGCCTCATGCCATAATCCAAACACGCACTGGATCGATCAAAAAAAAGTCGCAGTAGGTGTAGGTGTTCATCACCGCAACACGCCCACCATGGAGAATGTATGGTATCTAGATGGTGGATTATTTCATGACGGCCGCGCAGATACTTACGCCGAGCAGATCGCAGAAGCCATTGAATCTCCTATAGAGATGGGGGGCAATTTGGAATCTTTACCATGGGCACTGCAACTTATCTCGGGTTACGGCGTTATGTTCAAACAAGCATACGGCGATGAACAAATAACAAAAGAGCGAATCTTGGATGCCCTTACGGCTTTCTCTAAATCAATAAACAGCAGTACTACAATATTCGATTCTTTTCTAAAAGGAGAGTACACGGCTTTAAGTGATGAACAGTTAAGGGGGCTACACTTGTTTCGCACAAAAGGAAAATGTATCAATTGCCATAATGGCCCATTCTTTACAGATCTTCAATACCATAATCTCGGGTATGCATTAGACTGGAACGGTAAACTGGATAACGGCCGATATGAAGCTACGAAATTAGAGGTTGACCTTGGCAAATTCAGAACGCCGGGACTGCGCAATACTGTCCATACCGCTCCCTACTGGCATAATGGTGAAATAGCTACACTTGCAGAAATCCTCGACCTAAAGAACCGTGGCATGCCTCACTCTGGACGACAAAAGGTGAATGGTCAACTCTCGAATTTGGCACAACCTTTACAACTTACAACCGAGGAGCAACAGGCCATAATAGCTTTTTTACGCACATTGAGCAGCAAAACTACCGAAATCAGCAGACCTGTTCTACCTTAATAAAAACATAAGGCCCCTCTGCTCTGGAGCAAAGAGGCCTTTTCTCTCTTTTAATATAAAATTAACGGAGAGATGTCATTATTTTAGTTCAAAGGCAAAACTAAACATATATAACATGATATCCAAAATCAGTGTGTTACAATCCTGATATAGATCTAAGCCAACAAGGTTCCATGGTTCATCATTCATTCGATAGAATGATTAGTTGCCTGGTTATTTTTTCACATAGTTTTCATACTTTTACGACATGAGTAATAATGATATTATGAAAAAGCTCCGTGTAGCTTTAAAATTTACAGACGACGATATTATTGAGGTATTATCCTTGGTGGACTTTAGGGTAACGAAAACTGAGTTGGGAGCAATATTCCGTAAGGATGATCACCCCAATTTTAAACCTTGCGGCGATCAGCTACTACGGAATTTTCTCAACGGTCTAATTATTTATAAACGCGGGCCTCGGACTAGTCCTAATTCAAAGGCACCATCTGACCTATAAGAACTAAAAAGGAAGAGAAACAATAGAAAAATTAAAAGGAAACTATTCCAAATATGGCTTTAGCATATCGACATGTTCTATTCCGTCTTCATCGTAGGGCTCGCCCTGGGGTTCAAAACCCAACGACTGGTACATAGTTAACAGGTGGTACTGCGCTCCTATTTTTATATCAGCTTTGCCCAAAATAGCATAACAAGCCTGTATTGTTTCTTGAACAATAGTCTTTCCTAGTCCCTGTCCTCTGAAATCCGGATTGACCAAAACCCTCCCCAGAGAGATTTCTTCATAAGAAAGTCCCGCAGGTACAACCCGACTATAGGCCGCAAGATTATTCCCTATATATAACATCACGTGATGGCATGACTCGTCTTTACCGTCGATATCTTGATAAATACAGGTTTGTTCTACCACAAAAACCGCACTTCTTAGCCTTAGTATCTCATAAAGTTCCCTATTCGTCAACTCCTCAAAAGACTTAATTACTATGTGCTGTTCCATTTTATCACTGGCTATTTTATGTTCAATTTTTCAAATGTAGGGATTTAACAGGTGATGATTACATAACTGATCGATCTAATTCCTAAAAAATATAAATAGCATTCCTATTCAGTCTCGAAAAAGCTATTTAAAAACTAGATACGACGTATTTTATTAGATATGATAACTATATTTAGCACAGTATTAAAAAAAGATGCATAAAGCGTATGAATGATAAGGAAAATAAAGATGCTATGCAGGAACTGGCATCGCAGCTCCGCTGTCCTTCGGGACATCAGGCCGAAGCCATTGCAGACAATATGTCCACCTCCAACCATACCATGATACAGGAAGCGATCTATACGTTGACCTTAACGGATAAGAGCACGATACTGGAGATCGGTTTCGGTAATGGTAAGCATATCGCTCAACTTCTCGATGTATCGCCTAGTATAAAATACTACGGCATCGAGGTGTCGGAGGCCATGCAAGATCTCGCTATTCGCCACAACCAATCTGCCATCGAGACCGGCAGGGCTCACTTCACTAAAGTAGATGGCAGTGGCTCGCTCCCTTTCCCGGACAATCATTTTACGCATATTTTTTCTGTAAACACCTTGTATTTCTGGCCTGACATTGAGCTTTCACTACGAGAAATACACCGTACATTACAAGATGAAGGCCAGTTGGTACTCACTTTCGTAGAAAAGGAGTTTGGATCAAAGCTTCCTTTTATACAGCATGGATTTACTTTATATACGGACGACGAACTTGCAGAATACCTCTATGAGATTGGATTTGAAGAGATACAATCTATGACGTACCATGATGATACGATCAGTAAAGATGGAACACCTGTAAAACGTACTTTCCTAACGGTGCATGCTGTGAAAAGTGAAAATGGATAATAACTGGATTACATGATACTAAAATGCCGAAACATCATCAGTCCGCCGATACCGATAGAAACAAAAGGATAGCCTTTCTGTAGGGGCATAGCATAATCATAGCCTACTTTACAGTGGAAAAATCCCTGATACTCTACATAGAGGTGTGGACTCACACGAAACTGATTGTCCATTCCTTTATTAAAATCAAATAGATAGCCGGTCTGCACATTGGCCGAGACCAAGAAGTCTTTGTATCTATTATCAACTATATACCGAACAAAACCGAGCTGCGGGGCTAACCCCGAAGGCAGTTTAGAATTTTTACTGGTATAATCTACCCCTACCGTAAAATCATAATTCTTATCGGTATTGAACACAAGAGGCACATTCAGTGCGGCCTGAAACATAGGCCTTTTATCTTGCTTCATTCCTAAACTGAAAATTTGGGCAACGGCTCCCGATATACCGATAAACACAGCTAATAATAGACACAGACAATATCTCTTCATGAACAAACTATAGCAATATATATGCCTTAATTTATCATTAGATTATTTCTTGTCAGACAAACAATTACAAATCGAACATTAGTCTATAATAAGTGTTAGATTGCATAAAAAACAGACTAAAATGGAAGAATATTTGCATAACTTCTATCTCGATAAATCGGAACCGAATAAAAGTTGCTTATTAGCCTTGCGTTCAATCATCCTTCGTAGAGATGCTCATATGATGGAAACCACCAAATATGGTATGCCCTGCTTTTGTTATAAAAACAAGGCATGCTGTTATCTTTGGGTTGATAAAAAGAACGCTGAGCCTTACATTCTTTTTGTCGAAGGAAACCTATTGGCACATCCTGAACTTGAGGTAGGCGACCGCTCCCGTATGAAAATATTACGTATTGATCCCAATCAGGACATTGCGATTGATACCGTAACCGAGATACTGGATGACGCTTTAGAACTGTATCGCAATGGTACTATTAAAACTAAGGGCTAAGTTTCGACTTAGCCCTTAGTTATCAAAATTCATCTAGCTATCAAAGCACCTAAAATTACAACCAAGTATTAAACTCTTTGATAAACCAATTCTTGACTATCTGAGTAAGCATACAATACTAGTATTCCGATCAACTAAGGTAAGTAGCTAAGTGGTAAAGGTAACCGAATAAACCTTAATTGATTTTGAGATTTTGTCTTTTATCGAAAACATAACCTCCTTTTCACTGCTAGACCATCACGTCATAAGTCGGGTCTTCTATTCTATTGACCTCGATCACTCCCTCTGCATTTTTCAATAATTTACGACAGTCAGCAATGAGGTGACGTAATCGAAGCGTTTTACCCTGTTGATTATATTTTTCGGTCAGCTTATGCAATGTATCTATCGCTGACATATCTGCTTCTTTACTCGCTTTGAAATCTATGATTACTTCATTAGGATCTTCAGCCACATCAAACTTTTCCAAAAAAGCCGTAGTCGAACCGAAAAAAAGAGGACCCATTATTTCGTAATGTTTTACCCCATGCTCATCGGTGTATTTACGTGCACGAATCCGTTTTGCATTCTCCCAAGCAAGTACCAAAGCTGATATAACCACACCGACCAGCACAGCAAATGCTAGATTATGAAGGATTACCGTTATTGCAGATACCAGAACACCCACAAAAAATATCTTATTTCGGAAATTTGTTTATCATCCGAAGGTTGCCCCATTGAAAGGTTTTAATACCTATCATCATCATCACTCCTACCAATGCGGCCATAGGAATCTGTTCAATAAATGGAACTCCCACTAATATCACCAGTATGATGGGGAATAGCACCGATGAAAGCAGATAGACGAGTACGGGCTCCTGCTCCGATATTGACCAAAGTTTGCGCTACCATAGCCCCCCCCATTCCACCGAAAAAAACTAAATAGTATAAATGCCTTCTACCGTTCGTTGGGAGGCGGTGCAGAATAGACAATAAAAGGTGGTCCTAAAGACCGCCTTTTATTGTCTATTCTTTTTCTTTGGCTTTGACCGAAGCTTTATTACCATCTTTATCCATTACATAATACCAGTCATTCTTTTTCACGATAATGGGCCATGTTTTGTCTTTGCCGTGATAATTTCTACGGATGTCATCATAAATAGCAGTGACAATCCTATTTCCGTTTTTATCGGCCATGCCTGACTTACCATCCTGTGCCAGCATAATATTCGGATAGCTGGCACTCAGCTCTACATAATCAAAAATAGATTCCAGTAAGATATGACCGTCACGACGTGCCAGGCCATAGTGCATTCCCTTCTGTATTTGCAAAATACCATCTTCGCTCCCTGTAGCATACACATTATCATACTCAAAAGGCAGTACCACGCGACCTGCTACATCAATCATCCCATATTTATATTTCGTTCTTTCACCTTCTCTCCCGACATCACGCTTAGCTGCCAATGCCACTCCTTCATAGAATGCATCGACCTGCTCTATGCCCTCGAATCGTTTTTCTTCCCCGCGTTCATTGATAAACAGATTTCCGTCTTCACCATATATTTTCTTCAATCCGCTGTAAAATCCGCCATGATTTTTATCATTGTATGTCGGAAAACGAAGTAAGTTATACCCCGCATCGGTCCTCCATGTTGGATTTTCATAGATCAGTCTACCTTGTAAATCGACGAGCTTATACTCCTTATTCTTCATCTCGAGCAGCCAATAGCGATTATCTACCAAATGACATTCCGCTATTTGATGTAATAAAGTGTCCATCCGATTTTGCTTTATATTATAACTGTAAAAGGCATTATCATAGTTTTCCAAACGTTTACGCACTAGCATCCACTCTTCATTTAGTATATCGATATACTGCTCAGCCATTGGTATAATTAGCTTTTTCGTCTCCAAATCGAAGAGTCCGATTTGCTCAAGGTAACTTCCTTCCCGCTTTCCTTTAGAGAAAGCCAAATACCGCTTAAGCACCTGAGGTTGGTATTCTACGCCCCTATTTGAAAACTGATAGGAGTTTTCAACAACATAATCCAGAGGAAGAATTTCCTCGCCAAGCTCATCAGCTACTCCTATTTTACCTTGATTTTCTACTCGATAAACCGTCTTTCCATTATAATAATGTGCATCTATACCGCTATACTTGCCCATAGGAAGAATAGATTTTCCCTCACAGTTATAAATCCCCTTCTGTCCGTCATTCATTGCTGCTATTAAATAAGGCATTTTATGAACTTCGCTTTCGTAGTCCATACGGGCTTTCCATTTGGGGTCACGATCGTAAGCACTCCTTCGCCCGCCCAAGGAAATTGTTGGGACAGATTCATCGGTATATCTGCCATCAGCCTTTAAGAAGCTGACTTCATCGTATTCAAAATCAAGCACTATCTCTCCTTGTGCACCAATCACACCGTATTGCCCCTTCTTTTTTGCTCTCGCTAGATTACGATTAAATCCGCCAATATACTCCAACGAAGCTGGTACAATCACTTTTTTGGACACAGGATCTATAATGCCTAAATAATCCTTTTCTTTAAACACCAATAAACTAGACCCTTCGATAGCCCGATAGAGCTCATGACCGGAGATCAGCACATTCCCGGTAGTATCAAAGACATAGGAACAAGTTGAAATATTCGCTTCAAAGCGGACCTCCTCCCCATCGTAAAGTATACGCATATAATCATCGTACTTTATAGGGATAATGACATCACCTGTCGCTTTTGCCAATCCGGCCTGTTCGCCGTTCCTAATCTCTACGAAATCATCATTATAGAAATTTGTTACATACTCGAATTGTGGTTCTTGTAATAATTGTCCTGTCCGCGCAGAAACCCAGCCCCATACTTCTTTTCGAGATACCGCTATCACTGCCTTATTGATGACTTTAGCGTCTTCATAATCAAAGAGAACAATAATAGTTCCTTGTTCATCTGCTACCCCAACGCTACCTTTACGCTTCAAAACCGCAAATTTATAGTCATAAGCTATCCCTTCCTCCCATTGTCCTTCATAACGTGTCTCGAGCTTGATATGGTCGTATACACAGGGCAGCAGTACTTTTCCATCCTCTCTCAACATACCATATTTATCGTCCTTAACAACAACAAACAAACCTGCGGAATGCTCTTCGACATCATCTATCCAAAAATCACTAGCTGGATGGTAATAATAAGTTTTACCTAATTTCTTAATTTTCATTAGGGGAGAAAGGTAATCCCCAAAGTCTATAGATTCTACAACTTGATATTCCTGAGTGTAACTCAGGCTAAACTGAAATAATAAAAAAAGGCAGACCATAAACTTCATATACAACAAAATATACTCAAATATCGCTATTATTTGTCACTATAAAATCCCTGAATACAGTTATATCTATAGTTTATAACACCCCTACCTGAGTATGGGTCTAGCCCTCCAGCCTCCCATCAAAAGATCCGATAAACGTCAAAAAACGGACTAAGCGGCAAAACTATCTTAGGAAATACCGATGTACGTCCTTCCAATCCTGCAGACGTTCAAACCGATGTTCATTGATATTGTGAAAACTATTAAACATTAAACCTTTTCCTTTAAAAGTAAGCAAATTCTTAACATGATCATCGATTAGATAGTCGGTATTGATAATATGCTTATGTCCACAGAAGACAATATTATGCCAAGAGATAAATGGAAAATACTCAGCTAACCAGTCTCTTTTTTCCCGAAGGCTCCACGGAAACTCCATCGCTGCCGATACCACAAAAACATCGTATCTATCGTGTAGTTCTTTCACGACCTCTTGTGCGTCCTTTGCTACAGGAAGTGTTCTAAAAAAACCTTCGGAGCCAATGTAACGTCTCACCGCTGTTTTATCGGGCACACATTCTCCTTCAGGTAATCCTAATACATCCGCTTCAGTAAGCTGTATACCTGTCTCTTGGTGATAATAATTGAGATAATGATCCAGATTGTCGGCCAAGACCCCATCCATATTCAACGCTATTGTTTTTCTATTATGCATATCTTATAATTTTAATCAAATATAGCAAAACTTAGAAATACAAAGCAAAACATTGCAAATAACAGCAATATATAGAAACAATAAATCTTATCAATTTTACATTACCGCGCGATTATATTGCGTACAATATTGAATTTATGTAGGTTTGCCTTATGTTAAAAGAGGATCGTCATAATATTATTGTTAAAGAGACCGTTACCAATGGCTCGTCTTCCTTTCAATCGCTATCTAAAAAACTAGCTGTTTCAGAGGATACAATAAGACGAGATATCAAAGAACTTGACAACAAAGGCTTACTACGTGCCGTTCGTGGTGGGGCAGTATCTGTATCCCGTATTCCCCATCATTATCGGGATCGGGAGAATACCGATATCGATCAAAAGAAAATTATCGCACAGAAAGCAGTATCACTCATCAAAAGTGGACAAGTGCTATTCTTTGACGGCGGAACATCTGTTTTAGAATTAGCTAAAATTCTACCTCTAGACTTAAAAGTAACAATCATCACCAATAGTTTTCCCGTCGCTAATGCTATTGAAGATCATCCTACTGCGGAGCTTATTTTTTTAGGCGGAAAGCTCAATAAAACTTCGTTTGCAACCTACGGCAACGAGACACTGCAAGGTATTGCTAAATTTAAAGTGGATATCTACTTTTTAGGAATATGCAGCATTGCCCCAGATAACGTTTCCTGCAAGGACCTGGAAGACGCAGAAATAAAGCTAGCGATGATGAGTCACAGCATCAAAACCGTGGGGTTATGTACTTCGGACAAAATAAATAGTGAATCCCCCTATTTTGTAGCCCAGACAGACTGTATGCACACCTTAATAACGGAGAATTCAAAAGGTACGCCAGGAACTAAAGCACTGGCAAAACTGGGAATAGAAATTCTATAGTTTCTGATTTCTTCGCATAATCTTAATCTTTACATAATATACAATTAACAGAAAACCAGTAGATTTATGTAAACATTATTCCAAAACAGGATTAATAAATTTACATGGCCATGAAAACAATAATCTACTTTTTTCAGAACGTTGTCTATCGTCTATTTTTAGCCCGGTTCAGCTCATTTTATTCGCCACTTCGGTCACACAGAAGCTAATCGAACAAATTGAAATAGATGTTAATAACTAAAAACACTTTTGGTAAGAATTTTATTTGGGGTGTTTCTACCGCAGCTTATCAAATAGAAGGAGCGCATGACCATGATGCAAAAGGTCCCTCTATCTGGGATATTTTTGTCCAAAAGAAAAATAAAATTGTACATAATCAGCATGGCAATATCGCTTGCGATTTCTACTATCGGTATGAAGATGACCTGAAACTGATGCGGAGTATGCATATTCCTAACTATAGATTTTCTATTGCTTGGAGCAGAATACAACCCGATGGGATAGGAAACGTAAATCAGGCTGGTATCGATTTTTACAATAGACTTATCAATTATTCGCTAAGCTTGGGAATCACTCCTTGGGTTACACTATATCACTGGGACCTCCCCCATACACTCGAAGAAAAGGGTGGCTGGACAAACCGAGATGTAAAAGATTGGTTTGGCGAGTATGTGGCTCTCTGTGTCAAGTATTTTGGCGATCGTGTAAAAAACTGGATAGTCCTCAATGAGCCTACTGTATTTACAGCTGCGGGTTATTTTTTTGGAGTACACGCACCTGGTAGAAAAGGCTTGAACAACTTTCTAGCTGCGGCGCATCATGCAGCATTGGCTCAAGCCCACGGAGGCAGAATCATCAAATCACTGCAAAAAGAAAGTTATGTCGGCACGACCTTCTCCTGCTCCCATGTCGAACCTTACTCTACGAAGGAAAGAGACATCATTGCCGCGAGAAAAGCAGATGTACTGCTCAATCGCTATTTCATTGAGCCTCTATTGGGAATGGGATACCCTACTCAAGAGATCAAGGTCTTAAATCGAATCGAACGCTATATGAAACAGGGCGACGATACGGATTTAAAATTTGATATGGACTTTATTGGTGTACAGAATTACACCCGAGAGGTGATACGGCATTCGCTATTTGTTCCCTTCTTACGTGCTAAGATTGTAAGTGCAAAAAAACGAAAGGTTGAAACAACGGCTATGAACTGGGAAATCTATCCTGAATCGATGTATCATATACTTAAGAAATTTGATGCTTACCCTAATATTCCTCCGCTTATTATCACCGAAAATGGGGCGGCATTTAAGGATCTAGTTGAAGATGGCCGTGTCGATGATTTACAAAGGACACAATACCTAAAAGATGTTATCGAACAGGTATTCCGCGCGAAAAATGAAGGTGTAAATATTAAAGGCTATTTTGTCTGGACTTTCTTAGACAACTTTGAATGGGCCGAAGGATATCATCCCCGATTTGGACTGGTACATGTTGATTTTAAAACGCAGCAACGTATTATCAAAGCATCCGGACATTGGTACGGAAACTTTCTCCGCTAAATAATTAGCGAAACAAAGCCACTAAAGTATGCTCTTTAGTGGCTTTATATTCAATCAAACGAAGTTTTTATTTTCTAATACCCCCATTTAACATTCAATTGATGCTTATCGGCATATTTCTTTCCTAAACCATAAACATTCTCGAACAAACCTTCTACTTTAGGCAAGTATTCCTTTTCAATTGTTTCAATAATTTGTTGTTTTTCTTCATCCGTCCCCTTGGTATCGCAAAGCTTCGCGTAAGCTGCGTATTCATTTTTATAAACGGGAAGTACCGCTTCAAATAATTGAATAGATTGCTCTTGCAAAGCCTTTGCGTCATCATCCGATACCGTTAACCCCTTGATGTCTTTGATGGCCTTCTCTACCGTTAGGACTTTCAGATTGACAATCTGTTGTGCTTCATCTCCATTCTTCTTACTAGATGGGATATCAGGGAATTCGACCGTCTCTTGTTGAAGACGTTTGCCAAAAGTTGCCGGATCAAAATCGGCAATCAGATTTGTGTTGAGTACCACTTGTCCAAAAAATTTATCTGGACTGGTAGATTGACAAGCAATAAAAAATAAACTAGCTAATAAAAAAATAATAAAACGGAACTGCTTCATAGATATATAAAAATTTAAGAATACAAATTAACCAAATCCAGTATATATACACAAATTGATAATCTTCCCATTGTTCTGAAGACATACGTTTTAACGAAAACTGTTCCATATTTCCTTCTACTTGTAATCATCATGTTTGTTCATTAACAATCTATTCCTCTAATTTACGAAAATATATTTTCAGCAAATGATCAAGAGTCTTTGATTTGTAATTCCATATTATTTTCTGATTTTTATTTCAGACTTTATTGGTTTGATATTTGTTCTCTAAAATCAAATTGTGGATATGACGAAATTCTTAACTCTCCCTTTTTACATCAAATTAGCCTGTACGTTAAGCAGTATTATGACCTCTCCCCGAATTTAGGAGTGTTCTAAAGTTCAGGTAAACTCCATGGTAGCTATGATGGCTATCTTTTTCGGAGAGTTACTATGGGGAATATCAGGAATGTTCTTGGCCATTCCCATCCTTGAGATCTGTAAAATTGTCTTTGACCGTATCTTAGAATTAAAACCATGGGGATTCCTCTTGGGAGAAGACGATGACAAAGATCATTACATGAAACTCAAAAAGGAGATCTGTGATAGAAAATCATGATTTCAATAAGAAATTGACATAGAAATCAGGAATCTCACTATTGTAGATAGCATTTGCTACAGCGTGTTTCGGATATTCCACTTTGTGAATTTCAGCGATTATGCCATCAGCAGAAATAGTCAAAATGGTGTATGTCGCTTTCCTATCCGCTTCCTTACTACGACCTACCGACCCACAATTGACCAAAAGAGCTTCAGGGAATTTCTGTATGTAGGAATGATGGGTATGCCCCATGACGAGGACGTCCATGCCTCTCCTTGCTAATTCCGATAATATAGCTCCTTTATCATCTTCTTCAAATAGGTATTCTTCATTACTGCTGGGGTTGCATGCACTAATAAAACACGCTTGAATATACCGTCTATTTTAAATGTCAGAGAAAGCTCAAAAGGAAGGTTTGAAAGCCATAACTTATTTTCCCGAGAAATAGTCCGTTTGGAGAATGCAATCGCAATATCACGATTTGCCGTCTCTACCGCATCATGATGTGTCAAAGGTACCACCGGATAATCAAAAGCAATAAGCTCATCGTGATTGCCCAGTAAGCAAGGGATCTCCCTCTGTTTAAGTAGAAAAATCACTTCATTGCCCCAAGGTGCAAAGTCTACCAAATCACCTAAACAATATATTTGCGGTATCCCTTTTTGACAAATATCGGTTAGAACATGTTCTAACGCTGTAAGATTACCATGGATATCACTAATTACTGCTACTTGTATTGATTTCACCAAATTTGCTTATTTATGAAAAAACAAAGATATCAAATCATCTTTCTGCAGAGAAGTGCTTTTAATCTAATCTGTGGAACAATTATCTCTTGGCATCTCGGAAAAGAGGGAAAAGGGTTCTTTTGAAAATTATTTGGCAAGTAAAAAGTCATTCATAAGTTTTTGCACCTTGGTACGATTTTAGCACGAAAGCTGAAACGAAACCCTAGTTTATGGAAATATTATTGATTGTACTTGGATTTACCGTTATGGTATACTTACTAAATAGGCAGAAAGAAGAAATCAAGGGATTGAGAGAAGGCCTAGCCAGACCGAGTACCGTTAATCAGGGAAGAGAATCTGATAGAAAAAATCGTACCGACTCCTCCTCCATTACCAGAGTTTTTATCACAAGAGATACCAATCGCCCTCAATCTATCATCTGACTTACCTCTTGCCAAGCTAGACAAAGTGGAGGAACTCTCTAAAAATACACCTACGAAAAAAGAGAACTATGATAGGATCATCCTGACCGTATGTCTAGCACTTGGAGCGATCCTTATCTTCTATTTTGGCCGCGTCCTACTCAAAGACTTAAAAAAGGAATAATATAACATTAGTAGCAGAAAGACATGAAGACAGAGCCCAAAGACCAATCTTTGCAAGAAAGATATATCCTCGAAAATGAAAGGATTGCCTTACATACACTTTCCGAGATCCACTTGGATGATCTGGCTCAGTTTTCAGATCACGAGCCTGAAATCTGGAAATTCTCATTGGAGCAACCTACAAGCAAGCAAAAAATGGCTACTTACATCGCTAATACCTTGCAAAAGAAGAAAGAGGGTAAAGAACATGCGTTTATCGTTTTTGACAAACAACAAAGAGAAACAGCGGGTTCTACCCGATTGTATGAAATAGATCTAAACCAAAAGGTATGCTCCATCGGCTATACTTGGTACGGTAAGAAATTTCAGGGAACAGGTCTGAACAAACATGCTAAATATCTATTGTTAAAATTTGCTTTTGATACACTCCACATGGAACGCATACAATTTAAAGCCGATAATGAAAACAAACGTAGTATACAAGCCCTATTGAGTCTAGGCTGCACCTTTGAAGGTTTGCTCCGAAGCAATATGTACAGAGCAGATCATACCCGGAGGGACAGTGCTGTTTTCAGTTCGCTACGAGCTGAATGGTACGATCACGCTGAAAACAAGTTATTCTTGAAATTAACATAGATCAACCGCATGAAATCACATTGTTTCAATTTCAACAGAACGAAATACGGATTCCCGTAAATTTTATTTAAAATAAAGCGTCACTTTTGTATTGGGGAAAATTATAAGAGATACAAAAGATTAGACACAAAGATTAACTTACAACTATGACGGCAAAAGAATTTGTGCTTAACATCAGAGCAAACCAGCCTCAAATTTCAAATCTGCAAGACAAATTTGAGACCGAATTATTAAATAACATTTTAAGTGATGCTCAAATTTCAGATTTAAAAACTAACTACAAAGACTATGGAAATGAAATATTAAATCTTATTTACAATTTCGATGTCTCCAGGTTAAACATTTTTGATATCACTTTTGATCCAGAACCTGAAGTATATGGAGATTATATATTCTTCGGTTGGGATACTATAGGTGATCGTTTGGGGTATCATATCCCGTCAGGAGAAGTTGTTATATATTATGTATATGGTGATTGTATCAACCTGAAATGTGCAAAAACAGACCAACAGTTTTTACAACTTTTTTTTGAACTGTATCTATTATTAAAAGGTAATTTTGAAAATAAAGATCAGGAATCAAAAACTAAAATCAGAGAACAATTTTGGTTAAAAACGACCTCTACCCTTCCAGAAGCATATTGGGATCACTATAAAAGATTCTTAACGATATCCTAGTTTATTTCTATTCTGGACTAGACAACTGTAAAGCTATCTTTCTATATTTGTGCTTATCCGGTCAAAGCGAATTCTAACATGTATAACTTTAAGAACGACTATTCAGAAGGAACGCACCCAAATATTTTAAATAAACTTGCCTCAACCAACCTTGTACAACAACTGGGCTATGGAGACGATGCATTTAGTTTAGAAGCTAAAGAAATTCTTAAAAAAGAGATTGAAAATCCCAATGCTGAAGTTTATTTCTTATCTGGAGGTACACAGACGAATCTGTTGGTATTATCTTGTCTGTTGAAATCTCATGAAGCAGTCATCAGCGCACTATCGGGACATATTTTTGCTCATGAAGCTGGAGCTATCGAGGCTACTGGACACCGAGTTATTACAGTAACAACAGAGGATGGCAAGCTTAAACCAACTGATATCAAAGTTATCATAGAAAACCATACCTTAAGACCGCATGTTGTTAAACCAAGAGTAGTTTATATTTCCAATTCGACAGAGATCGGAACAATATATTATAAAGATGAATTAGAGACATTATCACGCTATTGCCGACAAGAGGGACTTCTCTTATTCCTAGATGGTGCACGGATAGGAAATGCACTCATGGCATCAGATAATGACCTAACAATGGTTGACATCAGTCGATTGACCGATGTATTCTACATCGGAGCAACGAAAAACGGGGCTTTATTGGGTGAGGCGGTAATCTTCAATGATCCTATGCTCTATCCTGATTTTGACTACGCATTAAAACAAAAGGGTGCCTTATTGGCAAAAGGAAGAATATTAGGTATTCAGTTTCTCGAATTATTTCGGGAGGGGCTTTACTTTGAATTGGCAGATCATGCTAACAAAATGGCGATGAAAATCGTAAAGGCCGCGACAGAAGAAGAATTCATTTTTTTGACCCCTTCGACGACAAATCAGATCTTCCCAATTCTACCTAGACACATTATTGATGAACTACTTAAGAAATACCTATTTTTTGAATGGAAGAGAGTCGATGATCAACATTCCGCCGTACGTTTGATAACTTCTTGGGCTACCCCAGAAAAGGTAGTTGATGAATTTATTTCAGATCTAAGATCCATTAGACGTTAAAACTCTTGATGCAAAGCAATTCTGTTTCCTTCTGAATCTTCAATTTCGGCAACGAAGAAACCGTATTTATCTTTGGCCGTCTTGGTATACAATACACTTGCCCCTGTTCCTCTGCTTTACGAATCCCTATCATCAATATCTTTCGTCTTAAAATAGAGGATAGCCCGGTTTTTACTCGGTACAGATACATGTCCTTTAGCCAAAGAACCTGATACTCCTCCCTTCGAGTCTGTAAAAGGAAATAATGCCATCTCATAATCATCTATCAGCTCCCTTTCAAAGATAAAACCAAAGACATTGGAATAGAAAGATTCGACACGATCTAAATCCTTTATCGGTATTTCGAAAAATACTACAGGATTTGTTACTGACATTTTTTGTACATGTAAAAGAGTATATAAATATACAATATCTACATCTAACATTTAGCAAAAAAACAAAGGATAAATAACAAGGATGGTATAGCTATCAGTCCCCATAGTACAAGTCCCAAAATAAATGGTTTAGGACCTACAGACTTTATCACTTTGGCAGAAAGCCCAGCTCCGATTAAAAACAATACTGCTGTAAGTCCACTTTTGGACATGTACACGATATAAGGAGCGATCTTGTGTAGAGGAGCGACATAAGTATTGCCAATAATAGCTAATACAAAGAGGCCGATAAAGTAAGGGACCTGTATACGGTTTCCCTTGCTTTTAAAAACCAAAGCGCTAAAAAATGTAACAGGTATGATCCACAGTGCACGTGTCAACTTGACTGAGGTAGCAATCTGCAGCGCCTCCTCGCCATATTTGCTCGCTGCACCGACAACAGAACTGGTATCCTGAATAGCCACTGCACTCCAAAGACCAAACTGTTCTTGTGAAAGGTTAAAGAAATGTCCAACTATAGGGAAA
Source organism: Sphingobacterium sp. xlx-96 (assembly GCF_011007365.1). Taxonomy (GTDB): domain Bacteria; phylum Bacteroidota; class Bacteroidia; order Sphingobacteriales; family Sphingobacteriaceae; genus Sphingobacterium; species Sphingobacterium luzhongxinii. The sequence goes on along the minus strand of NZ_WFKM01000001.1, from coordinate 239,417 downwards.
ACAAATAACGCAATGGAATTTAAAATAAAAATAGTAGCCAATGCTACACTAATCTGTCCTTCCTTGGCCTTTATCACGGGAGACATTGCAGCAATAGCACTCCCCCCGCATATTGCTGTCCCTACGGTAATCAAAAAAGCTATTTTCCTATCTATACGTAACAACCGACCTATAAAATAACCTAGAAACAGTATGGCGAACAAGGAAATAACCGTTAAAATAAAACCACTTTTGCTGGCATGAATTGCCGACTCTACGTCCATACCAAACCCCAGTCCTACGACAGATACCTGTAATAAAATATGGGTAAGTTTGTGTGTAAAATCTGGAAATGGATTGCCCAGCCATTGCGCTGTAAGAATTCCGATCAATAATGCTATTGGCGGCGATATTAGCGGCGATAAACACAAAAAGCCTAAACTGACAAAAATAAGCTCGTGAACAGATAGACTCTTCTTAAATATATCCTTTCGGAAAAACATGCGATTATTCATTAGTATATATTTTTTTTAAAACGGCCATATGGAATATCCAAACCGAGTATAACGAGCTCACGAAGTAATTACATTATACACGAATTTATTACTGTTGGTGTGCATACTGCTCCGCGGTCATTGGTGTTTGTGCAGTTCTGCTACATGGATATTTCATATAGCAACTATTTTTATACAAAGTACAGGGCTATACAGCTGAAAAGAAAACGATAAAATCCCATAGGGTATAACGTTTAGTTATAACAAAACACGATGTTGATTCAGGAAAGGTATACAGAAATGATTTCTGCCTCAAGAAACAAAAACATTATAGTCGATCCCCCGACCTCGAAAGGAGTAAAAAACAGGTATTTTCAACGAAAAGATTTATATCTTTGATGATTAATTAGAGGGAGCTATCTGATGCAAATTCTCTCTCATTAAGTTAGTACGATCGAAACGATAAAAATCTGCATCAACAGATAAAAATTTTATGGAATTATATGATTTTGGTATAGTCGGTCTAGGTGTTATGGGAAGAAATCTCCTTCTAAACATGGCCGACAACAAATTTGCCGTAGCAGGACTGGACCTAGACTCTGCTAAAGTACAATCCTTACAAGAAGAAATTAATGACAACCAACGCGTAAAAGCAACAACTCAGGTAGAGGAATTCACGCAGTTGATCCGCAGACCTCGGGCAATCATGCTTTTGGTTCCCGCTGGCAAACCTGTTGATGGTGCAATAGCAAGTCTACTTCCTCATCTTGAAAAGGGTGATATTATCATCGATGGCGGTAACTCTTATTTTCCAGACACAGATCGTCGTTTCTTAGAGTTATCTCAAAAGAACATACACTTCTTCGGAATGGGTATATCAGGAGGTGAGAAGGGTGCACGTTTCGGTCCTAGCTTAATGCCAGGAGGGGACAAAAATGCCTACGAGCGTTTACGCCCAATTTTCGAAGCAGTAACGGCCAAAGTAAATGGTGAACCTTGTGTTGCTTACTTAGGGAATGGTTCTGCTGGAAACTATGTCAAAATGGTTCATAATGGGATCGAGTATGGTATCATGCAATTAATTGCAGAGACTTATGATCTTATGAAGCGGGGCTTGGGTATCAGTGATGCTAAAATCCAACAAACATTCGCAGATTGGAATAGTACCGAATTACAGTCCTTCTTAGTTGAAATTACCGGAGAGATCCTGAACAAATTTGATGAAGATGGTCAGCGTTTAGTTAATGTGATTTCGGACTGGGCCAAATCCAAAGGTACCGGTAAATGGACATCACAAAATGCTATGGATCTACAGGCTCCGATACCAGTGATCGATGCCGCTGTCACTATGCGTGATATGTCAAAATTAAAACCTGAACGTATACAAGCAGCGAAAAAATTAAATTGGACGGCAACCGGAAAAAGCATAGACGAAAATCTAGTTATCGAGCAATTAAAAGATGCTTTCTATTTTGCCATGTTAAATACCTATGCACAGGGACTGGCTCAACTTACTATCGCTTCAGAAACCTATAGCTACGGATTGAACTTAGAACAGGTTGCGAAAATATGGCGCGGAGGATGTATTATCCGTGCTGCAGCTTTAGAAGACTTTAGACAGGCCTATGATCGCAATCCTTCTTTACGAAACATTCTTCTGGATGACACTATAGCGCAAAACGTATCTTCGAAACAAGCAAACGCAAGGGACATTGTTAAATATGCGGTAGACTGCGGTATTCCATTTGCAGCGTATATGAATGCTTTGGCTTATTTCGATTCGTACCGTTCGGAGCGTATGCCTACAAATATTATACAAGCTCAACGGGATTACTTTGGCGCACATACGTATGAACGTATCGATCGTGAAGGTTCGTTTCATACGCAATGGGACTAAGATAAATTGATTACCTTTTTAATATTACAATGAAAACTAGTAAAAAAGCCAGACCTTCCATTATTGTTATTTTCGGAGGAACGGGAGATTTGGCGAAGCGTAAATTGATACCTGCTTTTTACAATTTGTTTTTGGACGATTGGATGCCTGAAAAATTCGCAATTATCGGATTAGGTCGGACGGAACTTGACAATGCATCTTACAGGCAGCATCTGCAAGAAGGGTTGACCGAGTTTTCAAGAACTGGAGCACCGGAGCAACAAAAGTGGGAAACATTCAATCCTAATATTTCCTATTTTCAATCAAATATCGAAGATATCAATTCCTACAAAGATTTAGCTGCCCAATTGGATGCTTTAGATGAATTGTGGGGCGAACGGGCAAATAGATTATTTTATCTATCAGTCGCTCCTCGCTATATTGAAGCCGCGACACTACATATCAATGAATCCGGTCTAGCTAGCCTACCTGATAAGGATCGTATCGTCATCGAAAAGCCATTCGGAAACGATAAAGAGACGGCAGTTGCCTTGAATAAATTATTGAGGCAGACCTTTCAGGAGAAACAGATCTATAGAATAGATCATTACTTAGGTAAGGAAACAGTACAGAATATCCTAGCTTTCCGATTTGGAAATGCATTATTTGAACCCCTATGGAATAGAAACTTTATTGATTCCGTTCAGATAACTGTTGCTGAGCAAGTTGGTGTAGAAAATCGTGGCGGGTTTTACGAAAGTGCGGGAGCACTTAAAGATATGGTTCAAAACCACCTCTTGCAGATATTATGTATGGTGGCTATGGAAGCTCCTGCTTCATTCAAATCTGAAGAGATACGTAACCGTAAAGTTGATGTATTAAGAGCGATACGACGTATCAAACCAGAGGAGGTACAACGTTATGCGGTAAGAGGCCAGTATGGCGAAGGTTGGTTACAAGGTAAAAAAGTACCAGGATACCGGGATGAAGAAGGTGTAAACCCAAAATCAAACACGGAAACTTTTGTTGCTGTCAAGTTCTTTTTGGATAATTGGCGTTGGCAAGGTGTACCTTTCTACTTACGTACGGGAAAACGTATGCAGGAGAAACACTCTTCGATCACCATACAATTTAAGCCTGTTCCTCACTCGACCTTCTCCAATGGTCAGGTTGATAATTTGATGCCAAACAAACTAACTATCAATATTCAACCTCAGATGGATATCCGTTTACGCTTTATGACCAAGCGTCCAGGCTTGACCATGGCATTGAACCCTTCGGAGATGGTTTTCGATTACGATACGTGTTCGACCCAATCGCCAGAGGCCTACGAGACATTACTGCTTGATGCTCTTAATGGTGATGCGACATTATTCATGCGTTCGGATCAGGTCGAAGAGGCTTGGGATGTGATCACACCGATACAGGAAGCATGGGAAAGTAGAAATACCCTTGACTTTCCGAACTATGCATCAGGCACTTGGGGGCCTGAAAATGCAGAAGCCTTGGTTGCTCAAAACGGTCATGTATGGGCTGTAAACGCACACCATAAAAATTCTTAGTTTCACTAGTCGTATATTAAAAGTTTGAAGAATTGATACAGATATTTGACAATACACAACAACTTATTGAAGCCGCTGCTACATTATTCATTGCAACCGCAAAACAGGCTATAGCTGAAAAAGATAAATTTACAGTAGCACTTACTGGAGGTTCATCTCCTATAGCTCTTCATAAAATACTTGCCTCCTCGGAATATCAAGCGATGATAGATTGGCAAAAGGTTTTCGTATTTTGGGGTGATGAGCGTTGGGTACCATTTGACGATGAGCGTAGCAACACCAAGATGGCTTTTGACACCCTCTTAAATTATGTGCCAATCCCAAAGGATCATATCTACAAGATGTATTCTGAGACATTATCACCGGAGGAGCATGCTGTACAATACGAGGCAGAAATAAAAGCTATTGTGGGTGAAGATGGAGTTTTTGATCTCATCTTATTGGGTATGGGAGACGATGGTCACACTGCCTCCTTATTTCCGCACACAGATGTGCTTAATGAAGACAAAAAGTGGGTAGATGCCTATTATCTAGAACCTCAAAGTATGTATCGTATCACCTTAACCGCACCGCTCATTAATAAAGCCAAGAATATTGCCGTACTTACATTCGGTAAGAAGAAAACCGATGCTTTGTATGAGGTATTAGAGGGTGAACGCAATCCACAGGAATACCCGTCGCAACTATTGGCTCCGATCAATGGGACACTGGTATTTTTGACTGATAAAGCCGCTGCGAGTAGATTGAAAATTACATCTTCGAATTAAACGATTTTTTATAGCACAGATGGTCCCATAACTCATAGTTTTGGGACCATTTTCATATGTAAATAATTTGACTTTTAATTGTCATCCGCCAGCTGGCGGATCCAAACTATTTTCATTCGTGTTTGTGCAGTTATGCTACATGGATATTTCATATTTAACCACATTTGTATTTTTTCATGACCTCAATAGTCTCCTGCATTATCCTTCGCTGTTCTTCCTAGAGACTTGCATTATTATTTCGATAACCGGCTTTTGCTGTCTCCCATTTTGCTTCTAACTTTTCGAGATCGATGACTTTACCTTCAAGACAGCTTTTTTTCTCGAATGCCTTAGCTTTTTCTGCATCATTTTTATAAGCATCCTTCCTGATCGACTCCTGCAATTCACAGAGCTTGTATGCTGCTTCCATCCGGAGCTTTTTAAACGTAGCATATGCCTCGTATTTTCAGAAAGAAGCCTGCTTATCCTGCTTTTTCTGATAATCTACCTTTTCGTTTTTCAAATATTGCATTTGCTCTTTCTGCTGATCGTTTTGCCGCTTTTCTTCATCATGAAATTTCAACTTTAAAGACGCACAATCGCTTTTACTTGTTTCAGCAACCCTTTTAGCTTTACTGATCCTCTTCTGGATTTCATCTGATTCGGTTTCATTCTCTTCAAGATAAGTGATCATCGTGGTGTGCTCATCTTTTCTAAACTGTGTCGCATGAAAACATTTGCTCCCAGCTACTTTCTGGAAAGAAACCGTTTCCGATCCAATTTTACCGTCTGCATCATAACCCAAAATGAGGAAATTGCCCTTCGATATTTCAAGAAACCCGATTCCATAGGCGTCTAGAAATTGAAAAGACTCAAAAGTTTCCGGAAAATTATCGTTATCAAGTAGGTAGATTGCAAAGCCATCATCCGCTACATATTTTCTTCCCTTAAACTCGCCACCTGCAAACTCCCGACATTCATCCTTATATAGAAATTTCTTTCCAGTAAGAATTCTTCCGTTACTTCCCGGCTCCGTATTGGAGGTTCGTACATGATACTTGATCCGACCAATTCCATTTTTTCACGGAATTTTCTCACTACCATTGTAATAATAGTACAGATTTCCTTTAAGTGTCTGCAGAGAAGCATTAAAATTGGGGCTGTTAAGATCATAATTGTAACCGGACTTCCCATAGATATCAAAGCCAAAACCCAAGATTGCACCTATTTCTGTATTGATTAAAAAACATACAGTTGCATCTCTTCCGATAAAGTTCCCTTTAAAGCTAACTTTGTAATCAAAACAGATCTTATCGTCTGGTTCAAAAGGTTTCGCTTTCTCAGGCTGTTCAAAAACCTCTACTTTCTTTTTTTCCTGTGCGTACATGGATTGAATAAGCAATAGAAAGTAGGCTACTATGAAATATCGCGTAATTGACGTTTTTTAAGTTAAACTGTTGTGTATGTTGCATTCACAAGGTTAGAAATTCCACCCGTCGATTTTGAGCTTCTCCCTCGGCAGTCGCATTGCTTACAGCCAGCTCAATGGCTCCTTTTCCCGACGTCGATATCCTGTTCCTGTCGATATTAAAAGTCTCGTTCAGATACGTTTTTACCGCTATGGCACGTTGTTCCGAAAGCTTTTGGTTAGCAACAGCGTTCCCTAGATTATCCGTATGTCCTATAATTTCAATTTTCACAGAATTGTTCTTCTTCATATCGGCTATTTCCTTAAATACACCGTGCGATTCAGGCTCTATCCTTGCCGAAGCCGTAGCAAAGTAAATTCCCGAGGTAACGTATTTCCCTTCTTTCAATAGCGTACTTCTGGCATCCATTCCTGCTTCAGCAATACGAAGGTTGCTTATGTAAAAAGCATCTGTGGGTTTCGGTATCAAAGGTGATGCCCTAAAATAAAAGTTGTTGCGATAGCTGCTATTGTCAAATCACTTTGGCAGATCAAACATCTTCTGATCATTCAAATACAAGCGAAGACGATTTCCGTTTACGTCAATACTCACCCTAATTTTATTACCTGCCATTTTATTAACTGCACATTCCTGAGTCGTTCCCCGTCCCGAATATAAACTGGTGGAATAACCGACGAACTCCTTCACGGATGGTGGAATTAGAAAGTAAAAAACACTTTTGTGTTGGATCGTGTTTTTTGCAGGATTGACCACTTCCGAAAACCCAAACGTAACAGGTGGTCTTTCTCCCGATACGGGATAAAGTAAATCAAATTCTATGGTAAATTTTTGCAGCAGCTTTCCATCTAATTCTAGGAAGCTGGTCGAATTATCTGGTACTTTCAGCCATTTTCCCTACTGGTTTTTAAGCGTAACGATTTCACTGCCTCCATTGGTGTTCCAGCGTACCGGGAAATCGCCGATGGCATCCTGCGCGAAATCATCGTAAAAAAGAATTTTTTCACCGGGACTGTAAATCGTCAGCATAATTTGGACATAATTTATTAAAAACTAAGAGAGTGTTTTCCTAAAAAACATTAACTTTATTCAGGATGGGAAGACCGAAAAAAACAATCCCGGAGAATTTTATCAAGGATGTACGTCGTAGTACCCGCAGAATCATTACAGCCGAGCAGATTAAAGAATTCGTTGTCGAGGTTGCCCTGGATAAGGTTGATTTATCGGCACTTGAGTTGGCTCGTCACATTACAGACGAACATCAGATTTTTATTTCTGAATCCTCTGTCTACAGAATCCTTAAAAACAAGGGACTGATAAGCGCTCCATACCATATTTTGATCAGTGCATCCGATGAATTCAAGGGTAAGACCAGTATTGTACATGAAATGTGGCAGACAGATTTTACCTATTTCAGGATAAAAGGCTGGGGAGATTATTATTTAAGCACCATATTGGACGACTACAGCCCCTACATTGTACATTGGGAGCTCTGTCCATCAATGAAACATGAGGACGTGATACGCAATGTAGACACAGCGATTGAAAAGGCGAAGTTAAAGACAAAGGTTAAGCCTAAATTATTGTCAGATAATGGATCGTGCTATATCTCTAAGGATCTTGGCAGGTATCTGACCGAAGAACTGGAAATGAAGCAGATCCATGGCAGCCCCGCTCATCCACAGACCCAGGTAAAAATTGAAAGATACAACAGAACAATGAAAAATGTGGTCAAATTGAACAATTACTATTCACCAGAAGAGCTAAAAGAAGCCCTCCAAGAGTTTGGAACGTTATCACGAGGCCTTAAATAACCTAACTCCTGCTGACGTATATTATGGTCGTGGAGAACTGATATTAAAACAGAGAGAACGATTGAAAAAAATCGCCATTAGTAACAGATAAGCACAATATCTAAAACAAAAATTAATAGATTTATAAATAAGAAACACGCCTTAACAGTTTGTCCTGATTTGTTTCAAGACATACAGTTAACGATCTTTATTTTGCGGCAACAGGGGAAGTTGATTGGAATAGGAAAAATACATATACCTTAAATAATTTAGAAGTATTGAAGTGCCTTATCTGACTACTAATAATAATATAAACTTATACAACATTGTAAAAAGGTTTGTTGAAGATACAGATCAAACCAAAGAACTTCGAGTTGCTTACTCTTATAGTAATTTAATTTACTTTGAGAAGGAAAAAAGTGAAGTTAAGACCGATATAAATACTCTTATCATAACTTATATTCCAGAAGCAGGTTGTATAGAAGATTTAAATTACTATAAAACAGGCGAAAGAATGACACTAAACACTCTTGACAAGGCTTTTGTTGGTTATATTGAATATAAGAAACTTAACGGGGAGGTGATAGGCCTAGAATATTATATGAATGTTAGGATGATTGCTCGATATTCATTATCTAGATCAAGTAAAAATAATAAAATGGCTTTAGCAAATGTAAAGTCATCGGATTTGATAACAAGCTCAAGTTCAACCGGTACTTATCAACAATGTACTACCGTCTGTACACCGATATATGGTCAAGTCTGTACTTCTGTACCTGAGCACTCAGAAGGAGGAGAATCCTGCGTTACTAAAGTAATAGGGCAAAGTTGTAATGAGGTTTGTGTTGAAGTATCAAATCCAGAAAACCCTACACCTGGGGACGGTACTCCGACGCCCCCTACACCAAGTCCGCAGATAGTTGGATATATTAACGATATCTTTGATCCCTGCCCTGATATGGAAGTTGGCTCAGAAAATCATAATAAGTTCATTTCAGAAGTCCAAGAATTAGTAAGTAGACCCCCCTTTGATTGTTTTACAGAAAAAATGCTCCAATTTTTAGCTAGCAGGGCTAGCAGTAACGGAAAGATAAGTTTATGTATTAATAGCAATATAGGTGGAGGGACTTATAATGCGGGGTCCAAATCCCTGCAGTTTAAGAATATTTACGTGATTAATAGACAAATCATTTTTCACGAGCTCTTTCATGCGTGTCAGGATAAGATTTACCCGAATGGAATAAATCAATATACGGCATCTAACGGTAAAGTAGAAATAGAGTTTGAAACTCACTTATTTATAGATTTAGTTGGACGAATTGGTTCTGAGATTCCCACGGCGTCTAAATCCGAAGAATATAGGGGATTTTTAAATGGATTAACTACCGACAACAATGGTAATAGAAATTTATTTAATGCTAATAATTTTTTTGCTGATCCTACCGTTGCATCGAATAGTCAGTATAAAAAATACAAAGAAGAGTTTAGACAATATAAATCAATATATAATCCGGAGGCGATGGTGCCCTCTTTACCATATAATAATCTAAATATTATTCCCGCTACTATACAGCACTTTTTAGAAAACACTAATTGTTATCAATAATGAAAATTCTTCAACTTCTCTTACTTATTATCCTATGCACTTCATGTGCTGATTACAAATATTTTTACAACCCCCTAAATACAAAAAATAAGAAATCGGAGGATAAAGAGTTGGAGGCACTTAAAAAAAAGCTAAGACAAGATTTTAAAATCATTGGTAAACGTTCAAATAAACTTTTCGAGAATGATAAAGATTATAGTTATGATCCGAATATCCTAAAAACAACTTATAAAGAGATGGTTGCATCTATTTTAATAGCGAATATTCCTGAAAATATAGATGATGAAAAACTAGATCCTAAACAGACTATTTTTGTTCGCTTGTATTTTAGTTCTAAAAATCTTAGACCGGTAGAAGTATATTTCGGAACACATATTATGAACCTTTTTTCTGTTTTCCCGAAGAAAAACATTGAAAACATTGAAAATGAACTAAAAAAAAGAGTTATAGCAGAAAAGAATTATGAAGCATTTGGGGAAAGCGAAGTAGAAAGACAGTTGGCCAGTACAAACTATGTCCAACATATTGCTGCTTTTAGAGCTAAGGAGCTAGCTCAAGTAAAACAAGGAAAGCTTGAATTTGATAAAATAACTTATTTATGACTTTTTATCGTTTAAAAAGTGATTCTATCTTCTCTTTAATGTGTTAGTTAAAGCTTTTTTCATTTTACATTAGATTATTACTGACATCCCTCCTTATCACCTAGAGGTATACACCCTTATTTTCCTCCGACCTTAAATCCGATCTCACCTTTTGAGTTCTGCTTCGTCTTCTCTTCCTCCGCCTGCAGGCGGTCGATGTATTCAAATAGCTATTCGATATTTTGGTCGAGACCTTTTTGTTTCTTGACGATTTGTTCGATAGCATATTTGATTTCGGCAATTTCCAATTTTTACTTCTGTATCACTAGAAAGAAGTTATCTCATACGCGGGTACGCAAAGCAACACACACTTCCCCGGAGCAAAAGAGACCTTCTTCGTGGTATAAATGCCTTATCAGACTTTGTAGAGACCGGAGAAATCAGGAAATGCAAAAAGAGAGTAAACATCCTGGTCGATGGACAGAAAGTCAAAGACAGCTCGCGGAACTTCTGTTAATCCGCTTTCCAAAACTAAAGAAAGCCTACGACCTGGGAATTGCATTGGGAGATATCTTCAACAAGTGCAAGGATAAGAAAATAGCGTTTACAAAACTTGGGCTGTGGCACAATCAAGTGGGGAGCTCAAGAATACTATCGTTCGAGAGTGTAGCAAGATCCATACTTCGACAATAGAAGTACAAACGCGTCCACAGAGTCCTTCAATGCAAAACTTAAGGCGTTCAGGAGTATCTTTCGAGGTGTAAGAGATACTACCTTTTTCCTATATCGTGTAATGAAATTGTATGCTTAATAAAGATACCCCCCAAACTTTCGGTATGATCCTGGGTTCTCATCCCCGCATGGCCCGAACTCAAAATCCTGAACCTTCTTGAATCGAACCCTTGGGTTCGCCCCGAAAGGGCACAAAAAAAGCTCAATCTTTCGATTGAGCCTTTTTTGTGATCCCGCTGGGATTCGAACCCAGGACCCATACATTAAAAGTGTATTGCTCTACCAGCTGAGCTACGGAATCCTAATTCTTTATTTGAATTATCCTTCGTTTGAAGTGATGCAAAGGTAGAAAAAATATTTGTAATTGCAATGGTTTGGTAAAGATAAATCCAACAATTATTGCACTTATTTAAAACTAAATCATAAAAAAACAGCTATTAATCTGATACAAAATCACTTAAACCTATAAGCTACCCCTAGCCGAAAACATCTATTTTTAGGATTAAATGGACCAAGCGAATTGTAGATACGATAAGGTGTTAATGCTTGATAGCTTCCTCCTAAATCAAATCTCTTGAAATGAACGTTAATACAACTTGAAAAAACGAAATTTATCCGATTTACGTTCGTGTTTGCTAAATCTAATGCCTATCCCCCAAATCGAACAAAAAAACACAAAAGGGCTTACTGTAGGGGATGCTTCGAAAGCTCAATCTGCTGTGATTATTATAGAACCTCAGGATCCCATATCAAAAATGCCTTTCCTGCTCTTCTTGAGTAATCTTTAAGGCACATTTCCAATGTGTCTTACGCAAGGTATGGAAAATCAGTTTTATTACGAACCCGTATCTAGTATATTTAAAACAACACCCGACAACAATACAATCAACTCCCTAAAGAAAAATGGTTATCGGCTGGTGTATATACCTGAAAATCCTTGCTTAAAGTGAGTAAAATCAAAAAAGCACAAAGAGATTTGTGCCTTTTTGTGATCCCGTTGGGATTGGATCAGCCCCGCATGGCCCGAACACAAAATTCTGAATCTTTCTTGAATCAAACCCTTGGGTTCGCCCCCAAACGGCACAAAAAAAGCCCAATCTTTCGATTGAGCTTTTTTTGTGATCCCGCTGGGATTCGAACCCAGGACCCATACATTAAAAGTGTATTGCTCTACCAGCTGAGCTACGGAATCCTAATTCTTTATTTGAATTATCCTTCGTTGTTTGAAGTGTTGCAAAAGTAGGCATTTTCATCGTTTTTGCAAACATTTATCTACTTTTTTTATCAAATCCACTAAAAAGAACTCATTACTAAGCTTTTATTTTTAACCTTCATTAATAGCTTTCCACAACATATCCTTTAAAGGAAGAATATTCTTATTGGCTACGGAAGATATAAAAATATAGGGAACATCTTTCGGCAATTGAGCCTTCATTTCTTCCTCTAATTCTTCATCCAACATATCTGACTTAGTTATTGCCAATAATCTTGGCTTCACCAAAAGTTCGTCGTTATAAGAAGTTAATTCATTTAGAAGAATATTATATTCCTCTTCGATAGTACGATCGGTATCTGCAGGAACCATAAATAGAAGTACAGAATTACGTTCTATATGTCTTAGAAATCTAATTCCTAACCCTTTTCCCTCTGACGCTCCTTCAATTATCCCAGGAATATCTGCCATAACGAAAGACTTATTATCCCTATAACCAACAATCCCTAAATTAGGAACAAGCGTGGTAAATGGATAATTTGCGATTTCAGGCTTTGCTGCCGAAACAACAGATAATAAGGTCGATTTACCTGCATTTGGAAATCCAACTAAACCAACATCTGCTAAGACTTTGAGTTCGAGGATCACCCATTGTTCTATCCCAGGCAGTCCGGGTTGTGAAAATCGAGGTGTCTGTTGTGTAGAAGACTTAAAATGCCAATTTCCCAAACCGCCTTTTCCTCCTGCCGTCAGAATTCTAGTCTCTCCTTCTTCTGTGATTTCGAAAAGTATCTCACCTGTCTCCGCATCTTTTGCTACTGTACCCAAAGGAACTTCGAGAATCTCGTCATTTCCATTAGCACCGGTCCGCAATGCCGACCCGCCTGGCCCACCTGATTCGGCAATAATATGCTTTCTAAACTTAAGGTGTAATAACGTCCAGTGTTGTGTCGATCCTTTAAGAATAATATGCCCGCCTCGTCCGCCATCGCCACCGTCTGGACCGCCCTTGGCCGTGAATTTGTCCCGATGCAAATGCGAAGAACCAGCCCCTCCATGCCCTGACCTACAACACACCTTAACATAGTCAACAAAATTAGAACCCTGAGCCATAAAATTATTTATAATAACAAATTAAGCAATATAACTATCGATCACGTGAGATAATTCTGTGAAAATAGTGTCAATATCACCGATACCATTTACTTTAGATAGCTTATTTTGAGCCTCATAATAAGGTAGAACATGTATTGTCTTTCCGAAATATTCTTCAATACGCTTTTTCAACTTATCAGCAGCATCATCGGCACGACCGGAAATCTCCTGCCGCTTGGCAATGCGTTGTGTTAGCTCTTCTTCATTAACATCTAATGCTATAACTCCAGATATAGCGCTATCGTTATCTACTAAAAATTGATCTAATGCTTCAGCTTGCGCAACTGTACGTGGAAAACCATCAAAGATAAATCCTTTTGCTTCTGGATTCTTTTTAATCTCTTCTTCTAACATCGCAATCGTGATCGAATCAGGAACTAAATTTCCGTCGGCAATAATCTGACTTACCTGTTTACCTAAATCAGTCTGATTTTTAATATGTGCACGAAAAAGATCTCCTGTAGAAATATGCACAAGGTTATATTTACTGATTAGTTTTTCTGATTGTGTACCCTTTCCTGCTCCTGGAGGACCGAATAATACAAGGTTTAGCATAGTGTTGAGTAATTTTTGGTGACAAAAATAAAAGCCTAATTCGTTAAGAGAATTAGGCTTTTCAGTTAACTAATGTGCGCACCAAGGGAGTCGAACCCCTAACCTTCTGATTCGTAGTCAGATGCTCTATCCAATTGAGCTAGGAGCGCAGCGACCATCACTTCTTTAGGTATTACCTATTCCGTTTTGGTGATGCAAATATAGAAATTTAAAAACTTTATACAAACATTTTTCTTTGGTTATTCTAAAAAAGAGAGATAGTTTTATTCTACACCGCTAAAAAAATAGCGCGAAAGAACTTGAACTCCTCCCGCGCTATACACGAAACAAATGAATACTAGTGCTTTACATCCATTTCATCGACATAATCTTCATTCGGCACATAATCTGCAACGATCAATTCTTTATAATTAACATCTTGACCTTTGCTAAAACGTCGTTGTAAACTATCAAAAATTGAATAAACTACCGGTACAACAACCAATGTCAGGAACATCGAAGATAATAAACCTCCAATAATTACAATAGCTAAACCTCTATTGGTATCGGCAATCCCTCCTGTCGCCATAGCAATAGGAATCATACCAAACACCATGGCAATGGTAGTCATCAAAATCGGACGAAGACGGGCATGGTTTGCTGCAACCAAGGCATCATGCGTCGTCGCTCCAGCCGCCTTCTTATGATTTGCAAAATCAACCAATAAAATGGCATTCTTTGCAACCAAACCAATCAACATGATAATACCTAAAATTGTAAAGATATTCAAAGTTTGATTCGTCAGTGCTAGCAACAATAAGGCACCAATAAATGATAGTGGTATCGAGAATAAAACGACAAATGGTGTTGCAAAGTTATCATATAAGGCCACCATAACAAGATAAACCAATATAATAGAAGCTAATAACGCAACTCCCAATGTACCAAAACCTTCTTCCTGATTTTCCATATTACCACCCCACATCGTATCTACACCTGTTTTCTTCTCTAATTTATCAAACTCTCTTTTCCATTCTTCAGATACAGTGCCCGCTGGACGCCCAATCACCTGCGCTTTGACAGCTACTGATGGCGTTTTATCACGACGTTCCAACAAAGTAGGTCCCGAACCATAGGAAATATCTGCAAATTGTTCCAACGTAATAGAAGCACCCTGATTGTTGATAAACTTCAATTTACGCACATCGTCTATACTGGCCCGTCCTTTATCATCGAACTGTATATTGATATCGTACTCGTTATCACCCGCACGAAACTTATTATCGGTATTCCCAGAGAATGCAATCTGCATCGTACTACCTACCGTAGCAACATTCAGCCCCAAAGAAGTCATCTTATCACGATCCACTTTGACATTAATTTCAGGGTTACCAGCTTCAGAAGACAACCTTACCTGGGACGATCCTGGTATTTTCTTCAAAATATCAGCAGCTTTGTTAGCAAAATCCAACGCATCTTCCATCGAAGTACCAATCACGGTTAAGTGCACCGGTGCCTGCTCTGCCCCCATAAGTCCCATATTGACGGTACGTACGATTGCACCGATTAATTCATTCTCCAATTCACGCTTCAACTCGGCAGAGTATACTTTAGAATTTAAAACTCCAACATATTCATCTTTTAAGATCACGTGAATCTCCGATTTGTACCGAGACCCTGATACCCCTCCCATACCACCATCGCTCGATTGTCCTACCGTAGTAATCAATCTCTTAACTTCGGGTTTTGATGCGATGAGGTTTTCTGCGCGTTGTGTTAACTGATTGGTTGTCTCTAATGAAGCGTCTTTTTCTAACTCAAGCTGTATCATAAATTCCCCTTTGTCATTTGCAGGAAAAAAGTCTCCCCCAATATAACCTAAGATAGGCAATGATAATGATGCAAAAAACAAGGTAACAGCAATAACCAACGTTATAATTTTATTCCCTCGAGTTCGTAAAGACCATTTTAAGATATCTGAGATCCAATGTGTGAATTTAGAAAGACCTCTTTCAAACCCTAAAATAATACGACCAAAGAAAGAACTTGAATTGATGTGCTCTAATCGACCAAAGCGAGAATATAACCAAGGCACTACCGTAAATGAAACCAGTAAAGATAGTCCTGTAGCAATAATAACAGTAACACAGAATTGTGCTAGAATATTAGCCACCAAACCTGTAGACATCGCTATTGGCAAAAACACTACTACAATTACTAATGTAATAGCCGTAACCGTAAATCCGATCTCCGCAGCACCATCATATGCTGCGCGTACCCTATTTTTACCCATCTCCATATGACGGTGAACATTTTCGATGACAACGATAGCATCATCAACCAAAATCCCAACCACGAGAGACAATCCCAATAAAGACATCAAATTTAAGGTGTACCCCATAAAGTAAAACCCAATAAAGGTCGCCACAAGAGACAAAGGAATCGCCACCATCGTAATAGCGGCATTACGCAAACTATGCAAGAAGAATAGCATAATAAAACCTACCAATATAACGGCTACTACTAAATCTTTCATCACATGATTGGCCGAATCCAAAGTATACTCACTGGAATCATTCGCAACTAGGACTTGTATACCTTCCTTGACATAATCTTTTTCAACCCCCTTAATGATATTCCCGTCTTTATCTTTTGTTGCTATCGTCGCCTGAACCAACTTAGATACAGCTACAGCATTTGCATCCGATTGCTTATACACTTGCATTAAGATCGTGTTTTTACGATCTAACCTTGCTACTTTTTCTAGCTCGGCTACCCCATCCTGAATATCTGCTATATCACGAAGAAAAACAGTCACTCCTGCAGGAGTAGTAATAGGTAAATTACGCAATTCTTCAACAGAACTGATCTTACCAGCAAGACGAATGGTGTTACGTTTCTCACTAGATTGTACACTACCTGTAGGAAAATCCATATTGGAAGCTCCGATAACCTGTTGAATCTGCGAAATACTCAAGCCGTAACCCTCGAGCTTCTCTGGATCAACCTTCACTTGTATCTCACGCTCTTCGCCACCGATCATATCAACCTTCGCTACACCATTAATACGAGCAAAAACTGGTTGTATTTTTTTATCCAACAGATCATACAATTCCTTTTCAGATAAATTAGAAGTAACTGCTAAACTCATGATTGGCATATCGTCCAGCGAGAACTTATTCAAGATCGGAGGATCGACATCGTCTGGCAAATCGTTCAAAATAGAATTGATCTTCCGCTGTGCATCCGTAAGCAAAAAGTTAACATCCGCCTCATCGTTCAATGTCACAGCTACTACTGAGACACTTTCCATAGAGGTAGCCTCAATTTTTTTCACCATTTCAAGTGAAGATATCGCATCTTCAATCTTTTTGGTAACAGTATTTTCCACCTCAGTGGGAGATGCACCTGGATATACTGTTTGAATCAAAATAACTTTGATATCAAACTTAGGAATCAGTTCATACCCGAGTCGGGTATAAGAAAATATACCACCAAGGATCAAGATGATAAACATCACGATGATCAAACTTGGTCTTTTTATCGAAATTTCTGAAATCTTCATATTATTTAACGTCTGTTCAGATTTTATTTAATAATAGAGATTGGAGCCTGATCGAATACATTGATTTGACCAGAGATAATAACTTGATCGCCTGCATTTACCCCTCCTAACACTTCAATATAATCACCAAAACTTCTTCCTGATTTAACCGTCGTAGCTACGGCTTTACCATTTTTCACGACAAAAATCTTATTGTCACTTACAGAACCAAGAAAGGCAGTACGTGGTATCACAAGAACGTTTGCAGTAGCAGTATCACCGAATCGTGCTGTTCCGTACATACCTGCTCGTAATTCATTATTAGGGTTAGAAACTTCAATCTCTACTGGAAAATTCAAACTACCGTCTGACTTAGGTGCTATAAATATTATTTTACCGGTATAAGTCTTATCAGGGTACACACTAACTCCTACGTTTACAATCTGACCTACAGCTAATGTTGCTACATTTTTCTCATCTACATTTACACGTAGCTTTAGCGTACTCACATTCACAATATCGAAAGCCGCAGCGCCCGTATTCACATAAGTACCCGGCTCGATCTTGCGCGAATTTATAATACCTGAAACAGCAGTTTTTATCGTCACATCCCCAGCAGTTAATTTCGCGCTGCGCAAGTTATTTTTAGCATTTTCAAATTGAAGCTTAGCCTGGTCTAGTTGTTGTTGAGTGACTCCTCCTGTACTAAATGCACTTTCAAATCGCTGTACATTTTGTAATGCATTATCATAGTTGGCTTGAGCATTTGCAACATTAACATTCAACTTATCACCTTCTACGATAGCAAGTGTTTGCCCAGCGCTAACTCTTGATCCTTCACTTACTAAAACTTTCACAACACGTCCTGGTGTCTCAGCAGATACAGTAACTTCTTGCTTGGGCATAAAATTACCATTTGCGACATATGCTAAATCCACCATTTGTATACGGGCAGTATCCACACGTACCGCAACTTTTTCATTTGTTACAGCAGCAGCAGCAGTTATCTCCTCGTTCTTTTTTTTATTCTTATTTAGCAAATAAATAATACCTACCAACAGAATTGCAATACTTATTATGGTTATTATAACGCGTTTCATATTATATTTTTAGATTACTTTTCGTTTACTAATGATTTTAATTTCCCTTTTGCTTTGATTAACTGAATTTCAGCAACTTTAAAATTCAGCAAAGAAGTATTGAGATTATTTTGAGCATCGGCAAGTGCTTTCTCACCATCCAATAATTCTGTCAAGGTAGCTAGTCCATTCTTGTAATTATTCTCTGTATCAGACAACACCTCTTTTGCTAAAACAACATTAGCCCTGTTGGTGTTGACTGTTAATAAGGAATTTTTAATCTGCGCTTTGGCATTTTCATTTGCTAAAGACAATCCCAATTTGGTGTCATCCAAAGCAACTTTAGCTTGTCGTATTTCAATATCAGCTTGGTTGATCTTTGCTTTTGTAGCTCCCCCCGTAAATATCGGAATAGAAAGGTTTAAACCTATGCTAGACGTTTTTGGCCACATAAAATTTCCTCCGACAGGAAACCCTTGACCGAAACCATTCCAACCGAAATCTGCCCCCAAAGACAATGTCGGATATAAACCAGCTACTTTTGACTTCTTCTGCAATTCGTAAAGCTCAATCTGTTTATTCATTAATAAGACCTCTGATCTAGATTCAACATCCATAGATTCCATGGTAATAGCCCCATTTATATCAAAGGTTTCTTCTGGCAATTCAATATCGTTTTCGATAGGCATACCTATAGCAAACTTGAGTGCATTTTCTTTCAGTTGAAGTGCGTTTAAAATTTGTTGCTTTTGTGACTCCAAATTATTTACTGCAACAACCAAACGATCTAAATCAATTTTCTTTTGTAATCCCGCTTTCACTAACCCATCCACAACATTTTTAGTTTTTGTGGTATTATCAAGATTAGTTTGAATAGTCTCAAGCTGTAATTGTGTTTGAAAAATATCGTAATATGCAATAGACACCTTCTCGATCAGCTGTTCCTCTGTCAACTGGGAATTCACCAAGTAAAACTCCTTAGTCGTTTTTGCGGCCTTTAAACCTGTAAAGACCGCTTGATTAAACAGCTGTTGATTTAAAGAGACCATAGCTGTAGAATTCCAAGGCTGCCCCATTTTTACAGTAGTCACTTGTCCACCCATATCAATCGGAATTTCTGGAATAATAACGTTGTATTTTAAAGCTCCTATACCATTTATCTGAGGCAGAGCAGCACCACGTACTTCATCAATTTGATATTCCGCATTTTCAAGTTCCAAAGCGGATTTTTTAGCATCTGCTTTGTTCTCCAGTGCATACTTTATAGCTTGTTGCAGAGTCAAAACCTCTTGTGCATCTGCATACCTACCAGCAAAAACACCTGCTAATAAAACCGCAATAATTCGTATCCTTTTCATTTAGTTGTTATTTGTGACGATTCTTTCCTCGAAAATTAATCTGATAGCTCTCTTTTGACTTTCTAGTATATGACCTACATTAGCTCTATTTGGAATTCCGGACATAATATCTTGTACATTATGCATAATACCAACAGATTTCATGATCTCGACAAAAGAAACACTAGCCTCTTCCACATCTCGGATCTGAACACCTCCCATTTTAACGGCTTTCGAAAAAAGCTCCCTAATAGCAGATATATCCCGTTTATATAAATTATCAATTACGGATCTTATTTCGACCCCCTTTATCCATTCTAGATTTTCATCGATATGAAGCATATAATATTTACTAAGATACGTCGCACGGAGTTCCACAATATCATATAAGGTCTGGATCAGATTTCCATTATACTTTTCTATAAGAACCCATTCCTTTTCATAAAGCTCATCCGCAACCACCGCTATCGCATCTGTAATCAAGGCGGACTTATCTTGGTAATAATAGTAAAGATTTGCTTTAGTAATTTTCATATCCTCAGCAATTTCGTTCATTGTGGTTTTATTAAATCCATAATGACAAAATCTTCTTAAAGCAACATCAACAATTTCCTCTTTACGTTTATCCATTTTTCAGTTTTACCTTCTGACTTTTGTTAAAAATTGTTCAAAAGTACAGAAAGAGCACCTGGAAACCTTAAGAATAGTAAAAAAAAACAATTCTCTGACAAAACAAAAAAGCTATAATTCGGGAATTTTATTTACACAAAAAGCTTATTAAACTTTTTCTTATCGATTTTGTAAAGACGAGCTGCTCGATAAGATACCCCAGTCTGATATTCATCAAGTTCTTTCAAATAACCTAAATTACTCATTTTTTTACGGAAGTTGCGCTTATCCAAAGACTCTCCTAATATAGATTCATAAATCTGCTGCAATTGCGTAAGAGTAAATTTTTCCGGGAGAAGTTCAAACGGAGCAAAAGAAAACGTAAGATTCGCTTTCAATTTATGCAAACCGATACGTAATATATCTTTGTGGTCAAACGCCAATTCAGGTACATTATTTACATCAAACCATTTGGCTTGCCGCATATAGTTCGTGACAGGTTTTACCTTATTTTTCACATCCTCGTAACGGACCAAGGCCATAAAAGCGACTGTCAGAATACGTCCTTCAGGGTGTCTTTTGACTCCCGCAAAGGCCGCTAACTGTTCTAAATAAATATCTTTTAGACCTGTATTTTCGTACGAAATTCTTTTCACAGCATCTTCCATCTCCTCTTCTTTGTCCACAAAGTAACCAGGAACAGCCCACCAATCTTTATAGGGATATTCGTTTCTTTCAGTAAGAAGAACTTTTAATTGTCCTTCATGAAAAGTCAGGATCAGACAGTCTACAGTAAAAAAGGAAAGCACAAACTCTTTATTTTAAGTAACAAATCAGCTAAATATTAGGCAATATTGCTTAAAAATTACAAAAGAAGCAAAAAAAATCGTTAAAAATTTAATAGTGTAAGAAATACACACTATATTCGTATTGCCTAAAATTAGTTTGATTTGAAAAAAATAACGAACATCGGTGTCTTTACTTCAGGTGGTGATGCACCAGGAATGAATGCAGCTATTCGCGCTGTTGTGAGAACCGCAATATACGAAAATATACAGGTCACTGGTATCTACAGAGGCTATCAAGGAATGATCGATGCAGAATTTATCGACATGAATCGTCGTTCGGTAAGCTCTATTATCCAAAAAGGAGGAACTGTGTTAAAATCAGCTCGCTGCCTGGAGTTCAAAACGAAGGAAGGTCGGCAACAGGCTTACGACAACATCCATACTCAGGGCATAGATGCGCTGGTGGCTATCGGGGGTGATGGTACCTTTACCGGTGCCGATATATTCTCCAAAGAGTTTGATATTCCTGTTATGTGTATTCCAGGAACTATCGACAATGACTTATATGGTTCGGATTACACCTTAGGATACGACACGGCCAACAATACCGTAATCGAAGCTATAGACAAGATACGTGACACCGCATCTTCCCATAGCCGGGTATTTTTTGTCGAGGTAATGGGACGGGACTCAGGATGTATAGCACTGAACGCTGGCGTAGGCGGTGGTGCAGAAGCCATCTTAATGCCAGAAGTCGACAGTGGTATTACGGAGCTTTTTGGTGAGCTTGAACTGGCTGAAAGTAGAAATAAAAGCTCCATGATTGTCATTATAGCAGAGGGAGATAAAAATGGTGGCGCTTATAATGTTGCAAAAATTGTTAAAGAAAAATTCAATCATCTTGACATCAAAGTTAGTATATTAGGGCATCTTCAACGCGGCGGTTCACCAAGCAGTTTTGACCGTGTTTTAGCAACAAGAATGGGATTCAAAGCAGTAAAAGAACTTCTTAACGGCAACAG
This sequence comes from Sphingobacterium sp. xlx-96, assembly GCF_011007365.1. Lineage (GTDB taxonomy): Bacteria > Bacteroidota > Bacteroidia > Sphingobacteriales > Sphingobacteriaceae > Sphingobacterium > Sphingobacterium luzhongxinii. The sequence goes on along the minus strand of NZ_WFKM01000001.1, from coordinate 217,340 downwards.
TAGAGCTACAGTAGGTTTAAGAGGAACAGCAATTGTAACCACACCTCTAGAGGAAGCTTTAAGCAAAAAGGAATTCAAACTGGACGAAGAACTGCTGGCCATTGCTAACATAATGAACAAATAGTAGAGTCATGATTTTAATAATTTTCACTGGATCAAGATACGCAGATTGGCGCCTAGTCGACAAAGGTAAAGTTCTTCACGGATTTCGAACTGCAGGAATAAACTCGTATATTCAGGATGAAAATTTCATCAACCAGCTTTTAAATAAAAACACAGATCTGCTTTATAACGCAGAAAAAGTTCGCAAAATATTCTTTTTCGGAGCAGGTGCCTCATCAAAAGATCGTCAGGAAAAAATTGTACAGGTATTTTCTTCTTTTTTTAAAAATGCAAGAGTAAAAGCTTCACACGACCTTGATGCTGCTGCAATTTCTACGTTTGGTGATGAGAAAGGTATTGTGGGGATCATCGGGTCAGGCTCAAATGCAGCTTATTTTACAGGGAAAAAGATCGTAGAAAATAACTACGGCTTGGGCTATATACTGGCTGACGAAGGTTCGACGAACTGGTTAAGCAAACAGATATTACAGGATTTCCTTACAGAAGCTATGCCCAATGGATTCCGGGAGAAACTGCTGGAAAGACACAATATTGACCGCAAGACAATCCTGGAAAAAATATACAACACCCCGAATCCAAATATATTCCTCACCTCTTTTGCTGACTTCATACAGGAAAATAAAAACGACCCTTATATGATGCCTATTATAAAAAAAGGATTGGATTTATACATCAAAACCTACCTTATCCCACTAGCAGACAATTATCCGGACTCACCGATATCGCTCACTGGATCAGTGGCATACAACTATAAGGACTGGTTGATTGAATTGGGGAATGAATATCATTTAGGCATCGAAAAAATCGTCAAAGAGCCTATTCAAAATTTAACAAAGTATTATATAAATAAAAATTGAAAAAAATGAAAATTGGAATTAACGGATTTGGCCGTATCGGTCGTTTAGCATTCAGAGCAGCTGTAGGTCGTAAAGATATCGAAGTTGTTGGGATCAATGACCTGGTAGAGCCTGATTACATGGCTTACATGTTAAAATACGACTCAACTCACGGAAGATTTGATGGTACCGTTGAAGTAAAAGATGGTAACCTAATTGTTAACGGAAAAACAATCCGCGTTACAGCAGAGAAAGATCCGGCAAACTTAAAATGGAATGAAGTCGGCGCTGAAATTATTATCGAATCAACAGGCTTATTCTTAACACAAGAAACTGCGCAAAAACATATCGATGCTGGTGCTAAAAAAGTAATCATGTCTGCTCCTGCAAAAGACGACACACCAACCTTTGTAATGGGTGTAAATCATAACGAGTTGAAAGCAGAGCAAAATATCGTTTCTAATGCATCTTGTACAACAAACTGTCTAGCTCCTATCGCCAAAGTATTGAACGACAAGTTTGGTATCGTCGAGGGACTTATGACTACTGTACATGCGGTAACAGCTACACAAAAGACCGTAGATGGCCCTTCAATAAAAGACTGGAGAGGAGGACGTGGTGCATATCAAAACATCATCCCTTCTTCTACTGGAGCGGCAAAAGCTGTAGGTCTAGTACTACCTGAATTGAAAGGTAAATTAACAGGAATGTCTTTCCGTGTACCTACAGCGGATGTTTCTGTAGTGGATTTAACTGTGCGATTAGATAAGGCGGCTTCTTACGAAGAAATCAAAGCCGCGATGAAAGAAGCTTCCGAAGGCGAATTAAAAGGTATACTAGGCTATACTGAAGACGATGTAGTATCTACAGATTTCTTGGGTGATGCACGCACTTCTATCTTTGATGCAAAAGCCGGTATATCATTAAATGATAACTTTGCTAAAGTCGTATCATGGTACGATAACGAGTGGGGATATTCAAACAAGATCATTGATTTAGCTGAAGAGACAGCAAAATTCATTTAAGATTATTATAAAATAACAACCAAAACAGGGAGCTCCATATAAGCTTCCTGTTTTTGCATCAAAGCAATCCCTCATCCCTAAAACTATAATAACTACTATCCGTAAAAATCAAATGGTCATTGACGCGAATATCCATTACTCGAGCTGCTTCACTTACTTTTTGGGTCAGCACTTTATCTGCCTGACTGGGAGACAATGTACCCGACGGATGATTATGAATTAAAATAATCGAGTTGGAGTTACTTTGTAGGGCATAACGTAATATAATCCGTACATCGACAGGCGTAAAGTCATTCCCTCCTCTACCAATTAACTGCTCACTCAACACTTTACAGGCTGTATTCAGGTAAATAACCCAAAACTCTTCGTGTGGTAAATCCTGTAGATAGGGCCTAAAATAGGTAAAAACCTTCTTACTGCTATTCAATATAGCGGCATCTTGTTGATTTTCACTTTTGCGACGTCGGCCTAATTCCAAAGCAGCAACGATAGCAATAGCTTTGGCTTCGCCTATTCCTTTATAGCCACACAATTGTGGAACTTCCTTTTTGGATAAGTCGCCAAGATTATTTTTTGAATCGCTTAAAATCCGCCTGCACAATTCTACAGCTGTCTCTCCTCTTGACCCCGAGCCAATAAGAATAGCTAACAACTCAGCATCTGTCAGGGCACGTCTCCCCTGTTCTAATAATTTTTCCCTTGGGCGGTCCGATTCTGCCCATTCACGAATAACAAGTTTACTCATAGTTTATAAAAGTAAATAACTGATTTCCTTAAAATTACAAAAATAGAACAACTTAACAAACTTTAACTCGTCCAGATCAAACGGACAGGCACTTTCTTTGGCGAAAAAAGCCTATCTTTGTACCTCGAAAACAAAATTTATTTAGTAATGAGTAAAGCAATTATCAAGACAGAGAAAGGCGATATGACTGTAGAATTCTATACAGCAGACGCTCCGAATACCGTTGCAAATTTCGTTAAGTTGGCTAAATCTGGTTTTTACGACGGACTTGCTTTTCACCGTGTGATCCCCGATTTCGTTATTCAAGGAGGATGTCCTAACTCGAAAGAAGGTGCTGCAGGTGTACCTGGAACAGGCGGTCCTGGCTACAAAATAGACTGTGAGTTGACAGGAGAAAATCAATATCATGACCGTGGTGTTTTATCGATGGCACATGCAGGTCGTAATACAGGTGGTTCTCAATTTTTCATATGTCACAGCCGTAATAACACAGCTCACCTAGACCGTAACCATACTTGCTTCGGTAAAGTGATAGAAAATCTAGATATAGTAGATGATATCCGCCAAGGAGACCGTATTTTAGCTATTGAAGTAATAGAAGATTAATAACCTTAAACCCAAAAGATGAATTTAAGAGCTTTAGTATCAGTAACAGGTAAACCAGGTTTGTTTAAACTTATCGGTCAAAATAAAGGTGGTTTTATTCTAGAATCTCTAGATAGCGCAAAAATTAAATCTGTAGTCAATCTTAATACAACAAAAATGGCTACATTAGAAGATATAACCATCTATGGTGAAGAAGAAGAAATCCGCCTATTAGATGTTCTTGAGAGAATTAAAGCTGAAGGAGTAAACACACCCGATACAAAATCTGGCAGTGACATACTGCGAGATTTTTTTAGAAATGTAGCTCCTGGACACGATGAATCACGCGTGTATACCTCTGATATCAAAAAAATAATCACTTGGTATAATATCATAAAGGAATTTCCTTTATTTGAAGAAGAAGCTCCGGCTCCTATCCAATAAAAAATAAAAGGTCTGATATTCAAACATCAGACTTTTTTTTGAATCAATGGCACAAAAAAAATGCTTCGTATGGAAAGCATTGCATGTTAGACATTAAAGTCTTTAATAAAGGTACACTTATATTAACTTTTTTTAGTGTTATTTGCCTTGGTATCGGTGGGTCTTTCTACAAAACCCCAATTTGTCATATAAAACATAAGTGGATTCCGCTGTAAACTTGTTTTCTTTTCCTTTCTTTTTTTAATCATATTTTATCCTTTCATTTTGTTATGTATTAAACATCCCTCAATAAGCAGGCCAAATTTATAAAGTTGGCTACTTTTCTCTACTAAGATAGAAACCAAATAAAACTTTCAGGATCGTGAGGTGGTGATCAAAAACAGAAATGAAGCGAAGCCGATCCTAACGGGTGAGATCTTAAATACCAATACTAAAACAAACTCATGACAAAGATTCTTGATGACCACTTAGCATACACGCTTAAAAAAAGGGACAATTTTACGGTTGCCCCTTTTTTGTATTTAACTTGATTACACCACGATATTTATAATCTTGCCCTTGACAAAAATCATCTTTTTCACAGCTTTACCATCCAAATAACGCATGACATCAGCATTTGATAACACTATTTCCTCTACAGTCCTTTGATCTAAATCGAGGGATAGAGACAAGTTCATCTTCATCTTACCATTTATAGAAACTGGATAAGCAAATTCTGACTCAACCAAATACGTTGGATTAAATACCGGATAAACGGCGGAAGAAATTGATCCCGGCTCATTACCTAACAGAGCCCATAATTCTTCGGTGATGTGTGGTGCATAAGAAGATAACACAATAACAAAATCCTGTAATATTGTCTTTTTATTACACTTGAGCTCTGTCAATTCATTTACACAAATCATAAAAGCTGACACCGAGGTATTAAAAGAAAAACGTTCAATATCATCTTCCGCTTTCTTAATAATCTTATGCAACGCTTTATACTCTGCTTTACATGGTTCTTCAGTAGATACATTCAGATTACCTTCTGCATCGTGAAAGAGTCTCCATACTTTTTTTAAAAACTTATAAACCCCTTCAATACCGTTTGTGTTCCATGGTTTAGCCTGTTCTAATGGTCCTAAGAACATCTCATAGAGGCGCAAAGTATCCGCACCATAAAGAGCTATAATATCATCAGGATTAACAACGTTAAACTTGGATTTAGACATTTTCTCTACCTCAGTGCCACAGATGTATTTGCCGTCCTCTAAAATAAATTCAGCTTCGGCATAGTCTGGACGGGAAGCCTTAAACTTATCCGTATTCAGAACGTCATTATGAACAATATTCACATCTACGTGCAATGGAATCGTATTATAGGAATCCTTTAACCCTAACGAAACATACGTATTTGTCCCTCTACCTTCGTCATCTAATAAACGGTATACAAAACTGGAACGTCCTTGAATCATACCTTGGTTGATAAGCTTCTTAAAAGGCTCTTCTTCATTATGAAAACCAAGGTCTTTCAAAATCTTATTCCAAAAACGAGAATATAATAAGTGGCCTGTGGCGTGCTCTGACCCTCCTATATACAAATCAACAGCTTTCCAATAATCAACAGCATTCTTTGACACAAAAGCTGATCTATTTTGAGGGTCCATATACCTAAACCAATACCAAGAAGATCCTGCCCACCCCGGCATGGTACTCAATTCATACTCATATTGATCCTGATACTTCCACCCTTCGGCGCGCGCCAATGGTGGCTCTCCCGATTCCGTAGGCAAGTATTTATCGACCTCGGGAAGCAATAGAGGCAACTCTTCCTCCTTAATTAGATAAGGTATGCTGTCTTTAAAAAAAACAGGAACAGGCTCTCCCCAGTAACGCTGGCGACCAAAGATAGCATCACGCATGCGGAAATTAACTTTTGCTCTACCTAAACCTAACTCTGAAAGCTTAGCTATAAGTGCAGCTGTGGCTTCTGTATAGTTCATCCCATTTACAAAACCTGAATTAATGTACAAGCCGTCCTTATTGGGATCCGCGGCTTCTTCGATATTCTGACTGTCTGAAATAGCAACTATCGGCAGATTAAAGTGCTTCGCAAATACGTAATCACGTTGATCACCTGATGGAACTGCCATGACAGCCCCAGTGCCATAACCTGCTAATACGTAGTCCGCGATCCAGATCTGCACGTCTTCACCTGTTATCGGATGCTTAGCATATGATCCCGTAAACACACCTGAAACGGTCTTTGTATCTGCCATCCGATCTAACTCAGACTTTTTAGAGGTCTTGTCGATGTAAGCTTCAACTTCGAATCGTTGTCCATCTGTAGTAAGTGAAGCTACCAAATCATGTTCTGGTGCCAACACGATAAAACTAACACCAAAAATAGTATCTACTCGTGTAGTAAACACCTCAATATCCGAATCAAGCTGTGGTACAGGGAATTTGATCAATGCTCCTACCGACTTACCAATCCAGTTGCGCTGCATCTCGATCAAAGGTTCTGGCCAATCAATCGTATCTAACCCTTTAAGCAATCGATCCGCGTATGCTGTGATTCGCATAGACCATTGCATCATTTTCTTCTGTTCCACGGGAAAGCCTCCTCTTTCAGAAAGGCCGTTAATGACTTCATCATTGGCCAAAACGGTTCCTAGAGCTGCGCACCAATTAACAGTACTCTCTCTTAAAAAAGCTAATCTATATTTTAACAATTCTTTTTGCTGCTCTTGCTCCGTAAACGATATCCATTCTCCGGCAGTAAAAACACGCACATCCTCATCACACTCAGCATAAACGCCTTGAGACCCTTTGGTCTCAAAATGAACAACAAGCTTTTCGATAGGCACGGCACGATCTTCATTCTTATCATACCAAGCATTAAAGGCTTGCATAAATATCCATTGCGTCCATTTGTAATAATCAGGCTCTGAAGTGCGTATTTCGCGCGACCAATCAAACGAGAATCCAATATTATCCATCTGCTCACGGTACCGTTTAATATTTGCTTCAGTAGTGATGGCAGGATGCTGCCCCGTCTGTATAGCATATTGCTCAGCCGGTAAACCAAATGAATCATAGCCCATTGGATGCAACACATTAAATCCTTTAGTACGCTTGTAGCGGGAAAAAATATCAGAAGCAATATACCCAAGTGGATGGCCTACATGTAGCCCCGCTCCTGATGGATAAGGAAACATGTCTAACACATAGTACTTTGGTTTTTCGGTTGATTCTGATGTTTTAAAAGTTGCGTTTTCTGCCCAAAAGGCTTGCCACTTCTGTTCTATTGATTTATGATTATAATCCATTTCGTACAAAAAAAGAATTTTACAGGAGTTGCGAAAATAGCGATTTAAAGTCACTTTTAATACAAAATTTTTTATTGTCCATAATAATTTCAGATATTAGTTGTAATTATTAAGTGAGGATAGGACGATAAAAAATGTTAAATATATACTCCTTCAATTAGGTTATTATATTATTTATTCCTAAAATCATCTTAATTCTTTACTTTCGCATCAAATAATAAAAAAGGCTTATGTCAATAGTAGATCAAGGCTCGTCTCATAAAAGAACTAAATCTGTATATATTTCAACCGTTATCAGTATCGCATTGGTATTGTTAATGACAGGTCTTTTGGGCCTAATACTGGTTCATGCTAAAAACCTCTCCAAGTACGTAAAAGAGAATATCGTTCTTAATGTCATCGTCAATGACAAGATAAATGAGGGGGATGTCTTATCGCTTCAAAAAGATATTGAAAAAGATGGATATGTGTTACGCACTGAATATGTAAGTAAAGAACTTGCCGCTAAAAACCTCAAAGAAGATCTTGGTGAAGATTTTATAGAATATCTAGGCCATAACCCACTCCTACCTTCTATTGATATCTATTTAAAGGAACAATATGCCAATTCGGACAGTATACAACCTTTCATACAAAAACTGGCAAAAAATAGCCGTGTAAAGGAAGTAGTGTACCAAGAGTCACTGATCGACATGGTAAATAAGAACATACGGATCATCTCTATAATCGTGCTTGCTTTCACCGTAATTCTATTGGTTATTGCCGTAGCATTGATTAACAACACAATACGATTAGCAATCTACTCACAAAGATTCCTGATAAAAAGCATGCAGTTGATCGGTGCGACGAAAAACTTCATCCGTAAACCTTATATTATGTATGGGGTCGTTCACGGCTTGATTGGCTCCCTAATAGCGATACTTTTACTTATATTTACACTACAATTTGCGCAAAAGCAAGTACCAGAATTAGTTTTCTTACGCAACTGGTATGAATTTGGAGCTATATTTTTAATTGTTGTTATCTTAGGTATATTGATTTCCGGATTGAGTACTTATTTTGCAGTAACCAAGTATCTACGTGCTAAGTCACATAGTTTATACCGTTAATTTGTAGCAACAACCAACTTTAAGAATAAGATTTGTAAGTCATTACTTCATCACATAACTAAAAAAGAATGTCACAAAAAAATCCTATAGCAAATAATGAAAAACAGCAGAGTTCGTTTGTCTTTCAAAAAGTAAACTATCAACTTTTCATTGTCAGCATTGTTATCGTAGCCATTGGTTTTTTATTGATGATGGGCACTGAAGATATTTATAGTTTTGCAAAGATCACGCTAGCACCTTTAGTTGTAATTCTAGGTTTTGCAATGGGTTTTGTTGCAATACTCTATAAGCCTAAAAAATAAAAGAAGCTAAGAATGAGTTATTTTGAGGCTATTATTTTAGCCATTATTGAAGGACTTACGGAATTCCTACCCGTATCTTCTACAGGTCATATGATTATTGGCTCAGCTTTAATGGGGATCGAACCTTCTCCATTTGTCAAACTGTTTACCATAGTCATTCAACTTGGCACTATCCTATCCGTACTTGTACTCTATTGGAAACGCTTCTTTAAATCGTCAGATTTTTACTATAAATTAGTTGTTGCAGCCATCCCAGCCTCTATTCTAGGTATTGTACTGAATGATGTGATTGACTCATTATTAGAGAGTCCGCTGATGGTTGGCGTAATGCTCGTTATCGGAGGTATTGTGCTCTTGTTTGTTGACAAGTGGTTTAATAAACCAACAGTTGAAAACTCAGACAACATCAGTTTTAAGCAGGCTTTCTTAATCGGGTGTTATCAGTGTTTAGCACTTATCCCGGGAACATCTCGATCGGCGAGTACTATCGTTGGGGGGATGACACAACAACTTACGAGAAAAGCAGCAGCAGAATTCTCTTTCTTTTTGGCTATACCAATGATGCTAGGCGCTTCTTTGGTAAAGCTATTAAAATTCTTTAAAGAAGGTCATACTTTTACTGGCGATGAGATCAATCTCTTAATTGTAGGAAACATCGTAGGATTTATAGTCGCTATAATTGCGATTAAAACATTTATTGATATCTTGACGAAACATGGTTTCAAAGCCTTTGGCTGGTACAGGATTATTGTAGGTGCGATTATTATAGCTATGCTATTGAGTGGCCATAGTTTACAGATTATTTAATGGAAGATATTCAGCAATCAAACACACACTTTTCCTTTGCAGAAGGAGAAGTATTACTTGTAGATAAACCACTTACTTGGACGAGTTTTGATGTCGTAGGTAAGTTAAGAAATACCATGAAACCGCTTAAACTTAAAGTAGGTCATGCGGGAACCTTGGATCCGTTGGCATCCGGTTTATTGATTATCTGTACGGGCAAGTTGACAAAAAAAATAGACTCCTTTCAGGCCGAAGACAAAGAATATACAGGCACTATAACTTTGGGAGCCACAACTCCCTCTTATGACTTGGAAACCGAAGTCGATCAAACATTTGATATTTCAGGAATTACAGAAGACGAAATCCTAACAGCTGCAAAAAGCTTCTTGGGCGAAATAAGTCAGTATCCTCCAGCACACTCTGCTTTAAAGATAAATGGTGAAAGGGTCTACGAAAAAGCCAGACGAGGAGAAGAAGTAGAGCTAAAGCCTAGGACTGTAGTTATACATGCGTTTGACATTGAAAAAATAGAATTACCCCTTGTATATTTTCGTATAAAATGTTCTAAAGGCACTTATATACGTTCTATAGCAAATGACCTTGGAAAATTATTAAATAACGGTTCTCACCTTTCGTCTTTAAGACGAACGATGAGCGGTGAATACCATGTCGATAAGGCGTGGGATCTAGAGGAATTAATACAAACCATTAGAGCTCAAAAAGCATCAATGGAACTAGAAAATCGACTATAATTTCTAATGAAAATCTATAGAAACCTTGATGAATTTGCTCCTCTTGAAAATGCAATAGTTACTATTGGTACATTTGACGGAGTACATATCGGACATCAAAAAATATTAAAGAAGCTCGTTAATTGTGCAAAAGAGTTTGGTGGAGAATCCGTGTTATTAACATTCTTTCCTCATCCGAGACTTATTATCAATCCTGATGATGAAGGACTTCGTCTTATTAATGATATTGAGGAGAAAACACATCAGCTGGCATTAGCCGGCATAGACCATCTCATTATAACACCATTCACCAGAGACTTTTCTAATCAGAGTGCCGAAGAATACATTCGAAATGTATTGGTCAATAAGCTAGGTACTAAGTCTATAATCCTAGGCTATGACCATCATTTTGGAAAAGACAGAAAGGGATCGATCAAAGATTTAATCCATTTTTCGACTATTTTTGACTTTCAGGTTCAAGAAATCCCAAAACAAGATATTGATGATGTAGCCGTCTCCTCTACGCGTATACGTGAATCATTGATTAAGGGAGATATCCTCACTGCTAATAAATATCTGGGTTATCCATTTGAACTAACAGGGACGGTGATTCGGGGCGATCAAATCGGAAGACAAATAGGATTCCCAACCGCTAACATTCATGTTCACGAGGCACACAAGCTTATTCCAGCATACGGGATTTATGCTGTAGAAGTCGAGATTTACCCAAAAGTACCTTCTATTGACCTAGGAACCTATCAAGAACCGAAGCCAGAAAAAACAGCGCAAGGAATGTGCTATATTGGCACAAGGCCTACGGTAGATGGGATGAATAGGAAAATTGAAGTCAACCTATTGGACTTCACAGAAAACTTATATACAAAAACTATCCGCATCAAATTCATGGAGTTTATCCGACATGACGAACGCTTTGATTCATTGGATGAAATGCAGCAACAGATTAAAGTTGATGAAAAGAATATCAGAGCCTATTTCAAAAAATAGGCTCTGATCATTTAAATCAATTCAAAAAGATCATTTACACCAAGTAGTTTACGCGACGTAAATCCTTCTCCATAGGATACCTGTATATTCCGGCCAAACTCTCGTGCTCGAGCTTTTGTGTACTCCATAAAATCGGGTTTCGAGATATAGGTCTGTGGTCCATCCTCTTCCGTGAGTGAATTAAATTGAGTTTTGTAGGCTAAAATCGATTTTTCTTTTAATTCCCAATAGCTACTGATATCTAAAATAATATCAGGTTGTAAATATTTATCTTGAATCAACTGAAGTTGCAACCGAGGTCTAAATGCCTTTTGATTTACGCCATCTAGCTGCGTCTCAACACGTCGAAGGCCGGATAAGAATAACGAATCATTAACAAGCTTACTTGCGCGTCCATGATCTGGATGTCGATCATCAATCGCATTGGTAATAATAATCTCTGGCCTATATTTGCGAATAATACTGATAATAACACGCTGAGAATCTTCCTCATTGGCAAAAAAACCGTCCCGAAGACCTAGATTTTCGCGTACCGCTACACCCAATATCCGTGCAGCTTCTGCGGCCTCCTCTGCCCTGGTCTCCGCCGTACCACGAGTACCTAACTCACCCCTAGTCAAATCAATAATACCAACCGTCTTTCCTTCAGCCACATATTTAGCGATCGTCCCCCCAGCACCCAATTCGGCATCATCTGGGTGCACGCTCATAACCATTAAATCTAATTTCATATGTGTATAACTTGCTTTTAATAATCATATGGAATACTCATGGGTGTTTGTGCTTCGCTAAACATGAGTATTTCATATGTATATAACTTGATTTTCAACTGCCATTAACTTATCCCAAATAGTCGGGATGGAATATCCAAAATATATTCATTCGTGTTTGCGTAGTTTCCGATACATGGACATTTCATCTGTTTGTATTTTTTAGTTGTCAGCCAAAACTTATAACCGACACGATGTACATTATTTGCCTTACCCTTATTATGTTTTTAGCATTTAGAGCAAACTTAGGTAAATTATATTTTTTATTGATAGGCTTAATGAAATAGACGTATTGTCTTAGTTCTTTTATGACAAAGCCATGAAAGATTAATCTTGTTTCACTGCTAACAATTCCTGGATTTTACGTTGCACCCGAGCAGACATTGGACTGGTCACTGTATAATAAAAATCGACCACCCTTCCATTGCGATCAACAAGATATTTATGAAAGTTCCACAGGGGCTTATTATGTAATACCCCATTCAGATCTTTATTGGATAAGAATTGATACAACGGGTGAATGTAATCACCTTTAACGTGTATTCGTTTAAACACAGGAAATGTAACTCTCTCTTTTATTTTACAATAGGTTTCTAAATTAACCCCTGTGCGAGGTTCTTGATTTCTAAAATCATTGGATGGAAAAGCCAATATCTCAAAACCTTGGTCTTTATACCTTTGATACAACTGCTCCAACGTTTTAAACTGCCTACGAAAATAACATCCACTAGCCGTATTAACGATGAGGACAACCTTACCAGAAAAATCCTCTAGTGATCGCTCTTTTCCCGAAAATTCAAGAACTTTAAAGCTGTAAATATTGTTCTCCATATAAAACATCTTTATTGATAGGGTTTGTTAATAGGTCTTACTCGTTCATATTCACGAATGATGTTTTCCACTTCAAAATCCTCAGCAGGATCATAGGTACTTTTCAGATTATGGCCAAAAACACGAGCTACCCCTTGATATACGAAAGCCGTGATACTTCCTTTCATATCTTTGACCAAGTCATAACTGGTATTACCAGTTTGTCTTTCGATGAGTTTAATTAAAATCTTTCCTTGTGAGACCGAAAGGTTCTTTACTTCATTCGTAATTTTCTCTTTTATCTCTTGCTCACAAGCCTTTATCAGAGCTTTCTCTTCCTTCTTACTGTCTACCAATGCCAAATCTCTATCCAACTGCTCATATCTCTTTTGTGCATATATAGCATAAGGCAGTACCCGAAGAACATTTCTTTTCAACCTTAAATACCTATTTTTTTCCTCTTCACTCTTCCATTCTCTCCTAGCACGAATCACCACCTCTTCGATTGGAAACCAAGGAGCCTCTTCTCCCGATTGCAGTCTAGTGGTTAAATAGTAGCCAACTATTTCCGGAGTGCCCGCACCATAATGCGGTAATGTCAAAAGTGGCCTTTGCTCTTGCGCCATAGCAAAACCTCCCCATACCATAAGGAAAATTAAAATCCTTGTAAATCCACAGCTACACATTGCTTTTTTGACCATTGACTAATTAAAAAATTCTTCTTTTTTTGTATATTTATATAAATAAAAACAAAAACAAATAGGGCATATCAAACCCTAACTATAAAATTACAATTTTTGATTGAAATTACGAAAATAATTAAAAGGTTCTTATGGCAGATTATGTGATTGATATTGAGGCGGAAAACAAAGAAATAAGAAAACGGTATAGGGCTCTATTGCGGGCTTGTAAACCTACCTTACAAAAAGGCGACAAGCAGGAAATACGGAAAGCATTTGATTTGGCGCTAGAGAGTCACAAAGACATGCGTAGAAAATCAGGAGAGCCTTACATCTATCACCCTATTGCAGTAGCTCAAATCGCCGCAGAGGAAATCGGATTAGGCACCACTTCCATTGTCTGTTCGTTATTACACGACGTAGTTGAAGATACAAGTCTAACATTAGAAGATATAGAAGCGTTATTTGGAAAAAAAGTCACCAAGATCATTGATGGCCTCACCAAGATATCGGGCGTCTTTGACCCAAACAGTTCAATGCAGGCTGAAAACTTCCGAAAAATGTTGTTAACGCTAGCGGACGATGTGCGGGTTATTCTGATTAAATTAGCAGATAGGTTACATAATATGCGTACGATGGAATTTATGGCGCGCCATAAGCAGCTTAAAATAGCTTCTGAAACAAGCTACCTTTATGCACCATTGGCGCACCGCTTAGGCCTCTATGCGATCAAATCTGAACTGGAAGATCTCTCGATGAAATATACCGATCCAGATACCTATAAGTTTATCGCCAAAAAACTGAACGAAAAGAAAGCGGAACGGGAGCGATTCATTTCAAACTTCGTAGCACCGATCGAAGAAATCCTGAGGGAACAGGGGATTAAAGCCGAAGTGTATGGCCGACCGAAGTCCATACATTCGATATGGAATAAGATGCGTAAAAAATCAATTCCTTTTGAGGAAGTCTATGACTTATTTGCTATTCGGGTGATTATAGATTCGGAATACGAGAAAGAGAAGACTGAATGCTGGAAGGTATACTCCATCATTACTGATTTGTATAGACCCAATCCTGATCGCTTGCGAGATTGGGTATCAACACCGAAAGGAAATGGCTACGAATCGCTCCATACCACAGTAATGGGACCTAAAGGTCAATGGGTAGAAGTGCAGATACGTACTAAACGGATGAATGAAATAGCCGAAAAAGGATTTGCGGCACATTGGAAGTACAAAGAATCCAACTCGGATAATGGACTCGATCAATGGATTCAAAAAGTAAGGGATGTTTTAGGAAGTCCGGAGCAAAATGCATTAGACTTTTTGGATGATTTCAAAATGAATCTATTTTCGGATGAGATTTTTATTTTTACACCGAAGGGAGCATTAATACAACTTCCAAACGGAGCAACAGCACTCGATTTTGCTTTTGAAATACACTCTGATATCGGTGCTACATGTATCGGCGCCAAGGTAAATCACAAATTGGTACCGCTAAGTCACCCCCTTCAAAACGGAGATCAGGTAGAAATAATAACCTCGAACAAGCAAACTCCAAAAGAAGATTGGCTTAATTTTGTGGTAACAGCAAAAGCTAAATCTAAAATTCGTTCTTCCTTAAAAGAAGAAAAAAGAAGAGTAGCCGAGGAAGGAAAAGAGATATTGGAAAGAAAGCTCAAGTCACTGAAAATAACCTACAACACAGATAATATTAATAAGATAGCTAATTTCTTTAAATACCCGAGTTCGCAAGAACTATTTTATAATGTGGCTAAAGGAAATATCGATATCAAAAACCTGAGAGAATATGCTGCCAGTGAAAAAATACACGAGAGCAACACCAATCAATTCTCTTCCCATATATCAGGGTTAGTTGATAAGATCAATAAAAAAGAAAACGACACCATTTTAATCGGTGATGATCTACAAAAAGTGGACTATACATTAGCTCCTTGTTGTAATCCTATCCCAGGCGATGATATATTTGGCTTCCTGACAGTAAACGACGGAATAAAAATACACCGTACCTCCTGCCCTAACGCCTCCAAATTGATGGCCAATTATGGTTATAGAATCCTGAAGGCACAATGGGCATCATCGCAGATAGAAACATCCTTTCTGACAGGAATCCGTATTATAGGGATCGATGATGTCGGACTTGTCAATAAACTAACCACAGTCATATCGCAAGAATTTAAGGTAAATATACGGTCGCTGTCTATATCGAGTAATGAAGGCATATTTGAAGGAAATATCATGGTTAACATCAACAACCTAGATCAATTAGACAATCTAATTAACCACCTGAAACTAGTTAGTGGTATAACTAGCGTAACAAGATACGAATTTGAAAATTGATCATATCAGTATCAGAATTTTTTAATATGCTAGAATTAGAACAGAAATTGGTAAATTTGTTTAAGTGTTAAAAGAAGATGAATCAAGCTGAAAACTACAGTACAGTTAAAAAAATATTTGAGGCTTACTTAGAGAATAAAAATCTGAGAAAAACTCCAGAGCGTTATGCAATTTTAGAGGAGATCTACTCCCGTACAGATCATTTTGATGTAGAATCGCTCTATATTCATATGAAAAACAAAAAATACCGGGTCAGTCGAGCCACAGTTTACAATACCCTAGAACTCTTGGTATCTTGCGATCTAGTGACCAAACATCAGTTTGGTCGTAATATGGCTCAGTTTGAAAAGTCCTATGGCTACAAACAACACGACCATGTTATTTGTATAGAATGCAACAAAGTGGTTGAATTTTGTGATCCCCGAATCCATCAGATTCAAAGTATGATTGGTGATCTTCTAAAATTCGACATCAAGCATCACTCTCTAAACTTATATGGGGTGTGTCAGGATTGCCGAGAATCTAAAGGCAAAGAACAGAAAAAAGTAGGTAAGGAAGTAATTTCAAATTAATTCTCCATCCTTTATTTTAAATAGTATTTTTGTTCGGAAAATTGAGTAATCAATTTTCCGAACTTTATTTTATTGTAGTATCTATTAATGGATCTACATTTGGTAAGGGCTATTTTTCAGTATTATTCTGAAAATGATTTTTATAGTCAGTTAACACCTTAAAAAAGGTGTTTTTCTTAGACTAAGGTCAAGGTCTTATTTTTATTTTTTGAAAATTTCAATTTTAATCTCAAAATAATACGTTATGCAAGTTGATGTGCTACTGGGCTTACAATGGGGCGACGAGGGAAAAGGAAAGATAGTCGATGTACTATGTCCTCAATATGATCTTATCGCTCGTTTCCAAGGAGGTCCTAATGCAGGACATACGTTAGAGTTTGACAACAAAAAGTTTGTTTTAAACACTATCCCTTCAGGTATTTTTAACCCAAAAACTTTAAACTTAATTGGAAACGGTGTAGTAATCGATCCAATTATTCTTAAAAGAGAGTTAGATAACCTAAAGTCTGCAGGTTTTGATCCTGTAGGAACAGGAAAATTAGTTTTAGCGCGTAAAGCGCACCTAATTCTTCCGACGCACCAACTTTTAGACGCGGCATCGGAGTCCAAAATGGGTGAAGGAAAAATCGGCTCCACTTTGAAAGGGATCGGCCCCACCTATATGGACAAAACAGGTAGAAATGGTCTTCGTGTAGGGGACACTACGTTACCTGATTTCATGGAACGCTATGAAAGATTAAAAGAAAAACACTTGAATATCTTATCACATTATGGTGAAGTTCCTGATTTCAAAGAACGTGAAGACGCTTTCCTAGCCGCTATCGAATTCTTAAAGACAATACCTCATGTAGACTCAGAACATTTAGTCAACCAATACTTAAAAGAAGGAAAAAAAGTATTAGCTGAAGGTGCACAAGGTACATTGCTCGATATCGATTTCGGTTCTTATCCATTTGTAACTTCATCCAATACGACAACAGCCGGTGCTTGTACAGGATTAGGTATAGCTCCTAACAAAATAGGTGACGTACTAGGCATTTTCAAAGCTTATTGCACCCGTGTTGGAGGTGGACCTTTCCCAACAGAGTTAGATAATGAAGTTGGTGAACAACTACGTCAATTGGGCCATGAATTTGGTGCAACAACAGGGCGTGCTAGACGGACAGGATGGATTGATATCCCTGCCTTAAAATATGCAATAATGCTGAACGGCGTAACGGAATTAGTAATGATGAAAGCAGATGTACTCGATACATTTGAAAAAATATATGCTTGTACACATTACAGATATAACGGAGAAATTATTGACTATATGCCTTACGACATAAATTCAATCAAACCAGAACCGATCTTAGAGGAAATCGAAGGTTGGAATCAGGATCTAACAGGGATACGCTCGCAAGAAGAAATCCCTGCAGCACTGGCAAATTACATTGCTTATTTAGAAAAAGCACTTCAAGTGCCTATCAAATATCTATCTGTAGGACCAGACCGTACACAAACTATTGCTTTGAATTAAGCCATGGCTAAAGCCATATTTGAAGTTGATCACTTATTTGAAGCTAAAGCTCTAGAATGGGCTCAACAATTCGAACAAGTGTGTTATTTTCAGTCCAATGGCTACAAGGACGCTTACTCCTCTGTGGCTTCTCTATTGGCAGTAGATGCTAAAGCCGACTTCGAAAGCGATGGTACACAAACCTTCGCTAAGGTAGAAAATTTTAAAACCAAGTATCCACAAAACTGGATGCTTGGTTTTTTTAGCTACGACCTCAAAAATGAGTTAGAGGCACTAACTACTTCGCAGCCGGATAACCTGGGCTTTCCAGAGGCCTATTTTTTTATCCCAAAAACAGTATTAAAGTTTTCGAATTCAAGCTTGGAAATCGAGTCGAATAATCCCGAAGAAATATTTCAATCCATTGACAATTTTTCGTTTATGAACCAAGACTTTACACGAAAAAGATCGGCTATTCGTGTAAAAAAAAGAATGTCCAAGGAGGTCTATTTTAATGCGTTTGAAAAGATGATGTATCATATCAAACGTGGTGATATCTATGAAGTAAATCTCTGTCAAGAATTTTATGCAGAACAAGCTATACTAAATCCTATAGCTACATACAACAAATTGAATAGAATATCTCCTACACCATTCTCGACTTTTTTTAAACTGAGAGATAAGTTTGTCCTTTCCGCATCACCGGAACGTTTTCTTGCAAAAAGAGGACATACATTAATTTCGCAACCTATTAAAGGTACAGCACCTCGGGGAGTGACTGAGGAAGAAGACGAATGTCTTAAAAGTGAATTACGCAACAACCCCAAAGAAATTGCCGAGAACGTAATGATTGTCGATTTGGTACGCAATGACATGACACAATCTGTAGAACCTGCCAGTGTAGATGCAAGTCGAAAATTGGAAGTACATACCTTTAAGCAAGTACACCAACTAATCTCCACGATAACAGGACAACAAAAAGCAGACATTTCGGATATACAAGCTTTAAAAAACCTGTTCCCCCCTGGGTCGATGACAGGTGCTCCCAAGATTAGCGCCATGCGCTTATGCGATTTGTATGAAAAAAGTAAAAGAGGTATTTATGCTGGTACAGTTGGATATTTTTCACCAGATGGGGATTTTGATTTTAATGTAGTAATACGCACAATTTTGTACAATCAGAGCCAACAGTATCTATCTTTTCATACCGGGGGAGCTTTGACTTATAGTGCTAAAGCGGAAGAAGAATATAAAGAATGTCTTTTGAAAGCTAGCGCAATAATAAGAGCACTTGATAGCGAGTTAAAATAAGAATACACTTGTATTAAACAGTTTTTACTGTTCTAAATTCCTTTTTGGAAGAATCTTTCATAAACCTTACATTTACAACCGAAAACTATAATTATATGGCTCTAAATTACGTTTGGGTTTCGTTTTTCTTGATCACTTTTGTGGTAGCTCTGATAAAACTTATCGGCGGCGACACGGAGGTCTTCCAAAATATTGTCAAGGCTTTATTTGACAGTGCAGCAGGTGGCGCTACCATCTCATTAGGCTTAATAGGAATGATGACCTTTGCATTAGGAATAATGAAGATAGGAGAAAAAGGTGGAATGATTACCATATTTGCACGTATTGTAGGTCCATTTTTCAACAAGCTTTTTCCAGAGATCCCCAAAAACCATCCTGCCTTGGGATCTATTTTAATGAACTTTTCAGCTAATGCTTTGGGTCTAGATAATGCAGCGACCCCCTTGGGACTAAAAGCCATGAAGGAATTGCAAGAACTGAATCCACGAAAAGACACGGCGTCTAATGCACAGATTATGTTCATTGTTTTGAATGCATCAAGCTTAACCTTACTACCCATATCTATCATGGCTTATAGACAGGAGGCTGGAGCAGCACAACCGTCTGATGTATTTCTCCCCATCCTGATTGCTACTTTCTTCTCGACATTAGCGGCTCTATTCATGGTTTCCATTTATCAAAAAATAAACTTATTCAACAAAACAATATTATTATACTTGGGTAGTCTATCTCTTGCAATTGGTGGACTTCTTTACTATTTTTCAACCTTACAACAACAGCAAATAGAAGTAATTTCTTCGGTGGTGGGGAATTTAACCCTCTTTTCGCTGTTTGTTTCTTTCATAGCTCTCGCTTTCTACAAAAAAATCAATGTGTATGATGCCTTTATTGAGGGAGCCAAAGAAGGTTTTGGTGTCGCAGTCAATATCATTCCTTATCTAGTTGCTATATTAGTAGCCATAGCCATTTTTAGAGCATCAGGAACAATGGATTACCTCGTAAACGGTATTTCATTCTTAATTGCTAAGTTAGGTTTTGATACTTCTTTTGTGGAAGCACTCCCAGTGGCATTCATGAAGCCACTTAGTGGCTCTGGAGCGCGAGGGCTGATGGTAGATTTAATGGCCGCTAAAGGTCCAGATGAATTTGCTTCCCGTGTAGCCTGTGTAATTCAAGGATCTACGGAAACAACATTTTATGTTTTGGCCGTTTATTTTGGATCTGTAGCTATCAAAAACACAAGACATGCGTTACCATGTGCATTGATTTCTGAATTTATTGGTGTGATTGCTGCTATAATAGTAGCTTACATTTTCTTTGGATAATATCTTTTAATTTAAGCATGAAAACAATTGCTCTAATAGCTCACGATGGAAAAAAAGCCGAGATGGTGGCTTTTGTTAAAGACCGTATCGAACACCTAAAAAAAGCTAAACTGGTAGCGACTGGCACTACGGGTACCTATGTAAAGCAGACAGGTTTAGAAGTAGAATTGAAACTGAGTGGACCTAAAGGAGGCGACGCACAGATTGCTGCTCTTGCTGCAGAAGGAAAAATTGATGGTATTATCTTTTTTAGAGATCCGCTAGGTAAGCATCCGCATGAACCAGATATTCAAATGCTGATGCGTATTTGTGATTTGTACAATGTTCCTCTCGCGACCAACCCAGGTACCGGATCTTTGATTATAGAAGGATTATTAGACGAATAAAAAAACATGAACGACGAAGTTAAAGTAACTATTGGTAAAGAAAAATACAAAACAGAAGTACAAATCAATCAACATAGTTTTATAGCTGATGAACCTACCGAAGTGGGTGGAACTGATCTTGGTCCTAAACCTACTTCCCTCCTCTTATCGGCACTAGGTACCTGTAAGGCCATGACCATGCGGATGTATGCTGATCAAAAACAATGGCCTTTAGAATCTGTTGAAATCAGATTATCTGCTGAAGTGATCAAAAGCACACTACAGCAGACCACGTATATTCGCTGTACCGTAAAACTGATTGGTGATTTGGATGAAATGCAAAAAGAACGGATTTTCAAAGTCGGTGACAAATGTCCCGTTCAAAAGATTCTAAGCAACCCTATTGTTATCGAAAGTAATATACTACAATAAAATTACAGTTAATTTGTATTAGGGGTATTATATTTGCACCATCAAAAGAAGTCACTAATGTCATCATCACAAGAGGAACTCGTATTAAGTAGTCCGTACCAGCAATTTGAAAGAGAAGAGTGGAAGGATCTAAATGGACAATTTAACCTGAATCTGGAATCTACAGACATCAATTTGTTACACGCCCTTAATGAACCTCTAAATATGAAGGAAATCGAAGAGATTTATTTCCCTTTGGCACATCTGATCGAACTACATATAAAAAATTATGACAGGATAAGAGATAATAGTAACTCTTTTTTTCAAAGGAATCAACAAAAACTGCCTTTTATAATCGGCATCGCGGGCTCGGTGGCAGTAGGAAAAAGCACAACCGCCCGGGTCCTCAAAAAAGTACTATCATTTCTCCCAAATAAACCAAAAGTGGAATTAGTGACCACTGATGGATTTTTATTCCCCAATAAAGTCCTTGCTGATAAAAATATAATGAATCGAAAAGGATTTCCTGAAAGTTATGACACAAAAAAACTTCTGCATTTCCTTTCCGCAATCAAATCCGGAGTTCAATCTATCTTCGTACCGATGTATTCGCATCTGGAATACGACGTACTTCCCAAAGAAGACCAAGAAATTAATCAACCTGACATATTGATACTGGAGGGTATCAATGTATTACAGGTAAACTCCCAAAAAGGTCAAAACAACAAGGTGTTTGTATCCGATTTCTTTGACTTTTCAATCTATGTTGATGCATTGGAGCAAGATATTATTTCCTGGTACATTAATCGCTTTGAATCGTTAAGAGCAACAGCCTTTCAAGATCCAACGTCTTATTTCCATAAATATGCAGATATGACCTTAGAGGAAAGTCGCGACATGGCCACTCAGATATGGAATGAAATAAACAAACCAAACCTTCATGACAATATTCTACCAACGAAATATAGGGCCGATTTAATATTGCAAAAAGGATCAAACCATTTTGTCGAGAGTATTAAAGTTAGAAAGATTTAGCCTGTCTGTGCTTAAAGTCTAAGATATATTTCAAAATTTCATTTTCTATACTTTTATGAAGTTTATTGCTGCTACTGACAGCATAAAGCTCCATTTTGTATCGGACAAAATCTTTCCCTATTTCAACCACTTCCAAATCGAGCTCATTGGTGGGAGCTAAATTGGGATGATTTGTTAAAGTAGAACGAATATCACTTTCTAATTGATCAACTGATATGGGAATCGCTAATGGCAACTCAAATTTTACCGTAAATAAATTGGAGCGATGAGCCGATAAATTTACCATTGGATTGGTAAAAACAAGATTATTAGGTATCATCACAATATCATCTTCATCATTTTGCAATTCGATATTTGCAAACGTAATATCGACTATCCTTCCCTTTTGATCACCGACTTTAATCCTGTCCCCTACAGAAAGTTGTTCAGAAAACATAATAAATAATCCGCTCAACATATTCGTGATATAATCTCTAAATAATACCGCTATAGCCATCGCTACAATAGTAAGACTGGTAAGAAATTCTATGGGCTTGATCCCAAATGCTATCATCAAGGCTATGACAACAAATACCGCATTTAACATCGCGGTTAGACGATTTATCCCCAATACAAAATTGCCACGTACTGCCACCTTTGCATGACGGGCATTATAAAAAGAGATAATAACAAAGCGTGCAATTGAAACGATAATACTGGGCACAAGAAAAAAATAAACTCCTCTTAAAACCTGATACCACCACATAGTCTCATCTTCCTTAGTAGTATTAAAAAAAAGCGTGATCGTAACGGTTAAAAGAACAATCTTTATAACGAACGTAAACGGAAATTTGCTTGTATTAGTCTTTTCTACCATTTTTCTGATTTCTCTAAAGATGCCTAATCTACTAATTTTTGAACAATTGGCGATACTATTTAAGCACAAAACTGTTTTAGAATCACCAAAAAATACACTAACTTAGCCCTCCTAAAACGAAACCGTTTTTAAATATGGAAACAACATTTGATTTTGAAAAGCCGATTGCAGATTTGCAAACTCAAATAGAGAAGGTTCATCAAGTAGCAGAGAAAACGAAAGTCGACATGAGTGCTACAATCCGTGAACTCGAAGAAAAACTTACTGAAACAACAGTCGATGTATACAAAAACATGACCGGTTGGCAAAAAGTGCAGATGTCACGGCATCCGGACAGACCACAGACATTCGACTATATTGATATGATCTGTGATGAGTTTATTGAATTGCATGGTGATCGGACAGTAAAAGACGATAAGGCTATTATTGGAGGTTTTGCTTCCATTGGAGGTCAATCGGTTATGGTTATCGGGCATCAAAAAGGTAAAAATACTAAGGAGAGACAATACCGAAACTTTGGTATGGCCAATCCAGAAGGATATCGCAAAGCGCTTCGCCTAATGAAAATGGCCGAGAAGTTTAACAAACCTATTGTGACACTTATTGATACAATGGGAGCTTACCCAGGTCTGGAAGCAGAAGAACGTGGTCAAGGAGAGGCTATCGCACGTAACCTCTTAGAGATGTCCGTACTTAAGGTACCTGTAATCTGTATCGTAATTGGCGAAGGAGCTTCTGGCGGGGCATTGGGGATTGGTATAGGCGACCGTGTGTATATGATGGAAAACACTTGGTATTCTGTTATATCTCCTGAATCTTGTTCTTCTATTCTATGGAGAAGTTGGGATCACAAAGAGCGTGCTGCTGAAGCATTAAAATTAACCGGAAAGGATATGCTCGCTAATGGATTAATCGATGGTATTATCCCCGAACCTCTGGGCGGTGCTCACCAAAACCCGGAAGAGGCAGCAAATCATTTAAAAACACAGATTTTAAATGATTTGGAGATATTGAAAGCGAAAGCGCCTGATGTACTTGTCACAGAGAGAATAGACAAATTCAGTAAAATGGGCGTTGTCCATGAATAAAAAAAAGCCTCTTTCGAGGCTTTTTTTTATTCATACGACATTCTTAATCCCAAGTCGGTTCACCTGCTTTCATTTTATTAAGTATAGCTTGATAATTTTCCTTTTCGCTTTCCGAGGCTGCTACTAAAGCCTTCTCCTGCCATTTAATGGCATTGGCTTTGTCACCTGATTTGTACAAAAGATTTGCATACGTATCCAGATAAGCCGCATTCTCTCCCGCCTCTAAAGATTTTTTACTCCAGGCCAATGCGGATGTGATGCATGCTGCATCATCACAGTTTTCAAAAATTGTCCAAGCAAATGAGTTCAAATCTTGTGGAGACAACCGTTTACTACCCACTTTAACAAATTCATCAACGGCATCTTTAAAAGCCGGCCAATTCTTTACTCGACCATAATATTGAGCTTTAGCTCTAGCCAAAGACGATGTCATATCTACATAGGGATGAACTTGTTCTATTTCTTTCTGCAAGGCAACAAAATCAACGGAAGGCGTTTCAGCTTTCCCTATTTTAGGCATAACAAGCTCGTAGACTAATATTGAAGATAAAATATCATTACTACTACCTGGTTTTTGAGTTTCCTCAAGCAATGCATCTACCTTTTTCATGTTATCTTTAATAATACCATATGAAGCGCTCTTACTAGAAGTTGCGCCTTGCAATAGTAAGTCAATATTGTCTGACGTCAAAGCTCCTTCAACACCTACACTCTCAATAAAAGCAGTAATTGCTTTACTGGACATAGCTTCATCATAGGCAGACTGTGCGGCTTTCGCCAAACTTTTCGCTATCGCGGCGTCTTTGGGGTTAGCCTCAAACTTTTTGACCAATGTTACGTACTGTGTCTCTGGATTGAGTCCTTCCTTCGCTCTTGCGATAAAGGATTCCGCCTCTCCGCCTCCTACCATACGATGTACGAGCTCACCATTTGGTGAAAAAATAAGAAAAGTAGGATATGCCCTGACACCGTAATCTTTAGCAAATCGAGTAGCCTCGCTATACCACGACTTGACTTCTTCAGTATCTTTTTTAGTCTGATCCATCTGAAGTTTTAGATTTACAAAATTGGCATTAAAAAAAGTGCCTACATTTTCCTGTGGAAAAACATTTTCTGCCATCCAGATACAAGGGCCACACCAGGTCGTAAAGCAATCCACAAAAATATGTTTATTCTCTGCTTTCGCTTTGGCTTTGATTTTTTCCCAATTGCCGTTGTGTTCAAAATTAATCCCTTTTTCTTGACCCGTCACGAAAAGAGGGATGATAAAAAGAAGTGTCAATAATTTTCTCATAATGTTTAATTAGTTTATAGAGATGATGATAACCTCTGATTTATTCTACAATTTAAATCAATTTATTGGACAAACGAAATGATCAATAGACACTTAACAAAAAATAACATTACACAATTGCATTTACTTAAAAGCAACAAAGCTTCCAAAACACAAGTTTTTGTGTAAGATATCCACTTTAGAAAATCCGACTTGCCGTAACAAATCAACCTGAAACATCAATGATCGGGGACTATCCTCCTTTTCTATATAATCAAAGACAAGATCACGATAAGATTCATTACGTAGAGATGTCAGATAATCTCCATACTTTTCCTTATAAATAAGTTGTTGCAGCGCAGGAGTAACTTGCTCCACAAGATCAAAAATCCAAATACTCCCCCCTTTTCGTAACAAACGATAGAACTTGGTAAAAGCCTGTTTCCAATCTTCGTCTTCACGAAGATGGTGGAGTACAGCAGTAGCGATAATGGCATCAAACGACTCTTCTGGGATATCTATATTTCTGAAGTCTCCTTGCAAACAGATCACCTTGCCCCCTTCATTAAGCTCTTCTACACGTTCGCGTGCTTTATCGAGCATAGGTTTACTTAAATCAACAAGAGTAATGTCGAGCGGTTTAATATGTGTCAATAGCTTAACATCATAATTACCAGCTCCACAACCGATATCCAAGACCGAAGCCAGTTTGGGATAAGCTGCCACTATGCCCTCGGCAAATAGTGTCATATTAAATGTCGCATCGAGCGTAGTCGCTTGCCCTGTTTCCAAGTTTGAAAAACGTTCGACATCTTGATCAAAACGTTCTTCAATTTCTTTCAATGTAGACTTTCTGTTCATCTTTTGGTTCTTATAACAAAATCAAATCTACAGAAGCTTATAATACCTTAAAAATACTATTTTTGTTAATCATCAATACCCATTAGGTATCATGGAAATTAGACACCTCCGATATTTTAAGATCTTAGCCGAAGAATTGCATTTTGGAAAAGCTGCCAAAAGACTTTTCATTTCTCAACCCCCACTTAGTCGACAGATTAAAGAGCTGGAAAAAGAACTGGAAGTTCAGTTATTTTTAAGAAGTAACAAAAGAGTAGTGTTGACAGATGCAGGAGAATATTACTTGACAGAATGCGAACATATACTAAGTCATTTAGAAAAAGTAAAATACCGCTGTAAACAGATCCATCTTGCCGAAAGTGGCGTCTTTAGTCTCGGTTATGTTAGTTCCATTTCTAAAAAGAAAATATCCGAAATACTAAAATCTGCAAAAGAACAGTATCCGCTGTTGCAAATACATCTTTTTGAGATTTCATCTCAAAAACAATTAAAGGCTCTAGAGGAAGGTAAGCTCGATATAGGTATTATACGAGCTCCTATTACTCGTTCGGGATTCTGCCAAGTGCCTTTATATGAAGATGGTTTCGTTTTGGCAACACCAAGCTCTAGGGCTCACTTACAAGCCATAAATAAGATCAATTTTAACAACGAACATTTTATAACATATAATAGTGACTATGCTCCTATTTATTATCAAAAAGTATTAGAGATATGTGGTAGACTTAACTTTACACCTTCGATAATTCATGAATGTAATACGATGCAATCGATATTAGAATTAGTCGGTCATGGAGCAGGGCTAGCTATAGTACCAAAATCAGTTCAACAAGATTACGATAGTTCTCAAGTATACTTCGTCGATATTAAAAACATTACGGATATCAACACTCAAATTCTTATGACTTACGTAAACTCCAATCCAAGTCCTGTCCTGATCTCCCTAATAGCACTTATCAAGAACTACCTAAAATAAAAGAGCCTATATATATATTATACAGGCTCTCCATAATTTAATATTCTGTTAAAAACTTTACCACTTTAAAATATCATTTCCAAAGGTAAAGAGCATCAGTGCGATCAGTATAAAAAATCCCACCATCTGGGCCGTCTCTAAAAACTTATCACTTAATGGCTTTCCTTGAACCATCTCAACCAATAAGAAGATTACGTGTCCTCCGTCTAACGCAGGGATAGGCAAAAGATTCATAAATGCTAAAGCCATGGATAGCGTACCCACTAGTGTCCAAAAACGCATCCAATCCACCTCTTTCCCAAACATCTTGGCAATACCTACCGGTCCAGATAGAGCCTTATCTGCACGAACCTCCCCTTTGAATATTTTACCAAACCCTTTAATATTATCCGTTATTACCGAAAAAGCTTTGTTGACACCAATAGGAAGAGATTCCGCAAAAGTATAGTTACGCCTCACTACAGGCTGGGAATTAATAAATCCTAAAATCGATGAAGTATCAGCAGCAGCAATCAACCGCAAAGAATCTACTCCACGTATCACCTCCAGCTTAATCTCCTTTCCTTTGTTCTTGGCTACTTCATCTTGAAAAACATCTAACCGATCTACCTTAACACCATTGATCGCAACAATACTATCCCCTTTCAATAGGCCCATCTTTTCGGCTCGGGATTCTCTATAAACAGAATCTATAGGTAGCATTTTGAATAGGGGAGTTACAAACTCATTCCGTTTATGTTCGGCTATTTCATTTAGCATAGTAGCAGGTAGCACAATATCCAATGTCTTTCCAGCTCTTTCGATCTGCAAGGTCGCGTCTCCCATTAAGACATCAGAGGTCATCAAATCCTTGTAGAATAAATTTGCCCTATTACCGTTTACAGCAATAATTTTATCCCCATCTTTAAGTCCTATATTTTGTCCTATAATACCGGGTTTTATACCATACAATTTTGTATTATCAAAATCAGCCTCTCCATACTTGAAAGTAATCATCCAAAAGACAACTATACCCACAATCACGTTAACAATAATTCCACCTAACATAACGATAAGACGTTGCCAAGCTGGTTTAGAGCGAAACTCCCACGGTTTAGGTTCTGTTTTCATCTGTTCCGTATCTATAGACTCGTCTATCATACCGGATATCTTAACATAACCACCTAAAGGTAACCAGCCTATACCATATTCGCATCCTTTATAATTGAACTTGAACAGTTTAACACCCCAAGCATCAAAAAACAAATAGAATTTTTCAACTTTGATACCGAACATACGGGCGGCCAAAAAATGCCCTAGTTCGTGTAATATAATTAAAATAGACAGTGCTAAAATCACCTGTCCTATCATTACTAATGTTCCCATCTATTAAATTTTAGTTTCTCAACTTACTTATTAAATCTCGTGCCACAAGCCTACTTTCTTTATCAAAAGTTATGTAATCCTCTAAATTAAGTTTTTCAAGGTTACTAATCTGACATAATGTCTCCTCTAAAATATCCGACATCCCTAAGAATGACACTCTATCCTGTAAAAAGGCTTCAACCGCAATTTCATTTGCCGCATTTAATACACAACATCTGTTTCCTCCTTCATGCAATGCATTATAAGCCAATCCTAGATTTCTGAAGGTACCGAAATCTGGCCGTTCAAAAGTTAGCTCAGCATAATCCATAAAATTAAAACGTTTAAAATCATTCTTTAATCGCTTAGGATAGGTCAGCGCATATTGAATGGGTAGCTTCATATCAGGCACTCCCATTTGAGCCTTCATAGAACCATCTTCAAATTGTACAATGGAGTGTATAATAGATTGTGGATGTACAATAACATCAATTTGGGAAAGATCCAGATCAAACAGCCATTTGGCTTCAATTACCTCCAGTCCCTTGTTCATCAACGAAGCGGAATCTATCGTGATCTTTGCCCCCATAGCCCAGTTTGGGTGTTTCAGGGCCTGTTCGCGTGTTACTTGTGCAAGATCCTTGGCGGTCTTTCCCCGGAATGGCCCTCCTGATGCCGTAAGATATATTTTTTCAATCGCATTATCTTCACCTACTAGACATTGAAAGATAGCAGAGTGTTCTGAATCTACAGGCAACATATTGACTTTATGCTTATGAGCAAGATCCATGACAAACTCACCAGCCATTACGAGCGTCTCCTTATTTGCTAAGGCAATATCTTTACCACACTTTATAGCCTCTACCGTAGGTCGCAATCCAGCTGACCCAACAATAGCATTCAGAACGACGTCAACCCCCATCAATGTAGCGGCCTCAATCAATCCCTCTTCACCGGCAAGTACTTTACATGCCGTATTAACTAAAGCAGTCTTCACTTGACTGTAGTACTCTTCTTTGATAATGACAACGACTTCTGGCCTAAATTCCAATGCCTGCTGAATCAGCAAATCGACACTATTACTAGCGGTCAATGCAGCCACTTCAAGCTTATCGGGGAAAGATCTAACAACATCGAGGGCTTGAGTCCCGATACTACCAGTTGATCCTAATATTGCTACACTTTTCTTCTTCTCCACTTATCCTTTTACTTAAATAATATTTTTCAATAATTCTGGATCATCACTCCCTTTATACTCCTTCATCATATCGACATAAGCCACTGCCATAACCAAACTCACCGAAGGAATGACGATAAAGGTATTCAATAAGCTCGAGATCTTAGCCAATAGCGGAGAGTCAAAATATTCAAATGTTAATTGCAGAATATAAGCCGAAGCTAGAACCAACATCAATATCAATAGATTTACAACATTTCCCTTTGTAAAAGCTACACTCAGTCTTCCCGCTCTAAGTACATTGTAATTCTTTTCTAAAATAAAAAAAGGAAAGAAAGATATACGAATTAAAACCAACATCATGACAATACCTGTCAACAATGGGTTGATCTCCCACAAAATAGTATCCATATCTACATTCATGTACAACAAAGGCATACATACAATAGAACAGCCCAAGTAAATCAAACTGGTCAAAATAGAATAAGTAATGAGTCCCAATAAAAAGTTAAAAAACTGCTTTACAGACGGGATATAAGTCACTAATTCCGCATGTTCCACATGATTGGCAAGTAGTATGGCTCTTTTAATCAAGATCAGTTGTAACCCAAAAAACAAAACGACAAAAACCAAAAGCAATAAAACCTTTACAGCGCTACCTGTACTGTCGCTAAGATATGTCGCCAAAAATGTAGACAGATTATTGGTCACAAACAAGAGAAAACATAATCCTGCGACAGAGATGTAGTGTTTTCTCAAAATATTCAAAGCTCTGAAAAACACATCATTTGCTTTAAACGTACTTTCCTTTAAAAATTCTAACATATAAACGGATAATACTGCAAAGATGATATATTTTTTGGATTACATCAACCGAAACCAAATCTTTTTAACCACTTCTATTCTAGAGAATATTGCTATTGGAACATAAGTTATCCATATTAAAACAAACATATTCTCGAACGGATCGAAATACACTGCTGTAATCACTTAAGACAATAGCTTTAGAGCACAACCAATCAATATCCAACTACTTCACATCAGTATCCTGAGAAACTCGCTAGCTTTATATAAAAACAATATCATTTTTGCTCCTCAAAAAGATCAGTAAAAAGATACACCACGTTACTTTCCAGATATATACTATCACCTTTTAAAAACGCATCACTTTTTAGACAAAAGTGATGCAAAACGGTGAGTATAGATTCATTAATTTAAATTCATTTATAACGAAATAAAAACCTTATTTAAATTCCTTTGGTAAAGGCTTTTCTAATAAATATTGATAATAGAACCTAGCGCGTTCTCTGAAGTCGTAAGCCACTTTAGATTTATTCCATCCGTGTCTACTTCCAGGATAAATCATTAACTCAAACGGAACATTACGATCAGTCAACGCGTCAACTAACTGTATGGTATTTTGCATATGCACGTTATCATCCATATCACCATGCATAATCCTTAAACCACCTTTATATTTGTCTACATAAGTAAGAATTGACCCCTTTTTATACCCTTCGGCATTATCTTGAGGCGTATCCATCCAACGTTCTGTATAATGCGTATCGTATAACTCCCAACCTGTAACAGGCGCGCCGGATATACCATAATCAAAATAATCGGCTCCTTTTGTCAATGCCAAGCAAGTCATATACCCTCCATAACTATGCCCTGTAATCAACAACTTGTTTTTTGCAACCCAAGGTTTGGATTTTAACCATTTGGCAACCGTTATATAATCCAACAGCTCCCAATAGCCAAGATTTCTGTGCATGAGCGCTACTCCTTGTTTACCAAAATGCCCGGAAGCACGGTGGTCACAAGCGATCTGGATAACACCTTCATTTGCCCAATGTTGATTCGATGTACCTTTCCAAGTATTTTTGACAGTACCTGCATCTGGCCCACCATAAATACTCATGATAACAGGATACTGCTTTTGCTCATCAAAATCTGTGGGATATGTCATAACTACAGGAAGGTCGAACTTACCATCTTCGGACTTAATCGTAAAATACTCCGTCTTACCAATTTTATAGTTATTAAAATCTGTCGACTTAGCGTCTGCTAATTCTTTCAATACCTTACCTTGGTTATCCACTAAGGCCACCTTAGTTGGTGTACT
Source organism: Sphingobacterium sp. xlx-96 (assembly GCF_011007365.1). GTDB lineage: Bacteria > Bacteroidota > Bacteroidia > Sphingobacteriales > Sphingobacteriaceae > Sphingobacterium > Sphingobacterium luzhongxinii. The sequence continues at coordinate 185,501 of NZ_WFKM01000001.1, read as the reverse complement.
TACGTTGGAATAGTTTGTAATGAAATACTTCCCGTCTGGAGAGACGCTAATATTGTGGGTGAAATCACCAAAAGTCAATCGTTTCAGATTCCTTCCAGAATAATCCACTCTATATAAATCCATCGTCGCCGAATTTTCTTTTCGGGCTGTGAAATAAATAACCTTGTTCTTTTCATCAATACGTGCTAAGGAAGTCACTTGCCAATCTCCCTGCGTAATAGGATTTAACAACTTTCCTTCTAATGTATATAAGTAATAATGTGCCCAACCCGTCTTATCAGATTTCAAGATATAATGTTTATTATCGCCTAGATAAGTAATCCGCTCATCATGATCTAAATTAATCCAGGTAGCCTGCGCCTCATCATAAATTTCCTTCTTCAATCCGGTATTAGGATCTACTGCGTAAAATTTCAAGTTATTCTGATCCCTATTCATCCATTGAACCATGATAGATTCACTGTTAAAGCTCCAATAGGGTTGTCCAAAATATTGATCGTCCTTTTCATTAAATGCTGCCCAAGTAACGGCCGATCCTTCCGCTTTCACAAATCCCACCTTTACTTCGGGGTTATTCTGTCCTGCTTTCGGGTACCTAGTTTCTTCCAAGTAACCATTTTGACCTTTTGAAACATAAATAGGAAACATTGACACTTTAGAATCATCAAAACGCATAAAAGCTATTTTTTTGCTGTCAGGGGACCACCAAAAGGCCTTGTAGTTGGTAGCTCTCCCTAGTATTTCTTCGTAATAAACCCAAGAGGACCAACCGTTATATATTACATCTGTGCCGTCATTGGTGTATTGAAGCTCCTTGCCATCTTCAACACTGACACTAAACAGGTTGCTGGCTCTGGTAAACGCAATACGTTTACCATCTGGTGATAACGTTGGATTTTGTTCTTCTTTATCAGGCGAATTAGTTATCCTTTTTGCTTCTTCCTGACCATATTTAATATAAATATCCTTTTCTTTCACAAAAACCTGTATATCGCTACTGGGTAGCGGCGTATATAACTCCCTTTTGCCAGACTTAACATTCACCTTATAAGTTTTTCTGTCAGACTGATCCAACTCGAGATAGTTTTCTTTATCAGCCCAACCGATATAACCATTAATAGCTTTGGTAACCGTATACCCTCGTCCCCAAGACTCATCGAAACTCAAACGCTTGGTCTGTCCTTCGACTGGTTGTTGTAGAACCAAAAAAGACAAAGCAAAAAAAACACTAAACAACTTGTTCATAACTTATTTAAAAAAATATTCACGAAAATATAAAAAGACCTATTTGCTTCCGTAAAGATTATTGCAACATATTTACCACGAATATACACTATTCAGTAGCGAACATAGAAAATCCACCTATCTTTTTCATCGTGCATATAATACAGAAAAAAGCCACTTTCATTAAAGTGGCTCACTATAACCTTTGAAAAGCTTTTGATTAGAATGAGTAATTATTCTTCTCTACAAACTCTTCATTACCTTCGTATGCAGAATCATCTTGACTAGGCTCGTATCTCTTCTCAACAACTTCTTGATTTGATTTGATGTACTCTACAACATCCGTAAGTCCTTCTGCAAATTTCTCAAAATCTTCTTTATATAAGAATATCTTGTGCTTGATAAACTGACCATCTTCAAAACGCTTCTTGCTCTCAGTGATAGTCACATAGTAATCATTTGATCGCGTAGCCTTTACATCAAAAAAATAAGTACGTTTTCCAGCTCTCACCTTTTTTGAAAATACTTCTTCACGCTCTTTGTTTTCAAAATCTCCCATTAGTCTAGTTAAGTATTTAAGTTTAAATCCTATTTTTTAATTCCATAAATATATAATAATTAATTTTAAACATCCAAATTTTATTGAAAAAATATGTATTTTTCACACATTATTTTAATTCCCGTAAGAAGTGTGTTATTTTCACCGACTAAATGAAGCCATTTACCGAACAAGAGAAATCATATACCTAATAGCAATACAGCTATATGTATGAAGTGAGTACTTTTGGGATATAAATAATATTGAAATGGAAACAACAGACAACATGAAACAGAAGCCAGTACTACCACCAAATAATAATAAAAGTTCAACTACAGTTGGGGCCATAATCATATTGTTCGGTCTCTTTCTTCTATTGAAAAACTTAGACTTCGGCTATCTATTCCCTAGATGGATATTTGGGTGGCAAATGATCTTGATTATTATTGGTCTTGTAATAGGTGTGAATTCGAAGTTTCAAAAAAAATCCTCTCTTATTCTTATCACCATCGGTGGAGTATTCCTGCTGAGAGAAATGCTAGATTTTAATCCAGGAAAAATATTGATTCCTGCCGTAGCAATAATACTAGGTGTTTACATAATTAATAGAAATCGTAAAGTTCCTGAGATACCAATGACTCCTCCTGACAACACACCTCAACATCCCACAGATGAATTTGATTGGGACAAAAGAGTTATTGACGTTATAGAACAACATTCTTCTCATGAAACGCCACATGCCAATACGCAGAATTTCAATGACGAAAACACATATCATGATCAAAGGGCCCCTAAAGGGAGTGCCTTTTACTACGCGGAGAATTATTTAAAAATAGACTCTATATTTGGAAGTGCAAAAAAAATAGTACTGTCAAAAAACTTTCTAGGCGGTACGATGACAAATATTTTCGGCAGTACCGAAGTTAATTTGCTACAGGCAGATCTCAATCAGCCTGCGGTCATTGATGTCTTTCAATTGTTTGGTAGCACTAAAATTATTGTTCCTCCGCACTGGACTGTATCGCCTTCCGTCTCATCTATTATGGGCGAAAGTGATGATAGACGTGTGATCATCAACCATCCGTTTGATGAAAATAAAAAACTTTTCATTACCGGTACTTCTATATTCGGAAGTTTAACAATAAAAAATAGCTAAACGCTAATCTATGTCCTCAACTATGTTTAAACTAAAGTCAAAAAACATGCTGATGCACATCAGTGCCTGGACTATTTTTGTACTCTACTTTCTAGCGTCTTACTTTCTGTTGTGGTGGGAGTTTCATCCCCTTAAAGTCAATCCTGTAGAACCTGCCATCGGAGCTTTATCCATCACAGCATGCTGCTATTTGATATTCAGCTCCATGCAGTTTTACATGCCAAAAAAAAACCAATATATTAAGATTACAGTTATCTGTATTATATTGACTATATTGAGTTTAGGTATATCGCTTTTTTCATCAACCCGATTTTTTGACAACCCGTCTATCAATCACTATTACGAACGTCTTCCCTACCGTTTTATAATAAACTTCCTTCTATTAATGTGTGTGATGATCATAAATATTTTTTGGAATATTCAAGAAGAGTATCATGAAAACAAAAAAAGAAAGGAAGAATCTGAAAAACTGGTACGGGACGCTGAATTATACAATTTGAGACAACAGCTTCAACCTCATTTTCTTTTCAACAGTTTGAACTCAATTATTGCATTGATTACTGTAAAACCTGATCTGGCAAAAAAGATGACATTCCAACTATCTGATTTCTTAAGAGGAACTTTGAGAAAAGACGACAAACAGCTTATACAATTGACTGATGAGATCAAACATCTGGAACTCTATCTAGAAATTGAAAAAGTAAGATTTGGTCATCGACTCAATACGACTTTTATATATCCAGAAGAAGTATTAACAGCCAAGGTACCAAGTATGATTGTTCAACCACTAATGGAGAATGCTATCAAACATGGATTATACAATGTGACAGGAGATGTTTTAATAGAAACAATTATCAGTATGGAACCGCACATGTTGACCATTGAAATTACAAATCCATACGATTCCGACCAATTTTATAATTCAAAAGGAACAGGCTTCGGCCTAACCAGTATACAACGACGACTGTTCTTAATTTATGGTAGAACAGACTTATTAAGCATTAGAAAAAAAGAAAACCAATTTACAGCAACCATTAAAATACCTCAACATGATTAAAGCAATTGTAATTGATGACGAACCTCTAGCACGCATGATCGTGCAAGGATATTTAGAAAACGAAGGTGATATTCAGGTTGTAGCAGAATGCGGCGATGGCTTTGAAGGAGCCAAAGCAATACACCAACACAAACCCGACCTGGTTTTTCTGGATATTCAAATGCCCAAATTGACGGGATTCGAAATGCTAGAGATTGTAGATGACATGCCACATGTTGTATTCACCACTGCTTTTGAAGAGTTTGCCATAAAAGCCTTTGAGAAATCTGCAGTCGACTATTTACTGAAACCTATATCCGAAGATAGATTTAAACAGGCTATACAAAAATTCAGAAATATTCACGGATCAAATCAAGCACAAAAAGCAATAAAAAATCTCCAAGAAGAAGTCGAAGAAGATGTGTTGGAGCGCATAGTAGTAAAAAATGGAACACAAATCAAGTTGATCCCTGTTCAACAGGTAATATATCTGGAAGCCTATGACGATTACGTCAAAATCCACACTAAAGAAGGTATGTTCTTAAAGAACAAAACAATGTCTTCCTTCGAAAAACAATTGGACGCGAAACAATTTGTGCGAGTACACCGATCTTTCATTATCAAAGTAGATCAGTTAGCTAAGATTGAACCGATGGAAAAAGAAAGCTATAGAGGTATGCTCTTAAATGGGGACAAAGTTAACATCAGTAAATCAGGCTACGCACGCTTAAAACAAACAATTGGATTATAACTTCCTGTTTTTGTAGATTTGTAGCATGATCAAAAATGCAATATACGCGCTTATTACTTTATTCTATGTATCTTCTGTATATCCCCAGTCTCCTGTAGAAAAGAGTAATAGACTAGTGTACAATAGAATAGAATATTTCTTTAACACGCAGCAAACTGATTCTATCTATGCGATGGCTAGTCTTGATTTTAAAAAAAATATTCCAGTTAAAGATCTGGAAATAGCACTACAATACTTTTACAGTTTTGGACAGATCAAAGAAGTAATTCCAGCAACATTTAACAATGGTATAGCCGGTTATAATCTGACTATAGGCAAAAAGAAAGCCTCTCTCTTTCTAAAAACAGATAGTACGTTCCATTTTGACCTATTTAAGATTCAGGATCAAGAGATAGTGATAGAAAAAAAGGAAAATGTAAAATCAATTGTCCTTAAAACGAATCCACTGGATGAGTTTATTGATTCAATAGCGAAAACATATATTGAACAAAAAAATGCCCAGGCACTAGCTATTGGTATAATCCACAGGGGAAAAATCAACACCTTTTACTATGGTGAGACTGTTAAAGGTGACTCCCTTTCTATCCCTAAAGAGAATACACTCTTCGAAATAGGTTCGATTACAAAAGTCTTCACCGCATCACTATTGGCTAATCTGGTGGAAAATCAGGTCATAACACTAGACGACAGCATTACCAAATTCCTGCCAGACTCTTTAACGCAAAACCCTAACCTACATAAGATTACCTTTAAACACCTGGCTAATCACACTTCAGGACTTCCTAGATTAGCAGCGAATCTGGATAAAACGCCAAAATTCTCGATGCTCGATCCTTATGCGAGCTATGGCCGTAAAGAGCTATTTTCCTATTTAAAAAATATAAAACCCGAAAGCGATCCAGGTGATAAATTTGAGTATAGTAATACGGGCTTTGCGCTACTGGGTGAATTGATTTCCTTGATGACAAAAAAGACCTATAGTCAATACTTAACAGAAATCATCACGCAACCATTGGGAATGGCCAATACAGTGGAAAAGGTGAATTTGAAAACGCAGCATGCGGCCAAAGTTTACAACAGCACAGGTGTTGAAGTGCCTATGTGGCAATGGCAGGCTTATGCCTCAACAGGGGCTTTAAAATCAACAATCACCGATATGTTGCGTTTTGCTCAGGCACAATTCAAAATGCCGGAAAGCAAACTAGAACAAGCTCTTGCTCTTACCAGACAATTCACCTATTATCTGCCTCCTTCAACAGATATTGGGTTGGCTTGGCATATGAATATGACAAATGATGTGATACAATACTGGCACAACGGGGGAACAGGAGGTAGCTCATCATTCTTTGCGCTAATCCCAGATGAGAAATCTGCAGTTATTGTTTTGTCCAATTCAGCTCTTTCTGTGGATCAGATAAGTGCACAGATTATAAGTAAAGTGATAAACACAAAATAGTCTTGCTTTTTATATGTTTTTACCCCTGTTATATCCAGTTTTTTAAAGGCAAGAATCGTAAAGACCAAGATTTTTAGCTAAGTTTGGGGTATTACAAAATAAGAGCTCCATTACGTAAAAGAACAATTTATTCAATGAAAAAGAGAATAGCTATTTTTGCTTCCGGTTCAGGTTCTAATGCGCAAAAAATCATGGAACACTTCAAGTATTCTGATGATGCGGAAGTCGCGTTAGTATTAAGTAACAATCCTGATGCCTATGTATTGCAGCGGGCGGACAACTTTGAAATCCCATCACATGTTTTTGACAGACATGACTTTTATCAAACCGATGAAGTTGTTTCTCTCCTAAAAAGATTAGAGATCGACTTGGTGGTATTAGCTGGATTTTTATGGTTGATTCCCCAAAATCTTCTAAGTGCCTTTCCCAACAAAATTATCAATATACACCCAAGTCTCCTTCCTAAACATGGAGGAAAGGGGATGTATGGTGATCGTGTTCACAATGCTGTCCTCCTATCCGGAGATGATGAACATGGCATCACAATACATTTTGTGAATGAAAATTTTGATGAAGGGGAAATTATTTATCAAGGCCGTTTCAAGGTTGAAAAGGGGGATACACTAGAGATTCTGAAATTTAACGGACAACAACTCGAACATCTCCACTACCCTAAAGTAATAGAAAACCTTATAAAAAAGTACAATTAAAACTAATCGGGCCAAGCTTTCTCTAGTGAAGAAGTTTGGCCCGATTAGCTTTCATACGTATTGTTAAGACAACAGTTTTCGTTTTTACACGAATTTAAAACATAGCAATAGGGATTAAATACAGAATTTTGTAACTTTGCAACTTTAAATAAAAACTTTCATACACCACTTAGGAACAGGCAAAAAAGTTCTTGATGGCAATAAAACACTGACACTTTCAGAAAAAAATAATGAATCATCCTGTTAAGATTAAAAATGCATTGGTTTCAGTCTATTACAAAGACAACCTTGCCCCCCTTATCCAACTTTTAAACAAATACGGAGTTACTTTCTACTCTACAGGCGGTACGGAAGCCTTTATCCGTGATTTAGGAATTGGAGTAGAACGTGTTGAAGATTTAACGAGCTACCCTTCTATACTTGGAGGCCGAGTTAAGACATTACATCCAAAAATATTTGGTGGTATCTTATCCCGCCGTCCATTAGAAGATGACAAGAAACAACTCGAACAATTCGAAATTCCCGAAATCGACTTGGTAATTGTCGATTTATACCCTTTTGAAGAAACGGTAGCTTCAGGTGCAGCTGATGAAGATATTATCGAAAAAATCGATATTGGGGGAATATCTCTAATTCGCGCTGCAGCAAAAAATTTCAACGATGTTGTCATCATCTCCTCCAAAAATGACTATAAAGAATTAGAAGATATTTTAGCAAATCAAGAAGGGACAACTACACTAGAACAACGCAAATCATTTGCTAAGCGTGCCTTTAATACATCTTCGCATTATGACACGGCAATATTCAACTATTTCAACCAAACTGAACCTCTAGAAGTATTCAAGCAGTCTGAGCAAAAGGCTCAAGTATTACGTTACGGAGAGAATCCTCATCAAAAAGGCGTATTCTTTGGTAATCTTGATGCCATGTTTGACAAATTGAACGGGAAAGAGCTTTCTTATAACAATTTGGTTGACGTTGATGCGGCTGTCGCGATCATCGATGAATTTCAAGAACCTACATTTGCTATTTTAAAGCACACAAATGCGTGTGGAGTTGCTTCCCGTCCCACAGTGAAACAGGCGTGGATCGCTGCTTTGGCCTGTGATCCGGTATCAGCTTTTGGTGGCGTATTGATTACAAACGGTACAGTTGATGGCGAAACAGCGAAAGAAATAAACAACTTGTTTTTCGAAGTGCTCATCGCTCCTTCGTATACAGAAGAAGCTATAGCAATACTAACAGAAAAGAAAAACCGCATCATCTTAGTACGTAAACAGGTTGAATTACCAACACAACAGTTCAAAACTTTGCTAAATGGAGTAATCCAGCAAGATAAAGACAACACTGTCGAAGGTCCAGGACAAATGACAGCTGTTACGACTGTTGTACCTACATCAACTCAATTAGAGGATCTGTTTTTTGCTAACAAAATTGTAAAGCATACTAAATCAAATACGATAGTCTTTGCCAAAAATGGCACATTAATAACTTCAGGGGTTGGACAGACTTCTCGTGTTGACGCATTAAAACAAGCCATCGAAAAAGCTAATGCTTTTGGATTTGACTTAAAAGGTTCATCTATGGCATCCGATGCTTTCTTCCCTTTTCCGGATTGCGTAGAAATAGCGTCGGAAGCGGGCATTGTAGCCGTATTGCAACCAGGCGGATCAATCAAAGATCAACTATCTATTGACATGGCTAATGAAAAAGGAATAGCAATGGTAACCACTGGTGTTAGACATTTCAAACATTAATCATCAAGATATAGAATTCATAAAAAAGGAGCTTATAAGCTCCTTTTTTACGTTTAATTGGCGATATCACCTTTTGTTCGTTTAGAAAAAATAATAAATAGCAGTGTTGCAATGCCTGTGAAAAATGGGTAGTATAAATATTGAATCAGTTCAAACGGTGACAAAGCAGTTTTTCCAGTACCGACTTCAAAAACAGCTGCTGAAGCAGCTAATGCTGCAAGTATCTGTGCTCCATAAGGAATTATTCCTTGTATAAAGCATGAGGTCGTATCTAGAATACTGGCAACCCTCTTAGGGTTTAAGGAAAATTTATTAGATATTTCTTTTGCAAGAGGCCCTACAATCACAATGGTAATCGTATTATTAGCAAGAGCTAGATTCACAAGTGCAGTTAATACACTAATCCCCATTTCTGCTCCTTTAGCTGTCTTAATTTTTCCAAGGATTGTATTTAGCAAATAATTGATTCCTCCGTTAAATCGGATCACACCGACCACTCCTCCTATAACTAAACAGAGTAAACTAAGTTCAAACATACTAGCAAATCCTTGGTTGATAGCAGCAACACTATTTAGAAAACTAATATCTCCACTCAGTAAACCAATCCCTAATGCGACCAAAACACCTATACTCAAGGTCCAAATAACCTGCAATCCAAATATTGCTAAAAGAAAAACAACAAGATACGGGACTATCTTTATCAATTCATAATCAGCAACACTTACCGCATTTATCTTCTGCTCGAACTGCGCTCCTAAAAAATAATATATCACGGAGACCAATACCGCCACGGGAAAAACAATGGCAAAATTCACTTTAAATTTATCCCTCATGCCAATATTTTGTGTGCGCGTAGCAGCAATAGTTGTATCAGATATAAAGGACAGGTTGTCCCCAAACATTGCCCCTCCTACAACAGCAGCTAAGGCTAGCGCCATTATTCCCGGGACATGTGATTCAAATCCTACTGCTATTGGTGCTAGAGCAACTATGGTCCCCACAGAAGTCCCTAATGAAATAGAAATAAAACAAGATATCAAAAAGATTCCTGAAATAATAAAACTAGGTGATACATAAGTTAAAGCAAAATTAACGGTAGATGAAATTGCGCCTATTGAATTAGATAGACTACCGAAAGCGCCTGCTAACAGGAAAATAAGAATCATTACCAATATATTTTCATCACCCGAACCCAAAGAAAAGTGTTTTAATTTATCCGAGAACGATTTCTTTGGATATTGAATAAAAGCTATAAATAAGCACAGGACAAAAACCACAAGTACTGGTACCGCGTAAAAGTCGTTAAGGTATAAAGAAGCTGAAAAATAGATTAATACAAATGCGATTAACGGTAATAGAGCCCAGGCTTTACTCCTTTCCTTGTGTTTATTGTTCATATGTAAATAATTATCTTCGCTGAGCTCGGAAGCTCGGATATTTTCATCCGAGTGTGTGCAGTTCCGTTATATGGATATTTCATTTTATATAAATCACTAAATTGCACACAAAACTAAAATTTATATACGATATTTTATACACATAAATGATAAGACAACCTGTGGCACACTATTTGCAATTATACCTTCACTATTTAAACAAACTTAATATTATGAGAAAGCTCTCTTATACCACTTTCTTAATGCTACTCTTTATTGCATTTGTCTTAATATTTGCTACAACATGTATTGGTGGGATTAATTAGGAAATAGGAAAAGGAGTAGTAAAAATTACCTTTTTCCTATTTTTCCCAGAAATCTGCATTTTTAATACCAAGTTCATTAGGATCAAACTCAGGGTCTTCAATTCCACGTTTTCGTTTTGATACATAGTCTTTCCACACCTTCATTGCGGTCTTACTCATTAAGACAATAGCAATTAAGTTAACCCAAGCCATCAAGCCTACACCAATATCTCCTAGATCCCAAGCCAGCTTTGCTGTCTTGATTGTACCAAAATAAGTTGAAAATAAGAAGACAATCCGCAATCCCCAGATAACAGTCTTTTTATTCTTACCCTTCACGATATAAGCCACGTTAGTTTCGGCATAATAATAGTAAGCCATGATCGTCGTGAAAGCAAAGAAGAACAAAGCGATAGCTACAAACTGATTACCAAATTCCGGAAAATGATGTGAGATTGCAGCCTGTGTAAATCCATCAGCAGCAACCCCTGTAATATTTTCCTTTAATAAAGATACAACATGGCCAGACTGATCAAATCTGTTAGCAACGTTGTACATACCGGTAAACAATATCATCAAGGCAGTCGCTGTACAGACGAAGAGCGTATCTACATATACTGAAAAAGCCTGCACCAATCCCTGTTGAGCAGGATGACGTACATCGGCCGCAGCTGCGGCATGAGGAGCTGTTCCTTGCCCTGCTTCATTTGAATAGATACCTCGCTTAACTCCCCAAGCGATTGCCATTCCAACCACCCCTCCAAAAGTTGCATCCAAGCTAAACGCCGAAGTAAAGATAAGTTTGAAAATTGCTGGAATCTGCATAAAATTCATACCGATAACAATCAAAGCCATTAAAATATAAGCCCCAGCCATAAATGGTACAATAAACTCAGAGGCTTGTCCCAATCGCTTCACTCCACCTATAATAATAACTATAAGTAATAGTACGACTACAATTCCCACCCAACTTACAGTCATATCAAAACTACCTAAAGAAATCACAGTGTTGGAATATTCAAATGCATTTGTTATCGTACTGTTAATTGCATTACTCTGAACCCCAGGGAGTAGAAATCCGGTACTCAAAATAGTTATTACTGCAAACAAAACTGCATACCACTTTACCCCCAATCCCTTTTCTATATAATAAGCCGGCCCACCTCTAAACTCTCCACCCTCTTTTTGTTTATAAACCTGCGCTAGAGTCGATTCTACAAAAGCAGAGGCAGATCCCAAAAACGCTATGATCCACATCCAAAAGACAGCACCGGGCCCTCCCATAAATATGGCTGTAGCAACACCAACGATGTTACCTGTACCTACACGTCCAGAGATTGCCAACGCAAAAGCTTGAAACGAAGATATTCCCTCTTTCGACTTCTTCTTCTTAAAAAGAAGGTGAACCATCTCTTTTAAGTAACGAATTTGAAGAAATCCTGTCCGCAAAGAGAAATAAAGGCCTATCGACAAACAGAAGTAAATAAAAAAATCGCTCCAAACATAACTTGAAATAGTCGAAATAAGATGTTCCATTAATTAAGGATAGCTGTTATAATTGTCATTTATTCTGTAAATAAAAGTATTTTTTAGGAGAAACTTAAAAAATATTCTAAAAAATCCGAAAATAAATTAAACAGTAAAGGCGTTCCTAAAAAACGCCTTTACTGTTTAAAATTTCAACAACAAACCGAAAACATCATCTTGCTATTTTCTCCTACATGACCGCCTCACGTAAACGTACCAGTTTTTGCATCAGTCCCTCAAGCAAATCCAAATGTAGCATATTTGCACCATCAGACTTTGCATTTGCAGGGTCAGGATGTGTTTCAATAAAAAGACCATCGGCTCCCACTGCAATAGCAGCTTTAGCAATGGTCTCAATCAAAGCGGGCTTCCCTCCAGTTACTCCCGTTGTTTGGTTAGGTTGTTGCAAAGAATGTGTACAATCCATTACGGTGGGTACTTGAAAAGAACGCATCGTCGGGATACCTCTAAAATCTACTATCAAATCCTGATAACCAAATGAGTTTCCTCTATCCGTCAAGATCACCTTATCATTTCCAGAATCTTTAACTTTATCAACAGCAAATGCCATTGACTCAGCAGATAAAAACTGTCCTTTCTTAATGTTAACCACTTTCCCTGTTTCTGCTGCTGCAGCTAACAATTCTGTCTGTCTACATAAAAATGCTGGAATCTGTAAAACATCAACATAGGCTGCTGCCATTGCAGCTTCATGACTTTCATGGATATCTGTTACCGTAGGTATCCCAAATTCACGTCCCACCTTTTCTAAAATCTTAAGTGCTTTTTCGTCGCCTATCCCTGTGAAAGAATCAATCCTTGAACGATTTGCCTTTCTATAAGACCCTTTGAAAATAAAGGGAATACCCAACGAATCTGTGATACGAATAATCCGCTCCGCTATTCGAAACGCAATTTCTTCCCCTTCAATTGCACAAGGTCCAGCCATCAAAAAGAACTGCTTGGAACCGCCATTTTTGATCTCTGGCAAATATTTATCAATCATCTTTTTCCTAATTTCCTAATTTCCTAATTCTGATATAAATTTGATCCGCATAAGTTGAATATCCTCATACGTGTAGTCTACCTCTCCTAACTCAGCCAAAGCTTCTTTGATAGAGTCAACCTCCGCTGATTTAAAATAATCATACACTTCGTCCTGCCTATCTTGATCAATCATTTCATCAACAAAATAACTAATATTGAGTTTCGTTCCGGAATACACAATAGACTCGACTTCCTTCAGCAAATCTTCATAGGTGATTCCTTTAGATGAAGCAATATCTTCTAAACCTATTTTTCGGTCAATATTCTGAATAATACTTACTTTCAACGCAGATTTGTTTGCCGTACTTTTGACAATTAAATCTTGGGGTCTATCGATTCCTTTTTCTTCCACATAACCCTTAATTAATTCCACAAAGGAAGCTCCAAACTTCACCGCTTTACCAGCACCTACTCCATGCACTTGTTTCATCTCCTCCATTGTTATCGGATATAGGGTACACATCTCTTCCAACGAAGGGTCCTGAAAAATGACAAATGGAGGCAAAGACTTCTGTTTGGCAATTTTCTTACGTAGATCTTTCAACATCCCCAACAGTTCGGTATCAAGAGCTCCTGAGGATTGCTTTGGTTCCTCGGCCCCATCCTCATCAGCAGCCTCCATAGGTTTATTAAGGATAAACTTAATAGCATATGGATTATTGAGATAACGTTTACCGTCTTCTGTCAGGGCGAGTAGCCCATAATGGTCGATATCTTTCTTTATAAAATCTGCGAGTTCCGCTTGTCGAATTAGGGAATTCCAATAGTTTACCCCCTGTTCCTTGCCAGAACCGAATAACTTATGATCGTCGTGTTTATAAGAAGAAATCGGTTGGTTATTCTGTCCCAAAAACACATTGATAATATGATGGTCATCAAATTTATCCCCTTCTTCTTTGATAAAACTCAACATTTTTATAAGATCCTCTTCCGCATCGAAATACATCTTTTGTGCACGACAGTTGTCACACATACTATTACAACCCGTTTCATCAAATTTTTCTCCAAAATAGTGTAATATTTGTTTTCGGCGACAAACAGACGACTCCGAGTAATCAATAACTTCTTTAAGAATTTGCGTACCTATCTCACGTTCAGAGACAGGTTTATCTTTCATGAATTTCGTCAGCTTCTCAACATCCTTCTTGGAATAAAACGATACACAGACTCCTTCACCTCCGTCACGACCAGCACGTCCCGTTTCTTGGTAATATCCCTCCATAGACTTTGGAATATCGTGATGTATAACATAACGTACATCCGGCTTATCAATCCCCATTCCAAAAGCTATTGTAGCGACTATTACTTCAACATCTTCCATAAGGAATTTATCTTGCGTATCAGCACGGGTTTTAGCATCCAACCCAGCATGGTATGGAAGAGCCTTAATTCCATTAATATTTAACACCTCCGCAATTTCCTCAACCTTCTTCCGACTCAAACAGTATATTATCCCAGTCTTACCAGCGTTTCCACGAATAAACTTAACGATCTCCTTCACAACATTCTTTTTACTTCTAACCTCATAAAATAAATTAGAACGATTGAATGACGACTTAAACAATGTAGCATCATTCATCTGTAGATTCTTTCGGATATCAGACTGTACTTTTGGAGTAGCGGTAGCTGTCAGCGCAATAATTGGGATATCCTCGCCTATTCCATTAATAATCGAACGTATCTTGCGATACTCCGGGCGAAAATCATGTCCCCACTCCGAAATACAATGGGCTTCATCTACAGCAACGAAGGAAACCTTTATATTTTTCAAAAACTGTACATTATCTTCTTTCGACAAGGATTCAGGAGCGACATAAAGTAACTTTGTCTTGCCTTCAGTAACATCACTTTTTACTTTGGTAATTTCACCTTTTGTAAGCGAAGAATTCAAAAAGTGTGCAATACTATCTGTTCCCCCAAAAGCACGTAATTGATCCACCTGATTTTTCATTAAGGCTATCAAAGGCGATATTACTATAGCTGTACCATTGCTCATCAATGCGGGCAATTGATAGCAAATTGACTTGCCCCCTCCCGTGGGCATGATAACAAAGGTATCTTTTTTATTTAAAATGTTAGTAATAATGGCTTCTTGATCCCCTTTAAATGTATCAAAACCAAAGAACTCTTGGAGATTGTCGTACAAAGATTTTTCTATTTCCATCTGCGCAGCTACAAAATTAGAAGGTGGTCACCTATCTAAAATTTAAATAACTTATTTTTGTGAATTGTATTATAAAAATAAGGAGATTTTCCGTGAAAAGCAATTCAGAAATAAAAAAAGAGGCCATCGCAGTACTGGAGCTTGAAGCTCAAGCCCTACTAAATTTAGCAACCAAAATTAATGATGATTTTGTGCAGGTTATACACCTTATTCTAAACCTTCGCGGAAGAGTAATCCTAACCGGCATCGGAAAAAGTGCCATCATTGCTCAGAAAATTGTTGCAACCCTAAACTCTACGGGTACACCCTCCATCTTTATGCATGCTGCTGACGCTATACATGGGGACTTGGGAATAATACAGAAAGATGACTTAATCATCGCAATCTCTAAAAGCGGAAATACCCCCGAGATAAAAGTTTTAATTCCTTTTCTCAAACAAACACAAAATAAGCTTATCGGTCTTGTAGGGAACACAAAATCTTATCTAGCAGAACAATCTGACTATGTGCTAGATACTACGGTAGAAAAAGAAGCTTGCCCCAATAACCTAGCTCCTACGACAAGTACGACCGCACAACTAGCAATGGGCGATGCATTAGCAGTATGCTTACAGACCGCAAGACAATTTACAGACCAGGACTTTGCCAAATTCCATCCAGGCGGAGCGCTTGGTAAGCAACTTTATCTCAAGGTAGGTGATGTCTCCAACCTCAATGCGAAACCCTTTGTACACAAAGAGGATTCCATAAAACAACTGATAATAACTATTACAAAGCATCGTCTAGGCGCCACAGCAGTCATTGACAACGAACAGATTGTAGGTATTATTACAGATGGTGATATCCGGAGAATGCTAGAAAAATATGACGATATTTCCGGATTAAGGGCTGCTGACATCATGTCTAAAAAACCAAAGGAAATTGAGGTAAGCGAACTTGCTGCAAATGCTTTACATAAAATGAGAGAAAATAACATTTCTCAATTATTAATTACGCAAAATGGTGATTACTCCGGCATAATACATATCCAAGATCTGCTAAAAGAAGGTATAATTTAAATTACAAGTCACATATTCTAGTCCAATAGACAAACAATTAATGTAAAAATATTGTTGTTAAAGACTGCCGTCAAAGTATGTTCAAATAAAACAATTACTTTTGGCATATCTATTGAAGAGAGTTAAGTATACAATTTATAGATACAAAAACTAGTTAATTACAAAATATGAATTACTCATGTAAAGCGCGAAGCCCGAACAATCATGTGTATTCCATATGACAGATAAAAATATAATACAAAACACATATGAAAAATTTATTAAATATAGCAACAGTATTAATTGCTTTCATCTCATTATCTGCGATGGCTGTCGCAGTTGGAGAATTCAAATTTGAGAAAGAAACCCACGATTTTGGCACTATACCTTTTAACAAGCCTGCGAGCTATGAATTCGTATTCACTAATGGTGGAGATGCTCCTATTATTGTTTCTGAAGTCGCTCCATCCTGCGGGTGTTCTGTTGCTGATTTTTCAAAAGCTCCAATTAAACCAGGTGATTCCGGTAAAATTAAAGTAACATACAATGCAGCAACTAAAGGCCCTTTCACAAAATCGTTTACTGTTAAGTCAAACACTAAGACTCCTGTAAAGACATTGACCGTAAAAGGTAACGTTGAATAAAACAACAACCCAAAAAGCATATAAAAAGCCGTAACCGATCAAAACTGTTACGGCTTTTTTATACCCTCTCTTTTCGTATCTTTGTACACTATTTTAACACATTAAACTATAGTTATATGCCAAAGATATCACAAAAAGGCATGGATATGCCAGCTTCTCCAATACGAAAACTTACTCCTTTTGCAGATCATGCGAAAAAGGAAGGAAAGAAAATATATCATTTAAACATTGGACAGCCTGATATCCAAACACCGGAGATAATGTTAAACGCTTTAAAAAACATAGACTTTAAAGTGTGGGCCTATACTCCTTCTGAGGGAACCGCCTCCTATCGTAATAAACTAGCAGAATATTACAATAAACTAGAATACGATATACAACCTACCGATATTTTGGTTACAAATGGTGGTTCCGAAGCTATCACAATAGCCATGCAATCCTGTCTTAACCCAGGTGAAGAAATCATCATTCCAGAACCCTTTTACGCAAACTACAACGGATTTGCCTGTTCTTCAGATATAATAATAAAACCGATAGTATCTCATATAGAAAATGGCTTTGCATTGCCCTCTATCGCTGATTTCGAAAAGGTTATTACCGAAAAAACAAAAGCTATTGCGATATGCAATCCAAACAATCCAACAGGGTATCTTTATTCACGTGAAGAATTAGAAGCGTTAAAGGCCATCTGTATCAAGCACGATTTATACCTTTTCTCCGACGAAGCTTATCGAGAATTCTGCTACGACGGTCGTGAATTTATTTCTCCTATGCACTTAGAGGGACTTGAAAACAATGTTGTTGTTTTAGACACCGTATCAAAGCGTTACTCTGCCTGCGGAGCCCGAATCGGTTGCTTGATAACTAAAAACAAAGGTCTTTATCAAACTGCTTTAAAATTTGCCCAAGCACGCCTAAGCCCATCATTAGAAGGGCAAATTGCAGGCGAAGCCGCCGTAGACACGCCTGATTCCTATTTTGAAGCGGTTTCAAAAGAATATACAGCCCGTAGAAATACATTAGTAAAAGGGTTAAATAAAATTGATGGCGTATTCTGCCCTAACCCCGGGGGGGCATTTTATGTTGTAGCAAAATTACCAATTGACAACGCAGATAAATTTTGCCAATGGATGTTGGAAAAATTCTCTTACGAAAACGAAACGGTCATGATGGCGCCAGCAACAGGTTTCTACAGTACTGTTGGGCTAGGATTAAATGAAGTTCGTCTAGCCTATGTCCTAAATCAAGAAGATTTGAAACGTGCTTTAATCTGCTTAGAAAGAGCACTTCTAGAATATCCCGGTAGAAAAGAGTTCTAATACTCTTCTGAAAGAAAAGGTCTAAGTAATTACTTAGACCTTTTCTTTATTAATTGATCTGGTGCTTCTTGATAACATCGAGTACGAAAGGTTCAATTTCCGCTACCATCCGCATGAAACCTAAATCGCTGGGATGTGTACCATCGGTAGTCGCCTCATGATCATCCCCCAATAAACGGTCAGTATCCAGATAATAAAGCGATTTCATACCTTTCGCAAGGAGCTTATCGTATTCCGCTTTCCAATTGTCATTTTGCTGCGTGTTACGCTTACCCCAGCTCTGATTAAAATGACTAAGTTCCCTTACTACTGACGGAATCATAATGATCGGTGTATTCGGATGTTTATCGCGCAAGTAAGACACCAAATAGGATGTCCGTTCCGTAACTTGTTCGGGTGAAGAATTAGGCACACAATCCAAAATAAATAAATCAGGATTGGTATCTCCCAACATGTGCACAACTCCCTTCTCCATTTTCGCACTACCGCTCACCCCAAAATTCAAAAAATTAAACCCTGTACGTCTCGACAGAATCGCAGGATACGCCATACCTGGACGACTAGCTGAAGCCCCATGAACAATACTAGACCCGTACACAACGATATTACCTTTAAAAGGATTAGACAAAGGGGCAAAACTAGATCCATTTTGCACTCCAATCTCTAAAGATTTAGTTTCATCGTATAGCGGAAGATAAATTAAAAACTCCTTATCCGTATTATCAAGGTCCTCTAAAATCAAGGATTCTTCACAAGAGTTAATCGTCCCCTTAGAACCAGCATATTGCCACATTCCTTTTCCATTTCTGATATAGACGTCTAATCCCTTATTTGCTATAGCAGTGAGGTTAAGTCCTACTTTTTTATCTGTGGTACACCACTTTGCATATAATTGTGGAGAGTTAGATCTAAAAGTAACAAATAGCCCTGCACTATTCGTATACAGCTTTTTCACGCCAGTAGGCATATCTCCATATTTTACAGTATCAACACGATGAAACTGCTCCGTTGTTTCAAAATACTTACCATACACTGGCAGTTTGTAAAAGCTTTTGCCTTGACCTTGAGCAAAAAGGCTACCCAAAAATAGGCCTCCGACAATTAAGAATATTAAGCGTTTTTTCATTACAATAAAATTAATAAAAATCTGCTCACTACCAACTAATATAATTAGTATTTTTGGAATATGGAATATGCAATAGTGGATATAGAGACTACAGGCTCTTATGCAGGGGATAATGGAATTACAGAAATCGCTATTATAGTACACAATGGAGAACATGTCTTAGAGAAATTCGAAACACTCGTCAACCCTGGAACCATCATTCCTTATCATATTCAATCACTCACTGGAATCAATAACGATATGGTTGCTCATGCTCCATCATTCAGTGATATTGCAAAAAAAGTCTACAGCATATTACAGAAGCGTGTATTCGTTGCACACAACGTTAATTTCGACTACTCTTTTATAAATCAAGAACTCAAGAAAGCGGGTTATGACTGGAAGGCGCCAAAACTTTGTACAGTTCGCCTATCCCGCAAAATCTTCCCTAATCTAGCTTCCTATAGTCTTGGCAAATTATGTCAAAATCTAGAGATACCGATTCATCACCGTCATCGCGCTATGGGCGACGTAGAGGCTACGGTCACACTATTCGAAAGACTTCTAAAAAACGATACCGAGTCAATTATTGGGACAACACTAAAAAACACCAAAGAGCATAGATTACCTACTCACATCAATCAAGAAGACTTTTTGCAATTGCCAGAGTCTGCTGGCATTTATTTTTTCAAGAATAAAAGCGACAAAATAGTCTATATAGGGAAGGCGGTGAACATAAAAAAGAGAGTATTAAGTCACTTTAGTGGAAATAATAGCTCTCAAAAAAGGCAATTATTCATTAACGAAATTCACCGCATTGACTATCAAGAGAGTGGTACCGAATTAATGGCACTTCTCATGGAGTGTAAAATGATAAAGCAACATTGGCCGATACACAATCAAGCGTTAAAAAAGTTTGAACCTAAGTTCGGTCTCTTTGAATACGAGGACCAACGAGGCTACAAACGTTTATTGGTTTCAACATTCAACAAGCAAGCCAAAGCGATACAGTATTTTGAACGTGCAATAGAAGCGAATCAGCTCCTTCTAAAATTAATGGATGAATATGAACTCTCACCAAAATTATGTTATTTTTACTCCGTACGTCCAGAACATAAAATAGCTGTAGATTACAACAACATTGCTGCTGTAAAAGATTATAATGACCAAGTAAACCAAGCATTAGATTCAGTAATTAGACAACGCAGTACTTTTCTAATTATGGATCAAGGGAGGTGTTTAGATGAAAAATCTTACATTTATTTTAAGGATGATCAGTTAGCTGCATTTGGTTTTATCCATGTAGAGAATCAAAACACCCAAATTGAAGATCTTATTTCTGAAGCAGATAAATGTATAAGTAACTTCTACATGAACACGTTGGTTTTACAATATGCGGAGCGATTCCCCAGCAAAGTGCACAAAAAAAACATCGGGTATAATCTGTAAAATTATTTATGGAAATTATTGCCTAGTTTCATCCTTATTTAAATATAAAATTATGGCAAAACAATTCAAATCACTTCCCCTTTTGATTACATGTATTTTTGCAACTGCTACATTTATTTCCTGTAGTAACAGTAATACGGAAAATCAGAACCATATCCGAGTCAGTGGCGAAGGAAAAATCCGCGTAATGCCCGATCAAGTTACATTAACCATCAACGCTAGTTTTTCAAAACCAAAAATGGTGGATGCCGTTCGAGAGACACAAGCGACTGTAGATACAGTAATGCGTATACTTGAAAGTTTTGGAAATAAAGAACAGGATATCAAGACCAGTAGTATATCGGCCAACAAAGACTACCAATATGTGGGTAGCAATTACAAATTTGTAGGATTTCAAGCTCAACAAACTATAGATTTCGTCCTTCATGATTTGAATAAGTTCACGGAGCTAACCGCGAAATTATTAGACACAAAAATAAGTAGCATCGCTCAGATTCAATTTAATCACTCTAAGGCTGACAGCATCCTTAGAGAAGCCGACCTGATCGCCTATGACGATGCATTAAAATCTGCGAATAAAATTGCCGATAGAGCCGATGTCAGACTAGGAAAACTTCTATTCCTATCCAATGACGGATCAGGTAGCGATGCCACAGGTTACAGTAGTGGCGAACGCATAGATACGTACAACAAAGGTTTTGGAGGACAAGGGTTTAAAATCGCGCCCGAAGTGATCGAATTCAAGAGAACCATCACTACCGAATTTGCCATAAAATAGGGTTGGTAAATAAAATAAACCTTATCTTTGCGCCATGATTAATGTATCCAATCTATCCCTTCGTTTTGGCAAACGTGTGCTATTCGAGGATGTCAATTTAAAATTCACTCCTGGAAACTGTTACGGCATTATTGGTGCTAACGGTGCGGGTAAATCCACGTTTTTAAAGATCATCTCTGGAGAGGTGGATCAAACTACAGGATCTGTTTCTTTCACTCCTGGAGATAGAATGTCGGTCTTAAGTCAAGATCACTATGCTTTCGACGAATTTACAGTTTTAGAAACTGTAATGATGGGAAATCAAGAGCTGTACAAAATCATGAAAGAGAAAGACGCTATCTACATGAAAGAAGACTTCTCTGATGCAGATGGTGAGCGTGCAGGAGAACTAGAGAGCTTATTTGCTGAAATGGACGGATGGAACGCGGAGTCCAATGCCGCTACCCTTTTAAGCAGTTTAGGTATTAAAGAAGAATTCCATTATAAGTTAGTCTCAGAAATAGATGGTAATCAAAAAGTTCGTGTCTTATTGGCACAAGCCTTATTTGGAAAACCTGACATTTTAATTCTCGATGAGCCTACCAACGACCTGGACATTAAGACTATTGCTTGGTTAGAAGACTTTTTAGCTTCTTACGAAGCGATCGTACTAGTCGTTTCCCATGACCGTCACTTCTTGGATGCTGTATGTACACATACTGTTGATATAGATTTTGGAAAGATGACGATCTATACTGGTGCTTACTCTTTTTGGTACGAATCTTCACAACTAGCCTTAAAACAACGAGCAGATCAGAATAAGAAAACAGAAGATAAGGTAAAAGAACTTCAAGAATTTATTCGTCGCTTCTCAGCAAATGCCTCAAAATCAAAACAAGCTACATCACGTAAAAAGGCCTTAGATAAAATCAATATTGATGAAATCCAACCTTCGAATCGTAAATATCCTGCTATCATGTTCAACACGATGAACAGAGAACCTGGAGATCAAACGTTGCATGTAGAAGGATTGAGCAAGACAGTAAATGGCGAAGTTTTCTTCAAAGACATTACTTTCATGATCAATAAAGGTGATAAAATAGCTGTATTAGGAGCCAATTCCTTGGTTACTTCGGCATTCTATGATATTATCTCCGGTCGTGATACAGATTACCAAGGGGATATCAAATGGGGAATTACCATCACTCCTGCAGATATGCCGATGGACAACTCATCCTATTTTGACGGTGTATCTGACAATCTTGTAGATTGGTTAAGAGGCTACACATCCAATCCAGATGCAGATGAGCAGTTTATACGCGGTTTCTTAGGTAAAATGCTATTTTCTGGCGAAGAGGTTATGAAAAAAGTATCTGTTCTATCTGGAGGAGAAAAGATGCGTTGTATGTTTTCCAAAATGATGTTACAAGGTGCAAACTTTTTAATCTTCGATGAACCGACAAACCACTTGGATCTCGAATCCATTACAGCATTAAACAACGGCATGAAAGATTTCAAAGGCTCAATGTTGTTTACATCTCGAGATCATGAATTAACGGAAACAGTCGCAAATCGTATTATTGAATTAACACCCAATGGAATCATAGACAAGCTGATGACCTATGACGAATACATCAATTCAGAAGCTGTACAAGCACAGCGTGAAGAAATGTATAAGGTAAAATAAAAAAGAGCGGGTATACCGCTCTTTTTTTTATTTATTCCAAATTTCCAAATTTGCCTGTATTGAAGTCTTCAAAGGCCTGCTGTATTTCTTCCATTGTATTCATTACAAACGGACCGTAGGATGCAATTGGTTCATCAATAGGCTCCCCACTTAACACCAGAACTATAGCATCATCATCCGCATTAACAGTGAATTTATCCCCATCGTTATAAAATAGAACCATTTTATCCGTAGCAGCTTTAAATGTATCATTCACAGTAACATTCCCTGAGATAACCAATAATGCTGTATTGAAATGGGCTGGAAAATCAAATTCGACAACAGCTCCTTTGTTAAGCTTAGCGTTCATCATGTGCAAAGGCGTAAAGGTAGACGCCCCTCCTTTAATACCATTATATTCTCCTGATATCACTTCAATTATCCCTGCATTTTTTTCCAATTCTACCTTAGGTATATCTGCATGCACCAACGCCTGGTATTTAGGCGCACTCATTTTGTCTTTAGCTGGTAAATTTACCCAAAGCTGTACCATCTGAAAATCCCCCCCTGTTTTACTCCATTCTGTTTCGTGAAATTCCTTATGCAATACACCAGAGGCCGCTGTCATCCACTGTACGTCCCCTTCACCTATTACACCTCCTCCTCCAGAACTATCACCATGCTCTACACGTCCTTTGTAGGCTATAGTCACCGTTTCAAAACCTCTATGTGGATGCACACCTACACCTTTAGGGATGGCACTTGGTGGAAAATTATATGTTGAATTATAATCCAACATAATAAATGGACTCATCCTTGACATCGGAGCATAACTCGGAATAAAATTATGAACTCTAAATCCATCTCCTACGAAATGGGCTGGCTTTGGGTTAAAAATATTTTCTACAGTTTTCATTTATATTACCTCCTTAAGTTTACACTACAAAGATAATACGGTTGTCATTCCCAAAACTTAATGTAGGTTAAGAAAGTATAGAACACAAAAAAGCACTCATTTCTGAGTGCTTTTCCTAAATATATTTTTAAATAATTTTATAATTGCTTATCCAATTTTTCAGCCAGTACTGATTTTGGAACTGCACCAACCTGCTTATCTACAATTTCACCATTTTTAAAATACAATAATGCAGGAATATTTCTGATACCAAAACGAACCGATATCTCTGGGTTATTGTCTACGTTTACTTTACCAACAACAGCCTTACCGTCGTATTCTTTTGCGATCTCATCTACGATCGGACCTACCATACGACAAGGACCACACCACTCTGCCCAAAAATCAATTAATACAGGTTTATCCGCTTTCAAAACAAGCTCTTCAAAGTTGCTATCTGTAATTTCTAATGCCATAATAATATCCTCTTTTTATAATTTAATACAAATATAATCAATTGCCCACAATTGTAATCTAATCGGATTGTAATAAATATCTATACCTTATCAATTTAATTTATACTTGACACCCTCCATTTTATCCAACTCATCTATCAACTCATTAGTCAACTTTATTTTAGTTGTTTTAGCCGGCATCTCGACAAGAAATCCTTCCTGCAAATCCATGACTGTAAATTTTAAACTACAATTGGGTAACTCTCCCTCTTCAACTGTCGCATTGACCAGCCCATCAATCGCGCGGATCATCTCTTCGTTAAGCTGCTGCAAAGCGATCTGTATCGTAAAACTCTTTGCTAGTTTATCACGTAGATCAGACAGTAATTGAATACTCTTGATCTCAAAACCCCAATTCCCCACCTGCTTAAAACGCTCCTGTACCAATCCTCGAATCTGGACAAAATAACCATCCTGCAAATAGCCTTTAAACTTAACATAGTCCTCTCCAAAAACAGCTATCTCATAAGAATCGGAATAATCTTCTATCACAAAAGAACCAAAAGGCTTACCATTTTTAGAAACCCGATGAGCAGCATTGGCTATTATACCACCAACAACAGCCTCCTTATTTTTGATTCTATTGAAATCCAATAATACATCTTCTTCTACCTCAGAGGCTTTGACTTTATTTATCAATTGTAGATCCCTCACCGTATTACTACAAAAATACTGGATCTCAAACTTGTAGTTATCAAGCGGATGACTCGTAAGATAGATTCCAATTACATCCTTTTCGTATTTCAACTTTTCAATCAGTCCCCATGGTGTACACGGCGCTAGGACAGGTTCTGGCAAATCGGCAGCCGCCCCTCCGCCAAATAGACTAGCCTGGGCCGATTGTTCATTTTCCTTAAAACGTTGGCCAAACTTAATAGCCTTTTCTATCCCAGTACTATTGTCACCATCTTTATAAAAATACTGTGCACGATGTGTATCCGTAAAACTATCAAAACCGCCAGCATGCACCAAACTTTCAAAAGCTTTCTTATTGGCCGAACGTAAATCGATTCGCTTTGCGAAATCAAATATCGATTTATAGGGTCCTTCACTACGTGTCTGCACAATCGTATCTACAGCTCCTGCACCAACACCTTTCACAGCTCCTATACCAAAGCGAATAGCTCCTTTCTCATTTACAGTAAACTTATAATGCGATTCATTGACATCCGGGCCTAAAACGAGCAATCCCATTCGTTTACATTCTTCCATAAAGAAGGTAACCTGCTTGATATCATTCATATTATTAGAGAGTACAGCAGCCATATATTCTGCAGGATAATTCGCTTTTAAATAAGCTGTCTGATAAGCCACCCACGCATAACATGTGGAGTGGGATTTGTTGAATGCATAACTTGCAAAAGCCTCCCAGTCCGTCCAAATCTTCTCAAGCACTTTGGCACTATGGCCTTTTTCTACCGCTTGTTCGACAAACTTAGGTTTCATTTTATCAAGTACTGCCTTCTGCTTCTTACCCATTGCCTTACGCAGTACGTCGGCATCACCTTTGGAGAACCCAGCCAACTTTTGCGACAAAAGCATCACCTGCTCCTGATAAACCGTAATCCCGTACGTCTCTTTCAAATACTCTTCACAAGCATCCAAATCATAGACAATGGGCTCAATTCCGTGCTTCCGCTTAATAAAAGAAGGGATATATTCCATTGGACCAGGTCTATATAACGCGTTCATGGCAATCAAATCCGCAAAAACAGTAGGCTTCAGCTCCTTCATGTATTTCTGCATACCAGGAGATTCATACTGGAACACCCCAATAGTCTCTCCACGCTGGAACAGCTCATATGTCAACTCATCATCAATAGGAAATTCATCTGGATCCAATTCTACACCATGTCTCAATTTCACATTCGCGACCGTATCCTTTATCAGCGTTAATGTCTTTAACCCCAAAAAGTCCATTTTGAGCAGTCCAGCACTCTCTACTACCGAGTTATCAAACTGGGTGACATACAAGTCAGAGTCTTTCGCTAAGGAAACAGGAACGAAATTGGTAATATCATCCGGCGTAATAATAACACCACAAGCATGGATTCCTGTATTACGCATAGAGCCCTCAAGCACCCTCGCCTGTTTGATTGTCTCAGCCTCCAGTCCTGCGCCATCGGCCAAAGATTTCAGACGATTGACCGCATCTAATTCCTCCGTACGCAACACTTCTTTGAGTGCCTTTTCTTCCAAATTGAAAATCTTGCTTAGTTTCAAGTTTGGAATTAATTTAGCAATCTCATTGGCATCCGAAAGAGGTAGATCCAAAACACGAGCAGTATCTTTGATCGAAGATTTTGCGGCCATCGTCCCGTAGGTAATAATCTGCGCAACCTGTGATGCTCCATACTTGTCAATTACATATTGCATGACACGACCGCGTCCCTCATCATCAAAATCGATATCAATATCCGGCATGGATACACGGTCAGGATTTAAAAACCGTTCAAATAGTAAATCATACTGAATAGGATCTAGGTTCGTAATACCTAGACAATAGGCTACGGCAGACCCCGCAGCAGATCCGCGCCCTGGTCCTACAGAAACCCCCATTTTACGAGCCTCTGCAATAAAATCCTGTACGATCAAAAAGTAACCTGGATATCCTGTACGTTCGATAGTAGCCAATTCAAAATCCAAACGTTCAGTTACCACCTCATCAATTTCCTTATACCTTTTGCTGGCCCCAACATAAGTTAAATGTCTCAACAGCGCATTTTCACCTCGCTTACCTCCATCCACTTCATCTTCTGCATGCTGAAATTCTGCAGGTATTTCAAATTTAGGCAAGAGGACATCCCGATTGAGCGAAAATATTTCGACTTTATCCAAAATTTCCTGAATTGTCAAAATAGCTTCAGGCAAATTAGTAAAAGCCTTCTTCATTTCTTCAGAAGATTTAAAGTAGTATTCTTGATTCGGCATACCAAAACGGAACCCTCTTCCCCTGCCTTTTGGAGTGGAAAGTTTTTCTCCGTCTTTTACACACAGTAAAATATCATGCGCATGGGCATCAACCTTATTCACATAATAGGTATTATTACTCGCCACTAATTTCACCTCATGCTTACGCGACAAACGGATTAAAGTCTCATTAACACGCTCCTCATCTTCTTGGCCATGGCGCATCACCTCAATATAAAAATCATCGCCAAATTGTTGCTTCCACCATATCAAGGCCTCTTCAGCTTGGTTCTCTCCCACGTTTAGCACTTTACTCGGCACCTCCCCCTGAAGGTTTCCTGAAAGAACTATTAGATCTTCCTTATATTTCTCTACAATGCTCTTATCAATCCGCGGAACATAATAAAAACCTTCTGTATAAGCCGCTGATGCCATCTTGGCCAGGTTATGATAACCATTTTTATTCTTGGCTAGAAATACAATCTGATACCCGTTGTCTTTTCTAGTTTTATCTTTCCTATCCTCACACACAAAAAATTCACAGCCCACAATAGGCTTAATAAGCTGCCCTGTAGGAGCTAAGCCAGCTTCAATTTCTTCTTTCTGTTTTATTTCGATATCTTTATTATGAGCGAGGACCTTACTCACAAAATGAAAAGCGCCCATCATATTACCATGATCCGTCAGTGCAACAGCAGGCATATTATATTTTGCCGCAGCCGATACTAGATCTCCAATAGAAATCGTAGACTGTAAAACTGAAAACTGAGAATGGTTATGCAGGTGTGCGAACGCGGCATTCTTTAGCGCCTCCAGACTTTCTTCATCAATAACAATATCTTGTCCAGATTTATCTCGTGCACGGATAGCATCAGACGCAGCTTTAAGATTAATATGTTTAAGTCCGACCGTAGAAATTGCCGAAGGATTATGCTGTTTAAAGTCAACAAAATATCCGGTATCAACTTGTAAGTCTTCCGCCGTAAAAACCTCTTGGCGTACTAACTCAAAGAAACATCGAGTGGTAGCCTCTACGTCGGCCGTTGCATTATGTGCTTCGGCAAATGGTACCCCAAATAGATAAGAATGGAGCTCAGTTAGGTTAGGTAACTTAAAACGTCCACCCCGTCCACCAGGAAGCTTAAGTAGATTCGCCGTCACCTCAGTACATGTATCTAAGACAGGCATACCACTCATAGGAGACTCTACATTATACCTGTAAAACTCCGACCCCATAATATTAATATCGAACCCGATATTTTGGCCTACAACAAACTTAGCTTTTGAGAGTGCTTCATTAAACTTAACAAGAACATCCTGTAAGGGTACACCATTTTCAGTGGCCAAAGCTGTAGAAATTCCGTGTATTTTCTCGGAATCGAAAGGAATATCGAATCCATCCGGTTTTATGAGATAGTCCTGATGCTCAATCAAATTCCCTAATTCATCATGCAATTGCCAAGCAATTTGAATGCATCTAGGCCAATTGTCCGTATCGGTAATCGGAGCATCCCATCTTTTCGGCAAACCCGTTGTTTCGGTATCAAATATAATATACATAGTCTATCCCCCTTAATCAAAACAAAAATAGGCAAATAAGACTAGATATTATCGACATTATTTCCACACTCATTTCTTTATTAATACAAAAAACCAATAAATATTTGATTGTATTTTATTCAAAAAACATTAAATTTCAAAACCAATTAGAAAACCCTAAGAATCATGCATATTTTACTTTTTTTAAATATAGGTACACAAGAAATGATACTTCTTGCGGTATTTGCTATTGCTGGTCTAGCCCCTTTGATTTTTGCCGTACTAGCGTTGATTGATATATTCAAAAGAGATTTCGCTCAAAAATCGACAGATCGTATCCTATTAATCTTACTTGTGCTTCTTCTTCCCATTTTCGGATCAATTATATATTTTGTAGGATTGAGAGATAGCTATCCCTTAAATAGAAAGGTTGTATAAATCAATATACAACCTTTCTATTATCTTCACCTTATAACAGCTAGCTGTTACTGCAGAATCGTAACTTCGACTCTTCTATTTTTTTGTCTACCTTCAGGAGTCTTGTTATCCCCCACAGGTTTAGATGGACCAAATCCCTTTGTACTGATTCGCCCGCCAGACACACCAGCTTCCTCTAAATATTTCTTTACAGAAGCCGCTCTCTTATCGGACAGCCAAACATTATATTCCTCTGTACCTGTCGCGTCCGTATAACCATCTACCCTTATTTTTTTAGTCTTATCTTCCTTCATCAACTTCGACAATTTGGTAAGCTCTACTTTTGCTTTATCGGTCAAATACGACGAATTAGTGGGAAACAACAAATCAGATGACAATGTAAACTTAATACCTTCGGAGGTTCTTGACGCGTCCTCAAACTCGCTTTTTACATTTTTCAAGCCATCGTCTGTACCGTCCTTCGAAACTACTGCACCAGGATTAACAACTATTTGCTGTTGCTTACATGATGCAAAAAACAACACCGTGGCACTTACTGAAAACAAAAAGATCTTCTTCATATAATAACAATCTATCTAAAAATACAATTCTTCAAAGTATAAACTAATATAGCAAAATTTAGTCATTCTGCTCTTCGCCTTTTAAAAACAATTCTCTTCGGGCCTTCTTCAATTCAGGAATTTCTTTATATAACTGCCAAATAAATCCTGATTTTGCATTTTCCAACATTACTGCAATTGCCCCTTGATTCAGCGCTAAATATTCATCAGAGACATCATTATTCCGCAAATCCAACCATGACCGAAAACCGTACTCTGTAAACAGTATATGTCCATACTGTCCATACAATGCTAATACGGACGCTATCCCTAGCTCTGGATCAGCAATAATAGACGAAGGTGCTATTGCAGGATTTATCCTGTAGTTACCTACACTGTCTCTATGTTGATAAAAGCCCCAAATATCACTATCAGTAGTTCCAACTCCCAATTCATTATCCCGTCGCTTTACATAATGAACATACGACGCCAAAACTTCATCCCAATTTATCACGGAGTCGCTTAGGATCTTGGGTTGAATCGTAAGGAAAGGTTTGTATAAATCCATTAAACTCCCCGCTAGCTCCCCCATAGGAAGATAAACACCAAATTTTGTAGAAGGCTGTAAAACGGAAAATCTCGTGACTGAATCAACCTGAACAATCTCTGTTAATCCAGCTGACAAATCTTCATGAACTAAACTATCAGCATATATGTCTGTATCCAATTCCTCTAACGCTTCATACCGATAGGCATTAAAAGTATTATAAACAGCATTTGTATAAACAGATGCCGGCAGAGGATACCTCGAAGCACCAATTGCCAGTAAATAAGTATTGATTGCATCATTTGTACCGGACAACAATGTCATACTATTCGAAGCTCCGGATTTTTCATCTTCCATCAAGCTTAATTTCGACCGAAGGATATTACTTCGGTCATCAACTACCAGCTTCTGCCAATCAATTCTATCGTACAAGGCAGTTATCCTACTTCGAAGATCTTTCTCAGATTCATTTTCATCTGAAAAATACTGTCGCGCGATCAACAAAGCCTCTATAAGCGAGGCCGTTCCATTAACGTCATAGGAAGAAAATCCCCTCCTATATTCTGGAACACCTTTTCGTCCATCAAAATACGCTGGAAACACACCGTATTTATTTTGAGATCTCAACAAAAAGTAAGCAATCTTAGAAACACGGTTTAAAACGACCTGTTTAGGGATAAACTTCCGTTCGACACCAATAAGTAAAGCCAAAATAGCGCTTGCTGTCTCCTTTGTTGAAACCACCGCCTTATCCTTAGACCTATACGGCATATACATACCACTATTAATATCGAAATTTTCAAAAAAATAATTGACATGGGCCATCTGAATAAGATCTAGGATATCACTATTATCTAACTTTTTTGTGGAAGCCTCTTTTATTGTGGAAAATAATGATTCTCCGTAATTATAATCCATCCAGGTAATCTTGTAGAAATACTTTTGTCCGACCACCGGAACGACATCAAGACTAGACTGCATTTGCACCGGTCTCATCCCTATCGGCTTAAATACCTGACCATCTTCAGACCGATAAATTTTGATGTAGCGTATACTTGGAGTTAAAGGGAGTTGCCATTTCAGATGAACAATCCTGTCATAAGCAACAGCATCCGTCAACACCGCTTTCGAACTCAATTTCACTTCAGAATATTTTTGAGGCAAAAACTCAATCTGATCTATAAAGACATGATGAATATCCTTGGATGTTGCATGCTGTATAAAATGTATACCATTAATTGGTTCGTCTGTATTGAGTATCTTAAAATCCTTTGTTGGTATTTTTATCTGTACCCATTTACCTATTTCAAAATCATCTATATATTTACTTACGTCTAATGTATCAGAAACTGTATTTTTTTGGCTGACATATAGTCGAGGTAAATCCTTCACATCTGTGAATTTAGACTTAACGTATATACGAATACTCAAGAAATCAGTATTTGAAAAGCGATAATGATATTTCTGCCTACTATAACGTATATTAACCTCCCAGTGCCCTTCAATTTCCGAAAGATATCGAAGAGATAAAGCATTACCTGGTGTAAAAAACAACGTATCAGAGACTAATAAATGTCCATTCACATTTTCCACCCAGCTTGCACCTGCATATTGCACACTGCTTTTAGCGTAACTTCCTTTAACCAGACTATTATCAAATACTACCTCTGGGTATGTATCAGACCATACAGATGAAGAAAGACAAAAGAGAAAAACAATCAGTAAACCGAATTCTTTCATATATATTTAATTTGCTTTTTAATCATCATACGGAATATCCAAAGTAATCTCACCCGTGTCTGTGCGGTTCTGCTACATGGATATTTCATATCCTTTTTATTGTTTTAGTCCTCAAAATTAAGCAAAAACCTTGCATAAACAGCCTACAACAAGTAAAATCTTCATTTCATTAAAAATTAATTCACACAGATTGAGCATTTTATAAGAAACCTCGACCAATATGAAATAAAAAATTTCACATTTTCAATTTTCTATCTATCTTTGCAGCACGTCAAGCGAAAGTAGCTCAGTTGGTAGAGCACAACCTTGCCAAGGTTGGGGTCGCGAGTTCGAATCTCGTCTTTCGCTCAGTTGCCTAGGTGGTGGAACTGGTAGACACGCAGGACTTAAAATCCTGTTCCCGTTAAGGGAGTGCGGGTTCGATTCCCGCCCTAGGTACGATAAAAGACCAATCTTTCGATTGGTCTTTTTTTATGCCTCATATTTTTTAAGAATGCGCCCGCATCCAACTGTCCTTCATATAAAAGTCCGTTAAACTCCGCTCAAGTCCGCCCTAACTTTAGTATAACAAGACTATCCCCTATGCCATACACGCCAGTTCCCGCTATTCAAAAACTAAATATCAGTACGTAAAATCAAAAGCTCTTTACCGAGCGAAGCCCTCCTTTCACCGAAAAGTTTATAGTGCTCATCTAAAACATAGATCTGATCCTGCAAATTCGAATTACTTTTAACAGAAACAAATAACACTCGAAACAAATAAAATCATGAAAAATCTGATTGCATGGATAGTCACCTCATTGTTCCTGTTACTATCCACTTTATCAAAAGGTGCGAATGCATATGAACTACAGGCCGAGAAAGACACAAGCAAGGAGGATTACTTTATGCTACCCAAAGAAAAAGAGAATCTGCAAAATTGGGGATTAATCAAAAAAAGGGAAAAGAATCAACTGATCAATCCTTAGGATCGATTTCAGTGATTACATACACATCCTCATTCGCCTTCTTCATTTTATATTTTTCACGGGCGATACGCTGGATTTCACTAGGATTATACTGAGCATCTTTAATCGCTTTTTCGATATTTTCAGTCTCTGACGAATAGAAAGCTTTCTCTTGCTCCAACTTATTTCGTTCCTGTTGATAACCTATCTGCGTCGCTACATCGTATCTATCAAAGAAAAACATCCATATTAAAAAAGCAACACCAGATATAAGGAACCGGTTTTTAACTAACGAAACTATTCTTTCCATGACACAAAAATAACACAATGATTCGACTTTACCTTTAAACTTATAAAATTTGATTGTAAAAACAAAAGGAGGCTTAAGCCTCCTTTTGTTTTTACAATCAAAATACATTATTATTTCTTGATCGCGTATTTAAAATTCTTGCCGATAAATCTCGCATTTGCACCGAGTTCTTCTTCGATACGCAACAATTGATTGTATTTTGCCATACGATCAGAACGTGAAGCAGAACCTGTTTTAATCTGACCACAGTTCAACGCTACCGCTAAATCTGCGATTGTAAAATCCTCCGTTTCTCCCGAACGGTGAGACATTACCGAAGTATAACCACTGTTTTGTGCAAGTGTCACCGCATTAATCGTTTCTGTCAACGATCCGATTTGATTTACTTTAACCAATATTGAATTTGCAGTACCCGTATCGATACCCTGTTGCAAACGTTTTGTATTTGTAACAAATAAATCGTCACCTACCAACTGAACACGTCCACCAATTTTTTCGGTCAGCAACTTCCATCCAGCCCAATCATCTTCCTGCATACCATCTTCAATCGAAATGATCGGATATTTCTCAGACAATTCTGCTAAATAAGCAGCTTGCTCTTCGGAGCTGCGAATCGCGCCTTTTTCGCCTTCAAATTTCGTATAATCGTATTTACCGTTTACATAAAACTCAGATGCTGCACAATCCAATGCTAAACAGATATCAGAGCCAGGGATATAACCAGCTGATTCAATAGCTTTCAATACAGTCTCAATAGCATCTTCAGTCCCATCAAAGGTCGGCGCAAAACCTCCTTCGTCACCTACTGCAGTAGATAAACCTCGGTCGTGTAAGATTTTCTTCAAATTATGAAACACTTCTGTTCCCCAACGTAACGCTTCAGAGAATGAAGGTGCGCCAACTGGCATAATCATAAACTCTTGGAAAGCGATAGGCGCATCAGAATGCGAACCACCGTTGATAATGTTCATCATTGGGATAGGTAGTGTATTTGCATTAACCCCACCTATATAACGGTACAATGGTTGACGAGATTCCTGTGCAGCTGCTTTAGCAACAGCCAAAGAAACACCTAGAATAGCATTAGCACCCAACTTACCTTTATTTTCAGTACCATCAAGATCAATCATGATCTTGTCAATTGCATTCTGTTCAAAAACATCAACACCTTCCAAAGCTTGCGCTATTGTCGTATTAACATTTTCTACAGCTTTCAAAACACCTTTACCCAAGTATTTCTTTTTATCACCATCACGCAATTCTACAGCTTCATGAACACCTGTAGAAGCTCCAGAAGGAACAGCAGCTCTACCCACAAAACCATTTTGTGTAGTAACATCAACTTCAATTGTTGGATTCCCGCGCGAATCTAAAATCTGGCGCGCATGTACATCGATAATTAAACTCATTTTCTTTTATAAGGTTATGACTTAAACACAGCTAACACTTAGTGTATTAATAACACTAATATACAACACATATTCTATAATTCAAAAATAGAAATTATATATGAAATATCCATGGTGTACAAATCTGCTAAAGCAAATAAAACTTTCAGAAAAAAAAGCCTTCAATCGGGGAGATTGAAGGCTTTTTAACTAACCAATTATTAACCTAAATTATGAATACTAAGTACTTATCAAAACTTATGCCAAAAAAGTTTTTACATCACAACTATAAAACGCTTTCTCAGAAAAACACTTAGAAAAAAGTATCTTTGCAGCATGGAATTGATAACACTTTTAAAAAGACTACAGATTGAAGATCTGAACAAAATGCAAAAAGAGACATTGTCTCAATTTAGCTCAGAAAGAGATTTTATACTTCTCTCCCCGACTGGATCTGGAAAGACATTGGCTTTTAGTCTGTTGATAGAACAGTTAATTCTAAACAAAAAGAATCAGGTACAGGTATTATTAATTGTCCCCACCAGAGAGCTAGCCCTACAGATTGAATCTGTTGTTAAAACAGTCATCAAAGGACATAAAATATTATGTTGTTACGGGGGGCACGACACCAAGATAGAAAGAAATGCACTAAAAGAAGCTCCCGCAATATTAATCGGAACCCCAGGTCGGATAATATATCATCTAGAACGCTTTCATTTTTCGACAGATGGTATCCATACGCTGGTTTTAGATGAATTTGATAAGTCTTTAGAGTTAGGCTTTCAGGATCAGCTCGCAACCATTACAACAGCAACACATGCTATTGAACGAAAAATTTTAACCTCAGCCACTGATCTGGATCAATTTCCAAATATTCTTTCATTGCATAACCCGGTCAAACTTGACTTTTTGGCGGATGCAGAAAACAAACCCGCAATACATTTCAAAAAAACAGTATCTCCAGCTCAACATAAACTAAAAACACTATTCCGACTGCTATGTAGTCTTGGCAACCAAAAGATCCTTATCTTTTGTAACCACCGGGAAGCTGTCGATCATATTAGTGAGCTACTAGAAGATAGAGAATTGATTCACGATATGTTTCATGGCGGATTAGAACAACGAGATCGCGAATTAGCCATCCTAAAATTCAGAAATAATAGCAATAGGATACTCCTTACGACCGACTTAGCAGCCAGAGGTTTGGATATTCCTGAGATCGACACAATCATACACTATCAATTACCAAACAAGGAAGATGCTTTCGTTCACAGAAATGGGCGAACAGCCCGAATGAACAATACGGGAGAGGTAGTCATTATGTTAAAACCGGATGACAATTTTGCTTACCTTCCGGAAGATACACAAGAAATTATACTAGAAGACGAGTATCCTCTGCCCGAGAACACACCGTATTCTACTCTATACATTCCCTTCGGAAAAAAAGATAAAGTGAACAAGATTGATATCGTGGGCTATATCCTTCAAATCGAAGGTTTAAAAAAAGATGATATAGGTCTAATTGAAGTAAAAGACAGAGAGTCCTATATCGCGGTAAAAAGAAATATTGCCTCACTAATCATCAAGAACGGCGGAAATGGAAAAATAAAAGGTAACAAAATAAAATTTTTCAGGACTTAGTATCCAAAAAAGCTCTTACTTCAGGAGGAACCAAGCTATCGACTAGACCTCCATTTTTTAATATATCACGTACTATAGTCGAAGATATGTGACCAGTACCACTACGGCTTAGCAAAAAATAGGTTTCTATCTCTGGCGCCAATATGAGATTATTCTGAGCTATTGCATCTTCATATTCCAAATCCTTAGAATTTCGCAATCCCCTAAGGATAAATTTAGCACCTATACGTCTGCAATAATCAACTGTAAGACCTGAAAACAGATCAACAACGACTCTTTCTTCATTTTTATAAAGCGCTTGTATAGCTTTCTTTCGTCGTTCAAAATCCATCAATCCACTTTTTGCAGCATTAACACCGACCGCAATATGTACCTTATCAAATAAAGTTAATGAGCGATCTACCAAATCTTTGTGAGCGAACGTGAATGGATCGAACGATCCTGGAAAAAGAGCTATTTTCATGACTGCTATGGTTTTTTATAAAAACTAAAAGAGGAATTACCATATTTCCTGGTTTCTACGTGTAAAGGGTGATCTGCCAACTTACGCATAGAAGGATGCTCAACAACCAAAACACCACCTGATTTCAAAAGATTATTCGACAGTATCAATTCGGGCAACTGGGGCAATTGACCAATATCGTAAGGCGGATCTGCAAAAATAAAATCAAAGGAGTCTTTACAACTTTGAATAAATTTAAACACATCAGCTTTCCGTGTACGGATCATTTTTAAGTCATGCTTTTTGGCAACATCTTGAACATACAACAAGCACTTACTGTGGATATCTACAGACTGTACTCCTAAAGCCCCTCTTGAGGCCAATTCAAAAGAAATATTTCCCGTCCCACAGAAGAGATCCAAACATTCTACAGTATCCCATTCCACATACTGTTGCAATATATTAAATAAAGCCTCTTTGGCGATATCCGTAGTTGGTCTTACGGGCAAATTTGTTGGTGGGTTCAGCCGAATCCCTCCTAAAGTACCACTTATTATACGCATAGGACACTATCCGTTAAAGCATTTAACTCTTCCAGCTGACGCTCGACATCCAGATTAAGTACCGACCACTTCTCTTTCGGTCTAATCATTTCGATATGATCTGTATATCTGCTCAATCGAACAAACCACTCCGAATCCTTGTTCGTACCACTCAACACAATTTTTGGCACTTTACTTTTTATAGCAAAGTTTTTGAATACATTAAGCACAAAATAACTCAAATCATCTGAAGTAGCTACCTCAAATGTATTGTAGAGTTTCAGCTCCCCATTCATAAATAAAAAAATGTCTGCCTGATCATCGTAAAGATGAACGCCTAGTACATCTCCCTGAATAGGTATATTAGACTGAACCTGACGTATTACTACTTCAAAATTTGGGATGAAACTAGCATCCGCAAATAAATTTTTCCAACGACTATACAACAACTGATCATATTGATACAGCGCCACTACCTCTAAGCCAGCAATCTCTTTAGACATAATGCGGTTCACCTCCGAGTCGACAAAATAATTCGTATACAACTCTTTCTCTGACTCATGGTAGACTTCCGAAGGAACCCACACTAAGTTCTGATGTGGAAGGCCGACAATTACGTTCTGAAATGGCATACTCAATATCCGCACCGCCTCAGCTGAAGGGCTGACATTATCATAAGTCATGTAAACCAGAACTTGCTTTTCTTCATCCAACACGACGAGGTGATCATTTTGAAAATCGCTCTGAATACAAAGCGTGTATGTGGCCAGATAGTGGAGATGAAAATCGTCTGCTATATATATCATTCGTCAAAAAAATAAAGTAAAGGTAATACTCCTAATCAAACAAAATTAGCTTTTACAATTGAAATGACAAACCTTTTTAGATAACTTTGAGCGTGTTCATAAACAATATTCTTTTACAACAATTCTCATGGCGCCCCACCGTCCAACAAAAGGAAGTCTTTTCCTTATTGGCTGAATTTATACATACCTTCTCCAATGATTCCTGCTTCATATTAAAGGGTTATGCAGGTACCGGAAAAACCACAATAATCAGCGCTTTAGTCAAGAGCCTTCCGGCTATCCGAAAAAAGACAGTCCTATTGGCTCCTACCGGACGAGCTGCAAAAGTTATGGGGGCTTATTCAGGAAGAAACGCATTAACAATCCACAAAAAGATATATAGAAAACGAAGCATAACTTCGCTTCAGATGGACTTTGAGTTGGCTGAAAACCTACATGAAGACACATTATTTATTATCGATGAAGCCTCAATGATAACAACAGAAGGATTTACGTTGTTTTCGAATGGTTTATTCTGTGATCTAGTATCCTATGTTCAATCGGGAAAAAATTGCTGCTTAATGCTAGTTGGCGATAGTGCACAGCTTCCACCCGTAGGGCTAGCCAAAAGCCCTGCTTTAGACCCCGAATTTGTCCAATCAGAGTTCAATCTGCATACCTATACCTATGAATTAACCGATGTCGTACGTCAAGACAAAAGCTCTGGTATCTTATTCAATGCGACCAAAATCAGAAATGAAATTCGTTTCGACGAAGAGTCGCCACAATATACCTTTCCAAAATTTATCACTACACCTTTTAAAGATATCTATAGGATGAATGGTGACCGTCTTATCGAAGCATTGCATTACGCCTATGACAAGTACGATCCCGAAAACTGCATGGTGATATGCCGTTCAAACAAATCGGCAAACTTATACAACAAACACATACGAAACCAGATACTTTTTCGCGAAGAAGAAATAACCGGCGGTGACCGAATCATGGTTGTCAAGAATAACTATTACTGGTTACAACAACACGATGAAAGCCATACCGGCTTTATTGCCAATGGAGATATAGCGGTTATCAAAAAAGTAAGCAATCTACATGAAATGCATGGATTTCGATTTGCAGACTTATACCTTGAATTTATGGACAACAATGAAGGAGACGCAATACGTTGCCGTGTAAATCTAGATAGTCTACATGTTGATGCTCCCTCACTACCCTACGAGCAGCAACAGCACCTCTACGAGTCCATCGCCAAAGATTACGAAGACATTCCACAGAAAAAAAATCGAATGGAAGCGATCAAAAAAGATCCTTATTACAATGCTTTACAATTAAAATTTGCTTACGCAATCACATGCCATAAAGCTCAAGGGGGACAATGGCCATTGGTATTTGTTGATCAGGGGTACATGACTGATGAAATGCTCAATACGGAGTTTCTCAGATGGTTATACACAGGGATCACCCGTGCTACCAAAGAGCTCTTTTTAGTTAATTTCAACGAAAAGTTCTATTAACTATCAAAAATATTACAGCTATCCATCGTTTCTGGCTAAATAAAAGGATATTTTAGCCCCCTAAATTATTAACATTTTCATTTGGTATGAAGTACTATTTATTAAGCTTACTCGCATTATGCTTTAGCTTGAGTCAAGCTCAAGAAGTAAAAAATGTAGTAAAGCCCAACTATCAGCTAGCAGCTAAGTTTGCTCCAAGCAAATTAAGAAGTTTAATCTTTTCAACAGACATAAAGCCAAACTGGATTAACTATGGCGACAAATTTTGGTATGAATACACTACGTCATCGGGCAAAAACTGGTATTTGGTAGAGCCTGCGGCAAGAAAAAAGACCAATCTTTTTGATAACTCAGAAATGGCGGCTAAAGTAACTTCTATTGTTAAAAACCCCTTTGATGCGCAACACCTATCCTTGCAAAATCTTCGCTTCATGGACGACGAAAATTTGATTCGTTTTGAAGTACAAAGCACCAAAGATACCGTAAAAAGCAAAGAAGAAATAAAAAAGCAAACCAACAAAAAAGATACTATCAAGAAAAAAACTTTTCATTTTGAGTACAACATCATCTCTAAACAACTCAAAGAGATTAGCGATACGACCAAAGAAAAGTCAAAGCCTAATTGGGCCTCCTTCAATCCAGATACTAGTCGCGTTTATTTTGCGAAAAACTATAACCTCTACTGGATGGATTATGCAAACTATTTGAAGGCGTCAAAAGACGAAAAGGATTCGACTATTGTAGAGCATCAGATTACCACAGATGGTGTTCAATATTACGCTTGGGGAGGTGATCAGTACAGCACGACGACTGCCGATAAAAAGACAAACGAAGAAGAACTTAAAAAACGGAAGGGGGTACGTCTCAACTGGTCTCCAAACGGAAAGTACTTCGTTGCTTCCAAAAAAGATAGTCGTGACATCTCCGATTTGTGGGTTATCAATAATGTTGGAGGAAAACGCCCGACTTTAGAAACTTACAAATACCTGATGCCAGGAGAAAATGACTCAACAGAGTCTGAACTGTTTGTTTTTGATACCAGTACACATAAAGGTAAACAGATCAATATAGCTGCTTTCAAAAACCAGACATTGAGTCTGTGGAGCAAAGATCCAAGCAAAGCCAATTTTAAAGGTAAACATTACATCAACTATTGGTTAGGAAACGACCAAGAGTTCTACATAGCACGCTCTAGTCGAGATCTTAAAAAGATTGACATCGTTGCCGTGAATGTTGATGGAACTACACGTACTTTAGTTGAAGAACGTTCCAACGTATACCTTGACATTAAATCACCAAAATTAGTCAACAATGGCAAGCAATTTATCCATTGGTCTCAACGCGACGGGTGGGGGCACTTCTACCTATACGATATTCAGGGCAATCTTTTGCACCAGATCACGAAAGGCGATTTCCATTGCGATGAGCTAACTGCATACCAAGAATCGACAGGCACCCTATTTTTCAAAGCCAATGGCAAAGAAAAAAATATAGACCCATATTATACCTTCTACTATAGTGTAAGTAAGAACGGTGGTTCGATAAAGTTAATCACTCCTGGGGATTTTGATCATCAAGTCGAAGTCAGTGAAAGCGGAAATTACCTCGTAGACAACTTCTCGCGTGTCAATACTAAACCTGTCAGCAATTTGTATAGCGCTACCGGACAACTAATCATGAAATTAGAAGAGGCAGACCTATCACAACTGTTTGCAGCCGGATACAAATTCCCGGAGCCCTTCAAAGTAAAAGCAGGAGACGGCATCACCGATATATACGGGGTCATGTACAAACCTTTTGACTTTGACTCTACGAAAACTTATCCTATTGTGCAGTACGTATATCCAGGACCACAGACTGAAGCCGTTAACAAAAGCTTCGGAAGAGGAATGGATCGTATAGACCGTCTCGCACAAATGGGATTCATTGTTGTATCTGTGGGAAATCGCGGGGGACACCCAT
This sequence comes from Sphingobacterium sp. xlx-96, assembly GCF_011007365.1. GTDB lineage: Bacteria > Bacteroidota > Bacteroidia > Sphingobacteriales > Sphingobacteriaceae > Sphingobacterium > Sphingobacterium luzhongxinii. The sequence goes on along the minus strand of NZ_WFKM01000001.1, from coordinate 143,805 downwards.
CCCGTTCGAAGTGGTACCACACCTACGGTTACGGAAACTTGAGAGACTACGGATTAGAAGACAAAAAAGTAGCTGCAGAACAACTTGCTAATAAATATCCATTCATTGATATCAATAAAGTAGGAATCACGGGGCACTCAGGTGGTGGATTCATGTCTACAGCAGCGATGTTAGTGTATCCTGATTTCTTTAAAGTAGCCGTATCCGGAGCGGGAAACCACGAAAACAACATTTATAACAGATGGTGGTCCGAACGCCATCACGGCGTTAAAGAAGAAGTCTCAGCAAAAGGAGACACTTCATTCAACTACCAAATTGAAAAGAACTCCGAATTGGCTAAAAATCTAAAGGGAAAATTACTCATCGTGACTGGTGACATAGATAACAATGTCCACCCAGCGAACTCTATCCGAATGGTAGATGCCCTTATCAAAGCAAATAAACGATTTGATTTTGTGCTATTGCCAGGCCAAAGACATGCGTTTGGTGATATGACCGAATACTTCTTCTGGAAAATGGCGGACTATTTCAGCGAACATTTATTAGGCTCATCCAACATGAATGAAGTAGACATGACAGAAATCAACAAAGAACGTCCTTTAAGACGCTAATTCCATGGATTCAATCCGATTCAATACTATTTCAGAAGCACTGTATTCCTACGGTGCTTCTGATCTTAATGAGCAAATCTTAAAAACAATATCGCTCGAGGAACTATTTGTACTCTGCACCTCTACAACACACAGCAGGACCTCATTTCGTGCAGCTTGGGCTTTAGAACATATTTTGATCAACAATAGGCCCCTTCTCCTTCAAAACAAGAACATAACTCTTTGTAGCTATGCAACAGTTACCAATTGGAGTGTATTAAGAAGTCTATCCAAACTAGTGATTGAGCTCACTAAAGAGCTTAAAAAAAACAGTAATTTCCTCGATCAAGAAGAAGAAAGTTTATTAGAAAAGACATTTCATATTTTAAGTAACATAGACTGCCCCATTGCGGTACGCTGCAATGCATATGATATACTCATGGCACTCGTACCCAAACACGAATGGCTAGCAAATGAGTTGTGTATCCAAATTCAATTTGACCTAGAGCGGAATAGTACCCCAGCATTATCCAGCAGAGGTATGCGGATTTTAAAGAAATTAAAAGTCAGAAGCTAAAAAAACAGAGACTAGAAAGTTGAGATTAGAACCGAACTAATCACTAGTCTCTAACTCCTGATTATTAGTCACTATCTAGAACGAATACCTCGCTCCTAACGAATACATAGAAAACATATCATTCTTCGTACCTATACGATTGAAATCAGCATCGTAAGGCATGTATCCGTCTAATAAATCATTATTAGCAAAGTTAAGTTGCACATTAACCAAAGCAGACCAATAACTACCAGATTTAGAGTAGCGTCTATTGATAGGAACTGCAAGCCCTACATTGACAGAAGGTCTTGTGTAAGAATTAATTTTTTTCTTGAAGACAGGTATACCTTTATCATTATAACTTTCTACTGGACCATAGTTTTCAGGAGGCACAGGCCCTACATAACCAACTTCTCCGTAATTTTTGTCCCTACGCACAAGCTTATAGTTATTTATAATACCTAGCACCCCAACACCAACATAGAATGCATCCATGATCACATGCGTCAAAGATTGACTAGAGGCATTACGAGCAATAAAAAATTCGAAGGGATGAAATGTTATATTAATTCCTCCCGCAAGATAATTATTGGTTATCTCCCGACGATCCAAGATAGAAGGAGTCGCTTCCAAAGAGCCATATTGTCCTTCGATACCGGCATACAATCCACGTTTTATCTGATAGTCACCCTTAATAAAAAAGGCTCTACCTAACGTACTCGGTTGAGCGATATCGCCATACAATCGAGTCATTCCTACTCCACCAGCAACATGGTATCTTTTCAATTCGTTCTGTACACCAAATGGAGTTGGACAGCCTTGTTGGGCATTTGCACCAAAAAAAACTAAGATTAAAACAAGTGAAAATATACCTCTTATCATATGTATACCGTATTTGTCGAACTAAAATAAGGTATTTCCCTTATTAAAGTGAATTTTTCCTAAATGTTTGTAAGCACTCTCCGTACATTCCCGACCACGGGATGTACGCATAATATATCCTTCCTGTATCAAAAAAGGCTCGTACACCTCTTCAATAGTCCCTTCATCCTCTCCAACAGCTGTTGCTATAGTCTTAAGACCTACTGGGCCACCTTTAAATTTATCAATAATAGTAGAAAGAATTCGATTATCCATCTCATCCAAACCATGTTCATCCACGTTAAGTGCATTTAACGCATACTGAGCAATTGCTTTATCGATATCTCCATTACCCTTTATCTGTGCAAAATCCCTGGTTCTTCGCAACAAAGCATTGGCAATACGAGGTGTACCCCGACTACGTCGCGCTATCTCATAAGCCCCCTCCTCACTTATTGCAGCATTCAATATACTTGCCGAACGTTGAACGATAGTCGTCAAGAGTTTAGCATCATAATACTGTAAGCGAGAATTGATACCAAATCGAGCCCGTAAAGGGGCCGTCAACAGACCTGATCGAGTAGTTGCGCCTACCAATGTAAATGGATTTAACGATATTTGTACAGAACGTGCATTGGGTCCCGTCTCCAACATAATATCTATCTTAAAATCCTCCATTGCAGAATATAAATACTCCTCCACAACCGGGGACAAACGATGTATTTCATCGATAAATAAAATATCTCCTTCGTCCAGATTTGTCAATAGACCAGCAAGATCCCCTGGTTTGTCTAAGACAGGACCTGAAGTGATCTTGATCCCTACCCCCATTTCATTTGCAATGATATGTGATAGCGTGGTCTTTCCCAGTCCTGGGGGCCCATGCAACAACACATGATCCAAAGCTTCACCTCTTAACTTAGCAGCTTGCACAAAAATAGATAGATTTTCAAGAATTTTAGCCTGTCCAGTAAAGTCATCAAATGCCTGCGGACGCAAGACCCGCTCCATCTCCTTGTCGGTAGGATTCATTTTTTCAGGATTCGGATCTAGATTTTCATTCATCACTTATACGGTTTAAAAATACTCTCTAATTTGAGCTGTATGACACCAAAAAAAGCTTCTCTAAAGATTTTGGTACTCATCTTTGATACCCCCAATGTTCGATCTGTAAAGATAATAGGAACTTCCACCACATTAAAGCCAAATTGTATAGCCTTAAATTTCATTTCTATCTGAAAAGCATAACCTACAAACTTAATTTGATTAAGGTCTAGTCGTTCAAGCACTTTACGATTGAAGCAAACAAATCCTGCAGTAGCATCCTGAATATTAATACGTGTGATCAAACGTACATATACCGAGGCGAAATAAGACATCAGAACCCTACTCATGGGCCAATTGACTACATTTACGCCACGCACGTACCGCGATCCGATCACCATATCCGCTCCGTTCAACGCTGCTTCGCGCAGACGGATCAAATCTTCCGGATTATGGCTAAAATCGGCATCCATTTCAAAAATATAAGTATAACTCCGTTCCAAGGACCATCTAAATCCGTGGATATATGCAGTTCCTAATCCAAGTTTACCGCGTCTCTCCTCGATAAACAACTTTCCAGAAAACTCCGTCATCATTCTCTTGACAACATCTGCTGTACCATCTGGAGATCCATCATCCACCACTAAAACATGAAAATTGACTTCAAGTGAGAACACCTTACGGATGATTTTCTCTATATTTTCAATTTCATTGTAAGTAGGAATTATTACGACACTGTCAGCCACTATATAATACAAGTATAAAACACAAAAATAACAAATTTAACCTCAAAATACGATTGTGGATTATCTAATTGACCCCGTGCATCAAACGTTTGATATAAGGTGATAATAAAATTAAAACAGCTCCTGCGATCAAGGAATATAGTCCCAATTGTTTATAGCCTTCCGTATAGGTAATCAGCTTATCCATCAAAGAATCTCCTTCCTTAGCTTCGGCCATATTAGCCCCTATAAGTCCAGCAACATATTGTCCATAGGCACTAGCCAAAAACCACATTCCCATCATAATGCCTTGCAATCTTGACGGCGATAGCTTGGTCATGATAGACAATCCAATAGGCGACAAACACAACTCGCCAACAGTAATCACCAACAAAGCGAGTGTAAACACATCTAATGAAGTAATCCCTTCAATAGCAAAAAAACGAGTGATATACAATACGTAAAATCCAAGTCCTAAAAAGACAAACCCTAAACCGAATTTGATGATAGTATTAGGTTCCAATTTCCTTTTAGATAGCCAGATCCACATCAGGCCGAAGAGCGGGGCCAGAAGAATAATAAAAAATGCTCCTCCAGAATTGTTAACGCCATTTGGATCCAGTTTAATCATACCTCCTAGCGCCACGTCATTTAGATTCTTGGCTGCAAAAATACTTAGTGAACCGCCGCTTTGTTCGTAGATGCCCCAAAAGACAATAGAAAACAAAATAAAAATAAGTGCAGCTATCAATTTGTGACGTTCTACCTTCTCCACCTTAGTCATTTCGTAGAATAGATAAATCAACGTCAATGGACCGATCACGTACATGAAGTAATCGGTATACTCCGTCTTAGACACCATCACTTGGATCAAAGGCACCAATAGTAATGTACCGATATACACCGCATATTCAGCCCATTTAGGTAGAGCCTTGGTCTTAACAATTGCATCAGGATGTCCAGGTTGCAAACCTATCGGCCCCAAATGTCTTTTTGCGAACTGAAAATTAATTAAACTGATCAACATTCCTACAGCCGCCAAACCAAAAGCCACATTCCAACGATGTGCCTCGTCTATCACAGAACTCAACATATAGCCTTTACCTATCGCAACACAGATATAACCGCCCAAAAATGCACCTAGATTGATCCCGGCATAAAACAAAGAAAAACCAGCATCACGACGATTATCATTGTCCTTATAGAGCTCCCCTACCATAGTAGATATATTTGGTTTAAAGAATCCCGTACCTATAATAATAAAGGCTAATCCAAAAAAGAAAAACTGATGCGTATCAATCGAAAGTAAAACGCTCCCTACGATCATTAACAAACCGCCCCAAAACAAGGACTTTCTAAAACCTAATATTTTGTCGGCAAACAAGCCTCCTATAAATGTGAAAGCGTAAACAAACGCCTGAGTAGCTCCATATTGCAAATTAGCTTCCTTTTCACCAAAATTCAATTGGGTGATCATAAAGAATACCAACATACCCCGCATTCCATAAAAACAGAATCGCTCCCACATCTCCGAGAAGAACAAACTCCATATCTGTTTTGGATATTTACCTTCAAAATTCTGAACTTCTTCTAATGTTTTTTGTGTCTCTGTTGACATGATTTTTATAGCTGATTGTAAAAAATGCCCTCCAAACTGGAAGGCATCTTCGTATTATTTTACGCCGTGCATTAATCTTTTCAGAATCGGATGTAACATCATTACAAGCAATCCTGCTACAATCGGAACAATTGTAAATATCAAGAAAAATGTACTCAACGAGTATTCCTTGGTAATATTTTCAATTTCTCCTCCCAATATCGCAGCTAGTTTATTTCCTATGGCTATCGCTAGGTACCACATTCCAAACATGAAAGCAATCATACGGGCTGGTACCAATTTGGATACATAAGATAGTCCTACCGGTGATAAGCACAATTCGCCAAGGGTGTGGAATAGATAAGCTAAAACCAACCAAACCATAGATACTTTTACCCCTTCTTGAATACCGTGTGCACCGAAAGCCAATAAACCAAAACCGATTGCCATCACAATAAGTCCAAGTCCATACTTAACTGCTGCCGGAGGATTGAATTTTGAATCCCATATTTTAGAAATTGAATTCGCAAAGGTAATAATAAAGAAAGAGTTCAAAATAGAAAACCAAGAGACCGTAATCTCCGATGCATCGGCCGTGAATTCTCTGTACAACATCCAGATCGCAATTCCCCAAATACCAGCAAAACAAACTGCTTGTACCACATTAGAAAGTGGCGCTTTGCCGTAAGTCTGTTTTGTCAACTTAGCTACCACATAGGTGATTAAAGCCAAAGGAACGATCGTCAACAACATGTTTACGATATTAAAGATCGTTAATGAGCTTCCTTCCAATGAACGGTCCACATTATCGCGGGCAAATATTACCAAAGACGAAGCTCCTTGTTCGAAAGACATCCAAAAGAAAATAACGAAAAAAGCAAATATGATAACGGCAATCATTCGTTGCCTTACTACTTTAGTATAACGTGTCAAACGTGATATAACGACAAAGAAAAATAAAACCAATGCTGAAATAATAGCAACGTTTTGACCCGCTAAAGCTCCCATTTGAAGCCCCGAAAGAATATCAATCCCCGCGATCTTAGAAAGCGGATCATTGAAGGCGTAGGCCAATCCTAATAACGTCATAGCAACTATTAAGATAGTATCCAATGTAGTGAATGGATTCGGCTTATCGTCAGGGTTTGCATTTGTGTTATAAGCCTCTTTAGTAGCCTCTTTCTGCTCTGCACTAGGAGGATCCCCAACTTTTCCAAAGATTGGTTTAGCAAACCAGAATTGCAACGTCCCCAAAAACATAAAGACACCGGCAAGACCAAAGCCCCAGTGCCAGCCTACTTTTTCTGCTAGGTACCCACAAAGCATCATTCCGAAGAATGCACCTGCATTAACCCCCATATAGAAAATGGTATAAGCGCCATCCTTTTTCTGAGGAAACTTTTTGTACATCTCCGACAAAATAGAAGTCATATTCGGCTTGAAAAAACCGGTACCGATTACCAAAGCCGCCAATCCTAAATAGAGAAACAAAGGAGTATCAAAGGCCATAAACAAGTGCCCTAATGTCATAATAGCAGCACCAATCACTACGGCAAATCGATAACCCAAAAACTTATCGGCCAAGATACCTCCAAAGATCGGCGTGATATACAATAACATGGCATAAGTACCATACAACGCACCTGCTTGCACAGGATCCCATCCCCATCCCGAAAAAGGACTACCCGATATAATAGCTGTCGTTAAAAAGTTTATCAATAAAACGCGCATTCCATAAAAGGAAAAACGTTCCCACATCTCTGTAAAAAACAAAACAAACAATCCCGATGGATGCCCCAACACTAGGCTACCGTCTATCCCCTGCTTTTCTAATTCTTCCGAAAAAGAAGCTTCCGAAACTTGACTCATACGTTATAAACTTACTTATTTAAATTAAAAACTACCAAAAATACAATTTCAGCCCAAATAATAGGTAACTAAAACGCAAAAGGTTCAGAAAACATATTCACTGAACCTTTTGCAACTTATCTCAATTCATTAATTTATTCCATGCATTTTCCTTTTCAACATAGGATTTAACAATAATAAAATTAATGCTACAACGATCGGCAAAGCTGCTATAAGTAGAAAAAAGACAGACATCGAATACTCTTGCGATATTTTATCGATCATACCTCCCATCGATGCCCCGATTTTGTTGGCAATAGCCGAAGCAAGGAACCAAAATCCAAAAATCAATCCTAACAGCTTCTTAGGGGACAGCTTACTCACATACGACAAGCCTACAGGAGATAAACACAGTTCACCCATTGTATGGAAAAAATATGCCAAAACCAACCAAATCATACTCACCGCAGCTGTCTCAGCCCCTTTAGGTATAGAACTACTACCGTACGCTAAAGCTATAAAACCGACGCCAACCAAGATTAATCCCATTGCAAATTTGACTGGACCAGATGGGTTCCATACTTTTTCCCATAGCTTACTGAACAAAGAAGCAAAAGTGACAATAAAGAAAGCATTCAAAATCTGAAACCACGCCACCGTAACCTCTGTTTCTACCGCTGTAAACTCTCTATATACTTTCCATATCCCTAATGCACCAATGGAAGCAAACGACAGCAAAGTAAAAATAATCGTTAATGGATACTTACCAAAAATCTTTGCAGACAGTTTAAACAAAACAAAAGTGACTGCCGCAATTGGTATGATTGTTAATAGTGCATCCAACCATTTAAAAGTAATTGCTTGAGTTCCTTCTAATATACGTTGCGTATAGTTTTTAGCGAAAATAGTCATGGATCCACCAGCTTGCTCAAATGCTAAAAAGAAAAAGATACTCGCAATCATCAATATAGCTACGACAAACAAACGATCACGGACTACATTTTTTGGAACTTCTTCTTCCTCGACTACTTTATTGTCCTTCTTCGGTTGTTCGCCTATGACACCGAATATTTTTTGTGCCATAAAAAACTGCAACATGCCGAAGAACATAAATATCCCTGCTAATCCGAAACCATAATGCCAACCTATCTTCTCACCTAAGTAACCACACAATAGAGATCCTAAAAATGCTCCTGCGTTGATTCCCATATAGAAAATGGTATAACCAGCGTCTTTCTTAGTACTGGTATTAGGATAAAGCTGCCCAACCATCGATGAAATGTTTGGTTTGAACATTCCATTGCCCAAAATCATAAGGCCTAAACCCAGAAAGAAAAAATTCTTTTCAAACCCTTCCAGAGCCATAGATGCATGGCCCAATGTCATTAACAATGCACCAATCAGGATAGCTTTTCTTTGTCCGGTCAGTTTATCTGCAATATATCCACCGATTATTGGCGTAGCATACACCAACATGGTGTACCAGCCGTAGAGACTCATAGCACTCTCATTAGTCCATCCCCACCCGCCTTTAGCAATTTCCGTTATCAAAAACGTCGTCAGCAAAGCACGCATACCGTAGTAGCTAAAGCGTTCCCACATTTCTGTAAAGAATAAGACAAATAAGCCAGCGGGGTGCCCCATAACCATTTTATCACCTACTCCCCTATCGGCCAGATGCTTTACCAATACCTCATCTTTCTGTTCAATCATAATCTTAGATCAATATCAATATTTTAGTTATAATAAGTAACAAAGAAAACATAATTTCTTAATAAACTCTCATACCCCAATAAAATAGTTACATTACTCCTGCAAACCGCTCTTAAATTTTCTACTGGGTTTGTTGGGGTCAATATATTTATCTTCATCTCCCCTTTCCGGGTTCTGAATCTTAATATCCGTTTTTAAATACAATTTTCCATTAGCTATAGCATAGGCATCATATGTCAGATCTGGCCCGTAATACTTAAAGTTACCCTTTAAACTAGGGTCTGCAGGCACGATATGATCAAATTCGACACGACCTTGAGTGGCATCAAATTTCAAATACATGGAAGCCTGTTTCGTATAGGAAAATATTCTTCTGGAGATTTTGGTATCATCCGAGAATACGGGTGCACCAAAAGTCACCTCTCCATTTGGAGAAAAATTTAATACGTCAATTACCTTCTTGGTATAGTCTGCATGGTGTCCCTTCCACCCCAACAACACATACTGACTCTTAGAAAGCGGGACAATTTGATAATACTGTGCACCGTACCACTCCTTATTCGATATTACATCTTGATCTGGATTACCGATCTGAAATGTTTTGTCAAGCAATGGGGTGAGCTTGATTGTTCCCGATTTGTACTGAATAGTACCATAGTAAAGATAAGAACCATCCTGCAGTGCAAGATTCCAGGTCATGATTCTAAAAGAATTATCCGGAGAATTGAGAATAGAAACCATCTTCAATTTCTCAAAATTAAAATAAAAAGAGTTAGGCTCTTTAAGTGCAGACACCAAGGTCTTCACAAACGTAAAATTGCTTTCTATACGTTCAGTTTCTGCAACTGTTCCGACTATTTTCGTAGCAAGATGTGATAGACTATCCTGCCAGGCATTCATTTTCAAGTTATTCTGTCCATATGAAATGGAACAAACAAACAGTAAACCTATCGATAGAAAGCAATTTCGTAACATATCTTATTGGAAACGCTTTAACAAGGCCTTTGTAGCGATAATACCATCGATCTCATTCAATCGGCTTCCTTCATATTCAATCCCTACATATCCTTTGTAACCCGCCTTCTTCACAATACCCATCATTTTAGCATAATCAATTCCTTTTTCGTTGCCATTATCATCAAAGTCATGAGACTTAGCACTCACCCCTTTCGCGTAAGGCATCAAGTCAATGACGCCTTGATAACGATCGTACTCGTAAAAGTTTCCAAAGTCAGGCAATGCACCACAGTTTTTCTTTCCAACAGTCTTCAATACATCGGACAACCAATCTCCCAAGGAAGAAACACCCCCATGATTTTCGACAACCACGTTAATTTTAGCTTTCTTACCATAATCAGCCAAGGTAGATAAACTTTCGACCATACGGCCTTTCATTTCTTCTTTAGATCCTTTTCCAGCTGCATTGACACGCACAGAGGTACATCCCAAAAAGTGAGCAGCATCGATCCATTTGTAGTGATTTTCCACGGCTTGCTTACGTTTATTCTCATCAGCGCCAGCCAATTCGCCCTCTCCGTCAATCATAATCAATACATTCTTGACACCGTTACTTTTGGCGCGATCGTTAAGATCCTTTAAGTAAGTCATATCATTAGCTTTATCCTTAAAGAACTGGTTCACGTATTCAACCCCATAGATATTAAACTTTTTGGCTGCAAACTCAGGAAAGTCAATGTTTTTCAACTCGCCTTTATTGATAGTACGGTGCAAAGACCATTCGGCTAGAGAAATGTCAAACCATTTCTTCTTAGCTGCAAAAACGTCTAAATTGGGTGCTATAGCTAATCCTGCTGTGGCTAACCCCAAAGTTCTAAGGAAATCTCTTCTTGAATTCATTTTTTTATTTGTTTAGATTGGAAATGTTAATTATATGTTTGCCCATCCCGAGGTAAGTACATCAACCAGATGCATTGTTTTTATCGGAATATGGTGTTTATCAATATAGGCCTGTAACTGTAACAGACATGATGCATCTGTCGATATAATATAGTCAGCATTTACAGCTTGTGCATTTTGCACCTTTTGTTCAGCCATAGCCGACGAGATACCTTCAAATTTGACAGCAAAAGTCCCTCCAAACCCACAACAAGTTTCTTGGTCTCGCATCTCTACCATTTCCAATCCTCCTACCTGAGCCAACAGTTTCCGAGGCTCCTCTTTAATTCCACATTCCCGTAGCGCCGAACAAGAGTCGTGATACACAGCGGTCCCGACCAACTCTGCTCCAAAATAATCCCTTTTTAGTACATTAACTAAGAAATCCGAAATTTCGTATACATGACGTTGAATATTTCTACAGCGATTATGTTCAATAGAATTCGTAAACAAGTCATTATACCCTCCTTTTAGCATACCTACACAAGAAGCCGAGGGTGCTACAATGTAGTTCTCTTCCGAAAATTTCTTAAGAAAAGAACTCCCTACCTCCTTAGCCTGATCCCAGAAACCAGCATTATAGGCCGGTTGTCCGCAGCAGGTCTGTTCAGGATTATAAATCACTTCACAACCAGCCCGTTCTAACAACTGTACCGTACTGAAAGCAGTATCAGGATACAATTGATCTATAAAACAAGGAATAAACAATTCTACTTTCTTACCCATTAGACACTTGTCTTAAAAATGTATTGTATTTTAATGCCCGGATTAATAACAGAAATCCCAGCACAAAGAAGACTGATAACGACAAAGCCGAGTACCGGATATTGTGCGTCACCTGTTCTATAAAACCAAAAATAAACAACCCCACTACAATAGCCAATTTTTCAGTAATATCATAGAAACTAAAAAATGACGTCGTATCCTCCATATCCTGGGGCAGTAGCTTTGAATAGGTCGATCTTGATAAAGATTGAATCCCTCCCATCAAAAGCCCCACCATACAAGCCATACCATAAAATTGCGCCGCATTACTTAAATAATACGATGCCATACAAATCCCCGCCCATAGTAAAGTAACCAGCATCAATACCTTAATATTACCAAAAAGCTTCGCTAGATTAGACATTAAATAAGCCCCTACGATAGCAATCAATTGAATAAGAATAATTGTAATAATCAACGATTCCTGTGCTAGATCCAGCTCCTTTTGACCAAACATGGTAGCCACCACCATTATCGTCTGCACACCAACAGAATTAAAAAAATAAGCAGGCAAAAAACGTCGGATTCCCTTATTCCCTGTTATCTGTTGCCATACACTTGCAAATTCTGTCCGTACCCGTGTAACTAGCCCCTTTCCTGAGGCATGTTCCGAAGGGTGATTGTTAGGTAGTCGTCGAAAAGGAATCATTGAAAAACCAAGCCACCACAGTCCGACCAATAAAAAAGACAAACGGGCAGGAAACGATTTATCCACTATGCCAAACCACTCCGGTTTAAGGACGAATACAAAACAAATCACCTGAATAGTGACACAGCCCACATATCCATAGGCAAATCCCTTTGCACTGACCGCATCCTGTTGATCGGGAGTTGCGATGACCGGAAGATAAGAGTTGTTAATAGCCACACCTCCTATATATCCCATAGCGGCCAACGTAAAACAGATGATGCCCAACTCCAACGTATCCAGTTTAAAAAAGAACAAGCCCATACATGCCATTGCCCCCAAATATGTAAAAGTCTTCATCACCTGCATTTTTCGTCCATTTGCGTCTGCATGAGCGGACAGAAAAGGAAGAGCCAATACCATGGTAAGATAGGCAAATGCCAATGCATAGTTGGATAAAACAGTATTAATCACCTCAAATCCAAAAAAATTAACCCAATCATCTTCTCCCGATTTAGAGCTTGTGATAGCGATATAGTAAATCGGAAATATAGTAGATGTAATAACAAGATTATAAGCCGAATTGGCCCAATCAAACATTGCCCAGGAACGAATTAACTTCTTATCATTCTTTTTATAATCTTGCATATTAAAAATTGATTAGCGAATATACCAATTGTTAAGACATTATTAATAATTCTGTCGGATAAAGGTCATAATACGCACCATCTCTTTACGAATGGTAGAAGTCGCTGTCATAAAATTATTATTCAGAAAAGAAAATGCATAGTGGCGTCCCGTTCTGGTCACGATGTACCCCGATTGGCAGTGCACAGCATGTATAGTCCCGGTTTTAGCCCACACAAAAGGTACACCTTGATCCAGTGAATAGGCATTTCTTAATGTGCCATCTACGCCTCCTGCCGGAAAAAAGAGATACCGTTGGTTTTCATCGGGAATCAAATCCTTAATCCGTAACAGCACCTCAATCATACCCCGGGGTGACACCCGGTTATAAGTAGACAATCCACTCCCATCCCTTAGCTCGATGCTATCTAAGAATGCACTGTAATATTCTTTCTGTACCTCAGCACGTAACGAATCCGTGTAAAAGCCTTTAAAACGAATATCCGAAGCTACCATAGTAAGATGTTCCGCTAGAAAATTATCACTAGGCAGCATCATCTCCCGCAAGACCACATTACGAGGAGCAGAATACAACGTCTTAACGGCCTCAGGTTTTTTATAATCGACCAAAGTCTGAACCTCCCTATGCAAGGTATCCTGCAAAAGCGTTACTAGTAGGCTATCCGACCAGATAAAGGGTTTACTGGAGCGATAACCCGACGGAACATTCAGATTAGTTATATCAAATTCGTTCGAATGAAGTGATCGCTTCACCGCAAAATACTTGCTTGGCTTATCACTTACTCCAATCAATCTTTCAAAATATTTCGGACTTGCCACAACCCCTTTACCACTGGATTTAAACCGGGCCAAATTGCCATATATCGGAAATGTAGACACCTCAGGTTGATAATCATAAGCATAATCCTCCACAGACCAGCCCTCTCTATAAGCTGGTTCTGATGCGTATTGCGGAACATAAAATAACCTTTTATCCGAAAACCGTAAGAAATCATAAACTTTTCTAGTATCCAGTTTTGGATGCAAAAACGTAGGATCACCTGTCCCCCAGAAAATAAGCGAATCTCCTCGTTCAACATATTGTATACCGGGAATGGAATCGCCTATGGTCTTCAACGAAGTAAAAAGCGTGAACACTTTCGTATTCGAAGCTGGTATGAAGTGTTGATCTTCTTGCTTACCAAAAACAAACTTATTACTATCTAGATCATAAAGGCTAAATCCAAAATGATGCTTCGGTAATACAGATGAATTCGCAAACTGTTCTTCTAAAATGGAAAAATCCTGTGCATGAACAAGACTTAACGAAAATACGGATAAGACAATGAGTTGGATGATAAAACGACACACACGAGTTTTCATTGGAGAAAGATATAAAAAAACCCTTATGTATCGCAATAATATCTCTTAGAAAAGCGCTACATAAGGGTGATTATTTCAAAATTGATACCCTCAGCAGGGTATATTATATTCAATTATTCTTATTCCACTTCTAGAAAATTTGTTTTTTTTGAAGCTTCTTCATCAAATTCGCCTTCCCATTTTGCCACAACGACAGTTGCAAGACAATTTCCGATTACATTAACAGAGGTTCTTGCCATGTCCATTAACTCGTCAATACCGAGAATAGCTGCAATGACAAATGTTGGAAGACCAAACTGATCTGCCGTAGCGATCAATACAATCAGCGACGCACGAGGTACTGCCGCCACACCTTTAGAAGTAATCATCAATGTGAATGCGATGAGAAGCTGTTGTCCAAAACTCAAATCAATTCCAGCTGCCTGTGCGACAAAGATAGAAGCTAGCGAAAGGTATAACGAGGTTCCGTCCAAATTGAAGCTATATCCTGTAGGGATCACAAAAGACACAATTTTACGTGGAACACCGAATTTTTCCATATTTTCCATAGCCTTAGGCAGGGCCGCATCCGAACTCGTCGTTGCAAATGCAATAGAAACAGGCTCCTTAATCGCATTGATAAACTGCTTGACAGGCACTTTCAAATACAACGCGATAGGGAATAAAACAAGTAATATAAACACGATCAACGCTATATACAGACTGATCAGCAGCATGAAGAGATTTTTCAAAATATCCACACCAAGATGGCCCACTGTGTATGCCATAGCTGCCCCCACACCTATCGGCGCAAAAAGCATTACCAGATTGGTAAATTTAAACATTGCCTCCGCCAGACTTTCCGTAAAGTCCACCAAGGGCTTCCGCTTCTTTTCACTCACCATAGCTAGACCTATCCCGAATAGTACACCGAAAATTACAATCTGTAGCACCTTATTTTCATAAACAGATTTCACGATATTCTCCGGAAAAGTATCACGAATAAATGCATTAAACTTATACACCCCATGCACATTGTCTGAGATATGATCCAATACCTTTTGATCCGCAGCCGCCACAGCAGATGTCGTCGGTAGCTCCTCATGCGGCATATGTTCAATATCCACACCGACCCCTGCCTTGGTGATATTTATTACGGCCAGACCAATAAAAATAGCACAGGTCGTAGCACAGAAAAAGTATAACATCGATTTCCATGCCATACGTCCCACCGATTTGAGATCGGAGTGACCTGCTATACCAAACACCAGCGTAGCAAACAATATAGGCCCCACGATTGTCTTCACTAGTTTAATAAAGCCCTGACTCAGGGGGTGCATCGCTATCGCTAGATTTGGAAAATCCAACCCTACAAATACACCTAATATTAAACAGGTCAATATCCAAGTTGTCAAGTTCTTACGAACTATCGCATTTAAGGTCAACACTGATGCTGTAACCCAGCGAACACCAACCATCACAGAAGGCGAAATAACAAATAAATCAAATTCGTAAAAAAAGGTGATAATTATTGCTATAGTGACTGTAACTAGCGTTACAAAACCTACATTCTTTTTTGACATCTATATTTTTTTAAGATTACATAATTTATGAATGCAACAAAAATATAAAAATAGCTAGGTTTACCAAACATATTTCAGCAGAAAACCAACAAAAAAGGTACAGCCAAAATAGCTGTACCCTTCATTATACTTATTCTTTAAAGTCTACTATTCAGCATGTAACCATGCTTTTTTAGCTAATAATTCCTCTTCTGCCTCTACAACATCCTCATCTTCAACACAACAATCTACCGGACACACCGCCGCACATTGAGGCTCATCGTGAAACCCTACACATTCCGTACATTTATCAGATACGATATAATACACTTCATCAGAAATCGCGTCTTGAGAAGCACCAGCATCTATCGTAACACCATCACCAAAGTCAATCAAGCCTTCAAGTGCTGTACCATCCGAAAATTTCCACGGCACACCTGCATCATATATAGCATTATTTGGGCACTCTGGTTCACATGCGCCACAGTTAATGCATTCATCTGTAATTTTTATCGCCATTTATAACCTCACAATTATAATAAATAAACTAATTTTGTATGTCAAAGGTAAATATTGGATTAATAACTAACACTAAAAAAGTATATAAATATAGTAGTTTATCCAATTATTTGACATTACAAAGATAAAGTAAATATTGAACAGAACGATTCTAAATAATATATTTTGACAAAACAAGAAAGGATAGCAGCCTTTGCTAAACTAGGAGAATGGTTGATCCATCCCGATGAAGAAACTAGATACTTTATAGCGCAGTTATACGCTAAAAACGCATGGTATACGACGGATAATGTTATTCGTCAAATGCATACAATAGGAAACAACCTGACGCAAGAAAAATTAACAACATGGATCAGTGCTTACCAGGCCGAAGATTCATCCAAGGCAATAGGACTTGTCCTTGCTGGCAATTTGCCTCTAGTAGGATTTCACGACATTTTATGCGGTCTACTCATGGGATTTAACGTACAATTAAAAGCTTCTTCCGACGATGCTGGTTTAACCCCTTATGTCGTCAACAAGTTGATTCAGATATCCCCCTCATTCGCACAAAAAATAGCTATCGTAGACAAACTCTCCGACTTCGATCTCGTTATAGCCACAGGTTCAAATAACTCCGCAAGATACTTTGAATATTACTTCGGACACAAACCGAATATTATACGTAAAAACAGAAATTCAGTAGCCATACTTACCGGAGAAGAGAGCCAAGAACAAATAGCAGCTTTGGGCAACGATATCTTCGATTATTTTGGTTTGGGTTGCAGATCTGTATCCAAAATATACGTACCAAAAGGTTATTCCATAGCTACATTTTTTGAAGGAATTGAGCACTTCAGTGGTATAAAAGATCACTTTAAATACAACAACAATTACGACTACAACAAGTCAATCTATTTAATCAATAAAGACAAACATTATGACAATGGCTTCTTATTGTTGAAAGAGGACAGTAACCTTTCGTCACCGCTTGCAGTCGTATTTTATGAAGAGTATAACGATATCAAAGAATTAGAGGAGCTACTTAAGCAACAGCAAGAAAATATTCAATGCGTTGTGTCCCAACACAAATTAGACATTCCGTCACCCCTTTTTCAATTGGGCCAAGGTCAATATCCGGCACTAGATGATTATGCAGACGGTATTGACACCTTAGATTTTTTGGCTCAACACCAATAATTCTTTAAATTGAAAAAAAAAATTAACTTTGTTTTTATGTATGTAATTAAAGTAAAAGGTGTCGCTAAAATCCCCGACTATGTCCAATTGCGAGACGATTCGTTTACTTTATTGGCATATTTCAGAGTGGACAGACCAGACAAATCTCTTGACAAAATCGGACTAGGTGACAAAGCCGAAGAGATCATGAAAATTGTCAATGAACTACCTTTTGGTCAAATTAAGGAAATAGAATTTTGATAATGACACAAAATACAGTAATCAAATTAAGAAATGTAGACATCTACCAGCAAAAGCATCTGGTGTTGTCCAATGTCAACTTAGAAATTGCACAAGGAGAGTTTCTTTATTTAATAGGTCAGTCAGGTACAGGAAAAAGTAGTTTACTAAAGATTATCTATGGTGATCTTTATATCTCCAATGGAGAAGGGTTGGTAGCAGGTTTTGATCTGAAAAAACTACGGGAACAAGAAGTTCCTTACTTGAGGCGAAAATTAGGCATCGTATTTCAGGATTTCCATCTACTTAATGACCGTACGATAGAAAAAAATCTAGAATTTGCCTTAAAAGCGACAGGCTGGACAGACAAAGGCCTTATCCAAAACCGCATGCTTGATGTATTGGAAAAAGTAGGTCTCCGTTCCAAGTTAAAGAAAATGCCGCACGAACTATCCGGTGGAGAGCAACAACGTGTAGTTATTGCACGCGCCTTATTGAATGATCCTGAGATCATCCTTGCCGATGAGCCTACCGGCAATTTAGATCCTGCTACGTCTGAAGAGATTGTACTTTTATTACGTGATATTGCATCCTCGGGCACAGCCGTATTGATGGCTACCCACGATTACCAGATTATCCGTAACATGCCAGCGCGCATTATCAAGACAGAAGATGGTGCCATGCATGACAACGTAAGCATTTAAGAAGACTGACAAAAACAAACATAATCCGACACTTTGGACGTATTTATCTCAAAATACTGACAAGGTGTCGGATATTTTATAATGGCAAAATTTTTGAATATTATACGCAAGCTATTGAAGCAAATAAAAACTAGGGTGATGATGAACGAACAAGAACATATTCAAGACGAAAACTTAGCACAAGACAATACAGCCCAAAATGAAGCTGAAGAAGTATCTATTGAAGAATCGCTAACCAACCAACTCGCAGAGGCTAACGACAAGTATGCCCGCTTATTTGCCGAGTTTGACAACTATAAAAAGCGAACCTCTAAAGAACGTGTAGAACTGATCCAAACAGCTGGTCAAGGGGTTATTTCGAAGCTTTTACCCGTGTTAGATGATTTTGATAGAGCGCTTGCAGCAATGGCTACGGCACAAGATGTCGAAGGGATAAAACAAGGTATTGATTTAGTAAATAATAAATTCAGAAAGCTCCTTGAAAACGAAGGTCTTAAAGAAATGGAAACCACAGGGCAACCTTTCGATCCAGACTTCCAAGAGGCTATTACCAGTATCCCTGCACCATCAGAAGATCTTAAGAATAAAGTGATAGACACGGTAGAAAAGGGATACTTTCTGAATGATAAAGTAATCCGTTTTGCTAAAGTGGTCATAGGACAATAAGAAATAAGAAGAGGAATGTCGAAGAGAGATTATTATGATATACTCGGTGTATCTCGTCAAGCAGATGCAGCAGAGATAAAATCAGCTTACCGCAAACTAGCAATTAAATTTCACCCGGATAAAAATCCTGGAGATAAAGAGGCAGAAGAAAATTTTAAAGAGGCAGCCGAGGCCTATGAAATATTAAGCAATCAGGAGAAAAAAGCACGTTATGACCAATTTGGTCATGCCGGTAATTCTGGAGGCTTTGGTGGTGGTGGCATGAATATGGATGACATATTCAGCCAATTTGGAGATATTTTCGGCGGAGGTCATCCATTCGAGAGCTTCTTTGGCGGAGGATCCCGCTCAGGAGGTCGTCGTGTCCAAAAAGGGAGCAACCTACGTATCAAAGTAAAGTTAACACTTGAAGAAGTAGCAAAAGGTACCGAGAAAAAAGTTAAAGTTAATAAACAGATTGTATGTAATACCTGTGATGGATCCGGTGCTAAAGACAAATCTTCTTTCCATACCTGTAACACATGTGGCGGTTCCGGATCAGTAAGACGTGTTACTAACACCATCTTAGGCCAGATGCAAACGACCAGCACCTGTCCGACCTGTAATGGTGAAGGTGTTGAAATCACTGCCAAATGTACCACCTGTAAAGGCGAGGGATTAGAACGTGGTGAAGAAACCATCACAATAAATATTCCCGCAGGAGTCAGCGAAGGTATGCAACTCTCGATGACAGGTAAAGGTAATGCTGCGCCAAGAGGAGGAATAGCAGGAGATCTGATCATCCTTGTAGAAGAAGTTCCACATGAATCTCTCAAACGCGATGGAATCAATGTCATCTATGATTTATATATCAACTTTGCGGATGCAGCATTGGGAACAAGCGTAGAAGTACCTACCATAGATGGTAAAGCTAAAATAAAGATTGATCCAGGAACGCAAGGTGGAAAAATACTGAGACTTAAAGGAAAAGGTATTCCTGAAGTCAATTCGTACCATAAAGGAGATCAATTAATATATATTAATATCTGGACACCGAAAGCTGTGTCTTCAGAAGAACGTGAACTTTTAGAAAGACTTAAAGGTTCGGCAAACTTCAAACCTCAACCAGGTAAAAGTGAAAAATCGTTCTTTGAGCGGATAAAAGAATACTTCGAATAAAATTAAATAAGGGCTGTAAAAAACAGCCCTTATTTAATTTAAAGGGATTGGATCTATAAGTTTAAATCTAAATTTGACAATCTCCTCTCCTCGCTTTACTTCTAGACTTACAGCGTATTGATCTCGAGCTTGAAGCTTCTCCTTAATCTCTTCCAAAGTCATCTTACCTGCATATTTGCCATTAATCTTATGCACCATATCGCCCGTCTTGACCCCCGCCAAGAAAGCAGGAGACCCTACTCGTACATGATGTATGACGTAGGCTGGCACTAATTCAATTTGATACATCACATCATTGCCCAAATTGATCGTGGTCCCCTGATCCGATGCGCTCGTTAAAGGCTTATTCACCGTCCTACTTTTCAACCAGGAAAACCCCGCATGTCTAACCTCGAGTCCACTCATGTCAATATTAAAAGGATCTGAATACGTCTTGTTTTTGCGGAGATACATCACACTATCCGCATAATCAAAAACAACATCAAATCGCGCCATAATCTGATTGCCGACCGAACCTACCCTTCGCTCGATCAACCTGCGTCCACTGTAAGAACTGGTATCTGGATAAGATACAAATAATCTTCTAAACTGCCATTCAGCTATAGTGACTCCTTCGATTCGATTTCGCTTGCCATAAATATTACCGTTAAACCCCTGCCCTAAAAACTCGTAAACATAAGGCGGTGTCACCACATAACCATCTAGTACAGAAGGAAAAATCATCAAAGGATCAGAATTTCCCAGATCAACTAACATTCTTGTTGCCTCAAACCTCTTACCCCCAGCCTGTATGCCCACATCTATAAATGGTCGATCCTTCACAATATCAAGCTTAACAGGAACATACTTGCGCAGCAATCTTTCCATTCCCTCCGTCGATTTAAAGACATGCAGTCTCTTCTTGATATAATCAATACGCACTACGTGATTCTGAAAAAAATTACTCCCAAGAATACCGTGAATAGGAACCCCGATATTTTTTGAAAGATTAAGGGTACTATCTACGATGACATACAGATCATGTGCAGGATCAACAAGGGCAGAATCGCCCACAACCAATACGTTATCCAAAGACAACAACCCCTCTATTCCTCTATCGACTCCTAATCCCTGGAAATTATAAGAAGATACGTTTTTCAATATAATAGAATCTACTGCACCAAATAGCATCGTCTCCTTGACCCCGGTATCCAGAATAAAAGTCAACTCTTCCCCATTTAAGTGTACAGGTAGCATGATAATATGGTTTACGATATCAATAGGAATCACAATACTGCTTGCATCCCTTTTAAAAATCCAATGCTGTGCAGCAAGCTCCGTAATTGATTGCGATAAGATCAGTAACGATCCTACAAAAAATCGAATGAAACAAAAATTAGCCCAAGAAAAAGGAAAATTCAAGCTTATACGCATTGGTTCTTATTTTATACTTAAACTTAGGTAAAAAGCGGCATTCAAAAAAGTCATACACAAAAAAAGCCTGCATCCGGGCGGATGCAGACTTCCTATTAACCAATTATAAACTTAAATTATGAGAACACAAATATAAGGACTTATGTTTAAACTCCAAATATATTTTGCATTTTTATGCATTTTCTTTCGTTATCTATCGACCTCTCCAAGCACAATATCAATAGAACCGAGAATAGCAATCAGATCCGTAATCAGAACGCCCTTTCCGAGTTCCGGTAAAACAGAAAGATTATTAAAACTCGGCCCTCTAGCCTTTAAACGCAAAGGAATATCTGTTTTTTCTTTAGTTTCAAAATAAAATCCAAGTTCACCTTTTGGGTTTTCGGCTCGAACATAATAATTCTGCGCCTTTAAATTCACTTTTTTTGGAACCATAGCTCGGGGGTCGAACTCAGCCAAACGCGCAAAGTCTGACATTAAACGTGCAAGACATTGCTCAATGATCTTCACAGACTCGTAGATTTCATCTACACGCACTTTATACCTATCCCACGAATCTCCAACTCGCCCCATAACTCCTTCACCTACAGGAATATCAAAATCCAGCTCAGGATAGACCGAATAACCATCCACCCGTCTAAGATCCCATTTTATTCCACTAGCGCGCAACATCGGTCCCGAACAACCATAATTAATAGCCACATCCGCCGGAAGCACTCCTATATTAGCGGTGCGAGAGATAAAAATCTGATTGGTAGACAACAATTCATCCAACTCCATTAATTTCGGTCTGAAATAATCAATGAATTCTTTGCACCGTTGCTCAAAACCCACAGGTAGATCGTAAAACAGGCCTCCTATCCAGATATAATTATACAACATCCGTGATCCTGAAGCCCATTCAAGCATATTCATAATATGCTCTCTATCTCTAAAACACCACATAAAAGGAGTGAATGCTCCAATATCAATTCCGTAGGTACCGATAGCGATCAAGTGAGACGCGATTCGATTCAATTCGCAAACTAGTACACGGATATATTCCACCCTTTTCGGAATCTTATCATCAATCCCCAACATACGTTCTACACCCATTACAAACGCATGGCTATTGTTCATAGAAGCCAAATAGTCCAATCGATCGGTAAAAGGGATACTTTTACCATAATTCATCGACTCCGCATGCTTGTCAAAACAGCGGTGCAGATATCCCAAATGTGGGATCACCTCTTTGACAAGCTCCCCATCGGTAACAAGCTCCAAACGCAACACCCCATGTGTAGAGGGGTGCTGAGGTCCCATATTAATAATCATCTCCGTCGAGCCGATCTGTTGTACTCTTTCCAAATACCTTTCGTATCCTTGATTATACTTGATATGCATGTGATCTAATTCTTAATGGAAATACCGTGATAGCTTTCCGGATCCTCATAATCCTTACGTAATGGAAATCCCTCCCAATCATCCGGCAATAAAATACGTCTTAAATCGGGGTGATCCGAAAAATAAATCCCCATAAGATCAAAAGCCTCACGTTCGTGCCAGTTCGCTGTACGCCATATAGAACTCACCGAAGGAATCTCCGGTAGGTCGTCCACATTGCGACTATGCGCTACCTCCACACGTAATGTCAACTGCAATTGAAATGGAATAGAACTTAGATTGTAAACTACCCCAAATTTGGATTCCGGAAAATAATCGATCGCTGTAATATTAGCCAAAAAGTCAAAATAAAACTTAGGGTGATCTCTCAACCAGAGACACACCTCCTGCAGTTTTTCACATTTTACAATTAGTGTATCCTGAAGTCCTGTTTCCATTACTTGGACAACATCTTGACCAAACAGCTGATCTGCCGCTTCTTTGATTTGCAAGGTCATGGTGCCAACCTGTTTATAACCCAATTATTTTCCTCTAAAAAATAAACTATGCGATCATGCAATCTAGAACTTCGTCCCTGCCAAAACTCTATCCGCACTGGCTTGACAAGATATCCTCCCCAGAAGAGAGGTCGATCTACCTTTTCAGATTGCGCAAACTGCTGTTCATAAAAGTGCACACGTTGTTCTAAAAAATCCCGATCAGGTATGATTTGACTCTGTGGAGATGCCCAGGCCCCTATCCGGCTTCCCTTTGGGCGCGAAGCAAAATATTCATCCGAATCCTCTTCACATAGACGCTCGACCACACCTTCTATCCGCACCTGTCGTTGCAGCTCGGGCCAAAAGAACAACAGACACACATTTGCACAATGTGACATATCCAAGCCTTTCTGACTTTCATAATTTGTAAAAAAGCTGAAGCCATCAGCCTTAATATCTTTCAACAACACGATTCTAGATGAAGGAAATCCCCCTTCACTAATTGTAGATAGTGTCATTGCGTTCGGTTCTATTGCATTGGCATGCATAGCTTGTTCAAACCACTGGGTAAATTGAAGCAGCGGATCAGCACTAACCTGTTTTTCGGAAAGAGAGTCCTTGACATAATCTTCACGAATCGCTGCAATTTTTTTATGATCGATTGCCATAGGTTGTATTTTGTTTCTTTGACAAACTTACTAAATGCGACACAAAAGATTGTCATCTTTCCTCCCTTTTTAACCTCAACACTTTAAGATGTCGACCTTTTTTATAGATTTTATCCAAACAGCCACCAATTAACATGCAATAGAAACCGTCGGTTAACTTCAATTGTATATAAAGACAAATTTTTCTAAGTTTATAGTAGAATAATTACGATATAACATGTTCAATCAAAATGCCCCCCAACAAGGAAGTCTATTGATTTCAGAACCATTCATACTCGATCCTAATTTCGAACGTTCTGTCGTTGTCCTATGTGAACACAACCAAGAAGGAACTTTAGGTCTGGTACTAAATCATCTTTCCAATGTATTATTATCGGATATCATAGCAGAGATAACATGTAAAGATTTCCCTGTTTATATCGGAGGCCCTGTACAAAATGATGCTTTATTTTTTCTGCATTGTACGCCACAAAAAATCAGCGGAGGTACGCCAATCGGCACAGATCTCTTTTGGGGAGGCGACTTAGAACAGGTTTTAGAATTAATCGATAACCATCTTATTTATCCACAGGAAATAAAATTTTTCTTAGGGTATTCCGGTTGGTCTGTAGGCCAATTGGAAGAAGAAATAAAACAAAATTCCTGGGCGGTGCATAATTCGTTTGAACCAGAACTCACATTTCTAACAGATGGAGAGACCCTATGGAAACAAGCATTAATCAGTCTCGGTCCCAAATACGCTCATGTTGCCAATTTCCCGAAAAGTCCTTATCTAAATTAAGCAAAGAGCATACAAAAAAAAAAGCCTCTCATTACTGAGAAGCCTTTAGAAGCGGGTAAGTAATCGGGCTCGAACCGACGACCCCTAGAACCACAATCTAGTGCTCTAACCAACTGAGCTATACCTACCGTGTTTGTGATACAAAAGTAGGTTTTTAATTCATATAGTGCAAATATTTTTAACAAAAAATCCTCATTGCATAATAACACAATGAGGATTAAGTAATTATTTTTTTAGAATGATTAAATCATCTCTACACTTCGCTTCACAAACGAAGTCAAATCAGCGCCAGTAAGCAATCCTCGCGATAATAAAGCCAAATCAAAAGCCTGTTTAGCCAATTTTTCACCTTCTTCTTCACCACTTTCTATGATACGCTTTACCAACGGATGGTTACCATTTACGCTAACTTTATAGTTGTCCGGAATACTACCATAGAATCCCATTCCACCACCCGTCTTCGCCATATCTTTCATGCGACGCATAAACTCATCTAACGTTACAGAGACAGGCAACTCATCCGCTTTCAATGCTTCGATCTGTACATTCATATCCTGACGGTTGATCGCCTTCTGGAACAGGTCAGTAGCCTTCTTACTCTCTTCCTCGTTCAACACCAATTCAATTTTCTCGTCTTTCTGGATCAACTTATCGATGACATCCGAATCAACGCGTTTTAGCTGAACTTTTTCGCCACCTTTTTGCTCCAAATACGAAGTAATATGCGTATCCAAAGGTCCATCCAGCACCAATACATCATATCCCTTAGCAGCAGCCGTGGTGATAAAACCATCTTGTTGGGCGACATCTGAGCTGTATAGGTATACAATATTACCATCCTTATCTACCTGAATATCCTTTACTTTTTCATAATATTCTTTCAGGGTATAACTTTCGTTGGATGTGTTCTTTAATAAACAGAAATCATTTGCTTTATCTGCAAATTTTTCATCACTCAGCATACCGTACTTAATGAAAAGACCGATATCTGTCCATTTTTCTTCAAATCCTTTACGATCCGATTTGAATATTTCCTGCAGTTTATCCGCAACCTTCTTCGTGATATAGTTATTAATTTTCTTCACATTACCATCTGCCTGTAGAAATGAACGTGATACGTTTAATGGAATATCCGGAGAGTCAATAACACCGTGCAATAACATCAAAAACTCAGGAACGATATCCTTCACCTCATCTGTAATAAATACCTGACGCGAGTAAAGCTTAATCTTATTACGCTGAATTTCTAGCTCGTTCTTTATTTTCGGGAAATAAAGGATACCTGTCAGGTTGAATGGATAATCGACATTCAGATGGATCCAGAATAAAGGTTCATCCATTGACTGCGGATACAACTCGCGGTAAAAAGAAAGATAATCTTCATCTGTCAGTTCCGAAGGAGACTTCGTCCAAGCTGGATTTGTATTGTTAATAAAGTTATCAACTTCAATCGATTTGTATTTAGGTTTACCCTCTTCGTCTTCACCATCTGGCTCCGATGTAGTTTTTGTACCGAAACGAATAGGAACAGGCAAGAACTTGGCATACTTATCCAGGATCTGCTGCAACTTAAACTTATTTAAGAATTCCTCGGAATCCGCATTGATATGTAGAATAATGTCTGTTCCACGTGTCGTACGCGTACCTTCCGAAATCTCGTATGAAGTACTACCATCACAGGTCCAGTGTGCTGGTTCAGCGCCATCTTGGTAAGACAAAGAGTCAATCTCCACCTTATCTGCAACCATAAATGCCGAATAGAAACCTAAACCAAAACGCCCAATGATTTCATTCGCATCGTTGGCCTCTTTAAATTTCTCCATGAACTCAGTAGCACCTGAAAATGCAATCTGGTTGATGTATTTTTTGATCTCTTCCGCAGTCATACCAATACCGTTGTCCGATATCGTAATAGTTTTAGCTGCTTCATCAAATTTCACATCAACAACTAGCTCACCTACTTCACCATTGAACTGACCTAGCGAAGATAACCGTTTAATTTTCTGAGAGGCATCCACAGCATTAGACACCAATTCTCTTAAGAAAATCTCGTTATCAGAATATAAAAACTTTTTGATCACCGGAAAAATATTCTCGGTGTGGATCGAGATACTACCTTTTTCTTGCATATGTATTTTACTATTTAACTTTTTATTATCACAATAAACTTATCAAGGCCTGTTCCAAAGTTGACTTTAAGACAGAATGTCAGAATAACATAAGAAAAGCACTAAAATTCTGTCACTCTTATCTCTTTCAATTATACATTATCACCTCCTTATATATAGGTTTAAGACAACGGTATATCTCCTTCTGTCCAATTAGGTATTTAACTGAGATGAAATAGAGGGTTTATAGAGATTTACCTCTATTAACCCTCTACAAACCCTCTATTATAGCTCTATAAAACCACAGTAAAGTTAGAAGAATACACGGCTAAAGTAACTACTAATATCCTATGACGAAACATTGGTATAAAAACAAAAGCAGAAAATGAAAGGTTCTCTTTGTTTTTATCAAAAAGTCTACTAAATTTGTAGCGTATTCAGAATTGCAAAAGCAATACCAACCGAGTGTAGTCACCGCGGTGGTAAAATAATACGGGTTTACAACCAAAATAAACGTCTTAAAAACGCTTATTTTTCCTACCGATTTCTGGATACAATTTATGGTTTAACAAATAAATTTTTAAATTGTATGGCAACATCAATATCATTCTATCAACACTTATTAGAGAAGTTTGCACACTACTCCACCGAAGAGCTTATCCATCTCAATAATGAAACTATAAAAAGTCAAGGCTGGGGTTCTTCAAGAGCGACATTCCGTACGGCCATCATATCGGCTTTCTCCAAAAAAGGAGTTGATTTGTCCCACATCGTGACCAAAAACGATGGCTTTACCAGTATTCTATCGGTACCGGTAAAGCTTGTCGAAAACACATTGATCCCGATCAGTTGCGATTCTAAATCGTAATTGATCGGGATCAATGTGTTTTCACCCTTGGGGACTAATGGGCATGTGCTATAGCGTACAGCGCAAAAGTACCCAACCAGTGCGACCCCATATAATCATCTTGTGCAGACAGATTGGGCAACGAAAAGGCGATGTGCTCATTTGCTATTTTATTCAAATGCGACACTTGAGGAATAGCCTTGGCAATTCCGTACAGACAAGCGGCACGGCTGTAGTTCAATCCATCCAGGTGGACGAGCTTGCCGTCTGTACGATCTTTAACTACAGCTGCAGACAGGCTGAATCCCGGCTCAAATAGACTAGGCATAAATTTTTTAAGCCAACCGCTATACGATTGCTCATCTAGGATCTTACTCATTAAATATGCTTCCTCTAGACAAGGTGATAAGAAGTCATAACCACTCGGCTCATAGGCTAGATTACAATTCACGTCATTTAGAAAAAGCCGTGTGCCATGCTCTTTCAATACCGATTCAAAAGCTTTATCCCCTACCGAACGGGCATAATCCAATGACAGTGACAATCCAAAAGCCGAGTTATCATGCTGTCCGGCACGGATAGGATAGACCAATTTAGGCAGGTACTCTTTGTACCTATCGACCAATAGGTCTACCAAAGGCTGTAAATTTGATTTCCATCGCTGCGCGTCGGTATTCTCTTTCCATTGCGACAGGCTTTCCTGGAGTTTAAACAACCAAGCCCATCCATATGTACGTTCGAAACTGGTATTGTTTTTATCCTTAAAAAAAGCCAATTCCACGGCTACATTTTCCGGAGTGATATGTTGATTCAAAATAGAACGGATTTTTCCGTCCTTATCCAGATCTGGGTATTTTTGCAGGAGCTCCACAATAGACCAATAGCCATGTACCGACGAATGCCAGTCAAAACAGCCATAAAATATTGGACGCAGCTGCTTAGGCGATTTTAAGTCGTCGCTAGACCCCAATACCTGTCCTAGCTTATTCGGGTACTCCACTTCAAGACAGTGGATAGGCAATAAAAAAATTTGAGCAGCCTGTTCTTTCGTCAGGCTAATGTGTGCTGCCTCCTCCTTCGTATCCATTGGTTCCTTCCTTGCAGAATTATTACTACAATTCGAAAAAGAAATACTGCAGACAAGAGCCAAAGGCATCCATAGTTTGATTTTCATTTCGTATTTTTATTTAGCTTTAATAGATTGTTCTAAAATTATCATAATTACATTAAACTATCAAGTCATGAACATAACAGACTTAGTCACAGGAGGCATCGGCTCGAAAGCCATTTCTTCAATCGCAAATTTATTGAATATTGAAGAAAGCAAGGCAAAATGGCTCGTCGCTGCTGCCGTACCTTTAATGATTGCTGCATTAAACTATAATGCAAAAAAAGACCCTTCCAAAGAAGCGGGAATCAATAAAGCATTAGATCAACATAGTGGAGATATACTGGACCAACTGGGTGGATTGCTCGGACAAGAACCTTCTGATGATGACAATAAAATTGTCAACCATATGTTTGGTAATAATACCGAAATGGTAAAGGACAACCTTGCCGCTAAGACAGGGATATCAACGGACAAAATCGGCAATGTGCTGGCCATCTTGGCTCCTATTGTCATGGGCTATCTGGGCAAGCAAAAACAAGAACAATTCTCTGGAGGAGGCCTTGGTGATCTATTGGGAGGGCTGATTGGTGGCCAATCAGGCAGTTCCTCAGGTGGAGGAATCTTAGGCAGTATCTTAGGATCAGTACTTGGTGGGGAGGCTGGAAAGGAAGACAACACACAACAAGGATCTGCAAGCTTCGGCGGATTAGGTGATCTAGCAGGCGAATTCTTCAATAAGGATAAAGGCAATGACCAGAAAGGATCAGTACTGGATTCCTTAGCCAGCATGTTTGGCAAGTAAAAAACCTCACCAGAATGATAAACTTTTGACACGGTAAAACCGTAAGACTATTTTTCCAATCTTACGGTTTTACATTTTTACTTTTTCATTATATATAAAACCTTATTTTTGTAGCCTTGAACCTCCTTCTCCGGAGGTATCAAAGTATTCATCATATAGATGAGTTCTTTTCCTAAACAGGTTTTAAATGTCTATAAATAAAGGGTTAGTTGCTTTAGCTTTTGGTGGTCTCGCCATCGGAATGACTGAATTTACGATGATGGGTATATTACCTGACATCGCCTCAGATATTAATATCGATATTCCTACAGCCAGCAATTTGATAGGATTATACGCCTTGGGGGTAGTTGTCGGTGCTCCCACATTAGTTGCTGCCACATCCAAGTACCCTGCAAAAAAAGTACTTCTCTTCTTAATGTTGCTTTTCTTTGTCTTCAATGCGCTTTTTACCATAGCACCCAATCATTGGAGTCTCTTCATCTCACGTTTTATATCAGGTCTGCCCCATGGAGCATTTTTTGGAATAGGTTCCGTTGTAGCCGCTAAGCTCGCTAAGCCTGGTAAGGAAGCACAGGCCATCTCCATGATGTTTACAGGTATGACAATTGCCAATCTTGCAGGTGTACCATTAGGCACCTATATTGGACACCATTATTCATGGCGGATAACCTATGCTGTTATATCTCTTTTAGGGTTAATTACGTTTCTAGCTATTTACTTTTGGATGCCTATTATCCCAGCCAATAAGAACAATAACGTCATTCAACAAATAAGCTATTTCAAACGCTGGGATGCATGGCTAATGGTAGCTGTTATCGCGATCGGGACAGGAGGTCTCTTTGCATGGATCAGCTATATTTCAAAACTAGTTACTACCGTATCTGGTCTATCTCCGGACCAGGTATCTATCATTATGGTGCTCATCGGTGCAGGTATGTTTGTCGGAAATATTGTCGGGGGCAGATTAGCAGACCGCATCTCTCCTAGCAAAGCTGCTATTGCAAGTTTTTCTGCAATGGCATGCTGTCTACTGATTCTCTTCTTTATCGCGCATATTACCGTATTAGCTTACCCTATGGCTTTCATCACCGGAATGATAGCATTCAGTATTGGCTCTCCACTACAGATGATGCTGATCAATAACGCAAAAGGAGCAGAAACCTTCGCTGCCGCAGGTGGACAGGCCTCGTTTAACATTGGTAACTCACTAGGAGCCTATTTTGGTGCTGTCCCCATAGCTTATGGCCTAACTTACAACTACCCTTCTTTAATCGGGGTGGTTATGGCTTCAACTGGCGCAGTACTAGCCCTACTATTCTATCTAAAAGTAGAGAAAAAGCAAACCGTTCGAGGTAAAAAATTCGAGAACTTAGAGGAGTTAATGAAAAGCCATTAGACTAAGAATTAAAGAGGGGACATCTCTATCCTAACCTGCTTTTTTAGAATCTTACATTTATGTTCTATAGAGCATCATGAGGGTAGGATATTGCTTTGGCTACCCATGCTCCGGTACTAAAACAGCCTTGCAACAAATAGCCCCCCGTTGGCGCTTCCCAATCAATCATCTCCCCTACACAGTGAACTTTCGGAAATCTATATAAAGCGAGATTCTCGTCAAGCTCTTCAAAAGAAACCCCGCCTGCGGTAGAGATTACTTCTTCAATAGGCCTTAAGCCTGTAACATGAATCGGGTATCGCTTGATCGCCATAGCGAGTGACCTGGAATCTATAAACACATCTTTGTCCAATCTTTTCAAAAGGGCAATAGCTGTTTTCGACAGCTTTACTTTGGTTTTCAATAGAGATACCACACTTCCGACTCCTGTAAGCTTGTCCATGATACTATCTACCGACATATTGGGCTTTAGATCAATCTCCAACTCTAAGGGGAAAATATCTTTTCTGGTAAATCTATTCATGTGATAAAGAGGCCCCCCTTCTACTCCATAACTTGTAAATACAATTTCACCAAGCTTAGTATAGCTTTTATAGCGAATTTGTATGTTCTTCAACGCCTGCCCTTCGATATCACTCCAATCTTCTTCTGTGTTATACCCCGAATTAGCCGATTCGAGGGGTGTTACATTAATTCCCTTTTGCTCCAACATCGACACCCAAGAGGCATCAGACCCAGTCTTTTTCCAAGAAGCACCTCCTAATCCCAAAATAAGCTTTTCATACTTAAAGGCTAAAATTTCGCCTTTATGACGCAGATATACATTGTTCACATCAAAATCTACCAGTTGAAATTGATAGAACACGGATACCTCCAATTCTTTAAGGTAGACGAGCCAAGCCTGCAATACCTGAATAGGCTTGATGTGCCTTTCAGGAAATATTTTACCCGAGCTCCCCACGTAGGTAGGAATACCTATTTTAGAAAGCCAGGTTACAGTTGCTTTATTATCGAAAGACCTAACGATGTCTCGAACAAAAGCTGTAGCATATTTCTCTACAAAGGCATCTATAGGTTCGCTATGTGTAAGGTTAAAACCGCCATCTCCTGCTACCAAAAACTTTCGTGCCGCCGCTTTGTTCTGTTCATAGACATGTACTTTATAGCCTTGGATCGCCAACTGTTGAGCCGCCATCAGTCCTGCGGGCCCTGCACCAATAATGATAATGGGATTACGACTCATCGAAACTTCTGCTATTAGTGTACTCTACTTTTAAATAGTTTGCCCTTAATATCCTTGGATAGGTCTATCAGGTAACCATTAAATACAGCATAGTGCAGCTTTCCTGTCGCATCGCCTATATAAAAATTGGCAGTACCTCCTAGATCCATGCTCGTAGTGGGGAAAAATTGCTTCTGTGTAAAGAAATGAATCGGGTAGTTATGCAGACTACTCGCCTTACTACTTCCGATCGTCTTGACAGGGACTGCCATGATTCCTTTTTTCAGCAAATCAAAGGCATCTTTCTGAGAAAGCACAGAGGCGCTATCCAATACCAAAGTCGAAGACTTGGCCGGGATAAACTGCAAACCTTTGACATCGACTTCATCGTAACCAAAAGATTCCTGGAGATCGCCTATGTCTTCGATACGACCACGCACAAAATAATCCCGATCGACCGTTGTCTCTCCTCTACGGATAGCTATATCTGTCCGAAATTCTGTAGAGTCTGTGTTTATAGATAAATTACGAATGACGACATCGTGTAGTTGCGAAGCATTAAAGGGTATCTTTTCGTAGTCTTGGACTTCATATTGTCCATATGAACCTTCCGCAATTTGAACTAAGGCATTGAGAATAATGATAAAATTCAACTTTCGTATTTCTTGCTTTTCAACGTCATCTTTACGCCCACCAGATTCAATCAGAACTGTACTTGCCCCCCAGGACTGAAAATTGTCTCCAAAACCTCTTGGCGTATGTGCGTCATCGTATTTGGCTACAGCATCAGGTATATACTGTTGAAGTAGACTATTCATCCCAACAATTATTTTCATAGCATCTCCCCTCACCTCGTTGATTTCCCTTTCGTAATTATATGCAGGAGCCAACAAAGAGATCTGTACTGGATTGCTTTTTTCCGGAACATTATAGTAAATATTTTGGTCATGTAGGTTAAAACCGTACCTCGGTTTCACAATCTTAGCCCGTTCTTTTAGTAAAGCGCCCTCTACCGTCTGCCCTGCACGGGCATCTCTGTTCATATCGATACTTTGGGCAGTGCGTCGGGTAAACCGTTCGGCACCATCTGGATTTAACATCGGGATAAAGTGAAGATTCAACTTTGTTTTTAACAAGTCTCGGACTGCATCTTGTCCATCTGCTTTCCCTTCCAGGAAATTAAACAAATCAAACAAGGCCATTGTCGCAGTGGGTTCATCTCCGTGCATCTGCGACCAAAGCATGACGACTTTATCTCCAACACCGTATTGCAGCTCATAAATAGCTCTTCCTTCAAAGGATTTGCCGATAGGAGTAACTTCCAGCACAGCTCTTTCTTTATGTTTTTGTACTAAGGAGTCTACATCTGCATGCTTGAAACGACGATGCTGTAAAACAGACTCTTTATAGGTATTATGTAGGGTATTGTAAGTGGTGGTATCCAAATTCATAGCTGAAGAATAATCCGAAGCAGGTGTTTTTGTGCCTTCACAGGTTGTAATGGCACCGATAGTTAAAATTAGGGCAAAAAGCTTCATATGTAATTCATTTGATTTTCATCTGTCATATGGAATATCCTAACTGCAGTTATCCCTGTTTGTACAGCTTATGCTATATGGATATTTCATAACAATGATTTCTCTAAATATTCAATCTTTCCTAAACTAGCATCCATACGGGCCAGTACGCCTACAGGCATAAGGAATTGATCGGAGATATGACCAATCATCGCGCCAGAATATGCAGGAATCCCCAAGGGTTTGATATAATCGTTGAGCATCTGCTCGACAGTAAGCGCTCCATATCCACCAGAGGGGCCACAATTGGTACATTTGCCGAATATAAATCCTGTGATTTGCGACAGAATACCCGCATTCATCAATTGACAAAACATCCGATCTAAACGATCCGATTTTTCATCAATCTCCTCTACAAACAATATCTTATCCTTAAAATCAGGTAAATAAGGACTACCACATAACCCTGCTAACAATGTAAGATTGCCACCGATAATAGTTCCTTCTACAATACCAGGAGTAATAGTCTGAATACGATCTTTATATTGTATGATCTGTGTATCGGATTTCTTAGGATTTTCAAAGCAGGCTAATTTGTTATCGAAAAACTGGTCTTTGAACAGCTGAGCAACATAATTACTCCAAGTACTGATACCTACCACGCCATGGAATGAAACTAGTCCTACCTTAGTGTAAAATGCCAGTAGTAACGCTGTCACATCGCTATAACCCAACAATATTTTTGGATTGCGCGCGACCAAATCATAGTCTATACGGCTTAATAGTCGTGATGTGCCATTTCCCCCCCGTATACAGACAATAGCCTGCACCGACTCATCTGCAAACATCTTATGCAGATCTTCTAACCGCTGTTCGTCTGTCCCCGCGAGATTGCCGTAACGTGCACGAATATTTTTCCCTTCTTTGACCGAAAAACCAAAGTAGGTAAATACTTCTTTGGCCATTGTTATTGATTCTTCATCTTCAACAGCACCTGCCGGCGCGATAAGCCCAATGGTATCTCCTTCTTTCAGCACATTCCCTTTTAATAGGGTCTTGGCACTAGAAAAATAAGGACCTGCCTTGGTAAACTTTGACAAGGTAAGTGCACCCGCGCCAAGCCCCAGACTTTTTAAAAAATCTCTTTTGTTCATTCTATTATCCTGTTATCGAGTGAACTTGTTATCGTGTTATCGAGTAAACTTTTTATCCTGTTATCCTGCTATCGATTGAACTGGATAACTAGATAACTTGTTAACTACATAACTTTATAACCTCCTTTACCTATTAAACAGCAACCGATGTCCGGATCCTACCTCAATAATCTTGCCTTCACTGTATGCCAGATTTCCGGAAACAAGGGTATGCACGATACTAGAAGAAAAAGTATGTCCTTCATAAGGTGACCAGCCACATTTGGAAAGAACATTGTCTTTAGTGACTGTGTATCCCTTATTCAGATCTACTAAAACTAAATCTGCCCAATAACCTTCACGAATAAACCCACGCTGCTCAATTTCAAAACAAATAGCAGTATTATGTGCAGTCTTTTGAACCAGTTGTTCAAGCGTCATCTTTTCTTGTTTTACAAGGTCCAACAGTGCTTGCAATGCGTGCTGTACCAAAGGTCCTCCGGAAGGAGCCTGAAGATAAGGTTGTTCTTTTTCTTCGATCGTATGTGGCGCATGATCCGTAGCGATTACATCAATATGTCCATCCAAAACTGCAGCTAAAATCTGATCTCTATCCGTAGCAGTTTTCACTGCGGGATTCCATTTGATATAGTTACCCTTTGTCTTGTAATCCGCATCTGAAAACCAAAGATGGTGAATACAGGCTTCGGCAGTGATTCGCTTTTGTTTCAAAGGAATGTTATTCGTAAACAAAGCTGTTTCTTTACCTGTGGAAATGTGTAAAATATGGAGTCTTGTATTATTCTTTTTTGCAAGTTCAACGGCTTTGGAGGAGGACAGATAACAAGCTTCTTCCGAACGGATCAAAGGATGCATATCAATAGTGATACCTTCACCATACAATTCTTTATAATGTGCTAAATTTGATTTAATCGTGGCTTCATCCTCGCAGTGTGTCGCAATTAGTGTCGGTGCATTTTTAAAAATCTGCTCTAAGGCTATTTCATTATCGACTAACATATTCCCTGTAGAAGAGCCCATAAATACCTTGATACCACAGACATCACGCGGATTAGTTTTAAGAACCTCACTCAGATTGTCATTACCTGCTCCCATAAAGAAGGAATAATTGGCCAACGAGCTATCTTGTCCGATGTCGTATTTATCCTGCAATAAACGTTGGGTAAGGGTATTAGGTACGGTATTGGGCATCTCCATAAAGGACGTGGTACCTCCGGCTACTGCTGCTCGACTCTCTGTAAAAATATTCGCTTTATAGGTTAATCCCGGTTCGCGGAAATGCACTTGATCATCGATCAAACCCGGTAAAAGGTGTAATCCTTCGGCATTGATCTCGCGATCGGCCGGCAGATCAATTTGCTTACCTATCTTTTCGATTCGACCGTTTTTTACAAACAGATCCAGTGCTTCAATTTTTCCTTCGTTGACTACCTGTGCATTTTTTATTAAAAGAGATGACATATCGTGATTGTGAGTAAGATTAAAATGAAACACAAACTTACTAAACAAAACGTTCTACACCTATTTTAATCATCAAAAGTTCCTTCGGGAACATAAAAATATTCCAGGTCTTTTTTATTCTCGATAGACCTACATCCTCCATTTTGAAGCAATAGAATCCGCGTACTGATATCCAATACAGAGTTATAATGGTGATCTGAAATCACAAAACCTTTGCAATGCTTGTATTGGAGGATTACTTCCTGTATCCGCTCTTTAAGATAAGGAGATACCCCTGAGAAAGGTTCATCCAATAGGTAATAGGTCGCTGGCTGATGTATGAGCAACAGCAATTCAAGATAACGCTGCTCACCCACCGACAGCTCGGCTACTTTTTGATGGAGAACTTTTGCTATTACCTCGTCCTTTTGGATCGACTCAACAGTTTCTGCGCTTGCAATCATGAGTTTAATGGCATTCCTGACAGAAATATAGGTGGGCAAATAATGCTGCTGCGGAAGGTAACAAACTTTATTCGTCTTGAAAACGGCCTCCATCCGTACTCCATCCAATTTGATATACGCATTTTTAGCACGCAAAGCTCCGAAGATAATTTTCATCAAGGTGGTCTTACCACAACCATTCCGTCCTAATAGCGCTACGACCTCCCCCACTTTACAACTAAGGTATACGCCACTCAACAGTTGGTAATTAGAGTTATAGGAAAACTCTATGGAATCGGCATAAAGCTCCCCTTCGACTGTCATATCCATACAAGAGGGAATAAGAGTAAAGTGAAAATGATATTAATCAGAAAAGCGACTGCAACAACCTTTCTTTTCGAAAAACCTAGATTATAATATAGGTAGTTGGTGTGCTTACTAAAGAACATATCCACACCTACTGCAATAAGAAAACCAACGGTAGCAAAAACAAAGGGTAGCTTTCTGATCCCCTCGATCGTAGACTCTACTGTAAATACTGGCGTTACAGCCATCATATTGCCCAGTTCCATTTTCAACGGGATTACACTCAGCACAAGGGATATCCCCAAATTCGCCAGAAAGATTTGCTTATAATAGAACCAATAAACCTTCATTATTTAGATTTTCAGTTCTAAGATAGCAATTAACCACCCGCTACTCCTAGTATTTAATAGTTTTTAACATATTATTAAATAACACCGTACAAAGATCCTCCTTTTGCCCCCAATCGATCGATATGACGTTCTACCGTTTCGTCTTTAATCAGATCTGGGGCATGGTGCGGCTTACGGCGCGCATCGATAATAACTGGCCCTTCGCAACCCCAATGTTTAAACTTGGTAAATGAACGGATGCCATAAATATCGAAAGCGGGGTTGGACTTGGTAAATGTAACCCAGACAAAGTTGTTGATGCTATCGGCGGTAAATCCTGCATCATCTGCGATGACCAACATCGGAATACCCTCGAAATCTACCTCTTTAGCAGCTTCACACCAAGACGCTAAAATAGCCTGTTCCTCTTCGTAAGACGTGAATGTGGCCCCATCCAAAATGAGCACCCCTGGCAAAGCCAATTTGGCATTATTAAAAGGTCTTGGCAAATCCATATTTGCTGGCATCTGTGTGATTAGCGTACGTTTCTTGGATCCTGCCGCTGCAAACACCACCTTAGAACCTGCATTCAGGCCATCACCGGAATAATCTAATGTATCTATTGTAGTATTGGTATGAAAGTGCAAATCGCGCGTTGGGTCTATACGCTCAAGAAGATGGCTTAAATAACCTGGAATATCATGGATATCGAGCTGAGGATTGTCCTCATCGGCTGTAATAAATAAGTATTTAGCGAGACTCAATTGATTTTTACCTAAGATCTGATTGGCAATAGTTAAGATCTCTTGAGGACGATCAACCTTCTGATAGGGGGTATAACTCTCTCGACCGATAGCGAATAGCAAAGGATGTACACCCGCTGGATCGACTGCATGAACGGCTTTTAATCCTGCTATTTCTTTAGGAATAGCACTCCCTGTAATCTCATGGATCAATGCTCCAAAACTAGTATCTTCTTGTGGTGGCCGCCCTACTACAGTAAATGACCAAATAGGGTCTTTTTTATGGTATACATTATGTACGCGCATCAATGGGAAGGGATGGGTCAAACTGTAGTAACCGATATGATCACCAAATGGACCTTCAGGTTTGTTTTCGTTCGGATAGACGGTACCTGTGATCACAAAATCAGCATCGGCAGAAATACAAAAACCTTCATCATCATAGAAATATCTAAACCTACGATTACCTAACGCTCCGGCAAATATCATCTCTGACAGCCCTTCTGGTAACGGCATGACTGCCGACAAGGGATGCGAAGGAGGACCTCCGACGAATATACTCACTTTTAAAGGCTTGCCTAACGCATTGGCCTTTTGCTGATGTACACCGATACCGCGATGCAGCTGGTAATGAAGCCCGATTTCTTGATCCTGAATATAATCATTGCCTGAAAGTTGAATGCGGTACATTCCCAGATTGGCCTTCATAATGCCAGGCTGTGCAATGTCTTCGGTATATACCTGCGGCATAGTCACAAAGGCACCACCATCCATAGGCCAGTTTACGATCTGTGGCAGTTTGCTGATTTGGGTTTTACCATAGCTGATGGGAGCATTTGATTTTTTTTTCCAGGGCAAAGCACCTAAAGCCACTGCAGAGGAACCAATGTACTGAAAGGGATTTCTCAGTACAGCTGAAGGATCCATCTTGACATCTACAAGCTTCTTGATATGTGTCAACGTGTCCCGAAACATGAACTTGGATCGATCCAATGTACCGAACAAATTGGACACAGCCGGGAACTTGGATCCCTTTACATTTTCAAATAGCAATGCTGGCCCCTCTACATCAAAAACACGCATATGAATAGCGGCCATTTCCAAATATGGATCAACTTCTTCCTTTATCCGTACTAAATGTCCATGCTGTTCCAAATCGGCAACACAAGCCGCTAAACTAGGGTATCCCATATCTTTTTATAAGTTGAATAGCAAAAATAATAGAATATTTCTGCTAAAAAAACTTTCATAGCATCAGGATTACTTTGACAATCGTAAAAGTTCCTCATGTTCATAGTAAACAGTTTCTTGTAGAAAAAAGTCAGTTTGACATTGCGTCTTATAGTCCGCGCTCTATAGGTATGGTTGCAAAGTCTACTTGTTCCTTCCAAAGGGTATTATCGGTAATCTGGGCTCCAATCATCCCCAACAGATAATCATCGTACAACTGGCTATCTATGCCATACAACAATTTATTAAACCATACTGCAAGCTTCTTACTGGGCAGAGAAAACACTCTATAACCCATCTGAACACCGCGTTGAGTGATATAACACTGTACTAGCTCATTCATATCCATAATTCGCTCACCACCAAACTCGATCCATTGACAAATAAAGCTATCTTGCCAGTTCACCTTTTTTA
Source organism: Sphingobacterium sp. xlx-96 (assembly GCF_011007365.1). Taxonomy (GTDB): domain Bacteria; phylum Bacteroidota; class Bacteroidia; order Sphingobacteriales; family Sphingobacteriaceae; genus Sphingobacterium; species Sphingobacterium luzhongxinii. The sequence goes on along the minus strand of NZ_WFKM01000001.1, from coordinate 103,800 downwards.
TAAAAGAAAAAAGATCAGACAACAGTATAGGTTTGAATTTTATATTCCCCAATTCGGAATAAAGATAGATCAACCTGTTTTTCAACATCTCGTCCATAAGCCGTTCAAAAGAACTACCACTTCCAACAGCGAGATCTTTTAATAGAATAGTATACTGTACACCCAACTCTTGAAAGAGATCTTCGACCGCCATCAGGCACCCAGTATCATAGGCTCTCGCTACATATACAACACGGTTGCATCCTGCGCGCTTTGAAAGAAAAATAAAATTACGTAATGACAAAAGCTCATACTGTATACCGAGTCCATCTTTTTGATTTTTTCTCTGCGCAAAATAAATAGACAAATCCAATGATTCTATGTGAAAATCATCAAAGGATTTTCCTTTTTTTATAAGATCCACTGGAAAAATTGTAACATTGAGATCAGCGCTCATCTTTCGTTTTAAAAGATCGACATCTCTAACTATACCAAAAACTTTATGCGCCGAATCAGGTAAAAAAGACAAAGCAGCACGGCCAAGATAGGAATTCAACCCACACAATAATAAATTCATCACGCTATACTTATTTTAGCTTTCATACCTACAATAAGTGTACTTACCATTAATTTGTTTTCGCAAAAGTAACGGTTTATTCATTTTATCTAAAAAATAAGTAGGAAATTAACACATTTTGACTTATTAAAGATGATTTGTTTAAATATTGTAAATATTCAATATCTCGCACGGCATAATACCTTAAATGTAATATCTTTACACCACTTGAAATTAATCTAAATAATAGTACGTGGTAGGTAAATGAGCAAAAAGGTTATTTTAGTTTGGTTTAGGAATGATCTTCGTACCCATGACAATGAGGTACTCCAGAATGCTGTTCTGAAAGCAGATTTTATTATTCCGGTTTATATTTTCGACCCTCGTTATTATGAAGAAAACAAATTCGGTTTTCAAAACACCGGGAAATCCCGAGCAGATTACATTGCCCAAACCGTACTTTCCTTAAAAGACAAGCTAGAATCACTTGGTGGTGATTTATTGACGTATCAAGGATATCCCGAAGAGATTATCCCGCAATTGGTACAAAAATACGATGTCGACGAGGTATATCACCATCGTGAAGTAGCACAACGAGAAACAACCATTTCGGAACTTGTAGAGGAGTCATTATGGAAAGTAAAACGTAACCTTCGCCATTTTATCGGCCACACCTTATACCACAAAGAAGACCTGGCCTTCCCTATCAGAGACATTCCCAATGATTTCAATACATTCCGTAAAAAGGTTGTCAAAGAGAGTTTCGTGAGGGAGTGTGTAGCGGATATACAAAAGGTGAGTACCCCTCCGCATCTTGAGAAAACTAATTTTCCTTTTAAACTAAGTTCAACAAAACCCACCGATCAATTTGGTGAATCTGCTGCTTTTGACGCTTTGACAAGACTGGTCAAAGACACGGAGATAAACATGGAAAGTTATACGGATCTATCTCCCTACCTCGCCTTGGGGGTACTATCCCCTGCATTTACCTTTCATTATTTGAACAAAAACATCAATTCGAAGAACAAAAAGGGGATGAATGCCTTTATAGAGAGCTTAATGATGCGGGACTATTTTCGCTTTATGTTAAAAAAATACCCTAATTGCTATTTTAAAAATAAACAAGAACCCTCGGAAAATAATAGTCTTTCGCTATGGACTCAAGGCCTTACGGATAGTCAAACGGTAAACAATTTAATGTTAAAATTGAATAAAACAGGTAGATTAACACGTAAGGAGAGGGAGATAACAGCCTTATATCTCATCTACGAACTTAATGAAAACTGGCTTGCAGGTGCTGCATGGTTCGAGCAACAGCTTATTGATTATGCTCCAGCAACGATTTATGGTTTTTGGGCGCACATGGCCAACCAAGGAACTAGTCTTAAAAACAACAGAAGTATAGCCGACTGGTACAAGGTGAAAAATGACGTTTTAAGGGAAGTAATTTAAACTCTTACAAGGCTTTATTTATCCAAATATGCCATTTAAATTTTTAGTGTTAAAATTGACACTATTTAACTGCAAAAACTTAAACTTCAATACTCGAAACTCCTATTTAATTCCTAAATTTGGCAAATTCTTATTGATTATATCAAAAGTAAATGGATAAATTGACATATTTGAGTAACGCCGATTCGAGCTATATCGATGGGTTATATCAAGCGTACAAGCAAGATCCAAATTCGGTAGATTTTGGATGGCAAAAATTTTTTGAAGGTTTTGAATTTGGTCAAGGTGCTGAAGGTGTCAGTATCGACACTGAAAATGTTTCAGAGCATGCGCTGAAAGAAATTAATGTATTGAACATGATTCACGGCTATAGAGACCGTGGTCATTTGTTTACACACACCAATCCGGTCCGTGAACGTCGCAAATACTATCCGGGTAAAGAGTTGGAGACTTTCGGTCTTTCTGAAGCTGACATGGACACTGTATTCAATGCAGGTGTTGAAATCGGCCTAGGTCCTGCTAAGCTACGTGACATCCGTCAACTTATCGAAGACACTTACTGTCGTTCTATAGGCGCTGAATTTAAATATATACGTAATCCGGAAAAAATAAAATGGTTGCAAGACCGTATGGAAGCGGATCGTAACATGCCCAAATACACGACAGAGCAAAAGAAACGCATTTTACAAAAAATTAATAGAGCTGTAGTTTTCGAAAGCTTCTTGGGAACAAAGTTTTTGGGTCAAAAGCGTTTTTCTCTAGAAGGTGCTGAAAGTTTAATAGCGGCTCTGGATTCTGTAATGGAGAAAGGTGCTGATCTGGGCATACAGGAATTTATGATCGGTATGGCACACCGCGGTCGTCTTAATGTATTGGCCAATATCATGGGTAAACCGTACAAAACTATCCTTTCGGAATTCGAGGGTAAGATGTACAAAGAGGAAGATCCTGAATTGCAATTTGGTGGTGACGTAAAATACCACTTAGGCTATTCATCAGATATCACAACAGACAAAGGTAAACATATCCACCTGTCTCTAGCACCCAATCCATCACATCTTGAGACGGTAGACCCTATTGTCGAAGGTATGGTACGTTCAAAAATAGACATGAAATATGACGGCGATTCATCGAAGATCGCTCCGATTTTAATCCATGGAGATGCAGCTATCGCTGGACAAGGGGTCGTTTTTGAAGTAACTCAAATGTCCAAGTTGGATGGTTACAAAACCGGCGGTACAATCCATATCGTGATCAATAACCAAGTAGGTTTCACGACAAACTATAAAGATGCACGTTCGGGTACATACTGTACGGATGTCGCAAAAATCACTTCTTCACCTGTATTCCATGTAAATGGGGACGACGCTGAGGCTGTAGTCTACGCGATCAATCTAGCAGTTGAATACCGTCAAAAATATAAAACTGATGTTTTCATCGATTTGTTATGCTACCGTCGTTACGGACACAACGAAGCTGATGAACCTAAGTTTACACAACCTTTGTTGTACAAATTGATAGAAAAGCATGCTAATCCAAAAGAGGTGTATGCAAAAAAACTAATAGACGAAGGTTCTATCGAGGCTTCTTATGCTAAAGAAGTAGAGAAAGAATTCAAGGACTATCTACAAACTCAACTCGATGCTTCGAAAGCAGTAGAAAGCTTAGAAGAAGAGGTACCTATGTTTGGTGGTGCGTGGAAAGGTTTACGCCCAGCTAAGCGCGCGGATATCTTCCAACCTACAGAGACTAAGGTTTCGACGAAAACGTTTAAAGAGTTGGCTACGCAGATTACAACATTGCCTAAAGACAAGAAATTCTTCCGTAAAATATCTAAGCTATTTGAAGATCGTGCTTCTATGATTGACAAAGATGCTTACGATTGGGCGATGGGCGAATTGATGGCATACGCGACTTTACTAAATGAAGGAAAGCGTGTCCGTATCTCTGGGCAGGATGTACAACGTGGTACATTTTCGCATCGTCATGCTGTATTGACATTAGAGGATTCGGAAGAGAAATACGTACCATTGGCCAATGTTAAAGGCGGCGATAAATTTAGCATATACAACTCCCTTCTTTCGGAATACGGTGTTTTAGGTTTTGAATATGGCTATGCTTCGGCAAATCCACAAGCCCTTACGATATGGGAAGCGCAGTTTGGTGATTTCTACAATGGTGCTCAGATCATTGTCGATCAGTACTTAAGTAGTGCCGAAACGAAATGGAAGCGTTCTAACGGTTTGGTTATGCTATTACCTCACGGTATGGAGGGACAGGGTCCAGAACACTCTTCCGGACGTATTGAAAGATTCTTGGAGTTGTGTGCAAATGATAACTTAATCGTTACCAACTGTACTACACCAGCAAACTACTTCCACTTACTACGTCGCCAATTGGTCCGCGATTTCCGTAAACCGCTGGTTGTATTTACACCTAAGAGTTTATTACGTCATCCAAAGGTTGTTTCTAAACTAGAAGATTTTACAAAAGTAAACTTCCAAGAGGTGATTGATGACAATGCCGTTAAAGCAGCTTCTGTAAAACGTGTACTTTTCTGTTCAGGTAAAGTATATTACGACTTATTGGAGAAACAGCAATCGGATAAGCATAATGATGTTGCTATCGTGCGTATCGAACAATTATACCCTGCACCGATAGACCAATTGTCGGCTATTCGTAAGAAATATAGTAAAGCTACGGAGTTCATATGGGTTCAGGAAGAAAACGAAAACATGGGCGCATGGCCATATTACTGCCGTAAATTCCGCAGGTCTGAAATTGAATTTACTGATGTAATCGCAAGGAAAGAGAGCGGAAGTCCGGCTACAGGCTATATGAAACAACATATCGCTCAACAAGAGGCAATCATTAATAAAGCATTCGCATAAACAATTTATAAAAGCTAAACGTTGTATATAATAAGATATATACAACGTTGGTTTTAAAAAGAACACATATGAGCTTAGAAATCAAAGTCCCTACGGTTGGTGAATCAATTACCGAAGTAACCTTAGCACAATGGCTAAAAGAAGATGGCGACTACGTCGAAATGGACGAAAACATTGCCGAACTGGAATCAGACAAAGCTACATTTGAATTACCTGCCGAAAAAGCCGGTATTCTTCGCATCATCGCACAAGAAGGCGATACTTTAGAGATAGGTGCAGTAGTATGTACTATCGAAGATGGTGACGCGCCTGCAGCGGATAAAAAAGCTGACGCACCTGCAGCTCAAGCATCAGCACCTGTAGCACAAGCTACTGAAGCATCTGAGAATCCAGATTCATATGCAGCTGGTACGGCTTCACCGGCAGCGGCTAAAATATTGAGAGAAAAAGGAATAGACCCTTCGACGATAAAAGGTACAGGAAAAGATGGTCGTATCACAAAAGAAGATGCTGAAAAAGCGCAAGCTAAACCAGCAGCTCCTAAGGCTGAATCTAAGCCAGCCGCAGCAGTTTCTACTCCTGCTCCTGTAATAACTGGTGCTCGCAATGAGCGTCGTGAAAAAATGAGTTCTCTTCGTAAAACTATTGCCAAACGTCTGGTAACTGTTAAAAATGAGACAGCTATGTTGACGACCTTCAACGAGGTAAACATGCAGCCGATCATGGACTTAAGAGCTAAATACAAAGACATGTTTAAAGAAAAACATGGTGTAGGTCTTGGTTTTATGTCTTTCTTTACAAAAGCAGTAACTACAGCGTTAAAAGAATGGCCTGCAGTAAATGCACGTATCGAAGAAAATGAAATCGTTTATTCTGATTTTGCGGACATATCTATCGCGGTATCTGCTCCAAAAGGACTGGTTGTCCCTGTTATCAGAAATGCAGAGTCAATGAGCTTATACCAAGTAGAAAAAGAAGTGATCAACTTAGCTACTAAAGCTAGAGATGGCAAATTGACAATAGAAGAAATGACTGGTGGCACATTTACAATCACAAACGGCGGTGTATTTGGGTCAATGATGTCTACTCCTATCATCAACGCACCGCAGTCTGCGATCTTGGGTATGCACAATATCGTACAACGTCCTATCGCAGAAAATGGTCAAGTTGTTATCCGCCCTATGATGTATGTGGCTCTTTCTTATGACCACCGTATCATTGACGGACGAGAATCGGTAAGTTTCTTAGTTCGCGTAAAACAATTATTGGAAGATCCAGCCCGTCTATTATTAGAAGTATAATCTAAAATAAACATATCATTAAAAGGTCGTCTTTAGTAGGCGACCTTTTCTATTCTAAAAAAATTACCATGCATCATTTGCTTTCACCTATTACATGTTTATTTCTAGCTTTATTTTTTGTGGGCTGCCAATGTGTACGTGCTCAGGAAGTGGGATTCAAATTAGATTTTTTCGGGTATGCCGATAACCGAGAGTTTGGAGCCAGTTATACAGAGCCAAAAACTATTTTTGGGACGATCGTCTCTCCTCAAATTTATTTTAAAATCGATGGTGGACACCGCCTATATGGAGGAATTCATTACAACCAGGATTTTGGAAAGCATCCGGAAAACAAACAACGACTTAATCCAATCGCTTATTACAATTACAACTCATCTACCATTGATTTTGCGATAGGCTTTATCCCTCGTTATGAACGTCTTAAGGATATACCACGATTGGTCATGGCAGATACATTGATGTATGATCGTCCAAATCTCGAAGGCATGTATTTTCAATACAGTAAAGGTCGATTTAAACAACGTATTTTTATAGATTGGCTGAGTAAACAAAGTTACAATTATCGCGAGCAGTTTGTCGCGGGTATATCAGGTGGCTACCAACAAGGCTTATTTTATATCGAGCATGCAGGCATATTATATCACAATGCATTGACCAGTAATGATGCGATCGAAGAACATATACAAGATAATGCGGTGATAACTGCAAAAGTGGGGCTGGACTTCAGCCATAGAACCGTGTTTGATTCGTTAACTCTTGATGCAGGAGGAGTTATTGGCTTTGATCGTGTACGTACCGAATATGAAATGCGTACGGCCAAGGGTTTGATTTCGACACAACACATCGGTTATAAAAACTTTGCCTTGACCAATACCATTTATATCGGCGAAGCACAAAACCTACCTAACGGGGATTCATTTTATCACCGTGCCCAATATGATCGTTTAGATTTGGGATGGAGTCCTTTCAAAACCGGTGCTATTGAAGGCAAATTGACCGCTTCGTTTCACTTTTCAAAGGGACGGGTGGATAACCAACAAGCTTTTACATTACGTTATAATTTTGAGCAACCCTTATGGCGTAAATAATGCTCACGCAAATAGATATATATAATTTCAAGTACCAATTTCATAAAATATTCCCTGATATATTTACGCCAAATTGCGCCGATATCTAATTGCTATCCTATTTTTGCACGAACGCTGCCTCCATTGATGCGCAAGACAATGAGTTGCTGATTCCATGAAATAAAAGTAAACTTCGAACAAGTTGGCCCATTAACATGCAAACAGCAATTTAAAATAGAACAATTATTGATTGTGTATTTTTTTTAATCTGCAGTCAACTTATTGTGGATCATACCATAGTTGTATTGCTGAATAAAGGCTCGAACTTTTCGTTGTAAACTGTCTTTGACAACAGGATAGCGATCGACCAGATTATCTTTAAGCATAGCATCTTTCTTAACATTGTACAAGGAGGTAGGCTTTTCCCCATCATAAGTCATAAAATAATCATCTTTAAAAAGATTGTATGTTTCACCGATCGTATTCACGACAAAATTATCCTGTTTCTTATCAAAAGCATCGAAACCGAAGGCAAAATAGGGTTTTGGGTATTGTAAATAATTCAATACTGTAGGCATAATATCTATCTGCTGTATCAGCTTGTCTGATGTCCCTTTCAAATTACCTCCCGGATAATAAAACACAATAGGAATCGCAAAGCTATTTGGTAGGGTCTGATATTCTGGCAGGTGACTCAGGCTAGTATGATCTGCACACAATACGAATAACGTATTATTGTACCAATTGGTCTTTGATGCAGTATTAAAAAATTGACGTAATGCATTGTCTGCATAGCCTATAGGCTCATGCAATGCAAGCGGTCCTTTTGGGAATACATCCTTATACAGCTCCGGTACTTTAAAAGGGTGATGCGAAGAGAGTGAAAAAAAGCCTGCAAAAAAAGGTTGTCGCATGGCGTTCATTTTTTTTACCATGAACTGCATAAAAGGCTCATCCCATATCCCCCATATGCCATCAAAATCAGTATCGTTATTGTACTCGTTTTTGCCGTAATAGTTTTTGATTCCAGCCAATTGTGTATAAGCTGAAAACCCCATACTACCATTTGGTGCTCCATGAAAAAAGGCTGTTTCATAGCCCTCATCTCCCAATAGCTTGGCTATACTTGTCGTTTTATTACCGGAATATATGGACAAAACAAAGGGTTCACCTACGGAAGGAACTCCCGTGATAACTGAAGGTAATGCGTCTATGGATTTCCGTCCATTGGCATAGGAACGATTGAAGGTAAATGAATTGCCGATTAAAGAGTCTAGAAATGGCGTATAACCTTTGTAATTTCCATTATCTATATGCTTGTTTAAAGCACCGATATACTCTTTACCAAAACTCTCCATGATCAAGAAGACCACATTCAGCTTACGAAATCCGGTTGAAGAATCGGGCCGATGGATTACGGGATATACAGTATTTAATTCTTGTTCAGAAAAGTAATGCTGTTCTTTCAGCTGTATTGCTTTGAGTGTTTTCAAGATACTAAAAGGAGTATTCAATACGATACTCATCTCCTCAGGGTTCTTCACGTAATCTCCAGCATTACTTAGGGTAATCGGTCTTGTGCTATGCGCCCAACCGCCACGCACTCCGCCAACAAATAGAAATATGATCGCAAGGAAAGACAAAGATTGGATCATATAAAAAGCCCACCCCGTCCTTACCGGGCGTTGAATTCGAATCCGATCATAACAATAAGCCAACAAAAGAACTAATCCTACAAAGACAAAAACTAAGTACCAATAATCCATCATAAAATCAACACTGAGTTTACCGAGATTTTGTTCGTTGGAAAATTGGCTGAATACTGTTCCGGTAGTACGCTTTAATGTAAACGGATAATAGGCGTAATCTATCAAACTCAATGCTGCGGCCAGACTGTTCGTAAGCACAAAGATCCATTTGCATACCTTTTGGTACACGATATTATACTTGAATGGAAAAGGTATCACCTGCAATAAAATAAAAAGAATATTGACATACAGAATAGCCACAATATCAAATTTGACACCGCCAACTAACATAGTCATCAAAGAAAAGCTATCGACATGTGGAAACAATGAACTATTGACCATGTAGAAACCCAATCGCAATAAGGCATACATAAAAAGTAAAAAAAGAAAAACAACAAGGAGCAATAAAAGTGTGTTCCAATTTCCCTTTACAGTTAATGCTTTCTTCATACGATGTAAATTAATACGCTAAAAATTCGTTATACACGCCTTGATAATAGGCTTTTGCTATATCCAGCAAGCTATCTGTCTTGACCTTTGGATAGTCGAGATTAGCCTGATAATTGATCGATTTACCTACATTTTCAAAAGATACAGTCTGTTGAGGAGTAATAATGCCAAAAGCATCTTTCGAATTATAGAATGCCACATCAGTAGTTGCAGAATTAAAAAGATCCCTACTCCAAGGATATCTCACCGTAGAAATTCCTAATTGATGCAATAAGGTCGCAGCAAGATCGGTCTGATTACCAATTCTTGATATTACTTTTCCTCGAAACTCTTTTTTAATGACATCTCCAAAAAACACCAATGGTATATGGAATCGCTTGGGATGTGACAGGTCCCATTTTTCAGTGGGAAAGCGATGTCCATGATCGGCAACCAATACAAACAGGGTATTTTCATACCAATCTTCCTTCTTGGCCTTTTCTATAAAGTCGAAAATAACGGAATCGGTATAATATGCTGTGCTTCTAAATTTATTTGGATTACTGTCTTTGCCGAACTTGTATTCGCCTTTAAGTTCAAAGGGCTCATGATTAATCAAGGTAAACATAGTCGAGAAAAATGGCTGTTTTTCCTTTTTAAAATCTTTCAGCATCTGACTAAAAATCACATGATCGTATACACCCCATGAGGCTCTATCTTCATGAAGCCCAAAATTGGCCTGATCAACGACTTTGTCGACACCATGTGTCAACATATAGGATTTGAAGTTGTAAAACTCGCTCTGACCGCCATGATAAAATGAATTACTGTATCCATTTTGATCCAGATCCTCACCTATTGCCGGTATATTTTCATGTTTGGGAATATACTTAATAATACTTTCTGGACCTTGTGCTGGAAAACCACTCAATACGCCAATCATTCCTTTGTCGGAACGATCTGACGCCGCATAGATATGGTCAAAAAGAACTCCCTCCTGAATTAACTTCTCCAAATTGGGTGTGACTCCTTTTTCGCCGCCCAAAGAAGCTATTAAATCACCAACGAAGCTTTCCATCATAATCAACACTACATTAGGTCGGTTCATCGTCAAAATCTGCACGCTAGAATCTGGATTATTGGTAAAAACGGGTTCTAGTTTAGATTTGAGAAGCGTGTCATTATCATAAAATGCATAAGGATTACGTAATAAGGTACTCCGTGTGAAATAATCCCGCAGCAAGGACCATTGGGTATTCACGGCAGCGTGATTGTAAAACGTATTTTCTGAGAAATAAGCTTTACTGGGATTAAGTGGAGCCCTACCATAACCTCCACGGATGAAAGTAAACAGAATAAAAATCCCTAGAAGTAACTTTAAACTATTGGCTAACGGCTTTTTGATATTAAAAAACCAAACGGATTTGAAAAGATACCTATAGAGATAATACCCCAGAACGATTCCTGCAATAATCCCCACAATCGGAACAAATATAGGTGTAGATTCAGCAGAAGCTACTGCTCCCGAAGGTGAAGCCCAAAATGCATCTATTGCCCGCTTTGATATCTTGTCGCCCCATTCTCGGTAGATATTGATATTGATGAAAGATACTCCAAAATACAGCAGCAGGACGACTAGGGTATAAACATCTAAAACCTTACGCTTAAACTTAACCTCTGAAAAAAAGCTCAATACACTATAAAGTAGAAAAGGAATTACACAAATATACGCAACGGCCGAAAAGTCTAAAAACAATCCATGGTAAAAAATGTTTAATACATCGGTTAGCGGCTTATCTTTAACTTTTTCAAAAAAAGAAATTATAAAGATAAAGCGGTCAATAAAACATACAACCAACCAAAATAAAAAATAACGAGCTAATGCCTTTAACTCATTAACAAAGTTCTGCATCCTATTTCCATCTAAAAACGAGCAAATTTACACTTAATTATCAATCTCTTAATTAGATATTAACATATATTTAACAGTATGTATATCTTCTTGTCTTTATTTGATATAAGAAAGTGGGATTTGACAGCTTAAATCCTTATTTTTGTACACTTTTTACGCCATATTAATAGCAATGAGCATAGCAAAAACTTATAATCCGAAAGAAGCAGAAGATAAATGGTATTCCTATTGGATGGAAAATGGTTTTTTCCGTTCAACACCAGACGAACGTGAACCCTACACAATCGTAATGCCTCCGCCAAACGTCACTGGCGTATTGCACATGGGGCATATGTTGAATAATACAATTCAGGATGTATTGATTCGTCGTGCACGCATGCAAGGTAAAAACGCGTGTTGGGTACCGGGTACTGATCACGCATCCATCGCTACTGAGGCTAAAGTCGTCGCTATGTTAAAAGAGCAGGGTATTGATAAGAAATCCTTGACACGTGAGGTTTTCTTGACGCATGCCTGGGAATGGAAAGAAAAATACGGAGGTATTATTCTAAAACAGTTGGAGAAACTGGGGGCTTCTTGTGACTGGGACCGTACCAAATTTACCATGGATCCTGATCTTTCAGAATCTGTTATAGACACCTTCATCAAGTTTTACAAGGAAGGTTATATCTACCGTGGTGTGCGCATGGTCAACTGGGATCCGCAAGGTAAAACAGCCTTATCGGATGAAGAAGTAATACGGAAAGAAATCAATCAAAAATTATACTATATCCGCTATAATGTAAAAGATAGCGACGAATATGTTATTATAGCGACAACTAGGCCAGAGACGATCATGGCCGACTCTGCGGTGTGTATCAACCCAAATGATGAACGATATACACATCTAAAAGGGAAAACGCTATTAGTGCCCTTAGTAAACCGAGAAATCCCCATCATTGAAGATGAATATGTGGACATTGAATTTGGTACGGGTTGTCTTAAGGTGACACCTGCCCATGATTTAAATGATTACCAACTGGGACAAAAGCATAACTTGCCTGTAATCGACATCTTAAATGATGATGGTACCCTTAATGACAAAGCGGAAATTTTAATCGGAGAAGACCGCTTTATCGCCCGTAAGAAAATAGCGAAGCTTTTAGAAGAGGTCGAACAGATCGAAAAAATTGAAGACTACAAATCTCAAGTAGGTTTTTCGGAGCGTACTGATGCTGTTATCGAACCTAAGCTTTCTATGCAGTGGTGGTGTAAGATGGAGGAACTGTCTAAACCAGCTTTGGAATATGTAGAGAACGGCACGATTAAATTGATCCCAGAAAAATTCTTTGCTTCGTATAAGCACTGGATGGAAAATGTGAAAGATTGGTGTATCTCCCGTCAATTATGGTGGGGACAACGCATTCCTGCTTGGTACAACGACAAAAACGAATGGGTCGTCGCTAAGTCTGAAATGGATGCGATCAAAGAATTTGAAGCACAGGGTAAATCAGCTGCTGGTATTTGCCAAGAGGAGGATGTTTTGGATACTTGGTTCTCTTCGGGACTATGGCCTATGTCTGTTTTCGATGGTGTACGCAATCCTGAAAATGAGGAGTTCAACTACTACTACCCGACCAATGATCTAGTGACAGCACCGGAAATTCTTTTCTTCTGGGTAGCCCGTATGATCATCATGGGACACGACTACACGCAAAAACCTCCTTTCCGAAATGTATACCTGACTGGTATCGTACGTGATAAATTGGGCCGAAAAATGTCTAAATCTTTAGGTAACTCACCGGATCCTATTGAATTAATGGCTCAATATGGTACGGATGGTGTCCGTGTAGGTATGTTATTGTCTTCTCCTGCAGGAAATGATCTAATGTTTGATGTTTCTTACTGTGAACAAGGACGTAATTTTGCGAATAAGATATGGAATGCCTTTCGACTAGTAAAAGGTTTAGAAACTACGGATTCGCCAGCAACAGATGCACAAAAAACAGCAGCCTTTTGGTTTGAAAACCGTTTTAATCAAGCACTAGCAGAGATTGACGAGCATTTTGCAAACTATAGATTGTCGGATGCATTGATGACAACGTATAAATTGATCTGGGATGATTTTTGTGCTTGGTACCTTGAACTGATCAAACCTGCGTATCAAACTCCTATTGAGGCTGAAACTTTGGAAACGGTAAAATCATTGTTTCAAAAGGTACTTACGCTAGCACATCCATTCATGCCGTTTTTGACAGAAGAATTGTGGCACGACGAGCTATTCGGCGTACGCGATGCCAAAGACTGTGTTATAGTAGCTGAATTTCCAAAGATAACGGCTTTTGATGAACAGATCATTAAAGAATTTGCAGCTGTACAGCAAATAATATCTGAAGTACGTAATATACGTAATTCGAAAGGGATGTCACCTAAAACGGCATTGCCTTTGGCCATCAATGCTTCTGATATGGATTTTTCTAAATATCAGGATAGCATTATTAAGCTAGCAAATATCTCTAAACTGACTTTTGTACAGGAAAAGGTAACAGGGGCATTGAGTTTCCTTGCCGGAAAAAGCGAGTGTTATGTAAAATTGGCGGCTGATAATATTGATGTAGAAGCTGAGAAGGAACGTATCAGTAAGGAAATCGAATACCTTAAAGGTTTCTTGGTTTCAGTAGACAAAAAACTATCGAATGAACGGTTTGTACAAAATGCGAAACCAGAGATCATCCAGAATGAAAGAAATAAAAAAACTGATGCTGAAGCTAAAATTCAAATCCTAGAAGAGAGTTTGGCTAGTTTAGGATAAGTTTTTAACCCCTTACCGAAAGCCCCTTTTGGGGCTTTTTGCATTATCCCTATTTTCAGTGATTGTGTATTCACTTATTTTTACGGTATTTAGCAGTAAATAATAAAACAGAGAATAATAAAATGAGAACTTTACTTTTTAGCTTGATGATGCTGGTGTGTGCCGCTCCGTTGTATGCACAGGAAGATGCTGCTGCTTATATCGCTGAGGATGATTATGGTTTCTGGCAAAAACAAGTGGGTGATACGGCCTATGTTTTTGCAGACGTTGCCTATATCAGAGACTATCCAAGTACACGTGGCCGTCTATTAGACTCTTTGCCTCAGGAGACAGCTCTTCTCATTAAATCGGAAAGTTATAATAACGCTATGGCCAGAGGGTTTGAGGCCCCTTGGCGCAGAGTTTCCTATTTTAAGGACGGTCAACGTAAAGAGGGCTTTATTTGGTCTGGATTACTGGCTTTGGGACGACTGGTTAGCGAAGAAGGCAATATATTCAGTTTTGGCTTTTTAAGGTACGAAAAAGAAACATCCTACAGCCCCGCGGCCTATATGCTACAAGTCAAATGCTTTGATAGGAACAGGAATCTTAAAAGTAAGGACTACTACCCTGCTGAATTAGACGAGCAACGCTACTCAGAGTATAAGCTCTTGCCTAGTATGGGATTATCTGGCTTGCAAAATATCTTTCGAATCGGCTTTTTGGGCGAAGCCTGTGGTGTACCGAGTTATTACTATTATTTCAGCTGGAACGGACGAGAAATCCTCCCAATGTTTAGCCGATATACAGTGGGCGATGCTGGAATCTATTATTATGAAGAAAAAATTCTCTTCCCATCGGAGCATAACCTAGATCCAAATCTAATCATCAAGGATATTGAGGAAGGAGAAGTGATCGACGAAAATGCCGAAGAATACCAGTACAAGAAAAAACGTAAACGCGAGAAATATATTTGGGATGGAAAGGTCGCTTCTCAGTTGATGGAAATGAGAGCAATAAATTAGTAGGCAAAAAATCAAACAAATATTCCTCTCTATTGTTCTACCAATAAAACAATAGAGAGGAATATGTCATATACAAAATTCAAGAAACTACACCAGCAGGATCGTATATTAATATTGGGTAATGTATGGGATGCGCAATCTGCTAAAATCGCGCAAGATTCCGGTTTTCAGACACTTGGAACATCCAGTCATGCCATGGCAAATCTACTAGGCTATTCCGATGGAGAAAAAATATCTGTAGATGAAATACTATTCATGGTCGAACGAATCGTCAAGTCTGTCTCTATTCCAGTGTCAGTTGATTTTGAATCGGGATACTCAGATAATCCACAGGAAGTCGCGAATAACGTGAAGCGTCTGATTGATGCGGGCGTTGTAGGTATCAATCTCGAAGATGGAAAAGTCGTAAAGGGTAGTAGAAAACTCGGTAAGCAAGAGCTTTTGGTTGAAAAAATTCAAGCTATCAAATCGATCCATAAAAGCATCTTTATCAATGCAAGAGCTGACACCTACACGACGGGACATCCTACTGCATTGGATGAATCTGTCAAGCGCGCAAAAGCTTATCAAGAAGCTGGAGCGGATGGTCTGTTTATCCCACTTGCTGAAAAGAAATCAGATATCTTAACCTTAGTAAGCGGGAGTAAATTGCCGTTAAATTTATTTTTGACGCCTAAGCTGGCAAGCATCGATGATCTATCCCAATGGGGTGTAAAACGTCTGAGTCACGGGGCCAAAATTTACGAATGGTTGGTAAATCAAAATAAAAAGACTTTTGAAAAGTTCATTAATAATCCGGCATTACCAAAATAAAAATAGCTAAACACAGGAGAGTTCGAATATCGGGATATATTAATAATTCCTTCAATCGGACTCTCTTTCTCTACCAAGCCTATCTCTCCTCATCAAGCTCAACTCGCTAAGAACAAATAAAGTCTCAACTGCGGTACATAAACAAGCATAGCTTTTTCGTAGTGCAAAAGTTAGTCAATTAGACTTTTATCATAAAAAGGTCAAACTCATTTGCAATACTTTCAAATATGAAAAATATGCTCGTAATTTGCATCACAACTTTTGAATTAAAAGGTATTAAAGTCAAAAGTAAAAACATAGATGTTTAGACATGAAGGCGCTAATCAATAAAGGTATATCCCTCCTTATCACAAGTATTTTTTTTATCAGCTTAGGGTATGCTCAGGAATTCCAAATACGTGGACGTATTTTGGATAAACAATCCAAAGAGCCAATTTCTTTTGCTACCGTTGCAGTGATAGCCGGAAAACAAAAAACATATTCAGATGATAACGGTATTTTTAATCTTACACTCCCTAGCCGGGAGGTTAAGGTACGGATTTCTTATGTAGGTTATCACGATCATTTACTCGATTTAAGTAATAATCAAACAAATTTTGATATTCTGCTTGATCCTGAAAATCTCATCGATGAGGTCGTCGTGAAAAGACCCAAATTAAAGTATTCCAACAAGAATAATCCTGCTGTCGAATTGATTCGTCAGGTAATCGCACATAGGGATCAGAATAGAATGATTGGGCAAGAATTTGTTGAATATGAACAGTATGAAAAAATATCTCTGGGACTGAGTAACCTCTCCCCAAAATTTGTTAACAAAAAGGTTTTCAAAAACTATCAGTTCCTTTTCCAAAAAGATGATTCGACCGCCACGGACCGTTATGTCCTTCCGGCTTTTATAGAGGAGAAGGTCTCCAAAGTATATTATAGAAACGATCCTAAGAAAACGAAGCAATATATCATCGCTGAACAAAAAGCCGAATTCGATCCTAAATTTATAGATAACGAAGGACTTTCTAACTACTTCAACAAACTCTATGAAAAGGTAGACATCTACGACAGTAATATCAGTTTGCTAACGAATCAGTTTTTAAGTCCCATAGCAAATAGCTCACCTACATTTTACCGTTTTTACATTACGGATACGATCAAATCGGATCAGCCTTGGCTTGTTGAATTAAGTTTTTTCCCGAGAAACAAAAGTGATTTTTTATTTCAAGGTAAACTATATATCACTTTGGATGGACAATATGCGGTACGGGGGGCTAAGATGAAAGTGAGTGATGATATTAATCTCAACTTCGTGCGGGATCTGAATATTGAATTAGCTTTTGAAAAAGACAATAGAAATAAATATTTCTTGAATAAAAGTAGCTTGGGAATTGATTTTGCCTTGACAGAGAAAGGTAAAGGTATCCGGGGCAACAGAATTGTATACTACAAGGACTTTGTGAATGGTAGAGAACAACCGGATAGTATTTATGCTGGCGATGACGTCGTGCGGGTGCCTGCGCCACCACAGACGGAAAAAGTAAGAGAAAGCTATTGGGCTGGTTTACGTCATGAACCCCTGAGCAATTCGGAAATGAACATATACCACAATATCGATAGCCTGCAGCTAATGTCTTCCTTCCGACGAATAATGGATATTGGGGCGTTGCTATTGTCTGGTTATAAACAGGCAGGGCCCGTTGAGATAGGTCCGGTGAATACTTTTTACAGCTACAATCCCGTAGAAGGATTAAGGTTACGTGTAGGAGGCCGAACAACCGAGAGTCTAAGTACCCGCTTTTATTCGGAGGCATATGCAGCTTATGGTTTTAACGATAAAAAATGGAAATATTTTGTCAGTGGAACATATTCTTTAAATAATAAATCGGTATACAAGTTTCCGCAACATTATATTCGCGCTTCGGTGCAGCACGACACCAAAATCCCGGGACAAAACCTAGAGTTTATCCAAGAAGATAATGTATTGTTATCTTTTAAACGTGGTGAGAATGAGAGCTACCTTTATAATGATATCTATCGGCTGGACTATAAAGCCGAATTTCAGAATAATTTTTCGATCACAGCAGGCTTAAGTAAATGGAAACAACAGCCAGCAGGTGTGATCCGGTACGAAATGCGCCCTGAACAAGGAGATCCTTATTTAATCAATGAATTAAACACTACCGAAGTGTCCGTAGGAATCCGTTGGGCACCAAATGAACAATATTATCAAGGTAAATTGTACCGTACACCTATTTTCAACAAGTATCCTATTTTTACTCTAAATTATACAGCTGGTATAAAAGGATTACTGGACGGGGAGTACAATTATCACAATTTTACCGCTACTGCATTCAAACGACTATACCTATCCCAGCTTGGCTATGCCGATGTAACGTTGGACGGAGGATATACACTGGGCAAAGATATTCCTTACCCGCTACTGACAATACACCGTGCCAACCAGACTTACGCGTACCAATTGCAGTCATACAACTTAATGAACTTTATGGAATTTATATCGGATCACCATGCCGCCATGAATGTTCAGTACTATATGAATGGGTTTATCTTGAATAAAATACCTCTAATAAAACGACTTCAATTACGTGAAGTATTTAGTTTTAAAGCCCTATATGGTGGATTGAGAGATGAAAATAATCCGACTTTAAATAACAAAGTATACGCTTGGCAAACCAATTCTAATGGCGAAATCTCGTCTTTCACTTTTGGCTCCAAACCTTATATGGAGGCGAGTGTGGGACTCTCAAATATCTTCAAGATATTACGGGTAGATCTTGTCAAAAGATTAAACTATTTAGACCAACCCTATGTATCGAAATGGGGAGTCCGAGCCCGAATTAAATTTGACTTTTAATACAAAAATAAAGTCCAACTGATGTTGGACTTTTTAATTTTAATATTCGACAGATATAATAGCTGATAATGGTATCAGTACGCCACTTTTGATCTGTATGTATTTTTCTGTAAGGGACCACACAGTAGTTTCGATACGCATAGGTCCTTCTTCTGTATTAAATGCAATGGTCACTTTAGACTTAAACTCATTCCCCAAACGTTGTGCATCATTCAATTTACGACATAACTCTTCAACTTTATTTCCCTCTGCAGCAATAATCTTGTAGTTGCTGATGCTTTCCTTTTCTATTAATGTACCTATCATTTTTTACGTATTTAAATCCGACAACTAGTTATTAAAAAACTCCCACATAAATATAGCGAAATGAGATTTTAAAAATCAATTGTTATAAAATAATTACATTAACACAACTTTACGTCTTTACACACTCTAGTTTCAACCGGAGTGTAGCTTTAAAGGTATGACTGTTGCTGTTCAAGATAAGATCGTACTGATTCGGATACTCATAATCTAACCGTGATCTGAAAAATTGAATCAATTCAGTTTGACTTTGATCCGTGATGTTGTGGTTAACCCGATTGCTCACTTCGAGCACCAAGGTGTCTGCTATTATTTTCCCTTTTATACGAACCGGATATTTTTTTGCGGCGTGATAACCGTAATGAAAAGCATTCTGAACCAATGGAAGCAGAAGGAAAATTGGAATTAGCAGATCATTCGGTTTCACGGGAAAATCGAAAGAAACCAAGATCTCACTTCCTACATAAGTTTCAAAAAGTTTAACGTATTTTTCTAAAAGCAAACACTCTTCATCCAGCGATATCCTCCCCCTATCTGCACAGGACAATGCTTCTTGCATAAATAGATTCAGCTCCGTGGGTGATTCTGTACTTTGCTGTAGGCTGACCGATAGTAACTTTCTATCCGCACGGCTATACTCGAAGGAGAGTCTCGCCTCTGCTGCTAAATGAGTGGTATCGATTGACTTTTCTTTGTGAAAGAAACGTGTTATAATTTTATACATTTCATTTTACTCAATACCTGATACGCCTCCCGAAACAACGAGCTTCATCGCGTCTGTGGCACTCATATTTAATTTAGTAACCCGTGAGGACTTGACGACAACCACCTGCCCTGCAAAAGAGTAGGAGTAAGGAAAGTATACAATGACTTCATCAGGAAGGCCCAGCTTACTCAGATCTTTCTGGGTGAGAAAACCTATTTTCTTTAATCCTGTCTCATTAACTTCTACTAATACAGGTTCGTTAAATTTTTTGGCATCCCCCACAAATGCTTCTGTAAAATCCTTGATCGAAGAATACAACGTATTAAACAAAGGAATTCTATTAACAGTCCGGTTAAGCCATTGTTTAATGGGTTCTGTAACCAAGGATGTGAAGATAAGGCCCACGATAATCAGCAGTAATATCACCGTGAGGATACCTATACCTGGAATATACAAGGGATGTCCGTGTTCATCCTGCAAAAAATGTTGCGTGATATTCAGCGCATTGTCCAACGAAGCAACAATCCACACAATCAGGAAAATAGCACCGGCAACCGGCACAATAACCAATGTACCTTTGATAAGGTAATATAATAGCCGTTGAAAAATTTTCTTTATCATATTTACTCGTAAAAATACACTCTTTTTACTCGAGATGAAATACCTGTCAACAATTCATATGGGATCGTCCCTATATTTTTTGCTATCTGGCTGAGATCTGGAAAAACCAATACCTCATCCCCTTCGCTTGCGTTAATATCGGTAATATCTAACATACACATATCCATACAAATATTGCCGATGGTAGAAACTATGTTGCCATTGATTGACATCTTCCCCACCCCATTTCCCAAACGTCGGTCATATCCATCGGCATAACCGATCTTAACTGTTGCAATGGTGGAATCCCGCTGCAACACTCCTTTACGATCGTACCCTACTGTCTCAGTCTTGAATAAGTTCTTTATCTGTGTAATTGTCGTTTTCAAAGTACCGACTTCTTCCAAATCCAACGTATTGGGGGCCATATCAAATCCGTACAAACCTATTCCCAACCGTACCATATCCATATGCGCTTCTGGATGATATACGATTCCAGAAGTATTACAAATATGCTTTATAACCGAATAACCTATACTAAGTTCGATCTGAGATACCATCTGCTTAAAGAGCTGTATCTGTTGAATTGAAAACGGCTCTAATTCTTTACTCCCCGCTCCCACCAAATGAGAGAATACTGTAACTATTTTAACTTGTGGGCTCACACGGATGATATCCAATGCTGCTCCGATTTCATCTGGCATAAAGCCAAGACGATGCATACCTGTATCTAATTTAAGATGTACAGGGTACGAGGTAATGGCTCGCATCTTTAAGAAAGCTATAAATGCATTCAAGATGCGAATCGAGTATATCTCAGGCTCCAGATCGTACAGTAATATATCCTCGAAGGTGCCTTCATGTGGACTAAGTACCATAATAGGGATAGTAATACCGGCACGACGGAGCTCAGCGCCTTCATCCACAAAAGCCACCGTGAGGTAATCCAATTTATTAAATTGCAAGACATTTGCTACCTCAAAGCTTCCGCTACCATAAGAAAACGCTTTTACCATAGCCATCATTCGGACACCTTTGGACAGGCAAGAACGATATTGTGAAAGATTATTTTCTATTGCCTTAAGATTGATTTCGAGAATTGTGTCATGCGACTGCGCTACTAATAACCGCCCGACTCTTTCTAATTCAAATTTACGTGCTCCTTTTAAAAGCAGAACGCTGTTCTTCCATCCAAGATCCGCAAAAGCTATCAACAATTCATCTGTAGAATTAAACAGTAAAGAGGGCATCTCCAAATGACTTCGTAATGCTTCCATCCGCTCACCGACGAGTATCACCTCGGTTAAAGACTGCATATTAAGTAACTGCGCAAATTTACGAATGGTTTTGGGCGTCCATTCCTCACCTTCCAAATCACTCAGGATTAACTTCTTACTGGCACTTTGATTCTGTTGTCCTAGAAAGTCTAATGCAATCTGTAGGGATGCCAAATCATTGGAGTAGGTGTCATCGATGATACTGTTATTATTTTTTCCCTTTTTCAGTTGCAGCCTCATTTCGAGCGGACGTAATAAACCTATTCTTTTCCCGATCGTATCGACACTATATTCCATAGTCAGCATCACTAAGATACAGGTCATAACATTATCTAAAGAGGCTTTGTCGACAAACGGAGCGCGTATCACGAAGGATTCTTCTTTATATCGCAGCTGTAAAATTGTATGATCCTTTTCCGGGCTTAATCCCAATAGTTGTAGCTTATTCGCTGGCTCACGGCCCCAGGTAATACAATTGAAGGACGAAGAGTACACATCAGGGATTGCAGATGAAGGTGCTATAATGGGAGATACATCTACAAATAGCTTCCACTTTTCGGCCAACTTCTGCTCTTTGGATTCAAAACCTTCTCGATGTGCTGTTCCCAAGCTGGTGAATATACCAAACGTGGGACGTATCATCTGCCGTAGGGAATCCATCTCGCCTACCTTGCTGACACCGGCCTCGATAATAGCAAGGTTGTGTTCGGCGGTGAGGTTCCATAATGACAGCGCTACACCAAGCTGTGAATTATAACTCTTCGGGCTTTGATAACAATTGTACTCTGGAGTGAGTAATTGATGCAACCAAGACTTGACGATAGTCTTCCCATTGCTTCCGGTAATGCCTATAACTGGTATTGAAAAACGACTCCTATGATAAGCTGCTAGCTGTTGTATGGCCCGCATGCTATCATCTACCCAAACAAAGTTTGCGTCTATATAGTTTGTTGTATCAAAATCTAGATCGGATACGACAAAGGAGCGAACACCTTTCTGGTAGGCTTCCGAAATATAACGATGTCCATCACGTTGCTGTACTAAGGCAAAAAAAAGACAGTCCCCCCCAACTCTGATCTTACGCGTATCGTAAGCTAATACGGAGAAACTAGCTTTGGGATAGGGCAACAAACTCTTATGATAATCAATATGAGAAAGGATGGTATCTAATGTGTACATAGCTAAGAATTAAAACTGACAAAAGGACGCTAATGCAGCTTTTGGATAGGCACAAATTTCATCATTATTTTCAACAAGTAAAAGGGATTTACTCTTTAATATATAGCGGTTTTCTATAAGTTTGTATTATGGAGGAGTACCAAGAAAGAAAAAAGACACTGACACCTAATCAGGCGAAGTTAAGAGCTGAGGCTTACTGTGCCTATCAAGAACGCTCCCAACAGGAAGTTAGGGATAAATTGCATAACTGGGGTTTGCACATAGAAGATGTTGAACAGATAATCAGTGATCTTATTTCAACGAACTTCTTGAATGAGGAGCGCTTTGCGAAGGCTTTTACCCAGGGAAAGTTTAGGATTAAAGGTTGGGGGAAAATCAAAATACAACAACATTTAAAGGTTAAACGTGTATCTGCCCCGCTGATCAAAATAGCCCTCCAACAAATTGACCTGGATGACTATGAACAAAAGTTGACAGACCTTATCCAAAGAAAGGTAGGCGACAATCTAAGTCAACTATCTCTAGCTGAAAGGGCTAAGTTGGTACGCTACCTGCAAAGTAAGGGATACGAGAATTCGCTCATTTTTGAAAAGATAAAAGAATAGCTCTTACAAAGCATTTTTTTTACTTTTATTTTGCAGAATAGTATTATTACGCTATCTTTGCAGCACGTCAAGCGAAAGTAGCTCAGTTGGTAGAGCACAACCTTGCCAAGGTTGGGGTCGCGAGTTCGAATCTCGTCTTTCGCTCAGTTGCCTAGGTGGTGGAACTGGTAGACACGCAGGACTTAAAATCCTGTTCCCGTTAAGGGAGTGCGGGTTCGATTCCCGCCCTAGGTACGATAAAAGATCAATCTTTCGATTGGTCTTTTTTTTGTGCCATAACTCCTTATGTACAAAAAAACGCCAGCAGTAAATGCTAGCGTTTTCAATGGATTATAAGATCATCTTATTTCTTCGCTACGATACTAACGCGAAAGTTAATTTCTTTAGAAATCAAATCATCTTTTTTCCCCTCATAACTTACCCCCCAATCTTCACGCAAGATGTTAAAGTCAGCAGAAGCTTTTAAAGTGGTATCTGTAATCTCCTCTACTTTCGAGTCAAACGTAATATTTTTAGAAGTACCTTTTATAACCAGATTACCAGAAATTTTAACATCGTTTGGAGTAGCACCTGCTTTAACCTCAGTGATTGTAAAAGAAGCTTCAGGATGTGTAGCTACACCAAAGAAATCGTCAGCTTTTAAGTGACTATCTAGCTTATCTTTATACTCGCCCTCCAAATCTGTAGCAGAAATTGTGTTCATATCCAAGGTAAAGTGTCCTCCGGTGATAGCACCACTATCTACATTTAACGTTCCTGATTTCACGCTTACAACACCTTCGTGGAATCCGGAAACTTTCGTTCCTTTCCACATAACCTTGCTTGCTGCAGTATCCACAGTATAAGCTGTGCCTACGACTTGGTCAACTGCTGCCACTGAATCTTTTGTTTCAGCTTTTTTTCCTTCTGGATTACCAGCGCAAGAAGCAAGAACCATTGCTGCTGCTGCTGAAAATAAAACTAGTTTTTTCATTTTCTAATAATATATGTTTAAACGTTGATGTTTCACAAATATTAAAATAGCATTTTGAAAAACAAAGCCAATTTTAATTTATTAACACTATTCAGACAATTTATTAATGCCCTAGTGGCTGCGCTTCAACACGTTTTATATCAGCACCTAAGGCTTTCAGACGCTCTTCTATATCCTGATACCCTCTTTCAATCTGTTCGATATTGAAGATTGTTGACTTACCTTGCGCGGACAAGGCTGCAATCAACAAAGAGACCCCTGCACGGATATCTGGAGAAGACATTTGTATACCTCTAAGCTTGGTTTGCTTGTTCAGCCCCATCACTACGGCACGGTGCGGATCACATAAGATAATCTGTGCGCCCATATCAATTAATTTATCAACGAAGAATAATCTACTCTCGAACATCTTTTGATGAATCAAAACATTCCCTTTAGCCTGAATAGCCGTGACAAGGACTATACTCAAAAGATCCGGAGTAAACCCAGGCCAAGGTGCATCCGCGATTGTCAAAATAGACCCATCAATGAATGTCTCTATTTCGTAATTATCCTGCGCAGGAATAAAAATATCGTCCCCTCTAAGTTCCAATTTTATTCCTAAGCGGGCAAATACCGAAGGAATAACACCTAATTCACTATAAGCCACATCTTTAATTGTAATTTCCGAACCGGTCATAGCAGCCAAACCGATGAAAGAACCGATTTCAATCATATCTGGCAACATACGATGCTCTGTACCACCCAACATGTTCACTCCCTCAATAGTCAACAGATTGGAGCCTATACCTGAAATCTTAGCTCCCATACGGTTCAACATCTTACACAACTGCTGTAAATAAGGTTCACATGCCGCATTATAGATCGTCGTAGTACCTTTTGCTAATACGGCAGCCATGACAATATTAGCTGTACCCGTTACCGATGCTTCATCCAATAAGATATTTGCTCCTTTTAGTTCCGTAGCATCAACATTGAAAAAATGGTTTTCAGCATCATAGATAAACTTTGCACCTAATTTTTCGAAGCCTAGAAAGTGTGTATCCAATCTTCTACGCCCTATTTTATCACCACCTGGCTTAGGAATTGCCGCCTTACCAAAGCGGGCCAATAAAGGCCCAACAATCATAATCGACCCTCTTAATCCACCTCCTTTTTGTTTAAATTCTTCTGAAGTAAAGTAATCTATATCAATATCTTTAGCCTGAAACTCGTACGTATCTTTATTCAACTGGTTAACAGACACCCCCAAAGAACCTAGCAGATCAATCAGCTTGTTTACATCTTTAATATCGGGAATATTACTGATTGTTATTTTTTCTGCTGTTAATAAAACTGCTGATAAAATCTGTAAGGCCTCATTTTTAGCTCCCTGAGGTATAATTTCTCCTTTTAACGGTTTCCCACCGTGAATTTCAAATGCGTTCATATACTAACTTATTATAAAATAGATTGTAGTCAATTATAAAACCTTAAAAACTATACTTACATTATCCGCAATATATACTCCTTACAGGCTTTTAGTTATTGTAGGTCGCTTCTAAAATAGCTGATATTCCAAAATAAAATAAGAGGATGTCTCATACGGAAATACGCTTTAAAATACGCAGGTTCCTTAATGCCCCCACAATATTGTATTTGTATTTCGAAATTTCAGACAGCCTCTTACCTCGAAGCAGACAAACAATTTCTATTACTTCTTGTAATTATTACTGTTGTTGTTACTTTGGTATGGTCTCTTCCCTCCTGTATTACTACTCTGTCTTTTGCGACCACCATTGTTATTATTGTTGTTATTCTGGTATGTTTTCTTGTTGTTATTATTATTCGAACTAGAAGACTGCTTATGATTGTTATTTCCTACGGAGGTCTGTGATTTTACACGGTTACCCGGAGGCGGGGTACGAAAATCTAACTTGGTCAATACGGTGTCTTCTGGTAAGGTTAAAACAAAACCGGACAATTCCTTTAGGTCCTGAATAATCTGCTGATCATTTACGGAATCTTTATTCCAAGTGATGTAAGCCATTTTCATAAAGTTGGCAATACCTAGTGTCATTTTTTGTCTTGTCTCTTCGTGCGGCACCGCCATCGCCTTTTCAATCATAGACTCAACGATATGGCCATAATGTTTGAAACGGATCCGATGTTGTGGATAAGGTAGCGGTTGAGGCTTGTGACGGATCTCTTCTTTGGAAGGGATGGGATAGGGTGAATCCACATCTATCTTAAAATCTGAAATGATATACAAATGATCCCAAAGTTTATGTTTGAAATCCGAAACGTCACGTAAGTGCGGATTTAACACTCCCATCATATCGATAACGACCTGCGCTAATCTGTTGCGTTCTTCTTTAGAAGGCACCGTACAAATATGGTCTACCATATTTTGTACATTCCTTCCATATTCGGCTAAGATTAGCTTAGAACGTGTACTGTTATAATCAAAATTCATATAGTGAAATTAAACGTAATGATAACGTTATTTTTTATTTATTATTCTGTCCAACTGCTATTGGACAATTCTTAATTTTGCAAATTTAAGCAACAATTGTTTCTGCCCCAACTCTTTGAAAAAAATAGTTGCTTTCAAATCGGGCTTATTCCCTTCCAGATTGACAACCTTTCCAAATCCAAATCTTTCGTGTTCAACGTCCATACCTACCTGTAGTCCCGAAGTATCTGAAGGAGCAAACCCTTCTGTAGGTACGTGGGCTTTGGGTAGAATCGAAGTAGTCTTTACTACTTTTGGCTTGGGTTTAGAAAAAGAATCCTTTTGCTGCCACGCAACTTTATCTGTCTTCATGCCCGAATCACCGCTTAAGCTCCCCATTCTTGGCTTGAAGTCTAAATCTAGACAAGCAGGATTTAATTCATCTAGAAAACGACTCGGTTCGCAGTTATTCAATGTACCCCACCGATATCTTGATGTAGCGTATGAAATGTGGAGTTTTGTTTCAGCACGGGTCACCGCTACGTAAAATAGTCGCCTTTCTTCTTCTAATTCTGTACGTGAATTTACAGATAATTGCGAAGGAAACAAATTTTCTTCTAAACCAACAATAAATACATTACGAAACTCAAGCCCTTTGGACGAGTGTATCGTCATTAAAGACACTGTATCGGCATTTGGATCTTTGTCATTATCATCATTGGTAAGTAACGCTACATCCTGTAAAAAGACATCTAAGCTTTTCTCTTCAATATCTTCCCGCTCAGAAAACTCTTTAATACCATTCAACAACTCCTGTATATTTTCATAACGACTCAAACCTTCTACAGATTTGTCTTCGTAGAGATCTTTCAATATTCCCGAATGCTGCGCTATATGCATCGCCGTATCAAAAGCATTGCCCTGATTGCCTATTGCTTGAAAACTTTGTATCATAGTTCCGAAAGTAGAAACAGCTGTCGCACTACGACCATCCAAAAACATCTGCGCATTGGATACAATATCCCATAATCTATATTGATGCTTATCTGCCGCAACAATAATCTTATCTATCGTCGTATCACCAATTCCTCTACGTGGATAGTTGATGACTCTTTTTAAGGCTTCTTCATCATTAGGGTTGTATGTCAATCGAAAATAAGCGATCAGATCCTTTATTTCCTTGCGTTGGTAAAAAGAGGTCCCTCCATATATTTTATACGGAATATTCAGCTTACGCAGGGATTCCTCCATCGCCCGAGACTGTGCATTGGTACGGTATAAAATAGCGAAGTCCTTAAATTGTAAGGAGTCCAAGGATTTATCTTGCAAAATCGCCTCGGCAACAATTTTCCCTTCTTCATTGTCCGAAAATGCCCGTGCTACCTTTATTTTATCCCCGTCTTCATTATCGGAAAAAACATTTTTTTCCAACTGATTCTTATTGTTCGCTATAATACTATTTGCAGCATTGACGATCATTTTTGTGGACCGATAGTTCTGCTCCAATTTGAAGACACTCACATCTGGATAATCCTTTTGGAAATTTAGGATGTTTTGAATGTTAGCTCCACGAAATGCATAAATACTCTGCGCATCGTCCCCAACTACACATATGTTCTCATTGACAGCAGCTAATCGCTTAACGATTAGATACTGGGAAAAATTCGTATCCTGATACTCATCGACCATGAGGTAACGAAACTGATGCTGATATTTATGTAGAGTCTCCGGATGTTTATTCAACAAAACATTGGTTTTGAACAATAAATCATCAAAGTCCATAGCTCCGGCTCGGTAACAGCGCTGGGCATAGGTAAAATATACCTGTCCCATCTGCGGCCGACCATTCTCTCTGTCCTCGGCAAGGATTACCTCATTTTTGTTGTATTCCTGTGGAGAAATGAGGTTATTCTTCGCTGATGATATACGTCCATATACTTGATTGACGTTATACAACTTATCATCCAGATTCATTTCTTTCAAAATAGATCTCAAAAGACTTTTTGTATCGTCAGTATCATAAATAGTAAAGTTTTTGGGGTAACCAATCAATTCGGCTTCCACCCTTAAAATCCGGGCAAAAATAGAGTGAAAAGTCCCCATCCAAATATTTTTGGCTTCTGATCCTACCACTTTCATGATACGTTCCCGCATTTCCTTTGCCGCTTTATTGGTAAAGGTAAGTACCAAAATATTGAAAGGGTCTACGCCTTTACGAATAAGATGTGCTACTCGATAGGTAATAACACGAGTTTTTCCAGAGCCTGCACCCGCCACTATCATCACTGGACCTTCTGTCTGCTCTACGGCCGCCCGCTGCGTGGAATTTAATCCTGCTAAATAATCCAAAATAAAAAGAGTTTTTCCGTTAGAAATAGATTGTAAAGTTACTAAATTACTGTCAAATACGACCTGCACACACCGCTATTTATTACGAGAAATAGCTACCTTTACACGATAAAAGGCCTCATTATGATAAAATTCGTATTTCTTGCTTCGCTATCCTTTATTCCGTCCCTCGCTCCTATCCAACAAGCAAAGAGTCAACTGCCCAATGGTTTCGTATATGTGAAGGATATCATACCACACCTAGAAGTAGACTTACGATACTGTGGTCATCACAATTTTATTGGAAAACCTATACAAGGTTATTTGGAACCTAAAACCATTCTTACAAAAAAAGCTGCAGAAGCATTGGCAAAGGTAGAGAAAGAGCTAAACAAAAACAATATGGCCTTAAAAATATTCGATGCATACCGTCCTCAAACAGCGGTAAATCATTTTATCCGTTGGACAAAAGACAGCAGAGACACCTTAGGAAAGCTCGAATTTTATCCAACGGAAGATAAAAGACTCTTATTCGAGAAAGGTTATATTGCCTCGAAATCAGGCCATAGCAGAGGTAGTACCGTCGACCTCACAATCATCAACATAACTAACAAACAAGAATTGGATATGGGTAGCGCTTTTGACTTCCTAGGAGAAATTTCAGCGCATGCATACACCAAACTCAATGCTGACCAACAGAGGAATAGAAAGTTACTTAAGTCAGTAATGGAGAAATATGGGTTTCGAGCGTACGATAAAGAATGGTGGCACTACACCTTAAAAGAAGAACCTTTTAAGGACAAGTACTTCGACTTCCCCGTGCAATAAAAATGCTCCCTAAAAAGGAGCATCGTCTGGCATATCATTCATACGTGAAGGCATTGTGATTCCTCCTCCACCAAAATCATCAAACGAGGGTGAAGGCATCATTGCAGAAGCACCAAAGGGAGCATCACCACCACCTCCAAATGAATCACCTCCCATACCCGAAAAGTCATCCTCTAAGTCGACAAACTTCACAAATTTTCCGACAAACTTCAATGGTACAATACCCGTTTCACCGTTACGGTGTTTCGCAATAATAACCTCTCCAACACCTGCAGTAGGTCGCCCTTCTTCATCTTCCGTAAGACCATAATATTCTGGGCGGTACAAGAACAATACCATATCGGCATCTTGTTCAATAGAACCCGACTCACGTAAATCGGATAACATGGGACGTTTAGCGTTACCAGGACGGGACTCTACCGCACGACTCAGCTGAGATAATGCCAATACAGGGATATTGAGCTCCTTTGCAACGGATTTAAGCGCTCTCGAAATACTACCAATCTCCTGCTCGCGGTTACCACCTCCTTTACCTTCAGACTTACCATGCATCAATTGAAGATAATCGACAATAACCATCTGTATATCATGCTGTGCCTTAAGACGCCTACACTTCGCTCGGAACTCAAAAACATTCAACGCTGGTGTGTCATCAATAATAAGCGGAGCCTCAGTCAATCTACCTATCCGCGAATGTAACTGCTGCCATTCATGATCCGCTAAATTTCCTTTTTTTAGCTTTTCTTGTTCAATTTCTGTTTCTCCAGCAATAAGACGGTTGACCAACTGTACAGATGACATCTCCAGCGAGAATACCGCTACAGCTTTTTGGTGATCTACAGCAGCATTACGTGCTACGGACAAGACGAAAGCCGTCTTTCCCATCGCAGGACGTGCTGCGATAATCACCAAATCCGAAGGTTGCCAACCGGAAGTCATCCGATCTAATGCTGTCAATCCGGATGGGACTCCAGTCAAACCGTCCGTACGGTCTCGCAACAACTCCAGATTACTGATCGCCTCACGCATAATATCATCCATCTTTCGGGAATCCCTACGCAAGTTGTTCTGCGCAATATCAAAAAGACTCTTTTCAGCGTGATCTAATAAGTCAAAGATATCACTGGTCTCATCGTATGACGAATTAATAATTTCCGAAGAAACTTTAATTAATTCGCGCTGAATATATTTTTGAGAAATAATGCGGGCATGATACTCGATATTGGCTGCTGAAACAACACGGTCCGTGAGTTGTGTGATGTAAAATGCCCCACCTACCATCTCCAACGCCCCCATCTGCCTCAACTCTGTAGTAACTGTTAGAATATCAATCGGAGAAGTTTTTTGAAATAAGCTAAAAATTGCCTCAAAAATCTTCTGGTGAGCTTCTTTATAAAAAGACTCTGCTTTAAGAATATCAATTACTTCACTCAGCGCATTTTTTTCCAACATTAGCGCTCCTAACACAGCTTCCTCTAGATCCAACGCCTGTGGAGGTAGCTTGCCAAGTCCACTTACAAGATTATTTAATCCTGTCCGCTTTTTACTAAACCCTGTCCGACCTGCATTTGATGACTGTCCTGTGTTTTCTTGATCCATTTTTTGATTAATCTTACCGTTCAACAATATAAAAGATAATACCCCATCAATACCTAAAAATATCGTTAAACAAAGGTAACAAAAATACTTGCTCTCCACTTTTTTAGTTCTACACATCCAAAAAATATCGCCCTAGCAAGTATTACACCTTACCTATCACACAGACTGTTGTTATTAACAATGGTTGTTAATAATTTGTTAATAAAAAACTTCAAACACTCACTATCAAAAACTTAACAACATGTGGATAACTTTTTATATTGTTAAGAACCTATCGCAGCTGTCTTCATAAAGCGTTCAATAAGCTACATAGCATTAAAATTTCATTTTCAGCCGATTAACAAATAGCACCAGCATAACCACTCCGAAAAAAGCGATTAAATTTCACTCGAGATAATTATACTATAATAAAATATCCAAGTAGCTATAACTACACAAAATAACCACACAAATGTATACAGTTTTAGATCTGCCGTCTGGCGGATGACCATTAAGAATCACATTATTTGCAGATAAAAATCAAATCAAATACATATGAAAATATTATAGTATCTTTGCTCTATGTCAAATGGAGCATCCACATTAAAACCCTACAAATCGAAAGACGGCGGCAAGAAAGAACAGGTCGCAGACATGTTTAATAACATATCGCACAAATATGATTTGTTGAACCGAATAATGACCATGCGTATCGACGTAATCTGGCGCAAAAAAGCAATACGCTCTTTGCAGCCCATTCGACCACAACTGATTTTAGATGTTGCTACAGGAACAGGAGATTTTGCAATCGAATCCCTTCGCATACTGAAACCGAAAAAAATCATTGGTATTGACATATCTCAGGGTATGTTGAATGTAGCCAAAGAAAAAATAGCTAAAAAAGGTCTAGCGAACCAGTTGGAAGTAAAACTGGCTGACTCGGAAAACCTCCCTTTTGAGGACAACACCTTTGACGCGGTCACCGTAGCTTTTGGTGTGCGTAATTTCGAAAACCTGGACCAAGGTCTTGCTGAAATAAATCGTGTACTTAAACCAGGTGGTAAAGCCGTAATATTGGAACTATCTAATCCTACAATGTTTCCGATAAAACAGTTTTATCAACTGTATTTCCACAAGTTCATCCCTGCAATAGGTAGATTAATTTCTAAAGATTCCAGTGCGTACTCTTACCTACCAGAATCCGTTTCAAAATTTCCGGATGGGGAGCGATTTGCAGCTATAACAGCCAAAGTTGGTTTTAAAGAGACCAAGGTAAGCCCGCAGACATTTGGATTCTGTACTATATACGAGGCTATAAAGTAAAAGCTACTCGCATGAAAAACACTGTACTTGTAATAGCAGGTTTTCTTTTTTGTCTAAACAGTTTTGGGCAACGAAAATTTTCGTTACCGTTTTCTTCTGCCTATAATGAAGATGCAATGGTTCTTCTTGGTATACAGTACAACATGGTAAGCCAAAGCTATCAATTGCAATTAGAAAAGGACTGGCAAAAGCACAACATCTATTTTAGCCCCGATGATGACAATAACCTCGGGGAGTTAAAGGGAATACAATCTAAACCGAGTATAGGCTTTTCTGTGGGGATTCCGATAGATATACGTGCTAATGAAAACCTGTATTTCACCTTCAACCCTTCCTTTTTGTTTTTCAACGGATTAGACATAGAATATATGCCAGTAGACCCCAATGAATTCCCTAAGGTTGAAAATGGAATTTTACTCCCTAAAACACACCTCTCTAGACGCCAAAGACATGTCAAGGGAAGTAGTGATGGATCTAATTTCAATGCTTTTGAATTTCCATTATCCATCAAATTTCGTTCGGACGAAAAAACACTGAAGAACAAATTTAATAGATATAGAGGCTACCTAATAGGAGGTGCACGCTACACGAGATGGATTGGCATCAATGGGGAATACGACGGGCTGCAAGCGCTCAACACAAGTTTAGTCAATAATGCTCCCCATTCCTTGATTATGAAACCGGGTTATTTATCTTGGGAAGTAGGCTTTGGTGCTGACATTTTCTTCGCGTATTTTAAAATGTCCCCCGAAATAAAATTCAATCAAAGTTTTAGTAATGTATTTGACTCCAGCCATCCCTTAGCGAACGACAATAAATTCATGGCTCCTATAGACAGGGGGCTGATACGTAATATATATGTGAGTCTGATCTTCCAATAAAAGTTTTTTGCCTAATACGGACAATCGGAACAAACTTGCAAAACTATAAAAAATGAGAACAGTATTAATAACAGGAGCAAGCTCAGGCATTGGTGCGGCATGTGCTCAAGTATTGGCCAAGGAAGGTAACTATAGACTGATTTTATGTGCCCGTAGGACAGACCGGCTAGAAGCACTTCGTAACGAAATCCAAGCACAGCACCCAACTATCGACACACACATTTTCATGCTGGATGTACGTGACAATGCAAAAGTCAAGGAAGCTATAACCGCCCTTCCACCAGAATGGCAGAATATAGACATCTTAATTAACAATGCTGGGCTAAGTCAAGGCCTTGACGCGTTACAAGATGGTGATACCAACGACTGGGACCGCATGATCGATACGAATGTAAAGGGTCTTCTATATGTCAGCAAGGCCGTAATTCCTTTATTAAAACAAAGTACACACGCACATATCATTAACATAGGGTCGATTGCTGGAAAGGAAGTCTACCCCAATGGTAATGTATACTGCGCCACGAAACATGCTGTAGACGCCTTAAACAAAGCAATGCGGATAGACTTATTACCCTTCGGCATCAAAGTAACGGCTATAAACCCAGGGATGGTTGAAACCGAATTCTCTGAGGTCCGATTCAAGGGCGATAAAGAAAAAGCTAAAAATGTATACCATGGGGTAGTGCCTTTATCAGGTACCGATATAGCAGATACAATTAGTTTTGTTTTATCACGTCCAGCTCATGTCAACATCAATGACTTATTAATAATGCCTACAGATCAGGCTACTGGTAGTATCGTAAACAGGAAATAACTTTTTTGAATTTTTAACCGAGCTTTAACGAGCTCATC
The DNA here is from genome assembly GCF_011007365.1 of Sphingobacterium sp. xlx-96. Classification (GTDB taxonomy): domain Bacteria; phylum Bacteroidota; class Bacteroidia; order Sphingobacteriales; family Sphingobacteriaceae; genus Sphingobacterium; species Sphingobacterium luzhongxinii. The sequence goes on along the minus strand of NZ_WFKM01000001.1, from coordinate 69,124 downwards.
ATTACAACAAATTTTTAAACAATGTCATTAGAACAACAAATAAATCAAGATATCAAAACAGCAATGATCGCTAAAGATGCTGTTCGCTTACGAGGATTAAGAGCTATCAAAGCTGCTGTGTTGCTCTCTAAAACGGAGAAAGCAGGCGTAGATGAGCTAGATCAGGATACAGAGATCAAAGTCTTACAAAAGTTGGTAAAACAACGTAAAGAATCGGGAGAAATCTATAAAGGTCAGGGACGTGAAGATCTATTCCAAATTGAATTAGAAGAGCAACAAGTAATCGAAGAATACCTTCCCAAACAATTGGACCGTGCCGAGGTCGAATCTATAATAAAAGCCATCATCGCAGAAACTGGTGCTTCTGGAATGAAAGACATGGGAAAAGTGATGGGACAAGCAAACCAAAAATTAGCGGGACAAGCCGATGGAAAAACTATTTCTGAACTTGTAAAGAGTTGTCTATCTTAACGGAATACATAGGTAAGATGCAAAAAAATAAGGGAGAACTAGTTCTCCCTTATTTTTTCACGACTTCCGTAGACTTTATCTCTTTCAAAAGAAGAAATATGCCTTTCCTTTTTAGCCTGATATATATCGTCCAATGTAATTAAGATACCTGTCTCTTCTACCTCTCCAAACTCATCATTCATAGCTGTACCAAAAGTCATCATCGTCGGAGAAAGATTCATGTAGGTATTGATCAGTGGCGGAATATTCTCACCGAACTCACGTATATATTTATTTAACACTTTATACCCCTCCTTATAAGGCAATCCGTCAAAAATCCCTGAAAACGGTGAAATATCTGTTTTATAACCAACTAAAAGATTATCATAGGGCCTCACCATCTCTTTGTGATCCGGAAAATAACAATTCATAAAATAAAGCAATAGATCACGTGCCTTTGCATTAAACTGCGGGTACATGGTAACCTTTCCGAACAAATATTTGATATCAGGATTGATAATAACCAATGCACCAAGACCATCCCATAAGTTATCTAGCGAGAAAAGCCCCTTTCTATTATCGATAGAGGGTTGGTACTTCGGCTGAACCCAAGAACGCCCCAACTCAATAGTATACGGAAGATAATCCATAACAAATTCGTCCGAAAACTTAAAATAATGAAGTGTGGAAAGATGAATATTTCCGGCGCTATCTATTGCTTGATCACAGCGAATAATCCTATACCCTGCGATAATTTCTTCATCTTCTGGATTCCAAGCTATTAATTGATCATAATTATGCGTACAGGTATCATTCTCATCAATATCCAACGCTAAGCCGGTCCCTCCTCCAGCACCTCGAAAGGTCAGTTCGCGCAATCGGCCAATCTCCTTCATAATATTAGGTGCGGTATGGTAATTTACTAAATATACCTCATTGTTCCCATTATTGGTATAACGTAGAAAAGCTTCTTCGGTTAATTCTGCCTTTATCAAATCCCTAGCTACAGGGGCAATTATTTCTTCCATACAATTATTTCTGCGTCTTCAATTCATATACCTGCTGCCTTACATCCGCAGCCCATTGTCTTTCATTTTTTGAAGTATCAAAAAATGAAAATGGAATTTTCTTTCCAATTTTTATCACGACCCGTTGATTGCGCTGTGCAAAAAATTCATCGGCCAAATACAACATTTCCACATTAAATTTTAGCCCTATCTTATTTCTCCATCGAGAAAGATTATAGAAAAAATTAGAGTTTTTACCTTCAATATAAACAGGAACGATGTCTTTATTATATTTTCTTGCTTTTGAAATAAAACTTTTCTTCCAATCAAGATCCTCAATATTACCGTGAATCTTACGTGAAACTAATCCAGCTGGAAACACTAATAACGCGTGTTCACCAGCGTAAGCTTCTTCGATAGCTGATATTGCACTTTTATCTTGTCCCCCAATCTTGTTAACCCCTACAAAAAGTGGCTGCAGATTGTTTACATTCATCAAAATATCGTTAACTAAGAACTTAACATCTCTACGGTACCTCCCTATAGCATGCATAAAAGCTATGCCATCCAGCCCTCCTAAAGGATGGTTAGAAGCAAAAATAACAGCTTCTGTTTCTGGAATATTCTCTGCTCCCTCAAGAACAACTTCGACACCTAAGTCGTTAATCAATGCATCTACAAAATCTAAACCTTGTAAATTCCTGAAACGAAACATAATGTCATTTATCTCATCTTCATGGATAGTCCTTTCTAGATAACTAACAAGCGGACTTGGTATCCATTTGGCTAGTCCGGGACTTTTCTTTCGTATGACTTCTCTTACTTGTATAAACTTATCTTTTTCTATCGCCATCGCTTTTGAAAGTATGCATCGCCCTTCTATTTCGGGAAGCGTAAAAATAAAAAAATATTGCTGTATCTCCTTAACAAAATACAATTTAAAACAAGTTTTTTTGGGTTTTATATCTATTTTTGAGTAAAGATTAAACGTTTCAACACATTTTGTGTTTAATATTTAAAATAGTAATTATGTTTATCGGGCAATACATATCTACTGATTATCATGAGGTTTTGCTGACGGACACGGTAGAATTCGTGCTACAAAAAATGAATGAAAACCATTCTAAGTTTCTTGCCGTTGTAGAAGGTCAAATCTTCCATGGTTTAGTCTCTGAGGAATTGCTTTTGGATCAAATAGAAGCCGACGCACCGATCAACACCATTAAACTGCATTTTAAATCCGTATACCTATTTGACTATCAACACATATATGATGCACTACAATTGATTACGACATACGATTATTGTTTTATCCCGGTATTAAATAGAAAGCATGAATATCTTGGTGTGCTCACTAAACAGGATGTATTGATAGCTCTCAATGAAACGCTTGGCAATGATGAGGGTGCTATTATTGTTTTAGAATTGGGAATCCGCGATAATGCGCTGTCACATATTGCGCGGATTATCGAAGCAGAAAACACAAGTATACTCAGTACAGCTATACATCGTTTGCCAGACTCGTCAAAACTAGAAATGACTATTAAAGTCAACAAAACCAATATTTCGGCTGTAGTATCCTCCCTGTGGCGCAATGATTATGTTGTGAAAGCTACATTTCGGGACGGCGGCGAACAATCGGATATCCAGGATCGCTATGACCTTTTGATGAATTATTTAGATTTATAACCTATTCTTTGCACCTTTGTGAAATAGAAAACAGTACTAATTGCAATGGAGCAAACGAAAATTGCGATCTTCGGAAGGATTTTTAATCCAACAGTAATTCTTTATGTGGATCATTTATTTGATTATCTGACCCAAAGAAATATTCAGATTGTGGTGCATGTTGAGTTCTGTGATTTTTTGTATAAGAACGACTTTCGTCCACAAAATCTAGAAACTTTCACGTGCCATGAGGATCTCCCTAAAGACATTAGCTTTATGCTGAGTTTAGGTGGCGATGGGACTATGTTAGCTGCAGTCTCTGTTATCAAAGACTCGGGCATCCCTATAGCCGGTATCAATTTTGGCCGTTTGGGTTTTCTAGCTAATATTCAAAAAGGCGAAATGGAAGACGCTATAGATCAAATCCTAAGTAAGAAATTCCACATACAACAACGGGCTTTACTTTCTGTAGAATGCAACAACAAGAAGCTCTTTAACGGTGAAAACTTTGCATTAAATGACATAACGGTCTTTCGCTATGACAGCTCGTCAATGATTACAATCGATGCCAAAATAAACGATGAACTCTTAAACTCATACTGGGCTGATGGTCTCATCATTGCTACCCCTACAGGATCAACAGCATATTCACTGAGCTGTGGTGGCCCTATCATTATGCCTGGAAGCGGCAATTTTGTCATCACACCGATATCACCTCACAATCTCAATGTAAGACCAATCGTCGTATCTGAAAACATGACCTTACATTTAAAAATTGAAAGTCGTACAGAAAAATTCATTTTAAGCTGTGACTCGCGAAGCGAAACATTGTCCATAGATACAGAATTAATTATCAAGAAAGCACCGTTTAGCATAAATTTAATTCGATTAGAAAAGGATGGTTACTTTCGAACATTACGTGAAAAATTACTTTGGGGCATCGATGTCCGGAATTATTAGATCAATATATCATTTAACAAAAATTAAGACTATACAATTATTACAAAAACTTTATCTTTACAACCAAAATCAGTGAAGTTGATTAAAAATCGTATTGTTATATTAACCATTATGTCTTTCATACTGTCTAGTGTCTATGCACAACAGTATGAATTTGGTGTGTCTGGTGTGGGCACAGGCTACATGGGAGATCTTAATTCAACAAATCCTTTTTATTTCAAGAATCTAGGTGCAGGATTATTTGCCAAATACAATTTTAATCCTACATGGGGTGTTAAACTAGTATACAATCACCTCAGCCTCTTTGGAGCTGATCAAGATTTCAAAAATTCAAACCAGAAACAAAGAAACCTTCAATTCAACAACCGGGTATCCGAATTCGCAATAACGGGTGAGTTTAATTTTTTCAAATATATTCCAGGAGGACAATTAAATACATATACCCCCTACCTTGTGGGTGGTGTCGCCGCCATCATGCATGATCCATATGTAAATTATGGCTCAAAAAAAACGCTATTACGCCCATTAAAGTTAGAGGTAGACAAGGATGGTTTGCCGGTAACCTACTCCAAATTTGCATTGGCTATTCCACTCGGTGCTGGATTTAAATATAATATTAAAGGCCCGTGGTCCGTGGGGGCCGAAGTGATCTACCGTACAGTTTTGAGCGATCATATAGATGGTGTGAGTCAGTATTATTTGGATCCTGATCATGAAGTACTATCCGCTAACAATAAAAATGGCCTGACTAAAGACGATATCACGTTCTTAGCAGATCCTAGTAATGGTAAACTTTTAGTAAACCAGGGAAAGTCTCGTGGAGATGGTAAAAATTTTGATGGGTATATGACTGCCGGAATTACGCTGACGTATACAATAATCAGTAAAAAATGTTATTGGTGGCAGTAATAGTTTTAGTATAATCAATGAGTGTTAAAGATAATATAGACCGTAACAGGCTTCCTCGCCACATCGCTATCATCATGGATGGAAATGGTCGTTGGGCCAAAGGTCTTGGTAAGTTGCGGGTTTTTGGCCATAAAAATGGGGTCACTGCCGTTCGTGAAGTTTTGGAGGCGACTATAGAACTGGGTATTCCTTACCTGACACTGTACGCTTTTTCTTCGGAAAACTGGAATCGTCCAAAATTGGAGGTGCAGGCTTTAATGGAATTACTGATTAATTCGCTGAATAAAGAGCTTAAAACATTCCATAAAAATGGCGTAAAGCTAAATGCTATTGGCAATATAAGCGATCTCCCTACCAATGCGCAAAAGACGTTGAAGGAGACTATAGCGGCTACTAGTAATAATGATAAATGCACACTAAGTCTGGCCCTCAGTTATGGGGCCCGGACAGAAATTGTCGAAGCCAGTAAACGTATTGCACAGCAAGTGCTTTCGGGAGAGCTGGAGCCAAAAGATATCAGTGAGCAAGTATTTGCCCAAAATCTATATACGGCCGATATTCCGGATCCTGACCTTATGATTCGAACAAGCGGCGAATACCGAATAAGTAATTTTTTATTGTGGCAATTGGCTTATACAGAACTTTGTTTTTCTCCAAAAATGTGGCCGGAATTCAATCGAGAAGACTTGTTTGAAGCCATATATGATTTTCAGACAAGAGAGAGAAGGTTTGGAAAAACTAGTGAGCAGCTTTAAAGACGCTAAAAAAACAAGACAATTAGCTACAAATCAAAGAGATAGCGTAATTATACTTTTAACAAAAATTAACAAGAGTTTGATGTACTTTAGCATCCATAATAACAAGTAAATGAAGCAACTATATATACTAACAGCAGCGTTTTTTTTGTTGAACATCACCACTACATTTGCCCAAATAGCAAATCGTGGACCTGTTAACCTTTCGGATCCGGACGAAATTTCCTATTTACAACCCAAAGACTACGTTATTGGCGGAGTCACAGTAAAGGGGGCTCAATATCTAGATACCGATGTGTTGATTACTATCTCCAAGTTGGTCGTCGGTCAATATATTGAAGTACCAGGAGAAGCTACTGCTAGTGTTATTAAAGATCTAATGGCGCAAAATCTTTTCGAAGATGTACAATTGTGGGCTACTCGAATTGACGGTGAAACCATTTTCTTCGAAATCCGTGTTCAGGAAAGGCCACGTCTGACACGTATCGACATTAATGGATTAAGTAAATCACAAACAGAAGAGATAAATAAGCGATTGAACTCTAGTTCAGGCCGTATTGTCAACGAAAACCTAATTCAATCTACCAGATCGACAATCCAACGTTTTCTAAGAGAAAAATCCTACCTATACCCTGAGATTAAAATCAGTACACTTAAGGATTCTGCGCAAGCGAATAATGAAATCTTAAATGTAAATGTAGATAAGAATAAAAAAATAAAAGTCAATAAAGTTCTCTTTACTGGAAATGAAACCTTTAGCAATTCGGACCTTACAAAATATCTGAAAGGTGTAAGGCCCCGTAAATGGTATAGAATCTTTGGACCAGGTAAATTCAAAGATGATAAATACAAAGAAGCTAAAGAGAAATTAGTTGCTAAACTTCAAGATAAAGGTTATCGCGATGCGCAAATATTGTCGGATAGTGTATACCGTTACAATGAAAAGGAAGTACGTATTAATATTAATGTCTACGAAGGCCCTAAATATTATGTTGGAAACATTGATTGGACTGGAAATACCCGCTATAAAGATTCTATATTAAATATACTATTAGGTGTCCAAAAGGGAGATGTATATAGCGAGGAAAAAATAAATGCAAAACTTATGGGACCGACTCGAAACAGTGATGATATCAGTGCGCTGTATCAGAATGACGGTTACCTTACGTTCAATATCAATCCCATCATTAAGAAAATTTACAGTGATACGATAGACCTTGAAATACAGATAAGCGAGGGCAAGCAGTATACCATTAACAACGTAATTGTAAAAGGTAACGATGTTACTAACGACCGCGTTGTGCTACGTTCTATATATACCAAGCCGGGACAAAAATATTCTCGAGAGCTTATCATGCGTAGTATCCGTGAGATTTCACAATTGGGTATGTTTGACGAACAAAAAATCACACCAGACATTCCTTCGTCAACGATGAACCATGAAGATGGTACTACAGACGTTATCTTTAATGTCGTTGAAAAACCTTCTGATCAAGTAGAACTATCCGGTGGTTATGGTGCTGGACAGATTATCGGTACACTTGGATTGACTTTCAACAACTTCTCTACAAGCAATTTCTTCAAGAAAGATGCTTGGAAACCGCTACCTCGTGGAGATGGACAGAAACTGAGTATCCGTGGGCAAACTTCAGGAAAGCGTTACCAATCGTATAGTTTCTCATTCTCTGAACCATGGTTGGGCGGTAAAAAGCCGGTATACTTTGGATTGAGTGCTTATACGTCTAACTCGTCTTATGGAGGATTCAACTATTATACAGGGGAGCAAATGGTTAAAGATTCGGAATTACAACGTATATGGATGACCGGTGTAACAGCTTCTTTGGGCAAGCGACTACAATGGCCGGACAACTATTTCCAAATTAATAGTTCATTATCTTTCCAACGCTATAAATTACAGAACTACGGAAACTATTTCAAGTTTTCAGATGGAACCGCTTATAACATTAACTTCACCCAAGAGATCAGTCGTAACTCGATAGATGCCCCTATCTATCCAACATCAGGTTCACACATCCGTTTTTCGGTAAGTTTGACCCCGCCATATTCTGCATGGAATAACATCAATTACAAGACAGATCCGGATCCAGTACGCTACAAATGGACTGAATATCATAAATGGAAATTTGATTCGCAATGGTATATGAAAGTAGCTGGCAAATTAGTTGTGAAGACTCAGGCTCAATTTGGCTTCTTAGGTAACTATACAAATAGAACTGAAACTTCCACATTCGAACGCTTCAAGCTAGGTGGCGATGGTATGCAAGGATTTGACTTCTTACAAGGATCTGAAATCATTGCTATGCGTGGTTATGCTAACGGTACCATTATCCCGGCATCGACTGGAAATGGAGATCAACGCGTTGCGATCAACTCCGGTAGCCCTATCTACGCTAAGTATCAAATTGAATTACGCCACCCTATAATGTTGAATGATCAGGCCACAGTATTTGCATTGGCTTTTGCAGAAGCAGGTAATACCTGGAATAAATTCTCAGAAGTGAACCCATTCAAAGTACGTCGTTCGGCAGGTGTAGGTGCACGGATATTCTTACCGATATTTGGTATGTTAGGTATTGACTACGGTCATGCTTTCGATCCTATTCCGGGAATGCGTTCAAGCGAATGGAAACAAAATTTCACATTTAGTATCATGCAGAGCATGGGAGGTTTTTAATATTTAAACTTTTTAGTATAATTGTTGTCATAGAGTAAAAGGAGATTATAGATAAAGATCATTATTGTTAAATAAACAAATAATACACAAATGAAAAAGATATTCGCAATTTTAGCTTTTATAACTTGTAGCATCAGCGCTTCCTTTGCGCAACGCATAGCTTATGTTGATTCAGAATACATCTTAAAACATATTCCAGAGTATGTATCCGCGCAAAAGCGATTAGATGATCTATCTGTTCAATGGCAAGGAGAAGTAGACAAGCAATATGGCGAAATAGAACGCCTTTACAAAGCTTATCAGAATGATCAGGTGTTGTTGAATGACGATATGCGTAAAAGACGTGAAGACGAAATCGTAAACAAAGAGAAGCAGGTCAAAGAATTTCAAAAGCAAAAATTCGGTTACGAAGGTGAGCTTTTTCAAACACGGATCCGTCTTGTAAAACCCATTCAAGAACGTGTAGCGAAAGCTATCCAGGATATAGCGAATACGCAGGGACTAGACCTCATCTTAGACAAAGGCAGCGAAGTGACTTTCCTTTTTGCTAGTCCTAGACTTGATAAAAGCAACGATATAATTACAAAGCTTGGATTTAAACCGGATCCATCGTTGGCTGAGAAAGAAAAATAGAAACTAATTTTATTAACAATAAAGAATTATAAAAACAATTACATTTGTAATTATAGCGTTTAACATGAAAAGAATGAAAAATTTAGTAAAAGGAGCAGTATTAGCGGTAGGATTGTTTGCAGGGGTACAATTAGCGAATGCACAACAAAAAATCGGACATATCAATGCTGATGAGGTATTTCAAGCTACTACAGAATTTAAAACTGCGCAAGAGCAATTAAAAACGTTGGGAGACACCAAACAAAAGGAATTGGAAGGAATGTATGCTGAGCTTAAGAAAAAAGAAGACGAGGCAAACGCACTCATGTTAAATCAAAGTGAAGCAAACAAAACTGAAACGCAGACTAAATTGCAGACGATAGGACAAGAGTTTCAGCAAATGCAACAACGTGTTCAAGAAGTGCAAAAAGTCGCTCAAGAAGACATCGGTAAAAAACAACAAGAATTAATGGCTCCTATTCAGACTAAATTGATGAACGCCATCAATGCTGTTGCAAAAGAAAAAGGCTTCGCCTATATCTTTGATATCGGCTCAGGAGCAGCAGTATATTACCAAGGCGGTGAAGATGTTACTGCAGATGTAAAAACCAAACTAGGGATCAAATAGACTCGTAGATAAAAATAATAGAAAAAGGGGTAAATTAAATTTTACCCCTTTTTTATTATCGCCAATTTTTAATCCTTCTAAATGCATATTATGCATGCATAATATTACGATATTAATTATATTTGTTTAGAACCTGATTATAAAAACTATGATTGGTCAATTGATATTTACAATCTTACTTGTTGCTGCTGGATTTTTCTTTTATAAAAACGCAGCAAAGATCTACAGAAACATCAGACTAGGAAAGGCGGTAGACCGTTTTGACAATCCTGGAAAGCGAATAAAGACCATGTTACTGGTTGCTTTCGGACAGAAAAAAATGTTTAAACGTCCCATTCCAGCGATACTACACCTTTTTGTGTATGTTGGATTCTGTATCATTAACATTGAGATGTTGGAGATCGTGATTGACGGCATCTTTGGAACACATCGTGTTCTTTCTTTCATGGGAGGATTTTACAATTTTTTGATTTATAGTTTCGAGGTATTAGCCTTTTTGGTACTCGCTTCCTGTGTAATCTTCTTTTTAAGACGTAACATCTTAAAAATAAGAAGATTGAATCAATCTGAATTAAATAAATGGCCGAAGACCGATGCTAATCTGATACTTCTTACAGAAATATTATTAATGGCGGCTTTCCTTTGTATGAATGCCGCGGATCAAAAGCTACAGCTGCTAGGACACCCACATTATACCGCCGTTGGTGCTTTTCCCATTAGTACAGCCTTATTATCGGTATTGCCGACAACAATAGATAATTTGATTCTCATCGAACGCTTTTGTTGGTGGTTTCACATCGTCGGCGTATTGGTTTTTCTAAACTACCTCCCTATATCCAAGCACCTTCACATTGTATTGGCCTTTCCTAACACCTATTTTAGTAAACTGGAACCAAAAGGTAAATTTGAAAATATGCCGGCTGTAACTGCCGAGGTTAAAGCTATGCTCGATCCTAGCTTTCCTCCTCCTTCTGGTGAAATATCTCGCTTTGGAATCAAAGATGCTCAGGATTTGACATGGAAAAATCTGTTGGACGCTTACACCTGTACGGAATGCGGGCGTTGTACCTCTGCCTGCCCAGCGAACATCACCGGTAAGCTCCTATCTCCTCGAAAAATCATGATGGATACCCGAGACCGTATCGAAGAGATAGGAAAGAATATAGATGCTAATAAAAGCTTCGTGGATGACGGAAAATCCTTGCTCGACACCTACATCAGCCGCGAAGAAATATGGGCTTGTACAAGCTGCAATGCCTGTGTAGAGCAGTGCCCTGTGAATATTAATCCTTTGGAAATAATTATAGGTCTAAGGCAATACGCTGTTATGGAAGAATCTCAGGCTCCAACGAGTATAAATACGATGTTGAGCAATATGGAAAATAACGGCGCTCCTTGGAAATATGCTCAAGCTGACCGGGCTAATTGGGCCAATCAATAAGAATCATTAACATGGAAAATAAACTACACATCCCCACTGTTGCAGAATTAATTGCTAAGGGTGAAACGCCAGATATACTTTTTTGGGTAGGCTGTGCTGGATCTTTTGACGAGAGAGCACAACGTGTAACAAAAGATATCTGTAAAATCTTGCATCATGTAGGCATAAAATATGCTATTCTAGGGGCCGAAGAAAGTTGTACCGGAGATCCGGCTAAACGTGCTGGAAACGAATTTCTGTTCCAGATGCAGGCCATGATGAATATACAGGTACTCGATGGTTATGAAATAAAAAAGATTGTTACGGCGTGTCCCCATTGTTTTAACACCTTAAAAAACGAATACCCCAATCTAGGTGGGAACTATGAGGTAATCCACCATACACAATTGATCCAATCACTCATTGAACAGGGTAAACTAAAACCAGCTGACGGCCATAGTTTCGTAGGGAAACGCATCACTTACCATGACCCGTGCTACTTAGGTCGTGCAAATGAGGTTTATGAAGCTCCAAGAAAAGCGTTAGAAATATTAGATACCGACCTTGTTGAACTAAAACGCTGTCGTAGCAACGGTCTATGCTGTGGCGCTGGAGGTGCTCAAATGTTTAAAGAGCCCGAATCTGGAAATAAAGATATCAATATTGAACGTATAGAAGATGTTATCGAATCTCAAGCTAGTATTGTGGCGGCAGCCTGTCCTTTCTGCATGACGATGCTTAGTGACGGTGTCAAAGTAAAAGAAAAAGAGCAAGAAATACGAGTTCTGGATATCGCCGAGATTATGGCTAAGGCTAACAATCTATAATATAATACCGGTTTCTAAAAAAGGCGACTAGAAAACTAATCGCCTTTTTTGTACCCAGAAGCAGATTCGAACTGCCATGCCCTTGCGAGCGCCACCCCCTCAAGATGGTGCGTCTACCAATTTCGCCACCTGGGTATTACTACGACAAAAATATAGCTTTTTTTCAAAGCTACAAGTTATATTGCAGGAATATTTTTAAAATTTTTATCAATCAAAGTCTGAATTATTCCATCGACAAGCCCCACTCTTGGCGCCACAATATTTTTTAAATGCCCTACCTTCATGATAGTCAGGAAGATCTCTGATGCAGGGATGATTACATCTGCCCTATCCGATCGCAAGCCCAATTCGTGAATACGATCTTTTAGCGAATAGGAGTTCAGGTGATCAAAGATTGCTTTCAACTTGGCGTAAGTCATAGGTTTATCTCCCTTTTCGTTAGCAATACGAGACAGCTTGTTAATATTACCTCCTGTTCCGATACCATATATGTTTTTATGACCTTTCGTCTTCTCTTTAACCCACCGACGCATACTATCCCAAGTCTCCGGTTGATCCTGATTGTCCAAAATCCGAATTGTACCTAAATTAAATGAACGGGAATCAACGAGTTCACCGTTAGCAAAAAGTGTAATCTCAGTGCTTCCCCCTCCTACATCGATATACAAATAAACCTTAGTCTTATCAATCGTACTACTCAAGTAAGAGTTATAAATAATTTTTGCTTCAGTGCCACCATCTATAATCTGTATATCGATCCCCTCCTCTTGACACGCTCTAACTACTTCGGCCCCATTATCTGAATCACGCATTGCCGAAGTGGCACAAGCTATATAATCACTCACTTTATAAACATCCATCAAATTGCGAAATGCGCGCATAGTCTTCACCATATCCTGAAACTTGGTAATAGATATGTGTTTATCGATAAATGCGTCATCCCCCAAACGTAATGGCACCCTAAGCAAAGTATTTTTGGTGTAAACAACTTCCTCTTTTTTCTCTAAAATATCTGCAATCAACAATCGGACTGCATTGGATCCTATATCTATAGCTGCGTATCTCACTTACATTTATTTTAATATTTCAATAATAATGGTTTAATATTAACACTATATTAAGTTAATGTTAGAATTAACATTATACAAATAATAAAAGAAAAAACTTTCATGATGCCACTGAATTACCAACAGAGATGAAAGTTCTTGATGTCCATTAAATACGGACACTTTCCGAAAAAAAAAGGGAGATAATCGATATCTCCCCATATTTTGAACAAGCTGTTGACTTGATTAGTGACCAGCGTGTGCTTCTTCTTTACCACCTATCTGTGTATACAATTCCGTTGCTAAATGTAATTGTTCCTTACCCAACTTACGAAGATCTTCATTGGTATTACGGCTTAAACGTTTAAACTGCTCTTTTACAAAAGCAATCTCATGAATTGCATCATGCACATAATCCGATTTTGCAGTAGAAGCTACCGCTGTAGAATCGTTAAGCATTGACTCCGTAGCAGGAATACCTTTAATTGGAAAATCAACCTGAAGTGCTGTGGCAACTGTATCTAAAGATGGAAGCAACTGCGCATAGAAAGCTTTAACTTTAGAAGCTACCGCTTTTGATGCTGCATCTCCATTTGCTTCTGTTTGCTCAGCCAACACCACACCTGTTTGAGCAGCTTCACCTACCTTTTGAAACACAGCAAAAGCATCACCATCTACCAATGAAGTATGCGTATATTTCAATTGTCTCTCTTTTGCAGTTTTATCTACACAAGAGCTGAATAACGTACCAGCGCAAACCGCGGCAAAAAACAAAGTATTTAATTTCATTTTAATTCTTTTTTTTCGAATACAAAAATATAAAATATCTATCACAATCTGCCATACTTTCAGATTAACTATTAAGCGAGATTTCTTCCGGCATTTACAACACCATAAATAGTCCTACCGATCAGTTTTTTATAAGCGTCTTCCCGATCGGAAGACAGATTACTGTCTTGCAACTTACGTATTGCATAATGTTGGATAATCAACAGTGGCAAAACTATTTTTTCCCGCTCCAAAATAGATGCACGCTCGACCGGATAATTTTCCATAAGAACTTCCGAGCTACTTAGCTTTAACAGATACGCCTTTGTTTTGACATACTCGTCATGCAGAATTTGCCAGAATTCACCAAAGGTTCTGTCATCGCTCATATAGGCTGTAATCGCAAAATTAGACTTGGTCATAGACATCATGCAATTATCGATCAGTGTATTAAAAAATCCTGAATGCTGATACAGGTTGCGAACATACGACCACAGATTGTTTTCCTCCGCCCATTGCAAGGCTGTACCCACACCAAAGAAACCTGGAATATTCTGCTTAAGCTGGCTCCATGAAGTTACAAATGAAATAGCTCTCAGATCCTCTAACCGAAGATCTCTATCCGAAGTCCGCTTTACGGGTCGACTGCTGATATTGATAGAAGCAAGTACTTTTAACGGACTTAATGCTTCTAAATACTTTAAAAACAAGGGATGATTACGTAGTGATAGAAACTTATCATGGCTTACTTCAGCCATATCTTCAATTATCTTTTTCTGCTTCTCGGTAAGGGTATCGCCCTGATTTTGTCGGATCTCCGATATTAACCCTGCATGTAATAGTTGCTCGATATTATATTGTGCCGTGTCTAGCGAACCGTATTGACTACTGATCGTCTGACCCTGAATAGTTAACTGAATGTGCTTATTCTCAATCTCTGTCCCCATCGATGCGTAGAAACGCTGAGTCTTGCCTCCGCCACGAGCGGGAGGACCGCCACGTCCATCGAAAAAAACCAAATCGATGTCGTACTCTCGAGCTAAAGCAGTCAATTCGATCTTGGCATGGTAGATAGACCAATTGGCCATTAAATAACCTCCATCTTTAGTGCTATCCGAAAACCCCAGCATAATCGTCTGTTTGTTTGCTCGGCGTTTAAGGTGAGCTGCATATATCGGATTGGTATATAATGTCTGCATCACTTCTGATGCCCGGGATAAATCATCAACTGTCTCGAAAAGGGGCACAAAATCTATCGAAAGAGTGTCTTTCTGCCAACCTTGCCATAAGAACAACTGCATCAAACCAAGAATATCGGAAGCCTGCTGACAATTTGATATAATAAAACGTTGAGCAGCTCGCTCCCCCCCAGAGCGTTGTATATTCTTCAAAAGCCGGATAACGCCTATTGTATCTTTTATCAATGGCGCCGCATCGTCCGAATACTGCAGTTCATTCGCTGTAAATGGAAGAGCATTTTGCTTTACCTTTTCCTCCCCGGTAATTTGATCTAAAGAAATATTCAACACATCACTGTACCTTTCTACGAGGTAATTCGTAGTCTGTCTTAATACAGAACTATCCTGTCTAATATCTAAAGTCGTAAAATAACAACCAAACGTATTTACTTTGCGAATCAAATCCTCAACCAACTCAACAAATAGACCATTATGTAAAGAATGAAGAACCTCTTTAATTGCCTTCAGATTATCAAGGATTTCAGATGTGTCGTCTTTGGGGTCATCTATAGGATTAAAACTATTACTGTAAAAAATATCTTGTAAATTTTCAAGATAGTTCTCTACCCCTCTGAAAGTAATTCTTCTCTTAACGTTTCTGAAATCCCGGTAATAACAGCGAAATAGGATAGTTCGAAGCATACTTGCTACCTTCTTCGTACTCTCTACGGTTACATTAGGATTACCATCCCTGTCCCCTCCCGGCCAAAATCCCAGTTCAATAAGTTGCTTAACATCTTCTGATGGCACTTCCAACTCATCATCTATCTTAGATTGGATTCCTGAAGTCACTTTATAGAAGACATTTTCTAAGTACCAAGCAAGACTCACAGCCTCGTCTACAGGAGTAGGTCGTTGTTGTTTAATAAAGGGGGTTTTTCCCAATTGTTGTAATAACAAATGGATATTAGATATGTCGTTAGCTTTTATAGCTTCGATCAAATCATTAATTATCCCTAATACAGGACCTGGGTAGAATTGCGTGGGGTGAGCCGTAAGCACTAATCGTACAGAAAAATCCTTTAACTTCTCCACGAGTTGCTTTTTCAACTTCATATCATTTTGCGCTAACTTAAATAACGAATTAAGCCCGCCGATTTCATCACTTTTACCCACCGCCTGAAAAGAAGAATCCTCTATCGCATCAAACAAGACCACCTGCCGTTCGATATACTGCACGATTCTAAACAGCAAGTCTATCTGATCATCATGTTGGATGTATTGCTCGTATTGTTGAAAAAAGCTATCGATGATTTCTTCAGGAGTTGCATGCCGCTCCACACCTTGTTCACAATGTGTCGTAAAAAATGGAAGAAGTGTCCCAGTATGTTTTACACGTTGAAAAGGCAAGGTTAAAAATAGACTTTTAAATAAATCAAAGCGCGTAAGCACCTCATTTTCAAATACAGCTTGTTTTTGACTTAATTTCATATGTAAATAATTTGTCTTTTTATGGACATATAGAATACCCTGGTTATGTTAGATGTGTTCACAAGCGCGGTTATTTTCACTGGTGTTTGCGCAGTTCAGCCACATGGATATTTCATATGGAAATAATTATTGGATGAGCTCGTTAGCTCGTTTACCTTCTTTCTGCCATTATCTCATCCAGGTCTATCAGGACGCACATTCATTTTTCCCCGTAACTTCAAGCCCAAATGTAACAAACAAATACTTAAAAACACAAAAAATCAACATTAAATTTAACAATATCACACCAAAAAAGGTATTTTTATAAAAAAACAACAAAATAAAACCTATTTTTTTGACTAAGTGACAGTTGAACACAAAAAAAGCAACCTTTTGGTTGCTTAATTATGATCTTCTGTGGCAGGTTGACTTTTCGTGGAAGGCTTTTTAGCACCCGGTCTACGGTTGCCATAAGACCCCATTATAATCTTACCTCGTTTCGTTTTTTTATCTCCTTTTCCCATAACACTTATTTTTTAAATAATACATAAAGCTGATAATCAAACCCAATTTACATTTTAAAAAGCAGAAAAGCAAAAGGAGCGCTCTACTTGGGCGCTCCTTTTGCTTCTGAGTATAATATTTAGCCTCGACTATTGTAGTTCGGCGCTTCTTTTGTAATCTGAATATTATGAGGATGTGATTCTCTCAATCCAGCCCCTGTGATACGTACAAACTGTGCTTCCTGCAATTTCTTGATAGAAGCTGCACCACAGTAGCCCATAGACGCACGTAATCCCCCGATATACTGGTATACTACCTCAGCTAAAGTACCTTTATAAGGTACACGTCCAACGATACCCTCTGGAACAAGTTTTTTAATATCATCCTCTACATCCTGAAAGTAACGATCCTTAGATCCTTTTTCCATCGCTTCGATAGAGCCCATACCTCTGTACGACTTAAATTTACGCCCCTCCAATAGGATTGTTTCGCCCGGTGCTTCCTCTACTCCGGCAAATAACGAACCAGCCATAATTGTATCTGCTCCCGCCGCGATAGCTTTAGCGATATCTCCGGTCTGCTTTATTCCACCATCAGCGATTAACGGCACCCCTGTCCCTTTTAACGCCTTAGCGACTTCATAAACAGCATACAATTGAGGTACACCTACACCGGCGATAATACGTGTAGTACATATTGAACCTGGTCCTATACCTACTTTTACGGCATCTGCACCAGCCTCAGCCAGTGCTTTTGCTGCAGCACCTGTCGCAATATTACCTACGATAACCTGTAGATCAGGATGCTTTGCCTTAACTTCTTTCAATTTATTGATAACACCTAAAGAGTGTCCATGAGCTGTATCTATAGTTACCACATCCACACCTGCCTTTACAAGTGCATCTACCCGCTCTAACGTATCGCCTGTAACTCCAACTGCAGCACCAACCAAGAGACGGCCATGTTCGTCTTTAGCCGCATTAGGATAGTGTTTATATTTTTGAATATCTTTGAATGTGATCAATCCTTTTAAGACATAATTCTGGTCCACTACAGGCAGCTTCTCTATCTTATGATTTTGAAGAATTTCTTCGGCTTTCACTAGATCTGTTCCCTCTGGTGCAACAACAAGATTTTCTTTTGTCATTAATTCCTGGATAGGACGCTGCATATTCTTTTGAAAACGTAGATCGCGATTAGTAACGATACCCACCAACTTTCCTTCGATGTCAATAACAGGTATACCGCCAATTTTATGCTCTCTCATAATGCTAAAGGCATCTCCAACAGTAGCAGTCTCCAATAATGTAACAGGATCTTGAATCATACCGCTTTCCGAACGTTTTACCTTACGTACCTCCGCAGCCTGTTCATCGATAGTCATATTTTTATGTAACATCCCTATCCCTCCTGCCTGCGCTATTGCAATAGCTAAGTCTGATCCCGTAACCGTATCCATAGCAGCCGAAACCAATGGTATATTTAGTTTGATTTTCTTTGTTAAGAATGTGCTTGTATCTACATCTCTCGGTAGAATCTCGGAGTAAGCTGGTATTAATAATACATCGTCATATGTAAGACCTTCAGCTACGAATTTTTGTGGATCTAATTGCATGGCAAATATCTTGTGGGTTCTCTATTTGCCAGGCAAAATTACAAATTTTAACTAAATATGCAAAATAAAATTTACCTCACCCTATTTAATGACCTTCGCATTATAAATTATTTTTTATCAAAAAAAAGATGTAGAAACTCATTTTGGCAAGCTCTTTGCAAAGGGCATCAAAAATAGATTTACAATAACATTCATTATAAATTTCGTTTCCACATGAAAAAATTTATATTACCTGTAGCCACTGCGGCGTTATTGATTGGTACGTCAAGCGCAGTTCAAGCACAGTCCTATAGAACTTCCCTAGGGGTTGGTATAGATGTTGGTGATGGCCCCTCTTTAGGAGGACCTCAGATTAAGCATTTTTTCGACAGTCAAAATGCGGGTAACGCACAAGTATTATTCGGAGATAATTTAACTTTGATAGGTGTCGACTATTCATACAATCAAGCCATACGTGGTGCCAGAGGATTAAGCTGGTACGTGGGCATAGGTCCGCAAATTGCTTTTTTGGACAATGATAACATCTGGTTTGATGACGACCATCGTGACAATCACACGCATGTGGCCATCCGACCTGCTATAGGACTTGAGTTCAAAATCCCTTCTGCACCATTAGCTTTTCATTTCGACTGGAAGCCTTGGTGGAATTTGACGCATAACTCAAGTTTCGAGCCATCCAGGTTCACACTTGGATTTAAATTCACATTGAAATAATTCAAAGTCTCCGACTCATATAAAAAAACTGGGGCTTACCATAAAATCGATTAAGGGTGAATCAGGGTCTCTCCATTCACCCTTAATATTTCAACCTGTATAATTTTTAAGAGTTTTTCTTCACATTTCCATAACAAAAACTTTTCAATAGTTATCTATTTATTTTGTTTTCATTATACAAAATTTTTATACCTTTGCGATTCTTGGTAAAATATTTTTTATTAGAGTATTGGGTATGATCCAAGCCAATAAAAGTGACCTATAAGTCCTTTTTTAGCCCAAAGATTAACATACTTTAGTATATTTTCACGAGATTTAAAGCAATTAAAAAACATAAACTATATCAAACTAATAGACGAATACAGAAAATGCAGAGTAAAGGGCTGATTAAATTTTTGGTAATAATAGTGGCATTGGCTTGTCTCTATTCTTTATCATTCACTTTTGTAACTAGAAAAGTGGAACGTGAAGCTGAGGCATATGCAGGAGGCGATATCGCAAAGGAAAAAGCATACCTCGATTCCATTGCGGGCGAAACGGTTTATAACTTAGGTTTTGCCAAATACACGTACAGAGAATGTAAATCTTATGAACTCGCTTTAGGACTCGATCTTAAAGGAGGGATGAACGTCACTATGGAGATTTCCTTAGATGAGTTGATAAAGAACCTAGCCAACAATCCAAAAGATGAAAAGTTTAACGCTGCTTTAAACTCCGCTATTCAAAAAAGCAAGTCATCAAACAAGTCGATTGTTGACCACTTTATCGAAGATTACAAAACTAGTGGCGCATCCGCAAGTTTAGCTTCTTTTTTTGCTACGAAAGATAATGCTACATTTATAAAAGCTACAAGCTCAGATTCTGATGTAAAAAGCTTCCTTCAAAAAGAAGCAGACAACGCTATACAGAATTCCTTTAAAGTGTTACGTACACGTATTGATAAATTCGGTGTGGCATCGCCAAACATCCAAATTCAACAAGGTACCAACCGTATCTTAATCGAACTACCGGGTGTAAACGATGAAAGTCGTGTCCGTAAACTATTACAAGGATCTGCAAAATTGGAGTTTTATGAAACGCACGACAATATGCAGGTTTATCCGCTACTAGAGAACATCAACCGTTCATTGGCTAGTTCACTAAAATCTACTGAGCCGATTAAAACGGTGTCCGTAAAAGATACTTCAGCAGCAGATAGTACAAAATCGGAAGAAACCCTTTTGGCAAATCTTGGCGCAAACAAAGCTGGCAATCAAGACTCTAGCGCTGCTACTGCTAATCTTTCTTCTGAAAACCCACTTTTCAGTATATTGATACCTTCTATTTATCAAGCTGAAAACGGACAACAACAATTAGCTCCCGGCGCTCAGGTAGGTATAGCCAATCTAAAAGATACAGCTAAAGTAAATGCGTACTTAGCAAGACCAGAAATAAAATCACAGATCCCTTCAAACCTTAAATTGATGTGGGCTGTAAAACCAGAGCAACGTACACCTAGTCTCTTATCCCTATATGCTATCAAACCAGCTCCAGGAGAACATGGTTCAGTATTAACAGGAGAAGTCATCACAGATGCCAGAGATGCATTCAATCCACAAACAAATGCTCCTGAGGTATCCATGCAAATGAATTCCTACGGTGCTAAAGAGTGGAGAAGAATTACGGCTAAAGCTGCACAAACAAAGGCATCTATTGCCATCGTATTGGATGGTGTTGTTTATTCTGCTCCTACAGTACAAAATGAAATCCCAGGAGGAAGTTCATCTATATCAGGGAATTTTACTATTGAAGATACCAAAGATTTAGCAAACGTATTAAAAGCCGGCCGCCTTCCAACAACGGCCAAGATTGTAGAAGAAGCGATCGTAGGTCCTTCTCTAGGACAGGCGGCAATCGACTCAGGAGTTAACTCCGCTGTAATCGGTATTGTCATCGTGATGATATTCATGGTAGTATACTATAACAAAGCGGGCTGGGCAGCCAACATTGCCGTGTTATTCAACGTATTTTTCCTTTTAGGAATCTTAGCATCATTAAACGCAGTATTAACTTTACCTGGTATTGCCGGTATCGTATTAACAATGGGTACAGCCGTAGATGCTAACGTACTTATTTATGAGCGTATACGTGAAGAGTTGCGCCTCGGAAAAAATATTCGTCAAGCTATAACCGATGGTTATAAACACGCTTTACCTTCTATCTTAGATTCACAGATTACAACGTTCCTAGTAGGTCTGGTTCTATTCTTCTTCGGTTCAGGTCCAATCTTAGGTTTTGCAACGACATTAATGATCGGTATTATTACCTCATTATTTACTTCTATCTTTATTTCGCGTTTGATCTTCGAATTTATGCTAGATAGAGATATGAAAATATCAGTTTCATTCCCTTGGTCGGAGAAAACGCTTCAGAATGCGAATTACCAATTTATCAAAAAGCGTAAAATATTTTACACAGTCTCATTAATAGCTGTAGCTATTTCTCTTGGTTTTATCTTTACAAAAGGCTTTACATTAGGCGTTGATTTCCAAGGTGGTCGTACCTTTACTGTTCGCTATGACAATGCCGTGAACCTGGAGAAAGTACGTCAAAACCTCGATGAGGCATTCCAATCGACGACAGAAGTAAAAACATTTGGTAGCGAAAATCAAGTCCGAGTAACGACAACATACCATGTTACGGAGACTTCTGACGAAGCAGATGCAGAAGTATTAGCCAAATTGAATGAAGGATTGTCTAAAGAACAAGGCAATAAATACGAAATTCTTTCATCTCAAAAAGTAGGTCCGTCGATCGCCTCTGATATTAAGGATAGAGCAGTATGGTCAAGCTTACTTTGTATTTTGATCATCGCTGGATATATATTACTCCGTTTTCACAAATGGCAATACTCTGTCGGGGCCGCCGTGGCTACGATTCACGATGGTATCATTTTATTAGGGTTATTCTCAATTTTAGATGGTATCGTTCCGTTCTCCCTTGATATTGATCAACATTTTGTGGCAGCTTTCCTAACAGTACTCGGTTACTCCGTAAATGACACGGTAGTTGTTTTTGACCGAATCAGGGAAGATGTAAACAAGTCGAAAGGAATGAATAGATATTTTGGAGATGTGATAAACCACGCGATCAACACGACATTGAGTCGTACGATTATTACATCCTTGACCATCATATTCGTATTAGCTGTCTTATTCGTATTCGGTGGTGAAGTTATCAGAGGTTTTTCATTTGCTATCTTGATCGGTATAATCGTTGGAACATATTCATCAATTATATTAGCTGCTCCTACAGTTTATGACTTAGGAAAAGGTAAAAGCATAGCTCAACCTGCAGAAGAAAAAGTAAAAGTAGTGACACCGTAAGGTAACAATACAAGCTTATAACGAAAGGCTATCCAATATACGGATAGCCTTTTCTTTTGCTCATCTTTTCGTTTAAACATCCAAACGTCAGATTCGTTTACTTTTTGAGCTAGACATGCATGAATTAAAAGCATTTTATCTAAGTTTGTAGCTATTAAACACAAACGTATGAAGAAAATGATTATACCAGGGTATCTGATGTTATGCATATCGCTAGGCCTGTCGAGCTGTTCCAATACAACCAGCAATTCCGAGCAAAAACAAGTAGAATCCAAGGGGCATGAAGGTCATGATCATAGTGGTCACAATCATGGAACACATGAAGAAACAGCGACAAAGCAAGAACAGCCTCCTGCAATTGCAAACTTAGCACAAGGCGAGCCTATAGCTCAGATACCTGTATTTACATTTTACAAAGTAAAATCGGGTATTTCATTTACAAATACGGATATTCCAAAAGGAAAAAAGACGGTGTTCATACTTTTTGACCCAGGCTGCTCACATTGTAGGACAGAAGCTGCGGCACTAGGTAAAAACTATAACAGTATCAAAAATGTAAACATCTATTTTGTTTCCATGAATGATCCTGCATTAATGGCTTCATTTTTAGAAACCTTCGCCAAAGAACTTGTAGGTAAGCCTAACATTGAAGTACTTTATGACAAAAACCAAGAGTTCATTCAGAAATTCCATGTTCCAAAACAATTCCCGGCAAACTATGTATATACAACCGACAACAAGCTTCAGACACATTGGGATGGTGACAAGAATATCAATGAAATAATAGCGGCTTACATCAAGTAGGAAATTAGAATTCAGAAATAATAAACATGAACATAGCAATAAATGGATTCGGTCGTATAGGTAGACATACCTTACGCAACCTCTTGGTTCGTCAGCTTCCAAACATCGACATTGTAGCGATTAATGACCTCACTAGTCCATTGACCTTAGCACATTTATTAAAATATGATTCTGTACATGGTCCATTTCCAGGAGAAGTTTCCCATGGCGAAAACTTTATCCAAGTAAACGGTAGAAAAATATTAATTCTGAATGAGAAAAATCCAGCAGATCTCCCATGGTCATCCCTAAGGATAGATCTTGTGATAGAATCCACTGGTTTTTTCACTTCTCAAGAACATGCCGCACTTCACCTTCAAGCGGGTGCCAAGCAGGTACTGATCTCAGCTCCTTCTTCAGACAAAGAAGTGCCAACAGTGGTGCTCGGCATTAATGACGGTGATTTTGATTGGGGTACCCCCATTTTTTCCAATGCATCCTGTACAACAAACAACGTAGCACCCTTGGTAAAAATTCTAGATGAAAACTGGGGAATAGAAGATGGTTATATCACCACGGTACACTCGATGACCGGAGATCAAAATCTTCATGATGCTCCACATAGAGACCTGCGCAGAGCACGGGCAGCCTCCTCATCGATCATACCAACGAGTACAGGTGCGGCAAAAGCAATAACCAATGTGTTCACACATCTAGAAGGAAAACTAGGTGGTGCCGGTATACGTGTCCCCGTGCTTAACGGTTCACTAACAGACTTCACCTGTACGCTCCGAAAAAAAACAAGTGTTGTTGAAATTAACCAAAAATTCAAAGAAGCCGCTAACGGAAAACTCAAGCAAGTGCTTTACTACACCGAAGATCCTATTGTGTCGGTAGATATCATCAATAACCCTTACTCTTGCGTGTTTGATGCTCAACTAACATCGATCGTCGGAGGCCTTGTAAAAGTGGTGGGATGGTATGATAATGAATTTGGCTATTCCAATAGATTAGTAGATATTTTGGAAAAAATCAGCAAATCATGATACGTTTTATCACTGCCGAACAAACTCTTCCCCTTCGTTCTCAAGTATTGCGGAACGGATTAGCAGAATCCAAATGTATATTCGATCATGATTTATATCCCAGCACATTTCACATGGGGTATTTTGAGGACAACCAATTAGTATCGATACTTACCTGTATGCAGGAAAATCACGGCAAACTACCAAAATCGGCCTATCGTTTGCGCGGAATGGCCACCGCACCTAATTCAAGACGCAAAGGCTATTCCGCTCAACTACTGCTTGCCGCGATGGAGCACTTAAAAGACCAACTGCATATTGATTACCTATGGTTTAATGCGAGAGCGATAGCATTTCCTTTTTACGAGAGCTTAGGGTTTGAATTTATGTCCGACGAATTCGAAATACCAGAAATAGGTCTACACCGGGAGATGTTTAAGCTATTATAATCAATTTTCATAGAGTCATTTTTACATTTCCCGTTCTACCCCTAGTCCAAATAAAGCGAAATCGTATTTTACCGGATCATCAGCATCCAATGTCCGCAGATTTTCAGTGAGTTCCAACGCCGCCTTCCAGTTAATTTTATCCAAAGTAATCAATCCTAGTTTTCGTGCTACCCGTTCCACATGAACATCACATGGACAGATCAATTGGCCTGGAGTAATCCGGCTCCATATTCCAAAGTCTACACCTTTATCATCCTTACGTACCATCCATCGAAGAAACATATTCAATCGCTTACAAGTTGACTTTTGAAAAGGAGAGCTTATATGCTTCTTGGTACGTAAAGGGAAATCTGCCAATGAAAAAAAATAAGTCTTAAAACGATTTAACGCTATTTCAATCGAAAAAGAAACCTCGTCATTCTGCCCGATTAAAAAAGCATCCTCTAGAGAATCATTCGTATGATAATGAAACTTAAAAAACGAAACAAAATACAATAAATCGGTATCGTTAAACGTGCGATGTTTAAAGTTGAGAAGACATTTCAAATCTGCATCCTTGTGATTTCGAATAAAATCATAGGGAGCACCATCCATCCTATCGATCAGTTCCTTACATTTATTGATAATAGTTTTACGTTGCCCCCAGGCAAATATCGCCGCAAAGAAGCCCATGACCTCTATATCCTCCTTGTTCTGAAAAAGATGAGGAATTAAAATCGGGTCATTATCAACAAACTGCGGTTGGTTATACTCATCCACCTTTCCATCAAGAAACTCCTTAAGGTTAAATCCACTCATATTTATTAAGCCAATGCTTGTTCCAAATCTGCAATCAAGTCTTCGATAGCCTCAATTCCAACGGAAAGACGAAGCAGATTATCTACTACTCCTACCCGCTCCCTTATCTCTTTGGGTACAGAGCCATGCGACATCGAAACCGAATGGTTTACTAAAGACTCTACGCCTCCCAAAGACTCCGCTAACTTAAAGAGCTTAAAACGGGACGTAATGCGATAAGTCTCTTTCAGGTCCGCATCTTTTAACACGATCGAAACCACTCCTCCAAAATCCCGCATCTGCTTTTTGGCTATAACATGCCCGGGATGATCTTCAAAGCCCGGCCAATAAATACGTTCTATTTTAGGATGTCCCTTCAAAAAAAAAGCAACATCTCTGGCATTATCACAGTGTGCCTGCATCCGTAAATGTAAAGTCTTAATCCCTCTAAGAGCTAAAAAGCAATCCTGTGGACCAGGCGTAGCTCCACACGTATTATAAAAGAAACGGAGCTTTTTATACAAAGTTTCATCATTTACCACCAATGCACCCAGCACCAAATCAGAATGACCATTAATATACTTAGTAGCAGAATGCATCACAATATCCGCACCCATATCCAAAGGATTTTGTAAATACGGAGAAGCAAAGGTATTATCAACAACATACCATATCGATGCGGCCTTTGCAACCCGCCCTATAGCTTCCAGATCAGCGATCATTAAGGTAGGATTTGTTGGAGTTTCGATCCAAATCAGTTTGGTCCGTTCCGAAATCGCTTGTTCAACAGCATGGATATCAGCCGTATCTACAAAGACAAACTTAATCCCATATTCTGCATACACTTTTGTAAATATACGATACGATCCTCCATAAAGATCATCTCCTGTCAAAACCTCATCTCCCGGCTTTAACAGTCGAAGCACACAATCCGTAGCAGCCATACCGCTTGAAAATGCCAGACCATATCTCCCATTTTCTAAAGAAGCCAAACACTCCTCTAAAGCCTTACGCGTTGGATTTGTACCTCTAGAATATTCATACCCTTTATGATCCCCCGGTGAGGCCTGTTGATAGGTTGAAGTTTGATATATAGGAGTCATTACAGCACCAGTCGTTGGATCAGACTCCTGCCCTGCATGGATAGCTCGAGTGGCGAATTTATAAGCCATAATCGTATATGTTTATTATCAAGGTAAATTTACTAAAACTTTAAGGGAGATGGATACTTATAGTGGTATTGCAATTCATCTATTATCTTTTGCCCAGACACGATTTTTTGAAAATTAAATGTCGATTCAAAAGCCGAAGGACCAGCGTATCCGTATTTCGCCGCTGATGCCAGAATAACCGCCTTCTTCTTCGGGTGCTCCGGCGCAACAATATTAAACACCTCGCCAACCTTTAGCTTTTCAAATCCCAAAACCAATAATTTAACCACATCTGCAAGATGGACAAAATTAGCAGGTTGATTACCAGTCCGACACACTTTACCACTAAAATACTTAGCGAAAATACGGCTTTTTCCGAAAAGTCCACCTAACCGATAAATCAAGGTATTATCTACTTGCTGCATGGTTTGTTCGGCAAGCAATAATTTTTCATCGAGATGATCTCGCCAATTTTCATCAAAAAGACCGTCCGCATCGGGATAAATCCCAATGGAACTCAAATAAATATGCTTTCGAAAAGTAAGCTGTTCCAAAAGAAGCTTAATACAGTTGAATCGCTCTAGTAATACTTCTTGAGAATTACGGGAACTGGCTGGAATTGAATTTAACACAAAATCAAACGTAGTAGGCATATCGGATCCACCTATAACTACCTCTGAATCAAAGTCTAACAAAACAGATTGAAATCCTTCCTCACTTAATCGAAGTCTCTTTTCTTCGGTGGTCGTCGTAACCCAAACTTCATTACCGCGAAGTTTCATTGCATGTGCAAATTCCTCACCAACCCATCCACAGCCTAGGATAAGTACGCGATTTGTTGCTGATTTACCTATTGATTCGATATCCATATCTTATTAAAATAGTAGAACCGTAAAATTTTACAATTTTACGGTTCTACCCTTGTTTTCAAACCTACACAAATTCGCCTTTACAAGCAATATAATTGCGCGTAATATAAAAGCGAATTTTGTAGCTCTCCTCATCCATTTAGATTCTTTTATAGAGGAAAATACATCTGAGACTTAATACGCCTTTGCAAACAACACTCTTCTCGCCGAAGGTTTACCTGTAAAAATACAAACACCCTCTTCATCCTTGGCATCCAAAGGTATACAACGGATAGTTGCTTTAGTCTCCTCCTTAACACGTTTCTCTGTCTCCACAGTGCCGTCCCAATGACAGGACACAAAGCCTCCTTTCGTTTCGATCACTTGTTTGAACTCTTCATATGAATTCACTTCCGTAGTATGCGTAGCTCTAAAATCAAAAGCTTTTTGATAGATGTTTTTCTGAATAGTGTCCATCAACACTTCGATACGATCAGCAAGCCCTTCCTGCGAAACAGTTTCTTTCGTTTGTGTATCACGTCGCGCCAATTCCACTGTTCCATTCTGCATATCACGTGCGCCTACAGCTATACGCGCTGGCACACCTTTCAATTCCCATTCCGCAAATTTAAAACCAGGTCGTTGTGTATCCCTGTCATCATATTTTACAGTGATATCTTTGGCTTTCAGTTCCGCTTGCAAGGTCGTTACGAAAGCATCAATAGCCGCTTTTTCTTCCTCCGTTTTAAAAATAGGAACTATCACCACCTGAATAGGTGCCAACTTTGGAGGTAACACCAAACCTTGATCATCCGAGTGCGCCATGATAAGTGCTCCCATCAAACGGGTAGACACCCCCCAAGATGTAGCCCATACATATTCTTGCTTTCCTTCTTTGCTCGTAAACTTTACATCAAAAGCTTTGGCAAAATTCTGTCCTAAGAAATGAGACGTACCCGCTTGCAATGCCTTTCCATCCTGCATTAACGCCTCAATACAAAAAGTATCCAATGCACCCGCAAAACGTTCATTTTCTGTCTTTCTACCTCTTACAACTGGCACTGCCAATGTATTTTCAGCGAAATCAGCATACACGTCCAACATTTGTTCAGCCTCAGCAATTGCCTCCTCACTTGTCGCGTGCGCCGTATGCCCTTCTTGCCATAAGAATTCAGCAGTACGCAAGAAAAGACGCGTACGCATTTCCCATCGCACAACGTTTGCCCACTGGTTAACAAGGATCGGAAGATCACGATAAGACTCAATCCATCCTTTATAGGTATTCCAGATAATAGTTTCGGAAGTAGGTCGTACAATAAGCTCTTCTTCTAATTTAGCATCTTCATCGACGATGATATTTCCGTTGCCATCATTTTTCAATCGATAATGTGTTACTACGGCACATTCTGTAGCAAAACCTTCAACGTGAGAAGCTTCTTTAGAGAAAAAAGACTTGGGAATAAACAAGGGGAAATAAGCGTTACTGTGTCCTGTCTCCTTAAAACGCTTATCCAAAATAGCCTGCATACGCTCCCAAATCGCATACCCATAGGGTTTGATAACCATACATCCTCTCACCGCAGAGTTCTCTGCTAAATCAGCCTTAATCACTAGGTCATTATACCATTGAGAATAATCCTCGCTTCTACTTGTTATTCCTTTACTCATTGATCTTATAACTATTTAATTTGTAACAATATATTAAGGTTACGGTCAAACCGTATCAATATTTTTTTTGAGACTAAATTTATTTATATTTTTGAGGCCGCGATTAAACCTTCGCCAAAATATGCGTCTAAGATAATAAAAAGACACTGGATTATCAGACAACTTTAGCGATAAAGATAGTATGAGCCAGACATGATTTAACATAAAAGTCATAAACGCTCCATCTGACAACTAGAAACTAAAAAATTAAACAGATGAAATCATCAGAATCTATCCAATCCACACCAGGAAATGAATAAATCTGATAGCTTCATCAACTTTAAAAAATATAAGCAGATGAAAACAAATAGATTATTAATCGGCGGATGGGCTTTAGCACTTGTGGCGGCGCTGAGTTCTTGTTCGACAAGCAGACAAATCACCTATAGAGACGATGTCTATAACAACCAGAACGCAGGCAGACCAACTCCGGTGTACCAAAGTCCAGATTACTACTACGACGAGAATCAAAACTCTAATTCGAACGCAGCGAATGAGTATTATGCAGACGAATATTCAGATGAAGAATATAACGATGGTCAATATCAGGAACTAGAATATGCCAACCGTATTAATCGTTTCTATTACTCTTCACCAGGAATGGCATACTATGATCCTTGGTTTGACCCTTGGTATGGTTATGGAGGCTTTGGTTTAGGTTGGTCCAACTGGGGTTGGGGATCAAGTTGGTCTATTGGATTTGGCTGGGGTTCTCCATACTACGGTTACGGCTGGGGTTCTCCTTATTATGGTTATGGATGGGGAAGACCTTATTACGGTTATGGTGGTGGATATTGGGGCCACAACTCCTACTACAACTCGTGGGGACACCCTTATTATGGTCACGGATACAACAACTACTATTATGGAGGATCAGGTCGTCGTCCGACTTATTCTTCGGTACGTTCCGACAATCGTGACCGTTTCAATTCTAGAACAGGAAGTTCGAGCCGGAGAGATGTTGGTGCTACGTCCTCTAGCAGACGTGGATCCACAACAATAAGCCGTGATGCGAATGGACGTATCGATACCCGTTCTAGCGTATCAAGCCGTAGAGGTACTGATGGCACTAGTACTTCAAATCGCGTAGGTACCTCACGTGGAAATAGCGAAAGTTCGAGAGGATCAGTAAGTTCTTCACGTAGAGGAACTGTCTCAGAAGGTAACAGACCGACCACTGATGTAAGAAATTCGACAAGCGGTCGTAGACAACCCTCAAATAGCGGCACTGTTACAAGACCTAGCACAACAGAACGCTCAGGCTCATCGCGTCCGACTACGACACAACCACAAAGCCGTCGTTCGGATAGTGGCAGCTCGAGATCATCAGGGAGTACGTACACACCTCCTGCAAGAAGTAGCAGTGGTTCATCCATGTCAAGTGGTGGCGGATCAATGTCTAGAGGAGGCGGAGCATCGAGCTCAGGTGGTGGATCCCGCTCGTCAGGTTCATCAAGACGCTAATTTTAATAAAGCGAATTTAGTTAACATATAATAATTAATAAACAGCCAATGATAAGATTGGCTGTTTATTAATTGGACAAATCATACCATACTGAAATACTCATGTTTAGCGAAGCACAAATACCCATGAGTATTCCATATGACAGATAAAAAAAGATTATTCCATATGAATTTAAAACATATTATCCTTTCTGCTTTTGTATCCAGCGTCTTCTGGACACAAACACATGCACAAACCGTAGACGATGCCTTAACATTTTCTAGAGAAGATATTGGGGGGGCTGCTCGTATGAAAGGTCTCGGTAATACACAGACTGCTTTAGGTGGAGATATCTCAGCTATAAATGGTAACCCTGCAGGTTTGGGCTTTTTCAGCCGTTCCGATATGTCTGTTACCTTCAATTACCTGGGGAATAAGAATAAAACACTATTTGAAGGAATGAATTCGAACAGCAAGAAAGACAACTTTGGAGTTGATCAGGCGGGAGTAGTTTTTCATTTTCCCACTTCAAACTACCGTTCCAATTCAGGTTGGCTGAACTTTAATGTTGGTTTGAGCTATAACAAAACTCAAAACTATAATAATAAACTTACCTATGAAGGCATCAACAACAACACAACTATTGTAAATGCCCTATCAGATATTATGTCAGGCAGTTTCGGTACTGACTTTGCAGGATCCAATATAGTCGAGCAATTTGGAGACACTGACAAAGGATACTTCCCTCTAGCCAAGGAGGAAGCAGCAAAAGACCAATACAATGAAGTAATCACTAGAGGCAATCGCAGTAAAACTGCCATTGCTTTTGGTTCAAATTATAACAATCAATTTTTCATTGGAGCGACTTTAGGTATAACTTCGTTCCGTTATGAAAAAAACACGCAGTTTATAGAAAACGGCTGGACCAAGACTAGAAGTGAGATACTGTCCTACAATCCAAACTCAGCATATGCTGATCCTACAAATGATAAATACGACTTCGTAGAAGCCAGCTATGAATTATTCGACAATTTTGGACAAGTTACAGAAGGTTCCGGAGTAGATCTGAAATTAGGGATGATCTTCAAGCCGACTACAGATTGGAATATAGGCGTTACCATCAATACACCAACCTGGATGACAATTAAAGACGATACGCGGTCTTACACCGACGTAAGTTTTTACGATAATGAGACTACCAAAGATCCCTTCCATACTTACGAATCAAAATTCTACGACAGCGCACAGGATTATAATATTACTACACCCTGGAAATTCGGCTTGGGTCTTACAAAATTCTTTAGCAGAGGTTTATTGACTGCAGATGCAGAATATGTTACGTACAATTCTATGCGCTATTCGACAGCCAATAATTCACTAAATACAAACTACGACCACATCAATAGAGATATCAAAGACCTCTACAGAGGCGCTGTAAACTTCAGAGCCGGAGGCGAATTTCTCTTCACCAATATACTAAGTGGCCGCGCAGGATTTAATTATTTCGGAAACCCTTACAAAGGTGGAATTGAAGACGAGAACTACAGCGGAAGTTTAGGTCTAGGCGTAAAACTAACAAACACCCTTTACATGGACTTAGCGGTAGTACATCAGGTAAACTCATACAAACAAGCTCCTTACTCGATTAATGAAACTTTTGGGGGAACTTCCAGCCCAGTAGCTTCTATCGACCACAAAAGAACAAGTGGCATCCTAACTATAGGTGCTAAGTTTTAAAAATAACAACAAGCGAAAGTACAGCAAAGGTTGCCTAGATCAAGGCAACCTTTGCTGTTAACGCAGATACCTATAGGCCATTGCAACAGTCCCCAAAACTAGCAAGACACCAAAAACAACAGTCCACTCACTATCCTTTACCTTTCGATAATAGCTTTTCCAAATACTAAGCTTTACTTTGTTCAGTGCTTCCGTGTGGCTGCTATCCATAACAGCCATCCAAGCCTGCTTTTGCACCTTATTCTCCCAAAGGGATAGTAGACCTTGCCTTGTCAGCAAACCACTATCAGGGTAGTAATAGAATGCACTATCCGAGCGAAATGTCCAATACCTCCCGCTGCTATCAATCCGCCCATGTTTATGATCAAACACCTCCAACTTGAATTCGAAGAAGTCACAAATCTAGCATCAGTACTGGCTGTACAGGGCTGGGTAGCTAGCTATTACCTACTGTATCATTCGAACTAATTTTCCAAGATTTTAATTACTTCTTGCCTATACAAAACATCGTACCTCGACTTTACGAAATTTAATTCTGATACGTTAAAGTTGACCTGAGCCGTGGCCAGTTCAAAAGGTGAGGCCATACCAATTTCATAACGTTGTAGTGTAGCATCGTATGCCGTCTTAGAACTAACAAACTGTTTATTATAAGCGCCATATTCTTTTACAGTCCTGACATATTCCTGAACTGCTCTTTGCAAAATGATCGCTTGCTCTTTCTTCACCCTTTCCACTTCGATCTGGGCTATCTCTAAATTAATTTTGGATCGCCGAATCTCTCCACGAGCTTTAAAAGCATCAAAGACCGGCATTGATAAGGAAAGACCGATGTTCAACGATCTATTCTGATTGACCTGCGAAAGAAAAGGAATCGCATCCTTATCTGATGTATTATCATATCTCTCGGATGAATAATTGGATCCATAGCCGCCTGAAAACATAATACTAGGATAGAAATTATTCTTTTTTGTCTTGACTAGAAGTTCATTCTGCTGAACATTTAATTCCGATAATGCGACGTACCTATTATTCTCCACAGAACGCGTCGAGGTATCTAGGTTTTCAATTACTGCAAAACTTGGAATTCCTAAAATCAGGCTATCCGAAAACATTAAATTTAAAACCCTTTTCAAGGATAAAATGTCATTAGCAAAATTTGTCTTGCTAATGAGTATCTTTAATTCGTCATTAGCAACGATATTTTCGACATAATTAAGATCGACCAATGTCTTGACTCCAACATCCACCTCGGTCTTTATAACCCGCAACTGCTCTCTAGAAAGGCCTAATTGCGCCTCCGCTACTTTAGAAAGCTCACTATTCACTAATGCCTTAAAATAATTGGACAGAAGATCTAACCGTAAAGTTTGTCTTTTAAGATCATACTCGAGGATTTTTGATTGTAAATTCAACTTGGCCAATTTAAGGCCATTTATCTTACTGAATCCTTGGAATACAGACGCTCGCAACGCTAAGTTACCATTTGCCACACTCGTCCAATTGCTACCCGTGATTAATTGTCCGGATAATTATCTAGTTTAAGTATGACTTCTTGCCCCCGTTCGACTTTTCCGGCACCAACATTAGGTAACATAAACTGTGCTAAGATCTTGCTATCAGAAGGAACAATTAAAAAAAAGCATCCCCAGCCTTAACAAACAAATTATTATTCAGGAAACTCAAATATTGAAGGCTACCATCCTGAGGTCTCCTAAATAGGTACGTTTCTTCAAATTGTTTCAATGCAACACGTAATTCATGATAAGCGGAATTAAGTTTCAAAAACAACATCTCTTCGATCTCTGTCTTTTGATCTTTACCTCATTTTTCATGTTTCGCGTACGCAGGATTTCAGAATTGATCTGAGATATTTCATTTTTACCACTGTTATTATTGTGTTCAGCATTCAAATAATTCATTTTATTTTTTTCCAACTCAGATTGGCTGATAATTCGCTTTTCAAATAGTATGGAATCTCTTCTCTCAAATTCTTTCGTTAGTTCTAAGCTATTGCTGCTAAGTTGCATTTTCTTATGACTAATATCCAACAAGTTTCCCTGTTGCTCAATAAGACTCTAATAAATAGCCAATTGACTGAAATATAGACTATTTGAATAATAGTTCTGAAATTGCTATAGGGCTTCCAAAAAGAGGTAATATCTCGCATTAATACCTCCAAGATACACGCGGGTCGGCAGATTTTTTGTACTTACAACCAGCTCCGTATTATTGATTTCGAAGACATCAAGGATACTATCTATGGTAACTATATCAACAATATTTGCTGGATTCTCCAGATAACCAATGATATCTCCCTTTTGAACAAATTCATTACTCTTTTTGAGCAACAATATTTTACCAGAATGATTACTAACGATTTTAATAGCGGGAGATTCGGTATTGTAAATCGTCAGCATAATTTAGACATAATTTATTAAAAACCAAGAGATTGTTCTCCTAAAAAAAATAACTTTATTCAGGATGGGAAGACCGAAAAAAACAACCCCGGAGAATTTTATCAAGGATGTACGTCGTAGTAACCGCAGAATCTTTACCGCCGAGCAGAAAATTATGATCGTAATGGAAGCTCTATGTGCAGAACATTCTATTGCCGAGATCTGCCGTAAGCACAGTATTAACGAGTCTCAGTTCTACAAATGGAACAAGGAGTTTTTAGAGGCCAAAAAAACGACTTGAAGGCGATGTTACCCGTGAGGCAACATCAGATGAGGTGGCCGAACTCCGAAAAGAAAATGCTAGACTGAAAGAAAGGGTTGCTGATCTAGGGTTGCGCTATGATATCGTAAAAAAAGCTTGGATCTGCTGGATTAACGGATAAATACAAAAAGTATATGCGATTATCAGCAGGAGAAAAAATGGAGATTATTCAGACGGTTACACGATCGGAGATCGGTGTGAAGCAATTTGGAATTCCTAAAAGTACATTTTACAGCTGGTACGACCGTTATCTCGTAAAAGGCTATGAGGGTCTAGCGAAAAAAAAACAGTGATTCTGGACAACAATGGAACAGCATTCCCGAGCAGATTAAAGAATTCGTTGTCGAGGTTGCCCTGGATAAGATTGATTTATCGGCGCGTGAGTTGGCTTGTCACATTACAGACGAACATCAGTTTTTTATTTCTGAATCCTCTGTCTACATAATCCTTAAAAACAAGGGACTGATAAGCGCTCCATCCCATATTTTGATCAGTGCATCCGATGAATTCAAGGGTAAGACCAGTATTGTACATGAAATGTCGCAGACAGATTTCACCTATTTCAGGATAAAAGGCTGGGGAGATTATTATTTAAGCACCATATTGGACGACTACAGCCCCTACATTGTACATTGGGAGCTCTGTCCATCAATGAAACATGAGGACGTGATACGCAATGTAGACACAGCGATTGAAAAGGCGAAGTTAAAGACAAAGGTTAAGCCTAAATTATTGTCAGATAATGGATCGTGCTATATCTCTAAGGATCTTGGCAGGTATCTGACCGAAGAACTGGAAATGAAGCAGATCCATGGCAGCCCCGCTCATCCACAGACCCAGGGAAAAATTGAAAGATACAACAGAACAATGAAAAATGTGGTCAAATTGAACAATTACTATTCACCAGAAGAGCTAAAAGAAGCCCTCCAAGAGTTTGTAGAGAGATACAATAATGAACGTTATCACGAGGCCTTAAATAACCTAACTCCTGCTGACGTATATTATGGTCGTGGAGAACTGATATTAAAACAGAAAGAACGATTGAAAAAAATCGCCATTAGTAACAGATAAGCACAATATCTAAAACAAAAATTAATATATTTATAAATAAGAAACACGCCTTAACAGTTTGTCCTGATTTGTTTGAAGACATACAGTCTCATAAACACAAAAAACATAACATACAACAGATAATAATCCCTATTAAATCAATAAAGCAGGAAGATTTTTAAACTACAAATAACATGAGAAAAAGTAACACATTAGATTTCTTTGATATCTCTAACGACTTGAAGATACTTCCCGAGAACGAATTATTTAAAATTAAAGGTGGGAACAGTGATATTGCTTGGGAAAATGAACTAGATCCGATCGACATACCTCCACCAGATGACAATGAAGACGACTATCCAGAGGAAGAGTATAGTGAAGAAACTGATTGGTATGATGAAGAGTACGAAGCATATCTGGAGGAATTAGCAGAAGTCCTTAGAGAAGGAGGCACCTCAAGTTCAGGATCTAATACAGAAGAAGAAACAAAAAAACAGACCTTCCTGACGAACTCTGTTTTACAGCATTATTTAACCAATACCCCCCTGCCGGCCCCAACGGCTCTCCTGCACATCCGTCCCAAGATTCATATGCTGAGAACCAATGTGCAATCCGTGTGGGATCAATGTTCATGGACGCTTATGGGGTCGATTTTTCAAACTCCGCAAACTACAACGGAAATGTGACTTCAGAAGGCTATCCACGAGGAGCAAGAGATGTAGCTAATTGGCTAAGAAAAGAAGGACTACAATCTTACGAGATGAGTCTTTCAGAATTTATAAATTCTGAATATTATCATCAAACAGGAGTCATATATCAGATAGCCCAAGGAAATAGCATGGCTCACATTGATATTTATACTGGCGAAGGGAGAACTGGTTCGGGATTCTATAGTAATGAAAGAATTGTATTCTTTCATTACTATAGAAGATAATGGTTGTTAACTTAATGAAACAGATAATTCAATGAGATATATAAGGCTGATTATTTATTTCATTATACATTTTTCCTTTTTCCAGGCAGTCGCCCAGACTTCTCACAAGGAGCAGGTCTGGCTACCCATCGATTATATTGAGAACATCAAAAAGGAAAAGACCTTAATAAATAAAGACAAATATTGCGCTCCGATAGAAGCATTTGCTTTTCGAAATGGAAAAATCTACTTCAAAACTTATCTGGGTAGGGTAACAATGGCTAATTATAAATCCAAAGGAAAAGGGATTTGGGAGTTAACAAATGTAGAGTCTAACATAAACCGAAAGTTTAACTCTTGGACAGCGTATAAAAATCACACTTTTACTTTAATCCATCAAATCGACACACTTTTATTATTAATAAAAGCTCCAGGGACCCGATCAAGCGATACAATCAAGTTTACAGCCCCTATATCAAGAAGAAATGGGATAGCTATTAATTTAGCCGAGGGTTATTTACTGCTACAAGGAAAACGGAATTTAGTAAATACTGAAACATGGGGAGATAATAGAGAAATAATATTCAACCTTGATGGCAGTGTTACTTCCTCGAGATGGAAAAGCTACAAAATACTGTCATCTTCCTTAGTATTGGAAAATAATTCGCTTAAAAATTGGGGTTCATTTCTGATCCAGTTACAAGATATTTCAGGAAATGTAGAAAAAAAAATACTATTGCATTATGGTGATAAAAAAATTGAATTTTACAGGTTTAGTCTCAGCAAAGAGAATAAGTATGTCTTGGATTTAAACTCCAAAATGACTCTTATAAGTTTATAACATCTAAGATCCGTATTATGAATAAGATATTATTTCTAAACCTCTCTCTATTATCATTAGTATCCTGTGCACAAGAGAATAAAAAAAATGGCAACGAACTATATCGATATATAGACACAACAGGATCAGAGAAATATAGCTATAAAAATGCCAAGGGAGTGGTCATTATACCTGACGACCGCTACCCCATTGCGTATACAGACACCATCAAAACTATCGGATTTGTCCTCAAAAAAGGTCAGGGCTTTTGGGCTATCAATACAAAAGGAGAGGAATTGTTTAAAGTTACCGACTTTGACAACGGACCCGATGTGGTAAGCGATGGACTGTTCAGGATAGAGAATGAGAAAGGATTACTCGGCTTTGCCGATATGAATGGAAATATCGTGATACCACCAAAATTTAAAAGAGTCAATCCCTTCAGTGAGGGATTAGCAGTTGTTTGCGTAGATTGTATTGCTGAGCAAAATGACGATCCAAAAATGCTTACCGGACTTTTGAAAGGTGCATTTGGATTTATAGATAAAAAAGGAAATATAGCAATAGAGCCACAATTTGATTTAGCTTCACCCTTTAAAGATGGTAAAGCCAAAGTATGGAAAAAAGGCAGAGAGTACTACATTGATAAAAAAGGAAATGAGATAAAATAATAATTCTAAAAACAACTAAAACATATTTTGTAAAATGAAAAGAAATACTGTATTAAACTTTTTCGATATCTCCAGTGATTTAGAGATTCTGCCCGAAAATGAGCTATTTAAAATTAAAGGTGGGAACAGCGATATTGCTTGGGAAAATGAACTAGATCCGATCGACATCCCTCCACCAGATGACAACGAAGACGACTATCCAGAGGAAGAGTATAGTGAAGAAACTGATTGGTATGATGAAGAGTACGAAGCATATCTGGAGGAATTAGCAGAAGAACTTAGAGAAGGAGGCTCCTCAAGTTCAGGATCTAATACGGAGACACAAGAAACCAAACTTCCGGTTGAGACTTAAAAAAAAGTACTAAAAACCATTTATTCAAAGGACGCGGAAACGATATGGAGAATGATCGGCGAAATGGTTGAACAGAATCACATTCAAAATCCTGCTGCGTTTAAGGATACCTGTGCACTAAGAATTTCATTAGCACTCAATGCCTTAGGTGGTGATTTTACCATCACAAAGGATGGGCACAACAATCTATTATTTGGTAGTGGTGACTGGAATAATGACAGTAACAAAGAATGGTACCTCTATAAAGCAGCTGATATGCAAACCTATTTAACTTCTGAGTTTGGAAACGCTGTAGAGGTTAACGGCACATCAGGTATCCCACAAGGAGCTGAGGGATTTGTATATTTTGAGGATTTTGTAGGTACTGATAGACGATACGATCATATAGATTATTGGGATGGCAACACGGTTCTAGGCGGATATGATTACAGTTCTGCTGATGAAGTAAAAGTTTATTTTATCAGAACTAATTAATGACACTATGCGCAAAATACTATTT
This sequence comes from Sphingobacterium sp. xlx-96, assembly GCF_011007365.1. GTDB lineage: Bacteria > Bacteroidota > Bacteroidia > Sphingobacteriales > Sphingobacteriaceae > Sphingobacterium > Sphingobacterium luzhongxinii. The sequence continues at coordinate 29,586 of NZ_WFKM01000001.1, read as the reverse complement.
CTAAGCCTTACTCTTCTAGCATTGGGATCCTGCGCACAAGGACTTAAAAAACATGGGTATGAACTATATCGGCATATGGACACTACAGGACCAGAGAAATATAGTTATAAAAATGCCAAAGGAGTGGTCATTATACCTGACGACCGCTACCCCATTGCGTATACAGACACCATCAAAACTATCGGATTTGTCGTTAAAAGAGGTGAAGGAATATGGGCAATTAACACAAAGGGAGAAGAATTATTTAGGGTGGTCAATTATGACAATGGGCCAGATTATGTGAGCAATGGATTATTTAGGATAGAGAATGAGAAGGGGTTGATTGGATTTGCTGATATGGATGGAAATGTAGTGATTCCGCCAAAGTTTAAATGGGTAGATCCATTTCATGAGGAATTATCGGCGGTATGTATAGACTGTGAATCCGAAAAACACGAGAATCCGAAAATATTTACAAAACTCCTCAAAGGTGCATTTGGATTTATTGACAAAAAAGGGAATATAGTAATTGAGCCGCAATTTGATCTGGTTTCTTATTTTAAAAATGGAAGATGCAAAGTGTGGAAAAATGGCAGAGAGTACTATATTGACAAAAAAGGGAATGAGATAAAATAATAATTCTAAAAACAACTAAAACATATTTTGTAAAATTAAAAGAAATACTGTATTAAACTTTTTCGATATCTCCAACGATTTGGAGATACTTCCCGAGAACGAATTATTTAAAATTAAAGGTGGGAACAGCGATATTGCTTGGGAAAATGAACTAGATCCGATCGACATCCCTCCACCAGATGACAACGAAGACGACTATCCAGAGGAAGAAGAGGAAGAATATCCTTATGATTATGAGGACCCTTTTGACGATGAAGATCCAGACGATGGAAGCTGGTATGGAGGGGAAGGAGAGCAAGATAATCCACCACCAGACGAAGAAGACAAAGAGTGTACATGTTCTGCAAGTTTACTAACAAACATGCCGAAATTTAATATTGGAGGGTTTTCATTTGTTGACGATACTGGCGCTTTATCAAAACTAACACAAGGTGTTGACGCGATGTTAGCAAATCCAACAAACTTTAATGCCGATTTTTTAACCAGATTAAATAATATCAACAACATACTAGACAGAGTAAATGATTTGAATGTTAAACTCACTATCGAATTTGGAAATTTGATTGATGCCGGGGCTACAACTTCATTGCGAGACAACAACGAGTTAGTAATAACACTAGATAGAACAACAACAACATATGCAGAAGATCAGGTATTACTTGGTCAAACGGTAAATGAAGCAGGAGATTTAAATAGTAATGCATTAAGTTTATTGGTTCATGAATTAAAGCACGTAGCACAGTTTCTGGACGGAGAGCTCGATTTTGAAATAGATAATAATGAAAATATTCTAAAATATGGCATAGAGGATGAAGTAGAAGCCTTTCAATTTCAACAAATGTATGAAACGTCAGGATCTCCCACTCAAACGATCGATCAAAATTACATCAAAAACATGTCAATACCATTAAAAGATGTAAACGGGAACCCGATATTAGATGACAATGGCAATTCAGTTTCTGTAACTCCTTACAAGAATTTAACCGTTGGTAAAACATGTCCAATACATGGATAATTATTAAAACGAAACAAATGAGAAAATTCTTATCTTATTTCATCTTATCCTATATAACAGCAATCCCGACATTCGCTCAAGAGCGTGTTAAATACACTCCTTTGGCCCAAGCTGTTATTAATATGCAGAAGCATGTTGGACCTAGCGACACCGGTCCATACAAGATAGGCGCAAATGAAGCTTTTTACTTTTTACATCAAGGTAAAGATTCGCTAACGACCATTACATTAGAAGAAATCAACAAACTCAATCACCTTGAGTACGACATCAGACTTACGTTTGATATGGTCTATAAACAAAAATGGTTAAAAAGAGCTATAATACTTGAGCCAGTGAGTGCGCAAAGGCAACAAGAACTTTTTAATTTTTTTCAAAACGATCCTAGATATAAACATCTAAAAAAAGATTCCTTCGAAAATTAAGGATCAAAAAAAGCATTGTTATGAAAAAGTTACTGTTAGCAATACTCTTACTTGGTTTTACATTTCAATCTCATGGAATGACGACCGTCATCCAGAAGAATGAATACCGCTATGTCGCACGGAGAAATTCAGACAGCTCGTTGTTCAACCTACTGAATCTGATCAATAAAAACCTCTTCAATATACAGGCAACTAAACGTATTGGAGATAAAACCAAAAATAACGATATTAAACCTGTTGCCGAATCGGTGTCTCCAAATAGTGGATTAAAAGACACCTATAAGTTGGATCAAAAGAACATTTTTCTTCAGGGAGAACGGCGAGGGGTTTCTGCTTCTGAGCTATCTGACTATAATCTTCACGAAATCAATTCAATTTCCATACTATTGGATGCAGAATCAATCGGATTAAAAGCTGTTTATGGCAGCTCATCAGCATATGGTATAATAGTGCTTCACCCGAAAAAGAAGAGTTACAAAAAGAAAAGAACAAAGGTCGCCGGATCTTTTCAAAACGTTCAGAGAAATAATTTAATAGAAAGCCGCCAAATAAACGATATGCTAAAGGAAATTCAACTATATCTCAAAGATATCGGTTACACACCTGACACAGAAGCATACATCATGGTAGAAAACAAAAAAAGCAAACTTTCAGGTTTAACTACCGACGCTCTCCTTCTTTACGACAGGATAGAGATTAAACTTAAGAAAAGCAAAAAAGCTCCTAGTGGCACAATAGGGATAATTTGTCTTAAGAAAGATTCCTTCGAAAATTAAGGGTTAAAAAAAAGAATTGCCATTCAGGTTCCATCGCAAGGAAATGCTAAGACCTAAAAAAGCGGAGATTCAGTTTATTGGATTCTCCGCTTTTCTTATTATTTCGCTATTATCGTTTCTATTCCCAGCGACTCGAAAAGTTCCTGAAATGCCGGTGGTATTTCATTACTGATCACGACATCGATCTGGGAAAAATCTACAATCTTCCCAAAGCTCTTTCTACCAAATTTACTCGAATCTGCCAGTACAATCACTTGCTGAGCTACAGAAATCATTTTCTGATTCAACATCGCTTCTTGCGCATTAGTAGTCGATATTCCATAGTCCAGATCAATACCATCTACCCCTAAAAACAATTTCGAGCAGAAAAAATGGTCTAAAATATTATTAGCATATTGCCCGGTTACAGACGACGAGGTACGTCGCACCGATCCTCCGAGTTGTATAACCTCGACATTCTGATGCTTGAGCAACTCTAAAGTCACATTCAGCGCTGATGTAACTACAGTAAGGTTTCCTTGAGGCAAAATCTCTCTCCCTAAAAACTGTGTTGTCGTTCCCGATCCAATAATAATAGAATCATTAGCCATTACTAAACGAGACGCAGCACGCGCGATTCTTATCTTTTCCTCTTCGTGAATTTTTTCTTTCTCAATAACAGGTCTATCCGTTTGATACGGATTTTGTCTTGTAGCCCCTCCATGTGTTCGATACACCAACCCCGTATCTTCTAAAAACTGTAAATCTTTACGAATTGTTACAGAAGAAACATTTAATTCTTCGCACAATTCCAAAACAGAAACATGTCCATTTTGGTTTATTTGCTTGATGATATATTGATGACGCTCAACATTGTTCATATGTATATTACTTACTTTTTGATGGTCAATACTTGTCTCGATCCTTGTGAAGGGCCCATCCTCCTCATATGCCCTTACATCCGGAGCAGGTCTATCCTATGGATCTTTCATTATCCTAAGATAATTAAGATATTTCAAAACAGTAGCATTTATCTAAAAGACTTCACAAACTTTCGTTTGTTTACGTTTTTTATTATTTTTACAAAACAAAGCACACATAAACACAGTAAAACAAAATGAACTTCACAAGAAACGAAGCTTTAGAAAGCATTCAAGATACAACAGTATGGGATATTGCAATCATAGGCGGTGGAGCCACAGGTCTGGGAATTGCAGTTGATGCAGCTTCTCGGGGCTATAAAACGCTCCTGATTGAGAAATATGATTTTGCAAAAGGAACCTCAAGCAAAAGCACCAAATTGGTCCACGGTGGCGTCCGGTATCTCGCAAATGGAGATATCAAACTCGTTTTATCAGCGCTCAAAGAAAGAGGTTTACTCTTTAAAAACGCGCCTCATGTTTCCTTTGTTCAAAGCTTTGTAATCCCATCCTACTCCATCTTCAATAAACTTAAATTCCTAATCGGTCTAAAAATGTACGATTGGATGGCAGGTAAACTTCGCATAGGAAAATCGACCCTCTTGAGCAAAAACGACGTCATTCAAAAGCTACCCAAAATCAAGACAAAGGGATTAGTAGGCGGTGTATTATATTATGACGGACAATTTGACGATGCCAGATTAGCAATCAACCTCGGACAGACGGCTTCCGAACATGGCGCAACACTTCTCAACTATGCCGAAGTAAATAAGATATCAAAAGATGAAGCAGGTAAAACAAATGGTCTTAATTTCAAAGACAGACTTTCAGGACTAGATCATACGATAAAAGCGAAGGCTGTCATTAATGCAACAGGTGTATTTGTAGATGATATCCTAAAGTTGGATAGTACAACGCACAAAGACCTCGTACGACCAAGCCAAGGAGCCCATATCGTAATAGATAAAAAATTCCTGGGCAATGATGATGCCCTGATGATTCCTGAAACCAGTGACGGGCGCGTATTATTTGGAGTGCCTTGGCACGACAAAGTATTATTAGGCACGACCGACACACCATTAAATGCACATCAGATCGAACCGAGACCGTTGGATGAAGAAATCGATTTTATCTTAAAAACGGCAAATCAATACCTTGAAAATTCACCTACTGAAAAAGATGTTTTAAGTGTATTTGCGGGACTTAGACCCCTAGCCGCTCCCACAGATGGCGACTCGGGCAGCACAAAAGAAATATCAAGAGATCATAAGCTTATCAAAAGCGCATCCAATCTAATTACCATTACCGGAGGCAAGTGGACTACCTACAGAAAAATGGCTGAAGAAACCGTTGACTTAGCGATCAAGACAGTGGGCTTAACACCTAAGGACTGTAAAACACAACATCTTCCCATTCACGGCTATTCCGAAGAAAAAAGACCAGGGCATTGGCAGGTATACGGAACCGACGTCACCCCTATTCTTGATTTGGCATCCCAGTCTCCGCAACTCAACGAACGCCTACACCCGAATTTCGAATTTATAGCAGCCGAAGTTGTATGGGCATGTCGTCATGAGATGATCGCGAAAGTAGAAGACTTCTTAGCTCGCAGAGTGCGCTTTTTGTTGTTAGACGCCAAGGCATCCTTAGAGGCAGCGCCAAAAGTAGCTGAATTAATGGCGAAGGAACTCGGAAAAGACCAAAACTGGATTCAACAGGAAATCGCAGACTACACCGCACTTGTCAAAAATTACACCTTATAATAAATAAGTAACTACTATAAACCCAATTAGATCATGAACAAGGAATATATTCTCGCTTTAGACCAGGGTACAACTAGCTCTAGAGCTATTCTTTTCAATCAGAAAGGTGAAATCGTAACAATAGCACAAAAAGAGTTTACTCAAATATACCCTAAATCGGGCTGGGTGGAACATGACGCTCAGGAGATATGGTCGACACAACTAGCGGTAATGACCGAAGCGATAGCCAAAGAACAGCTAAGACTAGACGCAGTCAAAGCTATCGGTATCACCAATCAGCGAGAGACGACCATCGTTTGGCATAAAAAAACAGGTAAACCCATATATAATGCTATTGTATGGCAAGATCGTAGAACAGCAGATTACTGTAAAAAAATAGCCGAACAGGGACACGAACACATCATACAGGAAAAAACAGGTTTATTAATTGACGCTTACTTTTCAGCGTCTAAAATAAACTGGATACTCAACAATGTAGACGGAGCCAAACAACTTGCTGAGCAGGGTGAACTTGCATTTGGAACCGTAGACTCTTGGTTAGTTTATAACCTTACAAATGGAGAGAAACATGTTACGGATGTATCCAATGCCTCTCGGACACTTCTTCTCAATATTCATACCTTAGAATGGGACCAGGAATTGCTAGATATATTTGACATCCCAGCATCCATGCTTCCCACTGTATGTAGCAGCTCTGAAATATATGGTCATACATCCGAACATATAGCAAATGTCAGCGTTCCTATAGCCGGGATAGCAGGCGATCAACAAGCCGCTCTATTTGGTCAGCTGTGCACAAAAAAAGGCATGGTCAAAAACACCTACGGAACAGGCTGCTTCCTATTAATGAATATCGGAGACAAACCAGTGATATCGAAAAGCAAACTGGTCACTACTGTAGCTTGGAAAGTAGGTAACGAAATAAACTATGCTTTGGAAGGAAGTGTATTTATTGGGGGGGCCGTCGTCCAGTGGTTAAGAGATGAGCTAGGTGTCATTCGTAGCTCCAGCGAAGTAGAAAAATTAGCAACCAGTGTCCCTGACAGCAACGGTGTCTACCTCATTCCTGCGTTTTCAGGGCTAGGAGCTCCCCACTGGAACTCCGAAGCTAGGGGGACAATGGTAGGACTGTCACGAGGTGCAAATGCAGCCCATATCGCTCGCGCCTCCTTAGAAAGCATTGCCTATCAAACCTATGACATCCTAAAAGCCATGGAAAATGATTCTTCTTCGAAAATAAAAGAACTCAGGGTTGACGGAGGCGTAACACAAAATGGCTTCCTAATGCAATTTCAGGCAGAAATCTTAAAAACAAAAGTGATTCGCCCTGCGATTACAGAAACGACGGCTATGGGAGCTGCCTTTCTTGCTGGACTAGCTGTTGGATTTTGGAAAGATATTTCCGAACTGCAAAACTTATGGAAAGAAGATAGAGTTTTCGAAGCTGCTCCAGATAGCAATTACGAAGTCCAATTGAAGGAATGGACAAGAGCCATCGAAACGGCTAAATTCTGGGCAAACTACGAGAATTAAAAGATAATGTAACCACTTTTTAATAAATCCATATTATGACACCTTTTATTGCAGAACTAATAGGAACCGCTGCGATGATCCTTCTAGGAGGAGGAGTAGTCGCCAACGTGGTATTAAACCAGACTAAAGGAAACAGTTCAGGCTGGATAGTTATCACAACAGCCTGGGCTATTGCGGTTTTTGTCGGAGTCTCTATCGCCGGCCCCTACAGCGGCGCACATCTCAACTGTGCGGTCACATTGGCCAACTACATCTTGAATCGTATCGATCTCCTTACAGCATTATCCTATATGACAGCACAATTTGGCGGAGCCATGATAGGTGCTTCATTGGTATGGATAGTGTATAAAGACCATTTTGATAAAACAGAGGATCCAGACACCAAACAAGCCGTATTTTGCACTGCACCAGCCATCAAAAACCTACCCATAAATTTAGCTAGTGAAGTCATCGGAACTTTTGTGCTGATATTCACCATTTTGCATTTCAAAGACGCTAGCCTATCCGACCAATCTCCCATCGGCCTGGGATCTATAGGCGCGCTACCGGTAACATTGTTAGTATGGGGAATAGGTCTTTCACTTGGAGGAACTACAGGCTATGCGATTAATCCTGCGCGTGATCTTGGTCCTCGCATTATTCATGCCCTATTACCCCTAAAAAATAAAGCTAAATTCAATCTCTCCTACGCATGGGTACCGGTCATCGGTCCCTTACTCGGAGCTTCGCTTGCTGCATTATTATTCTTGTTTATGAAATAAAACGAAAGAAAAAGCAGCAATTAACATTAAGTTAATATTAAAATATCAATTTAGTAACCAATTTAATCACACGACATATGTTAACAAACAATCAAGACAAAGTTAAGCCACATCGTATAGGATCTAAGCTCCTGTGGATTGCTTTAGCTACTGCTTGTTATTCTGGAGGACAGGCTTACGCCAGTCTCCCGTTCTCTTTGGAGAAAACAACTAGGCAAGAAAAAATTAAGATCCAGGGTAAAGTAGTAGACAAAAATACGAATGAGCCCTTAGGTGGAGTATCAATCCGGGTAGAAGGCAAAGCAGTTGGGACAAGTAACACAAACGGTACATTCGCTATTGAAATTGCTACGGGTTCGAATATTAGCTTTCAACTCATAGGTTATAATAGTTACGCACAAATATTTAACAATACAAATTCCAATACTGTTATTCAACTCGCAGAGAATACGGAGGGGATCGAAGAAGTTGTAGTTACGGCATTAGGCATTAAACGAGAGGAAAAGTCATTAGGTTATTCTGTAACTACGGTTTCCGGAGAAGAACTGACTAACGCACAATCAGCAAACTGGACCGACGCATTAACCGGTAAAGTAGCAGGCTTAAATCTAACTAAATCAGGTGCTGGTCCAGCAGGAACAAATCAGATTATTCTTCGCGGAGAAAATTCCTTAACAGGTGACAACTCGGCACTAATTGTCGTTGATGGAGTCATAACAAGCTCCAGTTCAGGAAGAATGACTACCAATGGAAACTCGAATTACATGTCCGATGATGCACCTGTAGATTTTGGAACAGGTCTAGCTGACATCAACCCGGAAGACATCGAAAGTATCTCTGTATTAAAAGGCCCGGGCGCGACAGCACTCTATGGAGCTAGAGGTGCTAACGGCGCTATTATTATTACTACTAAAAAAGGAAAAAAGAATAATGGCTTAGGATTTAGCTTGACTTCAAACACATCTATCGGCACCATAAATAGATGGCCTGATTATCAAAACCAATATGGTGCTGGAATTGGTGGAAACGATTTTTACTATTCCTATGGTCAGTCTGAAGATGGTGCCAGTACTTACTCTACATCTGCAGCATGGGGCCCAAAATTCAATGGTCAGCAATTTTATCAGTTCAACCCTGAATATTACAGACAGACACCTCCAGAAAGAACATTATGGAGACCTTATGAAGACAATAAAAAGGATTTTTTTGAAACTACGGTAAATAGCTCGAACAATCTTTCCTATTCAAACTCAACAGAAAAAACTTCTACACGAATCAGTATAGGAAACACCATTAACAAATGGATGGTTCCTAATACCGGATTCAATAGAACAACTGCTAGTGTCCAGATGTCTCACAAGCTGACTGACAAAATCAATATCCAAGGAAAAGCATCTTACAACAATAAATTCTCCAAAAACCTTCCTACCTCAGGATATAACAATGGTACCATCATGTACTTTATCAGGGGACTTACCCCTAATATGAATCTAAATTGGTTTAAAAATTATTGGATCGAAAAAGATGTAGAGCAAAATACGCCAATGTCTTCATTGCTTGACAATCCTTATCTACAGGCTTATGAGATGTTAAATGGTCAAAACCGTGATGGCTTTCTTGGTAATGCACAGGTAGACTATACCATTAACAAAGAATTCAGTGTAATGGGTCGCGCATCAATCGATTTTAGCTACGACGGTAGAACTTCACGAAGACCATTTGACTCTAACAAGTTTGCTAATGGATATTTCAGAAAGCAAAATATTTTCAATTCGGAAACAAACGTTGATTTCCTTGCTCGCTATAGAAACGAAAGAAACAGCAATATAAAATGGGGAGCAAGTGTTGGTGGTGCCCGTATGGCTAACACCTACAGAAGAGTAGATTTATCAACGAGTAAACTAAAGGAAAGAGGTATTTATAGTCTAGATAATACAGCCGAACCGATTATCTCAAGACCTTATAGAAGTAAATATGCCGTAAACTCAATTTATGGTATGGCCAATATCGAATACAAAAATTATTTGTTTTTTGATGTAACGAGTAGAATTGACTGGTCTAGTACACTTGCCTCCCCTGCATTCGGTGAGGGGGACGGATTTATGTACAATTCCTACAACGGTAGTGTTATTCTTTCTCAATTATTAGATTTACCAAAATCTATCAATTTCTTTAAATTTAGAGCTTCGCTTGCAAATGTGGGTAGTGGCGGGACGACACCATTCTTAACTTCATATACCTACCCTATAGTCCCGAGTTTTGGTAACGACGGTCTATCTAACAGCCTACAAATCCCAAATGAATCGCTCAAGTACGAATCCACAAGATCTGTGGAATTTGGCACAGATTTAAGAATGTTTAAAAACAGATTAACATTTGATATAGCAGTATACCAAAACAATACCTTCAATCAAATTCTTCCTGTACCCATCGATCCATCAAGTGGGTTTACACGGATGGTTATTAATGCCGGAGAGGTTAGAAATAGAGGTGCAGAATTTGCGACATCGTATCAAATTCTAAAAAACAAAGAAAAACTGAACTGGAAAATGTTTGGTAACTTCTCTTACAATGATGGAATAATCATCTCATTACCTGAATCATCTGAGGAAAACTCAATTATCCTATCAACCATCTATGGTTCGAGAGGAACTATTGAAGCTCGAGTTGGAGGAAACTATGGAGCTATGTATGGCTATGGCTATAAGCGAGCTCCGGACGGTCAGATCATCTACAAGGATGGATACCCAGAAGTATCTAATGATTTACTTTATTTAGGTCGGTCTACTGCACCTTGGAAAGCTGCCTGGGGTAACGAATTCCAATACAAAAATTGGAAATTCAACTTCTTGTTCGACGGGCAATTCGGAGGCGTTGGTTATTCATTAACGCATGCCGTATTAATGGAGGAAGGAAAACTAAACAAAACAATACCTGGAAGATATAACGGATTAGTCGGCAAGGGAGTAGTGGACAATGGGGATAACACCTTTAGTCCAAATACGACTTTAGTAAATGCTCGCGATTTTTATTACAATCACTTCAATCGTGACAATCTGGAAGCAAATACTTTCTCAACAAACTACATTAAGCTTAGAGAAGTGCGTATTGATTATACCTTTAGTCCTAACTTCTTGAAACAATACAAATTTCAACGCGCAAATTTAGGCCTGTACGGTCGTGACCTTTTTGTATTCACGAACTGGCCTGCGTTTGATCCTGAATTTGGTTCCCTTACATCCGCTGGAATCCAAAAAGGAGCCGAAGTTGCGCAGTTTCCTTCTACAAGAAATTTTGGTCTTAGTTTAACGTTAAATTTCTAATGCTTGTCCGATGAAAAATAAAATAAAAAATATACTTATATATAGCACGCTTGCGACAACCATACTAGCAACAAGCTGTACAAAAGATTTCATTGAAAAGAACACGAATCCCAATGAAGCAACTTTTGCAAGCCCCCAAGCGCTATTTGCTCCCTCGGTGCTATCCATTGTAAATAATAACCTCAATAGAGGTTTCAGAATTAACGGAGAGCTAGCACAAGTAACCGTAACCAATAGCGATAGCCGCGAAATTCACCGTTACGAGATAAAAACGACAGAATCGAATAGCTCTTGGCAAAATTGGTATACCGAATTGACAAATATCAGAGATGTATACAAATCAGCCGAAACCACGCAGCAGCAAGGTTACCAAACTTGGCAAGGCATGTCCTTAATAATGGACGCCTATTTAGGCTCCTTATTGACAGATGTCTTTGGTGATGTTCCTTACTCTGACGCTGCCAAAGGCAGAGAATTTGAAATCTCTCCCAAGTTTGATACACAAAAATTTGTTTATCAACAGATTTTCGAAAAGCTAGAGAAAGCAAATGAATTGCTAAAAATAAATGCGCAATTACCCGCAAACCACTTGATATCAGACCCTCTTTATGGAAGTATTTATCAACATACCCGTAGCAGCCCTGAACATTGGCGTAGATTTGGAAATTCGCTTTATTTACGATTACTACTTAGAGCGTCCGGTAATAACGAGTTGAATCAAATAGCAAAAATCAAGGAAATAGTAGATACTAAAGCTGCAGAATATCCTATCATGGAGAGTAATGCGGATAATGCAATCTTTAACTTTACCAATGTCGTCCCTTTTGTCACAGAATTTTACAATTATAGGGATATTGATTTTAACGGTGATAAAGGTTATTCTGAGTTTTTCATAAATACATTAGTAGACATGGAAGACACGAGAATAGCAAAATGGGCTACGCAAGCAACCCTTGGAGTTTACTCTGGTATTCAAAGTGGCTATCCGAAAGGAAATGTTCCTGAAGTAGGTTCTAAACTATTAATAGATCTTAAAACTGACATCAGACTTGGCAATCTCATGAATTATTCTGAGCTGCAGTTCATATTAGCAGAAGCAGCTCTTAAGGGCTATATTTCAGGGTCTCCCCTAACTTATTACGGTAGAGGTATTCAATCCTCTTTTAACTATTGGAAAGCAAGTTTGACAGCGGAATATTTCCAACAAGATGCTATAAAATTCTCTTCGACAGATAATTTCGAAGATATTATGGAAAAAATCCATACCCAGCGCTATTATGCAATGTTATTTACCGATTTTCAGCAATGGACGGAAATCCGCCGTACAGGTCATCCTACATTACCTATTGGCCCTGGAGTTGAAAACCAAGGTAGATACCCATCACGTCTACCTTTCCCTCCGTCCACAATTTCCTATAACAGGGCAAACTATCTGGAAGCAGTAAAAATTATGGGACCTGATGATATTAACACAAAGGTTTGGTGGAATAAATAAAATAATCATGAAAAGTTCAAATAAATATAAATATCTTCTTACTATCATTGTTTCAAGTTTGTTATTAACTAACTGCGGTGAAACATATAAGGAAGAAATAGTGGACCATGTGAATCCGCAAGGATCTATTTATGTGTTAAGAAGCAATTTCAAGGGGCAGAATCTAACGATATCAGAAAGCACACTGGAAGGAGCCAAACATATCGGAGGTGTTGTGATTTCAAACAATGAAAGTAAAAACCTTCCAGAAAACACCATTGCTATTCAAAGCACTTGGAGAGGACAAACAAGAGGGGTATTATTAGAGGTTGAAGATGCCTCCCAATACACCTTCGGCGATTCTCTTAATATGAATCTGATAGGTAGCACCTTAACTGCAAGATTGGGGTCATTGATGATTACAAATGTAGCGAGCTCTAAAATTTCAAAAATATCATCAGGAAATATTAAAACACACACACCTGTCGCAGTAAGTACCTTAGAGAAGAAAAAAGATCAATTCGAAAGCACACTCATCAGTGTTACTGCAGATGTTGATCCTGAACCAGCAAAAGGATCAAAACTTGCAGGGGTTCATAAATTATTAGACGGAGAAAACAAATCTATAAAAATCGCAGTAAACGAGTCAAGTCCCTTGGCAAACAATACCCTATCCCCCTCTGCAACGTTCAGAGGAATTTTATACAGCAATCAAGGAGATCTTGAAATCCGTCTTCAAAGCGCAGAAGATTTAGCTTTTCCCTCAGGAAAACTGTATTCGGGTTGGCCGGAGACCTTCGAACAGCCAGACACAGTGAAAGCAGGTTATGCAAAATGGCCGGTAATTCTACCTACGGGAGAATGGACTTTTGATCAATCTATGTTAGGAAATACTGTCGGCAGAGATAGAATTGTATCAGGAAAACTAGCGGTAAGGTTTCAGCAAAATTTAAAAACCCCAGCCTACCTACAAATGAATTTTGATGTTCCGCAAGGTGCATCAAAAGTGACCTTATGGTATGGTTCTTACTACACCGACAGATCCTCTACATTTCAATTGGAATATTCTATCGATCAAGGAAAAACCTGGAAAATTGTAGGTAAACCAATCAGTGATGCACATCCGACTTCCGTAAGTCTTGTTGCAAAACAAGCTGTTTTCTTAATGAATATCACAGAACCCGTTCGCTTTAGAATAAATAAATTAGGCCTCGGTACAAGTAGTAACACCATAAATAATGGTCGGTTGGGAATAGATGATATAGCGATATATCAAAGTTATTAATATAGTTGCTATTTTTGATAGGAGTAAATAATCTTACTCCTATCTTTATTTTATATAACAAGACATGAAAAAGTTTAACTTTCTATTGACTTCAATCTCTGTGCTAAGCCTAAGTATCTCTTCCTGCAACACGCAAAAACGAGTTAGTATGCAAAATTCAGACTTTCCCTCATTCTCGTATGAGGGACACCGTGGTGCACGCGGACTATATCCAGAAAATTCTATAGGAGCCATGAAGGTCGCTATTGACCTTCCTAAAGTCACCACATTGGAAATGGACTGTCATATTACGAAAGACAAGAAAGTTGTCGTTTATCACGATGATTATCTAAATCCAAAATTCGTAACCTATACTGATGGAAGGGAACTGAAAGGAAAAGACATCAAAGGTACCCTCTACAGTTATAACTGGAAGGAACTAAAAGCATTCGACTTAGGCTTAAAAGGAAATGTGGACTTTCCTCAACAGAAGAAAATTTCTACTCCCATAGCTCTCTTAAGTGATCTCATTGATCAATCTGAAGCCTACGCGAGAGAAAAACGTCAATCCCCTATGTTCTACAACATCGAGACAAAAAGCAGAGAGGGCAAAGATCACGAGTGGCATCCAGCCCCTCAAGAGTTTTCGGATCTCGTGTTAGAAGTCGTCATCGAAAAAGGAATTGCATCCCGCACCGTGATCCAATCCTTTGATAAAAGAACAATACAATACATCAACAAGCACTACCCTCAGATCAAAACCTCTTACCTGATTGATGCAAAGAACACAAAGACCATCAAGGAATTGATTACTGACCTAGGCTTCAAACCTTTTATTATCAGTCCAAACTATAAACTAGTTAATGCTAATATTGTAAAAGAAGCCCACGATTTGGGTGTAAAAGTAATACCCTGGACAGTCAATAAAAAAGAAGAAATATCTGCTTTAGAAGCATTAAAGGTCGATGGTATCATCAGCGACTATCCAAACCTATTTTAAGATACAATATTTATGTTCGATATTTTTAAACCAGCCTTGCACAAAGCGAGGCTGCCCGAAAACCGCATTGACCCAGAATACAAAAAACTCCGGTTGCAAGTATTCCTAGGTATATTCCTAGGCTATGCGGCCTATTATTTTGTACGGAAGAACTTTTCTTTTGCGGTAAAAGACCTACAAGATACCTTAGGTTATAGTAAAGCCGAATTAGGTTTTGCCATGTCCGCGATATCAATCGCCTATGGATTGAGTAAATTCTTCATGGGCAATGTATCTGATCGTAGCAATGCACGTTATTTTCTGGCCACGGGACTCATCCTATCATCACTCACCATGATCTTTATGGGTTTCTCCCCCTTAGCTACCTCTTCAGTCACCATCATGTTTGCATTATTGTTCATTAATGGATGGGTACAAGGTATGGGCTGGCCAGCTTGCGGTCGTGTCGTTGTGCATTGGTATTCAATAAAAGAACGCGGTACCGCTATGTCTATTTGGAATTTAGCACACAATGTTGGTGGATTCTTAGTAGGACCATTGGCTATTCTAGGTGTTGAATTATTTGCTGACTGGCACGCACGCCTTTATTTCCCTGGACTTGCAGCAATATTAGTCGCTATCATTTCTATATTCCTCGTCAGAGACACACCGCAGTCCTGTGGACTACCGCCGATCGAAGAATACAAAAACGACTATCCGAAAAGCTACGCGTCCTCACAGGAGAAAGAATTCAGTGCAAAAGAAATCTTCCTTAAGTATGTCCTCAACAACAAATTATTATGGTACATCGCCATAGCGAATGCATTTGTCTATCTAGTGAGAAACGGAATTATCAACTGGGCACCTACCTTTCTTCAGGAAGCAAAGCATTTCACCGCATCGGAAGCCACCTGGTCAGCCTCAGTATATGAGTTGGCGGCAATTCCCGGAACCATTCTCTGTGGCATCATGAGTGACAAGCTGTTCAACGGACGTAGAGCTCCTGTAACAATCATATACATGACCCTGACACTACTTGCCGTAGCAGTATATTGGCTGACACCAGGCGACAATCAATGGATCGTCAACATATCGCTATGGACTATCGGTTTTCTGATATATGGCCCTGTTATGCTCATCGGTGTTCAAGCCCTAGACCTGGTACCTAAAAAAGCTGCTGGAACCGCGGCCGGCTTAACAGGCTTATTCGGTTATTTCATCGGAGATCTGCTTGCCAATGCAGCGCTAGGTGCAATCGTGGACAAAAGCGGCTGGGATGCCTCATTCGAAGTCATCTTACTCGCATCTGCTCTTGCTATACTCTTTACAGCATTCACCTGGAATAAAGAAAAAGAATTCTTACGTCTGAAGTAAAATTCTAGTAAACAACAGAAAAGGCTCGAAAAACAATTTCGGGCCTTTTTTGATTATCTTTATAAAAAAACGACTGATGAAGAAGATGTTATTCAAAATACTAAACAAGATAAACAAGCTTGTCCTACCGAAATACAATCTCAAAGATCCTTCAAAACTAAATAAGCTACAACAGGCTGTTGTAGCTTACCGTTATTATATACTAATACGAGCTTTAGACTAGGATTTGTCCGATAGCTTCCCTAAGATCTGTCCGTCACTCCTGATATGCATCTCAGTCTGCGGGTAAGGTATAGAGATTCCCTTTGCATCAAGCGCAACCTTAATTTTTTCCCGCAAACCATTACTAGTAGTCCAAAAATTCTCCCGCTTAACCCAACCACGGATAGTTAGATTAACAGAACTATCTGCTAGATCGCCTGCAAACACATCTGGTGCGGGCGTTTTCAAAACTTCAGTTTCCTGATGCAAAACAGCTAAAATCGTATCTTTAGCAACCTTAATATTATCATCATATGATATACCTATCACAAATTCAAATCTTCTCGACAAAATTTTTGTATAATTTTTAATCACCGAATTGGCCAATGAGCCATTAGGGCTAAAAACACGGATACCGCTATCATCAATCATAGTCGTATATAACAAATCAATCTTCTCTACCGTTCCATTAGAACCATTAGCACTGCTAATATAGTCACCCACTTCAAAAGGCCTAAACATTAAGATCAGGACACCACCAGCGAAATTTGAAAGACTCCCCTGCAACGCCATACCTACGGCCAAACCAAAAGCCGAGAGTGCTGCAATAAATGAAGTTGTCTGGATCCCCATGGTACTTGCGACCGTCAATAACAACAATGCATACAGAACAAATTTGACCAAGCTAACCGCAAATCCACGAATAGACTTATCAACATTTCGCTTCTCAAAACGACGATTCATAAATTGAATCAAAAACTTAATTGCGAATCGCCCCAAAAACAAGATGACAATAGCTGCAAATATTGAAGGTAAGCTAACGACTACAACATCGATCAACCGATCGAGATATTGTTCAATTTTGGTTACATTTTTTTCCATACAACACAAACCTACATAAATTCACTTTTACAGGCAATAAAACTTTCATGATGCCTTTGGATCACCAACAAGTATGAACCGAACCCGATTGTATCGGGTGAGCTCTTGAATATCAACAATAAAGTAAAATGTTTTGAAAAAAGTTCTTGATAGCCCCTGAAAACATACACTTTCAGAAAAAATTACCCATGATAAAAAAGCGAATTTTTAGCCCTCCACATCCGCCTAGATTTCTTATAGAGGAAAATAAAAAATGACGCAGGACTCCAGATGAATAATCCTTAAATTTAAGGCATGATATATCTAGATAATAACGCAACAACCCGGCTAGATGATGCAGCTTTTGACGCCATGCTCCCCTTTCTGAAAGAAGAATACGGTAATGCTTCCAGCCTGCAACACAAACTAGGGAGACAAGCCAATCAAGCTATTGAAAGCGCCCGTCAACTTATCGCAGATACGTTACAGGTACAGTCCAAGGAAATTTTCTTCACCTCTGGATCGACAGAAGTCATAAATACAGTACTCCGCGGAGTATTCGACCGCTATCAGACCAAAGGGAGTCACATAATCACCTGTCAAACAGAACACAAAGCTGTATTAACTACTTGTAGAGCCCTGGAAAGAAAAGGTGCTACAGTGACCTATCTACCTGTCGACAGGAATGGAACTGTATCACTAGAAGACCTAAAATCAGCCATTACAGCGCATACGATTCTCGTCTGCCTAATGTCTGCTAATAACGAAACAGGAATCTTACATCCCATCAAAGAGATTGCTGAGCTATGTCGCGAAAAAGAAGTTATATTCTTTTGTGATAGCACACAATCTCTAGGTAAACAAGCCTTCGACTTAGCGGCACTGTCAATCGACATCTGCTGTTTCAGTGCACACAAATTTCACGGGCCAAAAGGAGCAGGAATACTCTTTATACGTCGAAAAACGAAACCTATACAGATAGCCCCTTTGCATACTGGCGGCGACCAAGAGCAGGGATTACGTGGCGGGACCTACAATGTCCCCGCTATAGTAGGGATGGGAGAAGCCATTCGTCTGAGTCATAAAAAAGATTTTTCAACTATGGAGAATCTTCGTAATCACCTTGAACACCGAATCCTTACAGAAATTGAAGACACCTTAGTTAATGGAAAAGAAACAGATAGGACAAGCAACACCAGCAATATAACTATCAAGCACGTACGTGCTAGCGAATTAATGACCAAAACCCCAAATATCGCAATAGCCTCAGGCTCAGCCTGCGTGTCTGGGGCTAGAGACCCCTCTCATGTACTAAAAGCCATGGGGCACACCGACGAAGACGCTTTTTGCAGTATACGTATCAGTCTATCGCGTTATAACACCTTAGCAGAAATAGATCATGCCGTTGAGTTACTAAAGTCAGCTATTCAGTCCATCAGAGACCAGTCACCCATTTGGCAAATGTACAAAAATGGACTTCTAGAATAATATGACAGTCTCCTAACCCACCGCATTTGCGTTTAGCAAATAATTTACGAAATTTGTAGTAAACAATAACGACAATATGGTAACGATTACAGATAAGGCCAAGGAACGTATCTTGCAAATAATAAAGGACGAACAGTATGATGAAAACTATTTTGTCCGCGTTGCTGTAACTAGCGGGGGCTGTTCAGGATTATCCTATCAGCTCAATTTTGATAATCAAGAAAAAAAAGGAGATCAATTTTGCGAAGACAAAGGAATAAAGATCTGCTTAGATATTAAATCGTATCTGTATTTAGCAGGTACAGAGTTAGACTATTCCGACGGTTTGGCAGGAAAGGGGTTTGAGTTCCATAATCCAAATGCTTCTCGCACATGCGCTTGTGGAGAAAGCTTCTCCGTATAGAATTTCACACTGCAAATCAGCTATTCCTAGGTAAAGTAGAGTATTATTTCACCTAGGCATGGCTTGAAGTAAAGCCTTTCAAAAACAATAATCGACCTCTTCTTTCTGCCCCATTCCAATAAAAACTCTCCTGCCATCCGAACTCGCTACCATTAATAATATTACAACAAAAACAGTGTATCTATTATCATTTTAATTACATTTGCATATTAATATTGCTATATTCACACACTAAACACAGATAGCATTTAAACGAAAGTCAAATTTAATTGATATATGGGACGCAACTTATTAAAAAGAGAACAAGCGATAACCTTTGTTAAGGAAACATTTTCAACACATCTGAGACAAGCGTTAAACTTAATACCGATATCGTCTCCCTTGATTGTTTTGGACGGTACAGGGATTAATGACGATCTCAATGGAATAGAACGACCCGTTTCTTTTCCTATAAAATCATTAAACGAAGAAAGAGCAGTCGTAGTACACTCTCTTGCCAAGTGGAAAAGAGTACGTTTAAAGGAACTCGAACTCGAACCCGAAGAAGGACTAATTACAGATATGCGGGCTTTGCGTCCCGATGAAGACTATTCCCCCATACATTCTATCTACGTAGACCAATGGGATTGGGAGAAAGCCATACATACCAAAGACAGAAATCTTAATTATTTAAAAGAAACCGTCAAGAAAATATATTCGGCATTACTAGCCACAGAAAACGCGGTCGAACATCAATACCCGGAACGCAAAGCAATACTTCCTGATGAAATTTATTTCATTTCTTCCGAAGAGCTATTGGCGAGATATCCGGACTACACCCCCAAAGAAAGAGAAAATGCAATTGCCAAATCCTATGGTGCAGTATTTATCTACGGTATCGGTGCAGAGTTATCCAACGGATTTGCACACGACGGTCGCGCAGCAGATTATGACGACTGGAGCACATACAATGATGCCGGTTACAAAGGATTAAATGGAGACATCCTTGTGTGGAACCCTTTAATTAATAGCGCTTTCGAATTATCATCTATGGGTATCCGTGTTGATAAAACGGCTTTACTCCGACAACTTGAGATTCGTAACTGTATAGAGCGAAGTAAACTATCCTTTCATCAGATGCTCTTGAGTGATCTCTTACCGGAATCTATTGGAGGAGGTATAGGGCAGTCTCGCGTATGTATGTTTATGTTAAAGCTAGCACATATAGGTGAGGTCCAGGTCAGCATTTGGGATCCTGAGCGCAAAGAAAAACTAGCCAACGAAGATATATTTCTACTCTAATGCAAAAGGTCGGATTTTAAATCCGACCTTTTGCATTATTTCAACAGATTCACCGCATAAAGATCCTTACGTCTATCTTTCAAAGTTTTAACTGTACCATACTCGTGCAGATCCCTCAGTGCATACAGATCGACATCAGCGATTAATACCATTTCCGTATTCGGAGTTGCTTCAGCCTTGATCGCATTATTGGGAAAGGCAAAATCTGATGGTGTAAACACTGCCGACTGAGAGTACTGTATATCCATATTATTTACCCGTGGGAGATTACCAACCGACCCCGCTATCGCGACATAACACTCATTTTCGATCGCGCGGGCCTGTGCACAATGTCGTACACGCATATAACCATTTTGTGTATCCGTCATAAAAGGAACAAAAAGAATCTGCATCCCTTGATCAGCCAATATACGGCCCAGTTCCGGGAACTCCACATCATAACAGATCAAAAGACCTACCTTACCACAGTCCGTATCAAATACTTTAACCTCATTCCCTCCAGCCATACCGTAGTATTTAAATTCATTAGGCGTAATATGGACTTTGCGGAAAGAGTCCATTTTCCCGCTACGGTGACAAAGGTAAGATACATTATACAATTTATTCCTTTCATACAACGGCATTGAGCCTGCTATAATGTTAACATTATAAGAGACTGCAAGCTGTTGTATTTTATTAGCGATCTCCTTCGTTTGTCCGGCCAACTTTTCCATCGCTTCTCGTTCAGGAAGATCATTATAATAACGCATCAATGGCGTATTGAAAAACTCCGGAAACAAAGCGAAATCAGCACCATAATCACTGACTGCATCCACAAAGAACTCGACTTGATCGTAAAATTCATTCAGATCCGTAAACAATCGCATCTGCCATTGAATCAATCCCAAACGAATGGTCTGCTTAGACGCAGAATTGGATCGTGCATCCGGTTCATAATAGATGTTATTCCATTCCAACAGCGTAGCAAACTCCATGGATTCACTGTCCTCAGGAAGATAGTTCTTAAGTATTTTTTTTACATGAAAATCATTGGACAGCTGAAAAGTAAGTGTAGGATCGAAGATCTCCTTACGTTTCACCTTCTCGATATACACACGAGGGCTCATCTCTTCCGCAAAATTAAAGTAATTAGGGATACGTCCTCCAGCGACAATACTCTTTAAATTCAACTCCTCGCACAGTTCCTTCCTTGAATCATACAATCTTCTTCCCAGACGTAAAGACCTATAATCAGGATGTACAAATACTTCAATGCCATACAAGGTATCACCTTCATAGTCGTGCTTAGAGAATTTACCATCATCAATAATCTCATAATAACTATCGTAGATATTACTTTTCTTGGAATTAAGAATAATAGAAAGTGCACAGGCGACAACATGTCCATTTACTTCGACACACAGCTGTCCTTCAGGAAAAACATCAATCAGATCTACTATATTCTCACGGGTCCACAGCTCCCCTACCCCCTGATAAGCCTCAGACATAGATTTTTTAAGATCATTATAATCCTTCTTTGATAACGATCTTACTTTAATATCCATCATATCTTAAATGTTAACAATTTTCAATACTAATCTACATTCAAAAGTGATACCACTTATATCAAAAAGCGTCTTGTTCAGCTCGTATTATAAAAAATACAGCCCAACAAGACGCTACAGCACCCCAAATTGAATAGAACTAAGCTTCGCCTTTAGTTCCTCCAAAGTTTAAAGGAAAGGGAACATCTTTTGAGGATATCGCACCATTCTGACCTTCAAAACGGTTGACATTATCCTGTAAAGCGACCAATAAGCGTTTAGCATGTTCAGGTGTCAATATTATCCTAGACTTTACCTTAGCCTTTGGAATACCAGGCATGATACGCACAAAATCCAAAACAAACTCGGTGTTCGAATGCGTTATAATAGCTAGATTCGAGTAAATCCCCTCAGCAATTTCTTCGCTCAATTCAATACTAATTTCGTTATTATCGCCATTTGGCGTATTATTATCGTTATTCATTTTTTTATGTTTTTTTTGTTTAGAAGGTTAATAAAGTTTAGGACGTTAATATCCTACAACCCTATCACCTCGTAACTTGATAACTTTTTAACCTTGTTAACTTCTTAACTTGATAACCTTATTACCTATTTCGTAAAGCTTCTAAAATCCTGACCGTCAGTAACGGTTAAAACCATCTCATAAATCAGACGGATCACATTATCCACATCTTCTTTATGGATCATCTCTACCGTCGTATGCATATACCGTAATGGCAGCGATATCAAAGCAGACGGCACCCCACCATTAGAATAAGCAAATGCATCCGTATCCGTACCCGTATACCTAGAAGAGGCCTGTCTTTGGAAAGGAATTTCATTTTTCTCGGCTACCTCTACCAAAAGACGATTCAAGTTAATCTGCACGGCAGGAGCATACGATACTACAGGCCCCTTACCACAAGCCAAATCCCCCTGAGTGATCTTATTGATCATGGGAGTTTGCGTATCATGTGTTACATCGGTAACGATCGCTACATTAGGCTTGATATAGTCGGCAATCATTTCCGCTCCACGTAAACCAATCTCTTCTTGAACAGAGTTTACGATATACAGACCAAAAGGCAGTTTCTTCTTATTCTCTTTCAACAATCGTGCTACCTCTGCTATCATAAAACCACCGGCACGATTGTCCAATGCCCGACCTACATAATACCGGTCGTTAAGCACCATAAATTCGTCCTCATAAGTCACCACAGAACCTACATGTATACCTAGCGCCTCAACTTCTTCTTTTGAAGTACACCCGCAATCTAAAAAAATATTCTTTAACGTAGGAGCTTCTTCCTTTTCACCGGAGCGTGTATGAATAGCCGGCCAACCGAAAACAGCTTTTACAATACCTTTGTCGGTATGGATATTTACGCGTTTAGACGGTGCTATTTGATGATCAGAACCACCATTACGAATCACATAGATCAAACCATCCTTCGTAATGTAGTTGACAAACCAAGATATTTCATCCGCATGCGCTTCGATTACCACTTTATACTTTGCTTTCGGATTTATGATCCCGACCGCTGTACCATAATTATCGATATAAGTTTCGTCAACATAAGGCTTTAGGTAATCCAACCATAAGCGTTGCCCAGCCCACTCAAACCCCGTAGGTGAAGGATTATTTATATATTTCTCAAAAAATGCTAGTGACTCTTTGGTCACAACAGATTGATGTTTGACTTCTTTACTACTCTTCTTTGCCATATCTAGTTACTTTGCTCCCAAATTAAAAATAATTATGCTAATCCAAAAATTCTATCCTAACAATTGGCGAATGCCAAGCATTTTATCTAAGTTTACTCCGCTAAAAATTACTATATGGATTTTATTTTTAATGCTATTCACTGGAATATAGATCAAGAATTATTTAAAATCGGTTCATTCGGAATCCGATATTATTCCCTTTGTTGGCTATTGGCTTTCGCTGTTTCCTATATATTAATGCTTAAAGTATACAAGCGAGAAGGCAGAACTCAAGAAGATCTGGACAAGCTCAGTATTTATATCTTCTTAGGCACATTGATCGGAGCACGTGTCGGACATTGTTTATTCTATGAGTTTGACGTGTATATCACCAAGCCCTGGATGATATTTCTTCCTTTCCAGGTAGACGCCACTGGGGAATGGCATTTTACAGGTTTTCAAGGTTTAGCCTCCCACGGTGCTGCGGTAGGGATACTTACTGCACTTTACTTGTATGCTAGAAAAACAAAAACTGGTTTTGTATGGATTGCGGACCGATTAGTCTTAGTCGTACCATTGGCTGGGGCTTTCGTACGTCTAGGGAATTTTTTCAATTCCGAAATCGTCGGTAAACCGGCAGATAGCAGCCTTCCGTGGGCCGTAATATTTGAAAATGCAGGCTTGACCCCCGCCGAATTAAACATGTTACCTCGGCATCCGGCTCAGTTATACGAAGCGATTGGATACGTCATTTTATTCTTTATACTTTGGTCTATGTACCAAAAAAACAAAGATCCCAAACCAGGTCTGTTATTTGGTATATTTCTCGTCATCTTATTTGGTATTCGTTTCTTTGTCGAATTTTACAAAGAAAATCAAGAAGAATTTGAAGCAGGTATGCTATTCAATATGGGACAGTTGCTTAGTATTCCATTTATTATAGCTGGTATATACCTGATTTTCAGAAAACAAAAAAGCAATACCGTAAAATAATAATGAAAAGCCCCGCAAGGGGCTTTTATTTTGAATTAGACATGCACAAAAGAAATGACAAAGTAATCCTTCTCGTATTAGGCCTTTTATCGGCTATAGGTCCGTTTTCGATAGACATGTATCTTCCTGCTTTCGAAACCATAGCCCAGGATTTCGAGACATCCATAGACAAAGTCCAGCTATCGTTAACAGCCTTTTTTATCGGAATTGCAGTAGGTCAGATTATATATGGTCCCCTTCTAGATCGATTCGGTAGAAAGAAGCCAATGATTATCGGTCTCATCATATATATTATTGCCTCGGTATTCTGTGTCTTTACAAAAGACATAGAAAGCCTGATCCTTCTTCGCTTCCTACAAGCCCTAGGCAGCTGTGCAGGAATGGTGGCTTCTCGAGCAATGGTCCAGGACTATTACGAACCTAGAGAAGCCGCCAGAGTATTCAGTTTACTTATGCTAGTAGTAGCCATATCTCCCATACTAGCTCCTTCCGCAGGAGCTTTCTTAATGGAACACCTCGATTGGCACTATATATTCATCACACTCTGCGCTATTGGCACATTGATTATCACAGGCACCGTTTTCTTCCTTCCAGAGAGCTATAAAGGAAATCCAGACTTTTCACTCCTTCCTCCCGCTATTATCCGTCAATATTGGAGTGTATTTATAAATAGAACATTTATCAGTTATTGTTTGATTGGGGCTATCGCTTCGGCAGGACTATATGCTTATTTAGCAGGATCTTCCTTCATTATACAAGAACTATATGGTCTTTCAAAGAAAGAATATGGATTAGTATTCGCTTTTGTGGCTTCCGCGCTGATTCTAGCTACACAACTCAATCGTTGGTTACTAAAACGCTGGACAATGTCCGAAATCAGTAAGATTGCTAATATGGGTCAAGCCTTGGTAGGACTCGCTATGCTCTTATGTCTTTGGACACAAACCTTAGACCTACAGATATTGATTGCACTGGTTTTTGGATACCTGTTATGCCAAGGATTTATTTTCCCCAACACGTCAGCAATGGCACTCTCTCCTTTCAAAGATACTGCAGGTAGTGCTTCAGCCCTTCTTGGCTGTTTACAGATGGGATTGGGTGCACTTTCCTCAGGTATAGTAAGTCTCTTTCACGATGGCACAGAAACACCTATGCTACTTGTCATGTGCAGCTGTGCCTGTATAGCACTACTTATCCATCTTTTTGCTGTACCTTCATAAAAAGGAAAAAGGCCAAATAACCTGGAGTTCGATTAATGCAATAATAGCAATAATAATCCAACTAAGTTTAATAGACTTAGATTAGACTCTCTATAGCCAACCGGTAGCTATCTAAACCAAACCCTAGGATAACACCTTTGCAATTCTTGGAAAGATAAGAGTGATGTCTAAAAGTCTCCCGTTGATGTACGTTAGAAATATGCACCTCGACAACAGGTGTATTTATAGCAGCTATAGCATCCGCTAAAGCTAGCGATGTATGGGTATAAGCACCGGCATTGATCACCACCCCATCAAATTCGAATCCTACTTCATGCAGCTTATCAATCAGAGCTCCCTCTGAGTTATTTTGAAAGTAATACAAATCCACCGTCGGATACTTTGCTCTCAACGTTTCAAAATAGACTTCAAAAGATTGATCGCCGTATATGCTTCTCTCTCTAACCCCTAAAAGGTTGAGATTCGGACCATTCATTATTAATATCTTCATCATGCGTAAAAATAATTACTAAAGATATTAAATATCACCATAAAAACTACGGAACGACGAACGAAGTCCAAACGATATCACGCCTGATTTCTGGGTAGCCTGATCCGCTATCTTACGATACCGCTGCGTATATCCCAACTCAAAGCGTAAGTTATATTTAGGATTCAATACGTAAGAAGCCTTCGCATCTGCATAATACAGATTATTCTTTACCCCCTGTCCGATTTTATTGCCGTACATATTGGGGATGGTTGTATAAGACTGGAAGATATCACCGCCCATATTTGTACCATCGGCAGGGTCAGTACCATACAAACTATACAATCCCTGTAAAGAAAAATCAAATCGCTCCCAGGAATAATTGGCAATTCCGACCAATTCTCTAAAGTTTGCACCACGGGGATGTGCCAAAGGCTCGCCGTGATTGCTATAATTAGACGTTGAAGAAAAATGTTGGTAGGTATAGGGTCTAGCAAGATTGTATTCGCCCAGAAAGTTCAGATTTTTAACACCAAAGGCGTCAAATCCTCTCACACCGATCTGCGCTCCCCATTTGTTGTGCGCATAACCATTATTTGCAAAAAACTCTTTAGCGGTAAATTCACCCAGCAAGAATTGTCCATATACCGACACTTTATTCAATACTTTATACTTCGCATTCAAGCCTAAAAACATTTTATCCGGTGAAGAAGAGTTATTCGATTCGACAGGACGTAAAAAGATAACGGGATTGAGGTAATTAAAGTCGAAACCACGGTGTCCCCCTTCATTTTCATTAGCCCAGGTAATTGCCTGAAAAAAGCCCACCGACAAACGATTTGTCGCATTATAATCCAAGTATTGAAAAGCACCCCATTTAATTCCATCACCCAATCGAGCCCCTGGATTATTAAGGTCGACCCTAGGATTCTTTTGATCCAACATATAAGCCCATACCGATGTATACTGTACATTACCAATGTTACCGGTTAGTTTTAGGTGGCTGTAATTTGAAGAAAAATCAGACAACAGCATCGAACGATAACCATCACCGATATGATTTTTATCATAAGCTATCGTTGTTTGAAAATAGGGGCTAAAATCATAGGTAAGACTTGCCGTCGCATACATCCAGTCCTTTACATTTTTTGATTGGTTTTTTACTGTACCATGGCCCGGCATCACCCCATTAGCCTGTGCGTAATCATCAATATATTTCGGAAACACACCTTGATTTTCGAAAAAATTGGTATAAAAAGTAAGCTTATCTCCAATCGTAAGACCAGCCTGAAAACCTCTCGTATTTAACCATGTAGTACGTTTATCAGTATCAATCAATTCCGATCCGATTTGAAAATCAGGCAAAAAATCCATGTAAAACGTATGGTCTTCCTTTTCCACCTGCACCAGATGTTCACTAAATAGCTTGCGCATAAACCAATTATCAGAAGTCGTACCATTTGCAGATCCAAGCGAATCCTTACGTTCCAAAAGTCTTCCTTTAAACAAGAACGGTTTTGATGCGCTATGCAACCTTGTATCAGGACTGTACAAAATGTCGCTATATTTTTGAGTGTGTTGAAATGAATAGGGCAGATTACTTACCTGAGCTTTTAAGGCAATTGCCCCTCCCGACATAAATAAAGCCGCCAATACATACTTCGTCATATTTCAAATCTTTAAAATATTTGCTTCCTATTATCAAAATCTATTCCCAAAACCCGAGGCAAAGGTAACTTTTTTTGGAAAGATTTGATTATATAAGATTTTAAGGAATAAAATACAACTTCGCTTTGCTTATAATTTAATCAAATTTTAATGGAGGTAACCCCTCCCTTTTTCTGTTTTCGTTAATCTCCTTTTCTGAAATATAAGGTAAATCATACCGATCTGGATGATACCACAACTCACCCCATTCCCAAAACCGCCATAGATCCATTCTAAATCTACGGTATAATTGCTTGTCTTTTGTATCAGGATGATTCTTCAAATAGCTACCGAACACTCTATCTCTTCCTTCGTAAGATTTGCCTTTTAATTTATCCTCTGAATAAAAGAATGCACCATTGTGATTCGAATAAAAATAATTCCGTTTTAAAAAATAGCCAATCACCGTGACATTCAAAAAATAAACCAATAATCCAAATAAACTAAGGAAAGTTAGTAACCGTATTATATTCTTTTTTTTCATATGTGTTTAATTTTATTTCCAATGGTCATATGGAATATCCAAAGTATATTATGCACATTTTGTTGCAATTGGTGTCCATGCTGCTTCGCGGTCATTCGTGTTTGTGCAGTCTGTTCTACATGGATATTTCATAGGTGTATAATTATTTTATGATCCGCCAGCTGGCGGATCGGTTTTGATTTTCATCTGTCATTAGTTTGCGCCGACTTGTCGGGATGGAATATCCAAACTATATTATGCACATTTTGTTGCAATTGGTGTGCATGCTGCTTCGCGGTCATTCGTGTTTGTGCAGTCTGCGCTACATGGATATTTCATATATTTTTTCTTTTTTTAACAGGGGACCATGGCTATTGGGTACAGATTG
The DNA here is from genome assembly GCF_011007365.1 of Sphingobacterium sp. xlx-96. Taxonomy (GTDB): domain Bacteria; phylum Bacteroidota; class Bacteroidia; order Sphingobacteriales; family Sphingobacteriaceae; genus Sphingobacterium; species Sphingobacterium luzhongxinii. The sequence goes on along the minus strand of NZ_WFKM01000001.1, from coordinate 687 downwards.
ATTATTGGCCCTACTTATTCTGGTATCACCAGCACTCATTAATTGGCGCATAGGCCCGGCAAGGCCAGCAGGAGTATAGGCGTCTATAACTACATAATCAGGAGGAGCAGGACTCGGACTAATATTTAGTATTACAACCGATTTCATTTCAAAAGGGACCGTTATTCCTCCAGCTGCACATGCATCCTTCACAAACTTTACACAGTTATTGTCAAACGCAGGATACGAAGCAGGTGGAATCTTTATATAATCCCTGACCTGCCTAAACTTATTGCCATCATTGCCTATATTTAATTCCATCTTGACAGTGTATTGCAAAGGTTTACTTAAATTCCCATTATCCACCAATTTTGATGGCCCCGAAAACTCCTTAAAAATATTAGCACCTTCCGGATAAAACCCCACCACTTGAATAACAGACTGTCCATTAGAACCGATTTTTGTTAAACCAATAGCAGCATGTCCCACACCATTACCAAAAGCTTCAAAATGATCATCAGCATCGCCAGGGTTTGCTTCCTGCACATAAACAATAATTTTATAATTGGCTCCAAGTCTAAAGATTCTCATTGATACACATTAGAATTATATAAAGAGAAAAAATGACCACCTTCTAATCAAACACTATTGGAGGTAACCCCTCCCTTTTTCTGTTTTCGTTAATCTCCTTTTCTGAAATATAAGGTA
>NZ_WFKM01000020.1 GCF_011007365.1 Sphingobacterium sp. xlx-96 | reverse complement strand
CCATTCCGAACAGAGAAGTCAAGCCCGCCAGAGCCGATGGTATTGCCGTAACAGGTGGGAGAGTAGGTCGGTGCCTTTTTTTACACGAAGCCCCTTCAGGAAACTGGAGGGGCTTTTCTTGTGATATGCACCTCACCCCCGGGTATATTTGTTATATATTTACCCCCATAGCAACCAAATAGTTCCCCTCTGAGGATATATTGATGCCCGCCCTGGATGTGGTGGTCCGGTGGCATAACATCGGTTCCCGTCTGCTTCTGCTATATGTGCCGTACAGTCTCTTTATAGACAAAACCCTATAATCCTGCATTCCAGAGGTTCTGAGAGACTATACAGGCCTCTAGCCCACATGGTCCTCATAATTAACAGCCCGGCTGTAGTACCTGTTCTGCTGTATTCCTGCTGCAATTGCTGTATCTGAAAGGATCGGAGATGACCGGGTAGGTGATCACAAGCATCCCTTCTCCCTAATAATACCTCTGCTGTAAATAAAAAAGAACGGTGAACGGTACCGGCTCTTCCGGATACCACTTCGCTGTGATCCTCTCTCTATAGGTCGGTAGGAAGGAAAGGGAACAGATCGAAGGGTGGGAGTAAACCCGTACGGAACAGATGGAATATTCAGGTACAGATCCTATCCGGCAGCCGGATTCCCACAGACCGGACTGTTGGATAACGATCGATCCCAGGGGCTATTATCCGGTGTTTATCAAGTATTGTTCTGCGAAGAAATACTATTTACAGTAAATTATCGTTCATGAATACAGGCTGTTATGGTTTTTCTGAAAAATACTTTACTTTCCTGCTTGGAACTATGGGTTTAATTGTCCTATCTTTGCACCACTCCGCAAGGGAGGAACGGTCAGATCTTAGGAAGGGACCATGAAAAAAGAAGGGTTTAATGTTATTTAAACGCGGGAATTAAAGAAGGGACGCCGAAATAAATTTTCACATTTATTTTGGAACTCTGAAAAAGATTCCTACCTTTGCAGTCCCAACGGAAACGAAGGGCAACAGAAAAAGTAAAAAAGTCGAGCCTTCGGGTGTAGAGATAAAGCAAAAGCGCGAAGCGGATGCGAAAAAAGTTCTTTAAAAAATGATCATGTAACGTAACGAGTAGTGTTGAGAAACGACGAAAGTTAAAAAAATCAGCCATTTGGTCCTAGAATCAGAAATTATAATAAAGACAATTCTATTTTCATAAATAGTCTTGGTCTTACACTTCATTTTACAATGG
>NZ_WFKM01000019.1 GCF_011007365.1 Sphingobacterium sp. xlx-96 | reverse complement strand
ACATTTACCGACGGTAGTGTGTCGGATAGTTCCCAAGGGAGCGAAGTCCCTGATGACCTGGTATTCTCTGATGGACAGGACACGGGCAGTACACAGCTGGATAGTACCGCTGTACAAGATGAAGCAACAGCTACCACCGCTACAGAGGGTGCTTCTGCGGAAGACAAATCCATGTGGGGGATCTTTATAGCCGGTCTTTTAGGAGGATTTGCGGCATTCTTTATGCCCTGTATCTTCCCGATGGTTCCCCTTACGGTCAGCTTCTTTACCAAAAAGTCGGGCAGCCGATCCAAAGCGGTGTCACAGGCCTTTCTCTACGGTCTATTTATTATCGTAATCTATGTCGCCCTGGGGATGTTGATCACCATAGCATTTGGTCCGGAAGCCTTGAATGAACTGTCTACAAACGGGATCTTCAACTTCTTTTTCTTTCTTTTGCTGGTCGTGTTTGCAGCATCATTCCTTGGTGCTTTCGAGATCACCCTGCCGAGTTCTTTTGTCAACAAGATTGACGCACAGTCGGACAAGGGCGGCCTGATCGGTCTTTTCTTCATGTCGGCAAGTCTAGCGGTAGTCTCCTTCTCCTGTACAGGTCCTATCATCGGTACCTTATTGGTCGAGGCGGCCACGCGCGGTGAGCGTCTCGGTCCTGCAATAGGTATGTTGGGCTTTTCCATTGCACTGGCAGTACCTTTCGTACTCTTTGCGATGTTCCCATCGATGCTGAAGTCCATGCCTAAATCCGGAGGCTGGCTGAACAGTGTAAAGGTTGTTCTTGGATTCCTGGAGCTGGCCCTTGCACTTAAGTTCCTTTCCAATGTGGATCTTGCCTACAACTGGAATTTCCTTGACCGCGAGGTGTACCTGGCGTTGTGGATTGTCATCTTCGGGCTGTTGGGTTTATATCTTATCGGGAAGATCAAGTTTTCGCACGATAGTCCGCTGCAGTTCCTTTCGATTCCGCGTACATTCTTCGCTATTCTGGTGTTCTCGTTTGTCGTATACATGGTCCCCGGTCTTTGGGGAGCGCCATTGAAAGCTATCTCGGCCTTCTTGCCTCCTATAGGCACACAGGATTTTGATCTGAATAATATGGCCTCGGGCGCAGGTGGCGGACACACGGTGGATCCCGGCGCAGTTAACCGTAAGCATTACACCTACTTCCATAGCAAGTCTACGATCAAGGGACTGGATCCTTACTACGATTACGACGAGGCGCTGGCGGCAGCCAAAGAACAGAAGAAGCCATTATTGGTGGATTTCACCGGTTGGAACTGTGTCAACTGCCGCAAGATGGAAGCTGAGGTGTGGAGTGACCCTAAAGTCAGGGCGATGCTCAACAACGAATTTATCCTCGTGGAGCTTTATGTGGATGACAAAATCCTTACCTTGCCTGAAAGCGAACACTACGTATCTAAACAGACAGGTAAAAAAATCAATACGGTGAGCAAGCGTAATGCAGACTTCCAGATCTCTAAGTTCCAGAGCAATTCACAGCCTTTATATGCGCTGTTGGATAATGAGGGTGAGCTATTGGTTCCTACAAGCGGAGCGGTATACGACATTGAGAAGTATATAGCCTTCCTGCAATCGGGAATCGATGCATTCAAAGCAAAATA
>NZ_WFKM01000018.1 GCF_011007365.1 Sphingobacterium sp. xlx-96 | reverse complement strand
AAAAATCAGCCATTTGGTCCTAGAATCAGAAATTATAATAAAGACAATTCTATTTTCATAAATAGTCTTGGTCTTACACTTCATTTTACAATGGAGAGTTTGATCCTGGCTCAGGATGAACGCTAGCGGCAGGCCTAATACATGCAAGTCGAACGGGATCCATTTGTAGCTTGCTACTGATGGTGAGAGTGGCGCACGGGTGCGTAACGCGTGAGCAACCTGCCCATATCAGGGGTATAGCCCGGAGAAATCCGGATTAACACCGCATGAGATTACAGTTCCGCATGGGGCAGTAATTAAATATTTATAGGATATGGATGGGCTCGCGTGACATTAGCTAGTTGGTAGGGTAACGGCTTACCAAGGCTACGATGTCTAGGGGCTCTGAGAGGAGAATCCCCCACACTGGTACTGAGACACGGACCAGACTCCTACGGGAGGCAGCAGTAAGGAATATTGGTCAATGGAGGGAACTCTGAACCAGCCATGCCGCGTGCAGGACGACTGCCCTATGGGTTGTAAACTGCTTTTGTCAGGGAATAAACCTTTCTACGTGTAGGAAGCTGAATGTACCTGAAGAATAAGGATCGGCTAACTCCGTGCCAGCAGCCGCGGTAATACGGAGGATCCGAGCGTTATCCGGATTTATTGGGTTTAAAGGGTGCGTAGGCGGCCCATTAAGTCAGGGGTGAAATACGGCAGCTCAACTGTCGCAGTGCCTTTGATACTGATGGGCTTGAATGTGGTTGAAGATGGCGGAATGAGACAAGTAGCGGTGAAATGCATAGATATGTCTCAGAACTCCGATTGCGAAGGCAGCTATCTAAGCCATTATTGACGCTGATGCACGAAAGCGTGGGGATCAAACAGGATTAGATACCCTGGTAGTCCACGCCCTAAACGATGATAACTCGATGTTAGCGATACACCGTTAGCGTCTTAGCGAAAGCGTTAAGTTATCCACCTGGGGAGTACGCCCGCAAGGGTGAAACTCAAAGGAATTGACGGGGGCCCGCACAAGCGGAGGAGCATGTGGTTTAATTCGATGATACGCGAGGAACCTTACCCGGGCTTGAAAGTTAGTGAATGGGACAGAGACGTCCCAGTCCTTCGGGACACGAAACTAGGTGCTGCATGGCTGTCGTCAGCTCGTGCCGTGAGGTGTTGGGTTAAGTCCCGCAACGAGCGCAACCCCTATGTTTAGTTGCCAGCATGTAATGATGGGGACTCTAAACAGACTGCCTGCGTAAGCAGTGAGGAAGGTGGGGACGACGTCAAGTCATCATGGCCCTTACGTCCGGGGCTACACACGTGCTACAATGGATGGTACAGCGGGCAGCTACACAGCAATGTGATGCCAATCTCGAAAAGCCATTCACAGTTCGGATCGGGGTCTGCAACTCGACCCCGTGAAGTTGGATTCGCTAGTAATCGCGTATCAGCAATGACGCGGTGAATACGTTCCCGGGCCTTGTACACACCGCCCGTCAAGCCATGAAAGTTGGGGGTGCCTAAAGCATGTAACCGCAAGGAGCGTGTCAGGGCAAAACCGATAATTGGGGCTAAGTCGTAACAAGGTAGCCGTACCGGAAGGTGCGGCTGGAATACCTCCTTTCTAGAGCATTCGGGACCGGATCTCGTTACGTACACACATGATTATTAACAGAAAGTAAGAAGACAGTACCCACCCCGGTGGAGTGCCGAGAGAGATAGAGATATACAAGCTAGTCCCGTAGCTCAGTTGGTTAGAGCACTACACTGATAATGTAGGGGTCAGCAGTTCAAATCTGCTCGGGACTACGATATTTCGGGGAATTAGCTCAGCTGGCTAGAGCACCTGCCTTGCACGCAGGGGGTCAACGGTTCGAATCCGTTATTCTCCACGATTTTCAGCATATAGCGTATAGCTTTTAGCGAATAGCCAAAAGCCATTAGCGATGTGCCTGGGAAAAAGAGTTCTTTGACATATTGAAAGAAAAAAAACACAAGAGAAGACAATAGGGATGAAAGTGCGCAGGCACGATTAGTCAAAGCATCTCCATAGTAGCAAAAGGGCTATGCGAGAGAAGAAAGTAAATAAGGGCACACGGGGGATGTCTAGGCTCTCAGAGGCGATGAAGGACGTGATAAGCTGCGATAAGCCACGGGGATCAGCAAATGTGACTTGATCCGTGGATTTCCGAATGGGGCAACCTGGCTGTTTGAAGAACAGTCGTATAATACGCGAACGCGCCGAACTGAAACATCTAAGTAAGCGTAGGAGGAGAAAATAACAATGATTTCGTAAGTAGTGGCGAGCGAACACGAAAGAGCCCAAACCCAATATGTTACGGCATACTGGGGGTTGTAGGACCACGACATTGCATTGTCGCTATGAACTGGAAGCAGGTGGGAAACTGCGCGATATGGGTGACAGCCCCGTACAGGTAAAGAATGACAGCATAGTGGTATCCTGAGTAGGGCGGGACCGGAGGAATCCTGCTTGAATCTGCCAGCACCATCTGGTAAGGCTAAATACTCCTGAGAGACCGATAGTGGACCAGTACCGTGAGGGAAAGATGAAAAGAACCCCGAACAGGGGAGTGAAAAGAACCTGAAACCGTGTGCTTACAAGCGGTTGGAGCAGAGCGATTCTGTGACAGCGTGCCTTTTGCATAATGAGCCTACGAGTTACTCTTTACTGGCAAGGTTAAGTGGTTCAGCCACGCAGCCGCAGCGAAAGCGAGTCTGAACAGGGCGTATAGTCAGTAGAGGTAGACGCGAAACCTTGTGATCTACCCTTGGGCAGGTTGAAGCTGTGGTAACACACAGTGGAGGACCGAACCGATAAACGTTGAAAAGTTTCCGGATGACCTGAGGGTAGGGGTGAAAGGCCAATCAAACTGGGAAATAGCTCGTACTCCCCGAAATGTTTTTAGGAACAGCGTCGATGTAGAGTTTAATAGAGGTAGAGCTACCGATTGGGTGCGGGGGAGTCAAATCCTACCAAATCCAGACGAACTCCGAATGCTATTAAATATAATCGGCAGTGAGGCTTTGGGTGCTAAGGTCCAAGGCCGAGAGGGAAAGAACCCAGACCATCAGCTAAGGTCCCCAAATGTAGTCTAAGTTGAACTAACGAGGTCCGGTTGCCCAGACAGCTAGGATGTTGGCTTGGAAGCAGCCATTCATTTAAAGAGTGCGTAACAGCTCACTAGTCGAGCGACCGGGCGTGGATAATAAACGGGCATCAAGATTACTACCGAAGCTATGGATTTGCATGTAAATGCATCTGGTAGGGGAGCATTCTATCGTCGGAGAAGCACTATGGTGATGTAGTGTGGAGATTATAGAAAAGCAAATGTAGGCATAAGTAACGATAAGGCGGGTGAGAAACCCGCCCACCGAAAGACTAAGGTTTCCTGATCAACGCTAATCGGATCAGGGTTAGTCGGGACCTAAGGCGCATCCGAACGGAGCAAGCCGATGGACAATGGGTTAATATTCCCATACTTTTCTTTACTGCGATGTGGTGACGGAGTAGTGACACTGCCGCGGACTGACGGAATAGTCCGTTAAAAGGCGTAGGTATAGGGACGGTAGGCAAATCCGCCGACCCTGCTGAAACCCAATAGTACTGCAAAGCTTCGGCGGCGCAGATAGAGCAGGTAATCAGACTTCCAAGAAAACCCGCTAAGCTTCAGGTAAAGAAAACCCGTACCGTAAACCGACACAGGTAGTCGAGGAGAGAATCCTAAGGTGCTCGAGTGAGTCATGGCTAAGGAACTCGGCAAAATGGCCCTGTAACTTCGGGAGAAGGGGCGCTGTCTCTGAGAGGAGCAGCCGCAGTGAAAAGGCCCAGGCGACTGTTTAGCAAAAACATATGGCTTTGCAAAATCGAAAGATGAGGTATAAGGCCTGACACCTGCCCGGTGCTGGAAGGTTAAGAGGGGATGTCATCGCAAGAGAAGCATTGAATCGAAGCCCCAGTAAACGGCGGCCGTAACTATAACGGTCCTAAGGTAGCGAAATTCCTTGTCGGGTAAGTTCCGACCTGCACGAATGGTGTAACGATCTGGGCGCTGTCTCAGCCATGAGCTCGGTGAAATTGTGGTATCGGTGAAGACGCCGATTACCCGCAACGGGACGGAAAGACCCCATGCACCTTCACTATAGCTTAACATTGAAATTGGGTACAGGATGTGTAGGATAGGCGGGAGATGTTGAAGTGGCTTCGCCAGGAGTCATGGAATCAACCTTGAAATACCGCCCTTTCTGTATTCGGTTTCTAACTCGATCATGTCGAGGACATTGTTTGGTGGGTAGTTTGACTGGGGTGGTCGCCTCCAAAAAGGTAACGGAGGCTTTCAAAGGTAAGCTCAGTACGCTTGGTAACCGTACGAGGAGTGCAATGGCATAAGCTTGCTTGACTGTGAGGCCTACAAGCCGAGCAGGGTCGAAAGACGGACATAGTGATCCGGTGGTTCTGTATGGAAGGGCCATCGCTCAAAGGATAAAAGGTACGCTGGGGATAACAGGCTGATCTCCCCCAAGAGCTCATATCGACGGGGAGGTTTGGCACCTCGATGTCGGCTCGTCACATCCTGGGGCTGGAGAAGGTCCCAAGGGTTGGGCTGTTCGCCCATTAAAGTGGCACGCGAGCTGGGTTCAGAACGTCGCGAGACAGTTCGGTCCCTATCTGTTGTGGGCGTTGGAAGTTTGAGTGGATCTGTCCTTAGTACGAGAGGACCGGGATGGACTGACCGCTGGTGAACCAGTTATGCCGCCAGGTGTACGGCTGGGTAGCTACGTCGGGAATAGATAAGCGCTGAAAGCATCTAAGTGCGAAACTAGCCACGAGATGAGACTTCCTTACAGGGTCGTTGTAGATGACAACGTTGATAGGCTATAGGTGTAAAGGTTGAGAGACCAAAGCCGAGTAGTACTAATAGCCCGAAGCTTTCCAGGCAGATAGACCTGTTGTCTTCTCTGACTGTTCTTTTTCTTTCAATAACATGTCAATC
>NZ_WFKM01000017.1 GCF_011007365.1 Sphingobacterium sp. xlx-96 | reverse complement strand
TACCTCTCTCCTGTCGGACACCTCGTTGCCGCCTGCAAAAGCATTACCTATCTGCGGCTCTTTCTCTGGGTTTTGTTGGCGCTTGGCCTGTTCTTTGTCTATTGTTTGCCTATCCTTTGCCTCGGAGGCAACGAAATAACGAGCAAAAGCTGATAAATAAGTAAACAAAGTTCCTACTGGGTACCTGCCAGAACCTGGGCAAATACCACTTTTCCCCGATGAACTTCCGATCGTTCTCCGATCGCGCCCCGATGGTGACCGGGGATTCATCGGGGATCCATCGGGGATCGACCGTGTTTTGAAAGAATCAAGGCCGGACAAAGGCAGGCCTTGGGCAGAACGAAATCGTTCGTCTTGAGCCCGTTCTACCGACACTGCGCCCTACCTCCCGCTCGTCATTGCGATGAGCTTCGCGAATAAGCAACCCCGAAGGGCTCATCGTAGATAATCTATTGTTTTGTTCTATCGGGCGACTAGAAAGATCTTTGTCACTCTGTCCACAGGACAGTCCTTCCCCACCCCTAAAAAAATGTTTCATTTTTCAAGGTTTTAAATTGTTTTTCAATGGACTTGAAGAACTCGCTACACGAGGTTTTCGAGTTCATTAGTGTAACCTAATGAAGGCGGGACTGAGAGCTTATCCTATCAATAACCAACCATACCTAATCCTTGATCAGGCCACACCGTTCAACAAAATAGTTAACTGAATATCAAGAATGTGCTTAATTTAAATTCAAGTAAAATAATCGGTTTATAATGCACATCGCAAGAACTAGAAAAGTCATCAATAATGACTAAGCATCCGAAGCTACTCCGGGGCCGAAATAATGTTTTTTGTTCTTTTTTTTAAGCTCATACTCGCTATTGGTTAACGAGTCTTGCGTGGGTAGCTCTTTGATACATGTGGGGCTACAAACCGTCGTCACAATAAAGTTTCTCACGCCTTACACGACACGGAATTACAGCAGCGCCCACATCTACCATCTATGCAAATATAGCATAAAAGTATAGACATGGGTGTTTAATCTGCTGCCTTGCGTCGTGGCGTGAGAATATTGTGACGGCAAGACTCTTAGTTTAAACACCTAAGTTCTTTAGAAAACAAACGTTGTCTTCTATATAAATCAAAGACAAGTAATCTAATTACAAAAAAAGAATTAAATGTCGCTTTTTGTAATCTGGTAAGATTTCATATTTGACTTATGTCGAGTATAAACAGAGAGGTAATCACTAAAAACATACTTAAATTAATTGATGCTAATGGTATCGATGATAAAGACTTTGCAAACCTCATTGAGAAATCAACAAGAACATTAGCTAGAATTAGAAACGATGAAGCCCTATTTAATGTTGAAGCAATTAATATAGCAAGTTTATTTTTTAAAAAATCATTAACGGAATTAAACATTCCGGATATCCAGATTGAGGATAATTCTCGCAATACGCTTAAGGATATTCATAAAGATAATGTTTCTTACTATAGCCTGTTAGAAAAGCGTCCAAGTATTACTTATGCTATAATTCATTATTTATTAACTAACGAAGAGTTTTGTTCAAAGGGTATGATTGTCGACAAAATCAAAAAGCTTTTCGAATCATTTGGCTGGAAATATTCCAGTTCGTATATCTCTAGTTCAATGGTTAGGAATAATAAATATATAGCTTTTTCAGGCACCGAAATAGTTAACGGAAATGAGGTAAATATCTATAAAGCGAAGTAATTTATTTTTTTATAATTTTATGAAAAAGAAATATAGCCCATTTAACACAGTACTTCTACTGACTATATTATTCACTGTAGGATTCTTCAGTTGTCTAGCGCAACTTCCTCAAAATCTAACAAAAAGCGACTCGACACTCATAGAGAACTTCAACTATACAGTTAATGCTCCTCGACCAAATGAGGCAAAGGCTGTTGCTGTCTTAATGCCAGGATTGTATGACCATCCTTTATCTATTTTCTTTGAGTCAAACCTAGCCCAACTCCTTCATGACTTAAACTATGCTGTGATTATCCCTGTGCTTTCTCAAAAAGGAGATCGCTTTGATCTGTCTTCGAAGTCTGTCCTTCAATTAAGCGGCTTAATTAAACAGTACATTCATACGTCAAACTTACCACAGGATATACCTGTAATTTTAGGCGGGTTTTCAATAGGTGGCACAAGGGCTCTCAAAGCGTGCTCAGCTAATGACAGTCCAATGAAAGAGCTGAATATTAGCCATATCTTTGCTATAGATCCACCGCTGGACCTCAATAGGCTGCTGGCATCGGAAGCTAAATATGGTCAGACTTTTTTGAAAGAAGTGCTCGCAAAGGAAATTGGCCAACTAGATAACGAAAAACTCGCCTCACTATCGTTAGTTAATATCAACAACAGTGGGTCTATCGCTCCCCCTGCTATAAAAGGAGTCAAAGTAAAAATCTACAACGAACCTGCCATTGAATGGCAGATCGAAAGCCGTAAGAGAGACCTGCTGGATTTAAACTTATTGGACCAATCCGTCTACGTAAACTTTTTAAATCGAACCCATTCTGATGTCAACATTGAACTTGTGCTCAGTAAGATAGATGGTATGAGAAAACAGACTGGAGAAAGGAACCCGCACTCTTGGAACATAGTGGACACCGATGAATTTATTTATTGGATAAGTAATTGATATTCAGCAACTGCAAAGCAGAAATCGAACAACCTATCCGTCCCCTATTACTCGCCAACGCATTAAAATACCGCAACAGCACGAAAGGACTGCCAAAGATATCAACAAGAAAAAGGATGATAATGCGAGGTTTGTTTATGGGTTAAATCTATAAAGTATCTCGTCCTGAAATCACAATATTTCGCTTTAGCAATCGAATAGCGGAGACAACTTAAGTAAGTAGTTCTTAAATTAGTATTGAAACTTTGAAGAAACCGGAAGTTTAACGGGTACTAAATTGAGTCCTTCCTGAAATCTGATTCGGATGCATAGATCTAATCTTAATGATTTTTGAATTAAAGAATGTATCCCTTAGTTTCTAAATTATTAAACTATGGAAAAGAACACAATTTCATTATAGATTGTAAATACTAAGGCAGCAGGTATTGATGTCGGGTCCCGTATGCACGTTGTTGCTGTGGATCAAAATGTTGAGAATGTAAGATCCTATGGGGTCTACGCCAAAGATAATGATGATATGATTGAATATCTCAGCAGTCATGAAATTAGTACTGTAGCAATGGAAAGTACCGGTAGCTACTGGCAAACACTTTTTAGTGCTCTACAAAATTCAGGATTTGAAGTGATTTTAGTTTCAGGAAGTCAAACCAAAAATGTAAAGCTATAAACGTATAAGACCTCTTGCCAATAACTAGAAAAGTTTTTCTTGCCCCTTTAAGGAAGCCTTGAAAACAACGAGCTTTTCGCGTTGCATTAACAGCGTATGTATCTCCTAAAGAACTTGACTTGGCAATGCATAACAAATAGCCACATCTTGGTACTTCTGTGCATAATGGGCTGTCCGAATTTTACGAATAATAGCCAACTTACGATCTAGTGAAGATCTAAATTGATCGTTTTAATTGCTTAAATTCCATTTAAAACAACTTTAATTTTTATTCTTTTAAATAATTGAGTTATTTTCCACCTAGCGTATCTACACACAGGAGGGGATACAAAACAAAGAGTTAAAATTGCAGAGTTGCAAAATTGTAAATATCATTTTTATAGAAGGTAAATTAAAAGATCTGTTCAAATGATTAAATCAAGAAGAAAAACATTAATAAACAAAAAAGGGGCTGTCTCAAAAGAGACGGCCCCTTAACTATTTCACGTTTTGCTCTCCCATATAGCCTCCTTTCTATTATTACAATAGTTTCAAATTAACCTTGTATAAATGCAGATACGGGAATATAACCTTTGTTTTCTAAGAATTGTGCGTCTGGTACTTCTATTTTAAAGACATGACTCCCTTTTTTGAGTCTCCCCAATTCGATCACTCGAGTAGGTATCAGAGCACCTGGACACCAGTTTGAGAAAGATTGCCACTCCTTATCGGTACGCGGCTTACGTCCATAAATACCATTTCCTTGCGTATTATAAACCCGATATGGCTCACAACTTGGCTCTCCGGGAATGTAGTTCAGCACCAGCTTACCATCCAAGTAAACATTGTGGATGCGCCGGGTATATTCCTCCCCTCCTCTGTTAGCACCGTGATTCGATGTAATGAGATAAATTTTTGCATTCTCAATATTAGCGTCTAATACCAGTGTAATCTCTTTCACCGTTTTGCCTAAGGTATCCGTATTTTTATAGTTGTTCAATTTGTAATCATAAACAATACTCTTCATTTCAGTAAGCTTCTTTTTCTTGACATTTTTCTTATTTATAATAAATGATAAGTTACCAATAAACACATCCTTTCTACCTTCACAACCTTTCACCTCTTTTTGTGCCGCTGATGAAACACCAAACATGCTTAACCCGATATAAAAATCATACTGTGCATTCATTTTTTTATCCAACAATATTTGAGCAATATGATCGACATTCCAAATATAAGGAACCTCATTTGGGCTCTTATTTTTATCCATGAATGGTGTGATAAAACGGCCTATTTCAATATGAATAGCATCTTTACTATAAGTCTGTCCCTTTTCAACTAGTGCTAAAGACACATTGGCGATACGATCATAATTGTCACAAGCAGGTTTTAGGAGGACCTGCATTTCTAAAGTGCCATTTATTCTTTTCAGTTCAGGAGCAGTCAGTTTTCTGACATATGTTGTATTGGTCCGAATAATCTCAGGAGGAACTTGATAATCTACTAAATTGGCATATCCATCAAAGAATAAGGCATCTTTAAAAATTGATATATTATCTTTTTCTATTTCAGCTGCTTTTTGACTAAAACCACTTATAGTCAAAAATATCACAGCTGCCATTAGGTACTTCATATTTGTTTGGTCTATTTTATTATAATAACGTCGTTGAGGTAAATTATCGCTCAACGACGCAAATATATTATAATTCCTGAATATGTTAATTTCTACTTGGCCAGTTCTTTTTCAAGCATTTGTTTCAATGCTGGATTTGAGGGTCTAGGCGCATCCACACTCACTATTTTACCTTCTTTATCAAAGACCATAAAACGAGGGATACTGGTAATCTTATAATCATCCGATATCTTAGACTTTGCTCCGGCAAAAAGCTGAACTCCACCTAAGTCTGCATCGTTGACCATTTTGGACCATTTTTCTTTATCCTTCAGTTCGTCTACAGATATACTGATAATTACGACATCCTTTCCCTCCATTTCCTCTTCTATTTTTTTTAGAGCAGGTATTTCCTTCTTACATGGACCACACCATGTTGCCCATACATCTACCAGGACTACTTTTCCTTTTTGGCCACTTAACGACACCATCTTCCCATGGACATCTGGATATTCGAAATCAGAAGCTATCCCTCCGGGCTTTTTCTCGTAAAACCGGGCTCCTGAATTTTCAGCTCGCCTTTTTTGACTTTCTGTTTTAAAGTACTGCCCATAATTATTCATCATGTCCGTATAATGATCATATGTTTTTATTTTCGGTATTTGAGTATACAATATATATTCAGCTTTTTGACGATCAGTGGCCAACAGCCCGAGCTTTCCAGCCATATCCAAATTATTGTCTGAAGCAAAATCAACATACTCTTTTAAGTAACTTTTACCATAATGGACACTAAATAATTTATCATTTGGAAATTTATTTTTGCTTACAATAGAACCATAATAAGCAGGGTAATCCTCTTTTTTAGGAGTGGGTGCCCATGGAGTGGATGGCAACCGCAGGAAACTCAGTGCATAAAAATCAATATCATAAGTAGTAACCTCTTTCATCAATTCATTAAAATAGAGGTTATTTGTTCTTATCCCTTTCCTAAATTCATCAGTTTGTGAAGCGATTGCAGTCAGTTCAGGAAAAAAATCTTTGTAGCTGCTCAAATCTGATTTAGATAAAATAGTCATAGGGTGAACTGACATTCTTTTTATTTTTTTTGTAAAAGTCAACCATTTGTCCAGAACTATATTTTCAGGGGTATTTTCGCCAGTAAATTCGGCGTGTACACCATCAATTGTCAGTTCTGCTTTATCAGCTGGCTTAAGATAAACAGGAAACTGTCCTTTTGAGATATCTGGAGATCCTAGAACATAAAAGCCTTCAGATTCAGGAATAAATAAAAAGCCAAAGAAACCATTTTTAGATAGATTGCTTGTCGCAATTACTTTTGGCTCTCCATCTTCTATTTTCATCAAAGAGATATTGTCTTTTATACTTGCGTGTTCTGCTTTTACGGTTCCGCGTATTTCACTTACTTGAGCAACGGTTGCTGTAAATCCAACGAGCAAGGCAGCTGATAAAATTATTTTTTTCATTTGAATAAGTTTTTTACCCTGTGACAAGGTATAATGAATTTTATATTGATAGTAATTAAATATAGGTCGAAGATTTTTAATATAGAAAATAACTTCGGTATTATTTTGCTAATACCGCCTCAAGCATAGTTTTCAACTATCGATCAGAAGCATATGGATTATAAGCTTTTATAATTCGGCCTTCTTTATCAAAAAGCATAAATCTTGGAATGTTCTTTATTTTATATTATTGACCGATCTCGTTCTTCAGGCGTATAGCAACTGGAAACATGATATCCTTTCTTTTAAAAATACGGATGACAAGTGGTAGGGCGAAAACTAAAAGTAATTGAAATAATATAATGTCTTTCAATGTGATTAATTTGGTTTTGAACCCCATCTCCTCTACCATATAAATAAACATAAACTTTAATACAGCATTTTTTTCTTTCGGGGATGTTTCAAAGGAAAACGTCTTACCAAAAAAAACAATAAATGAAATATCTCAAGACAGAGGCAGAATATTAAACCGAGCCATGGCCCAACAGGCGTTGGTAAGAGACAGCGAAGTCCCTAACAGCTGATGCACAGAATGTTGCTTGACCAATCTGACTTTTAGGGAGTGTGTTTTTTATCTCTTCAAAGATCCATTTTCCCAGTTCGTTGATAACAGGCAGTGATTCGGTCAGACGGATTTCTTTGATCTGTTTGGCGTCAAGCTCACCTTCTTTGACGCGACTTTCTATAGCGTAAAGTTTTTGAATCATGAATAATGCCTTTTCAGCTCTTTGCTTATCATTATCCAGTGCTTTTTCAAACTCATTG
The DNA here is from genome assembly GCF_011007365.1 of Sphingobacterium sp. xlx-96. GTDB lineage: Bacteria > Bacteroidota > Bacteroidia > Sphingobacteriales > Sphingobacteriaceae > Sphingobacterium > Sphingobacterium luzhongxinii. The sequence continues at coordinate 73,664 of NZ_WFKM01000017.1, read as the reverse complement.
CGCACATGTGCCCAGCAAGCAAGGTGTGTCACCTCTTTCTTTTTACCGTATTTTTCATACACTGCATAACCATGAGCAAGAGGATCCATCCGACAATATGTCGAATGGATCCTCTTGCTCGTTTTGATAAGATGTTATATCCCAACCGAGTTCAAAGTACGTTTTTTAAACGACTACTCGTATCCGGGATTTTGTTTCAGATTAGGATTATTGTCAATCTGATTAATGGGGATCGCAAATAGTTCCCGATTCACATCTTTGGTTGCTTTATGATCCCACCAAGTGCCGTTGATAAATTCTCCAAAACGAATTAGATCCGTTCGTCTTTTGCCTTCGAAAATAAACTCTCTTCCTCTTTCTGCCAAAAGCTCTTTCAAAGTCAAGGTGGTGACAGTGTATTTTTCGGTTGGCCAATCTGTTTGATCAAAAGCGCGTTTACGAGATTCGTTAATTAAATTCACAGCTTCACTCGTAGCGACATCTCCATTTTTACGCATGAGAGCCTCTGCTTTATTAAAATAAATTTCCGTCAAGCGATACAGGATATAATCATTTTCCAAATAATTAGGTTCATCCAAAGTTCCTGATTTGTATTTATGGAAACGAGCTCCAGAATTTTCCTCCCCTTGTGTCATTGATCCTTGTGAGGTTAAGTCTCCCTCGCTTTCTCTCCTGATCGTATTAACATAAGCGAAGGGTTTGCCGTCCCACTCTTCTGTGCCTAGAATAGGTATAGTGGTGCCGTATTTATATTGAGGGCCAAACAAAAACCACTGTTTTTTACGAAGATCATTCGCTGCATATGCGTCGAAAGCACTTGGAATTACGACGAAAGCATTCCATCCGCCATAAGCTACTTTCAAGACATCCTTCATGTTGTCATATCCCATAAAGAATCCGCCCCAACCAAAATTCAACCCTCCCCTTCTACTAAATTGAAACTGGAACAGAGATTCTTTATGAAAATCGTTCGCGTTGGAAAAAACGGAGTTAATATCTGCGCTAAGCTGAGGAATGCCATCAATCCCGCCTCCTTCGCCCAAGATAATTTTATTGCAGGCGGCAATACAATCGTCCCACCTTGCTGTACCGGTCCATTTCTCGGCATTCAAATACAACTCTGCCAACATGGCATAAGCCGATGCTTTAGAAACCTGACCTATAGTTTCTCGACTTGTCAGAGGCAACTGATCAATATTATTGTTGATTTCGCTCTCTATAAACTTGAAAACTTCGGCGCGCGACTTTGTCTCGGGGTTGATCGGATCGCCGACTTTAGTAGCGATAGGCACATTACCCCACATATCCATGATTTTCAAGTAATGAAAGGCACGAAGGACCTTTAGTTGTGCTAAGATAGTAAGCCCTTCGTTTTCTGTCATACCTATTTTAGGCAAATTAAGACCTTGTATATCATTAATCGCATTATTGACGTAGCCTACCCCTTCCCACATTCCCCTCCAGGCATTACGAATACGAGACTCATTACTTGTCCAAGTATGGCAGTGCATACGAATATGATCGCCAGAATCGTAGCCATGCTTCCCTTTCTGCGGCCAAGCCAACTGATCAGCGGATAACTCGGAGTGGTAATAATACCCACTACCACCTGTAGGAGCTAACCACGACTGCATGTGCGTGTACGGGCGAAGCGCCGCCTGCATAACCTCTAATTTATTACTATAAAAGTTATCCGCTTTTATTTCGCTATATACTTTCTCCTGTAAATCTGTACAGCTGAGGAACGTCCCTCCTATTAAAGCTGATGATATAAGTCCTACTATTAATCTATTAGATCTTTTCATTTGTCTATCTTTTTTATTTAGAAACCAACATTTAAACCTATAGTCCATGACTGTGTTCTTGGGTAAAAGGTACGGGTATCAATACCAGCATCAAACCCGGTATCCTGCAACTCGGGATCCAATCCTTTGTAGCTTGTAATAGTAGCTAAATTTCGTGCAGAGGCATATAGGTAGAGATTTCTCACATAATTATTTTGCATCTTGAAATTGTAACCAAAAGTGATGTTATCCAGTTTCAAGAACGATCCATTCTCTAAGTAATAATCGGAATATTGAGGATCATCATTAATTTTTTTATTTCTATCAAAAGCACTCTCAAATACGTTATTCGGTAGCCACTTCTGATTACCAAAAAACATATCGGCAGTGTTCAAAATGTCGTATTTAAACTTACCTCTGAAAAATACGGTTAAGTCAAAACCTTTATAGGAAAACCGATTGGATAAGGATGCCTGAAATTTAGGTACACCATTACCGATATAGGCCAGATCATTTTCATTGATTTCTGATGCTCTTCCTGTAGAGCCGTCGGCTTTATAAAACAACCACTTCCCTTCGTCGGTAAAACCAGCAAAACGTTTACCGTAGAATGATCCGATCTCTCCGCCCTCTTCCAAACGAATAGCATCACCTAAGTTGCCCGGAGAAGGAAGCCCGCCAAAAGTCATCCAACTACTCTTAAAACGGTCATTAGACATTTTAGTTAGATTGTTTTTTTGGTAGTTTCCAGTAAAATTGATATCCCACTGAAAGTCATTTCTCTGCATTGCAGTTGCTGAAAGCTGTAGCTCGATACCCTTATTGGATACTTCGCCAACGTTGTACCAGATTAAGTTTTTCACAAAAGCCGGCTGTTGCGCTGTGTATTCGTTTAACAAGTCTTTAGTTTTCCTATTATACACATCAACACTACCCGTGATACGATTATCCAATAGACCGAAATCAAGACCAATATTTAACTCGGCTTTTTGTTCCCATTTTAAATTAAGATTAGGGTTCGACGAGGGGCCATAAGTTTGATAGTAATTTCCATTTTGAGGATATACACCTCCAGTAGATAATAAAATCAAAGACTTATAGTTAGGAAATCCTTGGTTACCGGTAACACCATAACCAATTCGTATCTTAAGATCATTCACGATATCCCTATTGGAAAAAAACTCTTCATTACTGATATTCCAACCGGCGGAAACAGCGGGAAAATTCCCCCATTTATTATTATCGCCAAAACGAGAAGATCCTTCGCGACGTAGTATAGCCGTTAAAAAGTAACGAGAATCGTATGTATAATTAACACGTCCGAAAAATGATATTAATTTATTATCCTCTTTGAAGGATCCCAATCCAGGTCGCGGAAGTTTGTCGTTAGATATAGCTGTACCAGCGCCTATATTCCAGTCGAGAAAAGCATCTGTGGTAAAACCACTGTTGGACATCTCAAACCACTCTAAGGTAGAATATTGATAACTATAGCCTAATAACCCCGTAACCTCGTGTTTATCTGCAAACTTCTTTTTGTAATCCGCAGTAATCTCAAATGTTTTACTGTCATTCATTTCGTTCCTCTTGTATGCATAGGCTGTACCCAAATAAGGAGAGTTAGGCCGCTGATCCCAGTCTTTAATGGATCGAAACTGTCTATCGTTCCAACTGTCGCGTACATAAGAACCAAAAGCAGAAACGCTTAAAGACGCTATAATCTGTAACTTTAAGCGGGCATCGCCCGAAAATGTCTGCTGGTTACGTTCTTCAATTCTATTCGCCAAACGGCTTAGCGGATTGAAGTTGTTGTATCCCTGTGTTTCGTAAAAAGATCCATCCTCGTTATATATCGGCGCGGTAGGATTACGCTGTATAGCTTGTTCAAAATACTCGGTCTTACCACCCAATAGATCCGCTTTGTTAAAATTAGCCGCTATATTGGTAGCGAAAGTAAGTCGCTCATTTAAACCTGTTTGTGTAAAACTCAGACGGCCACCAAACTGCTCTCTTTCGTTTTGCTTGGCAATGCCTTTGGCATCTTGATAGTTTAAAGAAGCTCTATAGGTAGATTTATCACTACCGCCACTCGCACTAAAATTATGAAAATGAGAAAAATTATCTTTGTTAATCAGCTCGTTATAAAGATCTGTACTGTGTCCGATATCTAGCGAGGGACGATTCTGCCCCTCAACAACTAATGCTCTAAATCGATCTGCTGAAAGCATAGACGGCCTTCTAGCGACAGACTCTATTTGCCCGTAGGTTTGATAATCAAAAAAAGATGTTCCTGCTTTTCCTCTTTTGGTAGTTATTAAGATAACACCACCATTGCCCCTAGTTCCATAGATTGCTGCTGCCGAACCATCTTTAAGCACGTCAATAGACTCGATATCGCCCTGTTTAACTAAATCCAAGTTACCTCCAGGTATACCATCGATAACAATCAAAGGCGAATTTCCTCCCTTCATAGAGGCCATGCCACGTAATTGGATACTGGAGCCAGAATTGGGATTGCTACCTTGTGTACGTGTAATGTTCAATCCCGCGACTTTGCCCTGCACTAGATCCATCGGGCTCCGCATGCCTCCTTGATTAAAGTCTTTCTCTTTTATGGAAGCAACAGCTGAAGTAATCTCGCTCTTTCTCTGTGAACCATAACCAACCACCACTACTTCGTCCAGTGTTGAGCTATCGGCAGTTAATGTGATAGTTAGAGCGGAGCCAGAAACTGTAATCTCACGAGCGGTATAGCCCATGTAAGAAACTATTAAAATCTCCCCGACTGCGGCTTGTATTTGAAAACGCCCATTTGAATCGGTCTGTGTAGCAACTTTGCCTCCTTTTAAAGAAACTGTGACTCCAATAAGAGGTTCTCCTGTCTCTCCATCATGAACAACCCCCGAAACAGACTGAACACTTTGTGCCACAGAAAATCCACTGGCTGAAAATTTGGGGGTCGTCAGTGCATAAATCGGACTGACATCGGTGCTGAATAGAGCGAATGGTAGTAATAGCCAGGAATTTCTCTTGGTTTTAAAATTGATAAATTTTCTCATAAGTAATCGGTTAGTGCTTGTACATAAGTTTAGTTTGTTAAAAATAATTGTTAATCAAAATAACAACTCCTACGATGGTTTTATTATTTAGTAAGTCTATATTATAAACTATAAATGCACTTCAAATCGGGTTAAAAAAACCACTTGAACACATACTAACTACCAAATTCTGCTCCTCGCTGCTTTGAATCAAATAAAAGGAAATACAGCTTCAGAAGCTCAAGACACCTTCTCCTTTATCCCAAATAATTTGTTGCAAAAGATTACATCTAAAACAACCATATTTGGATCCGTGATGCGAGAAAAGCTAAACTTCAGTTAGTTATTATATACATTAATAATGAGCTGAAGTACTTCAAATAATTAGCAATTTGAAGATACGGCTCATTGTCAAATGAACTTGTTAATCAAATGTTATTCGCTTGTTAACAACTTGTTAATAGATAGAAATTAGGTGCTTGGTGCCCTAAAAATGAACCCGACTTTATAAACGGTTTCTAGCTGTACATTACGAGAGTAAGACAATAACTTGCGTATTCGAGAAACAAAAACATCTAAGCTTCGGCCAAGAAAGTAGTCGTTCTCGCCCCAAACAGCCAACAAGATGTCTTCTCTCCTCAAAACACGATTTGTATTTAAGGCAAAATATTTCCAAACCTCAAACTCTCGCTCTGTTAGGCTGACCTGGTGTTTGTTGGGAAATGATAACATCATTTGATCTTGGAGCAATCGAATATCTCCAATAATCAAATCAGAAGTTTGACGCACCTGTTGACGGTTTATAATATTATGAATACGCCAGGAAAGCTCTTCAATATCGAATGGTTTTGTAACGTAATCTTCTCCGCCAAGCTTTAATCCTCGGATCTTACTTTCTTTATTATCTCGAGCTGTTAAAAATATAAATCGCTGTTGAGGATAGATTAACAGTACCTTTCGTAGCAACTCAAAACCATCCATATCGGGCATCTGAATATCTACCAAAAGAAGGTTAAAAGTATTCAATTGTAATGAGGACAAAGCTTCTGTAGCGTTTTTGCTCCAGGTGATATCAAACCCGGATGATCGCAAGTAATAGGTAGTCTGCTCGCCGAGGTCTAAATCGTCTTCTATCAAAAGAATCTTGTTTTTCATAATGTACTTTATTTATACTTTGGGATTGTAATTTTAAAAGTAGTACCTGTATTCAGTTTGGATCTAACCTCAATTGTCCAATTATGTGTAACAACCAACCGTCTTACATAATAAAGACCTAAGCCTATACCACCCCGATTTCTAGATGTTTTACCTTGATAAAAACGATCAAATACCCGCTTTTGATCTTCTTCTGAAATACCTATACCATTATCGGATACAGATAACGACAATCTATCATCTATTTCTTTTAGTTCCACTATTACTTGAATAAAGTCAGAATCATTAAACTTGACCGCATTTTGAACCAAATTAATTAAAACAGTTGTAAAAAGAAACAAGTTGTATTTGATGTAAAGGTCTTTTGCCTCTAAATGCGAGTGAATAATGATCTTCTCGTTCAGTTGGAATTTTAACCGAAGATCATTTAATACAGTCTCAAGATCTTGAACTATGGGCTGCTCTGTCTTCTCAATGCATACTGGATCAAACATGCTCGCGTAGATAACCTTATCCATGAGGTTGTTTAAACGATCTGATTGCCTCTCGATAATAGACAAGCCCGATATTATGGTGTCCATACGCAGTTTATCTACTGCTTCACGTTGAAGGTTCTTAACACAGACTTTAATGGTCGATATCGGGGTTTTATATTCATGGGTTATGCTATTGACAAAATCACTGATTATTTCGTTCATTTTTTTTTGCTTTATCCAATTGTTGAATGTTACAAAGTATACAAATAACAGGAGTAGAATACTGATACCTGAAAGAAATAATAGCGGTAAAATCCCAATGAGGGTATGCCAAATAGCGTGATCTTGTTGAATATACAATGCAAAACCAAACCTGTAGGTATAAGGAATCGGATCGGAAACGGTAATAGTGGATACTAGGCTGGAAGGATGAACAATATCCCATTTGCCCGAAAGTAAGGTTGGTTGAAAAGCTTGATCGGGTTTTTACCCAAAAGGTAGATACTCTTTGCCATCAAAAGTGATCAAAAAGGTGTGTATCACTAATGTGTGGTCAATAGTATCGGCATCTAAACCTTGCTCAAGGTAAATATTGTACAGGAGGGAATCGATGTTATTATCTTTTTTCAAAGCTACTAGAATGTCTCGATAGAGATCATTACTGATAGTATAAAGTTTTGAACTGTTTGCTTGATGTAGCATTTCCAGTTCTTTTAGCATTTCTACCGACAGGATGCTATCAATGATATGTTGCCCTCCTGGAAATAGCTTATCATTAATGATGGCTTTTTCATACGCAGCCTTTATCCGCTCTTTCTCAACGCGAAATAGCTCGGTATTTTTGGTCTCGTATGCGTCTGAAATAAGCTTATAATGCAGTCCTAATAAAATAATAAAACAGAGGCTTGCCGTAACTTTTAACATAGTACTGGACAACAAGCGCTCTTTCGTCTTCTTTAGCATGAAATAATTAGTTAGTATTTCTCAAACCTAAATAAATCGCATAATATTTACCAATAACGTGTTACAAAAGCAGCACTATTAACAAGTCGTTAACAATCCGGAGGAATCAGTTCTTTAGTTTTTTTCTCATTTTGCATAAAGAAAGCTTTTAATAAAGTTCGTAATGATGAAAATGCTAAATATTGATTAATATAAACGGTTTTATGAAAACATTTCAAATTATTGAATCAAATGAAAACTATGATGCAATAGTTGTAGGTTCGGGGGCTGGAGGTGGTATGGCAGGATATATACTTGCCCATGCTGGCTTAAAGGTACTTATGCTCGAGGCAGGGCCTTTTTACGACCCAGCGATAGACGCTTTACAGCTCCGCTGGCCATGGGAATCACCGAGAAGAGGGGCTAGCACAACTAGGCCGTTTGGTGATTTTGATGCCGCATATGGTGGTTGGCAAATAGATGGCGAGCCTTACAGCAAAACAAATGGGACAGAATTTGAATGGTTTCGAGCCCGGATGTTAGGTGGAAGAACTAACCACTGGGGCAGAATTTCGTTACGAATGGGCCCCGATGACTTTCAACCAAAGGATGACCTCACTGACGCATGGCCGATTACCTACGATGAAGTGAAGCCTTATTACGATCGCATAGACCGTATGATAGGTATTTACGGTACTGTAGAAGGTATACATAATGAACCTGATGGGATTTTCTTAAAACCACCTAAACCACGCTTGAATGAGCTCTACATCCGTAAAGGAGGTGCAAAAGCTGGAGTCCCAGTAATTGCAGGCCGCGGTTCTGTACTGACAGAGCCTTTGCCCGGAGCGAAAGACCGAGGCACATGTTTCTATTGCGGGCAATGTGGCCGGGCATGTAAGGTATATGGCGACTTTTCGTCTTCATCGTGCTTGGTTATTCCAGCGATGAAAACTGGGAATCTCAAGGTTATTGATAATGCCATGGTACGGGAAGTACTGACAAATGACGAAGGGCAAGCTATCGGTGTTTCTTATGTGGATACTAAAGACCTGCAAGAGTATACTGTAAAAGGTAAAAAGATAATATTAGGAGCTAGTGCGTGTGAAAGTGCACGTTTAATGCTGAATTCTAAATCAACGGCGCACCCTAACGGTATTGGAAATAGCTCAGGCTTGGTGGGGAGATATCTACACGACTCGACAGGAGCCGGTCTTAGTGGTTTTCTTCCTCAACTCCTAGATAGAAAAAGGTACAATGAGGATGGTGTTGGTAGCGTACACATATACTCACCCTGGTGGTTAGACAACAAAAAACTAGATTTCCCCAGAGGGTATCATATTGAATATGGAGGAGGAATGCGGATGCCGTCCTACGGAATTTTTGGTGGAACAGCTGAGTTGGGAGATAAAATCCCTAGTAAAGACGGAAAACCAATGGGAGAAATGGGATATGGCAGTGGATTGAAAGAACAATATAGACGTTTTTATGGTTCAAATGTGGGTATGGCCGGTCGCGGTACAGCGATAGAAAGAATAGACAACTACTGCGAAATAGACCCTAATAAGGTGGATAAATTCGGTATTCCAATATTGCGTTTCAATTATAAATGGGCAAATGAGGAAATTCTCCAAGCGAAGCACATGCAAGAAACTTTCCAATCTATTATGCACGAAATGGGTGCAGTTATAACATCTAAAATACATGGCGCAGATACACTCTATGGTCTAGAAGCTCCAGGGAAAATCATACATGAAGGCGGTACGACACGTATGGGAAATGATCCAAAAAAATCTGTGTTAAACAAATGGGGACAGGCACATGACTGCAAAAATCTATACGTGGTAGATGCAGGACCTTTTGTACAACAGGGAGACAAAAACCTAACATGGACTATCCTAGCCCTCTCTATGCGTACGGCAGAATACATACTTGAAGAAAATAAAAAATTAAACAGCTAATGCTATGAATAGAAGAGATTCACTAAAAGCACTTGGTTTTCTAGCAGCAGGAACTGGAATTCTTACAAAATCTTGTAGCCAAGAAAAACAAAGCAATAGTTCGAATGCAACAAAAAATCTTAACGATAAGTTGCCCGGTATTCAAGACTTTGAACATGAAAGAAATTTAAACTTATACGAAGAGCAGTTTTTTTCTGAACATGAGATGGCTACCATTGCAATACTGGCAGACTATATTATTCCAAAGGACGACTTTTCAGGGAGTGCTTCGGAAGCTGGCGTGCCCGATTTTATAGAGTTTATGGTTAAAGATATGCCAGAATATAAAACGCCGATGCGAGGCGGGCTAAAATGGATAGATATCCGTTGCCAAAAAAAATTTGGGCAGGCATTTAAGAACTGTAAAGAAAACCAGCAGGTAGCCCTCTTGGATGAGATCGCTTTTCCTTCGAAAAACAATCCTGAAGTGGAGCAAGGTGTTAATTTTTTTAAGACTCTACGGAATTTAACCGCATCAGGATTTTATACCTCGAAGATTGGAATTGATGATTTAGGTTATGTGGGCAACAAACCGGGAGTTTGGACTGGTGTGCCGGAAGACGTATTGAAAGAGCATGGATTTAGTACGAATGAGGGGTAAATAGAAGCTTATGTGATTTCCAAAGGTTATTAAATCCAAATGGGAATGTCCCACCGTCGAATGTGTAACGCCTATTGGGGAGGATAAGGTAATAGCCTCTATAACAAAAAAGATAGGTATTGTCTTTTCCAAACCAATGAAAGATGGCACCTCGATAAAGTTTTCCGAAAAAGGTAGAGCGTACTTTCCTCTCGAAAAGATCATAGGTTTTAGCGAAGACAGAAAGACGCTATGGCTTGAATTGAATATCCAGAAAGATAAAGCGTACGAATTTGTCGTTACCGATAGGGCATTCCAGTCTGAAGATGGATACCCTCTAAAAGAGACAGAATATTTAATTCAATTTGAGATATGTAACCTGGCATCGTTATCATTAATCTTTATTTAAAGATTGATCAACAATTTATTAAAGACCAGTGCGTCATATTTGACCTTAAGATTTGATTATAGCAGGATAATTGTAATCTTTGTGTAGTTATAACATGCAAATTATGGACACCATAAGATATTATCCTCTAGGCGATCGATCTGTCGTCTTGTCTTTTGGTGACCATATTTCGGAAGAAGTGAACATACAGATAAGAAAAGTAGTAGCTTGTCTTGCGAACTGGACTAAGTCTGGTATCGTGGAGTATGTGCCCGCCTATACGACAATAACCATCTACTACGATCCGCTGACGATTCGATATGAGGAGCTAATCAAATCGCTCTCCGACGTGTTAAAAAATATACCGGAACAGCAGCCCCAATCCATTATGGTAAAGGAAATCCCGGTTTATTACAATGGTCCTGATCTGGCATACGTGGCACAGTATAATGGGCTGAGCGTGGAAGAAGTAATCCGTATACATAGTAAGAATGAGTATCTGGTATACATGATCGGGTTCGTACCCGGTTTTCCGTATTTGGGTGGTATGGATAGCAGTATCGCGACACCACGCAAAGAAGTGCCCCGACTGAAGATCCATGCCGGAGCGGTGGGTATTGCGGGACAACAGACCGGTATCTATCCTATGCAAACACCAGGAGGTTGGCAGATCATAGGTCATACACCACTACGACTGTTTGATGTGCATCGGGATAAACCATCCTACTTGGAAGCTGGTGATCGGCTACGGTTTGTGACTGTCGATAAAGAAGATTTTGAGCATTTAATACAGGACAATTATGGGTATTAGGGTGTTCAAAGCGGGGCTACTGACGAGTATACAAGATCTCGGTCGATACGGGTACCAACGATATGGGATAGCGGTATGCGGTGCTATGGATACCTGGGCATTGCAGCTGGGAAACGCCATCCTAGCCAACAAAGAGGGAGAGGCTGCGATAGAGTGTACGAATCTGGGGCCTACGCTCTATTTTGAGAAAGACCAATTGATTTGTATAACTGGAGGCGACCTATCTCCTACCATAGATGGAACACCTATAGCGATGTGGAAGCCGGTTTTTGTACCGCAAGGAGGAGCGCTTTCTTTTGGAAAAACTGTTTCGGGATGTCGCAGTTATATCTGTTTTTATGGAGGACTGGACATTCCTGAGGTATTAGAAAGCCGCTCCACGTATATCAAAGCCGGAATAGGCGGATATGAGGGCCGAGCATTAAAGAAACACGATCATATCGGATTTCGTAGCCCTTATGTGGGGGCAAAAACTGAGTTTAACTGGCAGATGAATCCTTCTCTATACGGTGATCTTGCCATCCGGACGATCCGGGTCACGGCGGGCCCACAATTTGAGCGCTTTGATACGTCTGCGCATCTAGACTTCCTGTCCGGTACTTTTACTTTAAACCGTGCTTCTGATCGTATGGGATATCGCTTGGAATCTAATCCACTACGTCTCAAAGAAAAAACGGAGATGTTGTCCTCGGCAGTCACGTTTGGTACCATTCAGGTACCACCTCAGGGAAATGCCATCGTACTGATGGCCGATCATCCTACCACGGGAGGATACCCCGTGATCGCTCAGGTGGCGACTATAGACCTGCCTTTGCTAGCGCAGATGGCACCAATGGATCAGATTGATTTTAAATTTATTACAATTGATGAGGCGCAAGAATTATTACGTCTCCGCTTCAAAAACTTACAGCAATTAAACCGTGCAATAGCGTTCAAGTATGACGAATAAATACACAGTAGACCTCAACTGCGATATGGGTGAGAGTTTTGGCCCTTGGGCAATGGGTGATGATAAAGCTATACTACCTTATGTGTCGTCGGTAAATATAGCCTGTGGTTTTCATGCGGGCGATCCTTCGACCATGATGCGGACCTTACAACTGGCGGCGGCCTATCCTATACGGATAGGTGCTCATCCTGGATTTCAGGACCTACTGGGTTTTGGCAGAAGGGAAATACAGGTCACACCGCGCGAGGTTTATGAACTGATGGTGTACCAGATAGGCGCTCTTGCAGCGTGTGCCAAGACAAAAGGACTGAAACTCCAGCATGTCAAACCGCACGGGGCACTCTACAATATGGCTGCACGGAAGCGCGACCTTGCCGATGCCATCGCACAGGCGGTATTTGATATAGATCCCGGATTGATTCTATTCGGCCTATCGGGGAGTGAGTCGATCACCGCAGGAAGGGGAAAAGGGCTGACTGTATACAGCGAAGTATTTGCTGATCGTACCTACCAGCACGATGGTAGCCTAACACCTAGACAAGATGCAGATGCGCTAATCCATGACTACAGACGAGCTGCCCAGCAGGTGATCCGAATGATCAAGGAGGGGAAAGTAATATCAATGCAAGGGCTTGAGGTGGATATACAGGTGGATACCATATGTCTGCACGGGGACAATGCGGAAGCAATTCTATTTGCTAGAAAGATAAATGAACAATTAATAGCTGAGGATATAGAAATCAGATGACCAAAAAAAATACGTCAGCGCTCATTGGTGCAGCACTATTGATGGCTACATCGGCAATAGGTCCAGGCTTTTTGACACAGACAACTGTTTTTACCAAATCGTTGGGCGCCAGTTTCGGCTTCGTGATATTGATATCCATCCTCATAGATATCGGTGTGCAATTAAATATCTGGCGCATTATTGCAGTATCCGAGATGCGTGCTCAGGATATTGCCAATAAGTTGTTGCCTGGTCTAGGTGTCTTTCTTTCATTGCTAATTATTCTGGGCGGTCTGGCTTTTAATATTGGCAATGTAGCCGGAGCTGGACTGGGGCTCGAAGCGTTGTTCGGTATCCCTGTGACCACCGGAGCTATATTATCTGCTTTTATCGCTATTGCTGTATTTTTAAACAGACAGATCGGAAAGGCCATGGATCGCTTTACCCAGGTTATGGCGGGTATTATGATCTTGGCTATTGTTTACATTGCAATCATAGCAAGTCCACCGGTAGTTGAAGCAGCCTTAAGAACGGTGCTACCGCTCAAGATCGACTTTATCGCTATCATTACATTGATAGGGGGCACGGTAGGTGGGTACATCACCTTTGCCGGCGGACACCGTTTGGTCGATGCGGACATCAAGGGAAAGGAGGCTTTGCCCGAGGTTAGCAGAAGTGCAGTAATGGGGATATCGGCAGCATCGCTAGTGCGTATCTGTCTATTTTTGGCGTCATTGGGTATTATACAACAAGGCTTATCGATTGACGATAGCAATCCGACGGCTTCTGTATTTCAGCTTGCTGCCGGAAACTTTGGTTACCGATTGTTCGGTCTCGTTATGTTTGCCGCGGCGGTGACATCTATCATCGGATCGGCATACACCTCCGTTTCTTTCATCAAATCATTTAGCACGAAGATCGCTAAAAATGAAAATTGGGTTATCATCGGATTCATTCTGATTTCGACGATGCTATTTATCGTGCTGGGCAAACCAGTTAATCTCCTGATTATGGCTGGAGCAATCAACGGAATTATATTGCCTATTTCGCTGTCGGTAATGCTGATTGCAGCTTATAAACCAACAATTGTCGGCTCGTATAAGCAGCCTCCATTATTGACGCTAGTGGGAGCAATAATAGTGGTTTTGATGGCTTATATGAGTATCCGGGTGCTAATAGATGTGCTTTAAGCTTCTTTTCGCATTTTGTTTCGGTAGGCCATGTCATTGGCCATTCCATCAGGAAATGAGAAAGGTTGTGATATTTATCCCACAACCTTTCCTATTATTACAGATTTGATACATCTTATTTTTTCTCAGCATAACTCGCCGGATCCAATGCCTTGGGCGACCAGTTTTCTAAGAAGCCTACTACCCTCTTCGTATCATACCCGTGCCCCTGTTCTAGGTGTGCCGTGTTTTGGGTATGCAGACGGTTACCTTTGGCATCGAGAATAACAAATACAGGAAATCCGAAACGTTGAGGGTAACCTAATGAAGACAACAACTTCTCGTTTTTTTGTTCTTTGCTGTAGTTAACATGGACAACTACGTAGTTTTTGTCGAAGGCTGTTTTGACGGTATCATTTTCATGGGTGTATTTATTAAACAACAGGCACCAGCTACACCAGTTACCTCCGATTTGCAGAAACACGTGTTTGTTTTCGGTTTTAGCCTGTTTAAGTGCAGTGGCTATCTCAGCTTCGGCATTGGCATTGGGGTTATAGACTGTGGCTTGCTGGCCCTTTGTGATGAAGACACAAAAGAGCAAAAATGAAAATGTAATAAGGCGCATAACTGAAATTTTAGTGCTGTAAGTAAGCTTGTTTCCAATATTAATGAAAAATTCTGATAATCGGAAGTAAGCGGGGATTGTGTCCCATATTCGGATAGTATTCTCCGGTATTGGCTCAGGCTATTCGCTTCCCTAAAATTTTGAGGCTATGCTCCACGCCGTCAAGTAAAGCGATATCAGGAAGTGTAGCCCATTCTTCAAAACCTAGATACTTAAACAATTTAATACTGGGCTCATTGTGCGCAAAAATAAAACCAAGCACAGTCTTCACACCAAAATTTTGCGCTTTTTCTAAAGAGTGTTGAAGAATGTCTTTTCCTAAACCTTGTCCTCTTTGTGATTCGTGTATATAAATACTGATTTCCACGGTTGCATCATAAGCTGGTCTCCCATAAAATGACTGAAAACTCACCCAACCGATTATTTTTGTAGAATCGTCTTCTATAACCCATAGTGGTCTTTTCTCCGGATTATGCCGATCGAACCACCCTAATCTACTATCAACAGAAACCGGGACCGTATCTGCAGTAACCATCCTTGAAGCGATGGTCGAATTATAGATATCTACGATCTCGTTTAGATCTGCTTTGTTGGCATCTCTATATGTTAGCCTCATAATATTTATTTTAAATCGTTTGTCCTGGTCTTTAGTAATACTTTATAAAGTAATCATCTCTTTTTTTATCATTATATCAGTCTGCTCGTCTTCGGCTATTACGAAAATATGCTTATCAAACTCTACAAATCCATTTCTTTGATAGAATCGGATGGCTCGTGAATTTTCCTCCGAAACACCCAGCCAGACATAGCTGACCCTCTTTTCTTTAGCGACATCTATTGCTTTATCATACAGGAATCTGTCCTACTTTCTTACCGTGGTAGTTTTGAAGCACGTAAATACGTTCTATTTCTAAGCTACTACTACTGTCTTTCAATTCTGTTTGTGAAGTTCCAAAATTTAGTTTCAAATAACCAATAACGTTTTCATCTTCGACGGCAAAATAAAACCCTGAGTCTTCATCGTTCAATTCTTCAGTCAGCTTTTCAGCAGAAAAACCCTCTTCTAAATATTTTACCATGTTCTCTTATGTATTGCATTTGTATTGACTTTATATGATTTCAAACCGTGTATACTGAGTCGATCCACTTTGATTTTTCGATTGGACCGAGAGGCAGCCAGCACTTCATTTCCAAAATGATGCTAAATCAAACTTACGAATACATTTATTCTCTTTATTGATCATTCTGCAATTTTCTGTTTCATGGCATCAAGAGTCCTAAAGACTCTCTATCCAAATAAATGCTCCTTTTTTCCGTTCTATCACAATCGTACAAGATTCTCTGATCAAATGGAGTAATCAAATATCAAAAACAACTGATCATAATATCTGTTTATACTATTGAAATCCAATTGATTTGATATTGGGTACATGATAAAAACAAATCATTAAATTAAAAATTGTATTATGAAAACATTATTTTATCAGGCTTGCATCACATTGCTTCTATTTTGCCAATGTGCCTCTTCAAGTATCATCACCGGGGCTTGGAAGGCTCCCGCTGTAGGCGACACAAAGTACAAAAAGGTTTTTGTCGCAGCGTTGACTGAAAACGTACCGGCACGTCAGAAGGTAGAGGACGAAATAGCGAACGCAATACAGATGCTTGGAACAAATACCGTAAAAAGCATCGAAGTGTTTCCTCCAGATTTTAATAAAACGGGAACAAAGAAATCAGATCTGGCGCTGAGAAGAATTGCGGAAACAAATAGTGACGCCATCTTGACTATTGCCTTATTGGACCAAACTTCAGAAAGTCGATATGTGCCCAATACCAGTATCTATCCTGTAACCAGATTTGGATACTACGGCACATTTGGAGGTTATTATGACTTTTGGTATGGCAACTATAATGACGGATACTATACTACAGATAAGACCTACTACCTCGAAGCCAATCTATATGACGTGAGAACGAATAAGCTAATCTGGTCTACACAATCTGAAACATACAATCCTAGCTCATTGGATAGTTTTTTAAAAGGATATAAGAAAGCAATCATCGATCAATTGAAAAAAGACAACGTACTATCAACTAATTAAAAAATCTCCATTTGACAAGAGAGAAGGCTATCATGCATCCCACAATTTAGCTATCTGAGGGATACAAGCTAAAAGTGCTTTCAACTTTGGTTTCGAAAACTGGCTCAATTGTTCTTCTATAAAACTATCAACCCGGTCGTACCGACGTATGGTTTACATGACAAGTTCATGAAGCATATCGTCCCCCTTCTTCTCGCCTATCAATACATGCAGGAAGCTCTTGCCATCATGCACTAGCTTCCTGCAAAAGGACTCCCAAAAACACCCACAGCCAACTCTGCCCAAACAACTGCAAGTATCAGTATTGCAAGAAAAATTAACCCGTACCGCAAATACCTTTTGCTGACAAGCCGAATCAGCAACTCGCAAAACAGACCTGTCACCGTCAATAAAAAAGCCGCTATTATGAAATCTGAAAACGTCCACTTGACTTCGGATGAAAATTGCATAGCGATCAAGGGAATCGACAAAATGGCTGCTATTCCAACTGCACCCATTTTTACTCTGTTGTTTATTATGGTCATGTCCAACGTAATTAAAAGTACTTTGATTCACAAAGTAACTGAATAAATGATTAGTATCAAAATATTTTTTTTTCTAACCGTCTGTATATTAACTACCCTGCATGAACGCACTTGTTATTGTCACAACGATCAACAAGGAATTCTTCATGGTGAGATAGTCGAGAAACTTGGCTTCAGCTATCGATGCGAGAGTCCAGATCTATCGTTGTTTATCTGTACTAAATGCTTTACAGCGCTCGTCATATTTTCAGGACTTACCTTTGATAACGTCACGAATGTACAGCCATTGAAGACTGCAAATTGTTTCATCCGTTCGGCAAAAGACTTACCCCATAATTCAAAATCTATTTGCGAATTTTCAATATGAAGGTGTATAATTTCAAGCTTCCTTTCTTTTCGGTGCGCTTTGCAATCTACTCTACCTAAAAATGTGCAGCTAAATAGGATCGGTAGGCAAAAATACCCGTACTGTCTTTTCTCCTTTGGTGTATAACATTCGATACGATAATCAAAATCGAAAAATTGCTTAACCCGGTCACGGTGTATAATAGAATTATCGAAGGGGGATAACAGCTTAATTTCCAAAAAATTCTTACATGCTCGCTTCTCCATTAAATCATTTAATACAAAAATAGAAGGGAAACCTTCAATATTGATTTTTTCTATTACTCGATCTTCAAGCATAGTATTTAAAATTTCTCTTACATTTTTTCTTATCGCTTCGCCTGCTTTAAGATGAGTTATTTGTCTGACAGTCGTCCATCCATAGGCCTTCAAGTATGTATTTACTAAATACGAGGCAAACTCGACGGGAGTAGGTACGGTCAAATCAATATCATGAGGTAACACTCTCTCAGGGATATCGTATGTCTTTTGCATGCCATTACGTTCTGAAATCAGCAAATCGCCCTGTAAGAAAAGACGCTCTAAAGCAACTTTAGCTGGTTTCCATTCCCACCAACTTCCTCCCTTTATGGCTACGCTTTTAAAGTCTCTTGTTTTTTTCGGCCCTTCAGAACGAATAGTATCTATAACATACTTCATCACTCTAGAGTCTGCATTGTAATAATGAGACTCGTTGTGTCTGACCTTTGACATCTGGGGTAATACAAATCGGAAGTCCTTTATAGGAAGATAAGATGCGGCATGAAACCAATATTCAAATACTTTACGTTCTTTCACCAGTTCATCCAAATAGATGGTAGCGTAGTCCGGAACTCTTGTCCAGAGTACGTGGTGATGTGCTCTTTCAACAATCGATAAAGTATCAATCTGTAAATAACCAAGCTGTTCCAATGTACTGAGCACGGCATTTTTCCCTGTTCCGAATGGTGATTTGGACAGTAATCCCTGACTGGATAACGTAATCCGTTGTAACTCCTGTATTGTCAATGTTCTTTGTGAATTATTAAAACTGACTTTTTACCTAAAAACTAGTTTTTACCGCTATAGTGTCTTCTTTTATCATTTTCTATCACAAAAGTACAATATGCCTACGACAACCCTATGACAAGAGTCCTCAATGCTTCTTTTACGCCCTGACTTAAAAATAAAATAGAAGGGGTAAAAAATAAATTACTACTCCAAAACGAAGAATACCGTGAAGTAGAGGATACAAATTTTAGAGCTTTGCCCAAAGAGATAAAACTGAAAGCGGAGAAAATGCTGAAAGTTGCAAAAAGTCAACTTTAATGAAGCGGCTGGAATAGAAGAAAGCCGTATTTCTTAACGAAATACGGCTTATAATCTCAAGTAATCCGTTTGTTATTAATTCAAAACTTCGATCTTTTTGACCGCTCGGTGCTCTACTCCATACATATCGGTAACCCGAACTTCAACAGTATGTGTGCCGGCTTTCAAATTGGGTAATTTCATTTCCCAAAGATGTGTTGAATTTACAGCATCGGAAGGTCTACGTCCTTCAATAAGCGCTGTTGCGTTATCAAATTTCAAGACATCATATTGGTAACTTGGATCTGTCGTCTCCACACGATTCATTGCTTTCCAATCTTTACCATCCAGACTATACTCCACTACATCTTCCGTGCGTCCCATAAAAAAGTTTGCATATACTTTATATCGTCTTGCATGTTTACTTTTAACGGCACTTGGAGCTATTAGATTAATCTGATATTCGCTATTATGACCAGCTACTTTATAATCAAAAGCATAAGAGTTATCGCTAATATTCATAATCGCATACCCTTTAGGTGTACCATCTCGCATGGTAGATGCCGGTACCCCTTGATGGTTCATCTGCCCGGAGTACCAATCGCCTGATGTAGTACCCACGTTATACTCATGGTGTGGCTTCGTCTGATGCCAACCTTCAGATTTCCCATAAAAGTTCTGTTGTTGATAATGTGTATGTGCGGAAAGGGAAACGGTATTAGGGAAGTCCTTTAAGAGATCAAAAAGACGTTGTCTATCTTCATTACGAAATACGTCCGAGTTTTTGTGAACTAACGGAATATGAAAAGCTAAAACAATAAGCTTTTCTTTTGGTACATACCTTAAATCATTCTCTACAAAGTCGAGTTGATCTTTGCGAAAACCTCCAAGATAGCCTTTTCCACTACGCGGATTGGGATAGATGATATTATCTAAAATAATAAAGTGCGCATTGCCGTAATTAAACGAATAGTTATTGGGACCAAAGTTCAACTCGAAACTTTCATCTGATAATGAATCTGCGACTACATCATAATTCATATCGTGATTGCCCATTACATTGTACCATGGTAATCCCATACCTGCAATTGTCTCTTTATAAGGCTCGTGAAGCGTTAAATCATCTCCAACAAGATCGCCTAAACTGACTCCAAACAAAAATCGCTCTTTGTTTGCTATATCATCGACGATACCTTTTTTGAAAAATTCAAGTTCCTCATTGGTATATGCCTGTGGGTCACCAAAGACCAATGCTTTGAAATCTGTAGGCTCTTGCTGTGCATACACCGGAAAGTTCAAAGACTTAGGTAGCTGACCTGTGGCTTCAGCTGTTGTGTGTTTTAACTTTGGAGATCCAAAAGGTTTATGTATATAGTAAAAAAGGGGACGATGCTGCTTATCTTGAGGAAAGACGTAATCTTTGGGTTTGATCACAAAGATTATGTTATCATTTTTTACCGGAAGGCTATAATTACCTTTGCTATCGGTCTGTACAACATCTCTACCGTTACTAACGCTAACACCTCCCACTCCGACTTCACTCTTTTCGCGTTTGCCATTTTTATTGGCATCAACAAAGACGGTTCCTTTTACCACTTCTTGCGCCTGCACGATTCCTGTACAAAGCAATACTCCAGCTAATAAATACTTAATGTTCATATAATAATTCGTTTCTCAAAAATACGCTTAAGAAACGAATTGCAATTTAAGATACTATTAAGTAAATGTTAAAAACAAACAACGCGGGCTATCTATTGCTTAGCTTGGTATACAAGTCGACCACAAACTCCAATTGTTGGCTCTGATTCAAGTCGGAATTATCTAATACCACAGCATCTTCGGCTTGTCTTAAGGGGCTCTCGGTACGTGTGCTGTCGATATGGTCTCTATGAGCTAAGTTAGCTTTTACCTCTTCCATAGTTACCTGTTCTCCTTTCGCTGTCAATTCGGCATAGCGTCTCTCTGCCCGCACGTTTGGATCGGCTGTCATAAAGATCTTGAGATCTGCGTCTGGGAATACAGTAGTACCGATATCACGCCCGTCCATCACAATATTACGCTTCTGCCCCAGTTTCTGCTGTTGAGACACCATCGCCTGACGTACCTCTTTTATCGCACTCACCTCACTGACATTGTCCGATATCTCCATCTTCCGGATATCTTCGGAAACATCTTCATTATTAAGAAAAATCTGCACTTTGTCGGTATTAGGTACAAAGTCAATATGAATATCTTCTAAAGCACTCACAACGGCGTCGTGATCAGTATAATCAATCGTGTTACGTAAGAAATATAAAGTCACTGCTCTGTACATGGCTCCGCTATCCACGAAAACAAAATTCAGTTTTTTTGCTAAAGCTTTTGCAATAGTGCTCTTGCCACATGAGGAGAAGCCATCTATCGCTATAATAAAATTTTTTCTTGCCATAATGTGATTACGAATTTCCTCCTATTAAAACTCCTGGCTTATTAACCAAAGGAACCTTGGATAGATTTTCGTCAACTATGCTTTCAGGTAAAAAAATATATTTTTTATCATAGATAGTATCATCAATATAATAACTTAGCCAATATTCATTGGTCAGGCCAAAAACCTGCTGATCTATCGCTTCTATACGAATTGAACTATTTGCAGCTACATCTCCAATAAAATGACGTAAAGTGGTTGTCTTTACTTCTCTTTCATCTTTCAGACCATAGCCCTTAGAAGTCACAAAGACATTTCTTAACGGTAGTTCCTTCTCATTCACCAAATACACATTCCATGATTTTTGGGTAGGAGAATCGCTTTCGAGTACAACGGCTATAGAAATGTCTTCTACAATATTAATCGGCAAATCTTTCTTCATCTGCTACTTCTTTTTTGTTGCGGCTTTCTTCGTTGCAGGTTTCTTTGTTATTTTTTTTACAGTTTTACCAGCTTTAGGGTCTTCTGCTGCCCATTTTAAAACATCCTCATAAGTGATTGCTGATACGTCTGTCCCTTTAGGAATTTTGATATTCTGTTTTTCCAATCGAATAAATGGGCCCCATCGTCCATTTTCAATCTGGGCTTTTGGATTTTCGTCAAAGACGCGTATTACTTTTTCAATATCTTTCTGTCTTTTCTCTTTAATAATTGCTATAGCCTGCTCTTCGGTCACGTCTAAAGGATCTACTCCTTTGGGTAAGGAGTAAAATGCAGACTCATGCTTGATGTAAGGTCCAAAACGTCCTATAGCGACCGTCATTTCCTTTTCTTCAAATTGACCCACCTTTTTAGGAAGCTTAAATAACTCCATTGCTTCTTCAAAAGTTATCGTTTCGATCATCTGTCCCTTGCGTAAAGATGCAAAGCGTGGCTTTTCCTCGTCATCGGCTGTTCCGATCTGAACCAATGGTCCGAAACGGCCTACACGTACACTAACAGGCTTTCCTGTTTCTGGATCAGTACCGAGCTCCCGCTCGTTGGTCGCTCTTTCTGCATTTTCCAACGTATCCTCTACCTCATGATGAAAAGGACGATAAAACGCTTCTAGCATATCGGTCCACTCCTTACTGCCCTGAGCGATCTCATCGAATTCTTTCTCAACACGAGCCGTAAAGTTAAAGTCCACAATACCTTTAAAATGTTCTACTAAAAAGTCGTTAACTAATACACCTATGTCTGTAGGAAAAAGCTTATTACGCTCTACTCCTGTCATTTCGGTCTTTAATACTTCACTAATCTCAGTTCCGACCAATCGAAGTACGTTGTAATCACGCGGCTTACCATCACGATCCTCCTTAATTACGTAACCACGATTTTGAATAGTAGAAATAGTCGGTGCATATGTAGAAGGTCTTCCGATCCCCAACTCCTCCAATTTCTTTACCAAAGAAGCCTCTGTATAACGGGCAGGAGGACGAGAGAATCGTTCAGTGGCCGTCATCTCG
This sequence comes from Sphingobacterium sp. xlx-96, assembly GCF_011007365.1. Lineage (GTDB taxonomy): Bacteria > Bacteroidota > Bacteroidia > Sphingobacteriales > Sphingobacteriaceae > Sphingobacterium > Sphingobacterium luzhongxinii. The sequence continues at coordinate 50,808 of NZ_WFKM01000017.1, read as the reverse complement.
TTGAGCGTTAACACTTGCCCCTGCTCTAAAGGTGGTAACAATGCATTGTCCGCATCCCCATCCGCAACCACATCATTTTCCTCGTCCGTAGACTCCATATACACCTTCAAGAAGCCGTCGAATCGCATGATTTCACCGGTTGCGGTCAATTCCTCTTTCCGTGTAGAAATATCAATCTTGGCCACAGTCTTTTCAAACTCTGCTTCACTCATTTGCGAAGCAATAGCGCGCTTCCAGATCAACTCGTATAAACGTCGCTCGGAAGCATCCCCGTCGATAGAGTGTTCTGAAAAGTAAGTCGGCCGTATAGCTTCGTGTGCTTCCTGTGCTCCTGCGGCTTTTGTTTTATATTTCCTTAGCTTGTGGTACTTCTCCCCATAAGCATTTACAATCTCATTTTCGGCCGCTTGAATTGCGGTATCTGATAAATTAACCGAATCGGTACGCATATAAGTGATCCGTCCAGCTTCATACAGCCGCTGCGCGACCTGCATAGTCCTAGCAACTGAAAAACCTAACTTACGGCTAGCCTCCTGTTGCAACGTCGAAGTTGTAAAAGGTGCAGCTGGATTTCTTCGGGCAGGCTTTTTCTCTAATGATGCAATCGAAAAATCAGCTTTCATGCAGTCATTTAAAAACAACTTCGCATCTTCTTTTTTATCAAAACGTTGTGGTAGCTCGGCTTTGAAAAACTCCTTCCCCTTGCCTGTATAAAAAATAGCGACAATTTTAAAAGCTGCTTCCGCATTAAATTTATTTATTTCGCGTTCACGCTCTACAATAACACGTACAGCCACTGACTGTACACGTCCAGCAGAAAGTGATGGTTTTACCTTTCTCCAAAGCACAGGAGACAATTCAAACCCCACAAGTCTATCAAGTACCCTACGTGCTTGTTGGGCATATACTAGGTTATAGTCTATTTTTCGTGGGTTTTCAATAGCGCTTAATATGGCTGGTTTTGTAATTTCATGAAATACGATACGCTTGGTCGCATCTTCCTTGAGCCCTAATGTTTCGAACAAATGCCATGAAATGGCCTCTCCCTCGCGGTCCTCATCGGACGCTAACCATACTGTTTCTGCAGTCTTTGCTAATTTCTTCAACTCGCTGACAACAGCCTTTTTATCGGCAGGAACTTCATATTTTTGTTCAAACTTATTATCGGTATCGATAGCGTCATCCGTCTTCACCAAATCACGGATATGTCCGTAACTAGACTTTACCAGAAAATCACTTCCTAAATATCCTTCTATCGTTTTAGCCTTTGCTGGCGACTCTACTATCAATAAATTTTTAGCCATTAACTTTATAAGATTTCTGCAAATATTACTATTTCAAAATGGAATGACAATTATTTTTACCAATAATATTGTAAAACTTCGTTATATCATCCAATGCCCTGACAAAACATCCAAGAGATAAAAACAAGCAAAAACAACAGAAGCAATCCCATTTGTCGTCATAAATGCTCTGTCCACCCGCGACAAATCGGTAGGACTCACTATTCGATGCTGATAAACCAACAATGCGCCATAAAATGCCACTCCAATGTAATAAAGAATCCCTACTTGGATAAATAACGCAGGAAGTAGCACGAAAACAAATGATAACAGGTGTAATATTTCGGAGATTCTTAACGCATTCTTTGCCCCAAAATTGGCCGGTATGGATTGCAACTTGTGCTTACGGTCAAAATCCTCATCTTGTAATGCATAAATAATATCAAACCCACTGACCCAGGTTAGCACTGCTAAACCATACCATATAGGTACTAAATCAAACTGGCCTGTTACGGCAAGATAAGCGCCCACGGGAGCAAGTCCCAAACCTAACCCTAAAACAAAATGACAAAGCGGCGAGATGCGTTTCATATAAGAATAGAACAAAACGACAAACAACGCAATCGGCGATAATAACAAACACATCGGATTAATAAAGTAGGTAGCAACTACAAAAACTATACAATTAACAACTGTGAATGTTAAAGCTGCAGAGGGACTGATTTTGCCGGCCGGAATATCACGTACAGCTGTTCTCGGGTTGAGCGCATCTACATCTCTATCTAAATATCTATTGAATGCCATGGCAGCATTACGTGCTGTAACCATACATAACAGCATCAGAAAGAACAGCTTCCACTCAAAATTATATACTGTAGTCGATACCGCTAAAAAAAAACCAATAACTGCAAAAGGAAGTGCAAAGATGCTATGCGCAAAAAGCACCAACGACATATATTTTTTCATATGTGTATAATTATTTCATGAGCTCGCAAACTCGGTTTGATTTTTATCTGTCATAGGGAATATCCAAACTATATTATGCACGTTTTAGTTGCGAAATGCTGTGCATGCTGCTTCGCGGTCATTCGTGTTTGTGTAGCCGGTACTACATGGATATTTCATAACTAGGAAACAGGAGGTACCGTAAATTCTTGATTTATCGCATCAATCTTTTCTAAAATTGGCTCCAGCCCCATCTTATCTTCAGCAGATGTCAAAAACCTCGTAGGAACCTCTTCAAACCATTTGAGAAGTGCCCGCTTAAACTTGGCCATGTTTTGATCAGACTTTACTATTGACTGTTTATCTGCTTTAGTAAAGATCAACATAAAAGGTAGGCCTCTCTCTCCAAGCCAACAACAAAAGTCCAAATCTATTTTTTGAGGTTCTAGACGACTATCGATCAGAACGAAAATACATTGTAGGCTTTCCCTACTCAACAAATACTTTCTAATAAATTTTTCCCAATCGGCTCTATTCTTTTTAGAAGTCTGCGCATATCCATAGCCAGGTAAATCCACCAGATACCAAGTATCATTAATTATAAAATGATTTATAAGTTGTGTCTTTCCGGGTCTTTGGGATGTCTTTGCCAGTCCTTTCTTATTCGTCAAAGCATTGATCAACGAAGATTTACCAACATTAGAACGTCCAATAAACGCATATTCTGGTAATGTAGGATCAGGTAATTTGTCGACTTGTGTATTACTACATACAAATTCAGCGGATTTGATAAGCATAGACAAAGGTAGAATTAATTTAACAAAAATTAAAAAGGCTTTTAAGTTGATTCAAAAACCTCTGATAATTTTACTATTTTAGTCTCTCATAAAAACCTATATGTTAGAAATTAAGAATATTGTAAAACAATATGCAAATCATCGGGCTTTGGATGATGTTTCACTCTATATACCCGAAGGAAAAATATTTGGACTATTGGGCCCTAATGGTGCCGGAAAAACCTCATTAATACGCATTATAAATCAAATTACTGCTCCAGACTCGGGTGAAATATTATTCGATGGAAGCCCACTGTCCAGTGAACATATTGCCCAAATCGGCTATCTTCCTGAAGAACGTGGCTTGTATAAGAAAATGAAAGTAGGTGAACAAATGGTTTATCTGGCACAACTCAAAGGACTCAGTCGCTTAGAGGCCAGACAACGATTAAACTATTGGTTTGAAAAATTAGACATCGGAAGCTGGTGGGACAAGCGAATAGAAGATCTGAGTAAAGGTATGCAGCAAAAAGTTCAATTTGTCGCCACCGTATTGCACCAACCAAAACTCATTATCCTTGATGAACCTTTTTCAGGTTTTGATCCAGTCAATGCGCAAATCATCCAAGATGAAATTCTCGAACTGAACAAAGCTGGAGCTACAATAATTTACTCTACGCACCGTATGGAAACTGTTGAAGAGCTTTGCGACAACATCGCGTTAATCCACAAATCGAAAAAAATACTAGATGGCGCTGTCAAAGAAATTAAGAAACAATACAACAACAGCACCTATTTAATTGATTATAAACTACCTGATATACCTGAACACAAACTGCAACAAACAGAATTATTCGATATCATCTCGCAGACTGTACAACACGATGAGGTTCAATTGAAAGTAAAACTAATTGATGGTGTCACATTAAATGACGGTATACGCTATCTGTTGGATAGCATCCAAATAATACAGGTTAAGGAAATCATTCCTTCTATCCACGATATATTCATTGAGAAAGTCTCCCAAACCCCACTAAACCATGCATAAGATTGTTCTAATTATACAAAGAGAATACCTGACACGCGTTAGAAAGCGTTCCTTTTTACTTACGACCTTCTTAGTACCTCTGTTTTTTATCGGAATGTATGTAGGGATCATTTTTCTTACCAAAAAGAGCTTTGAAGAAAATCATGCTACTGTATATATCGTAGACCAAGAAGGAAGTATTGCAGGCAAACTCAAATCATCCAATAATATAACCTATATCCATAGTAATAAAGATTTGCAGACTCAATTATCTGCAATAAAAGATGCCGATAACAACACCAGTATTCTGGTAATACCAAAAGATTTCATAAGTAATCTTAAAGTTGATTTCATGGCGCCCAGCAAGCCCAATGTAGGCATCCAAAACGATATCCGCGCCAATTTGAGTGACATTGTCCGGGATTATAAGTATCAAAAATTGGGCATCAATATAGATAGCTTGAACAAGATTAATACAAGTGTCAGTATTACTGCTAAAGAAATCACAGAAGATGGACAGGCAAAAAATAGTAATACAGAAGTCGCTATGGGTATAGCTCTTGCGCTCTCCATACTCGTGTACATATCCCTATTTCTTTATGGATCACAGGTTATGCGAGGTATCATCGAAGAAAAAAGCAGTAGAATTATTGAAGTCATTATCTCATCTGTAAAGCCATTTCAGTTAATGATGGGCAAGATCATTGGTATAGGTCTTGTCGGGCTCACACAGTTTGTATTATGGATATTGTTGTCATTTATGTTAGCCGGCGTTGCCTCTACTTTCTTTGTGTCAAAAACCGAATTAAGTAATCAGGTTGTTGGGAATAAGATGGTAGAATCTGACGGAGCCATGCTATCTCCAGAGACTTGGGCTGTGGTGCAATCCATCAATTTTCCTGAAATTATTATTTGCTTCTTTATATTTTTTTTAGGAGGCTATTTAATATACAGCGCACTGTTTGCTGCCGTAGGCTCTGCGGTAGATAGTGAGACAGAAGCCTCCCAATTTACCATGCCTATAACCATGCCTTTACTCCTTACCTATGCACTATCCTTCGGAGTCCTGATGAACGATCCGCACGGTACGGTAGCCACATGGCTGAGCTTCATCCCTTTCACATCTCCAATTGCTATGCTGGTACGCATTCCGTTTGGTGTACCGACTTGGCAGATTGTCATTTCGGCGTTACTTTTGGTGGGTGGGTTCGTTTTGACGACCTGGATCGCAGCACGTATCTATCGTATCGGCATATTAATGTATGGAAAGAAGGCCAGTTATAAAGAAATAGTGAAATGGTTTAGATACAAAAGTTAATTATCTTTGTCGAAAATCAAATTTCAGTATAAGATGTCTAAACTCATTAACCTCCGATCATTTAGAAATTTTTTCGAATCTAGTTCAGGCGGTGGTATTCTCCTGTTTATATGTGTCATACTTGCCTTAGTTATTGCCAATTCCTCTTACGGAGAATCTCTTACCAACCTACTATCAACCACTATAGGTTATGAGAGCGACACAATTCATTTAAAGTATTCTATCAAGCAATGGATTGACGACGGCCTAATGGCCTTTTTCTTTTTACTGGTTGGTTTAGAAATAAAGCGGGAATTGGTTGAAGGCGAACTTGCATCCCCCAAGAAAGCTGCATTGCCAATCTTTGCTGCTATCGGTGGGGCTCTTTTGCCCGCTGCTTTGTACACCTTGTTTAACCATGATCAACCCACTGTGCATGGTTGGGGCATACCTATGGCTACAGACATTGCGTTTGCCCTTGCTGTAATTTCATTACTGGGAAATAAAGTTCCCGCCAGTCTGAAAATATTTCTAGCAGCACTGGCTATCGTCGATGATTTATTAGCTATATTGGTTATTGCACTATTTTACTCAGGGACTCTTCATTATACTTATCTATTATTGGCTATCGGACTTGTTATATTGCAATTGGTTTTCAATAAAATCGGCATTCGCAATCTATTATTTTATATCGTGCCAGGTATATTTATGTGGTACTTTATCCATCATTCAGGGATTCATGCTACTATAGCAGGAGTTTTGACCGCGATGACTATCCCGACCACACCGGATGACAAAGAATCGCCTCTGGAATATCTCGAGCATTTACTGTCAAAACCGGTAAATTTTATTATTATACCGCTATTCGCATTTGCCAATACCGCTATCGTACTACATGCTGAAATGATCCATGGGTTGGCATCCCCCATGGGAATGGGTATTATCTTGGGCCTGTTGGTCGGAAAGTCAGTCGGTATACTCTTTACATGTTGGGTGTGTGTAAAGCTAGGGATATCCACTCTGCCAGAACATGCAGGCTGGAAACACATGTTTGGAGTCGGAATTCTTGGAGGTATCGGATTTACCATGTCCATATTTGTCGCCATGCTTTCCTTTAACGATATGCTACATATCGAAGAGGCTAAATTGGCTGTATTATTGACTTCTTGCGCAGCGGGTATACTTGGCTATAGTTACCTCGCGATGCTAAACAGAAAAATGAAGAGACTATCGTAAAATTCATCTACGTTCGAAATTATATTCATCCCTGTCTTGTTTTTATAAAATAATATTGATTAAATTTAAAGTACTATTAATCATTCGTATTAAATAAACAGAAACAACAATGAGTAAATTAGATGAAAAAGTAGCAGCATACGTTGCCGAAGCAAAAAAACTAAATCTTGATATTGATGCAGACCTCATCGCGTCTGTGGCCAAAGGGCTAGGACCATCTATCTATAAGGCAGACGCAGAAACTATCGCTGCATCGGATAAGGCGGAATTGGATCGTTTAAAAAATAATTTCTTGATCAAAAAGTTGGGATTAAAAGATGATGCTAAACTGGATGCCGCTATCGAAGAGGTTATCGAAGCGGTAGGAAAATCCAACAAAAATAAATATAGAGCAATCGTATATGCACTATTGGTCAAAAAATTCAAAAAGGAATCTATCTATAAATAAAACTACCCTGATCTGCCAGCCGGTGGATCATCAACAAAAAAAAGACATGTGCTAAAGGTTTTTCTTCAGTACATGTCTTTTCTACTCCGATCTAGCTTAACTCAGGAAATTAGTTACAGCATCTTCACCAAATTCAGCAAAATCAACAGCCCTCCCTATTCGTTTCCAGGTCATATAAGCATGAACAATCTGCCCACCGGAACATATAGGTTCTAAGGATTTTTGGAAAAGGACATCTCCCTCGAAATCCAATTTTCGAATCTGTTGGCTATCCTCCCAATTCGGAAAAAGGGAATTTGTAATATCATATACTACATGTGCATTTCTATTGTCGACCGTATACCTCCCACTAAATGCGATATATCCCCGCACACGTCGATCCAATTCGTCGAACGAGGCTTGCATCCTATCCTCCGAAATGTACTTTATTGCATCAGACCCTGAAATCTGTACGGCCATATAGCCATCGGGACTATATAACAGTAGCCCTTTTGGAGATTTTCCGAAAGGGAAAAAAGAGTCTACGCCATCTACTGGAACTTCGATATAGGACAGTAATTCCCACGTTCCTATTATTTCATTTTTAATTGATGTCATTTTATTGAGGTTGTTTTATACAACAACGAAGAAAGCCAAGGAATAGTTTGCCCACTAAGTTGTATTTATGTCATAAAAAAATTAAATATTTATTACTTTTATGCTTAAGCATTAAAGCATATGATTCTATCCGAAGTAGATACAGTTCAAGATATATCCAAAGAGGAGTTTTTAACAAAGTATTTCCAACCCCAAAGACCAGTACTCATAAAGGGATTTGCACAAAAATGGAAGGATTTTGATAAATGGAACTTAAATTACATATATGACAAAGTTGGGGAGCAAGAAGTTGGGCTATACGACAACAAACCTGCCGACCCAAATAAAGCGACAGACGAACCTGTTACCCATATGCGTTTTAAAGATTACATTACGCTTATCAAAAACCAACCATCGGATCTTAGGATTTTTTTCTATATCATCACCGATCATCTCCCTGAACTTCTAAAAAACTTTACCTATCCCGATCTAGGGTTCAAATATTTTAAACGTATTCCTACACTATTTTTTGGTGGAAGCGAAGCGCGAGTACTCATGCACTATGATGTAGATTTGGGAGATTTGCTCCATTTTCAGTTTGAAGGAAAGAAAAGGGTACTTCTATTCGCTCCCGATCAATCTCCATTTTTATACAAAGTACCGTTATCCGTACACACCGTTTATAATATTGACTTTGAAAATCCCGATTTTGAAAAATTTCCAGCTTTAAAGTACGCTCAGGGCCATGAGATCTTTATGGAACATGGAGATGCCTTGTTTATGCCAAGCGGCTACTGGCATTTCAATCGCTATCTGGAAGCAGGATTCTCCATTACTTTGCGTTCATTTCCAAGCAGTGCTCGACGATTGTTTAAGATGTTGAATGAGGTGTTTATAATCCGATATACCGACAAGTTAATGCGTAAAATTCTAAAAGAAAAATGGGTAGAACGTAAACAAAGACGGGCTTACGAAAAAAGTCAAATGGTATTAACAGAATATCTAAACAAATAACAATACGAACAATGGAATGTCCCTGTGGAAGCACATTGATATTTGAGCACTGCTGCGAGCGGATACACAATGGAATAGTAATACCTAAATCAGCAGAGATGTTGATGCGCGCGCGATACAGTGCATTTGCCGTTGGAAACATTGACTTCTTATACAATAGTTTCCATCCATCGACACGACGATTTCAAAACAAACAAGATATTAAAAAGTGGGCTTCGGAAAATACCTGGCTAGGACTGGAAATCGTTAAATCTACAGCGCTCACAGTCGAGTTTAAAGCTCGATACAAAGACTTAAGAAGCCCGGTACAACATATACATCACGAGAAGTCAAATTTCAAACAACTTCAAGGAGCATGGTATTACGTAGACGGTAAGTTAATACAATAAGGGTTAACATAAAATTAATACAACACTAACACATAACTAATAAATCCCTAGTACATTTGTATTAAATAAAACAAAGTGTTATGATTAAAGATTTAGAAATCACAAATTTAGAGTCAATCTTCGATACAGCAGAGTGGTTGTACGATGGAGATGACTTGGCTATTCTAGAAGACTAATATAGCCATCAAGATACTTAAACCATGTTTAAGTATATCATTAAGCCTCATTCAGTAATTCATTTATATAGCAAAAAAGGCTAATCCATTGGATTAGCCTTTATCTATATCATATAGTAGTTGATACTAACTGCTGAAATATGCTCTCACATTCTTTCCTTCCACCCAGTTCATAAACGCCTTATTAACGACTTTATTTCCTCCTGGCGTTGGATAATCACCTGAAAAATACCAATCACCTTTATGATTTGGACATGCCAGGTGTAGGTTGTCAAGAGTTTGGAAAATAACGACAAGCTCTGCATTTAGATCATGAGGTCTTACTATTCTAGCGATCTCTTCCGAAATCTCTTCGTCTGTAAACGGCTCATATATTGCTTTCACGTAGTTCTCAATCTCGTCTTTAGGCTTAGCAACAGATGCCAAACATCTTTGATATACTTCGTCTATGACATGTGACATTCCGTTACGCTTCAATAGGTTAATTGCGGCTTCAAAAGCAACAAACTCGCCCATCCTTGACATGTCGATTCCATAACAGTCTGGATAACGTATCTGAGGTGCAGACGAAACAATGACGATTTTCTTAGGATGCAAACGATCCAATATAGTTAATATCGATTGCTTCAATGTAGTCCCTCTGACAATAGAATCATCTATGGCTACAATGGTATCTTCATGATCTCTAACAATGCCATAGGTAGTATCGTACACATGCTGCACCATATCCTGGCGGTCAGCATCTTGTGTAATAAATGTACGGAGTTTAGCATCCTTTACATTCAGCTTTTCGAAGCGCGGATGTATGCTTAAGATCTCATCCAGTTCCTGATCGGAGATCTTTTCGTCTCTATTCAGTAAAACATCTTTTTGATAATCTCTTACATATTTACTCATACCTTCCATCATGCCGTAGTACGATACCTCAGCTGTATTAGGAATAAATGAGAAAACAGTATTCTTGATGTCATTATCAATGGACTTCAATACTTGCCCGCATAATAGTTTCCCCAAAGATTTCCGCTCTTGGTAAATATCAGCATCAGACCCCCTAGAGAAATAGATACGTTCAAAAGAACAAGATTTTTGCTCAACGGGCTGTCTAAACATCTCTTGAGAAATTGTTCCGTCCTTCTTTGCAATTAAAGCATGACCGGGCTTAATTTCCTGAACCGCTTCTAAAGGAACATTAAAAGCAGTCTGAATAACAGGACGCTCAGAAGCTACTACTAAAACTTCGTCATCTTGATAAAAGAATGCAGGACGAATTCCAGCTGGATCACGCATTACAAATGCATCGCCATGCCCTATAATACCGGCAATCGTATAGCCTCCATCCCAAGTTTTGGCTGAACGTGTTAAAATCTTAGCAACATCGAGATTCTTTGCGATTTGTGCAGAAATCTCAATATTGGAGTATCCCTCCTTTTTAAACTGATCGAACAGTTCTTGGTTTTCGTCATCCAAAAAGTGACCAATTTTTTCCAACACGGTAACCGTGTCTGCCTGTTCCTTTGGATGTTGACCCAAATCATAAAGCTGCTGAAGAAGCTCATCCACGTTAGTCATATTAAAATTTCCAGCCACTACTAGGTTTCTGGTCATCCAATTATTTTGACGTAAAAAAGGGTGACAGCTTTCAATACTGTTTTTACCGTGGGTACCATAGCGCAAATGCCCTAATAACACTTCACCGGTAAAACTAACATTGTCTTTAAGCCACTGCGTATCTTTAGACTCCTTCGGATAAGCTTTATTTACAGCTGCGAATTTTTTCTGAACGTACTCAAAAATGTCCGCAACAGCAGTGGAACCCATAGCCCTATACCGGCTGATGTATCGATTACCTGGCTTTACATCAAATTTAATTGTTGCAATACCAGCCCCATCCTGTCCACGGTTATGTTGCTTCTCCATAAGAAGATACATTTTGTTAATCCCGTAGTAAGGAGTTCCATATTTTTCCTGATAATATGAGAGGGGTTTTAATAGTCTGACAAGTGCAATACCGCACTCGTGTTTTATAGCGTCACTCATAGCTTGAATTGATGATGCAAAGGTACAAAAATTACATTTCTTACTAAAGCGCCCCTGCATTTTTTTTAAGTAAAAAACTTTTAGGTGACCCTATTTCTTTAATCTATCTTTAGATTATGGAAGAGTTATTCAAGATTTACAAGGTGGATACCGAGGAAGCCGAAAACATTAAAGGGAGTATAAATGTTCCTCACAAGCACGATTTTGAGGAACTAATTATTGGGTTAAAAGGAAAACTAACGCATTTTATAGACTATGAAGTGCAGGAATGGGATGCTCCTTTTATCTCCTTTGTTACAAAAGGTAAAATCCATCGCGTCCAGCCAGATCTTCAAAATGGACAGTGCGATTTCTGGGTTATACGCTTCAAAAGTGAATTCATCCCGGAAATCACCTTCCATCTATACAATTCTTACCATGATCAAGCCAATTTTCAATTAAGACAAGACTCATATTTAGATCGTCTAGACAAGATCTGTGATTTGATGAACGATGAAATGAAACAGGCAAGTCCTGAACTTTGTGTTATCCGTAATCTTCTTTCTTCCCTCTTTATCATGATTGATGTCGAGCGGAAGAAAAGTACTGAAGGTCAACTATCGAAATTGAATAACCAAAATCTTACCTTCCAAAGCTTTCTCGCTATTCTAGAAGATAACTTTAGACGTTCCGAAGGGGTAAATTTTTATGCAGAAAAACTTTTTATGACTCCACGAGCGCTAAATACCATAACACAGCGTATTCTACAGCAGACCGTTTCCGAAATCATCGAAACCCGAAAGCTAACTGAAGCAAAAAACTTACTGTTTACCACCGAAAAAAACATTGCAGAAATAGGGTTCGAACTGGGATATACCGACAAAGCATACTTTACCAGTGTCTTTAAGAAAAAATCAGGACTTACACCAAGCGAGTTTAGACAGGATATGAGAAAGCATATGGATTAATATCTATACTTTTTCGCCAAATTCTTATACCACCGACCTATATATATTAAGCACTTTTGTAACATAGTTATTTAAATATAAAGAGAAATGGAAGATATGAATAGAAAGCAATTTTTGACTGCAGCCTCAATCTTACCACTAACAGGAGCAGCCTTAAAACTCAGCTCACTTAATAGTTTTGTTGACAGTCTCGACAACAGCAGTAAAATGCCCGTTCTCTTTCTCGGTCATGGAAGCCCGATGAATGCTATCGAGGACAATGAATTTGTTCAGGGGTTCAAACAAATCAGCAAAGCGATTGAGCGTCCTCGTGCTATTTTGGTTATTTCCGCGCACTGGGAAACACGTGGTACATATGTCACCGCTATGGAAAACCCGGTGACCATTCACGACTTTGGAGGCTTCCCTCAGGAGCTTTTCGATGTCCAGTACCCGGCTCCAGGTTCACCAGAACTTGCTAAACTAACGAAAGACATCATTCAATCTACAGATGTGCATCTAGATGATAAATGGGGATTAGATCATGGTTCATGGTCCGTTATAAAACACCTTTACCCCAAAGCAGATGTTCCTGTTATCCAAATGAGTATAGACTACACCCAGCCTCCCTCGTTTCATTATGCGTTGGCCAGAGAGTTATCCGTACTCAGACACAAAGGAGTACTGATAGTAGGAAGTGGAAACAATGTCCATAATCTATCTAAAGTATCCTGGTCACATATTCATACGGTGGGGTATGCATTTGATTGGGCCAAGCAGGCTGACGATATGATGAAAAAATTTATTATTGATCGTAATCACCAGGCTTTGATCGATTACGACAAACAGGGGAAGGAATTTCAATTAGCAATCCCCACCCCCGAACACTATATGCCCCTGCTCTATGGTCTAGGTCTTCAGGAAAAACATGAGGATATACATATTTTTAACGATCAAGCAATAGCTGGATCGCTAACAATGACTTCTCTTAAGATAGGTTAGAGTACGCTATGATCCGTCTTTTTTTGGAGAGTTAGAACAAATAACTTTTGTTTTAGCTCCCCAAAAAAAGCCGTTTCAAAAAGCTTTCCTTCACTTCTATATACCATTTGTTTTCTCGTTCTTGTAGTGGATAAATGGTGATATAATTCCCCTGACCAATCAATCCTTTACCTGTTTTAAGGTCAAACTGTTGCCTGTGATAGCCACATACTACAAAACCATCCGAACACCAGCCCTGCTCGAGAGGAGCACCTGCATGCGGACATTTTTTGGAAAATGCCACCCAGCTGCCTCCATGAAAAACTAGACAAAATGTTAATCCAGTAACAGACACCTGTCGGATATTTCCGTCCGCTATCATATACTTTTCTGGAACTTCAACCCAAGCCATACTGTAAATCTAATAATTGGATCCACAAAACGAGAATAAACAATCTACCTAATCAAGTAGAAGATTTTATTCTTTTTTTAGATCTGACCTCCAATAATACAAAGCTTTTTTCTAAGTTTAACTAAAAAAAGGAAAGCGTGTCTGTTGATTTAAAAAAAAGATTTGATCGGATAGTAGAGATTCTTATTCAATTGCAATCCAAAAGAGTGGTAAAAGCCAAAGAACTTGCTGATCGTTTTGAAGTTAGCCTGCGGACTATCTATCGAGACATAAAAAGCCTAGAGCAGGCAGGAGTACCAATCATAGGAGAAGCTGGGAGTGGATATTCGATAGTGGAGGGTTACCGATTGCCCCCTATCGTATTTTCTAAAGAGGAGGCTATTAGTTTTATAGGAGCTGAAAAGCTGATGGAAAAATTTATGGATAAAAAACTTATGTCTGATTATAAATCAGCCATGTATAAAATAAGATCTGTTCTAAAGCACAATGAAAGGGACTCCATTGCTATGATCGAGAATCAGATCATTATGAGTAAGTCTAGCTACAATACATTCAACCAGTCGGTCCCCCACGCTTTACAGACATTTTTTGAGAGTATCGCCCACAAACGACAGGTAGCCCTATCCTATCAGGGTGCCATTGATAAACAGCCTGAAGCTAGAACGATTGAACCTATTGGTTTATTTCATGAAAACAACTTCTGGTATGTAGGGGCTTATTGCTTAAAAAGAAATGACTATAGGCAGTTTAGAGCCGATCGCATCTTTACTATCGAGCTTTTAACGGCTAGTTTTACACGAGAACATATCAGTCTGGCCGAGTTAATGGCCAACCGTAAGAACAATATTACACCAATCTCTATACATATACGTGTGGGTAAAGACACGGCTCCTCATCTGGATTGGCAAAAATCGTACTTCGGGTTTACGCACGAAGAGGATCGATCAACTCCATACAAGGATCTGTTTTTTGAGTATAAAGGCCCTCTTGATTACTTTGCCAGATGGTTTATGATGTATGCGGATGACGCTTTGATTGTACAACCCACCGTACTCAAAGAAGCTGTCAAAACGATACTTAAAAACGGACTTACCCGTATTGAAGCATAAACTTTGACAAAACACGTTTTTAATTACAAAATGTGATAAATAAGAAACAAAACAATGGCATACAAGACCTCTAGGATCCCTGAAATTAAACTCTCAGAAGATGTAACCTTAAAAAGTAGTTCTCCAGATCAAGCCGATGCCCTGTACCATGCGATACAAAGCAACAAGTCTTATCTAGGTCAATTTCTCCCCTGGGTAAAACATGTAAACGACGTATCTGATAGCATAACATATCTTCAAAAATCTCAAGAAAATTGTGAACAAGGTAGTGAGCTAAGCTATAACATATTTAAGAATAATACATTAGTAGGACGTATCGGCCTGCATCAGATTGACAAGATGAACAACAACGCCTCAATAGGTTATTGGCTCACCGAAAACTCTCAAGGACAAGGAATTATCACAACATCCTGTGTCACTTTATTAAATATTGGATTCAACGAACTGAATTTTCAGCGTGTAGAAATCTTGACAGCAACAACCAACACAAAAAGTACAGCTATTCCGTTACGTCTAGGCTTTGTACATGAAGGTATTTTAAGACAGGTAGAGCGCCATGAACAACAATATTTCGATCTCAACATCTTTTCGATATTAAAAAGAGAATGGCAGCGATAAAAGCGCCAGCTATTGTTTCATCCGGCTCACGCTAACGACCAAGATAGCTTCCTTATCGCAGGTGTACTCGAATACAACCAAATTTAATTCCTTAAATTTCCAAATTATTTTCCCTAAATTTATAGAAAAGATATCGTATCATGAAAGATAACTTTTCTACCATATCAGACAAATACGCGAAGTTTAGGCCTGACTATCCGCAAACAATCTATGATTTTCTATACCCGCTTTTGAGGGAAAAAGAAAGAGCTTGGGATTGTGCTACAGGCAATGGTCAGGTGGCTCGTGAGCTTGCTAAAGACTTCGCATTGGTAGAGGCTACTGATATAAGTGCGCAGCAGCTAAAGCATGCCTACCAAGCGGACAACATCCACTACTCTATTCAAAAAGCAGAACACACGCAGTTTGCTGATGATAGTTTTGATTTAATTACTGTAGCACAGGCTGTACATTGGTTCGACATAGAAAAATTCAATAATGAAGTAAAGCGAGTGGCCAAGCCTAATAGCATTATTGCGTTAATAGGATATGAATTAAATCATATAACTCCCGAAATCGATACTATAGTCCAGTCTTTCTACAACAATGTTATTGGTCAATATTGGGATTCTGAAAGAAGGTACATTCAAGAACGCTACCAAAGTATTCCTTTCCCCTATCGTGAACTGGAGACACCAGAAGTTACAAATATCAAACTCTGGAAGATAGAAAATCTCATTGGCTATCTTAATACTTGGTCAGCGGTACAGCATTATGAAAAGGCCCATGGCAGTAATCCTGTAGCTCAAATCGAGATAGATCTTCGTAATGCTTGGGGGTCTGTTGAATTCAGGAAAGTCAACTTTCCGATTATCTTCAAGGCAGGAAGAATCAAGTAGTACACCTAGAAGTTTACTTTTTTCGCAAACAATATATGCGCTAGCAAGGCCATGATATTAAAGGTAAAACCTACAATACAAACCCCGGTCCACTGTCCATATTGCCAAGCCCAAGCAGCTGTCAGCGTACCTAGCGATCCTCCAATAAAATAGGAAACCATATACACGGTATTCAATCTATTGGTAGCCTTCGCGTTTAATGCGAAAAAGTCAGTTTGATTCATAATATGCGAGGCCTGTAGACCCAGATCCAGCAAAATGATACCGACTACCAAACCCCAATACGTATGACCAGCACCAAAAGTAAATAGCCAACTGCTTAGTAAAATCCCCAATGCTACAGTTATGATTTTAAAATTGAACCATTTCCTTGTAACCTTTCCCACGAAAGCGGCTGCTAATGCTCCCACAGCGCCAACAAGTCCAAAACTTCCAACGACAGTCGCTCCTACATAAAAAGGGGGGCCTTCCAAATGGAACACCAAACTTGTAAAGACCGCTGACATACCAGCAAAGGCCATCGCTCCCCGAAACGAAGCTAAGCGCAATAAAGGGTATTTCCTAGCCATGTCAAGTACAGAACGAAGCAACGAGGCATAACTACCTTTAAAATTAGGCGTTGGATTAGGCAACAGCTTATATATCCCCGTCCATGTAAGTATCATCAAGCCTACAGCTATCAGGTACATCATCCGCCATCCCCAGAGATCTCCAACAATACCACTAAACATACGAGAGAGTAATATGCCTAACAGCAATCCAGACATGACCATACCTATATTTGAAGAACGTTTTTCCAAAGATGAAAACTCGGCCGCCATGGGCACAAAAAGCTGAGGGACTACAGAAGCAATCCCAAGAATAAAATTGGCCACATATAGCATCCACAGATCCTTAGAAAAATAAATCCAGATTAAGCATGCTATAACCGCTAAAAGATCTATCAGCACCAGCTTTCGACGCCACACCTTGTCTCCCAGGGGAACAATGAACAATAGTCCACAAGCATACCCTATCTGAGTCATCACCGGGATCTTACTCACAGCCATCTCTGCGACCTTAAAATCTTCCGCAATTAAGATCAATAAAGGTTGATTGTAATAGATGTTTGCTACGACTAAGCCGGATGCAATGGTCATTAACCAGAGTGTGGCATTTTTTAACGTTACCGTTTGCGTCATGTTAGTATTTTCCGTATGCGAACTTACAAAATCATCTATGAATTGTGGACATAAAATAGAAAAGCGACCATCTTTTACAGAGATCGCTTATTTCTTATTCCAGGCACGCTTTAATATCTTTCCCAGAAAAAAGGAGGTTCGATTCCTAGTGCGCGTAGATATACATAGCCTTGCGCACGGTGATGAATCTCGTTGTCAATAAAGTATTGAATATTTTCGATTATTGGAAACTCATATTCCCCAAAAATTTTAAAGTTCTCCTTAAACCGGTCTACAGGAATCTGATTGAACAGTGCTTCTATTTTTGGTGTATCCGCATCCCATCGTTCCAGTAACTCTTGTTTGGTAGTTAATGGTAGATTATGATCGTACTTCTCAATTTTATTCGAAACTATGCTTCCCAACCCCGGAACAGCAATAGACAACATTTCCTTTACCATATCCGCAAAGGGACGCATTCCGCCGATCGAAAACGCAAACAATTCTTTTTCTGGAAACTTCTCGATAACTCGTCTAGCCAACGAACGATGCCCCTGCCAGCTTTTTAAAAGCTCCTCCTTTGAAATAATACCTTGTGTGTTCATATATCTTTATATTTTAATTATAGTCAAAATTATAGATGTCCGTGACAAGGGGCTGTCAGTAGTAAAAAGTGAAACGCTTCTTTCCAAAAAAAAGGTCATACTTTACGAAGTATGACCTTTTTCGTTGACGATAGTTACTACTTGACCTGGTTTTTACGAATAATATTTAAAGCACCTCCCGCTTTAAACCACTCGATTTGTTGATCATTGTATGTATGATTTACAGAAATACGATCTTCTGAGCCATCTTTATGATGCAGCACCAGCATCAAAGGTTTGTTTGGAGCAAACTCAGTCAATCCGATAATATCGATTGTATCGTTTTCTTGGATTTTATCGTAATCATCTTTATTGGCAAAAGTCAAACCTAACATTCCCTGTTTCTTCAGGTTAGTCTCGTGGATACGAGCAAAGGACTTGACCAATACTGCGCGAACTCCCAAGTGACGAGGCTCCATTGCAGCATGCTCACGGGAAGAACCTTCACCATAATTTTCATCGCCTACAACTATAGAGCCAACCCCAGCAGCCTTATATGCTCTCTGGGTAGCAGGTACTGCGCCATACTCACCTGTCAACTGATTCTTTACATTATCCGTCTTTTCATTAAAATAGTTGACAGCACCAATCAAAAGATTATTTGAAATATTATCCAAGTGACCGCGGTATTTCAACCATGGGCCAGCCATCGATATATGGTCTGTTGTGCACTTTCCTTTAGCCTTGATCAATAATTTCAACCCCTTTAGATCAGTACCTTCCCACGGCGCAAAAGGCTCCAACAACTGGAGACGATCGGAAGTTGGAGATACATCTACTACTACAGATGATCCATCTGCAGCAGGAGCTTGATATCCTGGATCCTCTACGTCAAATCCCTTCGTTGGTAATTCATCACCGGTAGGTGGGTCTAGTTTTACCTGTTCGCCATTCTTGTTTGTTAATGTATCTGTCACCGGATTAAACCCTAAATCACCAGAAATAGCAATAGCTGCTACCATTTCAGGAGATGTTACAAAAGCATAAGTATTCGGGTTGCCATCTGCACGTTTTGCAAAGTTACGATTGAAAGAGTGAACAATCGTATTTTTCTCTTGCTTATCCGCACCTGCACGATCCCACATACCGATACATGGTCCACATGCATTGGTAAAAATCGTTGCATTTAGATCTTCAAAGGTTTTCAATAACCCATCACGATCTGCGGTATAGCGTACTTGCTCAGATCCTGGGTTGATACCAAATTCCGCCTTAGTAACCAACCCTTTATCAATTGCCTGCCGAGCGATAGAAGCCGCACGTGCTAAATCTTCGTAAGACGAGTTTGTACATGAGCCGATCAATCCCCATTCTACTTTTGTAGGCCAACCATTTTTCTGGGCTTCCTCGCGCATACGAGAAGCTGGAGTATATAAATCCGGTGTAAATGGACCATTTAAAGAAGGTTCGAGTTCAGAAAGGTTTATTTCAATCAATTGATCAAAATAAAGCTCCGGATTAGCATAAACTTCAGGATCCGCGGTTAGATGATCTTTAATTGCATTAGCAGCATCAGCCACATCTGCACGATCGGTAGCTCGTAAATAACGCTCCATAGCAGCGTCGTAACCAAATGTAGAAGTAGTAGCGCCTATTTCAGCTCCCATATTACAGATCGTACCTTTACCCGAACAAGACAAAGATTCAGCACCTTCACCAAAATATTCCACAATTGCACCGGTGCCACCTTTTACAGTCAAAATACCAGCTACTTTTAGAATCACATCTTTAGATGCAGCCCAGCCGGATAATTTACCCGTTAATTTTACACCTATTAACTTAGGAAATTTTAACTCCCATGGTAAGCCTGCCATAACGTCGCACGCGTCTGCTCCACCTACACCTATAGCCACCATCCCCAAACCGCCGGCATTTACAGTATGAGAATCGGTACCGATCATCATTCCGCCCGGAAAAGCATAGTTTTCTAAAACAACTTGGTGAATAATCCCTGCGCCAGGTTTCCAAAAGCCGATCCCATACTTGTTAGAAACAGAACTCAAGAAGTTGAACACCTCCGAACTTTCATTCTTAGCTCGAGCTAAATCTTTATCAGCACCTTCCTTGGCTTGAATCAAGTGGTCACAGTGTACTGTAGAAGGAACAGCCACTCTCGCTCTTCCTGCTTGCATAAACTGCAATAAAGCCATCTGAGCTGTAGCATCCTGCATCGCTACACGATCTGGTGCAAAATCGACATAGGATTTACCACGTTCGTAAGCTTCAGTTGCATTTCCATCCCAAAGGTGCGTGTATAAGATTTTTTCAGAAAGTGTCAAGGGTTTATTAACGATCTGACGAGCAGCTTTAATACGCTCATCATACTGTGAATAAACTTTTTTAATCATTTCAATATCAAAAGCCATAATATATTATTTCGTTCTTATTTGTTGCTATTTTATTACAATTTACTAATTATTTTTAGAATTGATTTTCAAAATATTGTCACTTCGTCTATTTAAAATGATTCTAACTAAATGACTCCAAATAGCCTATAAAAAAACGAGGTCACCCTTTAGGGTAACCTCGTTTTCAAATTTTATACGCTCGGTGTATATTTAAAATAACAACCAGACTATTTAATTGCTATCGGAGTAAATTTTGTCAAATTAATTCCTTCGACAGCTGCCTTGTACTCTTCAATGTTTGGAATACGTCCTAAAATCGCTGACAATACAACAACTGGGGTAGAAGCTAACAAAGACTCTCCTTTTTTACCATCTCTATCTTCTACAACACGCCCTTGAAATAAACGAGTTGATGTGGCCATCACCGTATCTCCCTTGGCAGCTTTTTCTTGATTGCCCATACATAAGTTACATCCCGGACGCTCTAAATACATGATGTTCTCGTATTCGGTACGTGCAGTAGATTTTGGCAAAGCATCACTAAACTCAAAACCAGAATACTTTTGTAAATACTCCCAGTCCCCCTCTTCCTTCAACTCATCGATAATATTGTAAGTAGGAGCGGCGACAACCAATGGCGCATTAAATTTAACCTCTCCTTGCTGCTTTTCTACATTACGTAGCATTTGAGAAACGATTTTTAAGTCATCCTTGTGTACCATGCAAGATCCTACAAATCCTAAATCGACCTTTTTGTCCCCTCCATAGAAAGTCAAATCACGAATGGTATCGTGCGTATAGCGCTTAGAAACATCAGCATTATTTACGTCTGGATCTGCAATCATTGGCTCTTCGATAATATCTAAGTCAATAACAACTTCGGCATAATATTTCGCATTATCATCTGGTGTCAAAGCAGGTTTTGTACCGGTTCTAATTTCTTCGATACGCTTGTTTGCTTTGTCAATTAAACCTTGTAAAACTTGATTTTTATTGTCCATACCTTTATCAATCATGATTTGGATACGAGACTTCGCTATTTCTAGGGATTGGATCAAGGTCTCATCTTGAGAAATACATATCGATGCCTTTGCTTTCATCTCAGCAGTCCAATCTGTAAATGTAAACGCCTGATCCGCCAACAATGTTCCGATATGAACTTCAATAATACGACCTTGGAATACGTTCTCTCCATCAAACTGCTTCAGCATCTGGGCTTGCGTCGCATGAACTACATCACGGAAATCCATATGTTCTTTCATAGTCCCCCTGAAAGTTACTTTTACTGACTCAGGGATCGGCATAGACGCTTCGCCTGTTGCCAAAGCCAAGGCTACTGTACCTGAATCGGCACCGAAAGCAACACCTTTTGACATACGTGTGTGTGAGTCACCCCCAATAATAATCGCCCATTCGTCAACCGTGATATCATTTAACACCTTATGAAT
Organism: Sphingobacterium sp. xlx-96; assembly: GCF_011007365.1. Classification (GTDB taxonomy): domain Bacteria; phylum Bacteroidota; class Bacteroidia; order Sphingobacteriales; family Sphingobacteriaceae; genus Sphingobacterium; species Sphingobacterium luzhongxinii. The sequence continues at coordinate 29,080 of NZ_WFKM01000017.1, read as the reverse complement.
AACATCCGTCATTGAATGATATAGTCCTTTTGGATCACGTGCCGTAATCACTCCAAAGTCATTCATAAATTTCATTAACTTAGGAATATTTGCTTGTGCCTTTTTGTCCCAAACAGAAGCCGTGTGACATCCTGACTGGTATGCACCATCAACGGTAGGGGCAATAACTGTTGCGGCCATAGCTTCCAACTCTTGAGCTGTCATTAGGCCCGTCGTATCCTGAGACCCTACGATGTTTACCTTGACACGAACATCGGAACCAGCATGCAATATTTTTCCGGGAGTAGAACCTACCGCATTTTTATTGAATATTTTTTCAACAGCTGTCAGACCATAACCATCATTAGAGATCTCTTTGGAAGGGGCAAAAACAACTGGAGCTGTGATACCTAAAGCCTGGGCAGCAAATGTTTGGATTTTTTTACCAAACACAATAGCGTAAGAGCCGCCTGCTTTGATAAACTCCATTTTTTGAGGTGTTAGAGATCTTGAGATATCAATTAGCTCTTCTTCCCCATTATATAACTTCTTTGTTTTGGTGTTGATCGTTAAAACCGTTCCTGTTGCAACGGAGTACACTTCTTCTAAAACGGGATCTCCATTCTCATTACGAACAACATCTCCGTTGGCATCAACTTTCTTCTTCCAATTTTTTAAATCAATCCCGATACCACCAGTTACATCAACTGTCGTCAAGAAAATTGGAGAAATACCATTTGTTCCACCAACGATAGGTGCTATGTTTACAAAAGGAATGTAAGGCGATGCCTGTTTTCCTGTCCATAAAGCCACATTATTAACACCCGACATACGCGAAGAACCGACGCCCATAGTACCTTTTTCAGCAATCAACATCACACTGGCATCCGGGTGCTGAGCCTGTAAAGCGCGAATCTCTTGCTGTGCTTCCGGTGTGATCATACACTTACCGTGTAACTCACGATCCGAGCGTGAGTGCGCCTGATTACCTGGGGACAATAGATCCGTAGAAATATCTCCTTCAGCAGCTATATACGTCACCACTTTTATTTGCTCGGCAACCGCAGGTAATTCGGTAAAGAACTCAGCTTTCGCATAACTTTCTAAAATTTCCTTCGCAATAGTGCTGCCACCATCATACGCTCTTTTTAAACGTGCTGTATCTGCATCGTAAAGGAAAACTTGTGTTTTAAGAACAGCAGCAGCCTGCCTTGCAATTGCTTCGTCGGTTCCTAAAGCTAAATCTAAAAGAACCTCAATAGACGGTCCTCCCTTCATATGAGACAACAATTCAAAAGCATAAACACCTGTGATCTCAGGAATTGTAGCTTCTCCTAAAATAATCTCTTTTAAAAATTTCGCTTTTACGCCAGCCGCAGGAGTTGTGCCCGGTAATGTATTGTATATGAATAATCTTAACGATTCCGCTCTATCCGCGTGATTTAAATCTTTGATCTGTGCAATAACCTCACTCGTTAATTCCGCACTATCAATTGGTTTCGGATGCAATCCAATATTTTTTCTTTCCTCAGTTTCTAGTATGTAATCGTTGTAAATACTCATTTTTAGTTTTTCTATGTCTTTATAGCGGTTAAATAAAATTTTAAATCCTACCGCTTTTTATTAACTATTCAGCAATAATCTTTATTTTTTTCGTCGCAAAAATAAGAAAAATCAAGCTTCAAATACAATTTAGGCAACCAATTACGTAATTTAGAATAAGTCCAAACAGTTGTTTTGTTCGGTATAAAGTTTGGCTGTATACAATAAATACCATCACTATCGAAAGCTTTCATGTTAACCGCTAAGGACCTGGACTTTCACGAAAAAGCGATACCTCTTGGGGGAATTGCTGTATATACTTGTTTAAAATACGAGGTTTACCTATACCATTTGCGGTGGATATTGAATCATCTTTAGTTCTTTAATCGTATTAATAGGGTTCAAAGCGTTGAAAACGAAAGATCCTGCAACCAACGCATCTGCCCCGACTTTGACTAGTTCCGCGGCATTATCTAAAGTGACTCCCCCATCAACCTCAATAATAAGTCTATCATTACGTCCAGCTGCCAAATGTCTTAGCTCCTTGATTTTACTGTAGGTATTTTGGATAAACTTCTGTCCACCGAACCCGGGATTTACAGACATTATACATACCAAGTCGATATCTTGTATTACATCTTTTAACAGCTGAACTGGTGTATGCGGATTCAGCGCTACTCCTGCCCTACAACCTAACTCCCTGATTGCAGCCAATGTACGATGTAAATGCGGACATGCTTCATAATGCACCGTAATCATATCGGCTCCACTATCTTTACAGACTTTCAGATAGCGATCGGGATCAACAATCATCAAGTGCACGTCTAGCGGCTTGGTCGCATGTTTGGCAATAGCCTGCAGCACTGGAAAACCGAATGAAATATTAGGGACAAAATTGCCATCCATAATATCGATATGAAGCCAATCTGCCTCACTATCGTTTACCATTTTAATCTCAGAACTGAGATTTGCAAAATCAGCCGCCAGTATTGACGGTGCTATCAAGTGTTTGTTATATGACATCTTTTCAATCATTAAACCTAATACAAACCTAAAGAAAATGCTTCGGATTAACGAATGGATACCTTAAGACTTTTAGCCTATACGTTTGGAGGGTACCTAAACAAAGCTCTTTCCCAAAAATGCCGAATAATAGTTACTTTTGTATAAGTGTTATAAACATAAACAGGCAATATAGTGGCAAAACTCAAGATAAACTACATCGATTCCAAAATACATAGCAATTCTGTATTCCTCAAATATGGTATGGTCATCGTTACTGTATTATTAATATGCCTTTTCCTACCCAAACAACCTCGATTCGAGTATGAGTTTCAAAAAGGAAAAGCTTGGAATCACGACAATCTTATCTCTCCTTATAATTTTGCAGTATTAAAGACAAAAGAAGAACTCGACAAAGATAAGCAACAGATATTAAAGACTGTACAACCTATATACAACCTAAACACCTCAATAAACAAAGAACAAATTGATCAATTTACCACAGATCTGGCTGAAAAATGGCAAAGTAGCCAGATGGACACCATCCCATCCTTAAAGATAGAATATTACAAAAAGAAAGGTGTAGAGTTACTGACGACAATTTACAACAGAGGTGTACTTTCACTAAACAACCGTTATCAAACCAAAGGCACTGATGCCGAAAAACTTAATGAGACTGATGCTAATTATAATTTCACATTACTCAACAACAATGTAGCCTCGCAGAAAAACACGATAGATTGTTTCACTATAGAAACAGCTTACGAATTTCTTAAATTAAGCTTAGACAGAGACAAAGAGATCACCAGAAAAAAATGGTTTATCGATGTACTCAAGAATTATATTACCGTAAACCTGATCTATAATGAATCTCTAACCGACAAAGTCGAACAGACCGCATTAAGTAATATTTCTAGTACAAGAGGGATGGTTCAAAAAGGCGAACTTATTGCTGAAAGGGATAAAATTGTTAACAACGATACGTACCAAAAACTTGAGTCACTTCGTACTGTGTTTGAAGATGAAGCTAAAATCACAGGAAATAGAAATTATGTTGCATTAGGTCAGTTTTTATTGGTAGGATTAGCGATGACACTTCTCATGGTTTTTCTATATTTCTTCAGACGTCAAATCTATGAAAGCAACAGACTTTTAGTCATTATCTTCATCGTTATTCTCGCGATGCTAGGGGTCTTATCTTGGTCTATAGAGATCAAAATATCAAGTTTATATTTTATCCCCTATTGTGGTGTCCCCATTATCTTCAGAATCTTGTTCGACACACGCGTTGCGCTCAATATCCACTTGTTGATGGTTTTGATAGCAGCCTTATTTGTACCCAATAGCTATGATTTTGTCTTTTTACAATTCATGTCGGGCTTGGTTGCTATCTATAGTATCCGAACTATGGTCAAGCGGGAGCAGTTTCTAATTTCCAGTATCCTGATTTTAGCGACCTACATCATCGGTTATATGGGATTAGTACTTACCCGAAACGGGTCAGTGACAAATATCTACTGGAACGATATAACCCCTTTTATCGTTAGCGTGGGTCTTACGCTTTTGGCCTACCCGCTTATATACGCCTTTGAAAAGTTGTTTGGTATAGTTTCTGATTTAACATTGATGGAATTAACCAATAGTAATTCAAAGCTCTTACGCGAACTTTCATTAAAGGCTCCGGGCACTTTCCAACATTCCCTTCAGGTTGCTAATCTAGCCGAAGCCGCTGTTTACAAAATAGGTGGGAATCCACTATTAATCCGAGCAGGGGCTTTGTACCATGATATCGGAAAAATGATAAATCCGCTTTATTTTATAGAAAATCAAAAAAACGGTGTCAACCCACATAAGGAACTGACGTCCGAACAAAGTGCACAGATTATTATTTCTCACGTAATTAAAGGTATTGAAATCGCAAAGCGCAATCTATTGCCAGAAGTTGTTATAGATTTCATTAAGAGTCATCACGGCACCACACGGGTAGATTATTTCTACAATGAATTTATTAGGGATAATCCCGAAAAGCTTGTAGACGAAACTATCTTCCATTACCCTGGTCCTGTCCCATTCTCCAAAGAAACTGCTGTTCTTATGATGGCAGATTCTGTAGAAGCTGCCGCACGAGCACTAAAAGAACCCACCAAAGACTCTATAAGTAATCTAGTGGACAAAATTATAGAGCACAAATTAATGCAAAAACAATTTGAAAATGCAAACATCACCATGAAAGACATTAGCGATGTAGCGCACATCTTTAAGAGTATGTTGATGAGTATTTATCATGTACGCATAGACTACGATCTGAGCAAGAAAAAAGATGTTTTACAATAAATAAATGAATCTCAACAGGTTAATTTCAACGTCCGAAAAATTATCAAAAAAACAGCATTTAAAATTTGTTAAATGATTTTTTTGCCTTATGTTTGCACTGTCGAAACAGGGAGAGATGCCTGAGTGGCCGAAAGGAACAGTTTGCTAAACTGTCGTACTGGAAACGGTACCGTGGGTTCGAATCCCACTCTCTCCGCTAAGACTAAAAAAAGTCCAACGAAAGTTGGACTTTTTTTTATTTCCACACACAACGTCATACAGCACTACATTTTCTTACTTTTAGAACATAGGCATCATAACCCACAGGGTTAGACCCAAAGAAAGCCACTATCACATCGACAGTGGCTTTCATACCTCCCCAAGTTAAGTTTTAGAATAGTATAAAAATTTAAATATAGCTCAGTTCGATTATTTTCATAATTCCTTTTTCAAACTGGCAGCTTCCAATACAGACAACACGAATATACCAGAAATTGTTTTGACTTATTTTAATTTATTTTTAACTATTATTTATACAACAAGCATTCAACTGGATTACAACACACTCTTTTTCTCATAAGATAGCATATTATATAGGTGTTACGATAATAATGATAAGTTTTTGAGTTAAGAAAAAAATAATTAAAGGTTATTTTTTTTAAGCATTCTCAAATAGAGCTCTTCCACTTTTTCCCTCGCCCAAGGCGTCTTGCGGAGAAAAGTCAGCGAGGATTTGACACTCGGATTTTCATTAAAGCATCGAATAGAAATTCGACGTCCCAATTCTTCCCACCCGTAATATTCGACCAAATCATTAATGATCGTGTCGAGTCTTTTTCCATGTAGCGGATTATTTGCTTGTTCTTGCATTTGGTAAAGATAATAATCTCTTCAATTTTAACTCACTTTAATCGTAGGTAGATGTGTTTGACATGTTTGTGCCCACCTGAGTCCCTTTCATCAATCTCAAATCTATTTATATATTTAATCAGATCATAAAGCTTGTTGAAGCCATAGTTACGCGGGTCAAAGTCAGGCTTCTTTTTGGAAATAAAACTTCCCAGCGACCCCAAGAAAGTCCATCCTGTCTCATCAGCAAGATCGTCCACACTATTAACGATCAGCGTTACCGTTTTCTTATCCACCTTATCAATAGCCTTTTGAGTTGGTTTAGACAGTTCCTTGGCCACAGATTTAACGGTGGTCTTAACATCTGCTTCTTTTTCAACAGGCTTTAAGATCTCGATATAGATGAATTTATTACAAGCGGATATAAACGGCTGCGGAGTTTTCCGTTCTCCCAGACCAATTACCAACATACCCGCTTCCCGGAGTCGTGTCGCCAGTCGGGTAAAGTCACTATCGCTGGATACGATACAAAAGCCATCCACCTTCTCCGAATATAAAATATCCATAGCATCTATAATCAATGCACTATCTGAGGAATTCTTACCAGTTGTATAACTATATTGTTGTATAGGAATGATCGCATTATCCAGCAGAACATTTTTCCAGCCCGAAAGATGTGGTTTAGTCCAATCGCCGTAAATTCGCTTCACAGTAGGTGTACCGCTCTTTGATATCTCTTCCAGCATTTCCTTCACATCCGCATAAGGAACATTGTCAGCGTCTATCAAAACGGCGAGCTTATGATCTTGCATATATAAAAAGTTAAATTACGTAGTATAAATATACTAATTTAACAATAACTTCTGAAAAAGGCATATCATTCCCACATTCTAAGTAGAAAAAACCACATTGCAGCTACCTGCTAATTTCAACTATTAGCAGGTTACTAAAATTATTCACGGGTTATAAAACAATAATAAGCTTCAGCGATAGCCATCTCCTGATCGAATAAAACACTAGTCTACAAAGAAAACAAAAGGGTCAAGACGAATGATCTCCAAGTAGACCTACATAGACTATATTGAAGACACCAAATATATAAGGTTAATTATCTTTCTACAAACCACGCTCCAACATGATCATATCCCGCAGTTGGATGCCATTTTCAACAATAGGTTCCTCATAATTATGGATAAAAAAATCCTTTCTCACAGCATACTTAACAAAACTATTACGCTCGTAGAATCGAATCTGATCCACTCCACAGTCCGCTGTACCAACGATAACTCGCCTACAACCTCTAGCTTGTGCAATTTCGATTATCTTCTCTATCAATAGCGATCCTAATCCTTTGCCTTGCAGTTCACGGCATACAGCAATATTCTTTATTTCGATAATCTCATTATCTACAAGGTATAGGCAAAAAACAGCGACTTCACGCCGCTCGTCTTTCAGTACATATACATCACTATCAAACACATATTTTTCGATAGCATAGCGCGTCTCATCAGCCAATAAAAGTAAACTATAAGGAAGCTTATTACCTGGGGACAACAATTCCAAATGATACATAGAATTCAAAGATTGCTTGAACATCATTAAATTAATTATGTTGAAAATCAAATTTATGTAAACCGATTATAAATAAAAGATTATTATATTAAAGTTCCTATAGTTTCTTCGATTTATAAAATTCTTTCTGTAATTTTGAAAATCAATTAGCATAATAAAGAGCTAAATATTTTGAAACTTTTTTGCACATACATTTTATTAGCCACGCTGACACTGCAGTCTTTCTATCGTAGTATCATGGCTATGGAGTATCAGATACACCTACCAGAATATCTGGCCAAATGTATTAACAAAGATAGACCACAACTTCATTGTAATGGACAATGTGAGTTGATGAAAAAAATAAGAGAAAAAGAAAAGCAAGAAACAAAAAAGAACCTTGTAGTTTATGAATATAGTGCATTCTACATACATAAAGATTACACTATTTTCCAATCACAGCCCCAAACTGAGGAAAAGACAATAAGCTTATTTTCTCCTTATTTGACTAATTACGCATTTACTTTCCGCACTTCGGTATTCCACCCTCCACTCGCTTAGTATTATTTCTTTATAGAGTAGATTGCATACTTACTTTTTATCAATCATTTTGAAGGTTTCATCCTGCATTAATTTGTCTTAGACGAGAAGACAGATTAACGAGGAATAACTTGGCCACAAAAATGTCCATGTAAGAATACTATGCCCCTATTCCCACAACTAACTTTTAACAACTGTCGCTAGCGTCTAATTATTCGACGTAGTCGCAGCATTACTATAAAAAATTATCTAATGGAAAAAATTACACTTTTTCTAACAGTGCTTTGCTTTGCCCTGACATCATGTACGAAAGAAAAAACAGACTATCAAGCAGAAATAGATACTATTGTTCCCGGACGCGGCGATTTTGAAGAAGTCACTACAATCCAAAGCGGAAATTATAACTTACATCTCGAAGCTCTAAATGGCACCTTATACAAGGGATATAATGCGATCAGAGTCAAGGTAACAGACCGCACCACAAACAATAAAGCGGAGGTTTCCGCTGTGACGCTGCTCCCCATCCTGAGCCGTAGTCAACAAGAACCTAGCTCCTGTCCCCATCGCTACCAGCTGATCTACAAACCCGAAGGCCGTTATTTCGAAGGGTACATAGTATTTACAGAGCAAACCCTCACAAATGCCACCTGGGATCTCTACATCAACTTTACTGTAGCACTTCAAACTCAAAAAGCACAGCAAAGGCTGCAAGTAGAAAAGCAAGACAACAAAAACCTGAACATAACAGAATTTTCCGGAATTGACGGAGAGGACTACGTTATCGCTTTGGTAGCACCACACAAACCCAAAGCAGCCGAAAATGAATTAATAGCAGGCATATATAAGCGTAATGAAGCGAATCAACTCCCTTCATCCCCCTTTCCCAATCCAGCAAAGTATGCTTATACTGAAGTCAAAGGGCACACCCTGAAATTGGATCCAAGAATGCCCGGACCTTCTATGGGAAACCATTCCTCCCCCAACAATCAAGACCTCATACAGCGACAGGATGGATTATACCAAGGCGTGGTCAATTATACCATGACAGGTAACTGGACATTGAATTTCATTCTATTGAATCAACATGGAAGTGTTATTAAAGGAACTACCGTACCGAGTGATTTCACGCCTGGAGTCGAGGGCAAAAAAAGCGAACTACATATTGATATTTTATTCTAAAATCTATGAGGTGGATACATGTTATTCTTTGGGGAATCATAATGACAACCAGAGTCAGTTCACAAGAGATATCAGCACACCGAGACAGCAGCAAGCTACTCGAAGAGGTTAAGGTGATGGGCGTTGTCAAAAAGAAAGTAAAAACAGATCTCAAATTGGCCGTCACCGTTGACGAGTTTCTTGCCTCCTCTCAGAATATCAGCTTTATCAAACGTGGAGCTTATGCCTGGGAACCTATGCTCAACAATATGAGCTCAGAACGATCTTCCGTTACCATTGATGGTATGCATATATTCGGTGCCTGTACCGATAAAATGGATCCGATTACCTCTTATGTCGAGACCAATAACCTGTCTACCATAACTATTAAATCTGGACAGGAAGGAAACCTACACGGAGCAACCGTTGCTGGCAGCATCGACCTTCAGCGTAAAAATACTGCATTTGGTGGCGATAAAAAGATAAGTGGAAGTTATCAGACGGGATTCGAATTCAACAACAAGCAGTTCTTCAATCTTGCGGACCTTTCTTATTCGAGTCAGAAGTTTACTGCAGAAGGCAGCATTTCCTTGCGTAATGCAAAAAACTATTATAATGGTAATAATGAAGAAGTAAAGCACTCCCAGTTTAATAAGTTCAACAGCTCTTTAGGCTTCGCAGTCAAAACAGGAGACCGCTCGGCCATACGTATAGATGCCATCTACGACAAAGCCAAAGACGTAGGGTTTCCGGCTCTCCCCATGGACCTCTCGCTATCACGTGCCATCATTACCTCCGCATCCTACAAACAGTTGTTTGAAGAGGGTATAATACAGTTTTGGGATAGCAAAGTTTACTTCAATACCATTGAACATTATATGGATGACACCACACGCCCCGAGAATCTCGTACATATGGATATGCCGGGCTGGAGCACCACCTATGGTCTAATTTCTAAGATAGCCCTTAAAAAAGACAATTATACATCGGAGGTTCAACTCAATGTATATGACAACTTATCTATCGCAGAGATGCGAATGTATCCGCAAGACCGCAGCATGCGAACCATGTTTGCCTACAGCTGGCCCTGGGTGACCACACGGTTTGCCGGGGTGTCCAACAATAATTCCTGGAATCTATCAGAACGCAGTCATGTTGTAGCCGGAGGCTCCTTGGGTGTCCACTACAACTACTCTAAATATGCCGAGTTCAACTGGATTTTTCACCCTGGTGCCCCACCGCAAAAGACGCGGATATTACCAGGTTTATATGCCAGCTATCACCTCCAGATAAATCAGTTCGAAATCAGTGCCGGAACCGGTTATGGACATCGGGCTCCTTCCATATCAGAAGCCTATGGTTACTATATTTACAACAGCTTTGACCGATACGATTACATTGGCAACCCCAACCTGAAAAACGAAATATCGTACGAGACCAATGCCAGCATAGCATATAAAACAGACCGAATGGGCGTACAGGCCAAGGTTAATTATTTCTACATTCAGAATTATATCGTCGGTAAGATATTGAATATGGGAAGCCCCATGAACTATCAGTCGGTAGGCGTTAAAGGATATACAGCTCTGGATCAAGCGAATATATTCAATGCAGCTATAAGCGGACACTATGACATTCTAGCTCATCTGCACTGGAAAGGAAACCTGACCTATGCCCGGGCCACTGATGGTCAGGGAGGCAATCTACCTTTTATCCGTCCATTGACTTATCAGAGCAGTCTACATTACATGTACAAACGATTTGGAATACAAACCTCACTTCAAGGAGACGCCGTACAACGTGATTATAGCCCTGAATATGGTGAGGACAAAACTCCGGCATACTGCATTTGGAATATGTCGGCCGATTACATTCTACCCATCCGAAACCTCAAAATCACATTACAGGTTGGCGCCGAAAATCTCTTAAACGCGTATTACAGTACATATGCCGACTGGGGCAATATCCCACGGATGGGAAGAAATATCTTCACCTCCGCAAAAATCAATTTTTAAAAAAAACTATTAAAAAACAAATGACAATGAAAAATTTAACAAACCTCTTATTTGCATCTTTAATTTCGGTAGCATTGATTTCGTGCAACAAGAATGAGCCTTCCTCGAACAATCTAACTTTGCGCTTTGAGAATACATTTAAAGAGAAAGCTATTGTACTTGGTGACAAGAACTCCTCCACCGCTACAGTCAATATATCATCTGAAAACCAAACACATCAGTTTTCCGAATTAAAGTATGTCATCAGCAATATAAGATTAATCAAAACCGATGACCAAGAGGTACCGTATAACATAAATGACCTGGACAATGGCGCTAGGGTGATCGATCACTCCAAAGCAGCCAGCTTAGAATATGTACTGTCCAACATCCCTTCTGGAGATTACAAAGGACTAAAATTCGGACTTGGTGTCAAACCGGAATTAAACACCCTTGATCAAGTACGCTTTCCTCAGTTTTATGCAGCAGCGGGCGCCAACGATACGGAGATGATGTGGGAATGGGGTACGGGGTACCGTTTCACCAAAATCGAAGGATTCTATGATACAGACAAAAAAACACTTTCTATTCACACAGGCAGTACTTTGAATGGCAAACAAGAAGATCCTTCAACCTACATACCCGGTGTAAATGCCTATAGGGATATTAATCTCTCCCTACCCGAAACAGCTTTTGTCGGCAAAGGATCACCGATCATCAACATCCGTGCTGATTTTGACAAACTATTGAGCGGAAAAACTAAAGCAATCAAATTAGGTGCTGGAAATGCTACACCTAGCATTCACAGTGCCGATGGAATGGTCGAATTTGTAAACAATCTCGGTGGCAACGGGGATTCAGACCAATCAGGAATATTCTCTATCATCAGTGTAAAAAAATAAATCACACCTACAAGCGGGAGCGTCCTATCGTCTATAGTGCACTCCCCTTTTACTTTACAAATCATGAAAAAGTTAATTGGCATTCTCATTTCGTCACTACTAGTACTAACTGTAGCCTGTAGTCGCGAAAACTCAGATAAAAAAGCAATTATCGACAACCCAAAGATACAGCTCGCTACCCCTAAAGGTTTTCCTGCTTTAAATGAGGCTGTATACCGAAATCCTCCTACCAAATACGGTGTAGAATTGGGCAAAAAGCTCTTTCATGAAAAAAAGCTAAGCAGCAACAATACCATATCCTGTGGCAGTTGTCACCAACAGGCAAAAGCTTTTGCAGACAATCATGCACAGGCTATAGGGATTTATGACCGAATAGGCCTGCGTAACACCCCTGCTATACAGAATCTAGCTTTTATCAAGCACTACAATTGGGATGGCAGCAAGCGCGAACTGGAAAAACAGTCCTTAGTACCCATTATCACCCATGAAGAGATGAACTCCTCCATCATGGAGGTAATGAGCAAGCTTCAGGCTGACAAAGATTACCCCATACTATTCCATAAAACATTTGGAGATCAAGAGATTAGCCCCGAAAGAATCTATAAAAGTATCGCCCAATACGAATACTCGCTCATATCAGCCAATAGCAAGTATGACAGGATACGACAAAACCTGGGCGAACAGTTTAGCGAAAGCGAAGCTTGGGGTTACCGATTGTTTAACACCAAATGTGCCAGTTGTCACCAAGGAGAGTTATTCACAGATGAGAGCTTTCGAAATGTAGGTTTTCCCTTAAATCCCAACACCGATGAAGCGGGCCGCGCTCGGGTAACAGGCATACCTGCCGACTATATGAGTTTTCGTGTCCCCAGTCTACGTAACATCGCCTACACAGCTCCTTACGGCAGTTTTGGTCAATTTAAAACCCTTCGAGCGGTATTAGACTATTTTGACAAGGGCGTACTCGACAGTGACAATCTCGACCCTATTTTAAAGAAAAACAAAAACAGAATCCCAATGACTTCCCAGGAAAAGTCGGCTATTATCTCCTTTCTGCATACCCTCAGTGACGAACAATTTATTGATAATCAACAATAGCCTATATTCTTTTTCTCCTTCTGGTTACATATTATTTCCCGATAAAGTGTAAATTGTACAGCTGTTGTCGCATTGGGCGACAATTAGAAACATAAAAAAGGGTAAAATGAGCACGGAACACAACTATTTAGCGGTAAACCGCGAGTCTTGGAACAACAGAACAGAAACACACTTAAATTCCGATTTTTACAACATGGAAGGTTTCCTTAATGGAAACACCTCTCTCAACGACATCGAGTTAAAGCTACTTGGCGACATACGGGGCAAATCCATACTCCATCTACAATGTCATTTCGGTCAGGACAGTATCTCGCTGAGCCGATTGGGCGCCACCGTTACCGGCGCCGATCTTTCCGACAAGGCCATAGATAGTGCCCGTCAGATTGCACAAAAACTTCACACTGACACCCAATTTATCTGTTGTGATATCTACGATCTCCCAAACCATCTCCACGAGACATTCGACATCGTATACACCAGCTATGGTGTTATAGGCTGGCTTCCTGATCTGGACAAATGGGCTCAGGTGATTTCCACATTCTTAAAACCAGGAGGGAAACTCGTCTTTGTAGAGTTTCATCCCGTAGTATGGATGTTTGATGATAATTTTGAAGGAATAGGCTACAGCTACTTCAACTCAGGGGCTATTATCGAATCCGAAACCGGTACATATGCCGATAAGGAAGCACCTATCAGCCAAGACTACATCTGTTGGAACCATGGACTTGGAGAAGTTCTAAATAGTTTATTGGAAAACGGACTCCAGCTCAAATCCTTTGACGAGTTTGATTACTCTCCTTACAACTGTTTCAATAAAACTATTGAATTCGAACCTAAGAAATATAGAATAGCGCATCTAGCAGACAGAATACCTATGGTGTATGCGCTGGTTGCGGAGAAAATATAACACCGAGAAGCATACAGGATCCGAGGAATATCTCGGGTTCTGTATGCAATATACAGCTATTTTGACATTCTAAACCCAATGATTACAAAAGGAATCGTGCCTACCATAACCAATGCTGTAGTCAATAATGCAGTATTTGAAAACAACGACACGATACCACTGGCTAAAAAACAAGTCCCTAACTGTAGCGCATTCTGCAATGCAGAAGCTTTACCAAGACTACCCGGAAATAGCTTCATGGCCTGAGCCACAACAATTGGGTAACAAGCACCATTTGCAAGGGCCATCAAGCAAAACGGAATCAAGAGCATAACCAATGTGGGGGGTGTAATCAGTGTAATAGCCAACACACCTATTACCGCCACCGAATAAAGAACCAGCAAAAAAGGCAGAATACGTCTTCCTTGCATCCGATCCGAAAGCGCCCTGTAACCATATCCGCCCAGCATGAACGCTACCGTCTGCGGCACAAAGCTGAAACCTATTTGCGCCTCATCATATCCTAGTTCTTTTAAAAAAAATGGCGAACCGGTCAACCAAGCAAAGAATGCTCCCGAACAAACTGCATAGATCATCACATTACCAACATATGTTTTAGATTGCAGCAACTGTATATACGACGCTCCTTTTTTCGGTATAGCCTGGTTACCTCTTGCTGCTTCCTCCCTTAAAGTAAGTGTATAGAACATCATTAATAGAGCAATAATAGCCAAAACGATAAATATAGATCTCCAGCCAAAATAGTCCAATAGAAATACGCCAAGCAGTGGAGCCAATGCTGGAGACAAAGCCACAAGTGGCATAATAGTAGCAAACACCTTATTCGTCTTATCCGCCGGATAACGCTCGATCACCAGTGCCTGCCAACTTACTGCCGCCGCACAGACACCTATCGCCTGTAACAAACGCAACACCAGCAATACCGTGACATCATAAGTAAAGAAAATCGAAAGCGAAGCCACTGTAAATATCCCCAGTCCCACCAAAATAGAACGCGGCTTACCGATCTTATCAGCGAAGGGTCCCCACAGCAATTGTGCTATCGCATATCCTGCAAGAAATAACGTAAGACTCGCACTTATATTATTTTTACTCGTGTCAAGATCTATACGCATTTTATCAAATGCTGGCAAGTACATATCTGTCGCCAAAAAACCAATGACACTCAATCCTGCCAGATAGACCAGAAAAAAGAAATTACTTCTCTTTTTATTCCCCATATATACTTTCATTTTTGATCAAGTCGCAAAGTTAATATAATACAGACTCCCATACATCCATTTTCGATGATCTTGACTTAGAAACTACCAAATAGAGTCCCGCTGATCCTAAAAAAATCGCCATCCTGAAAACAAGATGGCGATTTTCTATTTTGCCGTCCTCATTATAGTTTTTTTAAATGGTAGAACATACCCCGCCGCGATAGTAAAAAAAGTATTATGTAGCTTGATCGGAAGATGATCCGTAGGAGCATCGATAACATTGTTTACACCATAATTAAACACAGCCCTTATCTGCCATACCGGACTCAACGCATAGACTCCCCCCACGTGCAAACCTATATCGGTCTTATTCACAAGTTTAGAAACATCAAATGTAGCACTCGAAATCTCTATCTTCGGTGTTGTAGGATCTCCTAATCGTACGTAAGCATTATGTACACTACCTTCAAACGAACGATATACTGCACGAGCGACCGAAAAACCACCGAGCAGCGACCATTTGGGACTCAACTCATAATGAGCAGACACTGGGAGTTCCAGGTATAAGTTATTAAAGGAAGAACCTACAGATCCTGTAAAATAACCTATAAAGCTAGGTATAGGTTGATCCTCAAACTCAATCATCGCTTTAAAATTTTCAGCGAAAGCCCTTGTTTTCATCCCTTTATTTACTAGATTCAATCCCGAAGAAATAGTCAATTTATTATTTATCTTGTAAAAAGGCACCTCTACACCAACCGAAATCGGATTCACCGGATGATAACTTTCTACTTCACGAATCTCTTGAGGAATGGATGCCGGCGTCACACCACCGATATGTACACCTGAATGGATAATTACCCGATCAATCGCTACCTGTGCAGACGCCCCTAAACTAGTCACACCGGTAACTAACAGCAAAAAAATACATCTTATCATTTGACCGTAATCTTAATATCATCCACTAATAATACACTACCTATAGCACCTTGAAATATATCACCATTCTTACTGGCGCTCATTACAATTGCTAAACGGTACTTACCACCTGCAAATCCATCCAACTGGGGAACTTTGCGATAGTCAAAATCAACTTTAAAAGACTTAAAGTCTTTAGACACTGTAGCCAGCTCATCATACAGCAACGCTGTCGCAACGATACTTTTATCTGTCAATAAGTTTGTGCCATCCAGATAATCGACCTTCGTACGGGCCTTTAGTTCATCGGCATCAAAAAGTACCGCGACTATAGAGCAGGTATCCTTAACATTAGGCATAGGCTTGCTATTATGATCGATCACCTGCTTGCCCGGCGTATAGTGGTAAAAACCAGCGAACGAAACAGGAGCTGCTTCGATAGGACGTCCAAAATGCGTAGATTGCAACGGATCTCCCATCACATTACCTGAATCAAATTCCCCCATGAATATATTTCCTGCAGCAATTGGCTTTTTCGCCCCAGCACCAAAGCTCCCGGTAGATTTAGTTTCCAATTTTACAGCGACCTTTCCACCATGTGCTACTGTGCTATATTGCATAGGATACAGTTCGGCTTGCTTCTTCACGATCGGTGAGATACTGAAAACAAATCCTGCATTACCTGAATCCCAGGTATCCAGTTTACGCTCATCGCGTAAGCTAAAGAATTCAGTATACTTGTTTCTATCGTGAATACTATAGTCCTCAAAGTCATATTCCAACGGCATGAAAGTCACTCGCTCGTTAGTCAGTGTCACCGTATACTTTTTACTAAACTCCCCATTTTCGGAAGTCACCGTATAGATGACGGGATCTGTAAAGTCCTGAATAGAACCACTAACCGGTACACTGCTGGCTCCCCGACTCAGCTTAAACGCGAACGCATAGGCTTTTACGTTAATCTTTTGATCGTCTACAAAGAGCTTCACCTCATCATTTGTAACAACCGGATCCGCAAAAAAATCATCCTCTTTATGCACTATAGATAATATATCGGCTTCAATATTTGGCAAAGCTTTCTTGATACAGCTTGAGAACATCAATACTGTACCCCATAAAAACAAGCAAAATAAGGAGCTAACCGAACGTAAACGTCGACTTCCCATCGTTTGAATCTACTAATTTTAAAATTTTATAAATGAAATGTTAACTGTTAAATGCCCATAAACTTAAATGGTTTAGCTTCCTTAAAGTTAGCATTTGATAAACCATTAAATGTCGAAAATGCCTTTAGATCAAGCATCATTGTCTTAGCACCCTCGGCCAGATTAAACTTATTTAAATCGACCCAAAAAGTATTTGGAGTAAGTACTGTTTCGAAGTAGTATACTTTATTCTTTTGATCAGCTACGGATCTCCAACGGGTAGATGATATATTAGGTTCTGTTTCAGAACTTATACCAAATGGAACTGAACAATTACGTATTACAGAGAACACACTTGCTACAGATATACGCGTATCTTCAGTCTGTGGTATTGCATTGATGTAGTAAGATGCACGTACAAAACGGTCTGCTGCCCGATTAGTACCTGGCAACATTACAGTACCCGGTATACCTTGCCAATACTTATTCAGTGCTAACTGTTCTTCGAACACAGGAGAATTCGTCATTACCGTATATTTAGGGCTGTGGTGAATGATCAATTTACCATTGATATATTCCAAGATCGCATTATCACCCGTTGCATCCGAAAGAGATAAATGCAGTGTAGTAAACTTTTGTGTACCTGGAATATAATCACTGACGACCACAAAAGATTCCTTACTTAGGTCTATCACAGCTTCCTGTACTGTAGCATAATTATCCAAAGCGTACTGTGCCCAAGCCGATATGGTCAACCCTTGCTTCGAACCTACCGGATCAAATTTCGGATAGTTAGATTCGACCAACCAAAGCACGTTTGCTACAAGTCCTTTTTCATTCAAACCATCTGTCGTTGCGATATCCCAAGCAGAAGCGATAACAGATCCATATTTGGATTTCCATTTGATAGATTGTGTACCCACTTCGCCATTACGCGCTATGCCACGTGGGAATACCCATAAATTGGCCGCGATATCATCTTTCCAATCCATGCTACGTGCGGTAATGATATTTCCATTAGGACCTTTGTAGACAACACGTGTACATGCCAATGCAGGTGCCGTCAACAAAGTGATACCGGCTAATAATAAGGAAAATACTTTTTTCATATAAATAATTATTTCATGATCCGCCAGCTGGCGGATTGGTTTGCTTTTCAATGGTTAACTCCAACATTAGCAATCACAGATGTGCTTCAATTATTGAAATCTATATTGTGTTCCCTAGATATTTCATATAAGTTAAACACAAACTCAACCAGCACACTAGGGTATTTATATTAAACAAACGGCTAAAATAAACATTTTAATTCCACAGAGCAAACGCATTATATTATATTTTTATGAATGTATTTCACTATTAATTACATCATAAAAAACGATACTATAACCATTTTTTCAACAAATAGCGTACGTTACTATTTCACGCAATCGATTTCGTTGCCAACAAACTTCTAAATAGACTAAAATAACCCTACTTTGGGAGCATTATTCCATTGGAATAAGATCTAAACCTAGTAAACACTTTTTTTAAATCTATGAAAGAAAAAACTAAACCCTTTTTCGCTACGAACTTTTATCCAATCAGCTCTGCTCTCATGCTAGCTCTTGCTCTGCCAAGTCATGTCTTAGCAGATAAGATAGATCGATTCGATAGCTTAACAGAAATTCAAAATCAGAACGCTGTCACTGGTACGATTCAGTCGAATTCAACTCCACTTATTGGGGTTACCGTTACTGTAAAAGAAAACCCAAAAATTGCGACATCCAGCGGTCCAAACGGAGAGTTCACGATTAAGGCCACTAAGGGAGAAACCTTAATATTCTCACTGATTGGATACCAACCTCTAGAGAAAGTCGTCGATTCAAACGTCATTAATGTTCAATTGATTGCGTTAAATGAAGCACTAGAAGAAGTTGTCGTTGTCGGATTTGGCACTCAAAAGAAGGTAAACCTTACCGGTGCTGTACAGGCCATAGGGAGTAAAGACCTAGAGGATAGGCCGGTAACGAATGTATCTACAGCTTTACAGGGTAAATTCGCTGGGGTCACCATTATACAAAACTCAGGCCAGCCGGGCAAAGATAGTGGATCTATCCGCATCAGGGGATTGGGCACGACAAATAATGCAAACCCATTAGTATTGGTCGATGGTGTAGAAAGTTCCATGAACAATATCAACCCTAATGATATTGAAAACATTTCTGTACTAAAGGACGGCCCCAGCGCAGCTATCTATGGGTCTAAAGCTGCCAATGGTGTTATTCTCATCACAACTAAAAAGGGTAAAATTGGCGCGCCTCAGCTGAACTACTCTGGCTATGCAGGTTGGCAAGATCCAACCCGTCTCCCTGAATACATGCGGTCTTACGACCATGCCGTAATCCTGAACGAAGCATTAGCAAATCAGGGCTTATCATTACGTTTTACAGACTCGGATTTAGAAGGTTTTAAAAACCAAACAAACCCAGATAAATATCCAGACACGGACTGGTTAGGGCTATTATATACAGGTAGTGGGCTACAACAATCGCATAACTTACAAGTTTCTGGCGCTACCGATCGAATTAACTACATGGCTTCATTAGGATTTATGGGCCAAAAAGGTGTAATCGATATAGCAAAATCTGATCGATATAATTTTAGGACAAACCTAGGCACTAAAGTCAGTTCAAAACTCTCGCTCAATCTAGGGTTAGCATATAATTACCAACGAATAAACGAACCGATCAACCCCTATACCGGTGACATGGCTCAGATTTTTAGACAGGTCAATCGTATCCCCTCATTTATACCCTATAAATATACCAGTGGTCGTTATGGATACTATGGTGACGGTAATCCGATTGCTTGGGTCGACATGGGATCTACAGACAGAATGATCTATAAGCATACGAATATTAATTTGTCTGGAGAGTACCAGATCATGGACGGACTAAAATTCAAATAAGTGGTCAGCTTCCAACCCCGAGATAATATGTCTTCAAAATTTGTAAAAGAAATCCAATACTACGACAACAATACGGGTTTACCTAGTCAAAAGCAAGGAATAAATAATCTTACCGTTTACAATAATCAGGAGGAATTACTGACGCTACAATCTTTGCTTACTTATGACAAGTCTATAGGTGATCACGACTTTAATATTTTGGGCGGGTTCATGGATGAGACTAGGCGGGCAGATTTTACCAGTGCATATCGGCAAAATTTCTTAGGCACGGAATATGAAGAGTTGGTATTAGGAGATGCTTCAGGTCAAGTCGCTACAGGTGGAGCAAAAAAACTGATTCTTCGATCTTGGTTTGGAAGATTCAATTACGCATTTGCTAACAAATACCTGTTTGAAGCAAATGTAAGACGAGATGGTACATCCCGCTTTGTTGGCAAAAACAAGTGGAATACTTTTCCTTCCTTTTCAGCAGGTTGGAGAATTGCTCAAGAGAGCTTCTTTCAAAACTCTAGCTTAGCAAACATCTTCTCCGAATTGAAGCTAAGGGGAGGTTGGGGTGTATTGGGTAATCAGACAACTGCTGGAGTCGGAGAAAACGCGTATCCAACAAATGATGACTGGTATCCGGGCATATACACCATAAACTCTGGATTTAACTATCCCTTCGGCAATGAACTTTCTTCCGGAGGTACTGTTTCTGTCGCTCCAAACCCAGCTCTGCTTTGGGAAAGATCAATCAGTTCAAATATTGGTCTAGATCTGAACTTAAAAAACAATTGGAGCTTCGTCGTTGATTATTTTAACAGAAGTACCGAACAACTTTATACGGCTTTGGTAGTGCCTATCCAATTCGGTCTTCCAGCTCCAACTCAAAACGCAGGAATAATAAGAAATAGAGGCGTAGAAGTCCAAGTCAACTATTCAAATAATATCGGCGAACTTAAATTCGACCTCAGCGCCAATGCCTCCTATATCGACAATCAAATCCTACAATGGAAGTCAAACGCAGCAGAGCCACATAGCACATTCTACGTACGTGACGCAGGACTACCTCTTCGTTCGTTCTATGGATATGAGAACATGGGTATTTATCGCTCGGATGAAGAATATAAAAATTCGAATGTAAAAGGTGTTAATAATACTGTCGGCGCTGGTGATCTAATTTACAAAGATCAAAACGGAGATGGTAAGATTGACGGTCAAGATCGAGTCTATCTAGGTTCACCTGATCCAAAATACATTTTTGGGTTAACAACAAACCTTTCTTACAAAAATTTTGATCTGAATATGTTTTGGCAGGGAGCTGCGGATGTACAGGGTTATTTATGGGGAGAAGCTCTAGGAAACATTTCAGGAGCGGACAAACCAACTGAAATATTTTCAGATAGATTTCACATCACAAATAATCCCAACGGCTCCATGCCTCGCGCATTGACATCTTGGACACAGAATAAAGCGGAAAGTAATCCTTCAGACTTCTGGATTCAAAATGCTAGTTACGTAAGACTAAAAAATATAACACTTGGATACAATATACCCCAAGCGATCACAAACAGGATAGGAATAAAAGGAGCTAAAATATACTATAGCGGACAGAATTTGCTGACATTTACTGGCTTTGCTAAAGGTTTTGACCCCGAAACACCAGCAGATTCCAGAGGTAATTTTTATCCGCAAGTAAAGACCAATATTTTTGGTTTAAATATTAATTTTTAAAATAGAAGACAATGTTACATAAATATAAATATATACTCTTAGCTTGTGTCTTAGGTTTTTCATCCTGTGAATCTTTGGATCAAAATCCTTTGGATAGATTGGGAGAAGCTAATTTTTGGACAACAGAAAAAGAAACACTTTTTGCAGTCACAGGGTTATACAATGGTTGGGAATCGGGAAGCCAGATTTTCTACATGGACTGTGCTTCGGACAATTCCAATAATGATTTTTCTCATGAAGGGTTTCAACAGATTGGAAATGGCACCTTTAACCCTACCAATTCAGGAAATGCACTATCACGTTTTAGCTATACACACATTAGAAGAGCAAACTGGATCCTAGAAAATATAGACAAAGCACCTATCGGTGAACAATTAAAGAACAGATTAAAAGCCGAAGTTAAAACCATCAGAGCCTACAGATACCTTGATATGGCCATTTTATTCGGCAATGTTCCATTAATTACAACAACCCTCTCAATAGAAGAGTCTGCTGTTCCAGCTAACGATCGGGCAGATGTTTTTAAGTTCATAGAAGAGGAGTTAATAAGTGCATCGAGAGACCTACCTGCAGTACAAAATGGCCAAGGACGGATGACCAAAGGTTCTGCTTTAGGACTTTTAGCTAGGGCTTACGCATTTCAAAAGAAACACGCAGAAGTACTAAAAACGACCCAAGAGATTATCGATTTAAAAACTTACAAACTATTTGATAATTATGAAGATTTATTCGAAATAGCAAACGAAGGTAATTCGGAAGTCATTACAGACATTCAATATATTGAAAATACGTTTGGTTATACCAGTCTAGGAATCATGTTGCCGAATTCCATTGGAGGATGGAGTTCAATTGTCCCTTTGCAAAGTTTAGTAGATTCTTATGAGACCAAAGATGGAGAGACAATAACAACATCAGCATCTTATAATCCAGCGAAACCCTATGCAAACAGAGATCCGAGACTAGCTGCAACAATAGTATATCCTGGAGCGCTATACAACGGCAAATATTTTAATCCATTGGGCAATACGACTGATCACCCTAATAGTGCTGATAATGCTTCGAATTCGGGTTATAATTACAGAAAATACCTAAAAAATCCTTCCTCCTACGCCAATGTTTGGAACGTAGGAGTCAATATCATCGTACAACGATACGCAGAAATACTCCTGTTAAATGCCGAAGCTGCAATCGAATTGAATCAAATTAATGATGCTGTCTACGAATCTATTGATTTGGTTAGGGAGAGGGCCGGTTTACCGAAAATAAACCGAACACTATTTGCTTCGCAAGAAAAATTGAGAGAGCTTGTGCGGCGTGAATTTCGAGTTGAACTGGCAGGAGAAGGAAGAAGAAGATTTGATATTATACGCTGGGGTATTGCAAAAGAAGTGATGAATGGTCCAGTTTACGGTTGTTTGTCTAAAGGTTCGGTGGATTTAGCAACAGGGCAAGTAACATTTAGCAATCTCACAGATAGGTTTTTTGTAGAAAACAGAACTTTTACGGCGAATAAAAATGAGCTATGGCCTATTCCTCAAAGTGTTATCGATGCTGGCAAAGGTAGTTTGAAACAAAACCCTAATTATTAGCGGTATGCCGATGTACACATTAAGACAATAGCTAAACCTACTTAAACAGTAAAGAGCCGTGGCTTCTACAGCACACGGCTCTTTCGTCTACAAAAGCTAAGGCTCATACCAACGAAAAATCGATATTTTATGTCCTTCGGAGGGGCGTATTGACATACAGCTAATCCAACCTATAAATAGCCAATAATTGTAGTAGTAGTAGTAGTAGTAGTAGTAGTAGTAGTAGTAGTAGTAGTAGTAAATAGCATAGATCGACTCTCCCTTCAAGATTCCGCGCATAAATTCACCTAAGCCCTGCATAAAAAGTTAAAAGAGGTATTACTCCATGAATTAAGAAGAGGGTATCTAAAAAGCAAGGAGTTGTCGTCATTGCGAACCTGAGGAACTATGTCGTGTACGTCTAATTCTCTACAAACGGCAGATTGCTCCATCGTCCCTCCTCGCAAAGACCAATTCTTATGGCAATTAAAAAGCTTTAGACACGGCCCCATCTACAATTTTCACCGAAACAATCAGCGATTTCACCGAAAAGTAAAAACATTTGGTCGAAAACCCATTTCCTACCTCCACTTTCTAGCCTACTTTTGAATCAACAATTAAAACAAACAGCAGACGCAACCTTGGGAAAAGAATTAGCGTCTTATGAATAAAAGATAAAAGAAACAACAATTAAAAAATCAACACCTCAACAACATGAACCGAGACATAAATAATGCTAAACCATTTGAAGCATCATTTATTCGAGCTCTCATCTTCAACTAAAAAACAAATTACTCAGATGAAAAAGATTATCGCAACCATCGCAACCCTATTCACCTTACTATTCGGTTTTAATGCTTCTGCTGCAGAAACTGCCAACCCATTAAAAGATGTCAACGCTAAGAAAATCGCCCTTACCTACGTAGAGGCCATCACACTAGGCAATACCGAATTCAATAAGCATCTGTTCACTTCCGATTTCGAATACCGCAACGCAGCGAACGAACTCGTATCCAGTAGGTCAGAATATCTTGCTTTCTTAAAAGCTAACAAAGGTTTAAAATACAACTGTAAGACTACATACGAAATATTGGATCAAGCAGGTACAACTTCCGTAGCAAAGGCTATTATGAAGTTTGAAAAATTCACGCGTGTAGACTACATCACCATGATACAGACCGTAGATGGATGGAAAGTCAGCAAAGTGGTAACGACATACCCATAGGCATTTAGGAATCCTCAAACTGAGGAAGTCTTCATAACGAGTTTATTTTAATAGGTATTCAGGAACCTTCAATAAACTGAAGGTTTTTGTTTCAACATAGACCCGCAGGAGTGCGGGTCTTTTTTTGCACCGAACAGATATAGCCCTAACCTTTAGTCCCAAACACCATTCTTTTGCGTTAAGATAATAGGCTTATCATCCGTAACGACAATGGTGTGTTCATGCTGTGCCATGTACCCGCCTTTATCACCTACCATTGTCCACCCATCGTCGCCTACTACGGCATACGAAGAATCTGTAGAAATGAAAGTCTCTATCGCGACCACCGTATTCTTTTTAAATCGTCTCTGGTCAAATCGATTCTTATAATTGAGCAGTTCATCCGGTTCTTCGTGAAGGCTCCTTCCGACACCATGTCCCCCTAGATTTTTGATGACTCTAAAACCTCTTTTCTTGGCTTCTACCTCCATGAGCTGTCCTACTTCTGCGATCTTCACTCCCCCTCTGATCATACCGATGGCTTTTCGCAATACTTCGACAGAGGCATTGACCAACTGCTGATGTTTATGTATATCATTCCCCAGAATAAACGAAGCCCCATTATCTGCCCAGAAACCACGGAGTTCTGCAGAAACATCAATATTTATTAGATCCCCCTCCTGTAATATTCGCCGGTCTGATGGTACCCCATGACAAAACTCTTTATCTATACTTATACAAGTCCACCCCGGAAAATCATAGGTCAATCGTGGGGCTGATTGAGCACTAAACCCAGCAAGAATATTTGCGCCAAAATCGTCCAGCTCTTTGGTCGTCATCCCCACTTTGGCGTAGCTCTTCATTTTCTTTAAGGTATATGCCACAGCATCACTCACTTGTTGCATTCCGATTAAATCTTCTTCTTTCGTTATTAACATCGCATCCTATCCGTTTGTCCTAGAGATCCCTTCTCTACTTTACAAAGGTAGGGGCTAGTATAGGCTTCTAAAAGTAAAAATCGGACATTAGAAAATTTATAATACATTATTCCGTATTATTGCACCTTGATATGCCAATAAATTTTTTACAGAATATCAAGTCATCGTTTCTTTTAGAAACTATCTCCACCGAGGGACAGAACCCGTTTTGTAAACAAATAGCGATAGATCACCGAATAAAAGCATATGTTTTCTCTTGTAAAGATCTACCCCCGCAACAACCGCTTTTTAACGATGGCACCCCATCCCTGATCCTCCTCCCAAACAAATTGGACACTGCACGTCTAAACGTACATGGAAAGAAAATATCCATTGGAACAGCTTGGTTATGTTGTGGAGTCATAAAAAACACTTACTGGGAGATCGCTTCAGCACTCGAGTACATTCTGGTATTGCGTTTCGCCCCTGCTTATTTTTACTCGTTTTTCAATGTATCACCATCCGTCTTTCTGGCAAATCCGATACGTCGTTTGGAGGACGTCCTACATGACAAATGGCTTCATATGTTTGACCAGATGTATGAAAAGAAAACACTGTCCGATAAAATTTCTTTTTTGCGTGACAGGCTATCTTTACCAGGTACAGAAGATAACCTCTCTCCGATGTTAAGCATTGCTACCGAATATATCCAAGCTCAACGAGGAAACACCAATGTTGTAGATGTACTCCAACATTTAGGTGTAGGCGTAAACGCAAAGTGGTTACACCGAAACTTTGTCAAATACCTGGGAATAGCACCAAAAAAATACATCTCTCTACAGCGATTTATTTTTACCTATCAAGCCTATAAATCCAGCAAATCAAAAGATTTATCCGATGTAGCCCTATCAGCAGGATATTACGACTACAATCATTTTCTTAAGGATTTCAAGCAATATATAGGTATAGCACCGACTCGCTATTCTTGGACTTAGTAAATTACAGTTACTAAGTTAGTCAATAAGGAAAAGACACTTTCTTTTTCAAGATGGTTTTATTATAAATTAATAATTTAAAAAAGTATATTCGCCCGATATTAATCTAATTTATGAAAAGAATATTTGCTTTCCTTGCTATAGCGACAATCTATAGTAGTGTTTATGCACAGGACACCAAATTACTCCTAGAGCTAGGAGGTACATTCAGTAAACGAAAGATGGCTCCGTATGTCGATCGCAATAAAACAAGCTCTTTGTCGGACTCCAAGTACGCACATTTTAATATCCAACTGGGTTATCAAGTAACTTCAAACTCCTATTTAGGATTGAGCTATCAACATAGCAAAGGAACTATATTACAGGCAACGGAATTCTTCGTTAATAGTGATTATTTTAGTCATTCCTACTCACAGGAGAAGGTAAAAATCGGCTCTTATGGTATTTTTTATCGTCATTACTTATTACCCATAGATGTGAGTCGATGGAACGGCTTTGCAGAATTGGCTACCAGTTTACAATATCAAAATCGAAGTTATTTATCATCAACATACGTCACATCTTTACGGGATTATGAAATAGATTATGAAAATTATCTTTCAAGTGAGCGAGAAGTCAGTGCTTGGGATACCGATCTACGAATAGGAGGCTCCTATCGCATTTCTCAAAACTTTCTTATTCAACTATCTCTTCACTCCGTTGGAAGTATCAATCATAGCTTAAAAGATTCCTGGAACTCGGAACTGGAAAAGAAGACAACATACGAGTTTTTTAAATCACCTTTATCAAATACATATCTTTCTATTCTTTTAAAAATATAGCTCCCATGACAAAATACCGTTTATTTGCCCTGTTTATCACCCTTCTATTTTTGAACTGCGGCTATGCCCAATACAAAAAGGTAACCCTGTCTGCGCATACCAATCTAAGCAGATCCGCTTATGGCTCAGGCCCCTTTTATAATTCGAATGATAACTATCGAGATTTCAATTTGATTCCGAGCCTATCCTACAGATTGAACAAGGTGTGGGCCATAGGTGCTGGTTATCATTACGGATTCAATAAAAGTTATACCACAGTTGCCGTTGATATACCAGATTACTATTATATGCTCAGACATGAGCAGCGCAGTACAACTAATCAATTTGCATTATTTGTTCAGTCGTATTTATATGATAATGGTAAATTTGCAGCTTTTCTAGAGGTAGACGGTGTCAAAGGAAGAACAACGGCCAAATCGATACCGCCAGATGGGGCTATTGTTCCTGAAGACATTAAATATGAGAAATTCTCCACGGGCTTACATGCAGGCGGTCGTTATACTTTCTATAAAGGCTTAGGTGCCGAGTTCCGACTCAACAAGCTGATCCAATATCAGCAGGCCAAAGTAAAAGGTAATGACACTAAAGATTCCGAATTCCGGGTGTTTGAAAACATCTGGCAAAACTGCTCTATCGGTCTATCCTATCAATTTTAGGAGACTTCTTTCAATGACATAAAAGGCAAAGGGGTTCAGAAAAATCCGAACCCCTTCTAACTTTTTTAACAATTTCCTTTTTTTCCGTGTCTATGTTTCTTTTTTCGAATCAGTCGTCCGACTTTTCTTTTCGGATATTGTAATCAAGCGTTTATTTTATAATATAACCCCCTATTGCAGGACGTTACTTTTTAATATTATTCTCTGGTTTATTAACGTATCGTATTCTATATTATTGTGTTGATATGTGTTTTTTAACCAAAATATTTTATAAAGAATCAAAATTGCATTAAATAATGCCTAACGGATTATACGAAGCTTTGTCCCAGCTTCCGCATGTTGTATATTTGATTTCTTGTGATTGTAACCAAAAGACAGTGCATAATTGGCATTAGCCGATCCCCCATTCAAGCCCAAGTAATGCTACTGCTGTGTATCATTTCGGTAGACATAGCGCTCGAGATCTCTACGGACCGGTTACATTCACTTTTAGCCTTTCAGTGATTCCCTTTCCGACCTGATTGTGAAAGGCGGTACTGTCCAATTGGGAGGCGGTGCCTACAAATCGTTCTTCGGGTATCTTCTGATAGCCTGTCGAGACCACCTCGACTTCTTCGATCTGTTTTTCACCAGCGTGCAGGGCGATATTTAGTATTGTAGATGTATTCTCATAGGCAACACTTTGCTCTTTATAGCCTATATACTTGATTAATAATCATCCATATGTTTTATCTACAGCGATGCTAAACCTGCCATTTTTATCTGTACGCGTATGCTTGATCCCGTTGGATACGGATGCCCCTTCGATGATCGACCCATCGGCAGCCGAGCGTACCTCACCTTGGAGTACCGACCCCGGCTGCGTCTGAGCGACCGCCCCGCTTGCCATAGACCCTCTGCCATACGCTCTTTGTTTAAGCTATTTTAAGCTCCTCTCCCACATTATTTTACTACCGACGACCATAGACTCCACTTTGTTCCTGAAAGCTCTACAGCGCGCCCGAAAACCTCTTGAGATCAATCGAACGACATATAGGTCATCTGCGGGGTTGATGTCCGTGCGGGTCGGAGGAACGACAACGAAGCAACCGATCTCTCTTCCAGCAGGTCGTTCTGGTATCATCCCTCGTTCAACCTTCGTTCGCGCACCCTC
>NZ_WFKM01000016.1 GCF_011007365.1 Sphingobacterium sp. xlx-96 | reverse complement strand
TTGCTTCATCTTGTACAGCGGTACTATCCAGCTGTGTACTGCCCGTGTCCTGTCCATCAGAGAATACCAGGTCATCAGGGACTTCGCTCCCTTGGGAACTATCCGACACACTACCGTCGGTAAATGTGAGACCCGAGACATCAGTGAGACTATCCGCCTCTTGACCGATAGCTACACCTGAAAACAGCAATAACAGTATGGAAAAAACATATAATAATGCTTTCATAATTTTAGCTTAAAGAGATTAGTTTTTATTAAACCAATTTAAGTGAGGACCACCGGGATCCGAAAATCCCGGCTTACCACACAAACACAAACAACACCTAAATAAATTTAGGTTGAAACAAATTCTTATATAATGTTCGATCCGAACAAAGGTTTCTCTAAACGCGCAATAGGCTGGAATCCCGAAAAATTCAAATCCGTAGAGATATACCCTTCTTTAACAGGCTGTTCCTTAACAAGGTCTGTACTTAAATATTTTTTATTATCATCACACAAAAGTGTAACCACAACCGCATCATCTCCCAATTCTTCTTTCAACTTAATTGCACCGATGACATTTGCGCCCGAAGAAATACCAACAGCCAATCCAAGTTGGCCTGCCAATTTTTGAGCCATAATGATTGAATCACCGTCCGAGGCACAAACAACAGTATCCAACTCATCTAATTTAACAATAGCAGGTATAAATTCGTCTGAAATCCCTTGGATACGGTGCGCTCCAACCTTATAACCAGTAGTCAAAGTAGGGCTTTCCTGCGGTTCTAAAGGATGAATTTTAACAGCTGGATTATAGTTTTTCAATTGTTTGCCAACCCCCATAACTGTACCTCCTGTACCTACACCAGCGACAAAGGCATCCGCCACCAATCCTTTAGAAGCTAACTGTAATGCAATTTCTTTACCGGTGGTAAGTTCATGTGCTTCGGCGTTGTATTCATTCTCAAACTGTCTAGGCAGGAACACTCCACCTTGAGCAGCAAGCTCTTCGCTAAGACGAATACTTCCAAGAAAACCACCTTCTTCCTTAGTAATCAATTGAATCTCCGCACCCATACTTTTTATAATATCGATACGCTCCTTGCTCAACCAATTTGGCATAATGATTTTTACGTCATGTCCCAAAGCCTTACCAATAGCAGAAAAGGCAATTCCCGTGTTACCACTGGTAGCCTCTACAATCATATCGTTCGATTTGATATCACCATTCGTATAGGCCTTGTATAAGATATATAACGCCATACGATCTTTGATACTTCCAGTAAGATTATAATTCTCACACTTCACATAGATTTTACCCGGCTTACCTTTATACACATATTGCAATTCTAGCATCGGTGTATTCCCAACTAAACACCACAAATGTTTAAAGCGACTTTCCAATTCTGGTGATAAACATTTACTGAAAGTAGTTTCCTCTATCATTATTTATTTAATAAATTATATTTTTAGATATTTTTCGAATATAATATGGTCTTTCTACCAAACAGTACAAAATTCCAACAAAACAAAATAATATTCAACACAACACAATACAATCGATAATTTTTATCGAATACGAAAACAAAACCAATAAAAAATACAGATTAAAATAGTAATTTTGCAGCGTCACCAAAAAAAATACGTTATGGAATTAGATCAAACAGATATGAAACTCCTTAAGTTACTTCAAGAGGATGCAACCTTTAGCAACAAGGAATTATCGCTAAAGCTACATAAATCTATAGCCGCCATACATGAAAGAGTAAAAAAACTTAAAGCAGCAGGTTATATACGAAAAACTGTCGCTATACTAGACCGACACAAAATTGGAATTGGGCTAATTTCTTTCTCGCAGGTATTTTTAAAAGCACACACTTATGAAGTGCTTAATGAGTTCGAACGAGAAGTAGCCAAATTCCCGGAAGTCATGGAGTGCTACCAAATGGCTGGCTCATACGACTTTATGTTACGCATAGCCACCAAGGATATGGATGCTTACCACTTATTTTTAAGACATAAACTAGCGGTACTACCTCATGTCAGCACCGTACAAACCTACTTCGTGCTCTCAGAAACCAAGAGTGAAACGGCTTACTCTTTCTAGCAACACATGAAATCAAAAACGACTATCAAGATATACCATAATGAAATGTGCAGCAAAAGCTGCGCCGCATTAACACTTCTGGACAAAAGTGGTATAGAGACGAGAATCCTGTCTTATCTGGACGGGACGTTAGATAAGCCAGGATTGAAGAACATATTGACCCTGCTCCAATTAAAACCCATTGAACTCATACGCACAAAAGAATCACTATTTCAGGAACGCTACAAAGGCTTGGTAAGAACAGATGAACAATGGATTGAAATCATGTTACAACACCCCATACTTATTGAACGCCCCATTATCATCAGAGGCAATCAAGCAATAATTGGTCGACCTATCGAAAAATTGATTAATTTCCTCGAAAAAACACCTTGAAAAAGCAAAAAAGGACACCAATAATCACATCGTATTTACAAACTTTATTAATAGATTTTTTTAGGTGGTTTTAAGTTAGTCCTTACAATTAGATACAACTAAAACCGGTAAAATAAGACAACGGCATAACTTAGATTATAGAAAGATTATTAAAAAAGGTAATGTGGCAAAACAGGTTTTACCACATTACCAAAAACAATATCTAACCCTTACTTTTTCATGGTTTTGCTGCCCTCACCTCCTCAGAAGGCGTCTTCTTGAGAAAATTCACAACCAATTCTTTGATATCATCACCACGCTCATTCAGCATATTATGCCCACAATTCGGCAAGCCAATGAGCCAGGTTTTTGGTCTTTTTTTAGCAATACTTAAAGCACTTTCGGGCAACGCAACCCTATCTTCCAAACAAGTAAGAATCAACATTGGCGCAACCCCTCCCATCGACCATTCGGCTTTGGGGGTTCTATCACTAGCCTTCGCTTGCTCGCCGGCCAAAATAGGAAATTCACCTTGTTCAGCATCTATTTTTGCCAAATATTCATTCCCAGGAGCATACATCAGCACCCCTTGTAACCTCATCCACTCTTCTTTGCTTATGTTGGGATCCATGTATCGCTGGTATAATTCGATTGTCTCTTTCGAGGGACTAACTTCGCCACCTGCACCAATCAATATGATCCCTTTCACTATATCGGGATAATCTTGAGAGAAAGTTCTAACAACCCGATTTCCATAGGTTTTTCCGCCCAAATAGACATTGGTTAGCTTTAAATTAGTTACAATAGCCATTAAGTCGTTTGCGTAATCATGCAGCGTAATATTTTCAATAACTCCGGTACTTGCGCCTAAAGTGCGGTAGTTATAAGTAATTACCTGAATACCATTTGCTGCGATAGCCGTAGCCAATTCCTCTAATTGTGCCGCAGGACGTCCATTTCCAGCTGCCAAAATTAAACTTACATCACCCTGACCATAAACAAAAACTTCTATTTGATCATTTCCGTTTTTAATAAGTTGTCTCTTAGGTTTTATATGCTGCGCAAAGGTGAGAGAGGCTATAAAAATGAGCAACAATGAAGCAATGAATCCTTTTTTCATAATGTTGATATTTAGTGACAAATTGTTTGATGCTTCTTCATCTCAAATAGAATTTAAAAAGAGATCTTGCATTTTAAAAATACTCGAATATATTATGAATATTAACAAGTTAATAGAATCAGGAAGAGTTATCTAATTTCATTAACTTGATATATTGAACGATAAATCTTAACACAAGATATTCCCTATTATTTTTTATAAACTGTTTTCCCCTCTTTTATGGACTCCAAAACTTGAATAGTATGAATCTTCAACGGATCAATTTTCAACGGATTTTTATCCAAAACAACTAAATCGCCTAACTTTCCAACGGTGAGCGTACCTTTTGATTTTTCTTCAAAATACTGATATGCAGCCCAGCTAGTTAACGATTCGAGCGCTTCGTAAGGGGTAATGCGCTGATCGGCACCTAGTATTTTGCCACTGCGGGTAACCCGGTTTACAGTAGCATCCATCACACGCATCGAATTAGGAAAGGTCACCGGCGCATCGTGATGTGAAGTGATTGTGAGCCCGGCATCTATCACGTCTCTACAAGGCGAAATATAGTCGGCTCTTGGTTCACCCAAAACCGATTCGGCATGCCAATCGCCCCAGTAATAGGTATGCATCGGGAAAAGAGAAGGCAGTATTTTTAACTTAACCAGTGTTGGGATTTGATCTTTTCTCAAAGTCTGGGCATGGATAATCACCGTACGGTGGTCGTCGTAAGCATATTTTGCCTCGGCACCTGCTACCGCTCTTAAATATTGATCAATAGCTGCATCACCGTTGGTGTGACAAAGTATCTGCCATTTATTTTTAAAAGCCATTTCAACGTATTCATCGGCTTTCGCATCATTCATTACCGGATAACCTTTGTAACAACCTTTCTGACCGACAGGATTAACATGGTAGCATTGTGTCAACCAAGCTGTTTTGCCTTGAGGAGAACCATCGAGTGTCAATTTTACCCCCCCAATCCGGTACTTGTTTTTATATACATGCTCGTGGTTATAGTAGCCATCGTTCATACATTCTGTGCCCAGGGCTATGTCCGGATAGGAGACTACATCAAGGTAAAACAGCCCTCTGTCGGCGGCCGACTTTAAGGCTGCCATTTGCTCCACGGTTGTCCGCCCGTCTTGGGCTGTTAAATACCCTTTTTTGGCATATTCTTCCTGTCCTCGTTGTATGAATTTATCCGACATTTCTGCATCAGTTTTTGCCAAAATCGTAAATAAAACGGCAAAGGCAGCATTCTCTTCGAGTACCCCGTTGGGTGTACCAGAGGCATCCCTTCTAAATGTTCCACCTTTGGGATCTTTCGTATTTTTGGTATACCCTAGCAGATTCATCGCTTTGGTGTTGATTGCCGATAAATGGCCCGACTGGTGAATAATAACAACCGGAACATCGGTGCTGACCTTATCCAGATCGGTTGCCTTGGGGTGATCTTTCTCGGTTAATTGTGAATCATCATACCCATTTCCGATGATCCATCCGAACTTCTGGATCATCAACTTGCCATCTTCTGTATCTTTATATCGGTTCAGTTCAGCAATGATGGATGCGAAATCCTTACCGGCGCCATCTGGGGGAGGCAATATATTGGCACAAGAAGCTGCAAAGCCAACATTATAGAAATGCCCATGACCATCTAAAAATGCCGGCAGCAGAGTTTTACCTTGTAGATCAATTAATTTTGTACTGTCGCCTTTCAACTTCTCAGCTTCCGTCTTAGAGCCAACAAACACAATTTTTCCCGCTTTGAGTGCAACTGCTTCAGCATAGTTCGCACTATCTCCCTCCATGGTGATAATATCGCCATTCGTATAAATGGCATCGGCAGCGGTTTCTTTACTCGCTTTCTGTTGGCAGCCGATGAGACTCGTCAAAAAGAGCACAGCTAATAACAAATCCTTTCTTTTCATAATACTTCATTTTAATTTTTTATCCTTTTTACATAATATTTCGTTTGGCGTATCCTCCATTTATTTGGGGAAAATGAATACAAGATTGGCACGTATTCCAAACCGTGATTTAACAGCCTCAGGTGCATATAGATTAAAGCGAGGGCCAACGCCTAAACTCACTCTTTGATTACCAAAAGAGGTGACTCCCGTGAACATCGTTGTGAGTGATACATTTCCGGTATTGTCTTTCCAGTCCTGAGTCCAATCGACATTTAGATTCATACCCGCCCCACTTTTCCAGTTATGACTAATAAAAGGATTCATGTACATCCTACTGATATCGTTACGGGATGACGAACCTGCCACACTCCAGATCTGGTTGATCAATGTTCCGTAAGTCCATCCGTTCGCTTGTTTGAGTAAGATAGCCGTTGGCCCTACACCGATTTTTTTACCTGTCAGATATTCATGGCTACCACTGGGAATCAAAAACACCGGTCCGGCTCCCCAAATAAGGCCTTTTGCATTTCGGGGCGATAAAAAAGCACTTGCTACAATGTCGGACAGTCCCGATTCTGCTGTGGAAGCGCCAGTAACATTATACTGCGACACAACCGGTATGATGGTTCTTGTTATCAAGTTAAGATTTTCAGTGATCACGAAGGGGATCACCGGCTGAACATTGAGGGTATAACGACTTCCTTTGTGTACACCTATACCATGCTCCAAGTTATTCTGCAGGGGAACACTGATCAATGCCCCAACCGGGTTGGAGAGTTTCTTGGCTAACTCTGCAGCATCGTCCTGTGCGGATAGTTTTGTTGAAAAAGCCATCAACAGGAAAACAAAAAAATAATTTATTTTCATTTCGTATATGATTTAATTATTTAAATGCACCTTATTTCTTTTTCACTTCTACCAGTTCAGGGCATTTCCAAGTTCCATCCAAAACTTCCCGACGAGGTCTATAGAGGCGTATCATATAGTTCCACCCTTTCGTAATGTATAAAAAGTTGGGTTTTTTAGGATCGCCTCCAAAATGGATGGTTACACTGCCGTCTGCGTTCTTCTTGGATGTAATAGAGTTGAAATTATAGCTGTTGTATTTATTCACCTCATAATACCCTTTTTCATTGTACAGTGAAACTGACCAAAATGCATCAACAGGCACATCCTTCAGCGTGAGTGTATAAGGAGTTACACCATCAGCATTGGGTGGATTGAAATTGAAATAAATAGCATCTTTTTCCGGATTGCCGCCATAACCACCGGCCGTACCTAAAAGCTGGCGCACCTGAGTTACTTCCCACTCGGTACCAAAAGCCGCTTTGCTGTTGGGTAGATCTTTGGCCAATGCTAAGAGTAAATTACGGGTCTTGGTCAAACTCTCCGGATCCCAATCGGGGATTTCCAATTTACCGACATTTGCTTGTTGGACACCAATAGATTTTTGAATTGCAGTTACAATTTTATTGTCTTCTGCACTATTGGGATCGGCCAGCGTCCGGATGGTAATATGAATGAACCGGGTGCCTACATTCTCTTTTGTAAAAGTATAGGAACCAGGTTCATAAAATACTCGAATGTAAGAGTCTTCGTTGATAACCATCATGGACTGAAAGCGTCCTTTGGTATCGGGCATTGTAATCGTCACCGGGGAGGTTAGGTCAAAAATCCCGTAGGAATACCTCGTATCCCGATTGGTACGAATGATGGACTGATGATTCACATCTGCCGGACCACTGTTGTGGCATAACTTGCCAAAACAACCATCCTCTGTTCTGATTTTAAAACAGTTGTCTGTTTCAGCACGCACAAAATTGTCAATGGTTACCTTCTGTTTGCCATTGGGAAGCGTTATCTCTTCAAACAGTTTTTCACCTCGCTCATTGACCGGTTTACAAAACGTATTGATCGTTGGGTCAATCATCTCTTTCTGATTCTTACGCTCCTGGCTGTATACAGCGGAACTCAATAGAATCAGGAGTGTTAAAATGCATAATCTAATTTTCATCTCAAATATCTTTTAGTTGGTATTATATCTACTTATAAAAAAAGTGCCTTCTGTCAGATTATCCGAGACTTTGTTTAAACAATGCTCTATCTGAAGCAAGACCTTCGGTTCGTTATTGAGTCAACACCTATTCATGGCATGCACGTTCGAGGATCATTTCAGTTGATTCGCCAATGCACTGGAGAAAAGACGGCTTAGTGTACACACACAACTCGCACCGACATGGTCGTGGTCGTGGTCGTGTTCTTTGTCCATTTCGTCCATTGCAGCATACGAATTCTTGTTTAGAATCGGGCCTGTTCTTCCAGTTAAATTCGTAGACTTTCCAAGCGGCAGCATACGCCCCTCATGAATCGTCCCCCAGACAGCGATGTTCTTAATTTCGGAAGCTTTACAGGTAACCGGGTTATCCCCCAAAATGGTGAAATTGGCCAGTTTACCACTTTCAATGCTACCTACTTCTTTCTCCAGCCCCAGTGAATAGGCAGCTTCGATGGTAACGGCTCGCAACGCTCCTTGGCGACTCACGCGTTGATCGGCACCGGCAACACGGCCTGATTTTGTTGTCCGGTTAACACCACAATCCATCAGAAACAGGGGTTGTCCAGGTGCCATGGGCATATCAGAGTGGTAAGAGAAAGGAATATGCGCCTTTTCGACATCTGCCATACGCACCATATTGTCTGCTCTTTCAGGCCCCAGTCCATTAATACTATACATGTCGGCCAATGCGGTAATATAGTAGGGATTTGCGCTAACAATAGCTCCTAAACGTTTAATCCGGTCTACCTGATCTTTCTCCGATACAGCAAAATGTATAACAACCATACGGTGGTCATAGCGCGGTTTTCTTCGCATATTGTCTTCCAAATTATTCAGCAGCATATCTAGGCCGGCATCGCCATTTACATGTACATGAATCTGATAGCCGGCGTCCCAATATAGTTTGAAAGCCTTTGCAAAGAGATCGGGATCCATAATCCATTCGCCTTTGAAGTTACCGTTGATATAAGGGTCACGTAGCTTCATCGCCAATGAATAGATTGCACCATCTGCAAATAACTTCACCTTTTTGGGGAGCATGGTTGTCATGCCATGGCACCAATCGAGCGTTTTTTCTGTTTCACTGATCGCATTATCGGGGTAAAGCGAGTAAATAGATTTCCCATCGGGGATAAAATAGAACCGGAAAGGGCTGGATGATTTGGATAGAACGGCATTTTCTGATTCCTGCAATTGCCTAGAGTACAATCCGCCGGGCTCACAGGCTAAAGTAACTCCACTTGAATGATAGAATTGCTGGGTAAGCTCCAATCCTTTCTGAAGTTGTTCGGGGGTAGCTATATAGGGTATTATTTTGGAGATGATGCCAAACATGCCTTGTTCCCAAAAATGCCCTTCCGCAAAATTGGACTGTTTTTTCGCCGATTCCGAAAATTTATTTATAAAAACTTGTTCTATGCCCAGCAGTTTCAGGGCAACAGAATTCAACGTAAATTCATGACAAGAGCGATGCCATACAATAATGGGGCGCGTTGCACTTACCTTATCCAGATCTGCCCGGGTTAGCGAACCGTGAAAAGATGGATGATAGCCCCAGGTAAAGAGTAACTCCTCTTTTTTTGTTCTTAAGCTATTGTTGGCCTCCAGCAAACGTTGGCGATACTCTTTCTGGTTATTGGCAGCGGGGGACGTTTTATTGGGCAATACCCAATCTTCAATGGCTATAATTTCAGAGATCATGGCCAAGCTACTTAACAGCGGATGGTCGTGTTGCGCAATAAAACCGGGAACAATCACTTTATCACTAAAAGTATTGTCGACGGTATACTTTTGGTCTCCTACAGCACCTTTTAACTCATCGAGCGACCCTACGGCAAGCACCCTGTCTCCTACAACAGCAACAGCATTTGCGTAGGGTTTTTCGGGATTCAACGTAATGATTTCTTTGGCAGTGTAAATTCTTACCTGTTGCAAAGGAGCGGTCTCCTTAATAACTTCTTGAAGAGTAAAACCCTGGCTCCAGGCATTGTGAGAAATGAAAATGAGCCCTACTAAAATGGGCAGAAATGTTAGTTTTGATTTCATGATTTCAATCATTATTGTGGATATTAATTGCTTTTTTCAATCTATCATACTTTATTAACCATAGGATCACATGCAGCAACCGGGGAATTAAATCAATTGTATTTCAATACTTTGACACTTAAAAATAAGAATGTTTTTTCACTTTCAAAAACCCTTTCTTCCAATTTCATATTCATTGTTAATGTCAGGCTTTTTCTCTTACATAGATCAACGTTTTTGTCCAATGTCATTCCACTACTCCGCTTCTTATGTAACAACTTTAAACCTGCATTTGGCAATATCACACTTCGAAACAACTACATTTGGCTTAAGGAATTCTACCTGACTATCATTTATAGACTCCTAACAAAAGACTCCTAACAAACAAATCCGAGCTAGTCCTTTTTGTTTAGTCAGGGTCTATTTCGATCGAAAAAAGAATACTGAAGCATGTATTCCCGTATACTTAAAACGCAAAAAAACCTGATAATCATCCCGCTACCATGGCTTTGTTATTATTTTATTTACTAATTATGGCATGTCGCAAAATTAGCTGCCCCTAAAGCTGCTTCGGATCGAACCAGGGTCCTCATCCCGCTTTCCCCTATAAACTAAAAAAGAGTCCTAACTCTCGTTAGAACTCTTTTCTGTAGGGGTGGCAGGATTGCCTCAGTACCAATGACCCCCAGCGCATCCCTGAGTCTCCTTCGGATCGAACCCCTGTTCGAATCTGACACACCCAAAAAAATAAAAGCTCGACTTTCGTCGAGCTTTTATTTTCTGTCGGGGTGGCAGGATTCGAACCTACGACCTCCACATCCCAAATGTGGCGCGATACCGGGCTACGCTACACCCCGAAAAGGTATCACCTTTTGTTTTCAGTGATGCAAATATACATCGTTTTACAATTAAAACAAGGACTTTTTTTCAAGAACAAACTAACACACTGATTTGATGCAAGATATTTTTACAAACAACATATGCGCAGATGTGGAAAATAATCAAAGCGCTTTATCGTCTACTTTATTTTTTTTTTATACCTTTGCACTCGCTTCTAGAAATAGTGGCAGAAGTTTTAAAAAAAAGATTTTTAAATTAAATAAAAAAGCTGTAATATTGCATTCCGATTTTTACAGGATATAAATCGTTTATAATTACTCAAAATCATGGATTTAGTAAAATTTGTAGAAGAACAAGCGGTCGTAAAGAATGAGATTCCCGCTTTCAAGGCAGGAGATACCATCAGCGTGCATTATAAAATTCGCGAAGGAAACAAAGAGCGTGTTCAGGTGTACCAAGGTGTAGTCATTCAATTAAACAGCGTAGGTGTTAACGCTACTTTTACCGTTCGTAAAATCTCTAACGGTATTGGGGTAGAACGTATTTTCCCTGCAAACTCTCCGAACATTGATAAAATTGAAATAAACAGCCACGGTAAAGTTCGTCGCGCTAAGTTATTCTACTTACGTGGACTTACTGGTAAAGCTGCTCGTATCAAATCTAAGCGTATCGCTAAATAGTTTAGATTTACGGGATAGTCAAATAAAAAAAGGATGCAAACAATGTTTGCATCCTTTTTTTTATTTGATGCCCCCTCCAACGTTCGATTAAATTAATTTTACATTTTAATTTTTAAAACAGGTTTATTATGTATATTCATATTGATTATGCTAAAACCTTTTTACACACTCATCACTTTTTTAACCATCGGAGCATACACCTATGGCCAGCAAAATCTTGAGCAAATCTTAAACATGCAATCTTCTCCGAAGATATATGCAGCAAAAAAAACAAAAGAACCTATACTCATTGATGGCATAGCTGATGAAGCTACCTGGAAAGACGCTCTTTGGTCAGATGACTTTATCGATATTGAAGGGAATGTTAAACCTAAACCAAGATTCAACACCAAAGTAAAAATGCTGTGGGACGACACGTACCTATATTTATACGCACAATTAGAGGAACCACACATATGGAGCACCTTAACAGAGCATGATGCTATTATCTACCATGATAATGACTTTGAGGTATTCTTAAAACCGAGCCAACATCAGTCGTTATACTATGAGATTGAAGTTAATGCCCTAAACACTACCATGGACCTCATGATGGCCAAACCCTACCGACTAGGGGGCGAAGCTATTATGCATTGGGACGTCAAAAACCTAAAATCTGCCGTACATATCGAGGGCACATTGAACACCCCTAATGACATAGACCAATACTGGAGTGTCGAGATGGCTATACCTTTTGCCTCCATAACCTCGTTCGGCAGGGCCTCTACGCCAAAGGTTAATGATTTTTGGCACATTAACTTTTCAAGGGTACAATGGCAGCACTCGATTGAAAATGGACAATACAAACGAAAAGTAGAAAACAGAAAACGACTAACAGAAGATAACTGGGTGTGGACTCCTATAGGAATAATCAATATGCATTACCCGGAAAAATGGGGATACATTCAGTTTACGGACGATATAGAAACCAATGAACTTCCAAAATCACATCGAATCGAACAGATCGCCTGGGACTTTTATTATCTTCAACAATTATATACCGAACGTACCCAAGCAAAATATAGTGATAAATTAGAGTTGTTACCGGGCTTCGACAGTGTTCTGAAAAACAAAATGGCAGGGATTAAACATGCTTTAACCATCAATAAAAGTAAAACACTTTACAAAATAGAGTTAACCGATACAATCAATCACCTCAAAGTTACCATCGACAACTTTGGCAATTATAACATATCTCATGAAACATCCCTGTAGCAAAACCTACAAAAAAACAGATAAAAAACACATTGGATATTCCATACGGCCTTTAAAAAACAAACCGAGCTTGCGAGCTCATGAAATAATTATTTACACATGAATAGCAGAAGAAATTTCATTAAAGCCGCCAGTTTGGGATTGGCTTCACTACACCTGACACCGCAGCAGCTACTGGCACAGCGGCCTTCGGTACCATTGTTATTTGACTTCTGGTTATGGGCACGCCCTAATGCCTCGGAATCGGAATCCGTATTAAATAAAAGATATCAAAGTTACAAAGATGCTGGTGTGCGAGGGATTTTTTTCGAAAGCTATATTCCCAAACATTTTCAATTGGCAAAGCAATATGGCCTAGAAACGCATCGCTGGATGTGGACCATGAATAGAGGTGAAAGAGAACTACTAAATGCTCATCCGGAATACTATGCCGTTAGTAGATCTGGTAAATCCTGTGCCACCAACCCTCCATACGTAGATTACTACCGCTTTTTGTGCCCATCTCATCCTGATGTACCAAAATACCTCGAAGAGAAGGCTAGAGAACAGCTCGAGCAAGAAGATGTAGATGGGCTACACCTTGACTACATCCGTTATCCGGATGTGGTACTTCCGGTCAACCTCTGGGACAACTACAATCTAGATCAATCTACTGAACTAGCAGATTATGATTTCTGTTATAGCAAATTCAGCAAAGAGGCTTTCCTGAAAGAAACGGGTATAGATATCGATAAAGTCGAACGTCCCGAACAGAGCCTTTCTTGGAGGTCATTCCGATACAGGCAAATCAACAAAGTTGTAAACAGAATTTGTGAAGCAGCTAAAGACTATAAGAAGCCGGTTACGGCAGCGGTATTCCCCACACCGGATCTAGCTCGTCGCATTGTAAGACAAGACTGGACAAACTGGAACTTATCCGGTGTATTCCCGATGATCTACCATGGCTTCTACAAAGAGCCTATACACTGGATCGGTACAGCGGTCGCTGAAGGCGTAGAAGGGCTACATGGCAAGTTCCCCCTTTATGCAGGCCTATATCTACCTGATTTTAAAAACTTAAACGAACTCAAACAAGGCATCCTTTTAGCTAAAGAAAACGGGGCGGCAGGCATCTCTCTTTTTGGCGAGACGGACTTTGATGCTCAAACGATAGCTTTGTTACAATCTATTCGTTAAGACACTTCTTTATGCCCCTGTGTATTGGCTTTGTCCCAATACACGGTCCATTGTTAGAACATATAGCATTAATAAATTTTAAGATTATTTTTTTAATAACACCAATTCCGAAAAATATAGTATCTTTGTACCCCGTACATAAGGCAGATGTTTGGAGACACAATT
The DNA here is from genome assembly GCF_011007365.1 of Sphingobacterium sp. xlx-96. Taxonomy (GTDB): domain Bacteria; phylum Bacteroidota; class Bacteroidia; order Sphingobacteriales; family Sphingobacteriaceae; genus Sphingobacterium; species Sphingobacterium luzhongxinii. Next base: position 105,553 of record NZ_WFKM01000016.1, on the reverse strand, counting down.
CATTCATCTTTCGTAGAAAATTCCATTAATTGCTATGACTAAATACATCTTTGTTACGGGCGGCGTAACCTCGTCGTTAGGGAAAGGTATTATTGCAGCTTCCCTTGCTAAACTTTTACAAGCACGTGGCTTTAAAGTAACCATTCAAAAGTTCGACCCTTACATCAACATCGATCCAGGAACGCTTAATCCCTATGAACATGGTGAGTGCTATGTTACAGAAGATGGTGCTGAAACAGACTTGGATTTAGGTCACTACGAACGTTTTTTAAATGTCCCTACGTCCCAAGCAAACAATGTTACTACAGGTCGTATCTACAAGCACGTTATAGAAAAAGAAAGAGAGGGTGCTTACCTTGGAAAGACCGTCCAGGTAATCCCCCATATTACAGATGAGATAAAACGTCGTATGCAGCTTTTAGGCCAAAATGGCGAATACGACATTATCATTACAGAATTAGGAGGCACAGTTGGTGATATCGAGTCTCTGCCATTTATAGAGGCTGTGCGTCAACTTCGTTGGGAATTAGGTAATAATGATTCTCTGGTCATCCACTTAACATTGGTACCTTATCTTGCGGCGGCTGGCGAATTAAAAACTAAACCTACCCAACATTCTGTAAAGACCTTATTAGAATATGGTGTACAACCAGATATTTTAGTATGCCGCACAGAACATAAACTAACTCCAGAAATCCGTAAAAAACTGGCTCTATTTTGCAATGTAAACATCAATGCTGTCGTGGAATCGATCGATGCATCCACTATTTATGATGTCCCTCTATTAATGCTTAAAGAACAATTGGACAAAACGGTATTGACTAAGCTAAAGCTTTCAACTAAGAATGAACCCAATTTGGACAACTGGAAAGCGTTCCTTGGCCGTCTTAAAAACCCGACTACAGAGGTCAATATTGGGTTAGTAGGTAAATATGTTGAACTCCCTGATGCTTATAAATCAATTGTAGAAGGATTTATCCATGCCGGATCTGCAAATGAAACGAAGGTAAAAGTAAAGTACATAGCCGCAGAAAGCGTTTCTCCTGAAAATGTGGTAGACAAATTAAAAGGTCTGGATGGTGTATTGGTAGCTCCAGGATTTGGTGAACGTGGATTAGAAGGAAAACTAACCACTATTAAATATGTTAGGGAGAATAAAATTCCTTTCTTCGGCATCTGCTTAGGTATGCAATGTGCCGTAATCGAATTTGGCCGTAATGTGTTGGGGTTAACAGGAGCGAACAGCTTCGAAATGGACGAGAACACACCACACCCTGTCATTAATTTAATGGAAGAACAAAAGAACATTACAAACATGGGAGGAACTATGCGTTTGGGAGCATACGACTGTGATATCAAAAAGGGCACAAAAGCTTTTGCCATCTACGGTAAGACAAAGATTTCAGAACGTCACCGCCACCGCTATGAATTCAACAATGCTTATCTAAAAGACTACGAAAAGGCCGGAATGATTGCTTCTGGCTTCAACCCAGAAACAGGATTGGTAGAAATAGTTGAACTTAAAGATCACCCTTTCTTTGTTGCAGGACAATTTCATCCAGAATTAAAGTCAACTGTTGCAAATCCTCACCCACTTTTTGTTAGTTTTGTAGCCGCTTCTTTAGCAAACAAGAAAGTGGTTACGAAGTAATCTTCTTCATCCCGGTTGACAAAAGTAAGAAAGAGAAAAATAGAAATGGAATAATTTATAATAGATGGATAGAAATAACATTATAGGACTAGTGCTGATTTTTGCAATTTTTGCAGGTTCATTTTATTTTTTAAAACCTACAGAACAAGAACTCAAAAACGAGCAAAAATTACAGGATTCCCGAAAAAATGCCGAAAATGGCATAGTGCCGACCGACACTTTAGCTTTTTCTAAAACAAACGAGCTACTTGATTCAGCAGCGTTAAGTAAACCTTTTGGGACAGCTAAAATCGGACAAGAGCAACTAATCACTTTAGAAAATGAACAATTAATCGTTCAATTATCTTCTAAAGGTGGTAAAGTAAAATCCGTACAACTGAAAGGCGAAAAGAATTTCGATGGCACCCCACTTAATCTTCTCGAAGGCGATAATAATAATTTTGGTTTTCTTTTTAATGCAAGTGGTCAAAACATCAACACAAATGACCTGTACTTTGCTCCTAAAGCAGCTTCTCCAAATACGGCATCATTCCGTTTAAAATATAATGACAACCAATACCTGGAATATAACTATTCATTACAAAATGGATACAACTTAGCTTTACAGGTAAATGCTGTCGGTATCCAGAACTTAATTGATGTCAAACAAAAAACAATTCTTTTGGATTGGGAGACCAATCTACTTCAAAAAGAGCAAAACATTAAATCTGAACGTGAAAAATCCACGATCTTTTTCAAGGATACAGAAGGTACTATAGATCATCTATCAGAAACAAGTGATGAAGAAGAAAAAGTAGAGAAAACAAAAGTGGAATGGGTTGCATTCAAACAACACTTCTTTTCTTCAATCCTTTCCTCAAAGCAAGCTTTTGAGAACACCAATCTTAAGGTTACTTTTTCAGATCAAGAAAATATTGTTAAAAATTATAAAACAACAGCTGAGTTAGCTTTTAATACACAGTCTAACAATCATTTTGAATTCAGCTTCTTTTTCGGGCCTAACCAATATAAAACGTTAAAAGCAGAAGGCAACAACTACGAGAAGATTATCAATATGGGTTGGGGACCTATGGGCTGGATCAACAGATTCATTACTGTGCCGTTGTTTGATTTCTTAGATGGCTACCATATGAGCTATGGTATCGTGATCTTAATCTTAACCTTACTTTTAAAAGGAGCCATGTTCCCATTAACACGTAAGTCTTATCTTTCTATGGCTAAGATGCGTGTTTTGAAACCACAATTGGACCAGATTAAAGAAAAAGTTGGAGAGGATAACCCTATGCTATTGCAGCAGGAGCAAATGAAACTGTATAAGCAGGCTGGTGTTAATCCATTAGGAGGCTGTCTACCGATGCTATTACAGATGCCTTTTACCCTCGCTTTCTTCTTCTTCTTCCCGAATCTATTCGAATTGAGAGGACAAAGTTTTCTGTGGATGAAAGATTTATCTACGTACGATACATTCATCACCTTTAACCCTATTTTCGGAATCAATCACATTTCATTAATGTGTGTTTTGATGACAGCGGTAACACTACTGACAACTTGGTATAACAATGCGACTTCGGGAGCAACTTCCGGAATGGGCGCACAAATGAAGTATATAGGCTATATCATGCCGTTATTATTCTTCTTTATGTTGAATAGCTTCCCTTCAGGATTAAACTACTACTATTTCTTAGGAGCTGTTTTCACCTTCTTAACGCAATTCATCATTCGTCAGTCTATCGATGATGACAAGATATTAGCGAAGCTAGAAGAGAATCAGAAAAACCCTAAAGTAGCTAAAAAATCATCTTTTCAGACAAAAATGGAGGAAATGATGAGGCAACAACAGGCCGCTCAACAAGCTAAGAAAAAATAAATAAAAGAAAGGCATCTAAATTAGATGCCTTTCTTTTATTTATCCCACTTTTTACACGAAAGCACTATGCCCGGTAATACTTCGCCCGACAATTAAAGAGTTAATCTCCTTTGTACCTTCATAAGAATAAATAGCTTCCGCATCCGCCAGAAAGCGGGCAACATTATATTCTAAAAGAATCCCATTACCTCCCATTACTTCTCTAGCTCGAGACACAATATCACGCGTACGCAGCGTACAGAACACCTTTGCCAAGGAAGCGTGTTCATCTTTCAGCTTTCCTTCGTCCTGAAGCTCCGAAAGACGAAAAACCAAGGTCTGCATAGCCGTTAAATTGGACAACATCTCTACCAGATGATTTTGAATCAATTGAAAAGATGCAATAGGTCTACCAAATTGTTCCCTTTCAAGGGTGTAGGCCAGTGCATTCTCATAGGCTCCTCGAGCACAACCGACAGCCATCCATGCGACCCCCGCACGGGTCATCTGCAACACTTTTGCGGTATCCCTAAAAGATTGTGCATGCGGAAGCCTGTCTGCCTCTTGAACAAGGCATTCGGTCATAGTAATCAGTCCATTTTGTACAATCCGCAAGGCCATCTTCCCTTTTATTTTTTCAACAGAAAAGCCGGGATTATCCTTTCTTACAATAAATCCTTTTACCTGATTATCTTCTACATCTTTAGCCCAGATAATGGTGATATCAGAGAACGTCGAATTGCCGATCCATTTCTTTTGTCCGTTCAATACCCAACCGTTAGCAGTACGTCTACAGGTTGTTGTCAACCCGCCAGCAGTTCCTGAACCTACTTCTGGCTCTGTAAGGCCAAATGCACCAATAATTTTTAGTTGCTGCATTTTCGGCAACCATTCCTCCTTTTGCGCGTCCGATCCGCACATATATATCGATCCCATAGCCAGCCCACTTTGAACGCCTAAAAAAGTTGCTATAGAAGGATCGATACGACCAAATTCACTGGCAATGACACCATCCATCAGCGAAGTACCTCCTGCACATCCATATCCTTGGTATACGTACCCACACACATTTAGCTCGGCTAACTTGGGTATTATTTCGAACGGGAACTCATCATGCAGCCAATATTTGTTTACTATAGGCTTTATTTCTGCTTCCAAGAAGGAACGAATTCGTAACTGAAGGGCACGATCCTTAAGAGATAGCTTTTCCGATATATCATAAAAATCGGCATCGATAGGTGGGGGTTCTTTCTTTTTCTTACTTCCGGTCAACAGTTTCATCGCCATCTGAAGTTGCTTTTCATCCATTTTCGAAACGGCATTCATTACCTCCGACAGATCCACTTTCCTTGAGATCTTTTCAATCTGCTCAAAATCAATCGTTTTTATGAGTTTAAGTATATTTTTAATCTTTCCTAGCATAAGCTCTATTTCTAGAATAACAACATTTTTAAATTAAAATAGTTTTTTATTGTTGCATTTCAACAAAACAATACTATATTTGCATCCGAAATAAAAATTTAAAGATTTTTAACTCCTGTAAATCAGAATGTTAATATTAAAATAAAAAATTTTTATTTTTTGGGTTACCTTTTTAGGATACCGGTATTAAAGGATATAAAAACAATATTTGTTTCAATTAAATAGAAAATTAAAAAGATGAAAAATTTATTCGCATTCGGATTTTTAGCATTAGCTTTAACAGTAGCTTCATGTGGTAACAACGCTTCTAAAACTGAAGAAAATGCTGATTCTTTAAAAGGAATCGTTGATTCAACAGCTGGCGCTCTTACTGATTCAATCAACAATGTTGCTGATTCAGCTAACAAAGCAATCGATTCAACTGCACAAGTTATCGATTCTACTAAAAACGCTCAATAATCCGAAAAAGAGTTAAAATACTCCTACAAAAGCCTGTGTTCTTAATGACACAGGCTTTTTTATTAAGCTATAATTCTAAAAAAACTTCTTCTTTTTGTATTTTTGCACCAGTTTTATAAGATCCAACAACTGAGGGATCATCTTTGAAATATAGTTGACTTTTTTAATTTTCACATACAATGATATTATCAGCACTAACAGCCGTCAGTCCTATTGACGGACGGTACCACAATAGCACCCAGGAACTTTCGAATTATTTTTCCGAATTTGCATTAATCAAATACCGCGTATTGGTTGAAGTAGAGTATTTTATTGCCCTTACCCAATCGGGAATTCCCCAATTGGCACACTTCGACGGATCTCTTAACGAAAAGCTTCGTAAAATTTATGAAGAGTTTACCCTTGAAGATGCCCAATGGATCAAAGACACCGAAAAAGTAACAAATCACGACGTCAAAGCAGTAGAATATTTTTTAAAAAATGAGTTTGAAAAATTAGGTCTACATGACTCATTAGAATTCATCCACTTTGGATTAACATCGCAAGATATCAATAATACGGCTATCCCCTACTCCTGGAAAGAGGCCTTGAATCAGGTCTATCTACCGGGTATTGAAAATGTAGTCCGTGAATTACGTAGTCTTGCTGAACAATGGAAAGACATCCCAATGCTAGCCCGCACACATGGACAACCGGCTTCGCCAACGCGCTTAGGTAAGGAGATTAAAGTTTTCATAGAAAGAATAGAAAAGCAGATCAACAACTTAAAATCAGTACCTCATTCTGCCAAATTCGGTGGAGCAACGGGTAATTTTAATGCACATGTTGTAGCATATCCAACACATGACTGGGTTGCCTTTGGAAACAGCTTTGTAAACGAACAGCTTGGTTTAGACCGTTCGCAAACAACGACTCAAATCGAACATTACGACAACTTTGCCGCCAGTTGTGATGCTTTAAAGCGTATCAACAACATTCTTATTGACCTATGCCGTGATATCTGGACCTATATATCGATGGATTATTTCAAACAAAAGATCACAGCAGGGCAGATCGGCTCTTCGGCCATGCCCCATAAAGTCAATCCAATAGATTTTGAAAACGCAGAGGGAAACCTTGGCCTTGCGAATGCATTGTTCGAGCATCTAGCAGCAAAATTGCCGATCTCCAGATTGCAACGTGACCTCACAGATTCTACTGTACTTCGCAATATCGGCGTTCCGATGGCCCATACCTTAATAGCAATCAAATCTACCTTAAGAGGTTTGGGTAAACTAATCTTAAACGAGGCTGCTCTTCAGAAAGATTTAGAAAATAACTGGGCTGTAGTAGCCGAGGCAATTCAAACCATCTTGCGTCGCGAAGGATATCCGAAGCCTTATGAGGCTTTAAAAGACCTTACTCGAACAAACACACAGGTATCACAAGATACTATTGCCGCATTTGTCGACAGTCTTAATGTGTCCGAAGAAGTTAAGCAAGAAATTAAGAATATAAGCCCATCCAATTATACAGGAGTCTCCTTATAATTGGGTATAGTGTACTATAAAGCTGTTTAGGTTTTACGAAATAATGACGCGTATCAAGCAGTTATACACTATCTTTGACGCAATAAAATAGAAACAATGGCTACAATAAACGTATATACTGAAAGTACCCCGAATCCAGCAACCATGAAGTTTTTGGTCAACAAATTACTTATCAATGGGAGTGTAGATTATCCGGATAGAGAAAAAGCTCAGGAATCTCCATTTGCTAGAGAGTTATTCAAATTCAACTTTGTAAATGGTGTTTTTTTCGCTAGTAATTTTGTGACGATCACAAAATCAGAAGATGCAGAATGGGAAGATATCGAAGCTCTTTTGAAGGACTTTGTTAAAGGTGCTGTAGAATCTGAACTTAAGGTACAGGAAGTTATCAGTGACGAAAACACGTCATTTGAGGGAACTGAAACGGAAATAAAAATCCAACAGGTCCTTCATGACTATGTCCGTCCTGCTGTAGAACAAGACGGAGGTGCTATCGCTTACAAATCTTTTCAGGAAGGTATTGTCACCGTCGAGTTAAGAGGTTCTTGTAGTGGTTGTCCTTCATCGACGATCACCCTGAAAGCCGGAATAGAAGGACTTCTTAAACGTATGGTACCAGAAGTACAGGAAGTTGTTGCGGAAGCATTATAATCTACATCCAATACAAGATACTAAAGAGCTCAATGACACAAACATTGAGCTCTTTGCTTTTAAACGCCTTTACCGGTAATCAATTTTAATTATCACAAAAAAAGACTATTTTTAAGAGAAAGTACTTAAAAGTAACCAGTTATGAAATATCCATGTAGCACAGGCTGTACAATCATAAATGAGTTTAGTTTGGATATTCCATATGACAGTTGAAAATCAAACTATCCGACATATGAAATACACCTTTTTTATTCTCTTAACGGCCCTTTTATTGACACGTTGTACCAGTAATACAGAAGTAGATCTTATTGTCTATAATGCCAAGATATATAGCGTAGACTCGACGTTCAGTATACAAGAAGCTGTTGCCGTAAAAAATGGCATTTTTATAGATATAGGTTCATCAAAAGATATCCTACGACGTTACAAGGCAAAAGAAACAATAGACGCCAATCAATCGCCTGTCTACCCGGGTTTTTACGATGCACATGCCCACTATTTCGATCTTGCGAATCTATTTCAGGAAGTTGACCTTAATGGCGCCAAATCTATGGATGAGGTGATCGATAGATTAAAGAAGTACAGGTATACCCATCCCGACAAAAAGTGGATCATAGGAGGAGGATGGGATCAAAACCTCTGGACAAACAAGGCCTTCCCAACAAAGGACAGCTTGGACAAATATTTTCCAGACATCCCGATTTATCTCTTACGTGTTGATTATCACGCCGCCCTAGTTAATTCGGCGGCATTACGGATAGCTCGTGTAGACTCCGTCTATGAGGTGCAAGGAGGGCTTATTTCCAAAGCCATAAACGGCAAACCTGACGGATTGCTGATCGATAATGCGATGACCTTAGTCAGTAAATACCTGCCGAAACACGATGAAGCCAATACACTAAAATTTCTCCAACAGGCACAAGACTCTCTTGTCTCTGTTGGATTGACAAGTATTGTCGATGCCGGGCTTACGGATGAACAAATCGATTTCTTAAAGACCTTTTATTCAAAAAACTTGCTTAAAATTAGAGATTATGCAATGGTTCTTGCAGAGCCCGCTCAGGTCGACCACTATATCAAAGAAGACACCTTTGACAGTGAGAGGCTAACAATAAAATCGATAAAGCTATTGGCAGATGGGGCTTTAGGATCCAGGGGGGCATGTCTACTGGAAAATTATCAGGATGCGGCGACTAAGGGATTTCTGTTGCATCCACCTCAGGAATTCGACGATGCGATCAAAAAGCTAGCAAACAGCAATTATCAAGTCAGCACCCATGCTATCGGCGACTCGGCCAACCGGTTTATTCTAGATGTATATGGCAAATACCTTACGGATAACAAAACACGAAGATGGCGTATTGAACATGCACAGATCATCGCCGCTGAAGATTTCATCAAATTTAATAAGTTTAAGATTATACCATCTATCCAACCCACGCATGCGACCTCGGATATGTACTGGGCTACCCAAAGATTGGGTGATGAACGGATCAAAGGAGCCTATGCCTATCGGGATCTTTTAAAACAATATGGAAAGGTGGCAATAGGTTCTGACTTTCCAATAGAGCACTTCAACCCGCTTTATGGATTTCACGCGGCTGTAGCTCGTGTAGATAAGACTGGTTTTCCTACGGGTGGCTTTCAAATGAAAAATGCTTTATCACGGGAAGAAGCACTACGGGGTATGACTATATGGGCGGCTTATTCTTGTTTTCAGGAAAAAAAGAGAGGCTCCATAGAGAAAGGTAAGGATGCTGACTTTGTGATCCTTGAAAAAGACATTATGGCAATCCCAGAACAAGAGCTAAGAGAGGTAAAGACTTTACGCACTGTTATCGCAGGAGAGACTGTATTTACCAATATATCTAACACAAAAAAATGGAGATAACTATACGGTTATCCCCATTTTTTTGTGTTCTTTTTATTAACTATTATTGCATGTCAAACAAATGCTTTTCAGCATGATAGGATGAACGGACTAATGGTCCAGACTCCACATATTTGAAGCCCATTTTCAGGCCTATTTCTTTATATTTCTCAAATTGGGCAGGTGTGATCCAATCAACAACAGGATGATGTGCTTTTGTAGGTTGCAGATACTGTCCCAATGTCAAAATATGCACGCCCACATTATACAAATCCTGCATCGCTTCAATAACATCTTCCTCCGTTTCGCCTAAGCCTAACATAATCCCCGATTTCGTTCGCAAGCCAGCTTCCGAAATACGACGGAGACATTCCAACGAACGGTCATATTTTGCTTGGATACGTACTTCCCGAGTCAGGCGACGAACAGTTTCCAGGTTGTGCGACACGACTTCAGGCCTTACGGCAATAACGCGATCTAAATTATCCCACTGCCCTTTAAAATCCGGTAATAAAGTCTCCAACGTCGTCTCAGGGCTCTCTTTACGGATAGCTTGTATTGTCTCTGCCCAAATTGTCGAACCACCATCTTTCAGATCATCACGATCCACCGAAGTAATAACACAGTGTTTGACCCCCATCAGCTTCACTGAAGTAGCCACCCTATTTGGTTCGTCTACATCTACCGGAAGAGGTCTTCCAGTTGCTACCGCACAAAACGAGCAAGAGCGTGTGCAGATATTACCCAAAATCATGAAAGTCGCCGTACCAGCCCCCCAACACTCCCCCATATTCGGACAGTTCCCACTTTCACAAATCGTATGAAGCTTATGCTCATCGACTAAGCTACGCACATGTCTGTACTCTTTCCCTACTGGAAGTTTCACACGTAACCAATCGGGTTTACGCTGCGTTGGATTCACGGGTATAACAGGTAATTCTATCATAGTACAAAGATAAATATTATTCGCTTAATCTTAAGGAAAGAAATTGTTATCCCAATATCATTTCTGATTCCCCCTTTATGTACCCGTTATAGCTGCAAGAACCTGTCAGGAACCAAAAAAAGTGCGATATCCCCGGTGAAAAATCAATTTAAACAATCCGGTTTGACACATGGGGAACAGTATTGCAGAATCGATTAGCATAACTGAATTTAAATATTTTATGGAATCTATTTTATTTTTACATCATATAGGTAGTATTGTTTCCTATTACTTTGTAAAACCATAACTTAATGAATACATCTGACCATTAACTTATTTACCTATGAAATGTAAACCAATATTATCTCTAACATACCTATTGATACTGTTTCATGGATGTCGAAAAGAGGAACCATCCATACCGTACAAACTCACTCTTGCGGAAGCAAAAACCTTTTATGAATCCCAGTTAATCCAATTTCCAAATCAGAAGGGGGGAGATAACTTTATCTTTCAGCTAAACAATCTCGTGGTTGACTGGTCCGATTTTATGTACACAGAGAAAGGAGATCTACGGGTTACCACCAAAATAAAATCCGGTTCGGGCAATAACCAAGGTTCTAAATTGGTAGGTCATTATGAACTATACTTCAGCAAAGATATGAACAATCAGATATCGGGAATGATCAAATACCGGATAAAGGGAGTGTTCAATGGGCAGGGGGGATATATAGCCTATGACTTTAAAGGTAAATTAATACCACCAAAACAAAGCCCCTTTGCAAACTTAAAAGATAAGCTTCTCATGGGGACACCTTCCATGTATATGTACAAGAATGTCCTATTTGCACAACAGTTGGTATGTCAAGAAACACAGAATTACTTTGACCTGGAAGCAAAAGCTTGTAAGCATTGCACCCAACATAGCTCTTTTGATCCAAGTCTCATATTTCAATATACTAACGGTGGGCTCTTCTATTTTGATCAAGAATTCGGTCAATTTAACATAGATGTCTCCCCAGCATACTGGCAGATCTGGTACGAAGGAGAAGAAGGTTTTACCTACGAATTGCGGCCATTATACGAACCTATGCTTGATGACAACAATGACATCATACTGGATGAAAATAATGAACCTATTCTAAATCCGGGGATTGTAATTGAAGAAGTAGTCATCAGCAGGTATTCTTTGTATAACTGGAGTTCCAATAATTATAGTTTTAACCCCTATTTTGTATTAAATACGGATTATGATGGCGGCTTGTCTGGTGGTACTGAACCTGGGGGAGCGGGTCAGCAAGTCACGAATAAACTGACAAAATCACCTTCAACAGACCCCTGTGCCGGTAAGGCAGCTGTAAATGAAAGGATGAATTTGGAGCAGGTGAGAAAGCAAAATAAAACGTTGTTTGATTTGAGCACAGACTATGAACATTTCTACCGGCTAGACATGCATTGGGTCACAAAGCAAATTAAAACATCGGAATGCAGGACAGATACTGTACGTGACTAGGTGGAGCACAATATGATTTGGGATTCAAAACTAAACATGCTGACGGTAGGCTTTATACATACCCATCCTTTTTCGAGTGCCCCTTCGCCACAGGATATCTTTATGGGGGCCAATGGTTATTTAACAACTGGCCCAAATGCGATGACAGCGACTATGAAAAGTACGTTCCTGCGCTATTTTACCTCTACCTTAATTACTCCCGAACATGTATATGTCATTACGATCAAAGATCCTAATCAATGGGCGGCAGCAAGTACTTTGATCGAGACAAAAAAGAGGAGTATAAAATCCTGACTGACGGCTATAAAAAAATTTGCTATTACCCCACACCGAAGCACAGGAAAAGGCACTTCTAACAATGTATGGTGATCTGATAAACCTATACAAAACCAATAGAAGTACAGATGCCAATCAAAACACCGATTTTAAAAACCTGAAGCTGGACCCGAATGGGATACCAACTTATAATTTCTGTATTTAATTTAAAAAACAAAATCATGAAAAAAATAATTTTGACACTGACCATCATACTCGCTCTAGGCCTGTCCGCAAATGCACAGATATTTTTACAAGGGCAAGCGGTAATTCCCTTTAACAGTATTGCAAACAGCCAGCTATTCCCTGAGTCCAATAGATTAGATATGGATATGGCATTTGCAAAATTGGACTCGCTAGGTATTAAAACCTATCCAAAAAATGCAGGAGAAATGGCGGGTGAATTCTGGTGGATCGACGGGATGCTGGTGCAGTTGGTAAGCAGGAAGCTGACACCGACCTATAAAGCGGATGATCTAAGTAAAATAAGATACGCCATGCGGCCGGAAATGTCTAACATGGTAGGATACCCCAAAAACAGAACGAACTATGATGATTATTTCGATGAGGTGAAAGATATTAACAATTTCGAAGTGTTGATCCATTACTACAGAACAAAGTCCTTTGAAAAAAATTTTCAAATTCAGGATAATCAGAATCGGTATAAAGTGTTTGGAACAGTTTATAGCCTGGACCATCAAAAAGCACATAATCTGATCGATACTTTACTGGAAAGTATAACTTTTAAATAAAGCCGATGAAAAGCAGGATTAAGTTTTTTTGAATATTTGGCTAAATTTTTCGAAAGATGAAAAAAATAATTTTGACACTGACCATCATACTCGCTCTAGGCCTGTCCGCAAATGCACAGATATTTTTACAAGGGCTAAATGTAATTCCCTTTAACAGTATTGCAAACAGCCAGCTATTCCCTGAGTCCAATAGATTAGATATGGATATGGCATTTGCAAAATTGGACTCGCTAGGTATTAAAGCCTACCCAAAAAATGCCGCAGAAATGGCAGGTGAATTCTGGTGGATCGACGGGATGCTGGTTCAGTTGATAAGCAGGAAGCTAACACCGACCTATAAGGCAGATGATCTAGGTAAAAAAAGATACTCCATGCGGCCGGATATTTCTACCATGGTAGGACACCCCAAAAAAAGGACTTATTACGATGATCATTTTGATGACGTGAAAAATATCAACAATTTCGAAGTGTTGATCCATTACTACAGAACAAAATCTTTTGAAAAAAATTTTCAAATTCAGGATAACCAAAATCGGTATAAAGTCTTTGGAACAGTTTATAGCCTGGACCATCAAAAAGCACATAATCTGATCGATACTTTACTGGAAAGTATAACTTTTAAATAAAGCCGATGAAAAGCAGGATTAAGTTTTTTCTGCATATCAGGCTAAATTTTTCGAAACATGAAAAAAAAAATCGCTTAATCTAACAGACAAGATTTGTTAGTCTTATATCATATTCCCTTTAAAACAAAAAGCCCCTTGGATTTAGTCCAAGAGGCTTTTCCCCTTTAATGAGCGTAATTACTACAATTGAAAACCTATACCAAAAGACCAAACCCGATTCGACTGAGTATCTGAAACTTTTGGGTTAATATCGGTCATTCCTAAGTTATAACCTGCATTAATAAGAAAACCATTATTCATTTTATAACCTAACATGAAGTTTGCTCCAGCATCAAATAACTTGATATCCTTATCACTGCCAATTTTCAAATCTGTATCTCCAGTATAGGATACTAGATTACCTACATTTCCTTTAATTTTATCTTTTCCACTCACATTAAATCCTACATAAGGACCCGCTCCCAAAAATACCGAACCAGAGGCTCCAGTTGGTATATAATACACAGCATTAACAGGAACTTCAATCGACATCACATTTCTTGTAAGTGTATTATCACTATTCCCTACTTCAACTTTAGCGCCTTTACCTTGTAAAGATACCCCTGGCTGAATCGAAAACTGAGATGCAACTGGTAAATCTGCAAAACCTGTTACGTAAAAGGAAGTATTATTCTTCTGTTGATCTGCCCAGTTTGAGTATTTACCCAGATTTACTCCTGCTTTCACGCCGTAACCAATTTGGGCCTGAGCTCCAACTGCTGTCAATAATGCAACTCCTAATGTTAGTAAAACTTTTTTCATAACCATTTTTTTAAAATTCAATTATAAATAATGAGTTGAACAGACAACTCTACGGATCTATCTATTCAAATTTGATACCAAAAAATGTTTTTATATTTAATTTTGCTTTTTCAAATTTTAAGTTTACTTTTGCATGCCCAGTAAGGGTAAAGGGTCGGATGGCCGAGTGGCTAGGCTGAGGTCTGCAAAACCTCCTACAGCGGTTCGAATCCGCTTCCGACCTCGTTTTCAACGTACAATAAAATATTATAATAAAATGGGAGTTACACGTTTAAAAAGAAAAGACAGAAGAAACAAAACTGTTTCACGTGTTGAAGTTCAGTTTCTAAGTTTAGGTCGTAACATTGAACTAGGTTCACGTTCAAAAATGCCTAAGCATAGCCAAATTACTAAAAATGACGAGATCTTAAATAAATTAGCTGCTGAGGCTAAATAAGCTCAATTTAAAGATAAAAGAAAAGGGATATATCACATTGATATATCCCTTTTCTTTTATACCTCCTCCGAACGAAAAACTGCATAAAAAAAGTCATTTCGATTGTTCCGAAGTTCAATCGAAATGACCTTAAGATTGCTATCTATTTATTTGCTTATTTGTTAATTGCAGCAACTCCAGGAAGTTCCTTACCTTCCATGTATTCCAGCAAAGCACCGCCACCTGTACTCACATAACTGACATGTTCAGTCATCCCAAATTTTGCTACCGCAGCAGCAGAATCTCCACCACCAATCAAAGAAAAAGCACCTCGTTCTGTCGCAGCTACCACCGCATCGGCAACAGCTTTTGTACCTTTAGCGAAGGTGTCAAACTCAAAAACCCCCATCGGCCCATTCCACAATAAGGTATTGGATGCTGAAATTACTTCTGCAAAATGTCTAGATGATTCGGCACCGATATCCAATCCCTCACGATCGGCAGGAATCTGATCATTTGGACCGTCATATGTATTAGCGTCATTAGAGAAACCATCGGCAATCTGCGCGTCTGTGGGCAGAACTAAATTGACACCTTTCTCCTCCGCCTTTTTAACCAACTCATTAGCTAGATCTAATTTATCCAGTTCCACTAAAGACTTCCCGATCTCACCGCCTCTAGCTTTAACAAATGTATAAGCCATCCCGCCGCCGATGATAAGATTATCCACCTTATCCAAAAGTGCTTCAATCAATTGTATTTTATCAGAAACCTTAGCTCCACCCATGATTGCTGTAAACGGTCTATTTGGATGATTAAGAACTTTCTCTGCATTATTCAATTCTCCAGCCATTAGATACCCAAAATACTTCGCTTCTGGAAAAAACTGTGCTATGATTGCTGTAGATGCATGCGCACGATGTGCCGTACCGAATGCATCATTTACGTATACATCTCCTAATTGCGCGAGCTTTTCAGCAAATGCTGTGTCTCCCTTTTCTTCTTCTTTATGGAAGCGGAGATTCTCCAATAACAAAACCTCTCCTGCTTTCAGACTGGAAGCCTTCTCAACAGCTTCTGCTCCGATACAATCATTCGCAAATTGCACCTCTACCCCCAACACTTTAGAAAGATGAGACACAATATGCTTCAGTGAATATTTTTCAGTCGGGCCATCCTTTGGTCTACCTAAATGAGACATCAATACCACAGCTCCCCCATCGTTAAGAATTTTCTTAATCGTTGGCGTAGCGCCCTGTATTCTATTATCGTCCGTAATATTAAAATTTTCATCCAAAGGAACATTAAAGTCAACGCGGATTAATGCCTTCTTACCAGAAAAATTTAAATCGTCAATTGTTTTCATATGTGTATAATTATTTATGCGTGCTTGTTTTCATCTGTATAAATGAGCTCGTTTCACTCGAATTGTTTTTTAATGGTCATATGGAATACTCCTGGTCTCTGTGCTTCGCTAAACAGGAGTATTTCATTCGAATATATTTCAGAATTAAGTTGATTTAAGACGTAAACTTAGAAAAAATGTATTGCATTCACCAGTACGCCATAAAAAAAAACAGATTAATAAATTTCTATACTGTACGGCAAGCGCGCCTGTATACCGGTATTTTTTAACACCTTGCTCACATCCAATAAATATTTCTGATATTCACCCAATTCCTCGCCAAACAACCACATTTTAACCTTGTCCTTCGAAGAGGATAATATACTGGCAAAAGGGTCTTCTTTTTCCGGGAGTTCTATAATTTGATAATCCTCCAGTTTAGCTTTAGCAGCAGCAGCGCCAATGGCACGCTGTAAATTACCGATTGCGTCCACCAAACCCAACTCAAGCGCCTGCTTGCCGGTCCAGACCCGCCCCTGACCAATACTATCCACCTCCGCAAAGGCCATCTTCCTACCATTCGCAACCCGTTCCATAAACGTAGCATAAGTCCTATTCACTTCCATTTGTATTATCGAACGTTCCTCCGCTGATAGCGGTTTATCTGGATTAGACATTAGACTGGAGAATTTACCCGTATTGACTTCGTCAATGTGGATACCAAGCTTATTATTTAATAGACCTTTAAAGTTAGGAATCAGACCGAAAACACCGATAGAACCCGTTAATGTATTTGACTCTGCAAAGATAGAATCTGCTGCTGCAGCAATATAATAGCCTCCGGAAGCCGCATAATCCCCCATAGATACGATAACAGGCTTCTCTTTTTTAGTAAGCTCGACCTCTCTCCATATGATATCTGAAGCCAAAGCAGATCCTCCTCCAGAATTGACACGTAACACCACCGCTTTAATATCTTTGTCCCGACGTAATTTGCGTATCTGCCGAGATAATTTATCGCCACCAATCTGTCCGATAGTACCTTCACCATCGACAATATCTCCATAAGCATATAGCACAGCTATCTTAGCCGCAGCAGAATTCCCTTTCGAACTACCGCTATACTTCAATATAGAGACCGATGAAATATCTTTATCTTCAGCGATATCTAGTCTTTTCTTCAATGCACTAAGCAGTTCATCTTTATATAATTTCCCATCAACAAACTTATATCGAATGGCGTCATCTGCATTTCGGATCAGGTAATCGTCTGCAATACGCTTTAACGAATCCACAGATTGCTTTCTCGACTGCGCAATGTCCGTTAAAAAAGAATCATAAATACTTCCTAAATATGAAGTGACCTGTTCTCTATTTGCAGGACTCATTTCATTAAGCATAAAAGGTTCGACAGCAGATTTATATGTCCCAACTTTAATCACTTGCATCTCTACCCCCAGCTTATCCATCGCTTCTTTCATAAATACTACCGATGAACTGAGCCCTCGAAAATCCAACGCCCCTTGTGGATTAATATAAATACTGTCCGCAACTGTAGATAGGTAATACGCCTTTTGAGAATACCCCTCACTGTAAGCTACAATAAACTTTTTAGACTCTTTGAAATCCAACAATGCATCTCTTATAGCCTTTAAGCTCGCAAAGCCCACTCCTACCGAGGCTGGATTTAGATATATTCCTTTTATGTTAACGTCTGTTTTTGCGGCCTTTATCCGTGCAACTATATCATTTAGACCGATTGACCTCTCTATATTATACAATGGAAGATTTAAATCTCCAAAGGGATTACTCTCCGTCTTCTCCACAATATCATAATCGAAAGAAAGATACAAGACCGATTTGGCGGGAGCGACCGTTGTGGTGGGCTCGGAAGATTGTTGAACCAACACACCAATGAATACCAAAAACAGAAAGAATAAGATGACACTCGTAATTAGTATCCCCGTGATAGTAGCTAGCACTTGTTTAATAAAATTCATATATTTTGTCTTTTAAAGCCCGTATGGAATGCTTATTGATATATCTGTGCTTAATACAGGCGCATTTCATAAATTATCTTTTTACAGACTAAATTTACTGTATTAATTTGATTTTGCAGAATATAAAGCACCAATATCGTATTTTAGTAGCGCATGAATAAAATCTATATTTTATTGGGTGCCAATTTAGGAGATCCTATCGCTCAACTCGCAAAAGCATCCGTCCTTTTGAAGGATAAAATTGGCCCGGTAATTACGCAATCTTCTGTCTATGAATCACAAGGATGGGGGGTCGAAGACCAGCCTTTGTTCTACAATCAAGCTTTGATCATCCAAACGAACCTTGACAAGCATGAGTGTCTTAGGGTTTGCCAAGAAATAGAAATAGAATTGGGACGGGTGCGTCTAGTCAAGTGGGGAGCCAGACTGATAGATATTGATATCATATACTTCAATGAAGAGGTATATGAGTCCGAAAATCTCCGCATCCCACATCCTCTTTTACAATTCAGGAATTTCGTACTGATTCCTCTTTGCGAGATTGCTGAAAATTACCTACACCCCGTCCTGTTGAAGACTACAGGACAGTTACTAGCGACATCTAAAGACAAGCTACCTGTCCATAGAGTAAAACAATAGCATAAAAACGACTGTATCATGAACTATAAAATCATAAAACCAGAGACTATCCAGAAATCAATGATGGGAAACCCTGAAATGATAAAACAGTTTATTGCTATTTATCTGGAACAAAGCCCTATCGATTTTCAAACACTCGAGTTGAGCTTAACGGCAAGTGACAAACAGGCGATAGGTGACAACGCGCATCATATCAAACCCACGATGGAATACATTGGTGCATCTTCTCTTCGGGTAGCTTTTCAAGATTTAGAAAACATGAGTAAATCCGATCTAAAAATCGAATTGATACAGGAAAAATTTGAAGAGATAAAACCTGTTTTTCAATTGATGATAGAAGAATTAAAGTCTTTTTCGAAAGAAATTAGCGACCCGATAAAAAAATAAAGGGTAAAATTATAAATCTCTTATAATTTTACCCTTCCCATATATTTAGTTAAGCACAGCTAACTAAGGTCAAACTTGTATCCTACACCTTTTACCGTTGACACATAATTGTCACCTATTTTTTCCCGGAGCTTTCGGATATGAACATCGATAGTTCTATTGGTGACTACTACAGAATCTTCCCAGATAGCCTTTAATATCTGTTCACGCGTATACACTTTATTTGGCTTAGAAGCCAATAGATAAAGTAATTCGAATTCCTTTTTTGCGAGTACGATTTTATCTTCGCCTCGATATACTAAAAAAGAATCCCGATCGATGACTAAGTCTGCTATCTCCAATTTATCCGATGGTTCGTCGACAGATTCTTGTGAATTTCGTCTTAAGATCGCATTGATTCTGGACATTAAGGCTCTAGGTTTGATCGGTTTTGCAATATAATCATCCGCTCCAACATGAAAACCAGCTATTTCAGAATACTCTTCACTTCTGGCAGTCAAAAACACCATAAACGTATGTTTGAATTCGGGCAACGAACGCATGATTCTACATGCCTCTATACCATCCATCACTGGCATCATAACATCCAAAATGATCAGGTCAGGACTAACCTCTTTTGCTTTATCAATTGCTAGTTTACCATTCGATGCCGTGTAGACCTGGTAGCCTTCCTTATTTAAGTTGTAGGAAATGAGATCTAAGATATCGTGCTCATCATCCACCACAAGTATTTTTTGCTTGGCGCTCATATTAGTTTTTTTGCTAAAGTATGTACTTTATGGTAAGATAAAGTTAATCAAATGTTATGAAATTATTAACCATTAAAAATAACTTAATAAATTAATAAACTTCGTCTAATTCAAAGTCTGCTCTAAGAATGCTTCCAAATCGGTCCCTCTCAAATTTTTCCCTACGATATTACCGGCCGGATCCACAATAACGGAAGCTGGAATCGCTTTTATCCGATAATTTATCACGAGATCAGAACTCCAAGCCTTAAGATCTGAGATATTGGTCCATGTTAATTTATCCTCCTCTACTGCGCGCATCCAAGAGCCCGGGTTGTTGTCCAGAGAGACTCCAAGAACTGTAAAGTTCTTATCCTTATAGCTGTTGTACACCCGTACAATATTTGGATTTTCCTTACGACAAGGTACGCACCAGGATGCCCAAAAATCTACGAGCACATACTTTCCTTTAAAATCGGAAAGTTTGACGGTTTTGTTATCAGGGGTGTAGGCCACAATTTCCGGAGCAGGCTGACCTATTGCTAGCTTACGCAATTTAGCTACTTCTTCTTTAAATTGAGTCACTGTTCCATTATCCGAAAAAAGATCGCCCAACTCATCCACATAAGCGATTAACTCATTTTCTGCGACATCTGGATCAAGGCTACTCATAGCGTAAAAACCAGCTAAATTATCCTTATTCGCTTTAGCAAAAGCCGTTGCCTGTTGTGTGAAAGAAGCCATTTCATTGCGATACTGCGCCATATAATCTGCACGTAAGCTTTCAATTTCTACTTCGGTCTTGTTGACCATCCGCTTTACAAAATCCCCTTGTAATGAATCTTCCAAAAACTCCTTCCGCTGCTTTATTGGAGCAAAATCCCGCAATACTGCCGAAAGCTCCGAACCATCCACCTGATAAGTTTCAGGGCTATTTTGAAGATCAGATCTAAAAATCAGGCTTTCCCCCGGAGAGATAATAACCGGATATCTATTTTTTCCCACTTCTAATGTCAATAGACGAGGTTGTGTTGCTGTCCGTTCAAATTTAAATTTATTTTGATCGCTCAAAAAAACAGAATCCAGCTTACGATCACCTTCATAAAATGCTACAACTTTAACATTCCCTGGATTCAATATTTCGCCAGAAATGGCTATGGTTTCCTTATTAGAGCATCCCCATAGGCCAATCCCTACAATGGAAAATAGAAAAATGCAAAACTTGTTCATACAATATATTATAAAACACTAAACGATAAAATCCTTAGCACGTCCTATTGCCTTTGCTAAACCACTTATATCCTTGCCTCCTGCAGTTGCGAAGAAAGGTTGTCCGCCCCCACCACCTTGGATATCTTTTGCCAGATCACGTACGATAGCACCTGCATTCAACCCGCGCTCTTTCACCAATTCTTCAGAGACTACAACAGTCAGACTAGGTTTACCATCAATACTCGCTCCCAAAACTACGAAGAGGTTGTTCATAGCCCCCTTCAATGCGTAGGCTAATGTCTTAACCGCATCAGCAGTTGGTAGGTCTACCTGTGTTGCCAAAAAGTTAATACCATTAATAACCTCTAGCTTTTCGTTCAATTCATTTTTGAGAGACAGCGAACGCTCCTTTAAGAAATTATCAATTTCCTTTTTCAACGATCCATTCTCCTCCATAATCTTGGTTACAGCTGAAACAAAATCTTTCGGATTGTTTAATATTTCCTTCATATGCTGGAAAAGCTCAAAATGTTCGCGGATAACAGCTGCAGCCTTTGTTCCTGTTATTGCCTCTATCCTCCTAACACCTGCGGCTACCGCAGACTCAGAAACAATTTTAAAGAAACCAATCTGACCTGTTGCCTTAACGTGCGTTCCCCCACAAAGTTCTTTGGAATATTGATCATCAAAAGTTATAACGCGCACATAATCGCCATACTTTTCTCCAAAAAGAGCTGTGACACCCGAATTAACAGCTTCTTGATACGGCACTTGTCTTTCTTCCTTCAACGGAATATTAGCACGAATTTTAGCATTTACGATATCTTCAACTGCTTTTATCTCTTCGTAAGTTATTTTCGCAAAATGCGAAATATCAAACCGCAAAATATCCGCAGATACTAATGATCCTTTTTGATTTACGTGCTCACCCAATACTTCTTTCAATGCAGCATGTAGCAAATGGGTGGCCGAGTGGTTACTAGCTGTATCGATACGCTTAGCTACATCAACTTGAGCTTCGAAGGTTGTGTCTATTTCCTCGGGAAGCTGATCTACAAAATGTACGATAAGTCCATTCTCTTTCTTGGTGTCGGTTACTTTTATTTTCTCACCACGCGCTGAAATTAAGAGTCCTGAATCTCCGACCTGACCTCCTCCTTCTGCATAAAATGGTGTAACAGACAACACCAACTGAAACTGATCCTTACCTTTGGCGCTGACCTTACGATACTTCAATATTTCCGTATTCGCCTGCAGACTGTCATACCCAACAAATTCAATATCATCTTCTTCATTGACCACAATCCAATCGCCCGTATCGATCACGGTAGCCGCTCTTGATCTTTCTTTTTGAATTTGCAAAGCACGGTCAAATGCTTCCATATCGACAGCTAAGCCCTTTTCGCGTGCTAGAAGCTCCGTCAGATCGATTGGAAAACCATAAGTATCAAATAGCTCGAAGGCAAACTCACCATCAATGACCTGATGTCCTTCAGTATAATTTTCAAAACGCTGTATGCCTGTTGTCAAAGTCCGCAAAAATGAAATTTCTTCCTCTAGCACTACTTTTTCGACGAAGTCCTGCTGTTGGTACAACTCATCAAAGACACCTTTGAATTGTCCCGCCAAAACAGGCACCAGTTCATGGAAAAATGGTTGTTTAAAGTTAAGGAAGGTATACGCATAACGTACCGCCCTTCTCAGGATTCTACGGATAACATATCCTGCTTTATTATTTGAAGGCAGTTGTCCATCGGCGATTGCAAAACTAACGGCACGAATATGGTCAGACAACACCCGCATAGCAACGTCCGATTTTTCATCCGCACCATACGCTATTCCTGATTTCTCTGCAATAAAAGAGATTAAAGGTTGAAATACATCGGTATCATAGTTCGAAGTTTTGCCCTGAATAGCGCGTACCAATCGTTCGAATCCCATACCAGTATCTACGTGCTTTGCAGGGAGTGGTTCCAACGTTCCGTTTTTTAAACGGTTGAACTGCATAAAAACCAGGTTCCAGACCTCAATTACCTGTGGGTGGTCTGCATTAACGAGTTCCTGTCCCTTTTGGTTAGTACGCTCTTCATCCGTCCGCATATCATAGTGGATTTCAGAACACGGTCCACAAGGCCCCATATCCCCCATTTCCCAAAAATTATCCTTTTTATTCCCCAATAAAATACGATCTTCAGCAATAAATTCTTTCCAAAAATCATAGGCTTCTTGATCACGGACCAACCCCTCTGAATCATCTCCTTCAAAAATCGTCACATACAATCTATCTTTATCAAGTTTATACACCGAGGTAAACAACTCCCAAGCCCATGCAATCGCGTCTTTCTTAAAATAATCCCCAAAAGACCAATTCCCCAACATCTCAAATAAGGTGTGGTGGTAGGTATCGATACCTACTTCCTCCAAATCATTGTGCTTGCCAGATACCCGCAAACAGCGCTGTGTATCCGCTATTCGCGAATATTTAACAACAGCCTCACCTAAAAACAAATCTTTAAACTGATTCATTCCAGCGTTGGTAAACATTAATGTCGGGTCATTTTTCACCACTACAGGTGCTGATGGAACGATATGATGGGATCTATTTTTGAAAAATTCTAAAAACGCCTCGCGTATTTCTCTACTGGTCATGAAATTTATTTTAAAGTTATAGTAGTTATAAAAGTGATGTAAGTGATGAAGGTGTCTTTCATAACCGTCGTAACCTCTGTCACCATTGTAACTTTATTTTATAAGACGCCAAATTTACTCAAAATAGAGCGCTATTACAATTGATTTTTTCAGCTCCTATATCGCTTTACATCAAAACAACAAAATATTTCCAGCCCCCTATTAGAAATAGCAAACATCTATCACGGATCGATCTTACCTCAATACATTTACATCTTAGCGAATGTGATTAATATCTCTTTTAAAGCTAACCCTAATCACTAAAAAGTCAATTTATATTAGTAAATTTATTCTTTCTTACGATGTAGATAGTTAGCAGAAATATGATAAAGAAAATAATAGTCCCTACAGACTTTTCAGACAACGCTTTAAGCGCCACAAAATACGCGTGTAAGCTCGCCGTTCAAAACAATTATGCCGTTCACCTTTTCCATTGTTACACTTCTAACTCTGCTCTGTTTGAAGAAGAAAAGGAAAACAATGAAACCAATATACCTTTATTAAAGGCAGATATATTGATATTGGAGCTCAAAGAGCTTTTACAAAAAGAATACCCCTTGGTTAACTTTGAAACCACCTGCACCAGCGGCCTTATAGCGGAAGTCCTGCCAACCATTGCTGTGGCCCCTCAATACGCATTAATCGTTATGGGTACCACCGGCACTGGAAAAGGAAAATCTATCGTATGGGGCAGTAATACAAGTAGTATTACCACCAAAGCAAAGGTTCCGGTGATAGCCATACCCAATAACACAGATAGCTTCGCTTTACAGCATGTAGGAATGCTCACTAATTTCAAGGTAGAGGAATTAGATACTTTAAAAGAATACTTAACCTTAGTAGGCCCAATAGAAAACCTTGACATCATCCACGTTTTTAGAGATTCAAAAGACAGCAACGAAATTGAGCAACATCTAGACACATGGTCTTTTAACATCAAAAATTTAGATGGCACTGAAAATGTAAGGAGTCTGGCTCAACCTATACACATCGACGATGAAAATCTAGACAGCATCCCCGAGGTTATCAATCATATCATTAAAGAAAACAACTATGATATGCTTGTTGTTACAAAAACACGAAAATCATTCTTTGAACGACTTTTCAGAACATCGGTCTCGAAAGAAATTGTGCTTGATTTAGAACGTCCTACTTTTTTTGACAATAATTAACACTCAAATACCATGGTAAAAAAAATACTTATCCCAGTAGACTTTTCAGAATATTCAAATAAAGCCGTTGAATACGCGCTTCAGCTTTCTAAAATAACAAAACACGATTTCGTGTTGATTCATGTTTTTACAGACCACAGTAATGTATATCATAATTCGACAGAGGACATAAACCTTGTCGACCCAAGAGTAGGCTCTGCAAAGCGAGCGATGGAAAAACTAATCGCTGAATTAAATGAGAACGCACCAGATGTCTTGGTGAGCAGTATCTTTACGAACGGAAACCTTTATGAAGAAATAGGAAAAATAGTCTCCCCCGAAACCTACGATGCCATCATCATGGGGACCAAAGGCTCTTCTGGCCTGGACGCAATGTTAATCGGCTCCAACATGTTTGACGTATTCCTCAACACAAACACACCTGTACTAGCCATCCCATTTCAGGAAAAGAAATACAAAACTGAAAAAATAGGACTATTGTGCAATTTCAAAGATGGTGAAATCGCAGTTCTGAAACAAGCAACAGCACTTTACGGGACAAATTTCGAATTGGTATTAATACATATCAATACTTCTGATGATAGCATCAAAAATCTTGATAGCAAGTTCGGTCAATTTATCGAGCGCATCATTGCTGAAACAGGTATTGACAATATCTCCTATATCATCAAAGCTCAAGCATTTTTTATCCAATATAAGGAAGACATTTCATCGGCAATAGATTCTGTAATCGCAGACGAGTTATTGGATGTTTTACTTGTCACCAAGAGTAAAAAAGGATTTTTAAGAAAAATAGTTGAAGAAAACATCGTTAAACGGATGGCCTATCAGATTCAAATCCCAAAATTCTTCGCGCGCTCCACTGCCTTGTAGATTTCAATCCACAAGGTCGCTATTTTAAAGTGAGCCACTTGTTCTTTGTCTATGGCAAAGCAGTAGTTTTACCCGATCATCTTTAAAAAATTAAATATGGAAAATAAAAATTTACGCAATTTATCATGGGTTATCGCAGCTGGATTAATCAGTAGCACATCTTACGGACAAACTTTAAACAACGCCAGCTCGACTCCGTTCGCAGGTTCATCCACCTACAAAACATGGTCAATAGGAGTAAATGCAGGTCTTTTAAACCAGACGAACTTATTTCACTTCAACCGCGAAGGCTTTGATAAAATGGACAACAATGTAGGATACAGCGTTTACATTAAGAAACATATTTCCCCATCCTTTGGCTTAAAAGCCCAATACTTAGGTGGTAAATTAGGTGGTACCAATGAGAATGCTTCAGGCAACCAATTCTCTAAGTTTGAGACAAAGACACCTTGGTCTGGAGCATTATCTGCGGAGTGGACCATGGCCAACACAGACTGGATGTTCTTAAACAATGTTATCAAACCCTATGCGGCAATTGGTTTGGGTGCCTTAAATTATGAAACCACTAATATAGCCAGCAATGCAACCTATATTTCCGATTCGAAGACAAAACTATACGTGCCTATAGATGCAGGTTTGAAATTTGCGGTCGCCAAAGGAATTAATCTAGACCTTGGTTATCAAATCAACTGGGCTAACAAAGATTTTAACGGTATCGTTTCAGGGGCTATTAAAGAGGATCTGTTCACTTACATGCATGCAGGTATCGAAATCGCTCTTGGCGGAAAAGAAAAACCATTTTTAGCGCAGAGTAACCCTGTGGCAACACTAGTGAATGATACAAACAAAAAATACGACGCTTTAAAGGCAGAAAAAGACGCTTTAGCAGCTTCAAATGCACAGCTAAAACTACAATTAGATGAACTTGCTGCCGATCTAAGAGATGATGATGGTGATGGTGTAGCTAATAAATTTGACAAATGTCCGAACACACCTACAGGTGTAAAAGTTGATGGTGCAGGCTGTACATTGCCTGAGATGAAAAATGAAACTAAGGTAATCGAGAAAATCATCGTAACCGAAGAAGACAGAAAGGTCGTTGATGAAGCCATCAAAAACCTAGAGTTTGACTTAGGTAAAGCTACTATACGTTCTACATCACATGCTTCGTTAAATCGCGTAGCTTCTTTATTAATTGAGAAGAACTTCAGTTTAAAATTAGCCGGTCATACCGACAATACCGGTTCTTTACAGACCAATTTACGTCTGTCCAAAGAACGTGCAGAATCAGTAAAAGCCTACTTGGTTTCTAAAGGCGCAAATGCCTCACGTATTGAAGCTGTTGGCTACGGTCCTAACCAACCGATAGCAACCAATGCTACAGCCGAAGGTCGTCAACAAAACCGCCGTGTAGAGTTCACGTTATTCTAATAGAAAAAAGGGGCTTAGGCCCCTTTTTCTATTTCTTTCCGTAAAACAGAATGCTTCTTACCGTATAAAAAGTACACAGCGACGCCAATCAACATCCAGATACCCAAGCGCTCCCAACTTTCTAACGGCAATGAAGCCATCATCAACACACATACGATTATACCTAAAACTGGGATCAAAGGCACCAATGGTGTTTTGAACGGTCGCTCCACATCTGGATTACGTTTACGCATCACGATAACACCTATACATACAAGGGTAAAAGCGAACAAGGTTCCGATACTCACCATATGCCCTAATTCAGCTACAGGGACAAAACCCGCAAATAGACTAACAAAAACCATAAAAATAAGGTTTGTTTTCCAGGGCGTTTGACGTTTGGAAAGGTCTGAAAACGCCTTTGGCAATAACCCATCTTTACTCATAGAATAAAACACCCTACTCTGTCCTAATAACATCACAAGAATAACGGATGTATATCCAGCAATAATGGTCACAATCATTGCTGTATTTAAAAATGTATACCCTGTTTTGGCGAAAGCCGTTGCTACAGGTTTTGCATCTCCTTTAAAATCTGTATAATGTGCCAAACCCGTCATTACATAAGAAAACAGGACATATAATAATGTACAAATCAATAGCGATCCAATAATCCCGATGGGCATTCCTTTTTTGGGATTTATTGCTTCCTGCGCAGCCGTACTCACCGCATCAAAACCAACAAACGCAAAAAATAAAACTCCAGCCGCACGCAATACCCCTGATATCCCGAAATGGCCAAAATAGCCTTCTTTAAAAAAATCAAAAACTCCTATCTTTCCTTCTTTTAATAGCTCTTCTCCTTCATTCACAGGAATAAAAGGTGTATGATTTGCTGGATCTATAAATTGCCATCCTAATGCTATAAACAACACAACCACCGCTACTTTCAATACCACCAGAATATTATTTACAAAAGAAGACTCTTGTGTACCCCGAATCAAAAGCAAAGACAAAAGACACACGATGATTATTGCTGGCAAATTAACAATACCGCCAGAAAACACAGTTCCGTCCGCCAAGTGATGTTCTACCCAAGGAGAATACAACAATTCATTGGGCAGCGCCATGCCAAATATCTTAAGCAATTCATTAAAATACTGAGACCAACTGGCGGCAACTGTAGCTCCAGCCAACGCATATTCCAGCACAAGATCCCAACCGATAATCCAAGCCATAAACTCTCCCATCGTCGCATAGGAATAAGTATAAGCACTTCCTGCTACCGGAATCATAGAAGCAAACTCAGCGTAGCATAGTCCAGCAAAGGCACAACCAACAGCAGCGATAATAAAAGAAAGCATGACCGCTGGTCCTGCATTTTCTGCAGCAGCAATTCCGGTCAGCGAGAATAAACCTGCTCCTATTATCGCGCCAACCCCCAAAGCGACGAGTCCCGAACTGGATAGTGTTCTTTTTAACGTTCCTTCCCCGCTCTGCTCGGATTCCGCGACCAGCTTGTCTATTGATTTTTTGTACCACATAATTTAGTAAGTTAGTTTAAATGTTAACCCAAACCTAAAAAAAAAATGGCTATTTCCAATACACCTTCATTATTTTAAATTTAACAGGAAGATTCTCTTTTATTGACACAAAAAAGGGCAGTTCATTAAAATACAACCCATTACACACTAGGAATTATCAAATATTAATTGTACCTTTGCAGCGCCTTAGGCAATAGTGCCTATTGTATAATTTATTTCATGAACCCATTTTTAGAACTGGGAATCCGTGAGGAAGTTGTTAATGCCATCTCAGAATTAGGTTTCGAAAAACCTTCTGAAATTCAGGAAAAAGCCATTCCTGTATTATTGACTGGCAACGACGATTTTGTCGGATTAGCCCAAACCGGCACAGGTAAGACAGCGGCATTTGGTCTTCCATTATTAGAGCAATTAGACTTTTCTCAAAAACAACCGCAAGCCTTGGTACTTTGTCCAACGCGTGAGCTCTGTTTACAAATCTCTAAAGATTTAGAAAAATTTGCAAAATACATCGACAATGTACATGTTGTAGCTGTATACGGAGGAGCAAACATCTCTGACCAATTACGTCAGATCAGACGTGGTGTGCAGATTGTAGTAGCGACCCCTGGTCGTATGTTGGATATCATTGGCAGAAATGCAATTGATTTTTCACAAGTAAAATATGTTGTATTGGATGAAGCGGATGAGATGTTGAATATGGGCTTCAAAGAAGACATTAACAACATTTTGTCGGAGACACCAGATGACAAAAAAACATGGTTATTTTCAGCAACCATGCCAAAAGAAGTGCGTCGCATAGCTCAAAACTATATGACCGATCCGGTAGAAATGACTGTCGGAACGAAGAACACAGGTAATGCAAACATTGAGCATCATTACTACCTGATTAGAGCAAAAGATAAATACGCCGCTTTCAAGCGTATCGTAGACTCCAATCCTGAAATCTTCGGTATTGTTTTCTGTCGTACTAAAATCGAGACGCAAGAAATCGCTGAAGCTTTGATCAAAGATGGTTACAATGCGGATTCACTACACGGAGATTTATCTCAACAACAACGTGACAAGGTGATGAAACGTTACCGCGACCGCAGCTTGCAGTTATTGATCGCGACGGATGTTGCTGCTCGTGGTATAGATGTAAACAACATCACTCACGTTATCAACTTCTCTTTACCTGACGAAATAGAAAACTATACACACCGTTCAGGTCGTACAGCTCGTGCAGGAAAGACAGGTATTTCAATCTCTTTGATTAACATCAAAGAACAAAGTAAAATCCGTCAACTTGAGAAAGTGATCGGAAAAACTTTTGAACGTAAACAGGTACCTCAAGGGCCTGAAGTTGTTGAAAAACAACTTTTGACGATCATCAATAAAGTACAGAATGTTGAAGTAAATGAAGCTCAAATCAATCAATTCTTACCTGCTATTATGGAAGGTTTTGAATCGTTATCAAAAGAAGATATCGTAAAAAGATTTGCTTCATTAGAGTTTAATCGATTCCTTGAATACTACAACAATGCACCTGATCTAAACATCGATGCTCGTGAGAGTAGAGATGGAAGAGATCGTGACCGTGGTGAACGTGGAGATCGTGGTTCTCGTACAGGATCAAAAGGATACACCCGTTTATTTATGAACTTAGGTGCTGTTGACGAGTTCTCTCGTGGAGACATGTTAGGATTTATCTGTAACAACGCCAAGATATCTGGAAAATCAATCGGCAAGATTGATATGAAGGGCGTATTTACATTCTTCGAAGTTCAGGATGAAGAGGTAAATAAGGTGTTTGAAGGATTCAAAGCTGTTGATTTCAATGGGCGTCAAGTCCGTATCGAAGTTTCTGGGGATAGCCAATCGGATAGAGGTGGCCGTTCAAGAGGTGGAGATCGTCGCAATAGTGGCAGTAGCTACGGTGGTGGCGAACGCAGAGAGCGCGGAGGTTACGGTGGCGGTGAACGTCGCAGTGGCGGATATGCTGGCGGAAGTGGAAGAGGTGATCGTGGAGGAAACAGCGGTGGAGGATTCCGTGACTTCTCAGGCAAACGTCGTGAATCAAAAGGAAAATACTAATCTTCAAGATTATCGTTAATAAAAAAAGCCTCGTCCAAATGGATGAGGCTTTTTTTATTAACGACTAAAACGTCTTTTTAAATGTTCTCTACGAGACCTCCTTAGACGAGACCCTTTTACTGGATAGTGCCTATTTTTAGTAATATTATTAAACAGTAGCGCAACCAAGAAAAGTACTAAAGCCCCAGCAAATACCGGACACAACACATACCAATATCCTAGAGAAGTTATTTTTGTACCTCCTGAAACGGCAATTAATGCCGTCGCTCCTCCGGGAGGATGCAATGTACGGGTAATCTGCATGAAGACTATAGAAAAAGCTACAGCCAGTGGTGCCGTCAGCCAAATAATATTGGGAACCAATGTAGCCACCGTAACTCCAACTAGCGCTGATACGACATGCCCTCCTATCAAATTCCTTGGCTGGGCCAATGGACTTTGGATCGCTCCATACACCAGCACACTGGATGCGCCAAAAGAACCGATTAAAAAAACATTCTCCAATGAAGAAAGATGCAACGATTGAATATATGAAATAATTCCGATCCCTACAAAAGCGCCTACAAACGACCAGAAATGTTCACGACGGTCGATCAGTGTTTCCCGATACATGACATATCGATATTTTCTAAACTGCCGCTCTATCTTCCTTTTCAACATAAAAAAAACTCAATGTTAGATGGTTGAAAGGTTAAAAGGTTAAAAGGTTAAAAAAATAAACGCTTTAACTACTTAACGATTTCAGTTCTAACTCTTCATTCCTAGTCTCTAACCCCTAGTTCCTAACTCCCTCTGCCGTATTGCTTCATAAATAACTATTGCCGCTGAGACCGAAACATTCAACGAGCCAATCTCCCCAAACATTGGGATCTTAGCAAGCTTATCTGAGATCCGGATTAATTCGTCCGAAACGCCAACATCTTCAGCTCCCATAATAATACAGGTTGGCACACTGTAATCAACATCATACACCGAGTCTTTGGTTTTCTCCGTACTGACTACCAACTGTATGCCTGATTCAATCAAAAAACGTCCGGTCTTACCTAAAGATTCTTGTCTACAGACCGGTATTTTGTATAACGCTCCGGCAGATGTCTTTATCGCATCAGGATTGATTTCAGCTGACCCTTTTTTGGGTACAATAATAGCATGTACACCGGCACATTCTGCTGTCCGGGCAATAGCGCCCATGTTACGAACATCCGTCACACCATCCAACATCAATAATAAGGGTGTCTCTCCTCTTTCGTAAATCTGCGGCAATAAATCTTCAATATTATGATATACTATCGGCGAGATAACAGCGATCACCCCTTGATGGTTCTTTCTAGTAATTCTGTTCAACTTCTCGATAGGAACCTGTTGGTAACCTAACCCATGCTCTTTCAGTATGGATTTCAATTCGAGAAAGAGGCTTCCGCTGATTCCGCGTTGTACAAAAAGAGATTCTATTTCCTTTCCACTGTCAATCGCTTCGATTACCGCACGGATACCAAAAACCATTTGGTTCGTCTCTCTTTTTTCGCCCCTATCGTGACGTTGGAAATTATTTTGCATGTTTTAAATTATCTGAAGATGAACTCGCAAAAGCTCGGTTAAAAAACAAAAATTAAAAACTAAAAAAACATTCATATCGAATGGCAAGAATATTACTTAACTAAGTCCCAGATTAAAAGTCTTCCTCAAGACCTCCAAGGCTGGATTTTTGGCAGCCATTACTTGATATTTTTCTTGAGCAGTGTAAGCTTTACGAATTACGGACTGCTCCAATTGAATGGTCACAATATCCAACGAGAAGTTTTGAAGCTCTGGACGCAGATAATTCAACATATCAATCTTACCTTCACGAAGTTGATCACTTTGAATCGCATTCTCCACATCGATCTCAATAATGTTTCCCTTCAATCTCGGAGGTGTCGACGTCATCAGTGTATAGATTGTAATGCGATTGTTGGTCTTCATTCTTTCAGCCAATTCATTCCATTTTCCAATGAACGTATTAAAATGTACCTCCCTAAATTCCGTTCCCTGCACAAGATCATTCTCCTGCTGCTCGTCAACAACCTTCTCCTCAAAGACCGTATTTAAGTTGGGCACCTCTACAGCAGATTTAAAATTTCCCCAACCCTTTCCTGAGGCAAAACTTTTCTTTTCCTCAACGACAGGCTTAGTTACCGGAATAGATGGTTTGGGAGCCTCCACAGGCGGTGCTGTATTTACCGTTACAGCAATGGGAGGACTAGCCACATTGGCCACCTGCTGTACTGGAGCAGTTACGGACTCAGGTTGTTTTTTTTTTTGATCGACCTGAGTCGATACACCATTTATTCCGAGCTGTATAGCGGCGGCTAGGTGGCACATCTTCAACAGGGCCAATTCTACCTGCAGTCGTTGGTTTTTACTGCTTTTATAACTGATCTCACATTGATTGGCTATGTTCAATGCAGACAACAGCAGTCCCGAACTAAGCGAAGAAGACTGTTCAAGGTATTTCTTTTTAATATTATCGCTTACCTCCAACAATTTTAATGTCTTAGGTTCTTTTGTGATCAATAAATTCCTAAAATGTCCTGATAACCCTGCGATAAAATGTCCACCGTCAAATCCACGGTTTAACACATTATCCAAGATCAATAGCGTTTCAGCGGCGTCCTCTTTAGCTATTGCATCGACGATATTAAAATAATAATCGTAGTCTAGAATATTTAAATTCTCTATGACCGCTTGATAAGTCAGATTACGGTTTGAAAAACTAACAATCTGATCAAACATGGATAGCGCATCACGCAACCCTCCATCCGCCTTTTGAGCAATAACATGAAGACCGTCTATTTCAAAAGTAATATCTTCCTTTGTCGCTATTGACCCCAGATGGCTTGCCATATCATCGACACGGATTCTATTAAAGTCAAAAATCTGACAACGAGACAGAATCGTAGGAAGTATCTTATGCTTCTCTGTCGTAGCCAATATAAAAATAGCATACGAAGGAGGTTCTTCTAATGTTTTTAAGAAAGCATTAAATGCCGCCTGTGATAACATATGAACCTCATCAATGATGTAAATCTTGTATTTACCCGTCTGTGGCGGTATACGTACCTGATCGATCAGGTTACGGATATCATCTACCGAATTATTAGAAGCGGCATCCAGTTCGTGGATGCTAAAAGAAGTACCTCCTGCAAAGGACTTACAGCTTTCACATTCACCACATGCTTCTGTATTGGAGGAGATATTTTCACAGTTTATTGTTTTAGCTAATATACGTGCACAGGTCGTCTTTCCTACTCCTCTAGGACCACAAAACAAAAACGCCTGAGCCAGCTGATTACTATGAATCGCATTCTTTAGCGTATTTGTAATATGCAATTGTCCTACTACAGAGTCGAAGGTAACTGGGCGATATTTACGGGCTGAAACAATGAAATTATCCATTACTGCAAAGATATGGAATTAGAATTGAAAATCTATCTCCAAGGTTTGAAATTCGACGCGACCGGCTTCGTCAAATCAAACTCCACCGAAAATAAGCGATCCGAACCTATGCGCCTCAAATTGTACGTAAATTTCTTAGCATCAATAGTCACCCACCACACATTATACGCCGCATAATCGATAAGCTGTGCCGTCTCGGCATCTGCAGGAAACATTTGCATACCTGCCTGTCCTTCGTTAGGGGCAGTACCTCCATAATAAGTGACTTTATCCGGTGTACCATCGGACATTCTATGGTCATGCTTCAACTCGACACGATTATTACTCCATGAAAATATCCAGGTACGGGATTTATCTTCCCCGACGAAAAAAGGCACTTTCACTTCTCTATCCTCACAACTCATTACTTGCATCAGCAAGCGTTGCCCGGTAAATCCATCTCCATCCTTCCCTCCTGCTACAATAACTCCTTCATAGTATTTACCAAGATGTGGCTTAAAAGCTTCCATAAAAGCTTTAGAATTCGAAGTCTGTGCATTGGCCCAGCTCATTGTTATGCTTATTAGCAGAAATAAGATCCCCTTCTTCATAAAAAATAACGTGGCCTTTACCACTTGTTTAAATAGCTACTACCGCAATATAAGATACTTTTCCGAGTTTCTGTCTTCTAAAATCAAGGCACGGTATTATTTGTCTTAACGGAGTGAAAAATAATATTATTTTTTTATTAACTTTATATTAAGCAAATGTTAGCAAATGAAATCTACGGTTCGCTATATCCTGTTACTCTGCATAGGTCTTACCTATAGCAATGTGCTGTGGGCACAACAACTAGATACGATAGATTTCTTCAAAGAACCATTTGTTTTTGACAAATCAGAAACGCCGCAGATTCAGATTCAAGGAAAGACAACCGAAAAATCTATTCTGGATTTTTACAACGCGATTGATTCAGGCCCCTATACCCGGCTCATCAGTCAATTGGAAGCTTTTAAAACCGAAAAACGCTTAAACGACTGGCTATACTACCAGCTCGTACGAAAAGTATCAGAGTCGATCAGTCCAAAAGCGGACAACTATCACCGATATACTTTATACAAATGGTATCTGATGAACAAGTCGGGCTACGATGCAAGATTGGCCGTAGGCAATGATCAGATTATTTTCTACATTAAAAACAAAGAAGACATATCAGACATCCCTTTCTTTCTGGTAGATGGACAACAGTTTACCTGTCTCAATTATCACGATTATGGTAAGCTTTTCCGGCAATCTGACGCATATAGCCCTGTATCGATCTTCATACCAGGTGCTACCAAAGACTTTAGCTACAAGATAGCCGCTATGCCCGAATTTAAAGATGATTCTTATGCTGTCAAGAATGTAAATTTTCAGTACAAGGACAAAGTATACGAGTTTGATATCAAAGTGAATGACAATATAGCGAGTATTTTCAAAAACTATCCAGGCGTGGACTTCGAAACGTATTTCAATATTCCCCTCACCCAAGTAACTTATCAATCGCTGATACCGGTACTGAAAGAAAATGTAAAAGGAATGAATACGAAAGACGGGGTCGATTACCTAATGCGTTTTACACGATACGCATTTTTGTACGAGAATGACGATATCAACTTCGGTAAAGAAAAACGACTATCTCCAGAACAGACGCTCTTGAACAACTACAGTGATTGTGACGATAGAGCTGCGCTATTTTTCTTTTTGGTAAAAGAGCTATACAACCTTCCTATGGTCGCCATACTGTATCCTACCCACATTACCATGGCAGTACAGTTTGAACAGAAGATAGGGACTGCTATCAAATACGAAGGACAGTATTTTTCCATCTGCGAACCTACCCCTCAAGGACAGAACCTAAATATTGGTGAAGTAGCAGATAAGTATAAGCACGAGAAATACGAGATCGTGTATCATTACAAACCAAGATAAGTTTTCTCTACCAGCACGCTATTTACTTTTAATCTAACTTCCCGAGATATACCGAATCGGACAGCTCGCCGGTATAGCTATTTTCAAAGCCTATATAGACATGCAGCCCCTCGCCACGCCAGTTAAGTAATTCTGATTGTAGGCGATACTCTCCTAGACAGGCAGGTACAATTGTACCCCGCATATCGGCCGACTCTTCCACATTCACTACCACCACATTCAATTTGACCCAATCCTGTAAGTCTTTTACTGGTGTCCAAGTGATATGGAGATGATCATCCATCAACTCCATCTGTGCATTCTCGGGCATGAATAGCGTCCCTCTGAATGGTTTAAACAATTCCGCTCTCACATAAGGCTCATTATTGGCATCGATAGCTATGCAATCTCTCCTCACATGGGATTGCGCTAGGTTAGCCGCATTTTTTGTGGGGTGATCTTTCAGCAAATTCTTATATCCATACTTCACGATCGGAAACAGATAAGTCAGAAAATCATTGGTGACCTTAGTCTTCTTTTGGTTCAGTAATTCGGCCTGACTCGGAGGAGTCTTCCGGGGCTTACGAGCGCCACGAACTACATTTTGTCCGTTCAACATATAAGCGAATACGCTACCAAACTTACCTCGAATAGTCCCGTTGGGGCCATCATTTAGAATTGCCATAGTGTCATTTTGTTGTTTACAGATTTAAAACAAGTTAGTATACTATTGATAACAAGTTATGTCTTAAAATGTTTTTTAATTAGTGTTAATATAGTTTTAATATAGCTATTGGCTATGTAAAGGCTATGCAAACCCTATATTAACACTAGCTAATTGATACCTTAATATATACCCTAATCCCTACAAGGTCTTAACGACATCCCTCGATTGACCAACAAAAAAGCCGTCTCAAAAGACGGCCGCGTCGATGATTATTTTTGTAATTTCACTGCATACAGATACAGCGGCTACTTAAAGCGAATCGTGTTTACCCTCCATGGCCAACTTGCACCACTTTAAGAATAACTTTCACACAGTAGGAGAATCCTTCCCCTCCTTTCTTTCAACTATGGGAGCCCGCAATATCAAGTGTATTATTTCTATTATTTCTAGGCCTTGTTTTACTAAGTTCATGTCAAAAAAACTTACTCAAAAAAAATACTCCTCACGATCAATTATCCAATTTATTGGATAGGTTTAATTTAGACAACTTACGTTTAATTTAAACCAAAACTGAATAATAATTTAAAATGATTTACGGATACATTAGAGTAAGTACAGACAAGCAAACAGCAGAGAATCAACGTTATGAAATCAATAATTTTTGCGAAAGACAAGAGATTTTAGTGAATAAATGGATAGAGGAAACGATTTCAGGAGCCAAGAACGTCGAAAATTGGGTAAACTCCTCAAGAAAATAAAAACAAAGTTAACCGGTCAGGAAAAGAAAAGACAAGAGTTACTCGACAAAAAGGTGTCTTATTCTGCTATCGGCAGAATTTTGAGGGTGCATCGTCTAACCGTATCGTCATTTGTTCTGAATCAAAAATCAAAATCACAACCCATTTTTGTCGCAAATTTTTACTATTTTCACGACAAAATAATCAATATAAATCTTGGAAAGCGTTGATAATAAAACAATTGCAAAGATCAAAAAAGCCAAGAGGGGTTCGCTATTCTTTATCGAAGATTTTCTTAATTTGGGCACTTCTAAAGCCGTATCCAAAGCATTGGAACGATTGGTAGAAAAAGAAGAGTTGTCGCGGGTGTCTCGTGGTATCTATTCCCGGTTAAGATTAAAGCATGAATAGACGGTTTAGCGATCTCTCTTTTTTTTCAAATAACACCAATTTATACATTAGATTATAATACCATTTACATAATTTGGAAAATAATTAGGATTGCACTAGTGTTTTTTTCTTGTAGTTTTTTTAATGCTCTAGGACAAGATCAAACTAGACAGGTTAGAAATATTCAAGCATTAGGAAAGATTGCTGGCTATGTGCAATTTTTCTCTGCTTCAGATGCTGGTCAGACCGTCACAGGGAGCTGGGACTGTATTTATATTAGTGGAGTACTGGCGGTAAAAAACTGTAAGGATGACCAAACATGCCGAATAAAAAGTATATTTCACTCGGCATGCTCTCCCCGTCTAAATGAAAAACCGGAAGGTATTTATTCCAAACTCTAATTGACTTTATAGTTAGATAAGTATCAGATGTTTATTACTAATCAAAAACTAAAGTTTGTTTTACATTTCCCGTAGCCCGATCGTAAATATATAGTTCTACCTTACTTCCTTCAGGATACACCACATAATCATCAACGATCTTACCAACAAAACAGCACTCTTCAAAAGAGGTAACACCAGAGATAGTTTTAGTTGCTTGATAC
This sequence comes from Sphingobacterium sp. xlx-96, assembly GCF_011007365.1. GTDB lineage: Bacteria > Bacteroidota > Bacteroidia > Sphingobacteriales > Sphingobacteriaceae > Sphingobacterium > Sphingobacterium luzhongxinii. The sequence continues at coordinate 66,942 of NZ_WFKM01000016.1, read as the reverse complement.
CACGCGTCATCATTCCACATTGCTGGTGGCAACGATGTTATTTGATAACTACTAAAGTTAGGGATTGGTTTGCTAGTCCAAGAGCTGTATTTATATACAACCTTATACCTGAGCGCTGGATTCAAATTCTTCTTTTCAACACCTATTGTTCTAGGTGCTTCCCACTCGGAAAACTTATAAGCATAATCACCAGTATAGGAAGATTCATTATCATATGTAGTACCACCTGTATTTAAGACTACATTATGAGACATAATATAATCTGCTTCATTATGGCTATTATATCCAGCTGCATTTAAAATCTCAAAAGAGGAAAAAGCATAATCATCCAAATTCGGGCTTCCCCATATCTTTGCGAGCAATTTACCATTAGATGCATAAACATAACTGATAAGTCCTAATTTTTCATAAATAAGCTCACGAACTTGTGAAGCTTTATCAGCATTCGGAATTAATTCACTAAGCAAAATAAAACTATCATCGTAAAAACCTATTAATGAACTATTTTCAGTTTTTACAGTGCTAGACCAATTATTAACATCTATATTCGAGGGAGAACCTAGAGTAGAGGAACCAACTATTGAATGTCCTGGGCTTCCTCCAACTGTTTCGTATTTTAAAAGTTGATTGTTCGTGCTATAAGAACTTGAAGAATTCCAGTTTCCTGTAAAATCAACAGTGAACTTAAACAAAAATTGAAAACTAGCCTTTGCCCCCGCTTCGACGTCAGATTTTTTATTACCTGAATTTGATTGGTTGTGATAGCTTGCCGATAATTTTCCTCCTAGTTTCATCTTTTTGAGTACTCCTAAACCATATCTATTTACCAGGTCTTGAGCGGAAAGTGTATTACAATCATTAACAAAATCTTGATCCAAAAAATTAGTCTTGATATCCATGTAATCATCATCTAAAATTTCTAATGTTTTCTTTTCAACCATCATATCTATAGTAGCAAATGAAAATGTTGAAGAGCTAGTCGACGAGTCACCAAATTTTGTACGTAACTCTGAATCAAATAATTTCAGTCCAAATACTTTAACACCTCCATTTACTTTAACAGAAATAGAATGGCTTTTTGTGTATTCATTAAAATCAGATCCACTTCTGCCTTCAAAATACTGCCTATTTGTTATTCGTTCATCTATTTTTGAAGGTCTACTGGTACGCATTTTTCGAACATCTATAACTCTTCTTTTTGCTGCAGTATAAGATGTATAGTCTCCCTGCATATCATAGCCATATCCCAACACATCCAAATCCCCATCTCCTGCGTCGGCATAACGTGGCTGTGTCTCCACTAGGTTACTAAGATCTTTTTTACAACTCACTGTCATTAACAGTATTAAGGCACCTAAGCCTAAAAACTTGATTCTCATACGTTATAATTTTATGTTAATTGATAAAAAACATGTTAACCGACGGCCATTAACACCATTTAATTGGGTCTTTGCAACGTCTCCATTAGAAAAGAATAATAAGTCATATCCTTTCAGAGATTTTTGAAATTGAAATAGTCCTCCGCCTCCAAGTGAAAGGTTTCTACATAGCCTATAAAGAAACCTGACTGAACTTTGAAGTTCACCAGTGTATGTATAATGCATGAAACTATCAGGCTGCTTAAGATCTGCTCTACCTATCCAGTTGGCTTTGGCAATATATCTTGACAGCCTGATATGGTTATCCAAATACACAGAAAACCTCCTTTTGTTATAAATTGTATTTGTTGATTTTCCTTCCAACCCAAACCATGCAGCTCTGTAAAAACTACTTTGACCTATATTCTCATGAAATAGATTCAGCTTTTGAAAAGAAGATGATAATCCCACTAAAAAGTTCCCGCACTCTGTTATAGGATGTAACAGGGACAGTCTACTATAATACCCTGCTTTGCTATCGAAATCTTTTTGATAGCGGATTCCTACCCGATCATCCTCAGCATAATCAATATCAGATGCGATTCCTTTAAAGTTCTTTTCAATAACAATTGAAAAGAGGGGTCTTATTACCTTACTAACTTGCATCGCAATATTTGCCTGCACCCCGTACGACCTAAGATTTCTCCAATTCAACTCTGATAACACATTAGGGTTGTTCTGGTTCCCTGCGATAGACCAATCAAATGAACTCAATGAATACTGATGATTAAGTTCAATTTTTTTTATTAAATTGTTGCTAGGTTTCTTGGCGAGACTAAATTCATATCTTGATGAATCCTGAATACAAAACTCGATACATTCACGACTAACCCCTTGAGAGATCCAATTAAAATAAAATGAAATAGATAAGATTAAAATTAGATGTCTAACAGGCAACATAATTATCCCTTATAGTTAATAGCTTTCTATTCCATCTTAGGTTATAAACATCGGGTACACATCATCTTTCGGCTCAATAGTATCGAAGGCTCAATTTAAGAGACACAATTTTCAGTCAAAATAATAATTGTTGAACACCAATATTCAAAAATGAATACCGCAAACAAAACAGATCTCATATTTATAATTTTAGTTTATCAAAAAAACTATTTTGCAATAAACATATCATTAACTCATAATTATCAATTCGTTAAAAATATTAGAAAAGAAATTAAAGTGGGACTATCGATTACATCTGTTAAGGATGCCTAATTTAAATATTAGTGCGAATAAATCTTCCAAAAGAGATGTAATTTATCTTAATCATGGGATTATTGATATCTATGCAGAATGTCTCCATAAGATGCATGTATTATAAATACATCATCTATCAAACTATCTAGATATTTTGCCCCGAGAAAGCTATATATACGCTCCCTCCTAGGCTGATCCAAAAGAGGTTTGCAATAAAATCTCCCAAAAAGGAAGCTTTTATAAAGATTAAAGACCGATCAGATAAAATTACCTGATCGGTCTTTACATTTACAGTAATTCGTTAATAGATTCCAAAGCCATAAAGTTGATCTCCATAAGAAAAACAACAAGCATATACACGGTTTCTCCTTTTAAAAAATTACCCCTATCCCAATACAAACTTGAAAACTGAGCGGTCACCATATCCAGCGTAGCTCAAGATATCTAAAAGACATATATTATACCTATACAGGATAAGACCGTTGTAAAAGAGAAGTCATACAGGAAAATGTCAGCATATTTCTAACTGTGAACTAACAAGACAGATCAATATCGACAAGTAATGCTATCGGCGAATATAAAGTGCGATCTTCATATCGGACAAACCTCAATATTACGGGATGGACAGGTTCTTTTTTTAGTGACTGTTTAACTTAAACATATGATAACCTTGATAAAACGATAACAACACATTGATCAAATATTTTTACAAGCGAATACTTATAAATATACCTTTAGACATTATCGTTATTCAATTATAAATATGCAAAGAATTTTATGGGGCCTAGTCACAAATATTATTTTGCTGACACTAACTATATCTTGTAAAAAAGATACTCCAAAACAATTAGAACCTCTCCCAGATGCGATAGAAATCCTTCCCAATGAGCTGAGTATACAGCAAAGTTATCTTACGGGAGCACAGTTACAGCTATCACAGCACGGAAAGATCCTCGACCCCTCGTTGTTTGATTGGTCTTCGGTCGACGAACGGATCGCTACCGTGAGTAAAGAAGGTTGGGTGAAAGGATTGTGGGCCGGAGAAACGGTCGTCATAGCCAAATCGCGTGATGGTAAAGGTGAGACTAGATGTAAGGTAACGGTATGGGACAAGAAACTCTACAAATTCCGAATAACGCTCAGAGACAAAGGAAAATCTAACTATAATATAGGACGGCCTACAGAGTTTCTTTCAAAGCGATCGATTGAGCGAAGGGATCGACAAGGGATTTCAATTACAGAGACTGATCTACCTATTTCGCCAGACTATTTGAAACAACTGGAGCAGATCGGCGGTGTCGTAGTAGCGAAAAGTAAATGGTTGAACACCGTAGTTGTCCATTGCAACGATGTCCTCCTGATGGATAGGTACCGTAAACTTACGTTTGTGAAGGATGTGGAAGTGGTCTGGAGCCAATATAGCGAGAAGAATTTGCCTACTAGCGTACACACATCTACGGGACCTATCATACAGCAGAATACGGAATCATATTCTTTTGATCAAGAGAAATATATGGCATCCTGGAATAATATTGTATTGAATAATGGCGGCGTATTACATCAAAAGGGGTTTAAGGGGGACAAAATCTCCATTGGTGTTATTGATGGAGGGTATGAAAAACTTGATATAAATCCATTATTTTCAAACAGCAAGATCAAGGAAGTCAAATCATTCATCTTTGAACAACCTGATCCCTACCTATTGGATAAGCACGGTGTTAATGTAGCAAGTTTGATGGCAGTTAACAAGCCTTCTGTATATATTGGTACCGCACCAGAGGCTGATTATTGGCTATTCAGCACAGATGATAAGGCTACAGAATTTCGGGTGGAAGAGGATTACTTGGTGAATGCATTGGAATACGCAGATAGCGCTGGTGTCAGTCTAGTAAATATATCGCTAAGTTATGACTATTTTGAAAGTTCTAACGAGGAATATACCTTTGAGGATACGGATGGAAAGACAGCCATATCTAGTCGTGCAGTAGATATAGCTTTTGAAAAAGGAATATTTATAGTCACCTCGGCCGGAAATAAATCAAGATGGGTATCTCCACCTTCTGATGCACGCTCTATATTAGCGGTGGGTGCGGTCAGCCATAACTCCGCAATAGCTGGATTCTCCTCTTTTGGTTTGACAAAAGACGGGCGTATCAAACCTGAGGTGGTATCTCTTGGAACACCAGTTTATCTTGTCGAGCCTGATGGAAGTATATCTACCGATCGCTATGGGACTTCTTTTAGTACTCCAATTATGACGGGATTGATCGCTTGCTTGTGGCAAGCGTACCCAGAATTAAACAATAGGGAGTTGTATGACGTGATACTGAAATCTGCCGACAGATATTCTTTACCAATCCTTCCTTATGGGCATGGAATACCTGATATGCAATACGCTATGCTCCTAGCAAAACAGATTGTTGACAAAAAATAAGAAAAAAGAGATAGTCGATTTACCTAAATTTTTAGAATCAATGATATCAACACAAAATGATTTCCAAAACAACGCTCATCCTAGTCCCCATTTAATTGCTGAATCATATTATAATACCACATAATATCCTGTTCTACTATGTTGCTCGAACTTTTTTTAACAGAACGGAGCGATCCATCAAGATTATAATCAAAACGACTCTCTCCGATTTCACGAATACGTCCATTCAGATCGTAACTCACATGCTGTTCACCAAACTGCCGAACCTTATCATCTAAATTATACCCTATATCTTCTTTTCCAAATCTCCAAACGCGATCATGAATGTCATAGTCTATTTCAACTTCTCCGATCCGACGTATCTTATTATCTAGATTATAGTCTATATCAACATTTCCAAAACTTCTTATTTGTTCATCTAAATTATAGTCGATATGTATATCGTCGATTTCCCTCACTTTTCTCTCAAAATTATAGTCAACACTAATTTCTCCAAAGCGAACTAACAGTCCATCAAAATTGTAAGAGACATCCTTGTCTCCCACTTTTGATAAATGACCATCAAAATTGTATGAAAAATCAAGATCAGATGCGACCTTGGTGGTGACATAGAGCAGATCCCCCCTACTACTCAACATAAAAATTGCTAACCCTTTTTGCACAGTGATGAGTGGTTCCTTTTTGTATTTGGAAATAGATAATGCTTGAGCATATGCATTACCAGCTTGTAGACTAACAAGCAAAAACAATAAAACTAGTCTCAATGAATGTCTCATGGTATGATTTCATTATAGCCAAGATAAAAACAAAAAGGTCGACTCCATGAATCGACCTTTTGTATTTATTAAGAAACTATTGATTACAAACCAACAGTCCAACCTTTAGCCCACTCTGGCGTAGCTGTTCCGGCACCAGCACCTGTAGCATTAGCATTCTCAGTATAGATTTTTGATACATCAGCTGGTAAACCTGGAAGATCTTTTCCTGTTACTGGATCTTTTCCAGGACTAGTTGTTGTTCCTTTTGACTTCGTAACGACATTATCGAACTTAACATTAGTAACTTTCAACGTACCATCTCCGACGTAAGCAATACCTTCATTATGCTCGACGTCAAACCCAACTTGCCAGTTACTCAATACGACGTTATCAATATTGGCTTTAGTCCCTACACGTAGCTTCATTGCTTGAAATTCTGATCCCGCATTACCACGACCAATTAACGTTAAGTTTTTTATCGTTGGATTAGAGATCGGACCAGCAGTATGGTTATTTGAATTATTATCCGCTTCAATACCTCTATTTCCTTTAGTAGCCACTTCTTTAGCATACCAGTTTTCGTTTGTACCGTTCCACCCTTCAGTCCAGTCAAACTGATCATCCTCATTAGCAGTCGCTACCAAGTATTTTGTATTTACAGTACCACCGAACCATTCAAAGCCATCATCAGAACCCTCGTGTACCTGAACATACTCAATGGTAGTACCATTACCTACACCAAACATAGACAAACCGTTAAACTCCTTTTCTGTGTTATAAGAATAACCTGAATACTCAATACGAGCATATTTAATCACACCAGAATTATCGTTAGCCACGTTACCCCCATAGGTTAATGAAGAAACTTCTGCTGATGCAGTAGCGCCCTTATTAATTGGAGCTTTACCACACAATACAATACCACCCCAAGCTTGTTGTGTTTTGTTTACCGCGGTAAAAACTACTGGTTTTTCCTTAGTTCCCTCTGCAAAAATCTGTCCCCCCTGAGCTACTGCAATATAACGAATCTCTTCTCCGCCTTTAAAAGGAGTTGCCTCTACAATTACGCCAGGTTTGATCGTCAACTTTCCTCCAGCTTTCACAATCAACGGACCATTCAATTTGTAAGTACCGCTTTCTAATATTAGATGTTGACCGTCCTTAACTTCTCCTTGCAGATTTGTACGAATATCGGTATCGATAATTTCAGTAGGATCATCTTTATCGCTACAAGCTGTAAAAACCGTTGGAGTAGCCGCAAGTAAAGCGAGCATTAACAATGTAGAAGTAGATCTTTTCATTTCTTTAATTTTAATTTTTTCTTCTTTCGATAGTACAAAGAAAGATGTTTGTTATTTACTTATAATTAACTCTATATTAGCTTTTTGTTAAGCTAACACTTAAAATTTATAATTTACACCCAAGCTAAACGATGCTCCTCTTTTATAAGACATTACCATCACAGGCGTTTCATTTTGTTGCCATCTTTCGAAGGATGGGTTGAAGATATTACGTGCCGCTAAATCAACACCTAAATGCCTAGTCAATTTAGACTTCAAAACAAAATCTAACGTACCCAGCCCCTTATCTACCAGATTGCCACGTCCTCCTGTACCAATGGCATTAAGTTTATCCGAATAGTAGTTATAAAGTATGGTTGCTGAAAGATTTCGGTTAGCATCAAAGCTTTTCAGATATGATAAATCAGCATTAATTATAAAATCCGACGCTCCAGTAAATTTTGATGAAATATTAGTCGGATCGATATTGATCAATCCATCAGTTTCAGTGAGCACTTTATTTGGATTGAACTTTTGATCCGTCTTCATAATCGCGGTATTGAAACCAATAGAAAGCTTATCATTTGTCAAATTCAACAGATATTTTTTAGCTTCCAGTTCTATACCATAAACATATCCTTTATCACCGGTATTGGCATAAGAGATATCATTCGATGTTGATGACACGACAATCTCATTGATGGGGTTTTCAATATACTTTCCAAAACCAGTTACAGAATATAGTTCTCCTTCACGAGGAAACATTTCCCATTTTAGATCAACATTATAGTTGTCTGATGCATACAAATGTGGATTACCAAAGAATCGCTGCGTCACATCATCATACGAGAATAGCACTCGTTCCTTAAACTGCGGTAATGTATAGGTCTTACTTGCTCCAAGTCGCAGATTATTCTTAGCATTTAATTCATACTTTAGATTCAAGCTCGGCAATAATCCATTTTTCGTTAACGTGCTTTTATCTCTTGAATACTCGATGCTATAGAAGTCAACATATTGCTTAATATTTTCATAGCGCATCCCCAATACTCCTGTCAACCGATCGGTCAACTTATAATCCATTGTTGCAAAACCGGCATGAATATCTTGATCTCCATTATAATATTGAAAAGCATTCCCAGCTAAGCCGATAAGATTATAAAATGAACCAAAACCAGAAGCTCCGAGGTATTGATCTAGGTTAGAAGGATCTATTTTGGTGGTATTCTGCTGTCCGTCCAAAATATTAAAGTTCAATTGCATGACGTTAAAAGAAAGCTCTTTAATTTTTCCGCTGTAACCTACGGTTAGTTTACCTCTATTATCGCCTAACTTATACGATGTAGCGATATTAGCAGCAAGTTCATTCTCTTTAAGATAATGAGAATACCGATGATTATCTCCTGCATTAACTCGAATGAAATAATGGTCTCCACCAATAGTCTCACTATGCATACTCTGCAAACGATCTGGCATATCTCCTTTAACATTATTGTATGCTAATCCCCAATCCAATTCTATTTTATCCGTCAACGTATGTTTACCTAACAATTGATTAATAAACAATTGCGTACTGGAAAACGTACTACGATTGATGGTTCCACGATAGTCCTCGGCATCGACTCCAGCATCTCTAATATAGCCAGAAAACACATCTCTATATTGATTACCCGCATTGACATACATGAAGTTATACGTCAATTTATGCTTGGCATTAATTTGATAGTTGGCATTCAACATTCCAGTTGTATTGGCCGTATAGCTTTGTTGGAACTGGCTCAAGGCTTTTAATGGTGCTCCCTGCGCACTAAAACTGGAGTTCACGCCCTCGCGTGCATTGTATCCATTCGCAAAGTCCACCATCGCAAATAGGCTCATTCTTCCCTCAGAACCGACTTTGAAGGAATCTCCTGCCTTTACGGCAAAATTCATTGGAAGCAATGTCTTCTTCTTAGGGTCCCAACCATTTTTGAAATGATAACTTCCTTCTACATCCTCTGGTGCTTTATAATCTGAATACCCGAAAAAATTAGGCCCTTCCTGCAAATAAAATTTATTCCACTGCTGTAGTGCATTGGTGTTTACAGAAGATCCTACGGAAACTTCAAACAAGCGATCTCCCTTAAAATCTTTCGATCCGATGTTAACACTTGCTCCTCCAAAATCTCCACTCAAAGATGCATTATACGACTTATCGACACCAATGTAATCAACAACATCAGTTGTGAATATATCCAATGCAATGTTTTTCAGATTAGGATCACTCGCTGGTATTGGCAAACCATTCAATGATGTAGAGATATAACGATCGCCCAATCCACGTACGTAGACCTGCGTCGAACCTTCTTGTCTAGAAACGCCAGACAATTGGCTTACCGCGCCAGCTGCATCAGACACCCCTTTACGTGATAGCTCCTGCGAACCGATCTTTTCTACAAATAGGTTAGCGTTTTTGCGTTCTTCTAATAAAGCAAACTCGCTAGCCTGTACACGTCTACGAGTTACGACCACCTCATCTAGCGTCGATGATTCATTGACTAATACAACGCTCACCATCTCCCAGTTTTTAGCTTCTAGAACTACCGGCGTGGTTTCCTTATTATATCCTAAATAGCTACTTACTATTTTATATTCTCCTTTTTTGTTGACCGGGATAATAAATTCACCGTTAGCATTGGTCGAGGTCACTTTACTATTGTCCGAAAGGGAAATACTGACCCCTGCGATAGGTTTCATCGTTTCTACGTCGATCACCTTACCGCGAATACCAAAAACAGATGAACTTGCTGAAACTCCATCTGCTATCGAGGCGCTATTTTTCTGCTGTGCGTTCAACGTATTGACCGTATCTTTTTTATTCGCCTCTTTTCCCAAGACATTTCCTTTGGTATCTGTCTTTTGTGCGAAAACAACAGAGCCTGCTACTACACCTAATACTAGCAAACCTGCCTTTTTAATGTTTAAATTTAGTTTCAACTTGAATTAATTTTAATTTAACACAAAAGTATAATGGACATATTAATTCAATGTTACCGACAAATTACCTTTACCTCAACCTAGTGTTAATTAATTATTAAGCACCCCCAAACAAACCGTAAAGCTTCCCTATTACACTACAATAGACCTGCTTTTATTTCCGATACATTAACTTTTCTTTAAGAAGAATAGCGCTTAATCCTGTAATAATTTCATTAAGATTTTCTATTGTAAGCAATTTCCGATACCTTTAAGGTTGAAATTTTACACCGCAGGAATAATTAAATTCATGATACGTTCAGAAAATCTTACGTTCAAATATCTACCCTCGCACGAACTTCAGTTTCCTGACTTCAAAATAGAGAAACATCAACATACGCTCTTGTTGGGCGATTCGGGTACAGGAAAAACCACACTACTGCATTTACTAAGCGGGCTATCGAAACCCTTTAACGGAAAAGTCTTTATTGATGGACAAGATATCTATCAATTGAGTGAAAGTCAACTCGACCGTTTCCGTGCCGATAACATTGGCTTTATATTTCAGGAAGCACACCTTTTAAAAAATCTGACCATCGGAGAAAATATCGAACTGGCGCAACATTTAGCAAAAAGAACAGTAGACAAAAATGCCATAGCAACAATCTTAGATAAATTACAACTGAAGGATAAGACGAATAGCTACCCATCTCAATTGAGTAGGGGACAACTGCAACGTGCCGCCATAGCTCGAGCTGTAGTCAATGGGCCTAAACTGTTGGTTGCCGACGAACCTACGGCTGCGTTGGACGATACCAACACTAAGCATGTACTCGAACTACTATTAGATACGGCTACATCTTTTGGAGCAACCTTACTCATAGCTACACACGACAAAAGAATAAAAGACAACTTCGCCAATACCTATCAGTTATAATATGAACAATTTTGCATTAGTCTGGAAGAATATAACCCAGCAATGGGGCGCTACGCTATTAAGTATAGTATTAACGGCATTTGGTGTTGCTATACTTTTGGTAATTTATATATCGGGAGACACCTTTGAGAAACAGCTGGAAAACAACAGTAAAAATGTGGACTTGGTTATTGGTGCCAAAGGCAGTCCGATGCAACTCATATTAAGCAGTCTATATCATGTCGACAATCCAACGGGCAACATATCGCTCGCGGAAGCGAATAAAATAGCCGAGAACCCCTTTGTACAACTAGCCGTACCCATCTCGTTGGGTGACAACTATAAAGGGCACCGTATAATAGGTACAGATACCTCCTTCATGGGATTGTATGAACTAAAGATGGCTGATGGTAAGCTGTGGTCGAAAAGCTTCGAAATCGTACTCGGAGCTGAGGTAGCACGTAAGCACCAGTTAAAAATCGGCGATGAGATACATAGTGCACATGGTCTATCGGCTGATGCTCATGTGCATGATGATCATCCGTTTAAGGTGGTGGGGATTTTATCGCCTGCTCGATCTGTCGTAGACAATCTAATCCTCTCCAACCTCGCAAGTGTCTGGGAGGTTCATGGCATAGCTCACGATGGAGAGCATATACATGGTCCGGATTGTAATCATGATAACGACCACAATCATCATGACCATGGAGATCATAACCATAGCCATGATGGAAAAGAAAAGTCTATAGAAGAAAACAAGGCTACTGCAACCAATACCGAAAGCGCAGAAGAACATGAGCATCATGACCATCACGGTCATAATACAAATGGTAAGTCTATAGATTCCTCCGTTGCGTTGCACTCCAGTCGGAATGACGAAGAAAGAGAGGAAGCACTTGTCAAAGAAAAACCGCAATTGGAAGAACCGGGGTTAGTAAAAAGTATAGGCCAGGATATGATCGAAGATCACGGTGTAGAAATCACTGCGTTATTAGTTAAATATAGTTCTCCAGCTGCCATTGGTGTCTTGCCGCGGCTGGTCAATCAGAGTACACATATGCAGGCGGCATCGCCAGCAATAGAAAGTTCTAGAATATTCTCCCTATTGGGTGTAGGCCTGGATTCACTAGCAATTTTGGCCTATGTGATCATGTTGATTGCAGCACTTAGTGTTTTTATTAGCCTCTACAACGCATTGAAGGATCGTCGCTACGACATGGCTATCATGCGGACAATGGGCGCTACTAAAGCCAAGTTATTTACTTTGGTGGTTGCAGAGGGCTTAGTGATTACTTTAATCGGTGGTCTGATAGGACTCTTACTGGGACATAGCATATTGTATTATATAAGCACCCAAACCAGCCAGAGCGCCGATTTTATTGAGGCATTCAAGCTGTATCCAAATGAACTACTGATCCTATTGGCTGCAATTGCTTTGGGTGTAATAGCAGCCTTGATCCCTGCTTTTAAAGCATATAACACGACAATATCCAAAACTTTAGCTTCTAAATAGGAAGCGGAAACGACAATAAAAACAAAAAGATGAACAGAATACTTCTCCTATTAAATTTTCTGATACTCGGCACTGCGATTAGTAATGCCCAAATTAAAGACTATCCCAACCTTAATGTGCCCGATCATACGCCTATGATGAATAATACGTGGGAAGCTATTGACAAAATGATGTATCGCGTGAGCACAGAAGGAAACAAAAAAGTATATACGCCACACTATCCACCTGAGTTAAAAAAATTGGAAAACAAAATTGTGGATCTACCGGGGTATATCGTTCCCTTGACCAGTGGACGTAATCACAGTACATTTATGCTGTCGGTACTCCCAATCGCACAATGTCAATTCTGTGGCACCAACGGTATCCCGCCAATGGTGGAGGTATTTATGAAAAAAGGAGCTATCAAATACACGGAAGAGCCTATCAAAATAAAAGGTAAAATGAAATTCAATCCGGAACCTTTAAAGGGTAATGCAGAAATACAGATAATGGATGCAGAACTGATCCGTTAACGGTTCAATAACGAGATTTCGAGAACCGTAGCTAGAGCAGCCGTTTCTGTACGTAATCTAGCTTCTCCAAGAGAGATGGGGATAAAGCCAACATCCAATGCCTGGCTTATTTCTTTTTCGGAGAAATCTCCTTCGGGCCCTATGAGCAAAAGGTAATTACTTTGCTTTGTAAATGCTGTCGATATATATTTCTTGTCCGCATCTACGCAATGTGCAACGCCTTTGAATCCGTCAAAGTCTTCCGCTTGTGCCATAAATTTAGAAAATGAAATTGCCGGATTAATCTTGGGTAAATAAGCCTTTAGCGATTGCTTCATAGCAGAAATAGCTACTTTCTCTAATCGCTCTACCTTTACCTCTTTGCGTTCGGAGTGCTCGCAAATAATGGGTGTAAACTCTTGAATCCCTATTTCGGTAGCTTTCTCTAAAAACCATTCCAAACGATCCATATTCTTCGTAGGTGCTACAACCATATGCAATCGGTAAGGTACAGCACCGTATGCCGTCTGGACCTCCAATACGTTTAAACTTGTACGTTTAGGATGCGCATCAATAATTTCAGTTTTATAAAATCCTCCTTTGCCATCAACAAGGTAAATACACGCTCCTGCTTGCAAGCGGAGCACACGTACAGCATGCTTACTTTCTTCTTCGCTCAGCAAAAAAGAAGTATGATGGGGCTCTATCTGGGGGGTATAAAAAAGATGCATTATTCACTATCATCATCTTCGGCTGTCTCTACAAGATCCAGCTTTACATACTCGATATTCTGTTGTGTTTTCTTCATAATCGTGAAAACATAACCAAACTCTTCTGTTGACTCACCTACGTCAGGTATTTTTTCAAAGACATGACTCACCAACCCAGCTATGGTATCGTAATCCGAGCTCTCAGGAAGCTCTAACGGAAGATATCCATTCGAGTCATGTACAGAGGCTCCGGCATCAACCATATACTCTGTTTCAGAAATACGTTCTACAACGGGTGTTTCCTCATCGTACTCGTCCTGTATCTCTCCGACCAACTCTTCGACGATGTCTTCTAGCGTAACCATCCCGGCCGTACCGCCAAATTCATCCAGTACAAAAGCAATCTGAATACGCTTTTGTTGAAACTCGGTCATCAAATCATTGATTTTTTTGGTTTCAGGAATAAAATAGGGCTTACGCATGATATTTTTTAATACCACCTCTTTTCCTTTGACAAGTAATGGGAGGATATCTTTGGTGTGTACGACTCCTACGATCTGGTCGATATTATCGTCATAAATAGGAATACGGGAGTACCCTTCTTCGGTAACGGTATTTATGAACTCCTCGGCCGTATCATCAACCTCCACAGCGATAATCTTGGTACGGGGTACCATGATATTCTTTACGATACGTTCGTTAAAATCAAAGACATTTTTAATAAGCTCGTGCTCTGACGTATTGAGAGCTCCTGACTCTTTTCCTTTCTCCAATAGGTATTGAAGTTCTTCGGAAGAGTGTGTAGAATCATTGGGATGGGGATGTATGCCGACCAGTCTCAACAAGAAATTGGCAAATCCATTAAACACATAGATCAAAGGCATTAGCACCCAAGAAAAAACACGTAATGGAACAGCTACTTTCATTGTCGTAGCCACAGGCTTTTGTATCGCTATAGACTTGGGAGCAAGCTCCCCTAAAACTACATGCAGGAAGGTAATGGTACCAAATGCAATGGCAAACCCGAGCCACTTGGCCCAGCCCTGTGATACGTCCACCTGTAGATAGCCAAACAGCTGAGATACAATCTGGGTCATCACAGCCTCTCCTTTCCATCCCAGACCTAGTGAAGCTAAAGTAATACCTAGCTGTGTCGCAGCTAGGTATTTGTCCAAATGCTCGGTAATACTTTTGGCAATTTTTGCCACATTGCTACCCGACTTTGCCTGAAGCTCAATCTGGGATGCCCTGACTTTTACAATTGCAAACTCTGCTGCAACAAAAAATCCATTCGCAAAAACTAAAAAAATTGTCCAAAAAATATCGAGGGCCATTAGGTTTTATTTGTTTCTAATTTCTTTGTTGTACAATTCGATACTCTCCATAATAACATTTTGAGCATACGTGCGTCCGTACAGATTTTCTATCGTAACATTCTTCCCTTCAAGGGCTTTGTAATCCTGAAAGAAACGAACGATTTCTTTCATCGTATGTGGAGGCAACTCAGAAAGATCGTTAATATGATTAACCGACATATCGTTTTTCGCTACAGCTATAATCTTATCATCTTGCTCGCCACCGTCGATCATATGCATGACACCGATTACTTTAGCTTCAATAAGACTCATTGGGATAACATCTACAGAACAAAGAACCAAAATATCTAAAGGATCTTTGTCATCACAGTAAGTTTGCGGAATGAAACCATAATTGGCAGGGTACATCACAGACGAGAATAAAACCCGATCCAATTTTAGTAAGCCACTGTCTTTATCAATTTCATATTTCGCTTTAGAACCTTTTGGTATTTCAATAATAGCATTTACGGAATTTGGCAGATCCTCTCCAGGAGAAACTTGGTGCCAAGGGTGTTGTGTACTCATTAATATAATTACTGTTTATTTTGTTTCTTTATTTTCTTTTTTTCTTTTTAACCAACGTTTTATGAGTGCAATAATAATCGGCAAGAATGCGATCAAAATCATACCGACGATAATATACTCTACATAATTGATAATAGAAGGGAAAAGCTCCCCTAAATAATAGCCCGAAAGCGTCAAAACAGACACCCAAATAAATGCGCCCAATACATTATAAAGCACAAATTTTTTAAAGTCTAGTTTAACGACCCCAGCAAATATTGGGGCAAATGTACGAATAATTGGAACAAACCGTCCAATAACTAATGCCGTACCACCGTATTTTTGATAAAACTCTTCGGCCATCACGACATATTTACGCTTGAAAATAAGCGAGTCTTTTCGTTTGAAGAGCATAGGCCCGGTTCGATGCCCAAACCAATAGCCAGCAAAATTACCCAGTATCCCAGCTAACAAAATACCGAGATACATCGTCGTGATATCGACATCAATTTTGTCTAAAGCACAGAACAACCCGGCTAAAAACAACAAATAATCTCCTGGCAGAAAAAAACCAAAGAAAAGTCCAGTTTCTGCAAATACTATTAAACAAACAATGTAGAACCCGCCATGACTTAATAAGTACTCCGCGTCCATTATCTGTTGGAATGACACTAAAAATTCTTGCATATTAATTTGTTAGGGTACCAGAAGAGATCACAATTAATCACCATTTGTGATGGAGACCACAGCGTGACGGATCTCTTCTGCAATTCGAGTCATTTCCTCGGTAGGTAGGGACAATTTTGCCTTTTCAAAATTCATATCACTAACCTGATTCAAGGGAATAAGATGTATATGTGCATGTGCAACTTCTAGACCGACTACGGCAACTCCGACTTTACGACAAGGTATCACTTTCTTTATACCTTGGGATACAATCTTGGCAAAAACCCACATCCCCATATATTCGTCGTCGCTGATATCAAATATATAATCGGTTTCCTTCTTTGGTACCACTAACACATGGCCCGCTGTAAGAGGTGAAATATCTAAAAATGCCAAATAATCGTTACTTTCCGCAACTTTATATGCAGGAATCTCTCCCGAAATAATCTTTGAAAATATTGTAGACATTTATCTTTCAAGTTGATCAATGAGCAAATATAACAAAACCTACAAGAAGTATTGGTATAAACTGTAATGAAAGTTGACCAATATCCCTTTGTACATGCTTAAAATCAAAAAGAGGACAATAGATCAATTGTCCTCTTTTCAAAATAATAAAGTTATGAGAGCGGTTATGGCGAACCGCACATAACCTATATAAATATTATCTAGAAATATCCATTATCTCAAACTCGATCTCTCCTGCTGGTACGTTAACCTTTGCTACATCACCTACAGACTTGCCTAGCAAGCCTTGGGCGATTGGAGATTTAACAGATATTTTACCTGCTTTCAAATCAGCTTCAGTCTCCGACACCAACTGATAAGTCATCTCAGCTCCGTTTTTCTTATTCTTGATCTTGACAATAGAAAGAGCCAATACTTTGGAAAGATCCAATTTTGATTCATCAATCAATCGAGCACTGGCCAACACCTCTTCTAATTTAGCAATTTTTGCTTCATGTAAGCCTTGCGCTTCCTTTGCTGCGTCATACTCGGCATTTTCAGACAAATCTCCTTTGTCGCGCGCTTCAGCAATCGCATTGGCCATTTTAGCCCTTCCCTCAGTTTTTAGGTACTGTAGCTCTTCTTTTAATTTCGCTAACCCTTCCTCTGTGTAATAAGTTACTTCCGCCATAATTATTCAATTAACTTAAATAGTAAACACTAAACTCTTAACAAAAAAGAAACAAGACCACTCTTTCGGTATTTGAAAGAGTGGTCTTGCTCGATAATGACGAAGATAATTAAAACGATTTAATTATCCAAATAAAGCACATTATTCTTCGTCAACAAATTTATAACCTAAGCCCCTGACCGTTTGGAGATAAGTAGGCTTATCGGGATTATTTTCTATTTTTTTACGCAAACGAACCACATGCATATCCAATGTACGGGTATTTACATTGGAACTATACCCCCACACGACTTCCATAAGTTCCTCACGTGTAATCTCCCTCCCCATATTCTGCAGAAAATGTAATAAAATCCTGTTCTCTAAAATCGTCAACTCAATTTTACGACCGTCCCGAACTAAGGAATGAATCTGCGGATGATGCTCCGTACTGCCAAAGACATGTATATCCTTATTGCTGCTTTTAGGAACAAAGAAGCGTACTTTGTTCTCGATCATAGCGACAAGAACATCCATATTAAAAGGCTTTGTAATATAATCGGTGATCCCGTAACTATAAGCGTCTATTTTGTCTACATCCTGTGATTTGGCTGTCATCATGATAATGATGTTTTCAAAACCTTCTTTACGTACCGCTTCACACACTTCAATACCTTCTTTACCTGGCAGCATCCAATCCAACAATACGATATCAGGTTGAAGTTCCAAAATCAACTTTTCCGCTTCCAACCCGTTGCCTATTTGTACAACCTTATAATTTTCAGTTTGCAAACGATGACTCACTAAAAAACGCAAGTTTTCGTCATCTTCAACAACTGCAACCGTAATATCTTTTTCCATAATTTATGTTTTTTTAACTTCTATTGGGAAACTAAGTGTAAAAACCGTACCAACATTCAATTGGCTATCCACTTTTATTTCCCCGTTCATAAACTCAGTAATCTCTTTACAAAATGCAAGCCCCAAACCAATACTCCCTTGTTGGTTAAATTGATTCTTGACTCGGTAAAACTTTTTAAAAATACTATTAAATTCTTTCTTATCTATACCGATTCCGTGATCTTTGAATAAAATAACAAAATTTTTTTTGTTTTGTTGAACACGGATATCCAAAATCTTCCGATCAGGTGCAGAATACTTGTAAGCATTATCTATCAGATTCTGAAAAACACTGGTTAATAGAACAGGGTCTGCATACATCTCCGTCTTGACGTCAATTTCGTAATTTAATGTCAAATCAGGATATTTTAAATGCGTAGCATCAAACATATGCTGACAAAACTCATTCAGCTCAATATACTCACCGTTAAACTTAATGGATTTATTTTCAATCTGCGCAAAGGAAAGCAGCTTATTCATCAGCGCATTAAGCTTATCAGCTTCCTGGTCCAAGATACGCCCGTACATATTTCGCTCTACATCCGACAGTTTTTCGGCACTCTTGATATTATTTCCGGCAATCTTGATAACACTAACAGGGGTCTTAAATTCGTGGGTCAGGTTATTGATAAAATCATATTGTAGCTGGTACAACCGGCTATTGATCATTACATTTCTATAGATCAGATAACCTACCGTCAAGAGGATTAAGTAAACTAATGACAGTCCGATCATAACAGGAAAAAAACGTCGATTGATATCGCGTTGAATAAACTCACGGGATGTATCAAATTGAAGTTTATAATCCGACAAAGCTCCAGGCAGAGCTAATTCTGTCCGGAGATATGCTACATGCTCGTCCACATACGGATCCACCACCGGCTTTATAACGATCTCTTCGTATAGATTTGGATGTTTGTTGGTAATAGCCATTTTCCGAGGCTCTATCGAAAAAACGAACAAATCCTGCTCATAGTCACTCTTGGGGAGATCATTAAAACGCATCATTGTCTTATAGGCCATAATATCCGACATACGTGGAATATTCAAATAGGAGATCTTGCCTGGTTGAAGTGTGTAGAATACTTTATAAATATCATTGTCTGTCAATCTGGTGGAATCGGAAACCCGGTCCAAAAATCCAGCTAGCTTGAGCATCATATTGTTAAAATCCTCTGCGTGATTTTTATAATCATCCGAGCTTTGATGTAGGCCCATAAAGCGATTTTCCGAATTCAATTTGAAACTATACGAATTGCGCAAGGAAATCCCTAAATTATTAAAGCGAAGACCTTTGCCTAAGGTGTCTCTATTGGTGAATACGACATCAAAAAAATTAACGTTACTTACGAAGGGATAACGTCGTAATACGGTATTTGAAAACTCAGCGGCCTGTGCAGAGTCAATATACCCTTGATAATAGGATATCTCCGGAACTTTTTGGGTAAAAAAATCATTAAATGGTTTGATGAATTCGTCGAAAACCTCAACTTTCTTGTTATTGAATTCTGTCTCGACAAAATTTGTTGTCATCTTGCGCGCAAAGAAGGCCGAAGTGACAAACAAGACAGTAACCAAGACCAAGAATGTTATTAGTAGACCAAAATTCTTTCGATATCTTAAATCAAAGTTTCCCATTCGCTACATTTGTTCTTTAAGAAACTGTTCTATCATCTGATAATACTCAATGACATTCTCATCTTTCTTAAACCGACGGCCCTCATCCTCTTTAAACACATAACGAACGGCAACATTATTATTCTTTACCTTCTGTACAAATTGATTAACATCTGTAAGACTATTAAATCTATCCCTTCCTCCGTGAAACATGAGAATAGGCATCCTGACTTTCTCCGCATTGAATAGAGGTGATATTGCCCTAAACAGCTCGTACTCCTTGGTCGGATCTCCAATTATCTTGTAATATAATTGCAAATAAGGCTGGTAATAGGGAGGTATCTCCTTTAAATAAGTAAACAAATTGGTATATCCGGACGAGGAAATAGCACATTTATATAAGGTAGGATTGAAACATGCAGCATACAATGCTGAATACCCTCCAAAGCCCGTGCCCATAATAGCAATTCTACTTTTATCTGCTATCCCTTGGTGGATAAGCCAGGCCACACCATCACTGATATCATTCTGAATCTCTCCTCCCCATTGCTTAAACCCTGCAGTATAAAATTGCTTTCCGTATCCCACAGATCCTCTGTAATTGATCTGAAATACGGCATATCCCCGATTTGCTAAAAACTGAACTTCCGGGTTAAAACCCCACACATCTCTCCTATTTGGCCCATCGTGAATCAACACCACTACCGGATAAGATTTTTGCTTGACCAAGGGGTACGTTAAATATCCTTTAATAGTCTTCCCATCTCTAGAGTTAAAGCTGACCTCTTGCATAGGGGCCAAGCTCTTTCCGGTCAAAGCAGGATTAATAACAGAAAGCTCAACTATTTTATCTTTCTTCTTCGAATAATAGTAAATACCTCCGGGATTTACATCTGTGTAGGTTTTGAATAATACAGCATTAAACGAGCTATCCATATCAAGGATATCTATATTATAACCGTCAAACTTATTGGTAATTTTGGAATATATTGTTTTAAACTCTTTATTGAGGATACGTGTTTCCTTTTTATTCGATAATCCAGCGGTATAGATCACCTCTTCTCGAGAAAACGAATAGCCTTCCCTGTTCATATCCACCTGTTTATTTTCTGCAACTACCTCTTCGTTGCCAGTTCGCAGATCTAACTTCACAACGGCTAATTTATCACGTCCTATATTAGACATTGCATACACTTTGGCATGTTCTCCTTTAACTGGTCCCATTGGCAAAACCGTGGTTGCAAAATCTGTCTCTACCACCTTTTTATAGGGTTCCACTTCTTCCTCGCGATACAACAGCTGATCTTCCACACTATCACTGGACAGTGCAAGTCTTACTTTTCCATCCGAAGAGGCATACCATGAACTGATTTTTCCTGAGTTAAGCTCTACAAGTTTAGGACCTGACCCATCAAGCGGAATACGGTATAAATCAAAAACTGACGAATCTCGACTATTCATCTCCGCAAGAAGGTTTCCATTCTTAGATTTCATAGGACTTAACCATGCTAAAGCATGCTTGGTCGGCGGCAGTAACGGCTTCGCTACTTCGTGATGGATATCAATCGTAAAAAGACGCAAACTATCTTCAGGAGACTGGCTATTGGAAAAAACAATACTATCTGAAGCACTCCAGAAAAAATATTGCACATTGATATTGTTCTGATAGGTCAATTGTTTAGAAGAATCCGGTTCCTCAATATCCAACACAAATATATTACGACAGTGATCTTCCAGTCCCAAGTAAGCTATGTACCGTCCATCTGGAGATACGCGAAAATTCAATCGTTCTGGTTTTCCAAAAAAATCCTGCACCGGAATACGTTCAACACTCCGGGGTCCATTACAACCTATAATAAGGGATGTAACGAATAGCAAACAAAAGACTGTTATTAAAAATCTCATCCAACTATTTCTCGTTCTACCAAATATTATAATTTTCCTAGACTAAACCTATATTGCAACTTTTTTTTTACAGGTTCAAAAACTACATTTCGTACCTTTGTGACATGTATCTATACAACATTTCTATCATCATTGAAGAAAGTCAGCATCATGCGCTTCTTTCATGGGTCCAACAGTCTTGGATACCGACTTTACCCGCAGACATCAAACTGCTCAAAATGCTTAATTCGCCGCACGAAGGTTACACTTACTGTGTACAGCTGATTGTTAATGACGAACAACAGATTCAACATTTTCAATCGGAGTACATCTCTTCTCTACAAACCCATATAGCACAGCACCATAACGAAAAAGCTTTTATTTTCGACAGTGTAATGCAATACCTATAAAATAGAGATTAAGCTATACGGCCAGATTATCACGACGAGTGACGAGACAAGACTGCGGGTTTAGGGGATTTTGGTCTATATTTTTTATACCAGAGAATTCCTATGCCCGCTCCTATTAAGAAAGGCGCACCTAATAAAAATAATATCCCGTTATTTAATCCCTTGCCCTGGGTATTGCCATTTTGTGTGCTGTTTTCAGCATTCAAAGAACACATGGCACACTGGCTAGAAGCAACTGTTGAGGATACTATTGTTAACCCAAGAAACAATAATCCGATTTTAAGTATGCGGCTAACTACTTTCATTCTACAAAGTTAAAGAATTTAATACACATATTAAGGTAATAAAACACCCCAGAGAAGACCAACAGAACAAGACAGCGATTTAATACTCCTATTGGAACAAAATACGATTAAATTTCTCCCAGAAACCATCTTCTGGTAGCGGAGCTTCAATACACATATACTCCTCTTTGACTGGATGTACAAAGGCTAAAGACCGAGAGTGTAAACAGATCGTGCGGCGTGTGGATCCTCTGGGATAGCCATACTTATTATCTCCAACTATTGGGCATCCCATATAGGCTAATTGACAACGAATCTGATGCGTACGCCCTGTCAATGGTGACACCTTTAATAAATAGAACCCATCTAACTGGCCTAATACTTCATAGTCCAATTCCGCATAAGTACCGTTTTTCACTTCCCTATCATAGGCTTTGGTGATCATTTTTTTTCGATCTCTCAACAACCAGTTGGTAAGTTTTCCTTTCATTTTTTCTGGACGTTCCTTCACTACAGCTAAGTAAGTTTTTTCTACCGCTCTATCGTGGAACAACCTATTCATACGATCAAGCCCCTTACTTGTTTTGGCCATAAGGATCATTCCACTAACAGGCCTATCCAAACGATGAATCACCCCCACAAAAGCCCGATTTGGCTTATTATATTTCTGTGCGAGATAATCGGCCAACATTTCTTCGAGAGACTTATCTCCTGAAGGGTCAATCTGCACGATATCTCCGCCTCTTTTATTTATTGCTATCAGGTGATTGTCTTCGTAGATAACATCCTTATCTGTAACTTCTCCCATATTATATTATCCCTTCAACTATATCTTTACTTGGAAGTGAAATCTGTAGTTTCTTTCTCAGCTTCCTTAGCTTTTTTCTTAAAATATCCCCTCAACAAAAAATTACTCTGCAAAGCTTCCATATTGACATCCAACTTTTCGGTACTTGCATTTAAGTTCTTTAATATTTGGCGAATCTCGTTTGCAGCTTCAGCATCATTTGTAAGCACACCCAATGCGTTATCCTTATCATTCAAGCGCGCTGACGTCTTATTCAGATTTTGCATTAGCGCATTTGCGGTCTGCGTTACCCCCTGCAACTGAGCAGCAGATTCTCTCAAGCTGGAGAAAACTTCTGTGTCAGTCGTCAAGTCATGGATAAGTCCCTGATTGCTATTCAGCTTCTCCGTCAAAGTAACCAAATTATCAACAGCCTTATTAGCATCGGTCATTACATTGTTCAAGGAGACGACCGACGACTTCAAATTCGTAGCTATCGCATCATCTGTCATCAATGCCCCAATTGTTCCCTTTCCATCGACCATCTGCTGTGATAGCTTCGCAAAGTTTTGGGTAATTACGGTCAGATTGGCGCCGTTCTCTTGTAGAAGCCCCATCATCTGCTCCATACCACCACTAGGCCCTGATTTTAAGACATCACCTTCTTCGATTTGGGGAGTCGTAGCACTACCACCAACAAGACTAATAATCGAATTACCAATCAGTCCATCCGAACCTAATGTAGCGACAACATCCTTACGAAGAAACTTACTATCTTTTTCCTGTATGCTCATCACAACACGAACATTCTCAACGCTCTCGAATGCAATTTCCTTAACAATCCCTACCTTGACACCAGAAAACCACACGTTGTTACCGACTTTAAGGCCTTTTACATCATGAAAATAGCTCTTCACGATAAGGTTTTTACTAAATTTATTCTGTTGGGTACCCAATACTAAAATACCTGCCACCAAAATCACAAGACCTATTAATGCAAAAAGTCCAACGATTAATGATCTCTTATTTTCTGTTGCGTTCATTCTTAAACTATTATACTATAAAATTATAATCATAAAAAGGCTTTACTCTGGGATCTTCTGTATTGAAAATCTCTTCAAAAACACCTTCACGTTCAAATCTACCATCTAGTAACATCACCATCCTGTCTCCAACCATTTTAGCACAAGCAAGGTCATGCGTAATGATAATAGATGAAGTTTTATATCTCTCCTGCACCTCATTAATTAAACCATTGATATCCAAACAAGTGATCGGATCCAATCCTGCAGTAGGCTCATCATACAACATAATATCGGGACGTAAGATCAAAGTACGTGCTATACCAACACGTTTCTTTTGACCTCCCGAAAGCTCCGAGGGCATCTGATTCAAGGTCTGTAGCAACCCTACACCATCCAGTACATCTTCGATCTCTCGATTGATCTCGGCCCTAGTGAGATTTCGCTTATTCCGAATCAATGGAAACTCCAGATTTTCCTTTACCGTCATACTATCATACAAAGCTGAATTCTGAAAGGAAAAGCCTATACGTAAACGTAATTTCATGAGCTCCTTTTCTGTCAAATCGTTAACCTTGTGTCCTAAAACATTAATATTTCCACTGTCTGGCTTTAATAAACCGGATATTAACTTAATAAGCACGGATTTACCGGTCCCAGATCGACCCAACACCACTAAGTTTTCACCGTTATAAAGTTTCAGATCGACGTTACGCAACACATGTAGATCTCCAAAAGACTTACTGACGTTGTCTACATGAATCACACAGTCCTCGTAGTTAATTGCACATCCTATCTTTGCCATGTCTTAAGAAATTAAAGATAACACCTGAACTATAAGCAGTTCCTCAATAAATACAATAAACATAGAGGCTACAACAGCACTATTTGCTGCCTTTCCTACTCCTTCTGTACCTTTAGATGAGAAGTAACCGACATAGGTACTTACAAAACCAATGGTGAAGCCGAATACAACAGCCCGAAGGACCATTGCAAAAATATCGATTAACTTTATGGACTCAAAAACTTGAGTAAAGAAGCTTAATAGACTAAGATCATCCTTTGCTGCTAAACTGAGATAGCCACCTAATAAACCTATACCGGCGACATAAAAACACAGAATAGGAATCATTATGGTAGTAGCGATTATGCGGCTCACGACCAAAAATTTGAAAGGGTTAGTACCCGACACCTCCATCGCATCAATTTGCTCCGTAACATTCATGGAACTCAACTCTGCACCAATCTGCGAACCTACTTTTCCGGAAGCAATCAACGCCGTGACCAAAGGAGCCAATGCCCTAACGATAGCGATCGAAATCAAATTAGGGAGCATAGAAGTAGCTCCGAAATCTTCAAGCGAAGGCCTGGACTGCTTCGTAAAGACAAAGCCGACAATAAAGCCGGTTAACGAGATCAGAGGAAACGACTTCCAACCGATTTCGTAACATTGTCTTATTATCTCTTTGAATTCAAATGGTGGACTTACAACTTCACGGAAAAACCGTATCAAAAAGCGATGTAAGCGGGCAAATTCAAGGAGTAGATTATTAAATTTCCTTCCCATTTATCTTTTTAGAAGTGAATAAAAAACAACAACATGTTTATCAAAAAACTGGCCAAAGGTACAACTTTTTAATTTTTATCATCGGTACAAAACATGTAAAACACGAAATGTAGTAATAAAACTACCAAAATTTTCCATTAAATATAAGTTCACCACAAAGCAATTAAACCTTTCGCTGTATTATTACGTCCTACCAACAACAAGGAAACAAAATAATTACGTTTAAAGAAAAGAAGAGTATGAAAAGGGGTATATCAACATTAGTCGCAACATTGGTTTTCATTTTTGTAGGTGCTCTACAGATTTCCAAAACATATGCACAAGTCTATGGAAACGTTTCCTTGGATCTGTTCTACGATGAACTATCACCGTATGGGTACTGGGATAACGATCCATCTTATGGAGAAATATGGTATCCTAATGAAGGTCGAAATTTTCGCCCCTACAATACCAATGGTTATTGGACCATGACAGAATATGGCAACACTTGGGTATCGGGCTATCCTTGGGGCTGGGCGCCCTTTCACTATGGTCGTTGGGTACACACCAACTACAGGGGGTGGGGCTGGATACCTGGTTATGAATGGGGACCAGCTTGGGTAGAATGGCGCTCTGGCAATGGTTACTACGGATGGGCTCCTATGGCTCCTCGTATCGGTGTGCATGTATCGATCGGCTTGCCTATAGACGTGTGGGTGTTTGCTCCTACAAGACACATATATGCCCGGGATATACACAGACACAGCTACTATGATCACAGAAGTAGAAATATATACAGCAACACTACGGTGATAAACAATACGTATATCGTTAACAACCACCACTACTACGGAGGGCCATCTCGAAGAGATATGGAACGTACCACCGGAAGAAGGATTGAAGTACGAGAACTCAGACAATCGAGCAGACCGGGAGCTTCACAAATTGACCGTAGATCTGTTTCCATTTATCGTCCAGACAAAGATAATAGTCGTAGAGAGACAATATCCAGCCGCACGGATCGTGGCAGCTCAAGCAATGCTAGCCGTAGAGGAGCCGAAGCAAACCGAAACGAACGCAATGGATCTAGAGCGGGGGATGTTTCAAACCGTGACCGCTCCAGCGTGGGGTCAAGAAATGCAAATACCAGCAACCGCGAAATGCATATCGACAGGAACGGTAACGTCTCTATGCGGAATGAAGGAACAACTACACAAAATCAACCTACAGAAAGGAATACGGAGAGAAGAACTGAAAGTACCGCTCAACGTCAAAATCAACGTGAGCCAAGCAATCAATCCCGAAGATCAAGAGAGTCGGAAGCCACAGCACGTCCTCAAAACAATGGAGGCATCGCGCAACGTCAAGAAAGACGGTCTGTGGGTGGACGAGAGTCCTCTCCTACTCAAAGGAATCAAGAGACCCGTAGAGAGCCAACACAAACGGCTCCACAACGGGGACAATCAAGAGAAAGTCGTTCGCCACAGCGAACAAATACACAACCGGTCTTTCAGGCATCCAGTAGAGAAAGCTCCTCAGGATCGTCTTCTCGTTCTGGTAATGCACGTGAGGAACGTGCGTCAACTAGAGGAGGAGAATCAAGTGGTCGGAGTAGTAGACGATAAACTTTCAACATCGAACCTAGTTCTTTTTTTTCCTGAAAGGATATATTCTCAGAGGCCATCAAGAACTATCATGATCCGCCGATGAGCATTTCCTTATAATTTTAATTGAAACATAAATGCAGTGGGCAGCAATATTTTGCTGCCCGCTTTTTTAGTACAAGAAATTCAATGTACAATTAACCCTCGATGTAACAAGGGTGCGTCATTTTTTTTTGGTATTTTCGTTCACTTTACCCCAAAGCAGCCTTTATGATCAGGATCGTCTTTGGAATAGTACAAAAAACAGATTTCGAAATGGCAAGACTCGATTCTATACTAGATAATGACTTCTATAAGTTTACGATGCAATATGCAGTCGTAAAACTCTTTCCTAAAGCAAGGTCGAAATATCAGTTTATTAACAGAGGGCAGCATTCTTTTCCTCCAGGCTTTGCTGAGCGGCTGAAAGTAGCAATAAACCATATGGCAGCCTTAAAACTCAGCAAATCTGAGAAGACTTTTTTTTCAGAGACCTGCCCCTATATAGACCCTACTTATTTTGATTTCCTCCAAGGATACCGCTATGACCCCGAAGAAGTGAGCATCACTCAGACTGAAGGAGAACTATCGATTAAAATTGAGGGCCTGTGGTACCGGACGATACTCTGGGAAGTACCCATCATGTCTTTGATATGTGAACTATATTATGAAATGCGGAATGAGAAACGTGTAGATAACGCAGAAGTAACGGATATCGTAACGAAAAAAATGAATAAGTACGATAAGCTAAAAATTACAATTGCCGACTTTGGTACGCGCCGCAGACATTCTTACGCAGTACACGATCTTGTCATCAAAACACTAAAGGAACATCCTTCCAATACGTTCATCGGCACAAGCAATGTACACCTAGCAATGAAATATGAGACCAAACCGATAGGCACGCACGCGCATGAATGGTTTATGTTTCATGCAGCAAAATATGGTTATAAAATGGCGAATCTATTGGGCTTAGAAAATTGGTCTAATGTCTATAGGGGAGATTTAGGCATCGCCTTGTCCGACACTTATACGACCGAAGCTTTTTTCAGACAGTTTGACAAAAAACTCACCAAATTGTTTGATGGAGTGCGGCATGATAGTGGCGATGCGATAGAGTTTGCGGATAAGACAATCAAACATTACCT
Source organism: Sphingobacterium sp. xlx-96 (assembly GCF_011007365.1). GTDB lineage: Bacteria > Bacteroidota > Bacteroidia > Sphingobacteriales > Sphingobacteriaceae > Sphingobacterium > Sphingobacterium luzhongxinii. The sequence goes on along the minus strand of NZ_WFKM01000016.1, from coordinate 38,390 downwards.
GGGTAAAGGAATAGATCCGCTCTCCAAGACAATTATTTTCTCGGATGGTCTAGACTATGAGAAAGTAAAGAAAATCTCGGACTACTGCAACGGGAAAATAGGTTTCTCTTTCGGGATAGGAACGGACTTCACCAATGATGTTGGATTAGAACGAATGAATATTGTACTCAAAATGACCGAGACGCTCCCTGAGGATGGCGAGTGGACTCCTGTGATAAAACTTTCGGACGAACCTCTTAAACATACAGGTGATCGCAGTGAAATAGAAATGGCAAGACGATACCTCCAACTTGATGAACATGCATAGAGACATTTACGGCGAAGCATTAAGCCGATTCCACCAAACTGGCACACTTAGCACTCCATTACTATTGCACAGTACATATGGAGACATCGAAGAAATGCCTATTGAGGTCTTTTTCCGAACAGAAGAAGATTTTCCTGAACTCGAATTCATAGCATTATCCCTTTGCGATGGCAAGGTGTTGGATGTCGGTGCTGGAGTGGGATCTCATGCACTCTACCTGCAGGACAAAGGTTTTGATGTCGCCGCACTAGAAGTATCTACACCTGCCTGTAACATTATGCGGGAGCGTGGTGTGCATCATATCATACAAGATAACTTCTGGGCCTATGACCAAGAGAGGTACGACACCTTACTCTTCTTAATGAATGGTATAGGTCTGGCCGAAGATCTTCAGGGATTCCGGCGCCTACTTTCTCATGCCAAAAATTTATTGACAGAAACGGGTCAATTGCTATTTGATAGCTCGGACATCTCCTATCTTTATAACGAATATCGAATCCCTAGACCGGATTACTATTTTGGCGAAATCGGCTATCAATACGAGTTCGAAGGCTTCAAAGGGGCACCATTTAAATGGCTCTACTTAGACCAAAAAACACTCATCAATATAGCACATGAGGAAAAATGGGTAGTCCAGGTACTTTATGAAGATGATAACGATCAGTATTTAGTGCGAATGGAACCCCTGAAATAGAATTGCGCAATTTTCGGATTGCAGTACGTCGCCTTTAACACGAATTTTGTGTATGACTGAAAAAGAACAACACTGGAACTACGAACGCATAGCAAAAGCTATAGTTTACATTAAGGACAACTTTGAAAAACAACCTAGCCTGGATGATATTGCTAGGCATATCCATTTAAGCCCTTACCATTGTCAACGTCTATTTCATGAATGGGCAGGTACTACACCTAAGAAGTTCCTGCAATATATCAGTTTAAGTCATGCAAAATCATTGCTTCAAAAAGCAGACTCCATCGCTACGACAACATACAAAACCGGACTTAGTAGTACGAGCAGGCTCCATGAGTTATTTGTAAAATTAGAAGGGATGACGCCTAATGAATATAGAAACGGAGGCCAGGACCTAGCTATAACTTACAGTTATATTAACACACCGTTTGGAGAAATGATTGTAGCTGCGACAATAAAAGGCATCTGTCATATCTCATTTATTACAGATCGGGACGCTGGATTAAAAGATCTGATCCAAGATTTCCCCAATGCTTCCTTCAAATCAGATTTTACACCTTTACACCATCGAGTTGCAGACTTCATGCGTGGAGATACTAATCTTTCTGCTCCTATAAAACTTCATGTAAAAGGAACCGCCTTTCAGATAAAAGTATGGGAGGCTCTATTGAGAATTCCTCTGGGAAATCTAGAGACTTATGGTAAAATTGCCGAACATATCGGTAATCCAAAAGCATACCGAGCGGTAGGCACGGCTATAGGAAGCAACCCTATCGCCTTTCTAATTCCCTGTCACCGTGTGATCCAATCTTCAGGAATAATCGGTGGATATATGTGGAACCCCATCCGTAAAACTGCCATTATAGGATGGGAAAATGCTCAGATAAATCGCTAAACTCCTAAATTAGATGAAACTATTCTCTTTCGATGACCCCAATAAAAACTGGCTTCCCTACGATGGAGTAGTCAACTATCACGGTGTCATACTTTCAAATCCCGATCACTACTTCAAAGTTCTGCGCGAAACTGTTGCCTGGCGTCACGATGAAGCCGTCATATTTGGAAAACATATGTATACCAAACGCATGGTAGCATGGTATGGTGACAAACCTTTTGCGTATACGTATTCTGGCATACAGAAAGTCGCTCTCCCTTGGATCGATAGTCTTTTAGAGTTGAAAAATACTGTAGAAAAACAGGTCAACGAAACGTTCAACTCGTGTCTTCTCAATCTTTATAATGACGGCAGCGAAGGAATGGCCTGGCATAGTGACGGAGAGAAAGACTTAAAAAAGAATGGTGCTATTGCTTCACTCACCTTTGGCGCAGAAAGAAAATTTTCTTTCAAACATAAAGAAAGCAAGGAAAAAATAGACTTACTGCTGGAACACGGTTCCTTACTTATAATGAAGGATACTACACAAACCTATTGGCAGCATCGACTACCTCCAACAAAAAACACAAAGCTAGCACGAATAAACCTCACATTTAGAACAATAGAACTATAAACCTTTAATATTTTTCGTAACTTTCATTTCCAAAAGATGTAAACTAGGTATGCGTGCAGTACTTTCCTTTATTTTCGCCACAATGAGCACTTTTATAGCTTTAGGTCAACAAGTCGACAGCACCTATCTGGGAGATCTCCTTAAAAAGCACGCTGATTTATTCAGACAGGTGCTGGATCACCCCACACATAACGAAGTGCAGATACTATATACACAGATCGATCGCGACAAAAACAATTTACCTCATTTTAAATCGTATAGCTTTCGAATAGACCCAACCTGGTATTTTTACCCGGCGAGTACAGTGAAGCTTCCTACAGCCATATTCGCTCTCGAAAAAATAAATGAACTAAAAATCAAAGGACTAAACAAAGACACTCCTCTTAGGATTGATTCAGCCTATGAACGGCAAACCTCTGTACAAACGGACAGCTCTTCGCACAACAACTTGCCTAGCATTGCTCATTACATCAAAAAGGTTCTTCTCACCTCGGATAATGATGCTCATAACCGTCTTTTCGAATTTGTAGGACGCGCCGAGATCAATCAAAAACTCAAGAAACACGGTAGCAAGTACAGCCGCATTGTAAACCGGTTGGCAATCGGTGACAAAGGAATTTGGGCAAAGCACACCAATCCGTTCACTTTTTATAAAGAAGGCAAAATCATTTACCATCAAGCTGCACAATATGATCCCGAGGAGTACGCGATGCCTTGGTTAAAGAACACCGTTCAGGGCAAGGGCTATATGAATGCAAATGAGGAGTTGGTAAATGAGCCCTGGTCCTTTGAAGGTCTGAATGTATATGCATTGGAAGACCAGCAACTATTATTAAGAAAACTACTCTTTCCTGAGGCATTTCCCGTGAAACAGCGCTTCAACCTGACAGACGATGATTACCGTTTTCTTTATCACTATATGTCACGAGGGCCTCAGGAAGTCACTTCTCCAAAATACAATAGCAGGGAGTTTTGGCCAACCTACAGCAAGTTTGTCTATTTCGGTCGTGACAAGTCGGTAAAATCATTTCAAAATATCCGTAGCTTTAACAAATATGGGGATTCCTACGGCTATAATATAGACAATGCATATATTGTCGATTTTGAAAAAGGAATTGAGTTTTTGGTTGCTGTTGTTATTCAATCCAATGAAGATGGCATCTATAATGATGGCATCTACGAATATGAGACCATTACCTACCCTTTTTTAAAGAACCTGGGAGAAGTACTCTATCAAGAAGAATTAAAGCGGCCGAGGCTATTCCGACCGAATCTGAAACGGTTTATGTCCGCACAAAAATAAGCACCCCTGCATTCAGGGTGTTCTAAAAGCAGGGGTGAAAATATAAATCATTCAGCCTATTTCATAGCTGCTTCTATTAGTTCGCCATAAAAATCAGCCTCTTTCATACCATAGGCTCTCACTTGCTGTGGGATAAAACTCTGGGCAGTCTGACCAGGTATCGTATTAATTTCAATAAAATAAAACTTATCCGTAGTGTTTTCTAGGAAGAAATCCACACGAACCATCCCCTTGCAATCGAGTCGCACATAGATCTCTTTAATGATCCGGGCTGCACGTTCCTGTTGCTCTAGGGTTAGGTCTGCTGGGGTGATTTCCTCCGTCAATCCGGGGACATATTTGGCCTCAAAATCGAAAAATTCACGTGTAGTCCGCACTTCGGTGGCTGGCAATACAATTAGCTCCCCTTTAGCATTCCTAAAGATACCTTGCGAAAATTCACGTCCTTGTACAAATTCTTCCACGAGCACCTGCTTTCCCGTATTTTCGGCATCATAGGCTTTATCCAGCGCCTCTTGCAACTGTGACGCTTCTTTTACCTTTGTCATACCGATACTCGAACCGCCGGCATTAGGTTTAACAAAATAAGGCAACAACAGTTTTTCTTCAACAAGACGAACGGCATCCTCCCGGTGGCTATCAAATAGAAGTACTGACTTAGCAACATTGAGTTCGGGAATATCGGCCAAAATCGACTTGGTATAGCCTTTATTCATCGTCAGAGCTGAGGTGAGTGCTCCGCAGGATGTATAACATAGGCCGATCATATCAAAGTAGCCTTGCAGACGGCCATCCTCTCCTGGGGTACCATGCAAAATAATCAGTGCAACATCAAAATATAGTTTATTTTGATGTAACAGTATAGAAAAGTCGCTTTTATCGACTTCAACTTTACACCCCTCCCCCACTGTAGCATACCAACCGTCTTTGGTGATGTCTATGATATATACGTCATACTTACTTTTATCCAGTTGACCATACACGAAAGCCGAACTTTTGTAAGATACTTCGGCCTCTCCTGTGAATCCACCAGTAATTAATGCTACTTTTGTCTTCATATATTTAGTTTGTCCATCACAAACCTAATTAAAATGCTCAGCATTCACGAATACATCGTGGAAAAATATTTTGGCTTTGGTTTTACAAGAAATATAATTTGTGATACCCAGAAAATACAAATATTTTTGCTCGGTAAAAACTAGAATATAAAAAAGGATTCTGCGTTTTAAGTAGAACCATATAGGATTAATAAAAATTTCATTTCATGTCCAAACTATTGCTCTATCTACGAACTGACGTGTTCAGAAAAAATCTGATTTATGCTTTGATCACGCTTTTCGTTTTATTCCTATTCGTATACTTCGGCTTAAAATTCTACACTAAACATGGGGATTCTCAAGAAGTTCCTGTTTTAAAAGGACTAACCATATCCGAAGCCAAACAGATTTTGGATAAAGCTGGATTAGAATACAAAATAGACTCCGTGTACCAAATGGATGCCAAACCTGGCTTGGTGATTGAGCAAGACCCAGAGGCCACTGCATTGGTAAAAGGAGGACGAACAATCTACCTAACGATCATCACACAGGTCGCTCCAGAAATTGCCCTGCCCGATATTATCGAAAGAAATTATATTGAAGCATCCGCAATATTAAAAAACCACAATCTTAAAATCGCAGACACTATCTACGTCAACGATATAGCCCGGGATGTTGTATTGGATGTTCAATTCGGCGGTCAAAAAGTAAAAGCAGGCCGAATGATATCTAAAGGATCTTCGATAACACTCGTACTCGGAAATGGCAAAGGAGCAAACGAAGTCGAGGTACCTCGACTTATCAACCTCACATTATCGGAGGCAAAATTCGCGCTGCAAGGACTTGGTCTACACCTCGGCGTCATATCTGGAAACATTACGGACTCTACCTCTGCAAGAGTTATCGCACAAACACCAGATTCTACATCCCGATTTATCAGTATTGGCACACCTATCAATTTGACATTATCTAACGAATAAATATGGCAGCAACAAGAATTTTCCCGAATTGGTTAAAAGGAGCTATTATTGTAATATTAGTTGTCGGCGCTTTTATCGGCTGGAAAGCGTATCAGGTTTTTTGGGGGCCTTCGGTGACAGACGCTCAAAAATACCTTTATGTACATACGAATGACACCTATGAAAACGTGTTACATCGCATCAAACAGGAAAAAATTGTGGACAATCCCGAGTCTTTCGATTATGCGGCCCAAGCAATGAAATACCCAGAAAGTGTAAAAGCAGGACGGTACAAACTAACCCCAGGCATGGGCAATCGCGAATTAATCGGCAACCTGAGAGGTGGATTTCAGGATGCTGTCAAACTACGTTTTGCGAATATAAGACTCAAAGAAAACCTAGCAGGGTTATTGGGCAAAAACTTTGAAGCAGACTCGGCTCAGTTTAGCGCACTTCTAAACAATGAAGCTGTAGCTGAAAAATACGGATTCACTGCAGACAATTTTTTCAGCATGTTCATCCCAAATACCTATAACATATATTGGAATACATCACCGGACAAGGTGATTGAACGTCTTAACGAAGAATATAAAAAGTTCTGGACAGATGAAAGAAAAGAAAAAGCAAAAAAACAAAATCTTACACCTATAGAAGTGTCTATTTTAGCGTCAATTGTCCGAGGTGAAGCCTTACATAATGACGAAATGCCACAAATCGCAGAGCTATACCTCAATAGGCTAAAAAGAGGTATGCTGCTACAGGCCGATCCCACTGTTATTTTTGCGAACAATGATTTTACGATCCGAAGGGTCTTGAATAAACATCTTACCATAGACAATCCTTACAACACCTACCGCTATAAAGGACTGCCTCCCGGCCCAATCACTATGGCTCCTGTCGTAGCAATTGATGCAGTGCTAAATCCTGCAGAACACGACTACATATACATGTGTGCCAAAGAGGATTTTTCGGGATACCATGCATTTGCATCAAATGAAGTCGAGCACCTTGTCAATGCGCGTAAGTTTCAAAAAGCACTTGACGAAAGGAATATTAAAAAATAGCGCGAAAGAATGAGGAAGTTAGCGATTAAATGTAAAGTCGTGAAACTGTGAAATTATAAAGAATCGGAGTACGCAATACGAATTAAATGTTTACATACGAACACCAATTACGGGTAAGATACGCAGAAACAGATCAGATGGGTTATGTTTACTACGGCAACTATGCCGCTTTTTATGAAGTAGCCCGTACCGAAATGTTACGTCAGACAGGGATGTCCTACAAAGAACTGGAAGAAATGGGCGTGATGATGCCAGTCCTAGAGATGTACACTAAGTACCTTCAGCCTGTCAAGTATGACGAGCTGATCACAATACGAACAATCATACGAGAGCGACCAAGTATCCGTATCACATTTGAATATGAGATTTTCAATGAAGCCGGGACATTACTAAACACAGGTATGACCCAGCTCGTGTTTGTAGACATGAAAAAAAATAGGCCATGTCGTGCGCCTGAAGTATTTATGGAGAAAATTGACGCTTACTTTTCGTAAAGAAAGATATTGTCCAAATGAAATATCCACGTAGCAGAATTTCACAAACACAATTGACAGCGAAGCAGCATACACACTATTTCGCAACAAAACGTGTATAAAACACTTTGGATATTCCATGTGACCATTGAAAGTCAAACCGAGCTTGCAAGCTCATCGAAGATAATATTTACAGATGAAAAAGCTACACAACAGTTTGCTCCTTTTCAAACCTTACGATAATTTTATCGAATGGTCTAAGACAGCTGTACTACCGGGATTCAGTAATCTCCCTCTTTTTACAGTAGCGACATTCTTCTTTCAAGAAATCAAGCGAGAAGCTATCCTAAATAAGGCATCATCACTGGCATATAATTTTATGCTCGCTATGTTTCCGGGAATTATCTTCCTATTTACGCTAATACCATACATTCCCATTGATAATTTTCAACAAGGACTTATGGATTTTCTGGCGATCGTGATTCCACTAGAAGCATTCGTGGCTATTGAATCTACTCTGGAGGATATTATTAAAAATCAAAATGGTGGATTACTGTCATTTGGCTTTCTTCTTGCTACATTTTTTTCCACCAACGGTGTTACAAATCTCATGATGGCATTTAACAAATCATCCTTGACCCGAGAAAATAGAAGCTGGGCCCACCGTAGACTAATTGCATTAGGCCTGTCTATTGCGATCGTGCTCGCACTGACCGTAGGAATCGCTGTCTTTACAGGAGCAGGGATGGTTATTAGTTACTTAAAAAACCATATCGCTTACGACATTTCTTGGCTTTGGACATTCATTATCAAGGCTGCACGCTGGCTGATCCTTTTTGCTATTTATTTTATCACAGTAAGTCTACTTTACAAATTTGGCCCATCCGTATCCAAAAGATGGAAACTTTTCAGCCCAGGAGCCACATTAGCCACGATACTGGCTATTCTTACATTTTCAGGCTTTGTTTTCTACATTGACAACTTCAATGCTTACAATAAACTATATGGCTCCATTGGAACCATTATTGTGATTATGGTCTGGATGTATCTAAATTCCTTGATCCTTCTAATAGGTTTTGAACTCAATGCAAGTATCACCTTGTCCAAGCAGAGTATTAAAATAGTCAAACCAAAGGTTTACAATTCATTCAAATCTTCTTCAAATTAATTTCTGGATTGCCTCATTTCAAGAGAATAAGAAGTGACATACTTTTTTTTTCACTTAAAATATTGAAAATAAAAGTTTTTCGTATCTTTGCACTTCCTACAATGTAGGAAAAAGGAGATAATTAATTAATGGCAAAAAAACAAGAAGCAGAAAAAGAGTTAGCGGCGAAAAACGCAGAGCTACAAGGTGCTGACACTAAAGTAGTGAAAGACACTGAACAAATTGAGTCTGAAGCTGATTCAAACTTAATTGACGAAATCAAATCCAACACGTGGATCACTCCAGCTGGAGATTTTGATTGGGATGCTGACGAGAAAGCTTTCGGTAATTACAGCGAAGCTGAACGTACAAAATTGGAAGAGCAATATGCTGGAACTTTCAACCAAATCAACCAAGGCGAAATCATTGAAGGCGTCGTGGTATCTATCAACAACAAAGACGTCGTTTTAAATGTTGGTTTCAAATCAGATGGTCTTGTAGCAAAAACTGAGTTTCGTGATCTACCTGAGTTAAAAATCGGGGATACTGTTGATGTATTTGTTGAATCGCAAGAAGATGCAAATGGTCAGTTAGTATTGTCACGTAAGCGTGCAAAAACTCAAAAATCGTGGGAAGCTATCAATGAAGCTTTAGAGAACGATGCTATCATCGATGGTTTCGTTAAATCCCGCACAAAAGGTGGTTTGATCGTTGACATCAAAGGTGTAGAAGCATTCTTACCTGGATCTCAAATTGACATCAAACCTATCCGTGATTACGATGTTTACGTAGGAAAAACTATGGAATTCAAAGTTGTAAAAATCAACCACGAGTTCAAAAACGTAGTAGTTTCTCACAAAGTATTGATCGAAGACGATTTAGAAAACCAAAAATCCGAAATCGTAGCGAAATTAGAAAAAGGTCAAGTATTGGAAGGTACCGTTAAAAACATCACTGATTTCGGTGTATTCATCGACTTAGGTGGTGTAGATGGTTTACTTCACATTACAGACATTTCTTGGGGTCGTATCGAGCACCCAAGAGAAGTGTTGGCATTAGACCAAACTATCAACGTTGTTGTATTAGACTTTGATGACGAGAAAAAACGTATCGCATTAGGTTTAAAACAACTTTCTCAACACCCTTGGGAATCTTTAGATACAGCGCTAGAAATTGGTTCTAAAGTAAAAGGTAAAATCGTTACTGTTGCTGATTACGGTGCTTTCTTAGAAATCATCCCAGGAGTAGAAGGTTTGATCCACGTATCTGAAATGTCATGGTCTCAAAACTTACGTTCTCCACAAGAGTTCTTAAAAGTAGGTGATGAAATCGAAGCTCAAATCTTAACGTTAGATCGTGAAGATCGCAAAATGAGCCTTGGCATCAAACAATTGACTCCAGATCCTTGGCAAAACATCACAGAGCGTTACCCAGTAGGTTCTAAACAAAAAGCTGTTGTTAAAAACATGACTAACTTCGGTGTATTTGTTGAATTAGAAGATGGTATCGATGGTTTAATCCATATCTCTGATCTTTCTTGGTCGAAAAAAATCAACCACCCTAACGAGTTCACTAAAGTTGGTGAGACATTAGACGTAGTTGTATTAGAATTAGATGAAGAAAACCGTAAGTTATCTTTAGGTCACAAACAATTAGAAGAAAATCCTTGGGATACTTTTGAAACAATCTTTACGGAAGGCTCAATTCACGAAGGAACTGTTATCAAAGTAGGTGAAAAAGGAGATATCGTAGCTTTACAATACGGTGTTGAAGGATTCTGTCCATCTAAACACTCTGTAAAAGAAGACGGTGCTTCATTGAAAGTTGATGACGTTACTGAGTTCAAAATTATTGAATTCAATAAAGAGAACAAGCGTTTAGTAATTTCTCACTCTCGTATCTGGGAAGATGCTAAAGAAGAAGTTCGCAAAGAAGAATCTAACAGCCGTAAAAAAGATGCTAAAGCTGCGTCAACAGCTGTTAAAAAAGTAAAAGATTCTGTTGAAAAATCTACTTTAGGTGACCTAGATGTATTAGCTCAATTAAAAGAGCAAATGGAAGGTGACGAAAAAAAATCTAAATAATCTCTATTAGATTTATATCAAGGCCCCATCATACGATGGGGCCTTTTTTATTTGTATACTAGCCATTAATACATTAATTTTAAACACCGTAACCTAAAGCGAAGTGGCCCACGGTATGATGTCTGTAAATTTACTCTTGTAATGAAGAATAACCTTCGAATTCTGTTATTGGTATTGACGCTATTATTTATAGCAACAGCTTTTTCTATCCGAAAATCCATATCAGAAACAGACATTCTGGATCTAGACACGAAACACCTTACCGAAAACCTTCGAAAGAGAGAGGTATTAATTGATGATATTTTTACGGACTCGCTATACCTAAAAACATTTATTAACAGTGATAGATATCCCCTACAGATAAAAGAAATATCCCAACGCTATGAAAAGGAATTTATATACCTCTACCTCTACAAAAACAAGAAGCCTATCTTCTGGAGTTCTAATATGTATGTTCCAGAAACGGAAGCTGGGCTGAAAAACAATGTCAGTTTCATCAAACCGGACAATTTTTCTTTTGTCGTCAAACGCAAAAAAATAACCGATGAAATCAGTATCCTTGCCCTAATTCCGATAGAAAGAAGCTTCAATGCCTCCAGTGGGTATTTAAAGACAGCGCAGTTTTTTAGTTTCCTAAACACGGACAACCTTCGACTAGCCAACTTTGGCGATTCGGAAAACATAAGAAACATCTATGCCAAAGACAACACCTTCCTTTTCTCCGTCAAACTTAAAGAAGGAAAACATAACAGTATTTTTCTTAAAATACAGCTGATATGTTGGATTTTAGGAACCTTATGTTTTGTGCTATGGGTAAATGGTGCATGCTTGGATCTAGCACGTAGAGGACATCCTTTACTATCTGTCATTATTCTATCCCTAACCTTCTTCATGGTACGGATCATAGATATTGAAACCAACTGGTTTACCCAATATTCCAGCTTAGACATTTTCGACCCAAGATATTATGCTTATAGCTACCTTTCGCCAAACCTATGGTCATTTTTAATTAACAATATTGCTATATTCTGGATCATTTGCTTTATCAAAAACATTAAAAAGCAATGTCAGATCCCGCCACGATTAGTCCGCACCAATTGGGGGGCATTCGTTTATTATATTCTACTAGCTGCACTTTATCTATCCTTTTTTTGGGGCTTCGACCAAGTGAACACGTTGATTACACATTCTCCAATAATGAACAAGGATTTTGTGCAGGTATTCTATCTTAATCCCCAAACGATATTCCATGTCCTGATCTATTGTTTGAGTATACTTTCCCTTATTTATCTAACAGATCTAATCCTTGCATTTGGAAAAGCCGTTTGCAAAAAAGTAACTTTAAATCTAAACATACAATTAGTTACTATCGTTCAGTTTCTGATTTTGGGCGCTGTTACGCAAGATTTCAGTCTTTTCAATGTTCTTGTAGGCCTGCTCATTATGATTCGTTCTTTTGACTATGCTATGTTTAAAGACAATAATTTATCTACACATGTTGTATCTCTCGTCACGCTTGCTCTAATCTCTACTATCAAATATGCCGAGGCAGTTAAAAAGACGCAACAGGAACAGATGAAAATAACGCTGATGACTTTGGAATCTGACGATGACATCGAAGCTATATCTCGATTTTCAGAAATAGAAAATAGCTTACTAAACGATCAACAACTTAAACATCTAATCGAGATATCCTTGCCGAATACGGACACCAGGGTAATCAACGAATACATAAAACGGAAATATTTAGACGGTTACTTATCTAAATATGAGTTTAGAGGTTACTATTACTACAACGACACTCCGCTCGGTAAATACACCAGTAATAAAATAGAAGAGTATAGGGAAAAGGTTATTAATAAATCAATCAAAGTCAACGAAACGAACTTATTTTATAAAGTGCAGACTGAAATTGGCACCTATGAATATTTCTGTATTGTTGCTATCCCACTCGCAAACGAACAGAGTATATCGCTCATACTGGATCTCAAAAGCAAAGCTTTCAATCCAAACTTCCCTTTCCCAGTTCTAATAGAATCCCAATCAGTTGAGGGGAACAGCCCGCAAAGAGTAATAAAAGACAGTTTTGCCTTGTACAAACACGGAAATTTAGTTACTCAAAACGGAAAATATACCTACCCTAATTCCGACAACAATTATCCGAAGACGACACAAGAATTCGTATACCTAGATGACAATAACGGTTTTTACCACATCATCTATAAACCGAATAAAGAGACAACTATAATTGTCAGTAAGCAGCATCAATCGTATTGGCAATATATAGCCGTGGCATCATTGGCCTTTTTAACGCTTTATTTAGCATTACTAATGTCGAAATTTGCCCTCGTTATTCTCCCTAAATACGCAAGAAATGACTTCAAGCTACGGAATATCAGTTACCAAATACGGATCCTATTATCCCGCATACGATACAGTACCCGAATACAGACATTGGTAATATCTTCAGTACTGATTGCAATTGTAATTTCGGGACTTATCACCTTCTTCAGTATCAGTTATCAATCAAAAAAAAGCACGGAAGAACAACGTCTTAATTATATTTCGGAGTTGGTAACTAAGTTAGAGACACGCGCCTTGATAGACTCTGCTGGTGATGCTACTACAGATCTAAAGTCGCTAATGACTTCGCTATCTGATATACTGATTTCTGATTTCAATCTGTATGACAAAAACGGAAAATTATTCTTCACCACTCAACCTAAAATCTACGATCAGAAACTATTATCAGAATACATAGATCCTGATGCATTCATTACACTCAATGTATTGAAAAAGACAGAGACACAAAATAATGAATCTATCGCAGATTTCAAATACGTATCCTCTTATGCAACAATCCGGAACTCCAACTACCATACCATAGCGTATCTAGGAGTTCCATACTTTGATTCAAATGCTAATGCTTCTGAAAGTAGAGGAATCCTACTCAATACAATATTGAATGTATACACCGTTATCCTGATTGTATTTGTTTTCTTATCAGTCTATATTTCGAATAAGATTACAGAACCACTACAGATTATCCGTAAGAAATTGTCACAGACCAATTTAGGAGGAAAACAGAATGAGCCACTATATTGGGAGAAAAACGACGAAATAGGTGTACTGGTCAAAGAGTATAATTTCATGTTGGTAAAACTGGAAGAAAATGCGAAGCAACTTCGTAATGCAGAAAGAGAAAGTGCTTGGAGGGAAATGGCCAAACAGGTAGCCCATGAGATTAAAAATCCATTGACTCCTATGAAATTAGGTATACAGCAACTCAGTCGTTCCTTTTACGAAAACGATCCCAAATTAAAAGAGCGATTTCAGAAAGTATCAACTTCATTCATACAGCAGATCGATGCCCTGTCGCACATTGCGTCTGAATTTTCAGCCTTTGCTAAGCTCCCCGATACAAACCTAGCTCCAATTGACTTGATTGCCAAAATAAACAAATCGATAGACGTTTACAATAACAATCAAAACACCGCTATTGTATTCGAAAATCATACAAATATGCAACACATAATTGTACTGGGTGATAAGGATCAGCTTTTGCGTTCTTTCAACAACTTATTAAAAAATGCTATCGAAGCAACTTCACGACGTAGAAAACACAAAATAAATATACATGCTAATCTATTAAATGAAGATTGGGTACAAATCATCGTAAAAGATAATGGCGATGGAATTGCAAAAGAAGTAATTCCAAACATATTCAGACCAAACTTCACCACCAAAAGCTCCGGTACAGGATTAGGTTTAGCATTTGTAAAGCAAACGATTGATGGTATGGGGGGAAAAATAACTTTTCAGACCGAACTCAATGTGGGGACCTCCTTCATCATGGAAATCCCCCGATACAAACAACCCCAGTAGCATCATAATATTTTTACAAGGTATGTTTCTTAACAGACCTAATAAACCTTTATATTAGCAACAAATTAATATACAAATAATATGAATTGGAGAAAATCTCTATTTATCGCCGCTGCGATGTTTGCTACTACGCAAACCTTCGCACAAGATAATCTAATCAATGCCCTTAAAAACAATGTAAGTGACAAAAGTAAAGACGGCTTTGTCTTTACACAAGTGATTAATTTAGGGAATACGTCAATCAAAGATCAAGGTTCTTCGGGTACATGTTGGTCTTACTCCGGAAACTCTTTTTTAGAGTCTGAAATGATTCGTATGGGAAAAAAACCTGTTGAAATCTCTCAAATATACACTGCCTATTATACCTATCTGGAGAAAGCAAAGACATATGTAAAACTACATGGTGACCAAGCTCAAGGTGAAGGAGGACAATTGCACGATGTATTGACGATCTTCCGTAAATATGGCGCGGTACCTCGTGAAGTCTATACTGGACTAAGAGACGGACAGACGCGCAATAATTTTTCGGAAATGTCTACGCTTATCCAAGGCATGAACGAAAATATTGTCAAAAGTAAAAAACCAACACCGGCTTGGCAAAAAGCGATCACAGGTGTGATGGATTCATACCTAGGCATGCCACCTCAATCTTTCCAATACAATGGTAAAACATACACCCCTCGTACATGGGCTGATCAAGTGATAGGTATTAATCCAGATGACTATGTCGGTATCAGTTCTTTCAAAGAGCATACTTACTACAAGCCATTTGTACTTTTGATTCAAGACAACTGGTCATTTGAAAGCTTCTATAATGTACAGATGAACGACTTAACAAGTATCATAGACAATGCGCTTCAAAATGGCTATACGGTAGCTTGGGCAAGTGATGTTTCAGAAAAATATTTCAGTTGGAAAAACGGAGTCGCTTTTGTTCCAGAAAAAGACATGGACAAAATGAACAAAGAAGAGCTAGCAGACTTGTTCAATGGGCCTAAAACAGAAGCAAAAACTACTGAAATTGTACGTCAAGAGGCTTTTGATGATTATTCAACGACAGATGATCACGGAATGCATATTGTAGGTTTGGTAAAAGATCAAAATGGCAAAGAGTATTATATCGTAAAAAACTCTTGGGGAGAATCTAATGACTATAAAGGGTATCTTTATGTTACAAAAGAGTATGTTCGATTTAAAACCATTTCTATCCTATTACACAAAAACGGAATCCAAAAAGAAATTAAATCAAAACTAGGAATATAAAGCATCCTATACCTTTGTTTACAAAGCCTACTGATTTAAATTAGTAGGCTTTGTTTATTGCCTAGAATTACTGAAACAATTCGCGACAAATTATGTTTTCTCTGTATAAAGGATGTCTACCTGTAGCGCTTCATACGCACTACTCGTTGTGATATTAAAGTATACAAATAAATACAAACATACATATGAGATTATCATTTATTACTCTAAACAACATTTTTTTTGTTTCTATTGCTATCATTTCTTTGGCCCTAACTAGCTGTGGGGTATCCAAGCCGGGCTCAAAAGAAAAACCAGATATGGCCACAGGATTTTACAATACCACATGGAAATTAATAGAATTAAATGGGAAGCCTGTTCCTGATCAGGTAAATGGAAAAGAACCCTTTATGTGTTTTGATCAGAAAGAAAATAGATACACTGCAAGTGGAGGCTGCAATGGAATAGGTGGTACTTTCGAGCTGAAATCGAATAAAATTAAATTTTCGCAGGGTATGTCTACCATGATGGCTTGTCCGGATATGAGTGTAGAGCAAGGCATAGGCCAAATGCTAAGTAAAGTAGACAATTTCACGCTAAAAGACAGTATGCTCTTTCTAAATCAGGGAAAATCATCGTTGGCCAAAATGACAGTTAGCCAAACGGCTGATAAAAAATCTTCACTGAAAGGAACTTGGGAATTGGACTATGTTTTAAATCCCAACGAGACTTTTCAGGTTTTATATCCAGGAGCAAAACCTACAATAACATTTGAGCCAGCAGAGCATAAAGTAAATGGTAACAACAGCTGCAATAACTTCTTTGGCTCCTACACAACTGGAGAAGCCAACCGTATCAGATTTGAGTCTTTGGGAAGCACAAGAAAGTTCTGTCCTGGAAACGGAGAGTCTGTCTTTATGAAAAGTATGGAAAGAGTAAGCCGTTATTCAATATCAGAAAACACCCTTACCTTAATAAGTGATGACATGGCAATTATGCGCTTTCAGAAAAAGTAAAAAGCTATAAATTAAAAAGGCTATATCAGGTTCATTTCACTCCTGATACAGCCTTTTTATAATTTACAGTCTATCCAAATAAGCTCGAACTTAGGTAACGATCGCCTCGGTCACAGGCCACAAAGACAACTACGCCTCGCTGTAATCCATTTGCAACCTGCAAAGCAGCCTCCAACGCTCCTCCGCTACTCATACCTGCAAAGACACCTTCCAATCGGGCGAGTTCCCTAGATCGCTTTATTGCATCTTTTTCATCTATGTCAATTACCTGATCGACACGAGTAGGATCGAAAATTTTGGGAAGATAGGCGGCGGGCCAGCGTCTTATACCTGGAATGGAAGAGTTTTCTGTCGGTTGACATCCTATAATCTGTATCTCAGGATTCATACCCTTTAAGTACATGGAAGTGCCCATAATAGTACCTGTAGTTCCCATAGCACTCACAAAATGTGTGATCTGTCCCTTTGTATCACGCCAAATCTCAGGACCAGTGGTCTTAACATGAGCCAAATAATTATCTGGATTAGCAAACTGATTTAAAATAAAGACACCTTCATTAGCCGCCTTTTCTTCTGCATAATCACGACAAATCTCCATGGACTCTAACAACGTAACGCGAGCTCCAAACGCTTCCATTGTGAGTGTACGTTCTCTAGTGGATGTAGAAGGCATTACCAATTCTAAGTCCAAACCATACATGCTTGCGATCATCGCTAATGCTATCCCCGTATTACCACTTGTCGCTTCAATCAATCGGTCTCCGTACTTGATTTCTCCACGTTCCATAGCAGAGCGAATCATATTTAAGGCCGGTCTATCCTTGACAGATCCTGCTGGATTATTTCCTTCCAATTTTACAAAAATCTTAACGTCTGGATTATTGTGAAATCGTGTGATTTCAACTAAAGGAGTGTTACCAATAGTATCAATTATATTTCCCATTATAAAGCTGGTTTCGTGTCTATAAATTTTGAATTAGATTGATGATACACAGTAGTATAAGGCTCTACACTATTTGTTAACCACACATTTCCACCAATTATCGAGTGGTGCCCTACCCGAGTCTCTCCTCCTAATATTGTAGCACCTGCATAAATAATAACATGATCTTCGATAATTGGATGTCGTTGTACATTTGCCAACGATTTTTCTACACTAAGAGCTCCTAAAGTAACGCCTTGATAAAGCTTAACATGGCTTCCTATTATACAGGTTTCACCAATTACCAAACCTGTTCCATGATCAATGTAAAGATAAGGACCGATCTGAGCACCAGGATGAATATCAATCCCTGTCTTGGAATGCGCATACTCAGTAAGAATTCTAGGAATCAAAGGTACCCCATACTTTAAAAGCTGATGCGCTATACGATACATACTGATAGCCATGAAACCGGGATAAGTACGAATTACCTCCCTTAGGCTCTGCGCTGCGGGGTCTCCATTCAATATTGCTTGAGCATCTGTATTCATCAGCTCATAAATATCCGGTAAGTCTTCAAAAAAATGCTTAGCTATTATTCTGTTATCACAATGAGCACAAGCCTTGGTTTTAAGTAAAAGTTCAAATAGCTCTATTTCTGCCTGCCCGAAAGCAAGCTGTAACTCCTCTACACTACCGAAGCCTTTCGAATTACGTTCGGGATACAACAAATCCAATACATGTCTAGCCCAATTGGAAATACGTCCATTAGAAGGCATGTCCTGAACCTCCAATTGCTTTAAGAACAACTGTTGATAAAAATCGGTTAAATGATTATGTTTCATCAATCCAAATATACTATTAATACTACCAACATTATAGAATTAATTTCTCAAACAATTCTTGATGTGTTTCTTCGGCAGAAATACACATACCTGGATGAGTCACCGAACATTGAATTAGTGTACTTCTATTAGCCGTGAGCCATCGAAAACGCTCCGCTTGTTCCAATCCGGCGATACGTCCTGCTCCCTTATCCCCTCTACAAATCTGACGGAAAGATTCTAGGTGTTGTTTGACCACTACAATATCTACATCAGCATACAGCGCTTTCAGCTTTATCTCATCAATATGTAATTTAACATCTGCGTAGCGCTGGCGTCTACAATACAACGCAACTCCAACATTTATAAATTCATCACGTTCCACACGAGGTACGACCCGCACTACCGCATACTCATATACCGTTCTTTCGCTCATGATCTATTTGATTTAGAAATATATCGGACTGACTCAATCTACCCATCAAAAACCTCAGGTATACCTTACGTACCTCATCTGCTGATAAATATCTACCTTCCTCCTGCAACCACTCATCGGGGATAGCCTGTAAGATGTTGGATATATTATCTTCATTAAAGACGGTTCGATACTGTCTATCGATAGCTCTGACCTGACTGGCTTTACTCAGCAACACGTGATCTTTGATCTGTACAAAAGGTTTTGCCATAAGCTCCTCCCAATTGTCCCAAGAATGGTGGAAATACAGTGACGCTCCATGGTCTATCAACCACAATTGCTTATGCCAGATCAACATGTTGGTATTGCGCGCCGTACGATCCACATTCATTAACAAAGCGTCCAACCAAACTATTTTAGAAGCCTCTTCTTCGGATACAGCATCCACATTCGCATCAAAAGTAATAGCCCCATTTAAAAAATGTACACCAAGATTCTTACCTACGGAGAAACGTAAAAGATCCTGGATCTCTTCATCCGGTTCCATACGGGCAAACGCTTCATCAAGCTCAGCAAAAACCATCTCCGGCATACGAAGACCTATTAACCGGGCCAACTCTCCTCCGATCAACTCCGCAACAAGAGCCTTTTTCCCTTGGCCTGCCCCCCTGAACTTGATCACATAACTAAAACCATCATCTGCGTCAACCAACCCTGGTAAAGAACCTCCTTCTCGAAAGGGCTGTATATAACGGATGATATTCACATCCCTTATTTCTATTTTTTTTTCCTCCATTTATTCTATTACATATCTTCTATAAAAATAAAATTCACAACTCTAATCTAGTTTAAAAATCCTTAGCTATTGATAGAAAAAAGCAAATCATACAGTTTTGTGACTATCAAACAATCAGATTTCTAGCTATATTTGTCATTCATCGAATAGGAATACGAATTACATTATATGAATACAACCGCAGAGTACAATGCTGTAATACAATATTGCAAAGACCTCTTTATCAAGAAAACAAAAGATTATGGGACTGCTTGGCGAATAATGCGTCTACAATCCATTACAGATCAGCTCTATATTAAAGCAAAACGTATACGCACCCTAGAAATAAAACAGGTATCACTGGTAGGCGAAGACATTTCAGGTGAATATATCGGTATTGTCAACTACTGTGTAATGGCTCTTCTGCAATTGGAACTGGGACAGGATGGGGAAGAAAACCTACCCGTTGCTTTTGTTGATCAAAAATACAGCGAAAAGGTGGACGAAACACGCGACTTGATGTTTGCAAAAAATCATGATTATGGTGAGGCTTGGCGAGAAATGCGCATTTCTTCGATGACAGACCTCATACTTATGAAATTACATCGTGTCAAACAAATTGAAGACAACAATGGACAAACGCTTGTCTCCGAAGGTTTAAAAGCTAATTATCAAGATATGCTAAACTACGCCGTCTTCGCGTTAATAAAATTAGGTTTTGCTGATAAAAACAAATAAAATGTCTACTACTTCTTACTATGCACCATTAAATAACGACAAATCTTCAGTGGATATCCTATTGTGGATATCAAGATTGTTCGTTGGATTCCTATTTATATTTTCGGGACTTATCAAGGCTAATGACCCGATGGGATTTGGGTATAAATTGCAAGAATACTTTCATGTCTTTAACCTCAATCTTCTGAATGATTATAGCACATGGATTGCTGTCGGCATCTGTGCTTTTGAGATTATCTTAGGTGCTTTATTGGTACTTGGTATAGCTGGCCGCAAAGTAGCTTGGGGGTTGCTATTGCTGATTATATTCTTTACTTTCTTGACGTTCTATTCCGCATTTTTTGAAGTTGTAAGTTCCTGTGGATGCTTCGGAGATGCTATTCCATTGACACCTTGGCAATCCTTTATAAAAGACCTGATATTACTTGCGTTTATATTGGTTATATTCATAAAGAGAAGAAAAATAGCTCCACTTGTAGCGAGTTCATTTACGAATAATCTATTGAGTTTTTTTGTCATTATTCTATCCTTTGGAATAGGTATATACACTATCAGCTTCCTACCATTTGTTGACTTTTTACCTTACAAAGAAGGGAATAATATTCCTAAATTGATGGAAATACCGGAAGGCGCTGCGCAGGATGAGTATGAACACATCTATTCGCTGAAAAACAAATCTACAGGAGAGGAAAAGAAAATGTCCGATAAGGAATATATGGATCAGAAAATCTGGGAAGATGAAAATTGGGAAGTTATAGGTGAACCTGAGTCAAAACTCGTAAAGAAAGGGTACCAAGTACCAATCCCGGACTTGATCATCTCCGATGCTGAAGGTAATGAACTCACCCAAGAAATTGTCAGAAATCCGTA
Source organism: Sphingobacterium sp. xlx-96 (assembly GCF_011007365.1). Classification (GTDB taxonomy): domain Bacteria; phylum Bacteroidota; class Bacteroidia; order Sphingobacteriales; family Sphingobacteriaceae; genus Sphingobacterium; species Sphingobacterium luzhongxinii. Next base: position 17,127 of record NZ_WFKM01000016.1, on the reverse strand, counting down.
TTATAACTTTATAGTGACCAGTGTGGATGTCACAAAACTTTCCGCCACAGATTTAGTAGCTTTAGATAAGATCAACAAGACTATACGTGATTTATCCGGCGAATATAATCTTCGGGCTGTGTTATTAACAGCAAGTTCATCGGATGACGTTAATTATCTTAATGATCAACTAGATCTAGTACTGGAAACATTTTATACGGATGCTGTTCCGCTCAAGAGTATGGTCCGCTCAAATCCTGGTGTGATGCTTTTACAAAATGGAGTTGTCATAAAAAAATGGTCTAAGAATGCTTTCCCTAACAAAGAGGCATTAATAAATATGTATTTAAAAGCGCAATAATGAAAACACCGATCTTCATTGTTGGATTTATGGGCAGTGGGAAGACAACAATAGGAAAGAAACTAGCTGCTGCAACAGGAAGACAATTCGTTGATTTGGATCACGAAATAGTAACGTATATCGGCATGAGTATTCCAGAATATTTCAACAGGTATGGCGAAGATAAATTCCGTGATTTGGAGCGCACTTTTCTGAAACGTCAGCAAGGGGTTCATGCTATAATTTCTACAGGAGGAGGTACCCCTTGTTTTTATGACAACATGCAATGGATTACTGAAAACGGTATAGCACTCTACCTCCAACATACCTCCAAGTCTCTATGGTCTAGACTAAGCAAATCGGACATAAATAAAAGACCTGTACTGAAAGGACTAAATGGAGACGAACTTTTAGCATTCATTGAAAGTAAACTTAAAGAGCGTTCCCCTTTTTATGAACAGTCACAATTAATAGTTGATCAGCTCCACACTTCTGTTGAAGATATTGTCCGATTGATAAGCGATTATCAAAAAAAGGCTCAACTATGAAAAAAAACACCCAATATATCTTCGGAATATTGCTGCTAATATTAGCTAGCAGTTGCTTTCGCTCAACGGATAGTACACAAAAAAACTCGCTAAGGGAAAGCAGTACACAATTATTCAAAAATCAGACTTTTGAGCTCAATACAGTAGAGGATCTTTATCAACTATTGACCTATAGCGAAAACAGCTATCCACTAATCAGTGCACATCGCGGTGGCCCAGCTAAAGGCTATCCGGAAAATGCTATTGAAACCTTTGCCCGTATTGCCAATAAGATGCCAGTTATTATCGAATGCGATGTAAGGATTTCTAAAGATTCTATCTTGGTGCTGATGCATGATGAGACATTAGATAGAACCACCGATGGAAATGGAAAAGTTGGCGATTTTACGCTTTCTGAGTTAAAAAAACTTAAATTAAAAGACACGGAAGGAAAAGTCACCTCCTACCAAATCCCTACGTTAGAAGAAACCCTCACTTGGGGAAAAGGAAGAGTAATCTTCACTTTGGATGCGAAAAATGATATTCCTTATAAATTATTATCGCGTGTCATTGCTAAAACTAATGCGCAGTCCTATACCGTTGTAATCACTTACAACACTAAACAAGCTAAGGCACTATATCGGATTAATCCGGATCTGATGATTTCAACTAGTATAAAGTCTATCGAAGATCTAGGTAGGCTAGCGAGTCAAGGTATTCCTGACAATAGGATTGTCGCTTTTGTTGGGACACGTCAGCCGGAACCGGAATTGGTACAGCTTTTACACCAACATGGTATAAAAATCATATTAGGTACTATCGGTAACCTGGATCGACAAGCTGACAGCAAGGGCTACCAAACCTATGCTGAATACGTTGAAAATGGGGCTGATATTTTAAGCACTGATCGTCCGTTAGAAGCCCATAAAGCGTTAGATTACTACATTCGAAAGCGAAACATCAGCTCTCCTTATATCCGCCATTAAGCTATGTCTATTGAAGTCCAAAATCTTACAAAAAGCTATAAGCAGCAAAAAGCTTTAGACGATATTTCGTTTGCGACAGGAAGCAATCACATTATAGGTTTCCTTGGCCCTAATGGGGCAGGTAAATCTACGACAATGAAGATTCTAACAGGTATATACCCTTTTGAACAGGGGCTCTGCATGATCAATGGTATCGATATAAAAATAAACCCACTATCAACCAAAAAGATGATTGGCTATCTACCTGAAAACAACCCTCTTTATCTCGATATGTATGTGCAAGAAATACTCTATTTTGAAGCGCAAATTCATAAACTACCAAATCCTAGTAAACGAATTAAGGAGGTAATAGCACAAACTGGACTCCAGCAGGAACAACATAAAAAAATAGCGCAACTATCCAAAGGATTCAAACAACGCGTCGGGTTAGCGCTCGCGATCATCCATGACCCAGAAGTATTGATTCTAGATGAGCCTACAACAGGGCTAGACCCCAACCAGATAATTGAAATCCGAACACTTATAAAGCACCTAGCAAAAAACAAAACAGTTTTTATTTCTACCCATCTTATGCAAGAAGTTGAAGCTATCTGCGAGGAAGTAATTGTAATTCATAAAGGACAAATAAAAGATCACTTTCTATCTAAGGACAGAGCGGCGAAATACCCTAATCTGAATATGGAGGAAATTTTCGTAAAATTGACAAATTCCTAAAACAAGTCTGTATTTAATTTGTTGTTTATACAATGAAATTACTTACGCGTTACAAAATGAAAAAATATGAAGAAAACATTACTTTCAGCAGCTTTACTTCTAGCTACTTTTGCGTCTGCGAATGCACAGGAAATTAAAACTGTACCTCAGCATTCGGCAAATGTGGGTCTTACCCCTATCAAAACGGGGAACTGGATGGTCGGAGGATCTATCGGAGGCTTAGGATACAGCTTTGAATCGGAAGCATTTAATATTGGTGTAAGTCCACGTGCCGGTTATTTTATCGCTAATGGTCTTGCATTAGGCGCTCAAGCCTCATTGGGACTTCGAACTGTAAAAGGTGATGACAACCAATGGAACTATGGTATCGCTCCTTTTGTACGCTACTATATCCCTCGCGGAGCCAGTGCTACAGGTCGCTTCTTTGGTCATGGTGATGTTGGTATAACAGGTAGTAACGCCGGTAAAGGAACCTCTTTTGCATTCGGTGTTAATGCGGGATATGCACACTTCATCACGCAGACTGTAGCACTTGAAGTGATGACGGGCTATAACTACTCCAAAGCTAACGTCAACGTCGGAGAAAAAGCTACCGGATTAGGAGTCAGTCTTGGTTTTCAAATCTATCTTCCAGGAAAAAGCAGATAAACTTTATTATAGCATAAACAGCATGAATCATAGACTCATGCTGTCTTGCTTTCTAACATACATTTTCCTAATTTCGGAACAAATTAATCGAAAGCAAGTTGTTTAGCATTTACAAAAAAGAAATAGCAGGTTACTTTAATTCCTTAATCGGCTATCTGGCAATCGGAATTTTCCTCCTAATAACCGGTCTACTACTATGGGTTTTTCCCGACACTTCCATATTAGAAACGGGGTATGCATCTTTAGATAGCTTCTTTAACCTAGCACCATATTTATTACTATTTTTAGTCCCGGCGATCGGTATGCGCAGTATCTCGGGAGAAAAATCTGATGGTACATGGGAGTTGCTATTAAGTCGTCCGATCAGCTTGGCACAAATCATACTGGGCAAGTTTCTAGGAATTCTGACGATTGTCTTGCTCGCTATCATCCCTACGATAGTATATGCAATAACGACTTATCTTTTAGCATTCCCTATAGGAAATATCGATATCGGAGCCACTATCGGTTGCTATTTAGGTCTCCTATTACTAGGTGCGACCTTTACTTCTATAACATTGTTCTGTTCATCATTGACCAATAATCCCATTATAGCCTTCTTGCTAGCGGTCTTCGTTTGTTTCTTATTTTTTTACGGATTTGACGCCATTAGCCAAATCAGCGTTGTATCTTACAACGAAGAGCTCATTAAAAAAATTGGGATCATTGAACACTACGACGCTGTAAGTAGAGGTGTATTGAATTTCGGTGACCTGATTTATTTTTTGAGTGTACAATCCCTTTTTATAGTATTTTCCATAGGCCACTTAGGTCGTCAATTCAGACCTAGAAAAAAAACCTTAGTCGTATACGCCATCTGCCTCTTAATTGCTTTCACTTTAAATCATTCTATTTTTCAACAATTATACGGAAGGTTGGATTTCACATCCGATCAACGATTCACTTTAAACGAAACATCTAAGGCGATAGTTTCTGACCTTAAAAAAGACACTTATATTACGATCTTTTTGGATGGAAAATTGCCAGCGGGGTTTAAAAGATTGAGACAAGCAGCGATAGATATGGCTCATGATTTAAAATCCTATTCTAAAGGTAAAGTGAAAGTCAATATTATCGATCCTAACGCAGGAAGTCAAGAAGAACAAAAACAATACACGGAAGCACTTATCAGCCGCGGTCTATATCCGACCAACTTAAGTATCAAATCAGAGAGTGGCTTCAATCAGACATTGATTTTTCCTGCGGCTATTATTAGCCATGATGAACAAGAAATCAACGTGAACCTACTGCAAAACAAAATAGGGCAATCGCCGGAGCAGGTGCTCAACAACTCTATTCAGAATTTAGAGTATGCTTTTGTTTCCGCTATCACAAAAATAAACACGGACAAGCTTCCATACATTGCTTTTACAGAGGGCCATGGCGAACCATCTGATCTCGAACTATATGACGCCATGCGATCCTTAGGGGTTTCTAATCAGGTCGGTCGATTAAACCTCGACTCCATATCACTACATGACCTTAAAGAAATTGCTATTCTCTTTATTGCTAAACCCCAAAAGGCATTTTCTGAGCAAGAAAAATATAAATTGGACTATTATGTAAGAAATGGTGGTTCCATCATTTGGGCGATAGATCAAATAGACGCAAGCTTGGATTACCTAAAAAAAACGGGTAGTCAACCATTGATTGGAAAAGAACTAAACCTAGACGATCAATTATTCCTTTATGGAGCACGATTGAACTACAATCTAATCGCTGATTTAAACTGCTCCCAAATCCCATTGTCAGTAGGAAATATAGGTACGCAAGCGCAGATTGAACTTGTTCCTTGGTATTTGTTTCCAATTCTTATGCCTACCAGTCAAAACCCCATTCTAAAAAATCTAGATGGTATACGTACTGAATTCATCGGAACTGTGGATACAATAGCCGTAAAAGGCATTAGGAAAGAGATTCTGTTATACTCATCCCCTTTCAGCCGTATAATTAATACTCCAGGACCTATCTCTTTACAAATGGTCGAAGAGCAACCTGATCCTCAAAATTTTAGAACAGAACCGAAAGCAGTAGCTGCTCTGCTAAGGGGTAAATTCCCTTACCTATTTCAAAACAGACCGATCCCAATAGGAATTACCGAAAAAATAGATTTGACAAATATCTCTGAAGAGGCAAAAATGTTGGTAATAGCTGACGGAGATTGGCTTATTAATCAAGTTAATTACAAAGATCAATCCCCATATCCGCTAGGTTGGGACCGTTTTACAGAACAACAATATGCAAACAGGGTATTTCTGGAAAATATTGTCGATTACTTCATGAATGATGAACGGTTGATTTCTCTCCGAAACCGAGAGGTAAAACTACGTCTATTGGACCAGTCGGCTGTGAAAAATGAGAAGTTGAAATGGCAACTAATTAATGTTGTACTGCCGATCCTAATACTAGTAATAGCTGCTTGGAGCCAAAGTTACTTACGCAAACGCCGTTTTACAAAAACAACAAAGACTACAAGAGGCTAATTCCCCTGTAGTCTTTTGGTATTATTTTTTCATTGTACCACTTTCAGCTAATCTTAAATGCCAGCTAAAGGCTTCTTCTAGCAAATGTGGAGTATGTCCACCTCTTTCACAAGCTCGGTCAAAATACGACTGTAACTCTGACCTATAATCTGGATGTACACAGTTGTTTATTATCTGTTGAGCTCTTTCCCGTGGCGCTAACCCTCTTAGATCAGCTAATCCAATATCGGTAACCAAGATATCAACATCATGTTCTGTATGATCTACATGAGAGACCATAGGCAATACGTGGGAGATCGCGTTCTCTTTGGAAGCGGCTTGCGTCACAAAAATACTTAGGTAAGCATTCCGGGCAAAATCTCCGGAACCACCTATACCATTCATGATCTTTGTTCCGGAAATGTGTGTCGAATTGACATTTCCATAAATATCAAACTCTATTGCCGTATTAATCGCAATTACACCGAGACGTCTTATTAAACCTGGTGTATTGGATATATTTTGAGGCCGTAGGACAAATTTATCTCTATAACGCTGCAAATTATCAAAAACACGGTGATAGCAATCCTCCGACACTGTTATTGAAGAAGCAGAAGCAAAACTAAGCTTTCCGGAATCAATAAGATCAAAAGTACTATCCTGCAAGACTTCTGAGAACATTGTCAAGTCATAAAAGTTACTGTCTTTAAAGCCCATCAGCACGGCATTAGCTACTTTGCCTATTCCTGCTTGGATAGGAAGTAAGCGATCTGTCAAATGTCCCAGTTTAACCTCATTTTCAAAAAATGCTAAGATATGCTTCGCTATAGAAGTGGTTTTCTGATCGGGTGCCGCAATATCTGCGGGGCTATCCGTAATATTTGTAAATACGACACCTATCACCTTTTCTGGATTTAACGGAATCGTCTTTCTGCCTATTTTGTTCCAAGGAGCCACAATGGGAATAACGTTACGATGTGGATAATCCTCCGCCTGATAGATATCATGTATGCCGTATACCTCTTCCGGAACTGCGGTATTGATCTCGAGAATTACCTGTTTGGCCAAAGCCGCAAAAGTGACAGAATTCCCTACCGAGGTAGTCGGCACGATGCTACCGTCTCGATCAATATATGCTACTTCCAGTATCGCAATATCTACTGGAGGAAGATTTTTATTGTGCAATAATTCAGCACTTTCGCTCAAATGCTGATCAATAAATAAAACCTCTCCTGCATTAATTTTATTCCGCAACGTGCGATCTACCTGAAATGGCATACGCTTACTAAGTGCACCAGCTTCGGCCAACTTGCCGTCCGTATCATGTCCCAGAGAAGCCCCTGTCATCAATGTAATTTTTATATGCTCTCTCTTAGCCCTTTCTGCAAATGCAGGTAAGACAACTTTACTGTCTCCTGCCTTTGTAAAACCACTAGAGCCGACTACCATACCATCTTGGATAAATGCGGCAGCCTGTTCTGCAGTCATAACTTTATCTTGCAAAGTTTTTAAACGTATTCTTTCAATGCTCATTATTTTAAAATCTGGCTATTTGTATCTTTCTATTAATCAAACAATTTACAATATTATAAATTAATAATATAGCTAAATTATTATATTCTGCCAGTAAATTATTGATTCTAATCAAAAAAAACACAACGTTCTGATAGTCAAACAATAAAAAGGATAAAAAACAAAGACAAGAGAAGTACGAAACACTTTAATCCCTTAAATATCAAATAGCTAAAAATTTATTCAGACAAAGGTTAAGACACTGTTTTACATGGCATCGTTTATTTTTTGAGTAAGCTAACACTTACTTTTTGGTATTGTAAGCAAAAATCAAGAAATTTAGGGCTCAAACAACAAGCTATGGAAAAGGAGTATGTTAATAAGTATTACATGACCGATGTAGACGCATTTGAAGATAGTATTTATTGTCACCATGCATTGATGGGCAATAATCATATCGAAGAGCATTTACATAAAAAGGGACAATTTTTGTATACTGAAGGTGGCGTGGTATTCCTGAAAACTTCAGATAAGTCTTATTTTTTACCCGCTCGCCATTACATCTGGATCCCAGCAGGTATTAAACACAGCATTCATCCTAGCTCTTCTCATGTCGTTATGAGAAACTTATATTTTCCAAAATATGAAACAGATACTGATTTCTTTGATAAAATAAACATCTATCCTGTTAATGATTTACTTATCGAGTTAATCATGTTTACAAATCGTTGGAACGGCAATATCTTCCCTGTCGAAGAGCCGAAGTATTCTATTGCAAAAGCATTCAAATTAATTTTACCTGAATTGTCCCAATGCGAGCTGCCGTTAGCTCTACCTTATCCTCAACATGACAAACTAAAAGATATCGTATCATTCTTAGAAAAGAATATATCTGAAAATATTAGCTTTAAAGACCTCTCACAGAAATTTGATGTTAGTGAGCGTACGTTGGCCCGTCTTTTTCAAAAAGAGCTAAACATGTCATTCATCCAGTACTATACCATACTCAGAATGCTTACAGCTCTTCGTCTCTTATTAGACGAAAGAATAAGCGTCAATGAAGCCGCTTTACGAGTGGGATACAGTAGTCTACCGACATTCAGCAATACTTTTAACAAAGTAATAGGTATACGTCCAAGCGACTATGTCAAGCATCAAAACACGTTACTCTAATCAAGATACAATAATCAAATGAACCTAAAACCTTTTTTTATGGCGGTAGTAACTACCGCGACACTGTTGTCCTGCAACACGGTCAAGAGCACATCCAACACAGTCTCAAAAGTTCCAAAGCCTATACAGCTATTTAATGGCAAAGACATAAAAGACTGGACCGTTAAAATTCGATCGCATGAGGTTGGCGAAAACTACAAAAATACATTCCGAGTAGAGGACGGCTTATTAAAAGTACGTTATGATGGGTATGAAAGTTTTAACCAACAGTACGGACATTTAGGCTACAATAAACCCTACGGTTATTATGTACTCCGTCTTGAATATCGATTTGTGGATGAACAGGCAAGTGGTGGTGAAGGATGGGCTTGGCGCAATAGCGGAGCAATGTTACATAGTCAATCTCCGAATACAATGTTAAAAGACCAAGATTTCCCTATATCTATCGAGGCCCAATTATTGGGTGGAGATAATACCCCTAGCTCTGTACGTACCACTTCTAATCTATGTACCCCTGGGACAAATGTCGTATATCGTAACGAATTATTCACACCACATTGTGTTAATTCCAGTTCTAAAACATACCATGGAGATGAATGGGTCAAAGCCGACTTTATAGTATTAGGCGACTCCGTGATACGACATGTACTTGAGGGGGAAACTGTCCTCGAATATTATAAGCCTCAAATAGGCGGAGGAAATGTAAATAACTACGACAAGACACAAAAGAAAGATGGACAGTTACTTAAATCGGGGTTTATTTACTTGCAATCAGAAAGTCATCCAATTGACTTTAGAAAAGTCGAACTCTATGACTTAGAAGCTTACAAAAATAATCCAGAGCAACTAAAAAACATCACGGAAGCTATCGTCAATAATAAAGGCAGTCAATAAACTGCCTTTATTACATATAAAAAAAAGGATGCACAGGCATCCTTTTTTATATTCTTTCATAAAAAGACTATGCTAATTTGTTAACAAATTTTGTCAACTTAGATTTGTTATTTGAAGCCTTTTTCTTGTGGATAACATTTTTCTTAGCCAAACGATCTAACATAGAAACTACGCGTGGTAATAACGCTTTAGCCTCTTCAGCAGAAGTTGTAGTACGTAATTTTTTAATCGCGTTACGTGTAGTTTTTGCTTGGTAACGGTTTCTTAGACGCTTCGCAGCGTTAGCTCTAATTCTTTTAATCGCTGATTTATGATTTGCCATTTCTCTTAGCTATATTTTATTATACTTTTTTATACTAAATTCGGATTGCAAAAATAACCAGTATTATCCAATATTCAAAATCTATTTTAAAGTTTTATTTTGTGTTTCCCGAGCGGCACAAATACAAATTGTCACATATCTTCCTTTTTACATTTTTACTAGCTAATTTTGTGCATGCAAAAACTTTCAATGGATCAGTTGAATCGTACTGATATAACCTCATTTAAAGCACAGGAAAAGACCCCTATCGTATTGGTATTAGACAATGTTCGCAGTATGCACAATGTGGGTTCAACATTTAGAACGGCCGACGGTTTCGGTCTAACAAAAATTATACTTTGTGGTATTACAGCGCAACCACCACATCGCGAAATAGAAAAAACAGCTCTCGGTGCTACACAATCTGTAGAATGGAAACATTACGACAATAATATAGAAGCCATCCAAGAACTAAAAAACGAAGGCTATAAAATTTATGCAATAGAGCAAGTATCTAATTCGATATCTCTGCCGGACTTTGTCCCATCTCTTGAAGACAAATACGCATTAATATTTGGAAACGAAGTAAACGGAGTTGATGAAAAACTTTTACCCTTAGTAGATGGCTGCATCGAAGTACCACAATTTGGCACTAAACATTCTTTCAATGTCTCCGTTACCGTGGGAGTCGTATCTTGGGATTTGCTATCCAAGATGAAGTTTTCTAACAAAAAATCCGATTAGCGGCGGCATAATTTCCAGAAGTCATTACAAAATAGTAGATTTGCTCTGCAAAAAAATAGAACAATGAGTGTATTAGTAAATAAAGATTCAAAAGTTATCGTTCAGGGTTTTACTGGAACAGAAGGCACTTACCATGCTTCTCAAATGATTGAGTATGGTACTCAGGTTGTAGGTGGTGTAACACCAGGTAAAGGTGGTCAGTCCCACTTGGATCGTCCAGTATTCAACACTGTACAAGATGCAGTAGATAATACCGGAGCTAATGTTTCCATCATTTTTGTACCCCCAGCATTTGCAGCAGATGCTATTATGGAAGCGGCAGCGGCAGGAATCGCTTTAATCGTTTGTATTACGGAAGGTATTCCTACTAAAGATATGATTCAAGTAAAATCTTACCTGAGTGACAAAAACTCTCGTTTAATCGGCCCTAACTGTCCTGGAATCATCACTGCTGAAGAGGCTAAAATAGGTATCATGCCAGGCTTTATCTTCAAAAAAGGTAAAGTAGGTGTTGTTTCTAAATCAGGAACATTAACATATGAAGCAGTAGATCAAACCGTTAAAGCTGGCTTAGGAATTACTACAGCAATCGGGATCGGTGGAGACCCTATCATTGGAACAACTACTAAAGAAGCTGTTGAATTATTAATGAACGATCCAGAAACTGAAGCAATCATCATGATTGGTGAAATCGGTGGAGGAATGGAAGCTGAAGCAGCTCATTGGATCAAAGAAAACGGAACTAAACCTGTTGTTGGCTTTATCGCTGGACAAACAGCGCCTCCAGGACGTCGTATGGGACACGCAGGAGCGATTGTTGGTGGAGCAGATGATACAGCAGAAGCTAAGATGAAAATCATGCGTGAGTGCGGTATCCGCGTTGTAGAATCACCAGCTGAAATCGGTAAAGCTATTGCGGAAGAATTAGCTAAATAAGCCGTCTCAATTTATATAATAAAAAGGCTTCATGGGAAATGAAGCCTTTTTTATTTGCTAGCCTTTATTCATATCGTCGGCAGATGGTCCATATATTCCTGGCACAGGAATATCTAGTAACCGTAAATACACAGATAGCTGTCCTCTGTGATGAATGAGATGATTTTGGATTATAAAGCGCATTGCCCCCTCTTTGGACATCTCCGCTATAACATAATCTCCTGCGCGTAAACGCCACATTGAAGACCAGTCCTCCTCTGTTAACGAAGTGATCATTGCAACATTCTTATCATACCCTTGATCAAGCACTTCCTTTATTGCGTTTATACTTGTCGCTTTAAGTGGAATATAATGCTTTTTAAAATCAAACTCGGCCATCCCTAAGGCGGCATATACCCAGTTATGCAATTCGACAACGTGAGCTGCTAATTCTCCAACTGTCATTGATTTGGTATGCGGCCTCCAATCCAAATGCTCATCTTTCAATCTACCTATAATACGTCTTGTATTCTCTGTTTCTCGTTCTAACTCGACTAAAAATCCTTGCTTTAACCCCATGACCTTTTAAAATTTGTGTAGCCTAATTTAGAAAAATTAGTATAATTCGCTATATTCAATTGTAATTTGATTACCATTTTATTTATGAAAAAATTATTTACCCTACCCCTGCTCCTTTTACTCATTAACTTTCTTCGGGCGCAGGAGGTTAATGAAACTTACATTAAGGCACATTATGACAAAATAGAAGAATATATCCCTATGCGAGATGGAACCAAACTATTCACATCTATTTATGTCCCTAAAAACAAGAGTACAAAATACCCTATATTACTAAATAGGACTCCGTACACGGTAGCTCCTTATGGAATTGATAAGTACAAAAAGAGCTTGGGTAATTTCGACAAAATGGCGGTATCTTCTTATATTTTTGTATATCAAGATGTACGGGGCAAATGGATGAGCGAAGGTACATTTGAAGACATCAGACCCACACGAACAAAAGAAAACAAGCATAAAATAGACGAAAGTACAGACACCTATGACACCATAGATTGGCTCGTAAAAAATGTTAAGAATAACAACGGAAAAGTAGGAATGTATGGCATCTCTTACCCAGGATTCTATTCTACAGTATCACTTATTGGCTCACACCCGGCTCTAAAAGCAGTCTCCCCGCAAGCACCAGTTACCGATTGGTTTATCGGTGATGATTTTCATCATGGAGGTGCGTTATTTCTTATTGATGCCTTTCGGTTCATGTATACCTTTGACGCTCCCAGACCTGCACCTATCACTAACGAGCAAGGTCCGAAAGGATTTAATCTACCTTCAAAAGATTGGTATAAATTCTTTTTAGACAATCCCACACTAAGCGAATTAAAAACGAAGTATTTAAATCATACTGTGAAATTCTGGGATAACCTTGCCAAGCACAGCACGCTAGATACTTTCTGGAACAATCGTACCATTACACACCATCTTCATGCAGTAAAACCCGCCGTCATGGTAGTTGGAGGACTCTTTGATGCAGAAGACACTTATGGTGCCTTTGAAACTTATAAACAGATTGAAAAGAAAAATAACAAGAACAACAACATTTTAGTGATGGGGCCTTGGTTCCATGGCGGATGGGTACGTACAAAGGGAGATTCCTTTGGTGACATTAAGTTTAATCAAGAAACTAGCACGTATTATCAAGAGAACTTTGAACTTCCTTTCTTTGAATACTATCTTAAAGGAAAGGGTAACTTTGATCCTGCAGAAGCTAATATATTTGTAACAGGTTCAAATAAATGGCATCAATTTTCACAATGGCCACCTAAAGAAGCTAAAATGACTTCACTCTACCTCAATGAAGATAATCAACTGACAGAAAAGGCGAACGACACGCAAAATAAATATGTTGAATATACGAGTGATCCAAAAAAGCCCATCCCTTCTCAAGATGGAATATTTACAAACCGAACGCGCGAATATATGATTGCAGATCAGCGTTTCGCTGCGAACAGACCTGATGTGATGGTATTTGAGACGGCAGTTCTAGCAAACGATTTGACTGTAGTAGGTCCTATACAAGCGGATCTGTATGTATCCATGACTGGTACAGATGCTGATTTTATTGTAAAAGTGATCGATGTATATCCAGATAGCTCAAGTGATATTTCTCCATTGAATACAGAAACAGTTATGCAGAATTATCAAATGTTGGTTCGAGGTGAAATATTGCGTGGTAAATTTCGAAATAGTTTCAGTTTACCAGAACCATTCAAACCCAATGAAATCACCAATGTAAAAGTAAATCTACCTGACGTAGCTCATACTTTTAAAAAAGGTCATAAAATAATGGTTCAAGTACAACACAGTTGGTTCCCTTTAACAGACAGAAATCCGAATCAATTTATGGATATATACAAAGCAAAGGCTGAAGACTACATCAAAAACTCACACCGCATATACTTTGATAAATCAGCACCCAGCAGAATAAACTTCGCTGTGCTATAAATAGAAAGGGAGCATGCACATACTCCCTTTCTATTCATTATGAATTAACAATTTTATTAACTTCGTCAAACTCATCCTGAATTTCCTTATTAACGGGTTTGCTAGCTAAAGAAACCACTACTATTGTTAAAAAACTCAAGATAAACCCTGGTATAATTTCATACACTGTTTTAAAATTGTGTGGCACATATACCCATAGTAAGACGACTATTCCACCAACTAACATCCCCAATAAGCCTCCCATCGCCGTAGTTCGCTTCCACAGGAGAGACAGAATGATCAAGGGGCCAAAAGCAGCACCAAATCCCGCCCATGCGTTGCCCACAAGATTCAGGATACTATCTTTCGGATTTAACGACAATAATAATGCAATAACTGCGACTATAAGCACGGAAAGACGGCTCATCACCAACATATTCTTAGGAGAAGCCTTTCTATTAAAAAATGCCTTGTAGATATCTTCTGTCATGGAACTCGAGGTAACCAGTAGCTGAGAAGATATTGTACTCATTACTGCAGCCAATATTGCCGAAAGCAAAAAACCTCCAATCAAGGGGTGAAACAGTACCCTAGACAAGTGTATAAAAATTGTCTCCGCCATTTCTTTCGATCCATCGAAACTAGCCATTTTGAGCTGATCAAATTTATACAAATAGGCTATCCCAAAAAGTCCAACCAACATTGCTCCTCCAACGGTAAAAATCATCCAACTAATACCTATACGCCTCGCTTTAGTCATATCTTTAATACTAGCGATAGCCATGAAACGAACAAGGATATGTGGTTGCCCGAAATAACCTAGGCCCCAGGCTAATAAAGACACCACAGAAACTGCTGTTGTACCCTTTAGAAGATCTAAATAACTGATATTCTTTTGTTTAATAATATCCAACGTCGTACCTAAACCACCAATTTGCATAACAATGACGATAGGAATAATTACTAAGGCAGTGACCATAATAGTTCCTTGGACAAAATCCGTTAAACTCACGGCTAAAAAGCCTCCTAAAAAGGTGTAAAGTACGACGACAAAGGTTGTCAAAAAAAGTCCTGTATAATAATCTATTCCAAAAGCCGATTCAAATAGCCTTCCGCCAGAAACCATACCTGCCGACGTATACAAGGTAAAAAAAACCAAAATCAATACGGAAGAACAGATCTTCAACAACTGTGTTTTATCCCGAAAACGGTTTTCAAAAAAAACTGGCAGTGTGATCGCATTATTAACAACCTCGGTATAAACTCGTAGACGTGGAGCTACAATCACATAGTTCAAAAAGGCACCAATTGTTAATCCAATGGCTATCCAGGCACTTGACAATCCAGAAAGATACATGGCTCCCGGCAAGCCCATCAATAACCAACCGCTCATATCTGCCGCACCGGCAGAAAGTGCTGTCACTGCAGCTCCCATTTTTCGACCTCCGATTAAAAATTCTTCAGAGTTGCTCGTAGACTTCTTCCACGAATAAACACCTATTCCAATCATCAGCAACATGTATAATCCGATTGAGATTAGTTCATATACATTCATATGTAAAATTTATAAAGTATAAAGATGCTATTAAAATGGCTTAACGTCCAAAATTTGATCCAATAAAAATGCATTGTCTAGGAATTCGGTCAACAACCTTAATACTTAGCTGCTTGATCGACTGCCGGAATAGACCTTTTGATAAATTCTCGAATATCATTATTAGCCTTTATCAAGTCTTCCTTCCTCAAATACATCATATGTCCACTTCGATAACCAAAGAAATTCATCCTTCCAGAAAGTTTGCCCGAAGGATCCATCTGCCATAGGTTATATTTCGCATTAAAATAATCTGTGGCTCCATCGTAATACCCAGACTGAACCATAACGTGTAAGAACGGATTCGCAGCCATAGCCTGTCTCAGACTAAGACCAGTATTATCATTTGATCGATCCCAAGGATGTACCTGTCCAAACATATTATACTTCACGTCAGTTTTATAGTTTAGCTCATTTAAATAATAATAATTTATGGCAGGTGTGAATGAGTGCAACCAAGAAGTTAACTCCGCATTGTAATCCGGTCGTTCTCCACCGTCCCTAAGATCTATTCCCAGATATCTAGAATCTAACCGTCCTATAGTCATTCCTTTATCCCGCAATAATTCTTTCCAATAGAGGGAAGTAGAAACGTCTAAATTGTTCTGTTCTATCAAAAGCTCCGTAAGTCCCGAATATCTAGCCATCTTTTTCACGATAGTAGCCTTCTCTGTGACAGGCAAACTACTTCCTCGCGCTATAGCGGGAAGCAGCTCATTCAATGTAAATGCTTCCACTTCAGGAAGTAACTCCTCTAAATCTCTACTTTGTAATTCCGGGGACAATCGTTTGTGATACCATGACGTTGCTAAAAAATAAGGTAGACGATTGGCTTTATCCACAGCACCTTCACGTTTAATGCCTAGGTCTGTTGGAGAAACCAAAATAACACCGTTAAGATACATCCATTGTGCATTTTGCAATTCCAACGCCAGTCCAGATACGCGTGTCGTACCATAGCTTTCCCCTATAAGATACTTTGGTGAGCTCCACCGATTGTTCCTTGTCACAAACGTATTTATCCATTCCGCTAAATACTTAATATCTGCATTAACGCCAAAAAACAATGTGCGATCTGCTTTTTCATCCAAAATTCGTGAATACCCCGTGTTAATAGGATCTACATACACAATGTCAGCGACATCTAATATTGTATAGGGATTTTCCTTAACACCATAAGGCTGCAAGGGATAGCCTTCATCATCAATATTTAATAACCTAGGTCCCGTATAAGCCAAATGCATCCAAACCGAGCCAGATCCAGGCCCACCGTTAAAAGAAATTATTAAAGGCCTTTTGTTGCGATTAGAGACATCATCCCTCGTGTAATACGTAAAATGAACAGTTGCTAATACTTTTCCATTTCCATCCCAGACTGGTTGAGTCCCGGTCTTTGCTGTATAAGCAAACTTCTGTCCATTTGCAGTTATTTGATGCTTTGTGGTAATCACACTGTCCGCTAGGGGGACTCGCTGTGCCTTTAAATAATTAGAAAAGAGAAAAAAAACTAAACATAAACTTACTCTCATACTTTTGGTTATTAATGTATTCATAAAATTGATGTCGTGTTATTCACACAAATTTATATGAAAATACAAATTATGATAGAGAAATACGTGTACTTTATACTTCTAGATAGTAACAACTTTACAACAACAAAAAA
The DNA here is from genome assembly GCF_011007365.1 of Sphingobacterium sp. xlx-96. Lineage (GTDB taxonomy): Bacteria > Bacteroidota > Bacteroidia > Sphingobacteriales > Sphingobacteriaceae > Sphingobacterium > Sphingobacterium luzhongxinii. The sequence goes on along the minus strand of NZ_WFKM01000016.1, from coordinate 134 downwards.
GCCCCATCAGTTTCCTGAAGGGGCTTCGTGTAAAAAAAGGCACCGACCTACTCTCCCACCTGTTACGGCAATACCATCGGCTCTGGCGGGCTTGACTTCTCTGTTCGGAATGGGAAGAGGTAGACACCGCCGAT
>NZ_WFKM01000015.1 GCF_011007365.1 Sphingobacterium sp. xlx-96 | reverse complement strand
AACAGAGAAGTCAAGCCCGCCAGAGCCGATGGTATTGCCGTAACAGGTGGGAGAGTAGGTCGGTGCCTTTTTTTACACGAAGCCCCTTCAGGAAACTGATGGGGCTTTTTTGTTGTTGTAAAGTTGTATATGTTCCCATTAAAACCAAATATCCCAGATTAGCCTAAAATATGCTATCTAATCTCTATCTTTGCAACTACAATGGGTACATTACTAGACAACGGCGTAAAGCCATATAATCATTATGGAGCATACTTGAAAGAGAAGTATAGTGGACAGCGGGTATTTAAAGTTATAGTTGATGGAAATTTTACCTGTCCAAATCGAGATGGTAGTAAGGGATATGGAGGCTGTACATACTGTAATGTAGATTCATTTACACCGGATACTGCTAGGAAAATTCCAAGTATTAAAGAACAGGTGGAAAATGGGATTAATCGTGCAAGAAATAGCTATGGAGCAGAGAAGTTCATTATCTATTTCCAACCTAATACAAACACCTATGCTCCAACTCATCTTCTTAAAATGATGTATGACGAGGCACTTAGTATTGATCCAGAGAATACCGTCGGGTTGTCTGTCGGCACCCGACCGGATTGTTTAGATTTTGAAAAGATAGCTTTACTAGAGTCTTATACAGACAGACTTGATGTTGATTTAGAAATGGGAATGGAATCTATCTATAATGAGACTTTAGATCTTATTAATAGGGGATGTTCACACGAAGAGTTTTTAAGTACAATGAAGCTACTTGAAGGAACTAAGTTAGAGCTCTGTGTACATACCATATTTGGTTTTCCTTGGGAGAGTGAAGAGATGATGTTAAAGTATGCTGATGAAATCAATAAGCATCCGCATATTAAGTTTGTTAAACTACATCATTTGCATATTGTCGAAGGCTCCATTATGGGAGTGAAATACAAAAGAGACCCTTTCAAACTTTTTAGTATTGAGGAATATACTGAATTTTTAGCGAAGTTCATTCCATTGTTAAGGCCAGATATTATAATACAGCGCGTTTTCGGTATTGCAGATAAGGAACTTTTAATAGCTCCTAATTGGAATTTTCCTAAGTCGAAGATACAGACTTATATCGATAAAGGATTGGAAAGTCGTGGTGTAAAACAAGGTGAAAAGTATTTAAGTTTAGCTTAAGTGTTTTTAAATGTGTAGGTCAATATCTAAGCTGTAGTAACAAATTAATGTGACCGCTTTATAAGTGTCACGTAATATTTTTTCTATTCTTTATAGTTTTCTGCTTTTTATTTTCTTTCTTTGTGTATACTTATGAAAAACGAGAAGGTTATCCCTCTTGGGATAAACATTCTTAATATCTGATTTTGGTCGTTCATGTATTAGTTTTTGGACTGTCTACTGTTGTAATTCGAATAATATTATTTGAGCACACGGATTTTTACGGTCGTTTAATTCTAATTTGCTAGACGAGCACTTCAGGTGTTTAAACATTGGTATGTGATGATTAAATAATTGTTCATCGTAAAAGCATATCGAATTATGAAGTGGTTATTTTTGTTTGTGCTGACGATTGGGGCGTCACTCAACACTTACTCTCAGGTTCAGATTACGAAGACCGTGATCTTAGATCAAGTTCAGACGATTGGCAAGGATGAGTCGCTGGTTATTGCCGCAGATACATTAATATTTGGACACAATGCTGATCTTTATATCGAGGGTGTTTTGGAAATACAATCTCCTTATATTCTGCTGGATCCTGGTGCGCAGATGAAAGGCTTTGGTACAATTCGGATTGTATCGCCAAGTTTAATGAAAGATGCACGCTTTACAGAGAATACGCCTACGGTGGTTAACGGAAATGGGAATCTCAACATTAAGGTCGATATTGAACTTAGTAATCAGGCAAATTTGCTTTTGGATAAATTGAAACATCCGTTTATAAAAGGTGAAGATTTAAGGCCTGGTATCTTTGTTGTTAATTCAAAGTTCAGTCTTATGGACGACGGCGTTTGTATTGAGCTGAGGGGGAATCGCTTTACACTCGGACTGAATGGTGTTTTAGATAATGCTTCGCCAAGGAGAATGGTAATCTCTAATGGTAATATCAATTCTTTATTCTCAAAAAATATGCACGCAAATTCTGTTTTTGAGTTTCCTATCGGTTTGGTAGAGGGGGATTATAGTCCTGTTATCGCTAAACCCGAGAAGAATGTTGAACTTTTTGTAAGTGTAATGAAGCATTCGTTGGAGAATGGAGTTTTGTCTTTTGTTAAAAAGGAGGGAGGAATTGACAGGATTTGGGGCGTGCATGCTGATAATAGTGTACGTACAACCTATACCTTTGAACATAATGAAAAGGACGAATCCGGATTGCTTAAAAGTTCTGGTATGGAGATTTTTCAATATTCTGATGCTCATGAATGGAGATTGACCACGACCAATTATTTAGAGAATAGAAGACATAGTACAAAAAATTTGGCTAACATGTTTACTAATGCTCCTGTGAATTATTTTTCTAAATTCGGAATTAAGAGAGCTACACCTCAAAGCAAGGATGATCGTGTGACCATGAAGGAAGGACAAAGTATTGTAATTCCTGTCTTGTCGAATGATAAAGAAGGAGATGGTAAGTTCGTGATGGAAAATGCTAAGATTGTAGAGGGCGCTTTGAATGGGTTTGCCGAGTTCTTACCGTCTGGTGAGGTTCGATATAAGCCAGTTAATAAATTCATTGGTTCGGATTCGCTAATTTATGAAGTTGTTGATGAATTCGGTTTAACCTCTCGAAGTACTGTTTTCATTACCGTAGATGGAGAAGGTTTCAACGAGGGCTTATTTGTTATGAGCAATGTACTGACACCGAATGGAGATGGCTACAATGATCAATTGATATTCGTGAATCAAGGGGAGATTTTACAACTGGAATTGACTATTGTTAATCGTTGGGGGGATCGTCTTTATGAAAGTAAAGCTTATAATAACACTTGGGACGGGGTAGGGCTTAGTGGGGGGACATATTATTATATTATAAAGGGTCGACAGCAAGATGGAAATATTATACACCAAAAGGGCTGGATATTATTAAATAAATAAAACTAAAGCGATCAATGATCGCTTTAGTTTTATTGTTCTATAATGGACTTAAGGTCTGCAGGGGAGTAATTTACGGACTTAAGGGTTTTATGATCTCCATTTCTGAATACCAAAAATTTACCGTCTACTTCTTTGTAATAAGAATCTACTCCTTTTGCTTTGTAGTGTGCTTGTGTCGCAATAGCTTCATCTTCACTTTTGCAAGCCTTACTCATGTTGGAGCGTTGTACCTCTTCAAATAGCGCACTGAATTTGTCTTTCAGACCAAATTCTAATATTGCACCAGATAATACGTATTGTATGTCGCATAGGGCATCCGCAATCTCAACGATGTTATTATCTTGTATAGCTTCCTCAAGTTCTTTTAATTCTTCTTCAATTAGAGAAACCCTTAATTTGCATCTGCTTTCTGAAGGAATTTGAGGTGTCTCAAGAATAGGATGCTGGAAAGTTTGGTGAAATTCAGCAACGGAAGTGAGTGTTTTAGGGTCTGTCATAGCTCTTCTTTAATTAATCAATAAAAATACGAATCTTTACGTGAATTTTATGTGGTCTGGAAAAAACTAAAGTCTCGACATTGTCGAGACTTTAGTTTTATTTTATCAGATGTTTCAACTGAATGAGTTCTTTTTCTTCAAGATACCTCCAACGCCCTCTAGGTAAGTCTTTCTTTGTTAGACTAGCGTATACAACCCGATCGAGTTTTATAACTTCATATCCTAAGGATTCAAAAATGCGACGTACAATCCTGTTTTTTCCCGAATGGATTTGTATACCAACTTCACGTTTTGAAGCTCCTTGTACATAACTCAAATCATCTGGCTTGATAAAGCCGTCCTCAAGTTCTAGACCAAACTCTATTTTATTAAAGTCACCCTGGGTAAGACTTTTATTTAACTCAACCTGATAGATTTTGGTAATGTTGTTCTTTGGATGGGATAGTTTGTCAGCAAGGTTACCATCATTTGTCATTAGTAATAACCCGGTGGTATTTCTATCTAACCGACCTACAGGATATATTCTTTCTTTAGTAGCCTTTGAAACAAGCTCCATGACAGTACGACGCTCTTGTGGATCATCTGTGGTAGTAATATAATCTTTTGGTTTGTTTAATAAGACGTAAACCATTTTTTCGCGTTTCAATCGTTCGTTATTATAACGGATTTCGTCTTTAGCAGGATCTACTTTTGTGCCTAATTCGGTTACCGCTTCACCATTCACAGAAATTACGCCTGCACTAATCAATTCATCAGCTTTTCTTCTTGAACATATTCCAGAGTTCGAAATGTACCGATTAAGTCGAATTAAGCCATCGTCCTCAACCTCGTGATTTGCAGGTTTATGAGCAGGCCTAAATTTATGTTTATCCGAATACTTGAAGTCATTGTTTTCCTTCTGTTCTTTATATTCGTCACTAAATATACGTTTTCTGCCTTTTTTGAAATTTCTGTTGTCTCTTGATTCGCCATCCTTAGATCGGTCAAAAGCAGCAGAACTTGATTTTGAGAATTTTGAGTGTTTGCCAGTAGACCTTTTCTCTTCAAATCTGTCTTTAGAGAAGGATGATTTATTATTAGACCTGTCATTGTCTGAACTTTTTCTAGCGAAGGAACTTTTGTTGAAAGACTTTCCTTCTTCGGATCCACTTCTTGAGAAGGAACTTCTGTTAAAAGACTTTCCTTCTTCGGATCTACCTTTTGTGAATGAACCTTTGCTAAAAGATCTCCCTTCTTCGAATTTGCTTTTGCCAAAACTGGATTTTCCAAATGATGTTTTTTCTTCTTTGTTGTCTTTAGAAAAAGATGGTTTACCGAAGCTCTCACCTCTAGGATTCGTGCTTTTTCTTCCAAAACTACCTTTGGATTTGAAGTTTTCTGAGTTGCTTCTTTGTTTTCTGGAGTTGTCATCTCGACTGTTCCGTTGATTTTTGAATGGCATAATTTTTAAATAAAAATAGAGGTACAAAGGTACTCAAAATAATGTAATTATGGATTTTTTTTTGCTTTCTATTTTCTTTGTTTAAGTGGCGTTAAGAGGTTGTTTTTAGATATTCATATTATAGCTAGATTTATAAGTGTTTGTTTTTTAATGTAATAGTTTATACCTTTGACCCTTCATAAATGGACCAAGCTATCTTTTGATCGACAGTTGTCGTGGATAGGGTAGCATTAAGGGAGTGAATGATTAGAAAAAAAGTATTATGTATTAGTGCAATTTTTTCGATAATGGTTTTATCGAGATTGTATTCAAATCCGCAACTGGATTCTTTTGAAAATCCGTTCAAAAAATTGATGTTAGAGCACGCTGAAAGGTTGAAGGAAGAAAAAGTAAGCTCAATGTCAAATTCAAATGAGGATTATGTTAATTCTCTCACTTTCGCAAACGAAAGTATTCCTACGGAGCTCACAACCGTCAAGCAGAAACTTGGTAAATATCTTTCCAAGTTTTCCTTTAAAAGACAACAGTCTTATCAAATGCACAAAAAAGCCGATAAGTATCTTCCGCAAATTGCATCCATCCTTAAATCTTATGGAATACCTGAGGATTTTAAGTACATTCCACTGGTAGAAAGTGGACTTGATGCACGAGTTACATCACACAAGGGTGCTGGTGGATACTGGCAATTTATGCCTGCTACAGCGAGGTTGTATGGCTTACGTGTTAATGGTAAGGTAGATGAGCGTGTTGATTTTCTAAAGTCTACACATGCAGCTGCTCGTTATCTGAAGTCACTTTACGAAGAATTTGGAGATTGGACGCTAGTAGCAGCAGCGTATAACGTTGGCGGTGGGAGTTTAAAGGCTTCTATGCGTAGACAAAAGGAAGATAATTATTTTAAACTACGTCTAAACTCAGAGACCGCTTCTTACGTATACAAACTTGTTTCCGTGAAAGCGGTTATTGAAAATCCTGGAAAGCACGGGTATCGAATCTAAAATAGATCTATTAACAGACTAAAAATCAAGAGACATATATCGTATATGTCTCTTTTTTTTGCTTGATATTTAAAAAAGAAAGAAAGTGACGAAAATCACTTTTATTATAGCTGTGTATCATTGGAATGTCAAATTTTTGTCTATACTTTTATATTGAAAATCAAATATGAAATGTAATGCAGCTAGAGCAATTTAATTACGACAACAGGATTGTACGCAACTTCGGGATTGCAACAATTGTCTGGGGTATCGTCGGCATGTCTATTGGTTTACTAATAGCGATGCAGTTGATATGGCCAGCGATGAATTTTATGACGCAGTACACCACCTTTGGTAGGGTGCGTCCGGTACACACCAACGCGGTCATTTTCGCTTTCGTTGGTAACGCCATTTTTATGGGAGTATATTACTCTTTACAACGGGTACTGAAAGCAAGGATGTTTAGTGATGTGTTGAGTAAGATCCATTTTTGGGGATGGCAATTTATTATTGTTGCATCGGCGATTACGCTACCTTTAGGTTTTACCAGTTCGCATGAATATGCAGAGATGGAGTGGCCTATAGATATTGGTATTACATTGATTTGGGTGGTGTTCGGTATCAATATGTTTGGTACTATTATAAAACGAAGGGAGCGTCATATGTATGTCGCTGTGTGGTTTTATATAGCGACTTTTGTCACCGTAGCCGTCTTACATATTGTTAATTCGATCCAATTACCAGTGGGTTTCTGGAAAAGTGTTTATGTGTACGCTGGGGTGCAGGATGCGTTGGTACAGTGGTGGTATGGACATAATGCGGTAGCGTTCTTTTTAACGACACCATTTTTAGGGATGATGTATTATTTCTTGCCTAAAATGGCTAATAGGCCTGTCTATTCTTACAAGCTTAGTATCTTACACTTTTGGTCCTTGATTTTTATTTATATATGGGCGGGACCACACCATTTACTTTATACGTCTTTACCATCATGGGTGCAATCTCTTGGGGTTGTGTTTTCGATCATGTTGATCGCTCCATCTTGGGGAGGGATGATCAACGGGTTATTGACGTTGCGTGGCGCTTGGGATAAAGTCAGAGCCGAACCTATCTTAAAGTTTATGGTTGTTGCTTTGACCTGTTATGGGATGGCGACGTTTGAAGGCCCCATGCTGTCATTGAAGCAAGTAAATGCGATCGCTCACTTTACAGACTGGATCGTAGCACACGTTCATATTGGGGCGCTAGGCTGGAACGGTTTTATGACATTTGCTATCTTGTATTGGTTGTTGCCTCGCATATATAAAACTCAGCTTTACTCAAAGAAACTAGCCAATGTGCATTTCTGGATAGGAACATTAGGGATCCTTTTCTACGCAATCCCTATGTATTGGGCAGCAGTTGTACAAGGGTTGATGTGGAAAGAGTTTACGCCAGAAGGTGTTCTTAAATATCCTAATTTCCTTGCAACAACATTAGAAATCCTACCCATGCACATGATGCGTGCGTTAGGAGGAGCATTGTATTTAACAGGTGTTATTATTATGACATACAATCTGGTGAAGACAATGAAGTCAGGGAAACTTGTAGCAAATGAGCCTGCAGAGGCTCCTGCCTTAATACCAGTTACTGTTAGCGAACGTTCGTCCCATAGACGATTAGAACGGAAGCCGGTTCTTTTTATGGTGTTGGCATTAATTGCTATTCTGATTGGTGGGATAGTGGAGATGGTACCTACTTTTATGATTAAGGATAATATACCTACGATTAAAAGCGTACAACCTTATACGGCATTGGAACTACAGGGAAGGGATCTTTATATTAAAGAAGGTTGTGTCAACTGTCATACACAAGCAGTAAGGCCTTTCCGGTCTGAGACGTCACGTTATGGAGAGTATAGTAAAGCTGGCGAATATGTTTACGATATGCCGTTCTTATGGGGGTCAAAACGTACTGGTCCCGATTTACATCGTGTAGGAGGTAAGTATCCTAATAAATGGCACTTTGACCATATGTTGGATCCGACTATTACTTCTCCGGGAAGTATTATGCCTCCCTACCCTTGGTTAATTGATCAACAGCTAGACAACAGTACACTGGTCGCTAAAATGAATGCGATGCGGATATTAGGTGTACCGTACTCTAACTCGGATGTGGACAATGCTGTAGCAAATGCAGAAAAACAAGCACAGATGATTGCGAAGGATTTAGCCTCTAATCAGGTGAATGTAAAAGCTGATCGTGAGATCATAGCGCTTATCGCTTATTTGCAACGTCTCGGCACAGATATAAAGGCTGAAGTAAAGACTACAGCAGATCAGACCGTTTCTGCAGAGAATTAAGAACTGAATATTATTCAATTAAGTTAAAAAGATATGTTCAAACAAATAACAAACTTAAATGGTGATGAGATGTATCTAATCACATCATTATGGATATTCATCATTTTCTTTGCAGTGGTTGGTATCATGTTGTTTTTTATGAAGAAAGATTATATCCAGTATATGAAGGATATACCATTTGACGAGTCGGAGAAAAAAACCAAGTGTTCATCTGAAGATAATTTGAAATTATGAGTTTATTTTTAATGGCTGCTGAACCTGTGGAAGGTGTTACCCAATGGAAATTTGGGGCGGCCGATTTATACAGCGATATCCTAATCATCGCTTTGATTGTAGTGATGATTACCTTATTGTTTTCAGCTATAGTGGTTAATAAGGCAATGAAATCCATTCTTCGGCTCACGATGCCAGAGCTCGCCAAACAAGAGGATGAAATAAAGCGATTAGCGAAGGCTCAAGGAAAAGGTAGGTGGGGGAGGATCTGGAGTAATCTATTGGAACTACGCCCTATTGAAGAAGAGAAAGATATGGTTATCGATCATGAGTATGACGGGATCCAAGAATTGAATAATCCTATTCCAACTTGGTTTAATGCTTTATTTTACTCTACTGTGCTCTTTGGTTTTGTCTATCTTTTGGTGTACCACGTTTTTGGATGGGGAATGAACCAAGACCAGGAGTATCTGCAGGAATTGGCCGTGGCTGAAAAAACAAAGCAGGAATACCTTGCTCAAACGGCTAATTTAATAGATGAGAGCTCTGTTCTGTTTGATGCTGCGCTGGCTCCAGCCGGTAAAGCAATATTTGCTGTTAACTGTGTCGCTTGTCATGGCGGTAATGGTGAAGGCGGAATCGGACCTAACTTAACCGATAGATTTTGGATACATGGAGGAGAAATTAAAGATGTATTTAAGACGGTTAAGTATGGAGTACCTGAGAAGGGGATGGTTCCATGGGAGCAAACTTTGACTCCCGGCCAAATAGCAGAGGTAAGTAGTTATATTTTAACACTTAGAGATACAAAGCCTGCTAATGCAAAAGCATCTGAGGGAGTTGAAATTAAGGCCTACGAATCTGAGGGGGGCTCTGCCGATGATGCAAACAAAACCACAACTGATTCAACTGCGAATAAATAGAAATTTCAATAGTGTTTAATTATTAGGAGCAATGGAAGCAGTAGTAAATGACAAAGGACCAGTATTACCTTCGAAAGAGAAAAAGAGAACTTGGATATACGCTAAAAAACCATCGGGTACATTTTATAATGCCCGACAGTATGTAGGCTATGGTTTGCTACTGTTTCTATTTGCCGCTCCTTTCATTAAGATCAATGGCAATCCCTTTGTGATGTTTAATATCGTTGAGCGTAAGTTCTCGATATTCGGAAATATGTTTTTCCCTCAGGATCTTTATATTTTCGTGTTTGGAACATTGATAGTTCTTGTAGGAATCGTGTTGTTTACGGCTATTTTTGGACGTGTGTGGTGTGGGTGGACCTGCCCTCAGACTATCTTTATGGAGCTTGTCTTTAGACGGATCGAATATTGGATAGAGGGCGATTGGACGCAACAGAAAAAATTAGATAACGGACCTAATACGGACGCTCGGGCATGGAAGAAATTGTTAAAACATACGGTGTTTTTAGTTATTTCATTTTTAATCTCCAATATCTTTCTTTCTTACATTATTGGTGTAGAGGCATTATTTAAGATAATCACTGATCCTATCGATAGTCATATAGGAGGATTGATTACTATTGTAATTTTCACCTTATTATTCTATGCTGTATTTGCCTTTGTGCGGGAGATTGTGTGTACCACGATATGTCCTTACGGAAGGTTTCAAGGAGTGCTGCTCGACGATCAAAGTCTTACAGTAGCTTACAATGAAAAAAGAGGAGAGCCTCGAGGTAAACAACGTAAAGGCGAAATTGATGCGAATAAGGGGGATTGTATCGACTGTAACTTATGTGTACACGTATGCCCGACAGGTATAGATATCCGAAATGGTATACAGCTTGAGTGTGTTAACTGTACGGCTTGTATTGATGCTTGCGATGCCGTTATGGAAAAGATCAACAAACCAAAGCGCTTGATCGGGTTTTATTCGTTGGGTGAAATCGAAGGAAAGAAAGACTTTAAGAAAAGCCGTGTTCGTCATGTTATTTATGCAATAATATTGTGTTTTCTGATCGGTGGCTTTGGGTTTATGATATTCAACCGTTCGCTAATAGGAGGTTCTTTGTTACGTGCTACTGGAAGTACATACCAAATTCGTACGGATGGGACTGTCAGTAATTTGTATACATTAGAATTGATTAATAAGAGTGGCAAGGAAATCACATTTGACTTGGTTCCTCAAGATTCTAAATTGACTATCCAGTTGGTTAATAATGTAGGCAAACTTTCAAAAGATGGATCCGCAAAACTGAGCTTCTTTTTAATAGGCGAAAAAGGTATTTTTGATAAGTACAAAACAGATATACGTGTAAATGTCGTATCCGAAGGCGAGGTGGTCGAGACATTAAAGACTACATTTATTTCACCTTCGGGATCTTAAAATAGCATAGGTATGAACTGGGGAATGAAAATAGTTGTAGGCTTAGGCACTTTTATGTTACTTATTGTCAGCGCAGGTGTTTATATGGTTTCGAAGGATACCGATACGCTCGTAGACGATGATTACTATGAAAGAGGCTTGGCGTACGATGATATTTACACGCGCAAACAAAACACCTTGGATGATGGGGCTAGGCCTCGACTGCAATTGGAAGGGGATACACTATCCATTTTTTTTATTGGAAATATCAATAAGGGTGAACTTAGCTTCAAAAGGCCATCAGACGGCAAATTGGATTTGAAAATTCCTTTTTACACCGTCTCTAATGTGTTTAAACTGCCACTTTCAACTTTTCTTAAAGGAAACTGGATACTGGAATTGAATTGGGAAAGTAAAGAAAGGAGTTATATGGATAGTCAAACCTTGTTTTTGCAATAGGAGGGATATATGACTTATTATTATCTGGCTTTTTTTATGGGGCTTTTTGGAAGTATTCATTGTGCTGTAATGTGCGGACCACTTCTGATAGCTATTCAAGGCAACCAAAAAATATCCTGGCAGCAGACTTTCAATAAATTGCTTTATCAGTTTGGACGAATATTGACTTATGGTGCTTTAGGCTTGTTATTGGGACTAATCGGGACTATGGCATCTGTTCAGGGTTGGCAACAGCTTTTCTCCTTGTTGACGGGTGCGATCCTTGTACTAATAGGTTTATCTCACCTGTTTGCTAAAAATTCCAAGACGTTGGCTCAGTTTCAAACACGGGCGATTCGACCCTTTGCAAAGCTTATGGGGCATTGGTTATACAGACCAGGAGGTGCTTTTGTTGCAGGTGTGTTGAACGGACTGTTGCCTTGTGGGATGGTGTACATGGCATTGGCATCCGCTATGAATGCCAATGGTACAGCATCAGGCTTTCAGTTTATGGTTTTATTTGGTTTAGGGACACTTCCCCTCATGTTATTGTTCTCCATTACTTCTCTATGGACAAAAAAGATGTTTAAGTTAAAATTTTCGACAATAATTCCAGTTTTTTATCTGTTAATGGGAGTTTGGTTTATCTTACGTGGAGCAAATTTGGACATACCTTATTTAAGCCCTCTGTTATATATTGATGGAGCTATTAATTGTGCTTAATGAAATCAGGATTATCCGGTAATTTTTAGTTTTTGTTTTGTAATATACCGGTATCGTGTATTGAGTAAGATGGACGAGGTTAACAATCCAAGTGTCAAACCATACCAAACCCCTTGAATCCCCCATTGAAAGTTTATTCCCATTACGTATCCAGTTGGTATACCCACAACCCAGTAGGCGATGAATGTAATTACCGTTGGGATATTGACATCCCCCATACCTCTTAAAATACCCAAACCGACAACCTGAGTGCCATCAAATAATTGGAAAAGACCTGCTATAAGTAGCAATTGTGCGGCCAAATGTATTACCGCAGTGTCTTTACTGATGAGGTACGGTAGTTGATGATTGAATATAGCAAATAAGGCGGCAGTACATATCATGAATAGTAATACCAGATGATAGGACACCTTTGCAAACTTGTGTAGCCTACCATACTTTCTATTACCAAAGCTATTGCCCACTTTAATGGTTGAAGCAGCTGCAATACCGCTGGCCATCATATAAGTCATAGATGCCAACGTGATGGCTACTTGGTGAGATGCCTGTTCTAAAGCTCCAATTTTACCCGCGATAAGTGATGCTCCAGCAAAAGCTCCTATTTCAAAAACGTACTGTAACGCAACGGGAGTTCCGATTTTTAGGATGGATAAAATTCTTTTTTTACGGATAGAGAATAACTTGAAATGAGTGGTATAACTTTTAAAATGTTTAGACCGTAATACATAGATCATCATGACCAACATCATTAGCACCCGATCAATTAAGGTTGCGATCCCGACGCCTCGTATTCCCATAGGAGGGATGCCGAACATTCCCTTTACCAGAATAATTGCTAGGACAACATTCAGTATATTTCCCCAGATAGTTACTTGCATCGCTTGCTTGGTAAATCCCAGCCCTTCCGCAAATTGTTTGAATGTATTGAAGGTCATCAGAGGCAATATGGATAGACTGAGCAATAGTAAATAGGGTTTAGCTTCCTTAACGACCGCAGGATCTTGGTCCGCATGCTGCATGGCAAACATAGATCCAAAATATACAACACAAAAAAGCAGTATCCCCGATATGATATTGATCCAAAAACTATTTGATAGCAGTTTTGCACATTCTTCTTTATTTGACTTACCGTTTTCTTGAGCAATAAGCGGAGTGAGACCGTAGGCGATTCCTAATCCTATTACTAAGACTACCATAAATACAGAATGAGTTAAAGAAACTGCCGCAAGCGAAATTGTGCCTGCAAAGTGTCCTACAATCATGGTATCTGCTGTTTGCACAAATGTGTGACCCAATTGAGAAATGACAACGGGCCCTGCTAGCGCCATCGTACTCAGGTAATAAGATTTATTGAGTTTTATATTCCCAAACATATTTTCGACTAGTTTGCAAAGGTACTAAAGTTTGAATTGAAAAATTAGGTTATAAATGTGTTCAAATAATTACAAGAAACTATTGATGTAAAAAGATAATAGACTTACCTTAGCCTTTCTAAAATTTTATAGTTATGACATTAGCATTTTTAAATATTGGTACGCAGGAGATGATTTTAATAGTAATTGTTATACTATTATTATTTGGTGGAAAGAAGTTGCCAGAGTTGGCTAGAGGGCTAGGTCGTGGTATTCGGGAGTTTAAAGACGCTTCTGAAGGAATAAAAAGAGAAATTTCGGATCAAATCAACAATTTTGAAAAAGATCTGGACGTTACGGTTGAAGACAGGCCAAAAGCGGATAGAACAGAAACTAAAGTAGCAAGTACGGAACAACACGACGTTGTAGTAGACGCGGATGTGGTTGCAGACAACGCTGCTGAGAAAAAGTTTCCACAGTTTTCTGCGCCTGAGAATACGTATCAACATAATCCAGGCGGACATCCTGTTGATGATACCGAGTATTATAAATATGGTTATAATGACCACTTTGCTTCCGAAGAATCTGCTGCCGAACCTGTAGAGGGGAAAGAAGTGGCCTCGAGTAAATCAGAAGAGGAATCTTCTGATACAAATACACCAACAAAACAAGCTTAAAAACTATATTTTAAATTTATGGAAAGCTGTTGAAATGAATCTTCAACAGCTTTCTCTTTCTTATTTGATTATCCCAATTTATGTTACACGAAATTATTATTTCGAAAGAGTTGTCACTGACAGACCGACAAGTGCGTACGACTATTGAACTCTTGGACGAGGGTGCCACTGTTCCATTTATTTCTCGTTATCGAAAGGAATTAACAGGTAGTTTGGACGAGGTACAGATTACAGCTATTCGTGACCGAATTCAACAATTGCGCGATTTGGACAAACGCAGAGAGACGGTCTTAAAATCAATTCAGGACCAAGGCAAATTGACACCTGAACTTGAAGCGCAGATTAAGTCTGCTGAAAACATGGCCGCTCTAGAGGATATCTACTTGCCCTATAAGCCGAAGCGCAAAACAAGGGCCTCCGTCGCACGTGAGAAGGGTTTACAACCGTTGGCTGAATTGCTGTTGAACCAAAATACAGGAGAAGTAGATGTGCATGCTGAACACTATATCAATACCGAACTCGGAGTCAACAATATCGAGGAGGCATTGGCAGGTGCTAGGGATATTATTTCCGAGACTATCGCTGAGGATGCCGAAGTGCGAGCCACTGTACGTAAGTTATTTTTGGCGAAGGGGCTATTTGTGTCACGAGTAGTACCAGGTAAAGAAGAGCAAGCGTTAAAGTATAAAGATTATTTTGAATGGAATGAGTCTCTAAACTCCGCTCCATCGCACCGTGTACTGGCTATGCGCCGGGGAGAAAAAGAGGAATTATTGTATTTAGATATTGAAGTTGAGGAAGAGGAGGTTATACCTCGTATTGAAAAAATGTATATCAAAGGCAATAATGAAGCTTCTAAACAGGTTGAATTGGCTTTAATTGACGGTTATAAGAGATTATTAAAGCCATCAATGGAAACGGAAGTACGTGTGTTGACAAGGCAACGTGCCGATGAGGAAGCTATCAAAGTATTTGCCGATAATGTAAGACAACTCTTGCTGGCGGCACCATTGGGACAGAAGCGGCTTTTGGCTATCGACCCTGGATTCCGCACAGGATGTAAGACTGTTGTATTGGATGCTCAGGGCAATCTGCTAGAAAATACGGCTATTTTTCCACATACGGGAGCTGGAGGAGCAATAGAGGCGGAGAAGACAGTAAAACACCTAGTCGCAAAATATAGTGTTGAGGCTATTGCAATCGGAAATGGAACTGCGGGGCGTGAAACGGAAGATTTTGTTCGCAAATTAAATCTAGAAGGAGTCACCATGGTTATGGTGAATGAAAGCGGAGCTTCTATCTACTCGGCTTCCGAAACGGCTCGTGAAGAGTTTCCGGATTATGATGTTACTGTGCGTGGAGCGGTATCTATTGGGCGAAGATTAATGGACCCTCTCGCTGAATTGGTGAAGATAGACCCGAAATCAATTGGAGTAGGCCAGTATCAGCACGATGTGGATCAAAATAAACTACAGTCTGCATTGGATGATGCTGTTATTTCTTGTGTGAATGCGGTAGGGGTAGAACTCAATACAGCATCTAAACAGATTTTATCTTATATATCTGGTTTAGGACCTGCTTTAGCGCAGCAGATTGTAAATTATCGGAAAGAAAATGGACCATTTAGTTCGAGACGTGAATTGAAGAAAGTACCTCGCTTGGGAGACAAAGCGTTCGAGCAGGCCGCAGGTTTTCTTCGTATCCGCAATGGCGAACATGCGCTTGATGCTTCGGCTGTTCATCCTGAAAGGTATCGTTTGGTCGAACAGATGGCAAAAGATTTGGGTGTAGAAGTAAGAGAGTTGATAACAGACGGACAACTTAGAAAGCGTATCGATTTAAAGCAATATATAAATGATGAGGTAGGATTACCGACCTTAAATGATATTATTTCCGAATTGGCCAAACCTGGCCTAGATCCACGTGAGCAGTTTGAAACTTTTTCGTTTACAGATGGGGTCAATGCCATTGGAGACCTTAAGACGGGTATGAAACTGCCAGGTATCGTAACAAATATTACAAATTTTGGAGCATTTGTGGATATCGGTGTGCATCAGGATGGTTTGGTGCATCTTAGCCAACTGGCTAATCATTTTGTTTCAGATCCACATGAGATTGTCAAAGTACAGCAGAAAGTAATGGTGACAGTTACAGAAGTGGACGAAAAGCGTAATCGTATAGGACTGTCCATGAAGACTGAAGATAAAGCTCCTCGTAAGCGTTCGGTAAAAAAGGAAACACAACATGCACCAGAAACAGATATGGCATCTAAACTAGCTGCACTGGCAAGCAAGTTTAAGTAACATAAAGGCTCTCCAATTGGAGAGCCTTTATTTTTTTAAAGCTTCTTTTGGTTTTTGTTCTTTTCGATATCCCCAATTCCACATTTTTCTCCAGAATTCACTGAAAGAGTCAAATTCTTGCCTATATACAACACCAAAGGCACTGATGTACTCCCCGTCATTCATGCGTATCAAAAAATTGCGGGTATATGGTCTATTGTAAGCTCTTAGAATAAGATTTCCATCTTTTCGCAATCGGTAGGTCAATTCAGCATCGGTTGTAATCCCCTCTCTAAAAAAGGTAAGGTCATTTGCTTGATAATTGGTCCGGTCTGTGATCCCACCTGTCAATATCAGCCGATCATTCAGAAGTCTGACGGATGCAGAAGCGTCATTGAAGGAACGTATGTTGAGGTCAAAAAAATTGACATTGAGTGACTGAGAAATGATATTGTTAAGCTGGTTAAATGCAATCTCCGTTCCTGCAGATAACAGTGTACTATTTACTTCTCTTCCAATTTCACTCGTAGAATTTGGCGTGAAGCTTCGTCGTACGATGAGACTTAAGGCTTGTTGGTTGACATTGTTGATGTCGCTTAAATAACTTTGAAGTTGATCCTTGATGTATGGATTTTGTGGGAAGTTAAGGTCAAACGTGATATCGGGTTGCTCCAACGTACCCTTTATCAGCATATCGGCCTGTGCTAGTACCCGCTCGTCATCACCAGTTCGTCCTGCTGCATTATATAGCGGACCCACAGCAGTTCTTTGTTGGTAGATAGCTGTAAGGTTGATCGTTGCTTCATTTGGTTTGCCTGTCCATCGAATAGTTCCGCCCTCGCGGATGTCAAAGTACTTGTTTATAAAATCCTGAGCCGTGAAATGAAACTTTCCAGTATTTACAGTGTAATCACCAAACATCTCGAAATCCCCAAGGGATGTTATTTTCATTCCTATCTCTCCCAATCCGTTTCCTTTCAGTGAACCTAGATTTGTTTGTAGATTGATTTCCGCATCAGCTGTTAGACTCAGGTCCATATTCATTGTAATTCCTTTGAATAGGGATTTTTTACGTTGCTTTTCATTTTCCGTAGAGTCCTTGCTAATGAAATAAATAAAATCGCTTTCTTCCGAGACAGTCATTGCACTATTGAATGGAATAGTGAGCGTAGTTCCTTTCTCCGATTTTGCTTTTATGTCAATATCAATGGCAGAAGTATATCCTTTGAAACGGAATACTCCTGTAGCATGTGCTGTACCGTAGTACAGATTATTGTCCTTATAATTGGTGTTTAACACCATGAAATTGTTTCCATTAACGTCAACATCGATGTAAGGTGTTGCGAGTTTAGAAAGATTGACAATGCCATTTGCTGTTGCAGTTTGATTTTTGCTGTCCCGGATTTGAAGGTTTTGGAGCATTATAGCATTGTTTTCGACCATAGCCATCTGATTGTCCACATAGTAATCCGTTTTCAGGTAGTTCACGGTAAAGGATGTGTTTGTAAATCGTCCCAACCCGGTTATTTTAGGATTTTTGAAGGTCCCTTTTATATTGACGTCTGCATTTCCCTTTCCCTGTAAATTGGAAACCAGATTTTTTAAAAAGGGTTGAAATAACGTCAAGTCCGTTTCTTTGAGCTTCCCTGATAAATTTAACGGTTCATTTTCATCGAAAAAATTATAATTACCATTAAGGTTAATACCCCTTTCTTGTTCATCAAGAAGGGAGAGATCTATATTTGCTGTGCCTATGTCCGGATCAAAATCACCTTTTAGTTTCAGTTGTCCGATGGATACCCCATTATAGATAATGGGGGTAGTCTGAATTCTACCCGAAGCAAAGGGTTTTTTGAAGAGTGAAGTCAATTCAACATTACCACTCAAGAAGCCCTTTAATTCAATGCCTAATGGTTTGGTTATCCCGTTGAGTGACGTTAGACTAAAGCGGTCAAATAGAATATTGATTTTGTCATTTTCATTGGATACGATACCATCGAGTTTTACGCGTTGTTCTGCTTGGCTTAATATCAGATTTGAGATGTAGAATTTTCCTTTTGAGACACGCATCGCTGCATCATTATTGAGATGCCAAGCTTCTTTATTGATTGTAATAGAAGAAGGTTTAAATTTTATATAAGCAGGTGCATTGTGTTCAAAGTGTATGTTGCCATGAAGATCAAGGTGATTGACAGCACTCTTTTCAGACATGCGTACATTGAATAAGAGGCTATCATTGGCCAATATATTACGGATAGCGATGCTGTTGATATAAGTGCTATCCCCAATACTCATCCGATCCGCTAGCACATCGAGGGAAAATGCACGATCATCTGCTTTTTCTTGGATAGATAGGTTCGTTAATTTGACTCCCTTGTAAATCAATGTCGGACTGTAAGCTACAAAGCTAGCCGTGTAATTTTCAGACGAAAATATAGCATTCAGGTGCGCACCATCAGCGATATTCAATGACGGGTCTAATAAAGGTGCGATAGGCTTGAAAGATTTGACATTTATTTCTAAGTTGAAATCCTGGACATCGTAAGGCTGTGTTTCAATTCCTATGGCTGGCGCATAACGCATAGCCAATGATTTAAAATAGGGTACAATTGTATTAAGGTCAATAATGCCTTCCATTTTAGCATCTAAAACATCTGATGCTAGTGTCAGCGATCTGTTTGTTTCATTACCTTCAGCCGTAAATGCTAAGGATTTAATCCTGAAATCTCCTTTTGTCGTTGAGAGCTCGATAGAATCAGCATTGAAATGTCCTACAATAGTATTTAAAGAATTACCAATTAAGTTGGTGTTAATGTTTGCTTCGTGGATGGTGACACTGTCTTTGTTTAGTAATTTCAGTTTATTCAACGCTGCGTGATGTACTTTGGCATCCAACAGATAGCTAGGAGAACTTTGTTGCCAGTCCAGAGTTGATCTATAATCTACCTTAAGGTTTTCATCATTGATATCACCCTGTATCTCTAGTTTTTTATTGGTCAGGCTACCACTGACTAAGACCTGTTCGTAGGTGTAGTTCAATAACTCGCTGTTTTTCATCTTTCCTGAAAATTGAAGGGCCAATTCTTCTAATGTCAAGCCATTTCCCTCAAAACTTACTTCTAGAGATGAGTTCCCAATACTTGAGGAAGAAACGAAAGTACCGATGTCGAAACGAGGTGATGACAATTCACCTTTGTACTTCAGAGCCCTTGTTATATCGATGTGGCTTTTTGTCTTTAAGCGGCCTATCGCTGTATTAAATGTCCCATCTACTAGGAAATCATTATAGAGGCCATTGAAAGCTCCTTCAAATGTTACTTCTTTAAGACGATGAAGTTGATCTGGGAGACTAAAATTCTTTTTGTTCGCGAGTTGAGATACTATTTTTTCTACATCCTGAGGTGTTGTATGAAGCTTTTTTAGGTCAGCAATAAATAGAGTCTTATCTATGTAAGGGAGGCCTTTTATGGATAAATCTCCTTTTAACTCTGTATTTTGTCCTGTCGATAGATGAATATTTCGTGCCTTGATATTTGAGACAGTGCCTCTAAGAGTAGCACGGTGTACTTCTGTTTTAAAGATGACATGACGCATAGTCGGCGCGAAGAATTCAATATCACGAGAGTCTACGGATGAGTTTTTGAGAGTGCTCTTGATATTTACTTTGGTAAGAAACTCGGAAAAGTCATTTATCTTGTCATATTCAAAACAAACATAATCCTGTAACACCGATCGGTTTGTCTTTAGATATAGTTTCTTAAACTCCATAAGCTTGTCACTATAAGAAGCATAGGTGTTAAGTTTCTGAATGGATAGTCCTGATTTTTCAAGTAGTGTAAAGCCCGTTATTTCTGCTGAAATGATGGAGTCTAATCTGATTTTATCGAAAACAGCAGAGAAATTCTTGACATCTAAATCAGCGAAATTGACGCCTCGATTATTTTTTTTGAAGTTGTGGTTACGTAGTTTAAAGCGATTATCTACAAGTTCGACCTTGTCTAATCTAAAGCTAAATTGTTGCTTCTTTTTTTTCTTGTTGTCTTTTTTTGGAACGAAGTATTTTGCTAGACTAGAAAAATTTGAACTGTCTTTGTAGAGTTCAATATTAATATATCCCTCGTCGAGATAGAGCTCTTCAACAATTATTTTATTATTTAATAGTTGAGATAATACCAAATCCGCTGAAAGTTCTTTGATGCTCATTAATGGAATTCCTTTTCGATCCTTGATGGCGAATCCTTGGAGAGTGACGGCGGAAAAAGGTTTGAAGTATACGTAGTCGATCTGAATATCGCTATCGAGTTCCTTGGATAGATAACGCGCCACCTTTTGAGAGAGATAAGTCTGGACGCTTTGAAATTGTAGGACAAAAATAGCCGCAACAACAAGCAGCAGGATACTGACAGTAGTAATTAGCGTTATTTTTAGTATTTTTTTGATACTTTTGTGTTTTAAAATTACTTCCTCAAAATGGCTATTATCCTCGGAATAGAATCCTCTTGTGACGAAACTTCAGCATCCATCTGTATAGACGGTGAAATTAAGTCAAATATTATTGCGAGTCAAGCAATTCACGCGAAATATGGTGGTGTCGTCCCGGAATTAGCATCGAGGGCACATCAGCAAAATATTATACCGACTGTTGACCAAGCGATAATACAGGCCGAAATTACAAAAAATGATGTAGATGCAGTAGCTTTTACGCGCGGACCTGGTTTATTGGGCTCTCTTTTGGTTGGAACTTCCTTTGCGAAATCTTTTGCACTAGCGCGTCAGATTCCGTTGATTGAGATTAATCATATGCAAGCCCATATTCTAGCACATTTTATTGACAATCCCCAGCCATCTTTTCCCTTTTTATGTCTTACCGTGTCTGGAGGCCATACGCAAATCGTATTAGTGAAGGATTACTTTGACATGGAGTTGATTGGACAGACATTAGATGACGCAGCAGGGGAGGCATTTGATAAAACTGCGAAAATTTTGAATCTTCCATATCCGGGAGGGCCCTTGATTGATAAGTATGCACAATTGGGCGACCCCAAGGCTTTTACTCTTCCTGAGCCACAGATACCCGGTTTGGATTTTAGTTTTTCTGGTCTCAAGACAGCCATTTTATATTTGGTGCAACGCAAAGTGAGTGAAAATCCATCTTTTTTAGAGGACTATAGGGATGATGTGTGTGCTTCTGTACAACAACGTATAGTGTCTATTCTATTGAACAAAGTAAAAAAGGCAGCTAAACAAACGGGCGTAAAAGATATTGCTATTGCAGGTGGAGTATCTGCTAATTCCGGTCTACGGAAAGATTTACTGGCCATGGGCGAAAGGTATAAGTGGAATGTGTTTATTCCCAAATTTGAATACTGCACAGACAACGCGGCGATGATTGCCATCGCCGGTTATCATAAATATCTGAAGAAAGACTTCGTCGGGCAGGATATCGCTCCTTTAGCACGTATGTCTGTCGGGTATTAAACTTAAGGGTTAAATACGAGAAGGATAAATAAGAAAAATAGGATAATATGCATGATGCCTAATATGGGAGACGTGCGCTTACCTAAGAAGCTCATCAAGCTGAGCAAAAGTGTTATAATAAATAATATTGTTTCTGTTGATGTAAGACCTAAAGCGACCGTCTTACCAGTCAATAATCCGATAGTCAGTACAGCCGGTACTGTAAGTCCTACGGTAGATACAAAGGCTCCATGACAAAGGTTAATTGCTCGCTGAAACTCATTATTTAATGCAGCTTTTACAGCAGTCATCGATTCCGGTGTGAATACGATAATAGCAATCAACACTCCGCCTAAAAGAGGAGGAAGCTGTGTGGTCTTTATTCCGTAATCGACAATACTGGCCATGTGGTGAGACAAGAGTACAATAGGAAGGATCATTGCTATAAGTAAGACACTACGAAGAATAATTTCTTTTTTATCAATAGATTCTCCGTTTTCTTCGGTCAATTCTCGATTGTTATTACGTTGTGCATAGACGATTTCCATGTGACCGGATTCAGGTTGTAGATATAGATGTCTATATCCCTTCATTTGATAAGCAAGAAAGAAGGCGTATAGAATGGCTATCAACAAAGAAATTCCGATAGCTTGTATATTCGTAAATATTCCGTTTCCTGCTCCTTGGATAAAGTTTGGTAATAACATAGATATTCCTGAGAGCATGATAATCATCGAGAGATAAGTCATTGTGCCTTGCGCATTATATTCCTGTTCGCCGTATTTCAACCCTCCAAATAATAAACATATCCCTACCACTAGATTCATGATAATCATCATCACGGAGAAAATAGAGTCTTTTGCTATTTGAGCCGATTCACCGGGGCCTAACAGCACAGCCGAAATAAGTATTACTTCAATTGCGACAATCGATAAGGTAAGGATTAGTGTACCATAAGGTTCGCCTAGTTTGTGTGCCAATTTATCGGCCTCTTTTACCACACCAAAAGATGAAAATATGATGGTACTTAATAGTATTACGAATAAGATAGATCCATTAAGAGGGTTCAGCTCTTGGCTGAAGTCGTGCCCATAAATACTAAATACAAGAACAACTAACCAGATGATAACTAGTCTGAATATTGTCTTCTTTGAGAAAATAGTGTTCATAATGACTTTAAATATTAAATGTTTTTGTCACTTGCAAAAATCGGTTTTATAGTAGTAATAAATTTTTACATATGTTAAAAATCTGTTCTGTGGATTCCGAGTTTTTAGAAATTTGTAAGGGAATGTAAGATTGTTATTCGGTTCTTGGATTTTCTTTGCCTTCGTGTATTCCGGGGGGGGACGATATAAAAAACAAAAAAAGTATAGAAAAAGGAAAAGGGGTAAAATTTATTTTACCCCTTTTCCTATCTTATTGTTGAAAGATTATTTTTCGCCTAATACTTTTGTAACAAGTTCTGCAGCTTCTTTCAATAATATTGCTGAGTAAACTTGTAAGCCAGACTCATCAATTAATTTTTTAGCTTCTGCTGCATTAGTTCCTTGAAGACGAACGATAATCGGAACAGGGATGTTGCCAATTTCGTTGTATGCATCAATAACACCTTGAGCGACACGGTCACAACGTACGATACCACCGAAGATGTTGATTAAGATTGCTTTTACATTTGGATCTTTAAGGATGATGTTGAATCCTGCTTTTACAGTTTCTGCATTAGCAGTACCACCTACATCTAGGAAGTTTGCAGGTTCACCACCAGCTAGTTTAATGATGTCCATTGTTGCCATCGCGAGTCCAGCACCATTTACCATACAACCTACGTTACCATCCAATTTAACATAGTTTAAGTTGGATTCACCCGCTTCAACTTCTGTTGGGTCTTCTTCTGTGATATCACGCATTGCAGCGATATCAGCATGACGGTATAATGCGTTTTCGTCTAAATTTACTTTAGCATCAACAGCTAAGATTTTATCATCAGATGTTTTTAACACTGGATTGATCTCAAACATAGAAGCATCGATAGAGTCGTAAGCTTTGTATAAAGCAGCTACGAATTTAACCATGTCTTTGTGGGCAGCTCCTGATAAACCTAGGTTGAAAGCAATTTTACGAGCTTGGAAACCTTGAAGGCCAACTTTAGGATCGATTTCTTCTTTGAAGATTAAATGAGGAGTTTTTTCAGCGACTTCTTCGATGTCCATACCGCCTTCTGTCGAGTACATGATGATGTTACGACCAGTTCCGCGATCTAACAAAACAGACATATAGAACTCTTTGGTTGCACTATCGCCTGGGTAGTAAACATCCTGTGCGACTAGCACTTTATTAACTTTTTTACCTTCAGGACCTGTTTGTGGAGTAACAAGTTGCATGCCGATGATATCTGTAGCACGTTGCAATACTTCATCATGGTTTTTGGCTAACTTTACGCCACCACCTTTACCACGGCCTCCTGCATGAATTTGTGCTTTAATCACAACCCAATCCGAGTTGAATTCTTCTTTCATTCTCTTAGCAGCTTCAACTGCTTGCTCAGGCGTTTCGGCAACGATTCCTTCTTGGACTCTTACACCAAAACTCTTAAGTATTTCTTTTCCTTGATATTCGTGAATGTTCATTGATAAAAAAATTTGACGTAAAAATAGGGTTTTTATTCTTATGGAACAAGGCTAAAAATTAAAAGCTTGTTCTATAAGGGAGGTGTCTGTAGGTCGTTATAGGGCTTGGTTTTTGATTCTTTTTAGTAAATTCGCATTATGATTCTTAAAGCCACAAATATTCATAAGTCTTATGGTTCACTACCCATACTAAAAGGGGTAGATTTTGAAGTTCAACGTGGAGAAATAGTTTCCATTGTTGGTGCTTCGGGAGCAGGGAAGAGCACTTTTTTGCATATTATTGGCACATTAGACAAAGCAGATAGAGGCGAACTTTTTATCAATGATACCGCCATACATACGTTGTCCTCGAATGAAATGAGTGCATTTAGAAATAAACATATTGGATTTGTGTTTCAGTTTCACCATTTGCTACCCGAGTTTACAGCCCTGGAAAATATTTGTATCCCTGCTTTTATTAATGGTACTCCTACACAAAAGGCAGAACGTAGAGCGATGGAACTATTGGATATTCTTGGTGTTGCAGATCGGGCGCAGCACAAGCCGAACGAGCTTTCTGGAGGTGAACAACAACGTGTCTCTGTCGCCCGGGCTTTAATTAATAATCCTTCGTTAGTATTAGCCGATGAACCTTCTGGCAATTTGGATTCTGAAAATGCAGCTTCTTTGCATCAGCTTTTTTTTAATCTGCGGGATACAATGAATCAGACATTCATTATTGTTACGCACAATGAAGAGTTGGCGGGAATATCAGATCGTACGATCCATATGCGTGATGGACTCGTATATGCGTAGCGAATAGATTTGAAATGCCACTGTCTTCGAAACGCCTAAACAGGCCAATCAGTAAGCAGGCTTTCAATAGTCAAACATATCATACATGAAGAAGATTTTACTTACCTGTGCCACACGTTCATTTTCAATGCGTGTCGCGCAGTTGTTGTCCCCTCATTTTGAGGTTATATCAGCAACGTCAGACGAAGTGCCTACAGTCTTGCAGGGGCGTTATCACAAGATTCCGAAAGGTGCAAATCCTACCTATGCTCATGAAGTTCTTAAAATTGCATTGGATTTGAAATGCGATTACGTTCTTCCTTTAGCTATAGATGAAATTGTTACGTTGAGCGGCTCTTTAATTCTTTTTGAGGAGTATGGGATTCACGTATTATGCCCTGGGATCGCAGATTTAGAAATGCTTTCGGTTTTGGACAATCCAGCAAAGGAGTTAAAGTTAAGTCTTTTTGTCGGCGGGTATGATGTTTTCGGGGTGACATCAGAATCGGTTGCTTTCGATGGTTTGGGCATGCTTTCCGATTCAGGAGATGCATTTATATTAGCAGTTGCCAAATGAAGTTAAGCGAAATATCTTTTGACAAAGTACTTTATTTGTTCGAGTTGGACGATGTGCTTTTTTGCAGGCGAGAATACTTGTTACAGGTTTATTATCTTTTCGGTAGTTTTTATGAATTTACCGAAGGGACTGCGAAGGCCAGTGATATGGCCGAGTTTATGAAGAAAGTATACGATCATCACGGTGAGGAAGCTGTATTTCCAGCAATAAAGGTCATGTTTGGGGTTGATGATAAGTATGAAGTCAATTTGCAGCGTTTGCAGGCTAACGCACAGCTGCCTCTTAAGTTAATATTACCGGAAGCACGAGCCGATCTTTTAGTGCGACTGGTCGAAGATAAAAGGCAGGTTGCTGTATTGACAAAGGGTAATCCTGTTGAGCAATTAAACAAATTGAAATTTTTAGATTGGGGCAAGGCAGATTCGATCAAGCATACGTTAAAAGTATTTTTTGTGGACGAGCTTGAGTTTAAATCTTTCGTGCCAATTGATTATATTGCATCAGAATATGATTTGCCGAAAGATCAGATTGTTATTGTTAATACGATTGTAGATTAGTTATAGAACGATTGTGTGTATGAAAAATAAAGCATCCTATATCATACTTCTTGCCTGGGTAATTATAACGGTCGGATGTAAGAAGACACCTCCAAACCTAAAGGAGGATACGGAGATTGAACCCCCGCAGAAGACAACGGTTTATAATTCTGATGTCAAGGAGAATATGATCAAAGACAGTGTCTTTTATTATACTAAACTATTTTCATTGTGGCAGGACAATATGCCACCAAAGAATTTGAATGACTTGAACAAACCCGATTTAATCCGTACAAAATATACGCAGTATTTCGAGCGAGGAGAACATGTGCTGGATTGGTTAGTGAGCCTAACTCCCAAAAATACCGAAACGGGACAGCCTATAGACAGGTACAGTTATTTGGATCGAGCGGGGGTGGTAAGTGGCGAAGTTCAAGACGCGATATCTACAAGTTTTGGAATGCAGGTGTTTTATCTACAAACAGAGAGCACTGGAAATAACGCGGATTTGTATGTCCGTATGGTTGAGAAAAATTCGTCGGCATGGGAGGTCGGAATGAGACGTGGTGATAGGATTATTAGTATCAATGGCGATACCAAGATAGACTATGATGCGCAGAAGGCACAAAGTTTTAGAAGCTTAAACGGTTATCTAAATGCATACACTTTGACTGTCGTATTCCAGCAGCCCTCAGGAACGATCTTAACGCAGACTATTACCCAAAAGCCATTTGAAAAAAATCCAATCTTAGATTACCGTGTTATTTTGAACAACGGTAAGAGGATTGGATATCTTGCTTTTAACTCTTTTCTAGCGATAGAAAAGTCGGAGAATGGAAATTGGATAAAAACTTCAATGTATGATAGATTTGAAGAGGCTCTGAAGAGTTTGCAAGGCATCGATGAGTTTGTTGTTGATTTGCGATATAATGGAGGAGGTGCTGTAATCACGGCCGAGTACTTGGCCGATTGGTTTGTGCCGGCTTCCAAAAACAAAGAGCTGATGTATACCTCTACGATGAATAGTTATTTTCAGAAAGAGGGGTGGACACGTCCTGGAGGTGAGTTTGGTCCAGTCTTTTTTAATAAAAGAGGAGGGATAGAATTAAAGCGTATATATTTCTTAGTGTCGAGTTCAACTGCATCCGCCAGTGAGCTTTTGATTAATGTGATGAAACCTCATATCCCTGCGTTTATGATAGGGACGAAGGCAGTAGATGCCAACGATAGAATAATTGACGAATATACCTATGGTAAGCCTGTTGGTTTTTGGGAATGGCCCATTGTGGAGGATGCGAATAACCCCGGCAATGATGTTAGTCTTTACCCGGCATCGTTCAAGACTTATAATAAACTTGGTGAGGGCGATTATTTTAACGGTATGAAGCCGAGTGCACATGTGTGGGAGTTTAGTAATTTTCTGGATTTTGGCCAGGAGGGAGAGTCTATGTTACGTGCTGCGATTACGCATATTAATACGGGCAGCTTTACGGCTCCATCTCTGCGATCAAGTGGTTTTGTCCGGAAAAACCGAGTTATGGACGAGCGGATACAACAAAGAAGTAATACGAGGGGACGTATGTTCAAGTTTAATAACGGGACATCACGTTTTAAAGAATAAGGTTATAGCTCCTCTCTAAAAAATCTAAATAGATGAGGAGAGCTACAAAATTCGTTTTATATTACAGTACAATTATATTGCGTGTAAACACGAATTTGTGTAGGTTTGGATTAGAGGGGGTAAATAAAACAGTGTCATTATGAAATCGAACAAACCGGCAACGATTAAGGAAATAGCGAGGAAATTAAAAATTTCACCATCGACAGTATCGAGAGCTTTGAATGATCATCCAAGCATAGGTCTGGTCACCACAATGCGGGTGAAAAAGATGGCAGAGGAGTTGAACTATGAACCTAACCAGACAGCTATCTTTTTTAAACAGCGCAAAACTTTTACGATAGGTGTTATTTTACCGGCATTATCTGAGCCTTTTTTTTCTTCCGCCATCAGTGCTATAGAAGCGATTGCGGAAGATAGAAAGTACACGGTGTTGTTAGGGCAGTCATTGGATGATGCCGATCGTGAGGCTAAAATTGTCGCTACTTTTAAAAAGCACCGTGTTGATGGTATATTGATGTCCCTCGGGAAGAATACAACGGATTTGAGCTTTGTAGAGGTTTTAGAGAGTTCGGATATACCGGTAGTATTTTTTGACTGTGTGCCAGAGTCTACCTCTGTCCATAAAGTTTACTGTAATCTGGCTACGGGGATGGATGAAGCTATTGAGGCATTTATTAGTCGCGGACATAAGAATATTGCATTGATCAATGGCCCCGAAACATTGCTTTCGGCGACGGAACGCACAGCTTCTTTCAGGGAAGCGTTAGTAAAGCATGATTACGATTTTAATGATAAGTATGTGGTGCACACAGACCTAACCGAACATGGGAATCATGCTGCTATGGAGCAACTGTGTGTATTGCCTGAGCGGCCTTCTGCTATCGTTTCTTTTAATGATTTTGTGACGTTGGATGTCATCAAGTACGCTAGAAGTAAGGGGATTATCGTAGGTCAGGACATGCATTTTATTAGTTTTGCGAATTATCCGCTGTGGAAATATATGGAAAACCCTCCTTTGGCTAGTATAGAGCAGTATCCCGATGAGCAAGGGAAAAAGGCGGCTGAGATACTTTTCGAAATTTTAGAAAGCAAAGAAAAGGTTGAACCTCAGGAGATAATCTTTTCTTCTAAATTAGTGCTGAAATAAAAAAAAGCGGATTTAATCCGCTTTTTTTATTTTCTATATCCTTTTATAAGTGGATTACTTCGCCGTATGCATCTGCAGCAGCTTCCATAATAGCTTCACTCATCGTCGGGTGTGGATGTACTGATTTAATCATTTCATGACCTGTAGTCTCTAATTTACGGGCTACAACAACTTCTGCGATCATCTCTGTTACATTTGCTCCAATCATGTGAGCGCCCAAAAACTCGCCATATTTTGCATCAAAAACTAGTTTTACAAAACCATCTTTTGCGCCTGCGGCAGAAGCCTTACCTGATGCTGAAAATGGGAATTTTCCAACTTTAACCTCATAACCTGCTTCACGGGCAGCCTTTTCAGTATACCCCACTGAAGCAATCTCCGGTGAGCAGTAAGTACATCCAGGGATATTGTTATAGTCGATAGGTTCAACATGTAGTCCTTTGATTTTCTCAACACAGGTTATACCTTCTGCTGATGCTACGTGTGCCAAAGCTTGACCTTTTACAATATCACCTATAGCATATACGCCATCTATGTTTGTTTTGTAATAATCGTCGACAACTACACGACCTTTATCTACTTTTACGCCTACCTCTTCAAGACCTAAGTTCTCGATATTTGGCATAATACCTACAGCCGAAAGAACAACTTCTGCTTCGATCACTTCAGTACCCTTTGCTGTTTTGATACTAACTTTAGAAAGAGCACCACTTGTATCTACAGATTCAACCTCTGATTTTGTTAGAATTTCAATACCAGCTTTCTTTAGAGATTTTTCTAATTGTTTAGAAACCTCCTCATCTTCCACTGGAACAATTCTGTCCATGAACTCAACGATAGTTACCTTCGTGCCGATAGCGTTATAAAAATAAGCAAACTCTACACCGATAGCTCCTGAACCAACAACTACCAAAGATTTTGGTTGAGTAGGTAGATTCATAGCTTGGCGGTAACCAATTATTTTTTTACCATCTTGTGGAAGGTTTGGCAATTCTCTAGAACGAGCACCGGTAGCTAGAATAGTATGTTTCGCAGTATATTCTTTTGTACTTCCATCCGCTGCTTTTACATCTATTTTACCGCCTTTTTTGATTTTAGCAGCGCCTAATATAACATCGATCTTATTCTTTTTCATTAAGAATTGGATGCCCTTACTCATGCCTTCAGCTACACCGCGACTTCTTTTTACAATAGCGCCAAAATCAGCCTCACCTCCTTGTACTTTAATTCCGTACTCTTCAGCATGGTTTAAATATTCGAAAACTTGTGCACTCTTTAATAAGGCTTTAGTTGGTATACATCCCCAGTTCAAGCAGATCCCACCCAAAGCTTCACGCTCTACAACGGCAGTTTTAAAGCCTAGTTGAGCTGCACGTATAGCTGCTACGTAACCGCCTGGGCCACTTCCAATCACGATGATGTCGTAGTTCATATATTTTTAGTATTTATATTAAACATATTTGCTCCCAAAAATACATCTTTTTATTGAAAGTATCTGTTTTTAAATAGACAAGTGACAGGCATTAATTGCGTCAATCGGTATTTGTATCGGATATATTAATAAAAACATGACATCCAATGAAATAGATTGTCAAAGGGCAGTCAATTCTATGAAATGATTTTTGAGAGGTCAAAGTTTGGTTTATTTTTGCCTGAAATAATTTATCACGATGTTACGTATTTTTCAGCAAGTTGCTCTTTGGGAGGCTATTTCCACCATTATTTTATTCTTTATCGCGATGCCGATTAAGTATGTTTTGCCACATCTTATGGATGTGCCAGATGACATCAGGAATGGTGCTGTACGCATAGCTGGTTCCATCCATGGTTTTTTGGTCGTATTGTTCGTTATTCTTTTGGTGGCGTGTTGGCAAAGTTATAGCTGGAAGTTCACCAGAGTTATTAAATACTTTGTATTATCGTTGATTCCTGTTGTTTCTTTCTGGGTGGAGCGTGACGTAAAGAAGGATCTTGTATCCTTCAAAAAGACAGTTAAAGCGGCTTAATAATTCATACGAATTCGCCAAGGACGTTACGGAGTCTCGTCCTTGGTGAATTTATCGACACTCATATACGCATAGGTTATCTCGGTCTTGCCATGCGGAGTCGGGGTACCGTCTTCATCTAGATTGACAAATACTAGTTTGTCAATAGAAAGTATTGTTTTCCGAGTTATCTTATTTCTAACCTCGCAGCGCATTGTAATCGAAGTACGTCCGAATTCTGTTGCGGTGATACCCAATTCTATAATATCGCCCTGTTTGGCTGAACTGACAAAATTTATTTCAGAAATATATTTGGTGACTACGTGCGGATTTCCCAATTGTACAATAGCGTAGATTACCGCCTCTTCATCAATCCATCGTAGTAGCGTGCCACCGAATAGCGATCCATTTGGATTTAGGTCTTCAGGTTTTATCCATTTACGTGTGTGAAAATTCATAGAACAATTAAAAGGTTAAAGGTAAAAACTAAAAAGGCAAGACTGAACATCTTGCCTTTTTTTATACTAAGCGTGAATAGCTCGATTTGCTGTTGCGGCCAATGCTGCTTCTTTCAGTGCTTCGGTATATGTCGGGTGTGCATGACATATTCTGCCGATGTCTTCTGCGGAAGCCCTGTATTCCATGGCTACTACTGCCTCAGCAATCATATCTGCTGCCCGTGGGCCGATCATATGTATACCCAAGACCTCATCTGTTTCAGCATCAGCTAATACTTTGACAAAACCATCGGTATCTCCTGAAGCTTTAGCACGGCCAGAAGCTTTGAATGAGAAGGAACCTGATTTGTATTTTTTACCTGCCTCTTTCAGTTGCTCTTCAGTCTGTCCTACAGATGCTACCTCTGGCCATGTATATACGACCCCCGGGATCAAGTTGTAGTCGATATGCGGTTTTTGACCTGCAATACGTTCTGCAACATATATGCCTTCATCTTCCGCTTTGTGTGCCAACATAGCACCCTTTACTACATCACCAATTGCATATACTCCTTCGATCGAAGTTTCCAAGTGCTCATTGACTGTGATTTTGTTGCCTCTCTCTTCTGGAGTGATTCCAATATTTTCTAAGCCTAGATCTTTGGTGTAAGCGATACGGCCTACAGATACAATACAGTAATCTCCTTCAAAAGAAACAGCTTGACCTTTACTGTCTTCAGCGGTAACGGTCACTTTCTTGCCTTTAGCGGAAGCTCCGGTTACTTTGTGTCCTAAGAAAAACTCCATGCCTAAAGATTTTTTAAGTACACGTTGGAGTTCTTTTCCTAAACCACCATCCATTGTGCTGATGATAGATTTAGCATACTCAATGACAGAAACTTTGGCACCCAAGCGTGCATAAACTGATCCTAATTCCAGACCGATTACACCACCACCAATAACAATAAGGTGTTTAGGTACTTCAGTAAGGTTTAATGCTTCTGTAGAAGTAATGATACGCTGTTTGTCAATAGGGAGGAATGGTAACGCTGTAGGTTTGGAACCTGTCGCGATGATTACATTCTTACCTGTGATTTCTTCTGTCGTACCGTCTTTTTTAGTGATTTTTATCGTGTTTTTATTGATGAAAGAACCTACTCCCTCGAAAGAGTCTACTTTGTTCTTTTTAAATAAGTAAGTGATACCTGCCGTATTTTGGGCAATGACATCGTTCTTACGATCGATCATTTTCTTAACATCTATTTTAAGACTGCTAAGACTGATACCGTGATCAGCAAAGGCATGAGCAGCATTGTGATAGTGCTCTGATGTGTCCAATAGGGCTTTAGAAGGGATACAGCCTACATTAAGGCATGTGCCTCCAAAAGTGCTGTATTTTTCGATTACCGCTGTTTTTAAGCCTAATTGGGCGCAACGGATAGCGGCTACATAACCACCTGGACCACTGCCTATAACTATAACGTCGTATTGCATGATTGCGAGTTTTAAATTTTGAGGCTAAGTTAAGACTTATCTCTAAGTAATTCCAAAATATTGATTCAAAAATCCCTCTTAAAGTTTCTGTTTATTTGGTTTTATCGCTTTTTAGCGATTTGCTTTGATGTTGAAAAACCATAACGATAGAAAAAAAATCATGATTCTTTTGGATCACCAGTAGGCATAAACCGATCCCGATGTTATCGGGAGAGCTCTTGAATGCCAATGCGAAAGAATAATAGCATGAAAAAAGTTCTTGATGGCCATTGAATACAGACACTTTCAGAAAAAAAGGCACGGAGTCGTGCCTTTAGTATAACGAAAAAAATCCGTTACGATTATTCAGCAACAATTTTTCCCTGCATTACGCCGTAGTGTCCCGGGAAACTACAGATAAAGGTGTATACGCCCTTATCTAAAGTTACAGTGATTTTATCTTGTTCACCTGGACCAAGCAATTTGGTATGTGCTACGATGGATGATAGTGAAGATTTAGGAATGTACTCGTTATCAGCTGCGGCAGACGCTTCACCGCCAAAAGTAGGTAAATCAACACCAGGATTAAGAATCACCAAGTTATGCCCCATTGATTCTTTTGGCATTGAACCTACATTTTTCAATGTTAACTCTAAAGGTTCTCCTGCTTTTACGCGGATCAGCTCCGTGTTAAATTTCATTTGATCGTTACCTTCTACAGTCCAGTTGTTTGAGATCGCTACATTTTCGATACCGGGAACCGTTTCAGCAGGAGATTCCGAAGTTGATTCTTCTGTTGTGTTTTGTGTTGAACTTTCTGTCTTCGTGTTGTTTCCTCCGCAAGCAGCTAGAGTTACAACGGCAGCTAAGGCTGGGATAAAAAATAATTTTTTCATTGAAATGTAATTAAGTTTAAGATTCTTATAAAGACTCTACTGTACGATAGCGTTAAGTTACACCGGGATTGTTGTTAACGATAAACAAATTAAAAACAGGTGTGAATACTGTTTACGCCATTATTCAATTGTTAAATAAAACGTCTAAAGGTACTAAAAATAAAAATCTTAGAGGGCAATTGAATCTCAAAATGTCAATTTGTTGACTTTCTCTGATTCGCATATTTTTGTTATTTTTTTGTAAAGCTCAGCAGGATCAAAAGGTTTACCGATAACTTCATCAGCACCTACTTGAAAAGCTGCTTGTTGTTCATGCTCAAGTACGGATGCCGATATGGTAATAATAGGTGTTTGTCTTCGCGTTGAGTTGACGTTGCTCCTGATTTCTTTAATAGCTTCAAATCCGCTCATGACTGGCATGTGGGTATCCATGAGTACCAAGTCAAAGTTGTCTTTTTCCAAAGCTTCTAATGCCAAGCGTCCATTCTTTACGACGGTAACATTGCAGTCCCAACTCTGTAATATATGTGCCAGCATAAAGCTGTTTAATTCATTGTCTTCGGCAACCAAAACGTTAAAACTTTCGAGTTTAGGGAATTGAGAGTAGGGGAGGTTAATTTCCCTTTTGATTTGTACCTTGTCTTTAACTTCTCTGATGTCTACAATGAATGAGAATTCGGATCCGTCACCGTACACGCTTTGGGCATGCACTTCACCATTTAAAAGTTCAGAAAGGCGTTTTACAATAGCTAATCCTAGACCAGTACCACCAAATTTTTTGGTGATTCCGTGATCACCTTGTTCAAATGCAAGAAATATCTTATCCACTGAGCCGGGCTTTATGCCGATCCCGGTATCACGGACTGAAAACTTTATTTTATGAATATTATCCGTAACATCTAGAGTCTGTACTGACAATGTTATCTTTCCTCTCTCCGTAAATTTTAAACTGTTGGATACAAAATTACTGATGATCTGTTCGAGTCGCAGGGAGTCAAAATGTACATGTTTTGGTAATTCTGAATCGAGTCTTACCTCAAACTCTAGCTTTTTGTCCGATGCTTTGATTTTGAACATCTGCCCGAGGTCTAAAAGTAGATTAGTGAGATGGAAGTCCTCCATTTCGATCTTCATCATACCCGAATCGATCTTTGAAATATCTAAAATATCATTGATAATAAGTAATAACGAATTCGAGGCAATCTCCAGTCGGTTGACCCAATCTAGCTGCTCAAAACTCAGGTTGGCATTTTTCAACATATGCACTATTCCTTTGATACCGTTGATAGGGGTACGGATCTCGTGACTCATATTCGCTAAAAATATTTCTTTAGATTTTCGTGCTTGTTCAGCTTCTTGACTGGCTTGTATCAGTGCCTTCTTGGAATGTTCAAGTTCGATATTCTTTTGGATTATTTCTTCCTGTATATGTATCTGTTTGATAAATGAGGTTACCTTAGCAATGGTGATTTCGGGATTGAGGGGCTTGTAAAGATAGTCTACAGCACCACTTTGTAAACCTTTGATCAGGTATTTGTCTTCTTTCGATATGGCTGTAACCATTACTGCCATGATGTGGCTTGTCTTTGGATTGGCTTTGAGTAAAGAAACAAATTCAAAGCCGTTTATTTCTGGCATTTGAACATCTACCAAAGCTAGAGATATATCGTTTTTCCAGCACAGTTTGAGTGCTTCATTCGGATCAGTGGAGCAGATGATATTAATATTTTCAATATCGGATAAAAGAGCCTGCAGGCTTATGATGTTCTCTTCTTTGTCGTCAAGTATTAATAAGTTGATATTTTTCATGTTAAAAAGAGATTGTAGCAAAAGTAACGTATTATTTCTTGATTTTTAAGTACAGTAGCAGCGGTAGCTTCTTGGATTCCAGAAAGAGGCATTGTATTAATTAAGGCTTCATCTGGATCCTGTATAAATGTCTTTCCTCCAAAATATTCCACGGTACTTAGGCCGCGGGCACCATCTATATTGGCTCCAGAGAATAAAAAAGCTTTACAGTTTTCTCGGTACACTTGAGCGCTCGTTTCAAGAAGAACGTCAATTGATGGTTTTGAAAAGTTAACATGCTCTGAGCTGTCCAGGGAAAATGTTCGGTCCGGCTCGACAAGTAGGTGGTAGCCTGCCGGTGCAAAATAAATATAGCCGTCTCTTATTTCCGTTTTGTCTGTCACAGATACAACAGGTCTGTTCAGTTTTTTTGAAAGACTAGTTTCGATTTTGGTGTTAAATGTACTACTGCGATGAATTACAATACACAAAGCATAGTCTATCTGTTGCGGTAATTTTTTCAGTATTTCAGTGATTAGTGTAAATGAACCTGCTGAGCCTCCAATGATTACTATTTTATCTGCAGTTTTTTTCATCCATTTAAATTGCTTTTTCATTTGCGATGAAACGATCATGATTTATTCATTCCTCTGTTCGATCGAATAAATCATGATCATTTCATCTAATTTTTTGGTAAATATTTAAGGCGTTATCAATAACTTTAAATTTACTCTTTATGGTATGTCCATATAGACTTTCTTTAGTCCCCAAACACAAGAAACCAAAAAGAGCTAATGATTGATAAAATAAATTTAAAGTTCGTTCCTGTAGTTCTTTATCAAAATAGATCATCACATTACGGCATAAGATCAGTTGAAACTCATTGAAGACATTATCTGACACTAAGTTATGTGTCGAAAAAAGCACCTTATTTCGGTATTCATTATTGATTATTGCTGCGTCATACATCGCTGTGTAGTGAGAGGCAAACTCTGACGGTAGTCCTGATTTGTTATAGTTCTCTGTATATGACTTGATTTTCTTTAACGGGTAAACTCCTTTTCGGGCAAAGTCCAACGCTTTAAGACTGACATCGGTTCCGTATATAAAGGATCTATCTAATAAATTATTTTCTTTCAGCAATATCGTGAGAGAGTAGGCTTCTTCGCCTGTAGCACAACCTGCACTCCATATCCTCAATTGCGGATAGGTCTCTAAGTAAGGGAATATCTTAATTTTTAACTGTTTGAAAAAATCGGGATCCCGGAACATCTCCGTTACATTGACGACCAGTTCCTGTATGAAATAATTCTCAAATCCGTCGACATTTAGTATCGCATTTTTTAGATCGAGTAAATCTATTTTTTCAACCATGAGAAAGCGCTCTACCCTTCGTTTTAATGAAGACTTGGAATATCCTGTAAGATCGAAGTCAGAGATGTTCTTCAGTAAATAGATGACTTCATCTAAATCAGCGAAACTGATGAATTCACTTTTATTTGCTACCCTAACCATACCTGCATTAATGATGTTAACTTGTCTATATCGATAGGCTTGCTGACATAATCATTAGCTCCTATTTGTATAGATTTCTCCCGATCGCCTTTCATTGCCTTGGCCGTGACGGCTAGAATTGGTACATTTTTATATTTTAGGTCCTCACGTATTATTCTGATGGCTTCGTAGCCGTCCATTTCAGGCATCATAATATCCATCAGAATAATGTCGACATTATTGTCTGGATTACTCATGATCTGTA
This sequence comes from Sphingobacterium sp. xlx-96, assembly GCF_011007365.1. Lineage (GTDB taxonomy): Bacteria > Bacteroidota > Bacteroidia > Sphingobacteriales > Sphingobacteriaceae > Sphingobacterium > Sphingobacterium luzhongxinii. Next base: position 113,757 of record NZ_WFKM01000015.1, on the reverse strand, counting down.
CAGCCTCTTTGCCATTATTGGCAATCTCAATATCCATCTCAAAACTTTGCAATGACGTAGTTAAGGCAAATACATTGCGCATGTCGTCATCGGCGACAAGAACCCGCTTTCCTTTTAAATTGGTTGTTTGTTGGATATTCCCCATATTCTTGATGGGTTGATAGGAGGAATCATTGATCTTGTTTAGAAAAAGATTCACTTCATCTATTAATCGGTCGCTTGATTTGTCTGATTTTAGAATCGTTGCTCTTGCATCTGCGATGATCTGATCATATTGCTCTTTAGGTAGCTCATAGGCTGTATTGATGATGATTGGAATATTTACTAAACGGGGTGTTTTTTTTATTTTTTCAATCAGATTTAGACCATTCCCATCCGGAAGTTGCATGTCAAGAATAATACAGTCAATATTCGTTTCTTCAGAGAGTTTGTCCCATGCTGCAGCTAATGAAAACGCCTGAATGACGTTGATGCTATGGTCAGCAAATGAATCCTTGATAAAATCACTCTGAAGCTCCTGATCCTCGATCAATAAGATTTTTTTGACGGCCTGACTTAGGTTAAGATTGATGGTTTCAAAAGTATGCTGGATCGTATCTGCTGTCACTGGCTTGTGCATAAATCCTATAGCACCTTTTTCTAAGAAATCTTTTTTATTGAAAGTCGCTGCAGACATCATGTGTACAGGAATGTGTTTGGTCACAGGGTTTTCTTTGAGAAGTCTTAATACTTCCCAGCCATCAGCTATAGGAAGCATAACGTCAAGGATGATGGCGTCAGGAACGGTTTGTTGTGCTACCTCTATTCCTTTGGCCCCATCATGTGCAAGACTGACCACAAATCCGTACTCTTCGGCGAAGCCCTTTAAGATATCAGCAAAATTGATGTCATCCTCTATAATCAGAATTGACCTTTCTTTTCCTATATCCAATGGTTTACTTTCGATAATTGGCATTACCGAGCTAGTTTGTATTTCTTTTTTCTCTATGGGCAGTTGTGTTTTTGGTATAACTATAGTTTCAGATATAGTTTCAGACGGCGTATAAGGGATGATCAGGGAGAAAGTACTTCCTGCTCCGATCCGGCTTTCCAGCGTAATCCTACCTCCGAGTAGGGATGCTATTTCACGACTAATGGATAGACCTAGTCCAGTCCCACCATATTTACGGCTTGTGGAGCCATCTTCTTGTCTAAAGGCTTCGAAGATGAGTTCTTGCTTTTCAGATGAAATACCTTTCCCAGAGTCCTTGACCTCAAAGCATAGATTGTTGGCTTGCATTTTTATGCTAAACTCTACCGTACCGTTAAAGGGCGTGAATTTAAATGCGTTTGAAAGAAAATTTTTGATAACCTGTTGTAAGCGATACTCGTCACATAAAAAGTGTCTAGGTACATCGTCGGCTATTTTTGTTGTAAATGTTATACCTTTATCTTTCGCTACTGCTTTAAAGAGTTCTTCGGTGTTGCTCGCAAAATCTTTGGAATATATTTTTTCAATGTTTAAGTCTATTTTTCCTGATTCTATCTTAGCTAGATCCAAAAGTTCGTTGATCAATTCAAGGAGGTCTGTGCCCGCCCCATGTATTACACTGGCGTATTTTACCTGCTCTGTGTTTAAGTTTTTTAATTTGTTATCCTGCAATAGCTTTGCCAATATCAGAATGCTGTTGAGTGGAGTCCGTAGTTCGTGGCTCATATTGGCCATAAATTCAGACTTATATTTGCTGGCTTGCTGCACTTCTGCTATTTTTTGCTCCACGACTCTGTGGGCGTTGTTTAAGTCTGTATTTCTTTTTTCGACTTCGGCAGCTTTTTGATTGAGTTCCAGATTGGTTTGAGTGAGTTCTTCTTGTTGTACACGAAGCTCTTCTTCAGAGGATTCCAAAAGGTGTGTTTTATGTATTAATTCCTCGTTGGTGATTCGTAGTTCTTCCTGCTGTGCCTCTAGCTCCTCTGTCTGTCTTTGCGTTTCTTCCAGCAATTGTTCGACCAATAGATGGCTCTGTCCAAATTTGATACGGGTAGCGATCAATTTACTGATTCGTGTCAAGAAATCTTTATATTTTTTTTGTTTTTCAGGGGGGCATAATGATGCTATTTCAATGATGCCGAGGCAATGGTCCTCATGTATCAATGGCGAAATGAATACAGTAGCTGGTAATTGATGGAGTGTAGCCGTATTTGTATTTAAATGATTCGTGTCTTCTATTTTTTGTATGACAAAGCTTTTATCTTCTGCGATTTTGCCTAAGAAACCTTCTCCACTTACAAAATTTTCAAGATTTAGTGTGTTTTTTAGACCTAAAGCTGCAGTTCTTTCGAATTGGTAAGAGTCCAATTTTCTTATATATATTGCAATCGCCTGTATTGAAAGGTGTTCGTTGAGTAATTTGACGACGATCTGGCTTATTTTATAGCTGTCATCAATACCACTTATTCTGTCTGCGAGATAAGCACTTTTTTCCAGGACCCAGTTTGTCTCTTCAATTTGTATTCGAGCCTCCTCAAACTCTTTGTTTACACTCTTCAGTTCGTTGCTGGATTTGCGGAGTTGCATGAGGATCTGGAATATTTTATAGAAGGAATAGGCAATCATTAGTAAGCTGATGATAATCAGGCCTATCGTAATGTTTTCAACATCGTTGATGTCTTTTTCGTTTTTTACCATCTCTATTGCTCGATTAGCAATAACAGATTCTATAAATATGTTGGTCGCTTCCAAGTTTTTTTTCTCCTCTTTGAGCCAATAATTGATCGTCTCATCCTTGGTTAGTCCTTTATCAGGTGATGACAATGTGTTTAATACGGTCTCAATACGGTCAATGAGGTGTTTTGCGTTTTCGTTGTTCTGAGAGCTTAGCATCTTTACATTTGCGACTTGCTCTTCTAAGTTGTCGATATTTTTAGAGATTTCGACTTCAGCGCCGTTGATTCCCTTTATGAAATCTATCCTTGCTCTAGTTAAGTTATAAAATTCTTTGTTAACACTTGTAGCTAACTGTAATTGTTCTTGCGAGTTTGTTATTATTTCGTCGTTTCTAAACATGAAGTTAGAAAACTGACTAAATAAATGTATGATTGACAACAGGATAATACTGGTAGCGATGCCAATGCTTATAAAAACCTGGGTTTTTAATTTGTTTCGTTTATTCATGTTTATGGTATCTAGACTGTTTTTTTGATCCATTAGGATTAGGATAGACGTATACAAAGGTATATAATAGTTTAATTTCTTTATACGTATTGTTAATAATATAAAGCATAATAATGCACGAAAAACTAAAATAAATTAATATCTTTAAAAAGCTATTTTATTTTCAATATATGAAATATCCATGTCGTAGAAACCGGACAAACACCCATGAATATTACATAAGACTCTAAAAAACAAATTATTTACATATGAATCCTGACGTATCTTTAATTTTAACCATCATCGGTGCTGTTATAGCCCTATTTTTTCTGTTTTATTTATTGCCTGTTAATCTATGGTTTACAGCACAATTGTCCAATGTACGGATTAGTCTTTTGAACCTGGTCTTAATGCGTTTACGTAAGGTGTCGCCGGCATTAGTTACCAATGCAATGATTACATCAACAAAAGCCGGATTACGTATCAGTACCAACGATATAGAGACGCACTATCTTGCTGGAGGAAATGTTAATAAAGTAATAAAGGCTCTAATTTCGGCTGATAAGGCTAATATTCCTTTGGATTTTAAGTTAGCGACCGCTATTGATTTGGCAGGACGTGATGTTTTCGATGCTGTTCAGCTTTCCGTTAATCCGCAGGTTATAAATACACCTCCAGTAGCAGCAGTTGCAAAAGACGGTATTCAATTAATTGCCAAAGCGCGTGTTACGGTACGAGCGAACATTAATCAATTAGTTGGAGGCGCGGGAGAGGAGACTATACTTGCGCGTGTTGGCGAGGGTATTGTTACTACGATAGGTTCTTCGGCCAATCACAAGGAAGTTCTAGAGAATCCAGATCGTATATCGAAAACTGTATTGTCCAAAGGATTGGATTCGGGGACGGCATTCGAGATATTATCTATTGATATTGCTGATATTGATATCGGGGAAAATGTAGGGGCAAAGCTACAGACTGATCAGGCGGAGGCTGACCTTAAGGTTGCTAACGCGCGCGCTGAAGAGCGTAGAGCTATGGCAGTAGCAAGCGAGCAGGAAATGAGAGCCAAGGCGCAGGAAGCAAAGGCTAAGGTTATTGAAGCCGAAGCTCAGGTGCCCTTAGCGATGGCTGAAGCTTTCCGAAGCGGCAATTTGGGTGTGATGGATTATTACAAAATGCAGAATATTCAGGCTGATACAGATATGCGTTCTTCTATATCTAACCCGAAGGGGAATGATAAAAGCAAATCGTAAGATTCGTGTTGTTTAGAGTTGTCTTCATTTCGGTGCATATTTTTTGAAGTCGGAATGAAGACAGTTTTTTCTGAAAGGAGGTGTTCCAAAAGCAACCCACGTCGTCACTGCAATAGAATAAATCAGTCTCTGGATTACCTAGAAATTGTTTGGTACCTTGCAAATCCGAGAAATAAAACTTTCTGAAAAGGTTTATTTTAGCTCGTTGTGATGTTGGTTTTTGAAAAAAACAAAACCTTGACGATGGGCGCCAAGGTTTGCTACTAACCAATTATAAACCTAAATTATGAAAAGACTATTTTATAAACAACTCATTATATTTCCGAATTGTTAACACAAAGTTACGTCAAGAAATGATAGGAGTCAATACCTTTGATAAAAAAAGTTGTGAAAACAACTACTTTGTGACAAATTTTTGATGTTTATGGTTTATATTGATAAATCTGTGGCTATTATGAGTAAATAAACGATTTAGCATATATGATTTAATCTTTACCTTTGTGTCTATTATGATTTATTCAACGCTGAAAAATATAAAATGTGTCGTTTTGGATGTCGATGGTGTCTTGACAAATGGCGAGATTTTAGTGACGGAAAGTGGCGATCAGCTACGTACATTTAATGTGAAAGACGGTTACGCAATTCAATATGCTACCCAACAAGGTTTATTGATTTTTGTAATTACAGGGGGACGTTCTCAGGGGGTTTTGAGCCGCTTGGAAGGCCTTCGGGTATCGGAGATACATTTAGGGGTTTCGGACAAATTAGGGCTTTTGCAGGATCTCGCCATCCACTATGGGTTGAGTTTTACTGAGATTGCGTTTATTGGCGACGATATGCCTGATTATACGTGTATGCAGCAGGTTAGTGCAGCCATTGCACCAGCGGATGCTGTTGAAGATATTAAAAAACTCAGCCACTACGTCTCTTCCAAAAAAGGGGGAGAAGGTGTTGTCCGAGAGATCATCGAAAAGATTTTGCGACTTCAGGATAAATGGCATTCCGATGTTTTTATAAAAAGTATTTGATATGTTGTTAGCAGAAGTTATGCATCGGATCCCGGTTATATTGGGGTCCCAATCACCACGTAGAAAAGAGCTTTTGGCATCTTTGGATCTGAGTTTTGAGGTGTTGGTGCGCGAGATTGAGGAGGTTGTACCCTCGCATGTACTGACAAGAGATGCGGCCGAATACATAGCGGTAGAAAAGATTAAAGCTTTTTCCGATTCTGAATTTTATGATCATGTTATTATTACGGCAGATACTGTTGTTGTAGACAACGCGGATAGGGTTCTTGGCAAACCTAAGGATGCGGCTGAGGCAAGGGAAGTTTTGTTAGCTTTGAGCGGATGTGCACATATTGTTTATACAGGGGTGGCAATAGCCTATCGTGGCGAAGTAAAAAGCTTTACCAGTATGACTGTAGTACGTTTTAGATCATTAGAGGTCGCTGAGATAGACTATTATCTGGATAAATATAAGCCTTATGACAAGGCGGGATCTTATGGTATTCAAGAATGGATAGGGCGTATAGGTGTGGTTTCAATCGAAGGGTCTTTCGAAAATGTCGTAGGGCTACCTACGAGTCATCTTTATAAAGAACTCAAGCAGATGTTTATCAAATAAAAAAAGGGCTGTTTTTGAAAACAGCCCTTTTTTTATTTGATATGGTATCTTACTCCCGAGTAGAACATTCTACCTGTAAGAGGCCCCCATAATAGGTTGGTGTCAAAGTACTGTCCAAATGGTTGATCAAAACCAAGTATTGGATCCTTTTGGTAATAGTTGCCAAGATTCTCTCCTCCGATATAGATATCAAAATTTTTGTTTCTACCTAAAGTTTTGCTGACTTGGGCATTCATCGTTACATAACCTTTCGAATGTGATGACAACTGGAATTCTACAGGATTAGCAGCTGTCGACGGCATTCTTTTTTCTCCCATAACATTTAATGTATAGTCAAATGACCACCCACTGTGTAGGTTATAGGCTAGGTTCATAAAACCTCTGTGTTTTGCTGTCAATGGTTTTTGTAAGCGCCCATTTTTATAGTCTGTCTGCACGTCTAATAGACGGTATGCAAAGCGTGCCTCAAAGTGCTGAGCCGGCATAAAGCGTAGTTCTGTTTGTAGGCTGTTTGAGAAAGATTTTCCATCCAAGTTATAGAAAGAAACTGTTCTTGCATCCTCGAAGTCGATAACAACTTGGTCTTGAAAGTTGTTATGAAACAATTCCATCGAAAAACCAGCTTCCCTTCCAAATAATTGAAAGTTTTGGTCTAATGACAAACCAGTATTCCAAGATACTTCGGGTTTCAAACCATAAGCATTATTCTGATTCGCTAAAGAAGCAAAATCTATAGTACGGCTAGAGGCAAAGATACTCATGTTTTCTGCGAAAATATTTGCAGTGCGCTGACCTCTTCCAGAACTAAGACGAAGTGTAGTTGTCGATGTAGGAGCATACCGTAAAACGGCTCTTGGCGTAGTAAACCAGCCGTATAAGGAGTTGTAATCCTGACGTAATCCCAATACAGCGTCAAAATTTTCAGCAGGACTGTATGTATATTCCGCGAATGCTCCCGTGACAGCCTCTTTTCTTTTAAAATTAAAGGTATTCACCGTTTCGTTGTAATCGTCATACGATACCGATGCACCAATTTTATATTTATGAGCTACCGAACCAATAACATCTTGAAAAATAAGATTAGCATATCCACTGTTTTGTTCACTTAGATAATTGGTAAGTCCGAAGTAGCTGTCCTGTTTATAGTTTGATCCTGACAACTGTAACCCCACGCTTCTTAATCTATTTTCAGGGAACACATACCCAATTTTAGCAAAGCCTTCAATACGCTGGTTGTCAAAGCCTAGGCCATAGCGGTTAGTTGTTCCTTTGTCGGTAGACTTATCAAAATCGGTTTGTCCTCCCGTGCGGTCATCTTTTAGATATTTAACACCGAACTGCGCAATTACACCCTTGCCATCTTCGTAATGCCATCTATTAATTCCCGAGAATAGGTTTCCTATAGGTACATCTCTAAAGCCATTGTCGCTATAGTTCATGTTCTTGTTGTACATGAAGTTGTCGTGTAATAAGAATCCGACAGACCATTTGTCGTTGAGTTTTTGAGCCAAGTTTAAGTTTACATCCGTCCGCCCAATATTATTAGCATAGGCATTGAAAAATAATTTGTCCGAATCGTGTGGTTTTTTCAATTCTACGTTGATTTGTCCGGCCATATTTTCAAAACCATTTACTACCGATCCGATCCCTTTAGAGATTTCGATCGAATTGATCCATGTACCAGCGATACTATTGAGTCCTAAAGGGGTAGCAAAACCACGAGGTCCTGGTAAGCCTTCAACTGTAAGTTGTGTATAGATACCGCTAAGACCTAGCATCTGAATCTGTTTACTACCCGTTACAGCATCGTTACTCACTACGTCTACAGAAACATTCGTCGAAAAACTCTCGCTAAGATCACAACAAGCGGCTTTGAACAACTCCTTTGTTGTCAATACTTCCATTCGATTAGGCTTTAATCTGTCGATGTATGTTGATTTTCTGCTTCTAGATACTATTACTTCAGACAGTACATTGTCTTTTGAGTGGATTATTAAAACTTCATGTAAATCCTTAACTTCTACGGTGTCAGGCGTCATTCCTGAATGGGAGAAAATCAAATGTTTATATCCTTTTTCGTGTTTAATTTTAAATACGCCGTTTTCATTACTGGTCGTTTGTTTTGCTGGATATTCTAACCATTTAATATTAACGCCTGCGATAGGAGTCATTTCTGCTTTTACATCTTCATTTACCACGACACCAGTCACAATATGATCGTGGTTATGGTGTTCTTGTTCAGCTCTAGCCCCCCCTTTTTTATTGTCCTGACTGTGTTCAGCATGGTCATCGTGATTATGTCCGGCATGATCATCATGGTCATGTTTTTCTTCTTTAACAGCCCCTAGTCGCTCGTAGAGACAACATTCATGAAGTTTGGCATAGACCTCATCCGTTGTTTGTATTAAAGGTGTATCGTGACCTGCGTTGGCAATAGCTTGTTGAAGCTGCTTGAGATTCACTTGTTTTGAGTTGTATTTGGTCGTTAGTTTATGTGTTTTTAGGTCCCAAACGGCAGATTCTACACCTTGTATCTTTGCAGCAGTTTCGATCCTTTTTTTACACAGACCACAGTTTCCTGGTACTTCAAATATTGCCGTGCTATCAATTTGCGCGATACTAACCTGCGCTAGGAAAACAAATATAATTAATGATGTTATTTTGTATATAGTATTCATATATGTATTTAGTTGGACTTTTATAGCCATTAGATTACCTCGAAATATAGAGGCTGAATATATCCATGTAGTTGATTTTTTGAACATGAATAATCCATATAGATTCTCTTAAGTGACGAAATTATAAAGCATGACTATTGATGCTTAATATTGCCATCTGAAGATTCTATTCTAAATCCTAAAAATACAATTCAATAGAAAAGTCGGTGGAGAGGAGTTTGCACAGACAAAGCTATTTTTTAGAGGAAGCTTTTCTTTTTCCTTTTCCGACGCCACTGGTTTCGAATTAATCCAAAGCCTTGTCAGGATAAAGGGGGCAAAATGCACCGAAAAATGTGATTGTCCAGAAAATAGTTTATTAGCCAGCTGATCGATTTTAATCTCAATATCGCTGCATTTGCCATCGGAACATGTCTTTTGGTGCTCTGAGCCGGGTTTTTGCTCTTCTTGTTTTGCGCATAGTGGGCACGCGTCATGCCCTGCTTTTTCGTAGATACTAATTGATGTCCCTCCACAGCAATGATGCATGTACACCGAGCCCCCGAAAGAAACAGTGGTGTAGATCATACATATTAATACGGCTAGAAATCTTTTCATCGCTGGCAAATATAAAGTAAAATAAATGATAAAAAATACGATATACTTGCAACATTATTGTTATCTTGGTGTTAGCTAACCTTTAACTAATTATTATGATAGATTTTTTTGATCAGCCACTGGTGGCCATAGCCGGTATTGTGGGGCTAGTTTTAGCAGCTCTTTTATTGCTTAAAGTGTATACCAAGTTTATGTCGCGTGTCCAATAATTGACAGATTTCCCTCTTAGGGAGGACCCTTGAGAAATTTTTTATGGAAAAAGCGAGAGGGGGGCATCATAGCATTAAACAGCTTTATAAACCTTTAATTTTATTGCTATGCTATTTTCAGAGTCAGTTATTTTCAACAAAGAATGGATGGATGTCGTTTTTGTTGGTCGGAACAAAGCTTATGGAGCCTATCAGTTAAGACTTTTTGGAGAGAAAGCGATCCAGATTTCATTAGGTGGGGTTGTATTGATAGTTGCTGCTCTGTGTGGGCTATCTTTCATTGAGCCTACGTCGGAAAACATGTCGAATCAGCCAACAGCTACTATGAGCCTGACTGTTGTGGAGGTTGATGATTCCTTGCCATTGGAGGAAGAGATTGTCAGGCCTAAGGAGCCGGAAGGCGACGTACAACAGGTATCACAGGATGTACCAGCTGTCGATCTGGTAAAGTTTACAGAAATAAATCCTACAGATGCAGCGTCTGTCAAAGAAGATGTGATCGCTACGTTAGAGACCTTAGCGCCCAAGAAGATGATTGCGGCTATTTCTATTAAGGGTGAAAAAGGTGGTACCTTGATTCCTAAGGGGACGTTTGGCAAGGAAAAGCGAGAAGGGGCTTCCGTTGGCCGTTCTATAGGAGATGTGACAGGTGGTGGTGGTAAGAATGGTACATTTACATCGGTAGAAATAATGCCCATGCCCCCAGGAGGAATGAAAGCGTTTGTGGATTGGGTGGCTGTTAATTATCAGTTCCCATCGGCAGCTGTAGACAATGAGGCTGCTGGTGTGATACAGGTTTCTTTTGTCGTTGAGAAAGATGGCGGACTGAGTTCCTTTGAGGTGATTAGAGATTTGGGATTCGGTACAGGAGATCAGGCTATAAAACTGTTGAAAAAAGCGAAGAAATGGAGCCCCGGTATCCAAAATGGTATTCCTGTTCGGGTTGCTTACACCTTGCCGATTCGGCTTAGTACGATTCAGCAATAATAATCGATTGTCATTTCGAATAATAGATTTCAATTTGTTATCTCTCGTTCGAAATGACTTCTGAGAAATATTTATAGAGATTTTATTTGCAGATAAATGTTTTTCCAATCGGTTCCTCTTTTCCAAGATGGCCCCTTTTCTACTAATGAGATTACTTTTGAATTTAACGTTTTGTCAGAAGACTTCAATACAGAGATGCGAATCGGAGTACCCTTCTTATCCAATTCCATTTGGATATTAAAAGTGTAGTTGGTACTAGTGTGTTTTGCAAGTTCTTCATGAAAATAAGCTAGGTATTTTTCCCATCCGACAGAAGGTATGCTCTTGTTGATTTTTGCTGCACCACTGGCATCCACCTCTTCCGATCTATTTTCTTTTGGGGATAGTAAGATAGTTTGTTCGCCACTTTCAGCAGCAATTTCCCTTGCATTGTAGCCATTAGCATTGATTTCCAGATTTTTTTTGCTGTTTGCAGCATACGCAAAACGCCCCTCTGCATCGGTGACTACCACATTGTCGTTTTGCAGATCTTTTACAGCAGCTCCAGCCAGGGGTTGTCTAGATTGTTGATCAATAACCTGACCCAATATAAAGCTGGTTTGTGGATCTAAGCCCATATTACTGAGCCTTGCTCTCATCTGTGCTGCTGATGGCGTATTATTTGGGTTAACACTTACCCGAGCGTCAGGGACTTTAGACTGAAGCTGCCTTCTAGAGTTGGACGCCAATAAGTTTGATTTATCTGTAGCTTCTGTGTTGATCATAATCACATCACTCTCGTGTTTTGGATGTCCTAAGTTTAACGTTTCAGCTATATCTTGCGAAAGCTCCACATTTTTTTCCACCGGCGTATACGCTAGTATATGTTTTTCATGGGGCGTGAGCGATCTATTTCCTGAAGACGCTTGTTCTTCGCTCTGTCTGTTTTCCGGATGCGTTGTTGAGGGCTGTGGTGTTACATGGGACAACACCTGGTTGGTGCTGTCATTTGCTGTAGCTTCTAGAATGTCAGCCTGAGTAGGAGCACTTATTGATTCAGGGGCCTTACTTGCCATAGCTTGCTCTGTTTTAGGGGTGTTGTTCTGTTGGTTCCAGAACAAAATTCCTACGGTAGCTAGCAATATTATTGAAGCAGCAATCTGGAGATATCGATTGTACCATATGGGGCGTTTAAGACTTTGTTGTTGCGTGCGCTGATCAATCTGTTGGCGGATGCTGTGTAGTAGTATAGGATCCGATCCGTGTTCTTTCTCTATTTCCATTCCCATAAGTATATCCATCAGCATCTCATCCTCATGAGCAGCACGTTCTATTTCGTGCATTTCTCGTGCAGATAATTCGCCATTAACATACTTGCGTAGTTGGTCCATATCGAAAGTGAATTTACGCATTGGTTTTATCCATACAGTTTTTTAAATTTCTTTTTCCGTTCTGAATGTAGCTTTTCACTTCATTCATGCTATACCCTGTTATTTGCGCGACTTCTTTGTAACAATGCTCGTTGATAAAAAAAAGATCCACGGTTACCTTTTGCTTTTCCGGAAGCTTTTCTATGCAATGTTCCAATAAAGACAGCCTTCCTTCTTTTTCAGCATAGCTTTCTTCCTGATGCATATTCGTGGGAAATTCCACAAATTCGTCCACAGAAATTTCTAATTTGCCTTTTTTTGATCGCAGATCCATTAAGCAGTAGTTTTTGCTTACCACATATAGCCATTTCGGAAAACTTGCAATATCCTGTTTTTTAATTTTGGTTATCAATTCTTCAAAGATTTGCATCACACTGTCTTTGCTTTTTTCCTCGTCTTTGAAGTAGCGTAAGCATACGTAGTATACCATTTCGGCATGCTTGCTGTACAAAATGCCCAACGCTTCCATATCATTAGCCTGAAGATACCGTCTCAATAAGACAGTGTCTTCTTCGTTCGGAGGAAAGGCAGGATTGTACAGTTTCATAAAATTGCGCTCAAATTAGTGCTTTTTTTTCAGAGTATCAGTTATTTAATGTTAAAATTAGGCTTTTTGCCCCATCTTATTTACAATGGAGACCAATATACATATGCTTCTTTAATGTACTGATACCTGTTTTGAGCGTCCGGGGCAATGAATGATAAGTTGCCGCCTTCGGCGCCCGGGAATGAGGTTGCCAACTCTATTTTACCATAGTGCTCAAAAGCATTTAGGATGGTGAAATCTTCCATAGGGAATTCGCCTCCATCATCCACACGCCAGGTACTCATTTCATTATATTCGGCATTAAATTCCTGAATAAACAATGTTGATGTAGCATTTGTTTTGGCTACGAGTACGACAGTCAGGCTATCTGCAACGGGGGCTAATTGCATTAAGAAGACACTGTCCTTTTGTGATGTCGTCGCTATCAGTTTAGCATTTGTTATGGATCTGTTGTATGTTTTTTTCAACTCGGAGGTTACGCTACTGCTCGAAGCATCTGCAAAGTTGTTTTTGATCGTAAGTGGCTTTCTGTTTTTCAAAAATACATCGCTACAAAGTAGGACATACGCTTCATCTGGTTTTGCCTGTTCCGTAAGTGTGAAAACGGCACCTGGGATGTTGTCAAAATTATCAGGTGTTTGTCTTCCATTATACGTGTTCCCTTCTTTTTGGGTTTTAGTAAATTCTAATTTATAGGATTGCGCATTGACCCAAGCATGCTTGAGTTTCTTTTTGTCTGCAGGCCGTTCTTCATCATCGATCAAGATAATTTGGTTGCGCAAATTATTGAATAGACCAAAGCCAACGTCACGATAGGAGAGTGTGTCTTCCATTGTGCTTTCTATCGTTGGCTGGGCTACGCTGTCTTGGCCCTGCGTACTTTTGCTCTCCTGTGGTTGGGTGCTGTTACAGCCGGTGTATAAGCTTAACGATAGGATGCCTAGCGGTACGAATAACCACTGGTTGAGTGCGTTTTTCATGTTTACAAATTTAGTGTAAAATGTTCTGGAATTACAGTTGTTTGTACAAAAGGATTTGATGTATTTTGGCTAGTTCATGAGACGAGCGCTGAGTTATGTTTGAAATAGGTCATGTTTAAATCACAAATGTGGAAAACTATCTGTTTTATGGTATTATTGTGAGCGACTATATTCGTGTAAATAGGAGGATATACTATGACACTAACGAAACACTTATTTATATTGCTGCTCCTCGTATCGCTCATTTTTACATCCTGTGGGGCCAGGAAGAAAACTTTGTACAGCAAGGAGCATAAACCGACAACAGGGACTAGCAATCCAACAAATAAAAAAAATAAGGGTAATCTTACTGCTTACTACGCAGAGCTGCTCGGTACAGATGCTCGGGGTATGAATGCAGATCTTTATTCCTTTATTGATGATTGGATGGGCAGCCCACATCGTATGGGAGGACTTACACGTTCAGGCATCGATTGTTCAGCTTTTGTAGGAATGGTCTATAATGAAGTATATCGCAAAGATCTACCGCGCACATCTCGGGATATGGCCGAGCATATCAAACGGAAGTATGATGACCAACTCAAAGAAGGAGATCTGGTGTTTTTTTCGTTTGGAGGGAGAGATATAGATCATGTTGGCGTTTATTTACACAATGGAAAATTTGTACATGTATCTACCAAACAAGGTGTCGTCATCTCCAATCTTAAAGACGTATGGTATTATAAATATTTTAAACGTTGCGGCACGCCGAGCGTTTAAAACACCAAGATCCAACTTGATGACCTTGGTGTTTTTATTATCTTTACTGTTTAATACGTTATTCAATAGTAAACCATGTATAGCTTTCCGCTGGTATAGTAAATGTGTACTGTGCTTTGAAAAAGCGATCCAGTTCTAATTTTTCGACTTTATCTCCATCCACCTTAAGGGTTGCTACCTTAGTGAGGCCTGTGTAGTACAAAGGGATCTCCACAGTTCGGCTGATTGGAGTTTTTAATGGGTTGAATAACATCCCCAGGGCTTTGTGTGTTTTTTCCAGCGCGTTGACATGCAAAAAGCCATCCCAATCACGGCCATCAGCTCGTCTTAGGTGAATGATATCAGAGTTTAATATTCTTCTATGGTCCTTGTACCATCTTATCACTTCTGTAACCACTTGTTTTGTCGCTTCAGTATCATATAATCGTGGTCCTCGATAACAAGCTTGCACACCTGCACCGTAATATTGCATCATTAATTGCTTGTAATCTTCCAGGTGATCGTTCAATGGTTCTAAGATAGCCTCTTTCCCTCCACCTTGATAGGCCGTTAACGGTACGAATCCCCAGCCCATTGACGGGGTTTGTTCCCACAATGCGTCGTAAATATTTTGTCTGTTCAATATCCGTTGGTTCTCACGAGGTAAAGAAAAATTCACTTCACGGTAGCCAAGTCCTGTTTTATTTGCGCCGTCTAGAAAATACCAATCCGGAGAGTTGATGTATACACCTCTTGCATTGAGCCAGTGATACAGCTCCTTCTGCATGTTGAATTGGGTCCATTGGCTGTCTTCAAGACCATGATGTCCAGGATGCGACGTCGAGGCGCACTGATCCCCCGGAAAGGGACCATCATTTTCCCATATATCAAACCCTGTTTTTTCAAAAAATGTCTTTATGCGTTGTGCATAGCCAATTCCCCAGTGAGAACCGAAGCAAGGAGCATTGTTAAAAAAAGTCCCTCCAGTCTTACCTGTTTTTGGATTAATAATGTCGTCGTCTTCACTGATCTTGCGGGAGCTAAAGAGTGAATATGTGCCGATCTTAATATTTTTGCTATGGGCATAGTCTGCAATTTTCTTTAAGTTGGATAGGTTCTGTGCGGTCGTATCTTCCATATTTACGTGACTTCCAAAACTTAGAATAAGGGCTTCATATCCCGTGGCTGCACATTGATCTATGGCTGTATAAACCTGATCATCGTTACGACTTACCAAATGCATGAAAATAGGATTTGCAGTCGTCCATGGTGCGATTGCTCTGTACATTTTGCGTATAGCAAGCCCCCGTCTTTCGCGGTCATAGCTATCCATAAGGAGTTCCCAAGAACGAATGGATGTAAAGTTCTCTCCCGTGGAGATCTTTATGCCAACCCCTTTTTTAGGATATATTTCTAGGATGGCAGGTGTCGTATATGCATAATTGACCTGTGATGTATACGTCGAGTCAGTGTTCCAGTGCAGTGATTGATCACTAAGGTGATAGCGCATAGCATTATTAAAAGCAAAATTGCTCTCGATATAAATACCTTGCTGTTTGCGCATGTCTTGGAGCGAACCGACTACAGCGCTTTCTTCTTCTACGAGTGCTAGCTTCTCATGAATCACCTGGTTGATCTGTATGGACTCTTTGCCATTGTTAGACAGTGTCACCCATTTGGAAAGCAATGGTAGATCATCATATATAGCATAGTGTACCCTTAATTCTATAGCTGTAAGCTTTGCGTCTGCGGGAGGAGCGAATGTTAGTGTTAGTACCTTGCCTGTTCCTGCATTTTTACGCATAGCCCACCATCGATCACCATCCCAAGGGAGTAGGGGAGATAGGTCACTGATTTCATGTTTGACATAGCTGAAATCTTTCTGATGAGCCTTAAAATCTTTCATCCATTCCGGACGGAGGTACGCTTTTTCTTTCTGTCCATGTGCCCCACCAACATTGTACCAGTGACCATTGAGCTGGATTTGAGCTTCGGGCTGTACCGCCCGAAGTAATTGCTGTCCAGTGATTAGATTGGTGTAGTCAAAACAGTATGCATTAGGCGCTATGTTGAACGATCTGCGTACCAACCCATTTTGTAATATTATTTGGCTACCTTTGATTTGTATCTGTGCGACATGACTCCCAGTCTGTGCTAGCTGCCAGTCATTTTTTTGATAACTTTGTGCAAATAGCGCTGTAGAGCAAAGTATACAACCCAGTATCGTGATTAATTTAATTTGAAAGTGTCTTATTATCATGGTTATTTGTTTGCGTGTTACATTCCTGCCAATGGATCAAATGTTCCATTGCCCCATCCTTTCGTTTGTTGCAGCTTGGAGTTGCCCTGTAAAGTTGCCGTAGAAAGAGGCAAGAAATACATGTTTTGATTATAGATCATAGGCGAAAAATCTTTTTCTGTCAGCGTATAAGTATAACCTCCCGGTTCTCCTGCTTGCTGGTGCAGGACCAGTGCAAATCTCTTTTGCTGTCCGACCATGATCTGATCCATCAGTTTCCAACGTCTCAGATCCCAAAGACGTTTTTGTTCAAATGCGAATTCGATATAGCGTTCATCCTGTATAGCTTGACGCATGGCAGCTTGTCCCATATTCGGATCTAAACCATATAGTTTGCCCGCTAGTTCAATATCACCAGGTGTCGTCTCGTTGATTCCGGCACGCTTACGTATGGTCTTAAGTACGTCAAATGCTTCATTTAGCTTATTGCTCTCCATGGCAGCTTCAGCCATATTCATCAAGACCTCTGCGTATCGCATTTCTATAAAATCCGTTCCCGAGATCTGTGAATTTGTGATATCGAGCGATTCGTCTATAGCCTTGCGCGAATAATAACCCGTTATGGATCCATTTTGTTTACCATAAGCATACCCATTTTGCGCATTGTCATATAGAGCCATGGTTGTACCTAAATAGTTTACGCCGTTGTACACGATGGTTGTGTAGAATCGGTCATCTCTATTCTGCCAACTCAAAGTTGCATTACCGGCATGTTGAGCTGCATTCCATTGTGTTTTTTTACCACTTTTTAAGGGAAATGCGTCCACCAGTTTTTGGATAGGATGATTGGCGCCTGTGGCATTGGCTGTAAAATCGATGGGGCGTACAGCTGCATCCCGATTTTGGGTTCGGCCCGGTTGTAGGTAGCGGATCGCAAATATTACCTCTTTATTCATTTCCGCTAAGAATAGCTCTTGGTTACTGTATTTTGCGGTAAGTCCGTAACCATTAACGTCTAGAAACTGAAGCGCATCCTTGTTGGCTTGGTAGGCATTTTCCCAATGTATCGTAGCATTGCTTGGGTTGAATTGAGGACTGGCTCTAAACAAGAGGATCCGGCCTTTTAATGCTAATGCCGCACCTTTCGTTATTCTCCCAAGATCTTCAGCTGCAGGATATTTAATCGGAAGCTCCTCTATTGCCTGATTTAGTTCGTTGATGATAAAGTCGAAACAATCTTTTGTGCTACTACGTTCTATCAATAGATCGTCATTGCGATCCTGAGCTGTAGTGATTAATGGCACACCTCCATACAGTTTTACCATTTCGAAATAGGTATATGCCCGGATAAAGCGGACCTGTCCACGTAGTTTTTGACGGATATCTTCCGCTATAGTACTTTGGGGACCATCGATTTCTTTCAGGAAAATATTCATATTCCTAATTTGTGCATAAGGCCAATATCCAGGACCTCCATTGTCAATGGTGGTAGTTCCGTCAATCCATTGGTTCCTCCTGGCAGTTTCGTCGGTTGCGTCAAATAGACCTGTGTTCCATCCGGGGATAGTCATATAGATACTGTTGGCAAAAGCTGTCGCCAATTTTGGATCTGACCAGACATAAGGCTCACTGATTGCGGATAGATCATTTTTATCTAGTACTTTGCTGCAGGAGCTGAAAGTGATCAAACCTACAGCAATAAGGTTATATAATGTTGAAAATCTTTTCATCGTTAATCGTGTTAATCGTTAAAATTTAAAAGAAAGTCCACCCGTTATACTCTTCATGATCGGATACTGGTAGACCCCGTAGTTTCCGCTGATGGCTTCTGGATCGGCGACATCCACTTTATCAAAGGTAATTAGATTGTTTCCCGATACATATAGACGCAAGCCTTTGATACCGAGTCTTTTTATCAATGATTCCTGTAGTGTGTAGCCTAGTTCTAAATTCTTCAACCGCATATAGTTGCCATTCAGCATCCAGAAAGACGACGCTTGTCTACTGGCACCGATACTACTAGCGCCGATACCTCCTACACGTGGGTATGTAGCATCTGGAGTCTCTGGAGACCAGGTATCATTGAATATGCTTAAGACTGCTTGTTCGTCCCATAGATCTCCTCTATTCGGAAACATAATTTCCCTATTGGCTACTCCCTGAAAGAAAGCATTGATATCGAGTCCTTTCCATGCTGCACCAAGATTTATCCCGTAGATTATTTCAGGATTCATGCTCTTTTGGCTCAGGACGACCATGTCTGCACTAGTGATATTACCATCATCATTCTGGTCTAGTAGAATAACATCTCCTTTACTGTAGTTAAATCCCGAGTAGGTAGGTAAGCCGACAAGATCTGCGTCGGTACGTGCGATACCATTTGCTTGATAACCCGTTATAAAGTCTATCGGTCTGCCTACGCGTTGTTGATAGTCAAATGCTCCGGGAGATACATCCCACATCTTGACCTTGTTGCGGGCAAAACTAAAATTACCACCGATGAAATATGCGAAATCATTGCCAATCTTTCGGTCGTGGCGAAGAGAGGCTTCTATTCCATAATTATCTACTACACCATAATTTTCGCGGGGCAGGGTTGCACCGAAAGTATTCGGTATAGAAGCAATACGGGTTCCCAAGATATCATAAGTATGTTTTTGGAAATACTCCAAGGAACCGCTGAGATTTCCTCTCAGAAAGCTGAAATCAAGCCCTGCATTAGTAATACGGGTTTTTTCCCAGGTGATAGCGTAGTTGGGTAATGCACCTGGGAGGATTCCAGAAGTCGCCCCGCCAAATACGGCGCCTGCGGTCGTACTAAAGCGGTTGATGTAGCCATACTCTGAAACTTGATCCCCACCATCATTTCCGAGTAACCCGTGAGATAACCGGAGTTTAAGGTTGTCGACAAATTGCCAGTTGTCTTTTATAAACGATTCCTCCGACATAATCCAACCGACAGCGACGGAAGGAAAGAACCCCCAACGTCCTTCAGGAGCAAATTTTAAAGAAGCATCATATCTAAAGTTCGCCTCCAAGAGGTATTTGTTGTTGTATCCGTACGTTAACCTTCCGACGTAGCCTAGACGGCCAGTTTCGGTTTCAGTGCCGGTTGCGTCTTTATTTGCCGCCGCCGCGTCACCTATAAAGAGCTGCTCTATGGATGTAGACAGCATTTTGTTACGGAAGCCATAGAGATAGGCCGTAGTACCTTCACTTTGCTCATAGAGAAGTAAGCCCGTCACAGCATGTTTACCAAATGTACGATCGTAATTGACCGATAGATTCATGGTGTATGAGTTGTTTTGGTTGAAGGAAGCAAATGTACTATTATCCCAATCTCCTAGTTGTAGACTGTTCAGGGGTTTATCGGTGACGATGTGATTATGACCTCCTGTCATCTCAAATTCAGTCACATCATATTTTTTTCTCAACGTCTTGTTGTAGTCATAGTATTTACGGTAGTTCATTGTTCCGTTTACTTTTAGGCCTTCCACTCCCGGGATGTTATAGTCTATTCTTAATAACCCGTTAAAGGTATTACGGTTCCATTTGCTAAAACCAGCATTATCGATCAGCGCTATGGGGTTCCACTGTTGATAGGCCCGAACATACTTGTCGCCGATTTTCCATGGCATCATAGAGGGTTTATTGAGCAGGGCCCGATAGAGGTCGTATAAGCGGTCATCATCACCGCCATCGTAAGGCCAGTATGGACGGCTTCTTTCCTGCAACGAAGCATCGAGGTTCAATGAAGCTGTTAAGTTTTTAGCGATTTTGGCATCGACATTTGATCTCAGGTTATATCTATTATAGTTCAGGTTATTGAAAGCACCGTCTTGGTAGTAATATCCGATGGAGGAGAAGTAGTTTATTTTTTCACTTCCTCCATTGATACTGAGATCATGTTTGGTATATACCGGGTCATGCCAAGCGCCCTCAAACCAATCGTAGTTCGTGTTATTGTCTTTAAAGTATTTTATTTCGTCGTCCGTGTAATAGCTAGGATCTGTGGTCGGTAGGTTATTAAATGTCGCCACGCGATTCCGATAGATGGCATGCTCATAGGCATTCATTCTTTTTGGTACTCTGGTATAGGTGTCTTTTCCGACAAAGGATGAGTACACTATTACTGGATCTTGGTTGCTTCCTCTTTTGGTGGTTACCAATACCACTCCATTAGCCGCCCTAGCTCCGTATACAGCAGCGGAGCTAGCGTCTTTGAGTATCGAAATGGTCTCGATTTCTTCGCTATTGAGTGCCTGGAAATCATTGAATGTCCTCGGAATACCATCAATGACATATAATGGAGAAGTTCCGTTTGTTGTGCTTTTACCCCGGATTACGATGTCGGATCCTGAACCAGGGGCGCCGCTCCGTTGACTGGCAAATACGCCATTCACACGACCGGCTAAGGCATTGGTAATATTCGATGTTGGAAATGTTGCAATATCTTTGCCCGATATCGAAGAGATAGAGCCGGTGACATTTCTTTTTTTCTGATTACCGTATCCCACGACAACGACTTCATCCAATCCGACATTGGATGATTGCAATTCAATCTGTATATCGTCAAAACTTGTTACCGTGAGTTCCTTTCTTTCGTATCCTAAAGAAGTAAATGTCAGTTTGTCTTGTAATACGACCCCTTCTAACAAAAATCGACCATTTGCGGAGGTTAATGTGCTATGATTCTTGCCTAGTATGGTAACACTCACTCCTTCTATCGGTGTCCCCACTTGATTGGTTACGGTACCGCTGATCTGTTGTTGCTGTTGTCTGATTTGTGAAGGTGTGTTATCCTTAGGCGCTATAGTATACAGATGTTCATTCAGTTTACTGATAGATACCGGCTGCGCGATAGCCTTTTCGAGAAAGGGGATCAGTTCGTTTTTGGATAATTTTTCAATGTCAGTATCTTTTAGAGCTATTGATTTCAACAAATCTGGACTGTAGCTGAACTTAATGTTGAATTTTTTCTCCATCTTGTTTAGTAGTTGACCTATGGAGGAGGTGGAGACACGTGATTGGAGAACGACTGTCTCGTTGATACCGATAGCCCAGCTATGAGTGGGTATCGCTATGCCAAGGGTAGCCCATAGAAAGGCTGGCTTGGCGAGGTGGTTTAAAATTTTGATCATAATTTTATAGTGGTTTTACAATATATTGTTCATTGTTCTTTTCAATATGGCAATTGAGCGATTGTTCTAACGTTTGCAGCGAAAGATTAAGACTGTCTTTAGGTATGGATCCAGTGAATCGTATGGCAGCGAAATTAGTGTCCATGATCTGTATCTGACAGTTATAAAGATATTGTATACTTTGTATGACTTCTGATAGAGGCCTGTTTTCAAAAGATAAAACATTGTTTGTCCAAGACGTATAAGACTGTTTGTCTACTTTTGATTTTAATAAATTATTTTCATTTGGATTGAATGCGATTTTCTCGCCTGGTTGCAGCTTTATTTTCTGGTTCGCGGTCTGTATCTCAACACTCCCCTTGTCCAGGATAACCATAGATTTATTATTGAAAGATTGTACGTTAAAGGAAGTTCCTAAAACTTTGATATTCATGTCGGTCAGCGTATGTACTACAAAAGGTTTAGCTTTGTTATGAGCCACATCAAAATAGACTTCTCCTTCCACCCATACTTCGCGTAGCGAATCTTTGTTGAAGTCAGTTGCTAATCGTAGACGAGAGCCCGTGTTTAGTGTTACAGACGATCCATCAGGGAGGTAAAAGCTTTCTTTCTTTTTTGAGGTCTCAAAAGCGGTTACCTCCTCGTTAGCAGATGCTTTGAATTTTAAATATAATAGCGATACCGTACCAATGGCGATCAATGCTGCTGCGATAGATAACCATTTTCTCCAGGCTAGGATCTTTCTATTTGTAGCCATGTGAGGAATGATCGTATGATACAGCTGTTCCGCTCGGTCTTTATCCAGAGCGAGATTATCGGGCAATGTCTTATCGATCTGTTGGATCTCTGGAAAGGCATCACGGTAGGTGTCGGATTTCAGAATCTCGATCAGATGATCTATATCTTCTTTGGTACATTTGCCCGCGACAAATTTTAAATATAATTCGTTTACTTCTTGGTTGGTCATATAGTTGTATTGTATAAGAGTTAATACAACTAAGTTGGGTAGAGGGACGACGCTCTAAATTATTTTTTTTGCAGATAATGGTAGAAGACCGCAATGACCGTAGTCAGTTCGGCATTGCTTTCTAAATATTGCTTAATGAATTTCAGCGATTTGACGATTTGATCCTTTACTGTATTCTTTGATATATTGAGTTGTTGGGCTATTTCTTCGTGCGACATGTGCTCTTCGCGGCTCAGTCTAAAGATACGTTGGCGTTGTGTAGGCAGTGCCGAAATGGCCTGATCATACACCTGTTTTAGCTCGCGGTAGTGTACTAATTCTTCTACCGTATTAGAAGACGCTACATGTCGGTAGAATATATCATTCAGATAGGTTTGCTGTATAGCAAAAGATTTTAATTTGTTGTAAGTTGTATTACGGGCTATGGTGAAGATGTATGATTTTACATTGTTTTCGAGGTCTATAGTGTCAATATTTTGCCAGATCTTCACGAAGACATCTTGTACAATTTCTTCGGATTGCTCGCGTGATCGAAAAAAACGATATGCATAAGCGAAGATATCGTTCTTATACTGATCGAATAATGTTCTGAAAATACGTTCTGCATTTCGTTCTACGCTATTATTCATGGCCGTATCACATTTTAGGAGATGAACAAGATAGGAAGAAATAGTCATTCCTAAATATTCCCGACAAAGACAATCGATTGCGTATCTTGAATGTAACAGATTTAAAAATCCCGAACCTCATCAAACCACTGAGCAGCGAGCTCCTGTGTTAGGTTGAGCTTGGAGGAGGCGACTAGCTGTTCTACTGCGGTACCTGTATCTTCACGCTCGACAGTTTCGATATTGGGCAAGGTGTTGATCAATTGGACTAGTTTTACGATGGCTAGCTTGACATCTTTTTCGGTTTTAGCTTTGTTAATCTCTTTCAATGCCACTTTGTAGGCCTTTGTCGCTGTTTTTGCATTATTTCCATCCCAGTTGGTAAAGGGAATCCCATATTCCGTTGTAAACCATTTTTTTTTTCGCAGTTTGGATACTGATGAATACTCCATTTCTTTTTCTTTCAAAAGGGCTTTCAGTTCCTGCTGGAGGATTTTGCCCTTGGTTTCTTCGATATTCCAACCGATGAAACTTTTGAGTTTGCTCCACGTTGCGAGAGAAGGTAGTCCTGTTAGATCAGGTATTGTCCTAAGGCCTAAGTCCTCCAAATTTGGTAATTGTGCTAAGGCTTGCGGATTTGTTATATTGCCACGTAGATTCAGACTGCTCATTTTTTTAAACTGTACTAGGCTAGCGCAGTCGAAAGCCGCCCCTATGATGGCATTGTCTAGGTGGATTGAGGTAGCAATATTGCTTAAAGAGGGAAAATTTGGTAAGCCATATATAGTGTTGGCGTCAGCATCTGGAGAGAAGTGGACAAGTGTAGTGCCTGGACTTGCTCCTATAGTGATGTTATTTATGTTTCCGTTAAGATGTAGTTTTAGAATATTCTCCCCAAGTATTAATTCGATCGGATTATCTCCTACATGTATGGTGAGCGTATCGATATTGGCTTTTGTAAAATCGGCTTTCAACGAGCTTATCGGGCTCCAGTTTAGACTCTCTATTCTCCGTTTTTCAGACCATTGGATAAAACCGCTGTCATCTCCAGAATAGTAAAAGAAACGTGGCCAGTCACCGCAAGGGTAGCGGTCTGTATTTTGCTTGCCATGTGGTGTGTACATCTCATTGAATACATCCCAATTGATTGTACTATCTGCCGTCACTAATACATCATATTTCCCTTTGGAGATATTTTTTGTGCCTATAGAGAAACTACCCTGTCCAGGAGGGATTACTATTTTGTGGCTATTTTCTCCTGTTAGAGAGATGTGAGTAGGGGTATTTCTTTCCATACGTGTACAAATTCTACGTCGCCCAAATTTAGGGATTTCAATCAACTGATGTGGATTTTGAAATAAAATCTATTAAAACTATATTAGAAGGTGCTCTCCATGGGCACCTTCATACTTTAAACAATCTAAATGGAAAGCAGAAGAGATTTTATAAAAAAGGCAGGAATGTTGGCGGGTTCTTTGGGATTATTCAATAGTCTTCCATCCTCGATTCAGGCCGCATTGCGCATTGATCCCGAGTATGGTAGCACTTATTTGGATGCGGAGCATATCGTTATGGTCATGCAGGAAAATCGGTCGTTCGATCATAGTTTTGGCAGTCTCCGTGGTGTCCGCGGTTTCAATGACCCTAGAGCGTTACGCCTGACCAACGGAAATCCGGTATGGTTGCAGTCCAATAAGAATGGTGACACTTATGCACCGTTTCGTCTTGATATCAAAAACTCTAATGCGGCTTGGATGCGTGATCTGCCTCATTCCTGGGAAAATCAGATAGGAGCGTGGAACAATGGGAAGTTTGATAACTGGTTAGAGTCCAAGCGGTCCGGTAATAAGCAATATCGGGATCTACCTTTGACATTGGGGTATTACACCCGTGAAGATATCCCATTCTATTACGCTTTTGCAGATGCATTTACGATCTGTGATCAACACTTCTGTTCTTCTATTACAGGTACTACGACCAATAGACACTTTTTTTGGACCGGCAAATGTGTTCCTGAAAAGGGCGCAAAACCTCTGGTTAGAAATTCGGATGTATACTTCAATAAGGAAGCACATTGGCGTACATTCCCTGAGTTACTGGAGAAAAATAACATCAGTTGGAAAGTGTATCAAAATGAAGTCAGCGTACAGAATGATCTGAGCGGTGCAGATGAAAGCTGGCTCGGCAATTTTACCGACAATAATCTGGAATGGTTTAGCCAGTATAAGGTGCGGTTCAAAAAAAGCCATATTGATTTTTATCAGCGACGAATCCAGGAGTTGCCTTCCGAAATCCAAAAGATGAAAGATGAACTGGGCAATCGCAATGATCAAAAGCTAAAGCAGAAAATTGAGCAAAAGGAACAGCAGCTTAATAGTTTTAAAAAAGAGTATCAAAATTATAATGCGGCCAAGTTTGACCAGCTGGACGATTATACCAAGTCCCTGCACCAGCGTGCCTTTCAGACCAATGAGGGAGATCCAGATTATCATAACACACAGACCGTAGAGATTGACGGGCAAGAGATTGTCGTGCCCAAAGGGGATGTCCTGTATCAGTTTAGACAAGATGTGCGTCAGGGCCGGCTACCTACGGTGTCCTGGTTGGTTGCGCCGCAGTATTTTTCTGATCATCCGAGTGCTCCGATGTATGGCGCTTGGTATGTATCGGAGCTTTTGCAGATTTTGACCGAAAATCCGGAGGTATGGAAGAAGACCATCTTTATCCTTAACTATGATGAGAATGATGGTTATTTCGATCATATACCGCCATTCGTGGTGCCCAAACCGGGCGATCCTAGTACAGGAGCGACCAGTGCCGATCTGGATTACAGTACAGAGTATGTGACAAAGGAACAAGAGATTGCTTACGGCATAGATCCGAGCTACGCTACCGAAGGACCTGTGGGGCTAGGGTATCGGGTACCACTTATTATCGCTTCGCCTTGGTCTCGAGGTGGATGGGTCAATTCCGAAGTCTTTGATATCACGTCCACCATACAATTTGTAGAACACTTTGTCCAACATAAATTTAAAGTCAATCTTGTCGAGGATAATATTAGTTCTTGGCGGCGGGCGATCACGGGCGATCTAACATCTGCATTCAGACCTTTCCAGAAAGGGAACTTCAAACTGCCCGACTTTCTGGATCGCGACAGGCAAATCTTAGCGATTAACAATGCCCGGGAGAAACCTCTTCCCAACAATTTTCACCAATTTGATGAGCAAGAGCGTGCGCTCATAAAGCAAGGAGAAAGCCGACATTTCCTTCCTGTGCAGGAGCAAGGCACGAAACCGTCCAATGCCCTTAACTACGAGTTATATGTCCAAGAGCATGTGGAAGACGGGCAGTTGGTATTGCGTATGGAAGCTTCCGCATCGTATTTCAAGAAAAAGTCTTTGGGAGCAGCCTTCAACGTCTATGCGCATGGATACAAAAAAGAGAAGGCCAACTGGGCCTTTGCTACTTCAGCCGGAAAGTCTGTTTCTTACGCTTGGTCTCTGGACGATTTTGAACAGCAGGCCTATCACTTGGTATTACACGGGCCAAACGGTTATTACAGATCGTACCGAGGAAACCGAAAATCCGATAATATCCTGATCGAGCAGTCCTATAGGGCTTCTGATGAAGAAATTGTCTTGACTATTCACAATAGAAATAGTCATGCGATCACACTTCAGATTACAGATCATTACAAAAAAGCAGATGCTGCTCCTATCGTGATTGCTTCATCTAAGACAAAGGAAATCAAAGTCAAGACAAAAAGTACATACCGTTGGTACGATCTTGAAATTAAGAACCTCGACCCGAAATCTCCGTATAGCAGAAGGTATGCCGGTCGAGTAGAAAATGGTAAAGATAGTCTGACAGATCCTTTAATGGGGGCGTGAAAGTCTTTTATTCAATAATAACCTGTATCCCGGCCATATTCGCTTTGTACTTTATCTTCTCAATAAGGCCATAGTATGACCAGTTGCGCAGTAAGAACTCGTCTTCTTTAGCAACTTCTTCTTTTAGACTTTGGTTGACGAGTAGTAATGTACCTGCTTGGGCTTTGATACAGACATCAATCAGTCTTCGGCTGTAGAGGTGTAGTTTGTTGTCGACGTAGTTTTTCTCTTTTTCGTTATAATGTTCGAGACTTTTTAGCTTTTTCTTGCGCCCATGGCCACTCCTGGAGAATGCAGCCCCTCGTTGTAAACGATGACGAGCAGATTGAATGGCAATTCTGCGGTAAAGAAATTCTTCCTTGCTGCCTATTTGAAAGTTGTCTTTTTCAATCTGTACGGTTATAGGATGTTCTACAGCTAATGAAGCCTCGGCAATAATATGATCTTTTAGCTCGTGTTGTTTCTTGGGCATTTCTAATACCAGTAGCAGGAAGATTTTACCTTTTACGATCTTGATGGAACTACCGCAGATCTTGATTTGACCTACAAGTGCCCGCTGCAACAATACCCGCTTGTCCGAACGGTCTTTACCTAGATAGGTTCGGAAGGGAATTTTAAAAAGTGTGAATTTAAAATCTCTATTATTTTCATCCTTACTGAGCTTGATTTGGCTTCCCGAGAAGGGGATGGGCATATCTTTCTTGTAGTTCCGC
Organism: Sphingobacterium sp. xlx-96; assembly: GCF_011007365.1. GTDB lineage: Bacteria > Bacteroidota > Bacteroidia > Sphingobacteriales > Sphingobacteriaceae > Sphingobacterium > Sphingobacterium luzhongxinii. Next base: position 86,042 of record NZ_WFKM01000015.1, on the reverse strand, counting down.
AGCGACTTTATGCCTTTCCAATAATCCAATCGTTCACTATTAAAAGTCTTGATGAGTGTCATATTGATACTAGATAGGATATCGGAATGAATCTTTCCCTTAAAATAACGGGACAATATTTTATAGGTCGTATTCATTCGTGATGTGTTCAGTATGCCTTCTTCATCCTTGTTGCGGTCGGCTAGTTTGATTTTCACATCATCCTGTAGGTAGATCAGGTCTTTCATCTGCTCCTGTATGTACTGGTGAGACATCACCATATTCGCGCCGCGGAATACGACATCCTGCCACTCGAATAATGTCTTGTAATATTCGGATCGTTTTTCCTTGTCGTCCGAGTCAATGTGTAACTGTATTTTTCTAGTGAGTACGATAGTGTCTTTTTCCATGATTATGCGGTCTTTTTAGTAGGTTTAACTTTTGTTCGTGCTTCTATGAATATTTTTTTAACGATGGAGGAATTTAGTTGGAGCGATTCGGAAATCTCGTCGAAAGACATCTGCATCTCGTAGCGCATACGGAGCACTTCGGCTTGTTCATCAGAAAATTCGCCTTCCAATGTCAGCTTTGTCGGTTTATTCAAGAGGTTTAATTTGTCTTGACTATTGAAAATGGCCTTTAGTGCATCAATGGTTTTCTCTACCTGAATACTTACTTCATAGTCCGATATACCGCCCAAATAATAGGCTATGCGTTCGTAGTTAAAACTGTATTTAAGGCAAAGCCTGATGAATTGCTGCTGTTGCTCGGATAGGTGAGGGATTAGGTTGTTAAGTTTATCAAGCTGAGCCTGTTTTTCCTCTTCTAGGCGTTCGATGTATATTGTGTCTATTTCTTTTTCTTCTTCCATGTCATAGCCTAGCATAAATTCCTGATAGTCGTCAATACCATCCAATCGAAGTAAGCTCCTTTGAAATCTATTCCTTGTTTTGGTGAAGTATATACCAATCGCCGCTCGGATTTGTTTTTTTAGAAAGTTAAATACGGCTTCACTGTCTTCGATCTGTTCTCGGAAGAGCCACAGACGAAAGAAGGCCTCCTGAACAATACTCTCTGCTGCGCACAAGTCTTCGGTGGCACGTTCGGCCCGATAGCAGAATGTGTCGAAGTATTTTTTGTAAAAATAATCCAAACCTTTCTCCTTCCCCTCCTTGAGTAAGGAGAGGTGGAGCTGTGTGTTGCATAGCTTCATGTCTTGATTGTTTAGTCTGTTGTCAAATAGCTGCGAATAACCTTGGCGTTTTGCTGGTTTTATCTTTTGTTGCCAAGGCTATCGCAGTTGTGTGTTATTTTGCTGGACTTATCGGTATGGGGGTAAAAGTTTCTCACGCCTGTTGTAAGTATCCTAATAGTTGTAGTGGCTTAGTGAATTTCCTGGGTCTGTGTCGTTGTTTTCCAATGAATTGCGAACGCTTCGTACACCCCGTCATCTCGACCTTGTGGAGAGGTCTATGAACTATATAGGGGTGACTATTGTCGTTAAATCCCCCCGCTACGGTCGATGACGGATAGAGATTAACTGTAATAGTCTACAGGCGTAAATCTTTTTATTATAAAGTCGAACTAGTTATTACTACCCTACAAACTATGATCATCTACAGGTTCCAAATCACATGAAAGCAAAGGAAACTAGTTGTTACTACCCTACAAATTGTGAGCATCTACAGGCGTTACAAAGGATATGTTACAGACGGCGTAGTTGGGAATACCCTACAAATTGTGAGCATCTACAGGGTACCCTGTATGTTTTCAATATAAGGGTACTTAGTGAGTGGCAATACACCCTCACCCTACGGCTGAACAAGCAGCCTCGTGTGTGTTGTTTAATTTTTTTAGTATCTTAATCCTATGTAAAGAGGTGGTGTAATCTATATGTTAACCAATGCAAACCGAACGGTGCTTTATATTGGAGTTACTTCTGATTTATACTCCAAGTTGGTTGAGCATCGCCAGAAGCGCTATCCCAATTTGTTTACGAGTAAGTATAATTCTTGTCTCTGTGTTTATTATAAATCCTTTCCTACTATTGAAGAAGCCATAGACAGAGAAAAACAACTCAAGAAATGGAATCGCTCCAAGAAAGAAAATCTCATCAACAAACTTAATCCGCAGTGGAATGACCTCTGGGAGGATATTAAGGAGTGGTAAAGAGCTGTTATTATTCGGCGTATCTCTAGTATTAAGGAGGAACTTGTTGTTACTATACCCTACGAAATCTGATAGGCATATCGTTAGATCTCTCCGCTGCGGTCGAGATGACGGTATAGTTCGAGGATTGTGAAGACCTACAGGTAGTCCTTTCGTATTTTGCTTGGTGGTTTTGTTGTTATTACCCTACAAATTGTGATAATATATTGTTAGATCTTGCTTCGCAGAGCCCTTCGGGGTTCTCCGCTACGGTCGAGATGACGGCTAGGAGGATAAGTTGTGATTACTTTATATAGGACCTTATTCAAACTCCGAGTCTCGATTGTTAATACCCTAAAATTGTGGTTGTCGGCAGGCATTATTGATTAGGCCACACAGTTATTGTCAATACCCTACAAATTGTTTTTGCTTACTTCCTTACGTCATCTCGATTGGAGCAACGCGGAATAGAGAACCCCGAAGGGCTCAACGTAGTTAAATCTATGAACTGTCAAGGAGTAACTATTATGTCGTTAGACCCATTCGACTGCACTGCGTTCCGCTAGGGTGACGGCTAGCGGACAAACTGTATTCATCTACAGGGGACCATATACAGGACTCTATCTTTAATGTGGTTGTTCCTACCCTACAAACTGTGAGCATCTAAAGGAATAATATTAAGGGTACTTAGTGAGTGGCAGCATGCCCTCACCCTACGGCTGAACAAGCAGCCTCAAATATTTTTTACCCATACCAATATGTCAAAGAGCAATATTGTTCCTGTTTCATGCTAAAAACATAAATGACGTGAACTAAAATTAATGGAGGATTTTTAAGCAATAATTGGTTTTTGTATAAAATTGGGCGCTAATGCTGTTGCTTTTTAATACCTCTGTCTGTAATTCGCCTGCTTTGATTAAACAGGGGATTTAACGATGTTCTTATATAGTTTGTCTTTCATGTTTATATATAAGTATTGGTTATCTCTAATCAAAGATAGAAATAAAATTCAGCAAAACAAATAATTTATTTAAATATAAATATATTGTTTGCGCAAATGTTCGTTCTATTTGTTTTGTGAGTGCAACAAATAAAGATGTTTTGATTAAAATAGGAGATGTTTTCCGTCAAAGGAGGGAAGCTCTTTCTTATTCGCAAAATGATGTAGCGGATATGACCGGTTTGACTATCAATACTATTCTTTTTCTCGAAAAAGGAAGAGGCACTACGCTTAATAACTTTTTGCTTATTTGTCGCGCATTACAAATCCAGCCTCGTGATGTATTCGAGAGTGACATCGAATTGGCCCCACTCTTTGGCCTTTCGCCCGAATCCAAAAAGCGTATTGAAAAGAATCAAAAGTTGGACTATCTCGTTTATGAGTCTGATTTTTTTGAAACGCCTAGACGTGTCTCCGATGTGATCAAGGAACTTGATGCCGATAAAGCGGATAGCAATAAGTACTCCGTTTACCTGACAGGCTACTGCAAAGAAGGGGGCTTAGACTATATCAAAGAAGGTAACTATAAAAAGTATTTAAAACCTAAATCTTAAACCAATAAATATTAGTTCAATAAATTAGGAAACATTTGTTTATATTTATAGCAACCTCTTACGAGAAGCTATATTATAAACTATGATCAATCAGCCTTGGACCGTCTCGACTAAAATCGGCTTTCGCTTTGCGTTTATCTTTATTCTGTCTTTTATTCTTTTTAAGAATAATGGTGCCTTTCCCTTTATGCAGTACATCATGCAGCCTCTTATGCCTCCACTGCGTAAGCTGGTTCATTGGTTCTCGTCGCATATCCTAGATTATCCGTACGACTACGCTATATATACCAATGGGAGTGGGGACACTTCTTATGACTGGGTTTCTTTCGTATTCTTTTTAGTGTTAGCGGTGCTGGGTACAGTAATCTGGTCTGTGCTGGATAGAGACAGAAAGAGCTATAATACCTGTTACTATTGGTTGACAGCGATCACTAGGTATTACATCGCATTTATGCTGATTAACTATGGAGTGATCAAATTGACACATTCGCAGATGCCTCCTCCCGGGCTGGGTAGACTGATGCAGCCTTTGGGTGAGTTTTCTCCCATGGGGTTAGCGTGGACCTATTTCGGCTATTCGGCAGGGTATAATATTTTCGTAGGTATGGTAGAGATATTCGCGGGCTTCCTGTTGTTCCGGAGGACTATGGTGCTAGGAGCATTGATCACCATGACCGTGAGTATCAATATCATGACGACCAACTATTTCTTTGATGTTCCGGTCAAGATCGTCGCAACAGCATTGTTTGCTTTATCGTTATTTCTGCTATTGCCTCACATCCGGCCTTTACTTGCCCTTTTGATACAGGGCAAGCCCGCTCAGCTACATGTTGTCGCCAAACCTGTATATGCTAAGCCTTGGAAAAATAAACTAATGATCGGGGTTAAGGTTTTCGTACTCCTGATATTCTTGATACAGCAAGTCTCCGGCCTGTTGAATAGGCACAAGCTGATGGATCATTATTTCAAAAAATCGGCATTGTATGGAATTTATCGTGTTGAAGATAATGCTGCCGAGCGTACCATTATCCCCAAAGATTGGATGTCCATCGTTTTCGAATACGAAGGGCATGCCTCAGTACGGGATAAATACTACCAAAAGACCGCTCTGGAGGCCAAGATTAACCCCGGGGACAAGACGATCTCACTGAATAACTATACGCTAGATTATACCGTGCTGGAAAATGGAGATATCATGCTGATGAAGTCCTTTGAGGATCGTACCGAAGTGGTCAAGCTGGTCAAGCAGAAGCCCGAAGAGTTTGAATTGAGAAAGCGTGAGTTTAACTGGATACAAGAATACCCGTACAATAGGTAGCCGCTGTACGGGTATTTCCAAATACAACTACAGGTTGTAGGTATCGTGCTTGTGGAAGACTATTTTTGTGAAAATGCTTAGGTAATAAATAAACGGTCAAATGAGGAAGTATTACATTCTGCTTAGTCTTACCTTCCTTTGGGGAGGTTACTGGCTGAGTTCTATCTACAGACCATATGCGTACGAGTGCGATTTGCAGGATTTTGGCTTAGCCGATGCTGGAAATAATCTGGTCTTTGTACCTGGGGTATACTTTTTAATTCTATCGGTGCGAAATAGGCCGTTAGTATCTTACTTCAAGGACATTGTGTTGGTGTGGGGGCTATATGTGTTTATTGAGGTATTACAATACTCCTGTTTTGTGTCTGGCACGTTCGACTGGCTAGATATAACAGCCCTTACAATAGGTGCCGTACTTACTTTTTATAGCACTAGAATACTACATGGAGCTGATTTAACAATCTCAAATAAGCTGACTAGTTATAAATAAATGAAAAAAAATCAAAAATACATCATCGGAGCAGCAGCAGGAGTCATAATCTATCTGTTACTAGTCTATCTCTTTAAAATATTTGGTTAGGTTATGGGGATTTTTATACTTAGTCTCATACGTATGATATGCGGTTTTATCGCATGGATTATTCATCTATTGGATAAAATATTGTTTTAGCATTGTTATGCTATGAATGAAATGGCCGAACAAAATAGGAATATTCAGCGGCTGTACAGTTTGCCTGTACCTTATTTGTATGTACTGGCGATAGTTACGTATTATTTGCTGTCATTTCTTCATTATTTTACGCTGATAGAGCTACTTGGCGTAGATATCGAAGAGAATGATATCGAGCAATTGGGGACTGGCAAAATAATATCGGCACTGCTTGTCGCACCTCTGCTAGAAACATTGATTTTTCAGTTTGGAATCGTTGGTCTGCTATTCAAGTGGACGTTTTTTGATGAGTGGAAGGGACTAACGATTTTTATCTCTGCATCGTTATTTGCTTTATCTCATAATTATCAACTGCACAGTATTATATACTTTTTTTTCGGAGGTGTGATTTTCGCCCAGTTTTATTTAATAATGCGTGAACGAAAACATGCAGTATGGCATACTGCAGCTCTACATATATTGATCAATTTATGCGTTTTGATCAAGAAGAGTTTGTAAAAAAATGGGGCCATGTATGAAAGATAGCTTTTTTGGTTAAAAACAAGAATTAGAAAATGAAATCAATATTAATCCTAACCCTTGTTAGTTTGTGCTCGTTGCAAACAATGGCTCAACGTCGACAAAATGTAATGATAAGTGCATTGGGTACCACTCCATTGATCGGAGTGAAGTACGATACAAGGATCTTCAAAAACGTGAATGATGGATTTGGAGCCAGTGTAGGGCTTGGATCTATCGAGGTCATTGACGATGCGGAACACAAGGCATCTTTGGCGATTGGGCCTAATTGGTTATTTGGTAAAGGGCAACATCAACTGCTAATAGGTGCCAATGCTGTATTTGTGTTGTCACGTGAATATCCCTTGGAATCCGAACCTGAAAATAAGGTAAGGACAATGTTCATTCCTGATATAGGATACCGTTTTTCATCAAAAGGGAAGGGATTTACAGGTCAAGTCACCTGGAATCCTCTCCGTTCCAATTTGGATAGTGAATCAGCATATTACTACTTTGGAGTAGGTGTTGGTTACTGTTGGTAGTAGATATTAGCAACCAATGTAAAAACTCCATATATAAGAATTATAAGGTGATTCATATAAAGTTTTTAAAGCATAAAAAATGGTCGGAAAAAATTCCGACCATGACTGCCTTATGGGACTTTCTTATTTTTGATCTTTCAATCTTCTATGTACCCTCGTACATGCTCACTCTATAAAAACTGTAGCGGGAGAAAATGATTTAAAATATTTTTTGGATGTGGCGAACTTAATGTTTATTGATTGTTATAATCAAGAAGGAGGAATGCAACCTAGGGTTGTATTTTGAAATAGATTGTTAGCACTATGGTGCTAGCTCATGTGCAGCTAGGTGTAAGACGACAGCAATTAAGTTTAGAAGCGCATGTACAATGAAAACTGTTACAACGGCTTTTCCTTTGGTTCGATAATAAACCAAGATATATAATGCCATAAATATAAATCCAACGATCGTTACAACGAAAAAATTACTAGTACCAGTGCTTAGGTGAGCTAACCCAAAAATTAAACCAGACAAAACTATTATGATTGTGGGATGCAGTTTGTTTTTTAGAATTTTATATGGGATATCTTGAAAAATGTAAGTTTCTACCAATGGAGCTATAAAAACCATCAATAATAACTGTTCACCAATAGAGAGCGAGCTATTTATATTCTCTGCTACAGGTGAAAAAAATGAAACGAAGATATTGATTAAAAGACAAAGACCTGTTGCGACAAGAATCAGTGCATAAAGGGGTACCTTAAGAAGTCGTTGATATATTTTGTTGATAACTAATTTAGGTTTTTTCTTTATGCACATGATTTTAGATTATCTGTTGGCAGCGGTATTATCTTGTGGAACAAGTGGTGTCTCCCAATTTCCCATATGAGGACCAGGTTTAGAAAGATCTATTAATTGTTCGAAAAATGTAATCACAGCACGTCCCCAAAAATTTCCTCCTTCAACTTCTACCACTTCTGTAGAACTCAATTCTTGAAGTCCCATTTTGTTTAAATCTAATGTACTCATTTTTATTAAGTTTAAAATTAACCCCTACTCTATTACTAAGCCAGTTTTCGCTGAAGAATTCTGTTTTAATAGAAGCGAAGCTACTCTACCTTTCGGCCGAATCCTGTAGTTTTTTGTTGATCAACACTACTAAGTTATCTGACTTCAATGCACAAAAAAGCATTCTTTCTAAAATCATCGATTTACTAGAATTTTTTTTACAACTCTTTTAAATCTTTACCAAGCTGTTTGTCAATACCGATTGCCAATGGAGGGATACCATGGCGATCTAAGTCAAGCCAATATTTTTCTGAATAGCTACTCTTCTCTTCTAAATAGATGCTTTTCTGGAAAGAATTTTCCAAAGCCTTTACTTCGTCTGCCATGAGATAAGCTCGCTCTGTAACGTAGAATTCAGAAAATGTTGCGATATGCGTAAATCCATCTTTCTTCTTACGCTGCACAGCACCGACCTTGGTCACTATTTTGCTCAACAGATTTTGTGTCGGTAGATTGTCCAAGTCCGTAGGTCCATAATTTGCCATTGTAATACCTCTATACTGCTCTCCCTTGATCCTAAAAAAACTACGTGCAACTTTACTATTAGGAGGGACTTCATCCAGATAAATTTGCACATTGCCCGAACTTGTCTTTTGAATAAAACCTAGGCTTTGACCATTCTGCACGATCTTCTTTTTACTTCCATTATTTACCAATACACTGCCTTTGGGCAAATTTTCTAACATTGATTCCTTCTCTATTCTTAGCAATTTAGGTGGATCAGTAAAAGATTTTCCAAACAGTTCCGTATATTCCGCTAAGCTACTCCGGTTAGCGTAGAGCCGATATCCCAACAGCTGCCTTCTTACCTTCTCCTTTGTATTTTTTAGGGGGATATAATAAGCGATCAAACCGTCATAAAAATATCTTGATTTACTGTTGAAGGTATCATGGGTTCGAAAATATCCTTTTAACACCACATAGTCCGAATTTCCTTTATTATTGACTCCTATCTCTTCGATCTCAACCTGTCGAGGTTTTAATAAAACACGATCAGATTGTTTGAAGCTCCCGTAGGAAATCCCTTTATTTTCATAACCAATATGCTGTAGGGATAGGTTTCTAGTCTCGTTCTGAATATTATTAATATTGACCTGACCTTCGCTACTTGATATAGCCAATAACTCACCGTCGTCGAAATAGATGTTTACTCCTGATATAGGCTCTAATGTCAAGCTATCTAATACTCTTATCTGTCCATTAGTCAGATTGGATAGGCAAATAAATGTTATAAAGATTATGAGTGTTTTCATTTGTATATAATATGGTTTTCATTCCCCTTTCTGATCCGGAAGCAGGCGAATCACGATGATTTTATCTTGCTTTAACGAACTGAAATAATTATATTTAATAAGGCCGTTAGAACCCTCTCAGAAAACTAACGGCCAGTCCCATACGATGGGAACTACTTTTTCAAGTTACTTAATTTCCCAGCCTAAAACCTCTATTTCAACATCACTCCGAGAATTAGCGCCAAACACCCAGCTTAATAATCCTTTCGCTTTAAAAAGGGCACCACCCTCAACTTCTACCATTTCCTCAGTGTTCAATTCATGAAGTCCCATTTTGTTTAAATCTAAACTCTCTCTATATGGCCTTGAGTTTGGGGCCGTGTGACGTATAAAATTACTCATTTTTTATTGATTTATAAATTAGTTCCTACTCTTTACAGGTTGTTTTCGCTGAGCTATATATTTTAATGGGATCGAATCTATTCTTTCCTTCTATCGAATGGTCGGAAACATCTTGCCTATAAAATGAAGAGTTTGGTCATTCAATGATGGAGAATATTACTGCTATGACAATAATAAGAAGGAATTCTATTATCGTTCTCACTATATTCTTGCTCCTCCGCAATGACAATCATTCAGTACATCAACAAAAACTTATTCCAACGAAATATCAATAATTTAAAAATCAACATTATTTAAAATGCACAACGGGTGAAATATACTCTTTGGTGTGTTTTCCGGAGAATTGTCTTGCTTCGTGTACCTTTTGGAAGTGAAATCGTGTTGTAATTCATCTTTAAGTTGTCAGCAAAAGGGATATATTAGGGCCTAATATATTACAATAAACAAGATAAGAAGAGTCAAATCATTGTTTTTTGTCTTCAACCCTTCTTATTTTAACACTTTTGTATACGGTACTAATAAATATTATTAGACTCTAGTAGCACTTTCGTAAGCTTGGAATCCGGAATATTGATAGTCTCCCGTTGGGGCCTTATCTAACTTGCCATGGATATCGCCAATGCCCATGGCGACATACTCGAGCAAATTCCAGCCACCTTCGATATTGATCATTTCTTTATTATTCAGCTCTTCTAACTGATGTGTTTTATTAATGTTTTTCATTTAAATATATTTTTTAACCAGTTGATAGCATTGTCTATATCAAGTTGTAATAAGACAACTAAACAAGCTACAATTAGTATTATAATTAGTGAATTTATAATTTTTTTTCTTTTCGTTTTATGATGCTGCGTCATATCCTTTTTGGTAAGCCTCTTTCATTTTATCGAGGTCTTGGGTGAAAGCTGCGCCAATTAAGGCTCCAATTATATATGGCCAAATTCCTCCCTCAACTTCTAGAATTTCCTTAGCATTCAATTCCTGAACACCAATGTTGTTTAAATCTAAACTCTCTCTATACGGCCTTGAGTTTGGGGCACCGGATATGTCGATACTCTTGCCTTTCTTTAGCTACTCGTTTTACTAGAGGCTGATACCTTGGTTTGCCTAGGCTAAGGGCGTAATGTCAGTCCGATTAAGAACCCCACAAACTCTGATAATTCCCCTAGTAAGATTATCATTACGCTTACGATGAATATAAGCCTAGTTAAGCGCTTTGACCTTTCTTTTTCTAAGCTACAATAGATGTTTCTTTTCATTATGTATTCCAAAAATAACAAGCATATTATCCCTCAATTCTAAAACTCAAAGATCGTATAGGGTTGGTTATCTAAAGGATTGACCTACAAGTGTACTATTCCTTCGCGTGCTCGGTCTGAGCCAGCGTCGCAGCTGTTATGCTATTTGATCTGTACCCGTCTTTTCATGTTCAGTAAATAAGTACAAATCTCGGCAGCTTAATGCTCATCTACGAACTCAAGGATGTGTTTTTAAATAAATTGTACAGCATTTTCATAGTGCTAAATTCAAAGTGTTTTAAGCATAAAAGTTATACAAATAAATTATCAATGATAATACGAACCATATTTTTAGTATGATATTCTCTCGTCGAAGTTTTTTGTTTTGATTCTCGATATTTTGCATAATAGATTGAAATTTACTATTCAAAATGGGATAGTAAATGTCTATCCTATTTTTCTTTTATTAATGACGTCTAGCACTAGGTCCACTTATACCATCCAATTCTCTTTCTTGAGCTTCTGAGAATGACTTTAATCCTAGCCAAAGAGCTCCCACTCCCTTGCCGAATAATTGTCCTAAATCACGTAAAAAATCGTCTCCACCATTAACTTGTTGCTGTTCGTCTACTGTCATCATAATGACATCTATATCTTCAATTCTCATAGTGTGAAAAAATTAATTAACAATGCTATCGAAGCCTTCTTTTACTCCTTTAATAAAATCATCCCCTTCATTATATAGGTAGATCAATGCACCAGCAATGGTTATTGCAGGAATAATCCACCCTCCCTCAACTTCTACCATTTCCTTAGTATTCAATTCCTGAACACCAAGATTGTTTAAATTCTCTTCTCTTCTGAAAAAATTAAAGAACTATTTTTAGCTTTTGGAAAGAAGCTAAAAATAGTTCGAGATATTGTTCAGGCAATGGCCTGAACAATATTACATTCTTTGAATTAAAGAAAAATTAACTTCAGAATTGAGCCAACGTATTTTCCCAATTCAAATAAAACAATCCCAGCCAACGCTAGTAAGCCAATTTTTACGAACTGAAAAGTAAATCCATTCGAATCAATAAATATGTTTAATTTATCTATCATAATCTTCTAATTGATAACATGGTTTTTAATAAATGATCCAGTGTATCTTCCTGCTTCATAGATAGCGACTCCTGCGGCAGCTATAGCGCCGATTGCAATAAATTCAACAATAAATCCACCTTCAATTGAGTTCATTTCTTTTTCGGAAAGTTCCTGCAAATTTAATATATTCATATGTAAATGTTTGATTATTAGTTTTTATTATTTGTCTCTAAAGTTCCGAGATGGAATATTCAGAATGTTTTAACTGGCTTTTTTATCGTATGTTGTATAGCAACTTAAATAAAGCTAAGGTTTTCGTTTGAAATGTTTTACTCCGTTAGCCCGGCATAAACTCCAGCAGCAAATATGCTTCCAGCAGCAATCCAAGCAGCAGTTTTTCCAGATATTACCACACCCGCTATAACAATAGGAAATATCCCTCCTTCAACTTCTACCACTTCTGTAGAACTCAATTCTTGAAGTCCCATTTTGTTTAAATCTAATGTACTCATTTTTTATTGATTTATAAATTAGTTCCTACTCTATTACTAAGCCTTTTCGGATCCTGCTTGTTTCGTTGATCAACAGGACTAAGTTATGTCCGCTCACTCTATAAAAACAGTAGTGGGCAAAAAGATTGAAAATAAATTATGGCCGCCGGAGATATGACGGTGATCATCAAGGCTGAGATTCTGCATTTGCACCGTAATAGATATCGAAAAGTCGTACGCATAATAATAGCTCAAAAGCTTACGACAATAGCCAACAGGGGCTCCTTTACCTTTTAGCTCATCAATGATGACGTACAGGCGAGATACTGAAATCCCCAACCGCCTCGCTAAGTCGGTAGGTGTACCGGTGCGGCGCTGGCTGATGAGCTTGTCCAGCAGATTGATGCGGTCGATGTATTTAAAAACAGTCATATCTTATTCCTCCTTTAGCTATATTGATTTTTAAGATTAGGATTGAACCAGTCGTCTACCTTGTCAAAGAGCAGTTGCCACAGTGTGCGGTCTGTCAGATAGAATCGGGCGGTATAGGTATTGCCCTTACCTACCTGACCCCGATATCCATTCTTGAGCGACAGGTGGTGCTGTGCCAATTTGCAACGTACGACAAAGTAAGATTCTCCGGTCTGTTCGTTCGTCATTAGATTATTATTGATGTCGAGTACCTCGCCGTCCAGCATGCCCCATTGGTTATAGTGGTAGGTGTCTATCTGAAATTTTACGGCTTGGCCTGTCTGTATGTATCCGATGGCAGAGGTGGGGACAAGGCACTCGGCGACGAGTGCGTCTTCGACCGAGATATCAGCAAGGTGCTGGCCCTGCATTAGGTGATTTCCGCTTTGAAATCCTTGAAGGTTAGTGATCCGGCCTGTCACAGGTGCTTTGACAATATAATTGTCTGCTTCGATATCTAGGGTAGCCACATCGGAGGACAGGGAGATCAGCTGTTGTTCCAATTCCCGCTTCTTGCTCTGCCATGTGGCAAACTGCTGTTCGCGGAGTGCGTTCCGCTGTCCTTGCAATTGCTCGTGCTGGTATAAGGTCTTTTCGTACTCGGCAAGCGAAATCACACCATCCTGATACAAAGTGCTGTTGCGATCCAGTTCTTTTTTGGCTAGCGTAATCTGTGTCTGTATCTCCGATAGCCTCTGCTGCAATGCGGACCATTCTAGTTGATACAGCCCAGTCTGTACTGCCTGTGGGGTATGGTTGACCAGGCTCTTAAGATCACGTAACTGTGATTCGTAATCCTGGCGCATCTGCTGCTGATAGTCTTTTTTGCTATGAAGTGTCTCGGAGGTGATGATCAAGAGGGTGTCGCCTTGATGCACCAATTGGTTATTGGTATATAGTGCCGACTTTATAATACGGCCACTGACCAAAGAGATAATCTTGGTGTTTTCCTGATTGGGACGTACCGTGCCCCGTGCCGATACCGAGATGGGGACCTTGATCAAGGGTAAGGCTACAACGGCTAGTGCAATGCCAAGAAGAAGGATCTGATATATGATTATAGTCTTTCGCATATTTATCTCAAATCTCTGCAAGAGAAAACACTTTCACCACAACCTAGGGTTGTATTTTAAAATTGTTTGCCCTATCTTTCTCCTGTAAATGGTATTCTAGACATGTCCTTGTTTGATATCTTCCCGACCTTTGCTGAGGCTCCCTATTCGTACATAGTGGTGCCGATCATGCTCGTGAGCAGTGTCATTGGATTTTATCATAAACCTTATTTTCACGCTTTGCTGCTGCATCCCTACGAAGTATACCGAGGCAAGCGCCTGCATACGCTACTCACCTCGGCATTTGTACACCGCAATTGGTTACATTTGATAAACAATCTATTGATCATTTATGGATTGGGTTACGACATGTTCGGGAATATCGATCAAGAGTATGGTCTGTTTGCAGCTTATGTATGGAGCCCGATACTCTGGTTTGCTTTGATCGTATTACCTAATGTAGTACAAACCTTGTCCAAAAAAGATGACTTTATCTTTACTGCTGTAGGTGCTTCCGGTTTATCTTTTGGACTGTATGGTTTTTCAGCCTTGTTTTTTCCATTGCAAAAGATGGGTAATTTTATACTTCCATTTGTGACAAATATGTTTCATAATTGGTTATTTGGCCTTGTCATTGTTTTTCTTTTGTCTGTTTTGAATCGCAATAGAATAGTAAACTCTCGATTACATTTGTCCGCTTATTTTATTGGTGGTATTCTAGGTTTCTTTGTAAGACCAAGTGCTGTGGTCGAAATAATTGATTTTATTTTTAGTCAGTAGCTCCTGTAAGTTTAGCCCATAATAACTCTAATATATTGGTCTGTTTCTCGTCCTTACGTTCACTACCGCCATCGATTTCGATCTGCTCTGTAGTTGTTAAATCAACTAGCTTTAATTGTTTAATTGTCGTTTTCATAATTATTCCTTAATTTTAACTACGACAAAATTGTGGCAAAGCCGAAAGGTAGACCACAACCCTAGGTTATATCGTACAACCTCACGTTGTAATCAGACTATTTTTCATAACGCTAGGTTATAATTAAATTATTGAGAGTAAATCCATTTTATAGTATTAGGTATGGCATCGTTGCATTTAGGCGATTATATCCGAAGGAAACGCGAAGAGTTGAAGATATCACAGGAAGCCGTGGCGTATGAGTTGAATATGTCGCAGGCAGCCTATTCCAAGATCGAACGTAATGAGACCAAGCTCAAAGTAGAGCAGGTATACACCATAGCCAGCTACTTCGGACTCAGCGTTTACGAATTGTTACCCCCGTCCCTCGCCTCCGATATTACCAATGAGAATATATTTGGCTTGACTTGGCAGTACGGGAAGTTGGTTTTTAGAAAAATATTTAGTAAGTAAGCAGTCCGCTTAGTTTAAAAATTATACTTTTTTTTCTGAAAGTGTGTGTTTTCAGAGGCCATCAAGAACTTTTTTCATGCTATTATTCTTTCGCATTGGCATTCAAGAGCTCTCCCGATAACATCGGGATCGGTTCATGCCTACTGGTGATTCAAAGGAATCATGAAAGTTTTTTCTGAAAGTGTGCGTTTTATTGATTTGACATTATATTTCGAGGCATCAATGAGCTCTCTTCGTTCGGTTCAATGGACATCAAGAACTCTCCCGATAACATCGGGATCGGTTCATACCAGTTGTTGATTCAAAGGAGTCATGAAAGTTTTTTCTTATCTTAGGGTTACCATCAATTGTAAACTTAGGAAGAATCATGTCACAAAAGGAGCTCTCCCAATTATGGAAGGAGACTGTAGCGGCCAGACCAAGCCCTCGGGATATCACAAAGACGATGTATCTGTCGACGCTATCGCAAGCTGTAAAACATAGTCCTAAAGAAGGGATGCATCAGATCCAGTTCACTATTCAAGATTTTATTTTACTGGAGGTCAAAGGGACATTAAACGCACTACATATGATTTGCCCGCACGTCGCCGAGCAAGAGGTGCTATGGCTGTGTCTACAATTTCATGGTAAGGCCGTATTTCCGAATGGCGAAAGCCGAGATGCTGATAAATTGTTCTCTTTCGTCACTAAACATGCAAGCTATTCTATAACATTGGCTGCCGAGAAGCAATGGTCTCTTTTTTTTGGCGTGACGGGTGCTTCGAGGTTACAGCTTTTGGCAGAGCTGCCTCAGATTAAGGAGGCTTACGATCAGTTCCCTACTAATAATATGCTTATGCCGGTGATTATTTCGACGTCCGATCGGCAGAACATAGAATCTTTGTTTAAGAAAAAGCTTGGCCCGTTTAGTAAGATACACCAGCTCGGGATGGCTTTTTTTCAGTTTTTTGGAAATTATGCCACAGAACTGGAAAAGCCAAAGGTCCTATCGCAGGGTGAATCGCTGATTCAAATCTATCACAATGCGCTGGATTATGTGCATAAGCATTGTTTGACGGAGGAACTGACCCGCGAGAAGATAGCCGATGCGTTGTGTTGTTCTACACGAATATTGAATAGGGCATTTGAAGGGCGCTCCTTGGGGTTGACGGCAACCATATTGGCAGTTAAAATGTACAAAGCCAGGGAGCTGTTGCGTACTAAACCTGAATTGTCGGTTGAGAAGATTGCTGGGATGTTGCATTTTTTTGATGCCAAGCATTTTGCTAATCATTATAAAAAGCATTTTCATCGATCGCCGCGTGAGGAACGTAAAGAATGGGTAGAAGATGCAATGAAAAATGTAACCTGATCGCTGCGGTTTGGGTTACAGCCTCTAGCGTTTTGGGGCTGGTCGCTTGCACTATTATGTCAGGTGCTAGCGTTCCGTGCTTAATCGCTAATACACAGCGTCAGATGGCAGTTGCTTGGACTTAAATGGCATACGTTTGCATTTGCCGCGATAGCGATTGGCTGTTTCGCCTTAGCGTTTACACGGCGAGTGCAAGTGAGTGCGGGGTATGTGCTTGCGTTTTAAGGCTGGACGTAAGCGTTTTTTGTTGCGGTGCAAGCGTATGAAGGGTAAGGGCAAGCATTTAATTTTCGATTGCTAGCGATTGTGGGGTGCACGCTAGCGATCAGCCTAGACACGCTAGCGTGTCTGTTCAAAGTTGTAGTTCTCGCAAATTGTGTTTTTGGAGTGCTGGAGTTATCTTTTTTCGATGTTTAAATAGGTTTAAAGTTGGTTTTTAAGGGTTCTTAAGGGGGGTAGATGAATGGGGGAAGGTGTAAATTTGTGCCACAAGAAGTTTTGCAAAGTCCGAATGTTGGCACAAATTTACACCTTTTTGCTTTTTTTCAGATGCATCTTTGTAGTGTTCATTATTAATTATTTATTTAAAATTTAACAGAATGATTAAACCAAATTACAAGAGCAAAGATGCAACAGAATTGTTGAACTATGCCGAGCACATCTTTAAGAAGATGACTGAAAATGCAAGTATGTTTGTGGATCCAGTACCGAGTCTATCGGTCTTGGAGACTAGCCTCTCCAACTACCGTGCTGCCTATGTGGAGGCTACGCATAGGGATATGCGTGCGGTCGTCCTGAAAGGACAGAAGGGTAAAGATCTGCATCAAGTCGTGTACCGCTTGTCGCATTATGTAGATGCACAGGCGCAAGGTGATCCCAGTATTATTCTGGCTGCTGGTTATCGACCGTCCAAGTCTACGCAGAACAGGTCGGGGCGCACGCCAAAAGCAACAGGCGTGACTGTTTTGAACCAAGAAGTGGGGAGTGGCATAATCCGTATACGGGTGGTTCCTTGGAAGCACGCTAGGTTGTACCAGTACGACTACCGCTTAAAGGGTACTGATGAGTGGTCCAGTGTCTTGAATAGCAATTCGGTGTTGGAAATGGATGGCTTGATGAAGTTGCAGGAGTATGAGTTTAGAGTGTCCTATTTGGGACGGGATACGACACCAAATTTTAGCGATATCGTTACAGGTTTAGTTGTTTAGTGTTTTTTATCGTCAGGGATGGTATCAAGGTGCTTTCCCTGACTTTTATAAATTGAGATATGAACCAAATTATTACAGCACATCCGCTACGTACAATCATCCTTCAATATCATGAAGGGAGGGTCGCTCCAGAATGGGAGACTGCGGCATTAACAATTTATAGGGAGATGCACGACCGCGTTGGTCAAATGGAAGAACGCCTGAGGGTAGCGCGTGAAAAGATTCCTGCACTCCAATTTCAGAAAGAAGCTGTAGAAGAGGTGATACAGGACGTAAAGCGGAAGTTTGAACACCTGCAGGTGATGATTCCCGAAAATCCCGAACGTGCCCGCGTCACCATGCAGTTGCAAATGTATCTAGAACGATTGGATATCCTGATGGGGGATTTTCTACCCGATCTGATCGATCATACGATGGATTTTTTCGAATACGACGAGTATACGATCAAAGAAGATGAATGGTTAAATGAAGTCGCGTTTTCAGCATTCAGGACCATCTTTGCACAGTATGAAAGTTGTGCGGTTGACATGGTTTCATTTGACAGAGACTTGGACGATTTTAAAGGTGCATTGGGGCATATCCGCAATCGGGAGGAGAAATATTATGAGTTGATGAACGAATTGACTGATAGTTATACAGATATTAATGAAGCGGTAGGGGCGCTTCATGATCAAATTGATGATTTTGATGAGCGCATTTTAGCGTTTATACGTGATGAGTCTACAGATAATGGAGAATAGTATAACGCTAATTGCTATTCTCTGACACAGGATCATTGTAAATTGTGTATTTTTGCCGATATTTTTTAGTTATGAGCGATAAGACAAGAAAAATCTTTTTAGGAATCTGTATCATTGTTCCATTTGTGGTCTACTGTGCAATTTATTATTCATCAATGATCAAAAATGCACCGTATCGGTTTTCGGATTTTGAATCTATTGAAATCACGTACGGAACACCGGGCGAGATGTTGAATACGTACAATTCTAAAACGCAGATCTATCATTACGTGACTAAAGACAACGAAGTGCTGACAGATACACTCAAGATGCGGGATAATGACCTGTTGTATCTTCATCGCAAAGCAATGGAACTGGGATTTTGGAATGTGGACAATGATATGACTACAGTACGCAAGGATTCTACAGAAGGAAAAAATGTACCGCGCTACATTCTCAAGTATACCTATAAGGAGAAAACGAAAGAAGTGACATTGGACGCGGACTATCCTGGTACACAGAAGATGAAGGATGCGGCCAAGTCGACAATAGACGCGGTGCTGACTATGTTGGCCGAGGTTAAGGCAAGATAATAGTTTTTATTTAAAAAATTAAAGGCAAGGTAGTTATATCTTGCCTTTTTTAGTTAATAATAGTTAAATAGTTTTTTTGTGGAAATTAATTTGAATATTATTGTTTTCAATAAACTTTAAAAATAAAACTATGAGAAAAACTCTACTAACTATTGCCGTGACTGCCGGCTTAACATCGATGCTTCAGGCCCAGGAGTTTGGGCTGAATAAAGGTAACATACTACTGGAAGGACAAATCAATATCCACAGTAGTAAAGATAAAAGTACTGATCTGAAAAATAGTTATTTTAGGTTTTCGCCTAAGGTTGGCTATTTTTTAAGCGATAAGTTTGCTGTCGGGGTTGATTTAGGATTTTCTAAAACTAATCAAGAGGAGCTAGGTGCAAATAATAGTATATTTAAGAGCAAATACAACGAATTTAAGGTTGGTGCTTTTGGAAGATATTATTTCCTGAACATTGGGGAGCGCTTTAAAGCTTATTCAGAATTGAATGCAGCTTATTACACTTTTAGAACGAAGACTGAAGGTTATGATTTTAATCCAAAAATGAATCACTATTCTCTTAATGGAGGAATAGGCGCGAATTTTTTCTTAACAAAGAATGTAGCTCTCGGGTATTCTTTTGGTAATATTATAGGATTTAATACTTCGAAAAAAGATGAGGAAAAATCTAGCAACGGATTTTATCTGAATGTGAATTCATTTAATAACTTTTTTGAGACGGGACAGTTTTCATTGACATTTAAATTGTAAAACAAAAGAGCTCTTCCGAAAGGAAGAGCTCTTTTTTAATGACCTGTATTTTCTAAATCTTTTGGATCGTGCTTGTGCTTGAACAAAATAGAGAAAGCAATAACAATCACCAAGGTATATGCAGCGAAGGCGAGCCAGATATGTTGCCAGTCTTTGAGGTATATTGCTGCGTCAAATGTACCATTTGTAATCTGAACCCCTTTCTGAGCGATAAGGTCCAAAAGTTTGGGATTATCTGCTGAAGTGTCCAGTCGGCTTGCCAATGCATTGATATCGTTGTAGGGTTGGGTATAATACTTGTCAATCAACCATCCGGAAACCTGTGAGCCCAATATAGCCCCAAATCCATTAGTCATCATCATAAATAGTCCCTGTGCGGAAGAGCGTATCTTAGAGTCTGTGGATGTTTCGACAAAAAGAGACCCGGAGATATTGAAAAAGTCAAAAGCCATTCCGTATACGATACAGGATAAGATGATCATCCATAAACCAGAGGAAGGATCTCCATAAGCAAATAGACCGAAGCGTAATACCCAGGCTACCATCGCGAAAAGCATAACATTACGGATGCCAAATCGCTTTAGGAAGAAAGGTATCGCTAAGATGAATAGGGTCTCGGAGATCTGTGATATCGACATGATGATCGTTGATCTTTCGACCACTAAGGAATCTACATATTTTGGATAGAAGGCAAATTCACTTAAGAACACATCGCCGTAGGCATTGGTCAACTGAAGAGCGGCCCCTAAAAACATCGAAAAAATGAAAAATAAGGCCATCTTATAGTTGCCAAATAACTTAAACGCCTCTAATCCCAAGAGTTCGGTAAGTTTTGCGTTTTCTTTGGTGAGGTGTTGGGGAGGGCATTTTGGTATCATGAATAGCGCGTATATGCCGAGGAATATAGAGCCACCTGCTGCGATATAAAATTGATACTCGGTCGCTTTATTGCCTGTAAGGTTGGTGAGCCACATGGCCGCTATAAATCCTACTGTGCCCCACACTCGAATTAAGGGAAATGCTTTGATCAGATCGTGATTGCCTTTGGTCAAGGAGCTGTAGGCAATAGAGTTGGATAGCGCGAGGGTAGGCATGTAACAGCACATGGCCAATAACATCACCGTGAAAAAGCTGTCTGGACTCGTGACCCGTGCTAGATAAATCAAGCAGGCCGCATAGAGCAGGTGGAGGCCGATATAAAGACGCTCCGCATTGACCCATCTATCGGCGATAATCCCCATCAGGGTGGGCATAAATAAGGAGGCAATCCCCATCGTCGAAAAAATGGCGCCAAACTGTGTGCCATCCCATTGCTTGGTGCCAAACCAATAATTGGCTATGGTGATCAACCATGCTCCCCACACAAAAAACTGCAGGAAGTTCATGATGGTCAGTCTTAGTTTAATAGACATATATGTGTATTATGATTTTCTTCTTTCGATCTCATCCCGAATGCGGGCTGCGGCCTCGTACTGTTCATTGTCGATAGCTTTTTGTAACGTCTTGTTCAGTTGCTCATCGCTCAATGAAGCGTAAGGAGAGGGAGGCTCAATAGGTTTTTTCTTTTTTTCTTCGGGAGTGGAAGTCGGATTGTCTGTTTCTGCTGCTGAGGCAGAGGATATGTTTTCTAAAAAGGCAAAATCATTATTTTCAATAATGATCCCTGCCGAAGACATGATAAAGTCGTAGGTGAAGATCGGGCAACCGAAACGTACCGCCAGCGCTACGGCATCTGATGTGCGGGCATCGAGCTCTACCTTGAGGTTATTGGAGGTTTTGCAAATGATCTTCGCAAAGAAAATCCCATCGACTAGGTTATAGATCAGTACTTCTTCTAATTCGATATGGAAGGCTTCTGCGAAGGATTTGAAAAGATCGTGGGTCAGTGGTCTACTGGGCGTCATTTTCTCAATTTCAACCGCGATAGCTTGCGCTTCAAATCCACCAATGATGATGGGAAGACGTCTGTTCCCATTAACTTCGCCCAAGACCAATGCATACGCTCCAGACTGGGTCTGGCTATACGATAAGCCTACAATGTCTAACTTTAGTTTCTTCATCCTAATTCACGCTGTGATATGGATTAGGCGACTTCCTCTTCCAATGGTACAAACTTAGATAAAATGAGGGAAATAAGCAACGGCACCAAGTACTTGGTGCCGTTGCTTCTCTAATTTTTTAATTTCCTTTATGTTTTTTTAAAGCTTCAATCAATTTTGGAACGACGACGAAAGCATCTCCTACGATGCCATAATCGGCTACCTTGAAGAAAGGGGCCTCCGGGTCTTTGTTGATGACGACTATAGTCTTGGATGAAGAAACCCCGGCTAAGTGCTGTATCGCACCAGATATACCGATAGCGATGTACAAATTAGGGCTTACCACAATTCCCGTCTGACCGACGTGTTCTGAATGCGGTCTCCATCCTGCATCTGAAACTGGTTTTGAGCAGGCTGTAGCAGCTCCCAATACTTGAGCAAGTTCTTCGATCATAGCCCAGTTTTCTGGACCTTTGAGACCTCTTCCTGCCGATACAACGATCTCCGCTTCTGGCAACGAAATAGTATCGGTAGCACGCACAATTTCTTTAACTAATGTATTAAGATCTGACGATGCAAAATCAGGCGTGTAACTTTCAATGGTTGCAGTGCCGCCGGTTTCTTTTGCTGCAAATGCGTTAGGATTTACCGTCAATACTTTTATGGCAGACTGAAGTGATACCGTAGCAATTGCTTTGTTTGAAAAAGCCGACGTCTGTACTTCAAACGAATTGCCTGCTATATGCGGTACAGCGGAGGCTCCTGATACCATACCAGCGCTTAATTTTGCGGCTACACGTGGCGCAAGTCCTTTGCCGCTAAAAGTATTGGAAAGGATGACTACAGACGCATTCTCTTTTTGTACGGCAGAAGCTATAATCGCGGCATAGGCTTGGTTGACAAACGACTTGAGGCTATCCGTGGAGACTTTAAGGACTTTTGAAATTCCATAATTGCCTAATTTTTGCAGTTCGGTATCTTGCACATCACCGATGGATATAGCGACGGCTTCGGTTTGAAGTAGGTCCGCTATCGCCTTACCGTAAGATGCTGCTTCAAAAGCAGATTTCTTGAATTGACCTTCTGTATTCTCTATATATATTAATACTGACATAAGAATTCTTGTTTATAGTTTGGAAGTAATCCTTATTAGATCACTTTCGCTTCATTGTGTAATAGGTTGACAAGCTCCTCCACCTGATCTTCCTTCACTAGGGTTACGCTACCTCTTGGTGCTGGAGTCGCATAGGAGGTGATTTTTGTAAGGGCATCGATAGCAATGGGCTCGATTACATCCAAAGGTTTTGTGCGTGCACCCATGATGCCACGCATATTAGGGATTTTAGGCTCAGCTACTCCTTCGGCTGCACCGATGACGATAGGTAATGATGCGGATAAGACTTCTTTGCCGCCTTCTATTTCACGTTCGACACTAGCTTGACCATTTTCGATATGCAAGCCTTTGGCAATGGATACGGAGGGAATGCCCAATAACTCGCCCAGCATGGCCGCTACCTGTGTCCCGTTGTAATCGATGGATTCACGACCCGTCAAGATTAAATCGAAACTGTTGTTTTTGGCATATGCGGCAATTTGGTTGGCTACAAACCACGCATCGGAAGGTGATGCGTTGATACGCACTGCATTGTCTGCACCTATCGCCAATGCCTTACGGATGGTAGGTTCTGTACCCGCATCTCCTACGGTGATTGCCGTAACTGTTCCACTAGCTGCTGTAGCTAGGTCAACAGCCTTGGATAAAGCAATCTCGTCGTAAGGGTTGATGATGTACTGGACGCCGGTCGAATTGAAGGTTGTGTTTTCGTTGGAAAATGTTATTTTCGATGTAGTGTCAGGGACATTACTTATGCATACTAATATCTTCATATACTAATCTTTTATTTCAAATCTACTGATTTACACTTAAGTTTACTTATCAAATATAGTCAAAATTTTGTAAAATCCTATGCACGCATAATATCAATTCTCGCTTCTGCCGCGAGTGGCTCTTACTTTTATTCAATGACTTTGAGCTTTCAAAGGAATGAATGAGGACTTAGTCGTTTTCCGCAAAAAGTAAGCAAAACCGAAACGAAGTGTAACTCAGCGAAGCTAAACTCCTCGCTTAAAATTTTTGATACAATGTCCATGCTTCCCTCTGCTATTATCAAAAATTTGTAGGCGATAAAAGGAGCGAATGTAGGGAGCTTTGCTTTATTTAGCATTCACTTACAAGGAAGACCAGTGTCGCCTGTGAAGATTCTGACAACAGTAAGGGGAGGCACTGCCGTACGGTCAGAATATTCGAGCGACTAGGCTTGGACACTTGGCCGATACCAAGTGTCACGCCTGTCTGGCATGGAGGACAGAGTGAGCACTATCGTTTTACAATATTAGAAAAGTAGTATTTTGTTTTTTGATGGTCTTTGGTTTTCTTTGTAGATTATCACTAAATTTTAATACCGATGGATAGGATTGCGCAGCTTAACGACTTTATAAAAGAAACCCCCAATGATCCTTTCTTACACTATGCGCTCACCATGGAATATGTTAAATTGGATGACCGCGATCGGAGTAGGGCAGGGTTTGAGAATCTAGTATCGGTCTATCCTGACTATGTAGGTACCTACTATCATTATGCTAAATTTTTGGAGAAGCAAAACGAAAAGGAGGCAGCAGAACTGATTTACGAAAAGGGGATATTAGTTGCAAACAAGATGCGGAATAGGCATGCTATGGGTGAATTGCAGGCGGCGTTGAATCTTTTGCGTGGGCTAGAGGATGAAGACGACTATTAAGTAGGGCAAAATCTGTTAAAGACTAATTTTTGGTACTGTTTTTGAACTTCTTTTGGAAAGAAGTTCAAATGCGGATTTTCGCCTACATATCGACTGCTTTAATAGCGATTGCTCTTTTTGTTGGTTGTATAAACAATAAAAAGAGAACTACAGCAAAAGATAAGCTGGAGAATATAGAGCTATTGGCCGCAAACGTCGTGGGTGTTTATGGCGGAAGCCTCCCTTGTGTAGACTGTGATGCGATCAGTACCGTGCTGGAATTGCATCGCAATCATTCCTACACCTTAATCTATATGTACGATGGTAAATCGGATGATCGGTTTGTGAAAGAAGGAAAATGGCAAATCGAAAAAAATAAATTGATATTGGACGGAGTGGACTATAAGTATAAGATCGAAAGTGAGATTCTTGTACAGTTAGATCTGTCCGGAAATGAAATAACAGGCGACTTGGCCGAGCGGTATCAATTGGCCCGGTTGGAGTAAAATAAAAAAGGAACTTTCTAGTTCCTTTTTTTATTTATGTTCGCAGATTTCCTTTAATTTTTCTACAACAAAGTCTATCTCCTCTTTGGTATTCCATTTGCAGAAGGAAAAGCGGACAGATGGTCTTGCGCTATCGGCTTTGATACCTGTAAGGACGTGTGAGCCGATGTCGGATCCGGAACTGCATGCGCTACCACCGGATGCGGAGATTCCCATGATATCGAGATTGAACAATAGTACATCGGCCATTTCTGTACAAGGTAGTGAAACATTCAATACAGTGTAGAGGGAGCGCTTAGGATCTATACAACCATTGAATTGGATCTCAGGTATAGCCTTTGACAATTCGTCAATCATATAGTCTTTTAGTCCTTGAATGTAGGCCTGATGTTCCTCCATATCACGATAAGCGATCTCGAGTGCCCGAGCGATGCCCGCTATACCATAAACATTCTCTGTCCCACCACGCATGTTGCGCTCTTGGGCCCCACCATAGATTAAAGGTTTGATTTTGTTCTTACCGTTGATATATAAAAACCCGACACCTTTCGGACCATGAAACTTATGACCAGCTCCAGTAATGAAGTCTATTTTAAGTTCCGATAGATTGTGCGTATAATGCCCCATCGTCTGTACGGTATCCGAATGCAATACTGCATTATATCGTTCGCATATTTCGGATACTTGCTGCAGATCTGTAAGATTGCCTATCTCATTGTTGGCTTGCATAATGGATACAAAGCTGCGCGGATTGGATGCTAAGAGTTGTTCCAGATGTTGTAAGTCTATATGTCCTTCACTATCCAGATTTAATATGTCAAGATGGATTTTGCCCGATTTTTCGAGCTCTTCTAAAGTATGGAGTACAGCATGGTGCTCAATGGGAGAGGTAATGGCATGTGTAATGCCAAAATCTTCAATAGAACGGAAAATAGCCATATTGTCCGCTTCGGTACCGCCCGAAGTGAAGAAGATTTCGGAAGGAGAGGCGTGCAGCAAGTTGGCAATGGTTTTTCTTGCTTTTTCGATAATAGTTTTTACCTGCCTACCATGCGTGTGTATGGATGATGGATTCCCAAAATCATTTTGCATAGTAGCCGTCATGACTTCAATGACCTCAGGATCAAGTGCTGTAGTAGCTGCGTTGTCTAGATATACTTGCATGTAGCAAAATTAATTATTGTGCGTGTATTTCTTTGTATTTTTTTTCTGAACGTGTCCGTATTATTGATTCGACATTATATTTTAAGGCATCAATGAGCTCTCTTCGTTCGGTTTAATGGCCAACAAGAACTTTTTTCATAACATTTTACTTTATTGTTAGCATTCACAAGAGCTCACGCGATACAATCGGGTTCGGTTCATATCTGTTGGCGATTCAATGGGATTATGAAAGTTTTTTTCGACTAGGTATTGGAATGAATAAGAGCAAAACACTTGCAGAGCAGCCCAATAAACCTAAATAGGCAATAAGATCGCCATATTGTGTGTAAAATGTGATATCCTCATTCAGGTTGATCTCTTGGCTTAGTGCTGCTGGAACCCACCATTCTGTCTGTTGCACGATATCACCACGTTGATTGATAAAACCGGATATTCCGGTATTGGCGGAACGAGCTACCCATCGTCTATTCTCGATTGCTCTTAGCTTGGCATAGGCCAAATGCTGGTCTTTGCCCGAGGTATCTTTCCACCAGCCGTCATTGGTGACGATAGCGATAAACTGTGCTCCCTTTTTGATGTATTCGGAGACGTATTCGCCCCAAATGGATTCGTAGCAGATCACCGGAGCTGCACCAATACCACTCTGACTATAGAACACAGAAGGTTCTTTGTCGTAGCCGTAGCCTCCAGTAGTACCTCCAAAATGTTCAAAGAGGGGCTTCATAAAAGATAACGCTTTGCCAAAGGGCATTTGTTCTACCCCGGGTACTAACTTCGATTTGTGGTAAAATTGTACTTTGCTCGATCCATCAATCAGTACGGCGGCGTTGAAGTAATCTTCAAATCTATCACCGTAAGGCCTAGCGGTAGGTGTCTTCTGATCCGAGTACATACGATAGCTTTCGATCCCAGAGAGAATATTACCATTGTGGTACTTCTCTAAAAAAGAAACACTGTTTTCGTAAGCTGGATATGCTCTAAACTCTTCCTCATCGATGCCGTTACGGTCGGAAATGGCTGTTTCTGGCCATAAGAAGAATTCGGTATTGGGTTTGGCCACGCTTTCGGAAAGCTTGAATAGTCTGTCCAACTGTTCTTCAGGAGTGATCGAACCAAATTTCTGGTAAGGATCAATATTGGGTTGCACGACGACAACTTCCGAAGGGTTGATGTGCTCCTCGTAATTAAAATATTGAATCAGTGAAACGGTTATCGGTAATAAGATCGTTGATAGTAGCCCTACAATTAATCTTTTTTGCGAAAAAGCCGTAACTTTTTCTTTGTATTGCCAATACAAAAGGAACGCAAAGATATTGGTCAACCAAATCCAAAGTGTACCTCCGTACACGCCTGTAATACTATACCATTGTATCAATTGATGGACATTAGCGAGTCCATTGCCTAGATTCATCCAAGGAAATGCTAGACCCCAAGTCTGGTGCAAGTATTCGTAACCGATCCATAAAGACACGAGCCCAATAAAGCTTACTGCAATGTGTCGTTGTTTACGAAGCTGGTAGTACAGCCTAAACGCTGATGCCATAAGTAGCGGGGCTAATGCATACGGAATCAGTGCGATAAGCAAAGATACCGCTGTGGGTAAGAATGCATTCATGGCGTTGAATACCCAATAGATAGATGCTGTATTCCAGACAAACCCCGTTAAGAAAGCGACTTTAAATATCTTCGCACCTTTTTTGCGATAGTCTCCCCGGATAATACGCTCAACAGCTACTAGAAGAGGAACGAAGCCTACGAGCAATAAGAATCCGGTGTAAGGAATCGGTGGCCAGGCGAGCCATAGCAGAATGGCACTGAGTAATGCCAGTAAATAGTTTTGTTTCACGTGCTATGTTATAACTGAGATAGAATTTCGGCTTTCTTACTTTCGTATTCTGCTTGAGAGATCAGTTGTTTGTCAAACAGTCCTTTCAACTTTTTCAACTTTAATGTGATTTCATCTTCTTCGACCTCTGTAGCAGCAGGTGTAGCTTCTGTTCTTTCGAAGATTGGAGTGGGTTCAACACGTATATTGTCTTGGACGACAATAGGCTGTTCGATCAGGGGTTGTTGTGGCGCCTCGAAAACCGGCTGGATGGGGGTGGGGGTTGGGGTTTCTCTCTTTGGGCCTTCGTAAAGATCACGGATAGGGACTATCGGCTTTGTAGCAGGTGCAGGTTCCTCACCTTCGATTTTGACATTTTCTAATGCTTCTTTGATGAGTTGATACAGCTTGCGCGCCTGTGTCTTAGGAATGTAGTCGATGCTCAGGTTTTCTCCGGTAAATGGAATTACAGTCACCTTTGAGCCAAATATTTCTTCTTTGAAAGCGATGTCTTTAATATCCTTCCAAGAGAATATTTCAAAATTGGTCGCTAGTCCTAATTTGGTGAATTCGCAAAGAAAGATACGTTTGTTGCTGATAGCGATACTATCAGGAAGTAGGGTTACAGCTGGTTTTTTTTGTAAAGCGATATAACTCAGTGATTCGCCGTGTGTCAACATGTCGACGATTTTGCTGTATATTTTTTCTACAACTTTAAGGTCTTGTCCGTCTTGTATAAACTTATCTAAACTCATTTTTTTCTATCCAATGATAATGATCAATATATAAACTTTATCTGCTAAGTAAACTTAATTAAAAAGCTTTGTATTCAAGCATATGTAATAAAACTTTTATCAAGCGACGAAGCTTGCTATTCTAATCCAGCGACACAAAAGACAAATTCTCCTTTGATCGGGTTATTCTCGTAGTATTCCTTTAATTCGACGAGTGTTCCGCGTTGGGTCTCCTCATAGAGTTTACTCAGTTCGCGAGAGATGGAGGCTTGTCGCTCTTCACCGAAATAGGTGATAAACTCTTCTATGGTTTTGAGTAGACGGTGGGGCGATTCATAAAATATCATTGTTCTTTTTTCTTCCGCGAGTTGCTTCATTCGGGTCTGACGACCTTTTTTAACGGGTAAAAAGCCTTCAAAGCAAAATTTGTCATTCGGTAATCCTGAATTGACAAGAGCAGGTACAAATGCAGTTGCCCCTGGTAAACACTGCACGGTGATGCCTTCTTTTATAGCCTCTCTTACCAATAAAAAGCCCGGGTCAGAGATCGCGGGTGTGCCTGCATCAGAAATCAAAGCAATCTGTTGTCCTTCTTTTAGGAAACGGATGATCTCATTAACGGCCTTGTGTTCGTTATGCTGATGATGTGCAAAAACCTTCTTGTCAATACCAAAATGCTTTAATAGCGGTGCACTGGTACGTGTATCTTCAGCAAGTATAAGGTCGGACTCTTTGAGGATACGTATCGCTCTAAAGGTCATATCCTCCAAGTTGCCAATGGGTGTAGGGACTAAGTATAGCATACTCAAAGGTAAAGAAATTAAGTAAAAGGCGGAAAAAAGTGTAAGCTAGTCAGGACTTGAGCGACATAAATGGTTATCTTTGCGACATAAAACTCAAAATATATGTTGCAGTTAAATTTTATCCGGGAAAACAGGGATACAGTCATTGAAAGATTGGCTGTGAAAAACTTTAAAGATGTGGCTTTGGTTGATGAAATCATTAGCTTGGATGAACAACGTCGTCAGATTCAGAACGAATCCGACGCTATTGCTGCTGAAGCAAATTCGTCCGCTAAGCAAATTGGTGATTTGATGCGTCAGGGAAAGAAAGAAGAAGCCGAATCCATTAAAGCAAAATCCTCGGGATATAAAGAGCAACTGAAGGAGTTTATTGAAAAATTATCTCAGGTGGAGCAGGAGTTGAACCATAAAA
Organism: Sphingobacterium sp. xlx-96; assembly: GCF_011007365.1. GTDB lineage: Bacteria > Bacteroidota > Bacteroidia > Sphingobacteriales > Sphingobacteriaceae > Sphingobacterium > Sphingobacterium luzhongxinii. The sequence goes on along the minus strand of NZ_WFKM01000015.1, from coordinate 56,059 downwards.
TCGTGCAATTACCTAATTTGCCGCACAGTTCGGTGCCGCTAGGGATCACTCCGGAAGAGAATGAGGTGGTGTTGACACATGGTGCTATACCGGAATTGGGGGAGGGAAAGTTGCCGCATTGGGAGTTGTTGACAAAATATGATATCGTTGATCTGGAGCTTGGTGTAAAAGTAACAGGGGCTGGATTCCCGGTTTATAAAGGTAAAGGTGCGCGATTGCAACGTGCCTTGATTAATTATTTTCTAGATCAGGCTGCTGAAGCGGGGTATACGGAAGTGGAAGTACCTATAATGGTGAATGAGGCGTCTGCTTTTGCAACCGGACAATTGCCGGATAAGGAAGGTCAGATGTACCATGTTACGAATGATGATCTTTATCTTATACCTACCGCAGAAGTACCGGTAACAAACTTGTACCGTGATGTGATCGTTAAGGAAGAGCAGTTTCCAATCAGACACTGTGCGTATACGCCTTGTTTTCGTAGAGAGGCTGGGTCGTATGGTGCGCATGTGCGCGGTCTGAACCGTTTGCATCAGTTTGACAAAGTAGAGGCTGTGCAGATTGTGCATCCTGCTAAATCGTACGAAGTGATCGAAGAGATGAGTGCTTATATACAAGGTCTATTGCAGAAATTAGAGTTACCCTACCGCGTGCTTCGTCTTTGTGGCGGCGACATGAGCTTTACAGCAGCTTTGACCTATGACATGGAAGTGTTCAGTGCTGCGCAGGAACGTTGGTTGGAGGTGTCTTCTGTATCTAATTTTGAAACATATCAATCCAATCGATTGAAAGTGCGCTTCAAAAATGAAGACGGTAAGATGCAGTTGGCGCATACATTGAATGGATCGGCTTTGGCATTGCCTCGTATTGTTGCTTCTATTTTAGAGAATAATCAGACTGAAAAAGGGATTAAAATGCCTGCGGTCTTGGTGCCCTATACAGGCTTTGAATATATCGATTAAACAACATTAAAAAAGCGAGCCTAGGCTCGCTTTTTTAATGTTGTTTCTCTTTTTCCTTCCATTGCTGTGCAAAGGATTTTTTGGGAAATTCGGGCAACTCCCTATTGGAGCCCCAAGCTTTCTTGAAGAAATTTCGGACAAAGAAATTCTTAAGTTTACCGCCAAAAAAATCTATGAGTTTACGTCTCTGAATAGCATAGGTAAAACCTTTCCACATCCGCTTTTCCATCGCTGGTGTTAGGTCTTCTTGTACAGCATCCCGACGATTTAATAAAAGCATCTTCTGTATATCTATCCCTACTGGACATACCTCGGTACATTTGCCGCAAAGACTGGAAGCATAGGATAGGTGCTTAAACTCTTTCATGCCACTCAGGTGAGGCGAAATGAGCGATCCAATCGGTCCTTGGTACGTGGTCTCGTAAGTGTGTCCGCCTATGTTTTGATAGATGGGGCATACATTGAGGCAGGATCCGCAACGGATACAGTACAATCCTTGACGCTGCTCTTTCTTTTCTAGAAGACGCGAACGCCCGTTGTCCAAGAGGACAACATACATTTCGTCTGGCCCGTCAGTGTCGGTGTCTAGTCGTGGCCCGCTCAAAATACTGTTGTACACGGTGAGGTTTTGGCCTGTTCCATGTGAAGCAAGTAAGGGCCAGAATAGGTCTAGGTCAGCCAGACTGGGTAATATTTTTTCGATACCTACGACAGCTATATGTACCTTCGGAAAGGTGGTGGTCAGTCGGGCGTTGCCTTCATTTTCGGTGATAGCAATACTTCCCGAGTCGGCGATCAAAAAATTAGCACCTGATATGCCTATGTCAGCGCTGGTATAATGTGACCGTAAAAGTTCACGGGCTTTCATGGTGAGCTGTTCGGCAGTTGCATCTAGCGGAGTGTCGAATTTTTCGTGAAATAGCTTAGCAATGTCTTCTAGACTGAGGTGCATCGCTGGTGTCACAAAATGATAAGGTTTGTGATCCAATAATTGAATGATGTACTCACCCAGATCACTTTCGATGGTGTCAATTCCTTTGTCGTTGAGAAAGTGGTTGAGTTCAATCTCTTCGGTAGCCATGGATTTGGATTTTACGACGGATTTTGCTTGATGCTTTTCCATGATCTTCCAGATCTCTTGTCTCGCCTCCTCAGCGTCGTTGGCCCAGATTACTTTACCGCCATTGCGCGTAAAGTTTGCTTCGAAATCCAAAAGGTATCGATCCAGATTTTCAATTACCTTCCATTTTACCAGATTGGCTTTCTTCTTGGAGTTGGCTAAATCTAGAAACTTGCTTTTTCCTTTTTCAAAAGCCAGATTGTATTTGTCAATATTATTATTGATGATTTCCCGATGACGGAGGTCAAAGGATTTCGTGGTGCTGTCTTTTAAAAATTTCTCTGCAACGTTCTGTGCCATGTGGTAAAACTACTCTTTTTTTCTGAAAGTGTCCGTATTTAATGGACATCAAGAACTTTCATGTTTGTTTGTGATCTAAAGGAATCATGAAAGTTTTTTCTGAAAGTGTATATTTTAATGAAAAACTCCCGCTGTTTTTGCAGCGGGAGTTTTGTTGATCTATGCTTTAACATTTAATGCTAGACTAAGCTCTTCGAGCTGCGCTTGGTCGATTGTTGCTGGAGCATCGATCATGACGTCGCGGCCAGAGTTGTTTTTCGGGAAGGCGATGAAATCGCGGATAGTTTCTTGCCCGCCCAATATTGCTGTAAGCCGGTCTAATCCGAATGCTAAGCCGCCGTGTGGTGGAGCACCGTATTGAAACGCATTCATCAAGAATCCAAATTGATCTTGAGCCTGCTCAGTTGTAAAGCCAAGGTGCTTAAACATTAATGCCTGTGTTTCTTTGTTGTGGATACGAATCGATCCACCGCCGATCTCATTTCCGTTAAGAACAAGGTCATAAGCGTTTGCTCTGACTTTGCCAGGATCGGTATCTAATAAGTGCATGTCCTCTTTCTTCGGAGAAGTGAATGGGTGATGCATCGCGTGGAAACGGTTTGTGTCTTCATCCCATTCTAATAGCGGGAAGTCGATAACCCATAATGGTGCAAATTCGTCCGGTTTACGTAAGCCCATGCGATTGCCTAGTTCCATGCGTAGCGCACTTAGTTGAGCACGTGTTTTGTTGGCAGGGCCAGATAATACTAAAATTAAATCTCCAGCTTTGGCTCCTGTAGCTTCAGCCCACTTCGCTAAGTCCGCTTGATCATAGAATTTGTCAACAGAAGACTTGAAAGATCCATCTGCTTCGCACTTGACATACACCATGCCTAGCGCTCCAACCTGAGGACGTTTCACCCAATCGATAAGACCATCGATCTCCTTGCGGGTGTAGCTTGCCGCTCCTGGTACCGCTATGCCGACAACAAGTTCTGCATTATTGAATACTGCAAAGTCCTTGTGTTGAGCTACGGTATTTAATTCTCCAAACTCCATTCCGAAACGGATGTCTGGTTTATCATTTCCGTATTTACGCATCGCTTCGTCAAAAGTCATACGAGGAAAAGCGTCAATATCTATATTATGGATTGATTTTAATAAATGCCTTGTCAGTCCTTCAAAAACATTTAAGATGTCTTCTTGCTCAATAAAAGCCATCTCACAGTCGATCTGTGTGAATTCCGGTTGGCGGTCTGCGCGAAGGTCTTCATCTCTGAAGCATTTTACGATCTGAAAGTATTTGTCCATGCCACCTACCATCAATAATTGTTTGAAGGTCTGTGGAGATTGAGGTAGCGCATAGAACTGACCTGGATTCATGCGAGATGGTACCACAAAGTCACGAGCACCCTCAGGCGTGGATTTAATAAGGTAAGGTGTTTCTATTTCGCAGAAGTCGAGGTTAGAGAGATAATTTCTGACCTCTTGGGTTACTTTGTGTCTAAATAATAAACTGTTTTTTACAGGGTTGCGACGAATATCTAGGTAACGATATTTCATACGGATATCCTCTCCTCCGTCGGTCTCATCTTCAATCGTGAAAGGAGGTAATTGTGCTTCGTTTAGAATCGTTAACTCGTTGACAAGAACTTCAATGTCTCCAGTAGCGAGGTTGCTGTTTTTTGACTCACGCTCGATCACTGTTCCTTTTACTTGGATAACATATTCGCGGCTTAAAGATTTGGCCAACTTCATTACATTGTCGGAGGTGCGTACTTCATCAAAAATAAGCTGCGTGATCCCGTATCTATCCCGAAGATCTACCCAGATCATAAATCCCTTATCCCGGCTCTTTTGAACCCATCCCGAAAGTGTAATTTCTTTGTTGACATCTGCTGCACGCAGCTCGCCACAATTATGACTTCTATACATTATATATAAAGTGAAAAGTTAAAAACATTACCATTATCAACGCTTGTGTGCCAATAATCGCTATGCTGCAAAATTATCGGATTTGGAGGACAATAACGAATGATGACACATTAATAATTTTAAGTTTTAGAGGCTACCACTTTGCCCCACTGATAAGGTAAAACTGAGGTGGTTGTAGCTTTTTTTGATGAAAATGGTAGTGTGCTAGCGGCGGAAATTACAATTTGATAAATTTTTAGATTTTATTGATACTCAGTAAGTAGGTTCATTTTTGGTTGTTTATAGGGCTTTTTTGAGGGGCTTTGTAGCTCAAATTCGATGTGGAAAACTTTTTTGTGGGGGAAAGTGGGGGATTGTGGGGGAAAGTGTATACTTTTACAATTGAAATTTAATTTAGCATAACTAGCTCAATGATTCAGCTCATCGGAGAATTCGAATGTAAGTTGGACGCCAAGGGAAGATTGGTGGTTCCTGCTGCGCTCAAACGGCAATTGCCGGATGTGGAGCAGGAGGGGCTTATTGTGAATAGGGGCTTTGATAAGAATCTTGTGATCTATACACGGGAGGAGTGGGATAAGCAGGCTGCTAAGATTTCAAAGTTGAATACGTTTAATGCGAAGAACAGGGAGTTTGTTCGTCAGTTTATGCGTGGGGCGACTATTTTGTCGCTAGATTCGGCGGGTCGAGTATTGTTGCCGAAAGTGCTTTTGGATTATGCAAATATAGAAGGGGATGTGGTGTTGGCATGTCAGTTTGATAAGGTGGAGGTATGGCCGAAAGCAGTTTATGATGAGAAGATGGATTTGGGTGACGGAGAGGATTTCTCAGCATTGGCGGAAGAAGTTATGGGTGGTTTAGATTTTGGAGGTATTGATGGCTAATGATCAGGTATATCATGTTCCGGTTATGCTCCATGAGTGTATGGAGGCATTGGAAATTAAGCCGAACGGCGTTTATGTTGATGTCACCTTTGGTGGTGGTGGGCATTCGCGTGAGATTTTAAGACGGTTGGGGCCTGGTGGACGTTTAATTGCTTTTGATCAGGATCCGGATGCGCTGCGTAATAAAATTGATGATGATCGTTTTGTGTTGATCCATCAAAACTTTAGATTCTTGAAAAACTATCTCCGCTTAGAGGGGATTAAGCAGGTGGATGGTGTATTGGGGGATCTCGGTGTATCGTCGCATCAGTTTGATGACGCTGACCGTGGGTTTTCGATTCGTTTTGATGCGGATTTGGATATGCGGATGGATCAGGTGTCAGATTTAGATGCTCGAAAAGTATTGAATACCTATCCAGAGGATGAGTTGCATCGGATTTTTGGAATGTATGGAGAGGTGCAGAATGCAAAGTCTTTGGCAAAAACGATTGTGACTGCAAGACTGACAAAAGGTATTGAAACGGTTGCGGAGTTGAAGGAGGTGATAAAGAGAATGGTGCCTCGGGGGAAGGAGCATAAATATCATGCGCAGGTTTTTCAGGCTTTGCGTATCGAAGTAAATAAGGAGCTGGAGGCATTGCAGGAATTTCTGTTGCAGACAATTTCTGTTTTGAAGCCAGGGGGACGATTGGTAATAATGTCTTACCATTCCTTGGAAGATCGCTTGGTTAAGAATTTTATGTTGAAAGGTAAGTTTAAAGGTGAGGTAGAGAAGGATTTTTTTGGAAATGAGATTAAGCCTTTTAAAGTGGTGACGCGTAAAGCGATTACAGCCTCTGAGGTGGAGCTTGCTGAAAATAATAGATCAAGAAGTGCTAAGTTGAGAGTTGCTGAAAAGTTGGCTGAAATGAAAGCGGATTAGAAAGTGATTTCTAGTTGAATATAACAACGTTTGATGGATATGGTCGGACGTGTAAAATAAAAAAGGGATGTCTAGAAAAAACACGATACGTAACAAAGAGTTGAGTGAGGATGTTCAAGAGGAAATGTTTGAGGAGGTTGAGGAAAAGGTAGAGGAGACGCAGGATTTTATCCGAACGATCTTTTCGCCTAAAAAGATTTCAACTTATTTAGTGACTAAGAATTTGCCCTTTGTCGCCTTTCTGGTGTTTTTGACATTGATATATATATCAAACCGGCATTTGGCAGAGCGTACCGTGCGTCAGATAGATCGCTTGGGGAAGGAGGTGAAGGAGCTGAGTTGGGATTATAAGTCGCTGTCGGCTGAATTGATGAAGTTGACTACGCAGACCGAGATCGCAAAAAGGGCGGATACGCTAGGGTTGAAAGAACGGACGGAACCGCCTATAAAATTGGAGGTTTTAAAAGATAAAAAGTAAGGATAACGGTTAGGTGCAATGAATATAAGGAAGTCCATATTAGTAAGAGTGTACCTGGCTTTCGGGCTTATGGTATTTGGGGCCTTGGCGGTTTTTGCCAAGCTGCTTCACTTGCAATATGTGGATGGAAAAGAATGGAAGGCTATTGCTGATAGTCTGACCATTCAAGAGCGTGTGGTGGAAGCTGCTAGAGGAAATATCTATTCGAATGATGGTAGTCTGGTGGCGACTTCTGTGCCGGAGTATGAAATTCGTTTTGACGCAATGGCTATTCCGTCGGAGCATAACGACGTTTTTAATCTCAAAGTGGACTCCCTCGCTGTCAGGCTGTCTGGTTTTTTTAAAGATAAGTCGTCGCGGCAATACCTAAATATGTTGAAGGAGGCGCGTAGTAAAAAGCAACGCTACGTACTAATAAAAAGAGCGGTGTCTCATCAGGATTTGAAAGTGTTAAAGACCTTTCCATTGATGAAAACATTTAAAGAGGGCAAAACCCGTTTTTCAAGTAGTCTGGTGTCTGTTCGTCAAAACAAACGGATTCTGCCGTTTACGAATTTGGCAGCGCGGACGATAGGTTATAAAAATGATGAATATCGTGTGGGGTTAGAAGGTGCTTATGGGGACTATATAGAAGGTAAAAGTGGGGCGCAAATGATGCAGCGTATCGCTGGTGGTGTTTGGGTGCCGTTGAATAGAGAGGTTGAAGTAGCGCCCGTAGATGGTTCGGATATCATCGCGACGATCGATGTCAACATGCAGGATATGGCACAACGTGCGCTGGGTAAGCAGATGAAAATCTCTAATGCGGATGAGGGTTGTGTGGTATTGATGGAGGTTGCAACGGGAGAAGTTCGTGCAATTGCAAACTTTACCAGAGATACAGATGGTGAATATCGGGAAAAATTTAATTATGCGATAGCGCAGCGTGCCGATCCAGGATCAACATTCAAGTTGGCCTCTTATCTGGCGGCGCTAGACGATGGGCTAATCGATACGAATACCGTGGTGGATGTGGGGAATGGTACTTACAAAGTTCCTTCGCATACGATCCGCGATTCACACGCTCCTAAAAAGTCTTTGATGACAGCAAAGGAAGGTTTTGAGGCTTCATCCAATGTGGCTATCACGAAGTTGATCAATATGAAGTATGGCGAGAACCCTTCCAAATTTACTTCAAAACTGCACAGTTGGGGGTTAAATGATCCTTTAGGATTGCAGATTCCAGGGGAAGCTACACCAGTGGTGAAGACACCAAAGAATAAAAGCTGGAGTAAGTTGTCTTTGATTCAGATGGCTTATGGTTACGAGTTATTGCTTACGCCATTGCAGACATTGGTCCTATTTAACGGGGTGGCTAATGATGGTAAAATGGTGGCGCCTCTTTTTGTAAAGGAGATTCGGCATTTGGGCAATACGGTTGAAAAGTTTGAAGCGCGTGTTATTAACAAGCAAATGGCTTCTAGTGATGCGATAGCCAAAATGCAGCGTATGTTGGAAGGTGTGATGACGCAGGGAACGGGTAAAAAATTAACAAGCCCGTTATATACTTCTGCAGGAAAGACAGGTACAGCGCAGATGGCTGACAATTCGCGAGGGTATGGACAGCGAAGGTACCAATCTTCCTTTGCGGGATATTTTCCAGCGAAGAACCCGAAGTATTCGATGATCGTGGTGATTCGTAATCCGCGGAATGGATACTATGGTGGTTCGGTAGCGGGACCGGTGTTTAAAGAATTGGCTGATATGGTGTATGCAAATGATTTATCGTTGCATGGTACATTCGCTACGCGTGATGTGAATGTTGCTGGAACCAAAACACCGTTGACCTTGGCTGGATCTAAAGAAGCTTCCACTAAAGTGTACGAAGCCTTAGGGTTTACATCTTATAATTGGAATAGTATCGCGCAGGGCGCAGGTGCGGATACTTCAAAGAAAGGAGTTCCTTTTGTAGAGGTGTCTATCCGTGAAGGAGTGGTTCCTAATGTCGTAGGAATGGGATTAGTGGATGCACTATATACAATGGAGAATGCAGGGTTCAAAAGCCGGGTGAATGGTAAGGGGAAAGTTGTTTCCCAATCGTTGTTGCCAGGTGAGAAATTGAAAATAGGGACAAATATTGCACTTGAATTGAACTAGATATGATATTAAAAGAGTTATTGCATGCAGTGCCTGTGATTCAGGTTGAAGGCTCGCTCGAAGTGGAGATCACTTCGGTGTGCTTTGACTCGAGAAAGGTTGATGCGGGATCGCTATTCGTTGCGGTTCGAGGTGTACATACGGATGGACATTTGTTCGTAGACAAAGTTGTAGCAGCTGGAGCTGTAGCACTGGTTGTTGAAGAGCTGCCTACCGATATGCTGGATACAGTGACTTATTTATTAGTCAATGATAGTGCGTATGTGCTGGGGCTTATCGCAGGGAATTTTTACGGTAATCCGTCCAAAGACCTGAAGTTGGTCGGTGTGACGGGAACCAACGGAAAGACGACGGTGGCCACTTTGTTGTTTAATCTTTTTGATCATCTCGGCTATCAGGTGGGATTGTTGTCTACAGTAGAAAATCGGATAGGTGACCGTGTTGTAACGGCTACTCATACGACTCCGGATCCGGTGGCTTTAAATCAATTGCTACGGGAGATGGTAGATGAAGGTTGTGATTACTGCTTTATGGAAGTGAGTTCGCACGCTGTGGTACAGCAGCGTATTGCGGGATTGCGTTTTGCTGGTGGTATATTTACGAATATTACCCACGATCATTTGGACTTTCATAAGACCTTTAGTAATTATATTAAGGCTAAAAAGAGCTTTTTTGATGAGTTGGATCGCTATGCGTTTGCGTTAACCAATATTGATGATAAGAATGGTCCAGTGATGTTGCAGAATACCTTTTCGCATCGAAAGACTTATGGTCTGCAGAGTATGGCAGATTTTAAGGCTAAGGTGGTGGAGAGCCATTTTGATGGAATGTTGTTGCAAATCGATGGGCATGATGTGTGGGTCAAATTGGTAGGCGGATTTAATGCATATAATATTTTGGCAGTATATGGTGCGGCCATTTTGTTGGAGCAGGAAACGCTAAAAGTGTTGACTGCATTGAGCGAAATATCGGGTGCTGAAGGGCGTTTTGAAACAGTTCAGTCGGCCAAAGGAATTGTTGGGGTGGTTGATTATGCGCATACACCGGATGCGGTTGAAAATGTTTTGGAGACGATTCAGCAATTGCGTACAGGTGGACAACAGATTATTACAGTGTTGGGGTGTGGCGGAGATCGAGACAGGACTAAGCGTCCTGAAATGGCTAAAGTAGCGCTGAAGTACAGTGATAAGTTAATTATCACTTCGGATAATCCACGTACAGAGGATCCATTAGCGATTATCAAGGAAATGGAAGCGGGTATTCCTGCTGATAAAAAGAAAAATACATTCAGTATCTCGGATAGAAGGGAAGCGATCCGGGCGGCCTGTCATCTGGCTTCGCCAGGAGACATCGTGCTTATTGCCGGAAAAGGACATGAAAAATATCAAGAGATCAACGGTGTGCGTCATTATTTTGACGATCGGGAAGAATTAGAAAATACATTTAACGAACAATAACGAGAGCCGATGTTATATTATTTATTTACTTGGTTGCAAGAGCATTTACATATTCCAGGGTCGGGACTGTTTCAGTACATTTCGTTCAGGACGGCCATGGCGGTTATCGTTTCTCTGATTATTACAACAGTATTTGGTAGCCGTCTGATCCGATTGTTGCATAAAAAGCAAGTCGGGGAGACTATTCGTGACTTAGGTCTGGAAGGTGAGAAGAAAAAGCAAGGTACACCGACTATGGGAGGATTGATTATCATTGCAGGTATTCTGATCCCGACATTGTTATTTGCTAAGCTTGACAACATATACGTGATCATCATGATCATTACTACCCTTTGGATGGGGGCGATCGGATTTTTGGATGATTACATTAAAGTATTCCGTAAGAATAAAGAGGGGCTCGCGGGTCGATTTAAAGTTATTGGTCAAGTGGGATTGGGAACTTTGATTGCTATAACCATGTATTTTCATCCGGATATAGTTGTACGGGAACAGGTTTCTAATCCTAGTTCGTCTAGACCAGTGGAAGTTGTTATCAATCCACAGACTGGTGAAAAAACATATGCAGAAAATGTAAAATCAACTAAAACGAACATTCCTTTTTACAAGAATAATGAGTTTGATTACTCCAAGGTTTTGGATGTGATTGGCTTAGAAGGTAAGTGGGCTACGTTTTTTTTGTTTTTGTTCGTTGTTGTTTTTATCGTGACTGCGGTGTCCAACGGTGCGAATATTACGGATGGAATTGATGGATTAGCGACGGGAACTTCGGCTATTATAGGGATTACTTTGGCGATATTGGCTTATGTATCTGGTAATATTATTTTTTCAGAATACTTGAATATCATGTATATCCCGAACTCGGGCGAGTTGGTGATTTTTGCTGGAGCATTTATCGGTGCGTGTACAGGGTTTTTATGGTACAATGCTTATCCGGCCCAGGTGTTTATGGGCGATACGGGATCTCTCGCAATCGGTGGGATTATCGCAGCTTTCGCAATCTTGATTCGGAAGGAGCTGTTGATCCCTGTTTTGTGTGGTGTGTTCTTGATAGAAAATATATCGGTCATTATGCAGGTCTCCTATTTTAAATATACGAAAAAGAGGTTTGGTGAGGGGAAACGGATTTTTCTGATGTCCCCATTGCATCACCATTATCAGAAAAAGGGGTATCATGAAGCTAAGATTGTTACCCGCTTTGTAATCGTAGGAGTTATCTTGGCGATTTTGACAATAGTCACATTGAAAATTAGATAAGATGGCGAATATTGCTGATACATATTATCCCCAAAAAGGTCGCTTAGTAATCCTCGGCGCTGGAGAGAGTGGTGTGGGAGCTGCTATCCTAGGTAAGGATAAAGGCTTTGATGTGTTCGTGTCGGATCTTGGTGTTATTGCAGATACATACCAGAAGCAATTGCAGGAAGAAGGGATAGCTTTTGAGAGTGGTCAACATACCGAAGCTGCCATTGTTAATGCGGATTTGATCGTTAAAAGTCCCGGAATTCCAGAAAAGGCTCCTTTGATAAAAAAGCTGAGAGATGGTGGTATTCCACTGATCTCTGAAATTGAGTTTGCTGCTCAGTATACGGATGCTCGTTTAATCTGTATAACAGGATCGAACGGGAAATCCACAACGACTATGCTGACGTATTACATGTTGCAAAAGGCGGGTCTAAACGTTGGGCTTGCGGGAAATATAGGGAAGAGTTTTGCCTTTCAGGTAGCACGTTCTCATTTCGATATCTATGTTTTAGAGATATCCAGTTTCATGCTTGATGACATGTATCATTTCAGGGCAGATGTGGCGGTATTATTGAATATTACACCAGATCATTTAGATCGGTATGATTACAAGATGGTCAACTATGTGAATTCAAAATTTAGATTGATCCAGAATCAAACGGCAGAAGATTTCTTTATCTACTGTAGTGATGATGAAGAGACGGTGAAGGCGTTGCCGAGATTTGAAATAAATGCTGTTATGCTGCCGATGACACAGGAAAATGAGGTGTCTCAGGGAGCGTACTTGAACGATAAAAAAGATATAATAATTAACACACCTAATAGAGAAATATTTGCGATGAATATTGAAGAGTTATCATTACAGGGAAGACACAACGTGTACAATAATATGGCGTCAGGTTTGGTCGCTAAGGTACAAGAGTTGCGCAATCAGACGATGAAGGAGAGTATGGGCTCTTACGTGAATATCCCACATCGATTGGAGCATGTGGCTTTTATTGGTGGGGTTAATTATATCAACGATTCCAAAGCGACGAACGTGAATTCGGTATGGTATGCGTTAGAGAGTTTTTCGCCAGACATTGTTCTGCTTTTAGGTGGAGTGGATAAGGGGAACGATTATAACATGTTGCTGGATCTGGTAAAGCAGAAAGTGAAGGCGATTATATGTATCGGTAAAGATACTTCACGTATTCATGATGCGTTTGAAGATGAGGTCGATGTGATCGTGAACAGTGCCTCTATGGAAGATGCTGTTCAGATTGCTTCGCACTTGGCAAAAAAAGGTGATACCGTATTGTTGTCACCTGCTTGCGCCAGTTTTGATTGGTTTAAAAATTACGAAGAAAGAGGTGATAAGTTTAAGGAAGCTGTGATGGCGTTGTAAGGTCTTTAGTTAACAAGTGATCAAGTTAACAAGATAACAAATTGTCAAGCCAACTCGATAACAGGATCACTTCATAACTCGATAACAGAGGAAAAAAAGAATGGAACAAATATTTGCGAAACTAAAGGGAGATAAATGGATCTGGATTATCGTGATAATTCTATCAGGATGGTCTTTGCTTGCTGTTTATAGCTCTGTGGGTACACTTGCTTATAAAGAAGGTAAGGGGACCGAAATGTATTTGTTTAAGCATTTTTCGATCGTTGCAATTGGTTTGGTGTTGATGTATCTGTCTCACAAGTTGGATTATAAGTGGTACGCAGGGATTTCAAAGATTTTGATGGTAATAACAATTCCATTATTGTTGTATACGCTGGTTTTTGGTAGTTCGGTCAATGATGCTTCCCGTTGGGTTACCATACCTGTTATCAACCAAACATTCCAAACTTCTGATTTGGCAAAGTTGGCTTTGATTACATTTTTGGCTAGAATGCTTTCTAGAAAACAAGAAGAAATTAAGGATGTCAAGAAATCATTTGTTCCTATAATGGGAGCTGTATGTGCGGTGTTTGTATTGATCGCATGGGCCAACCTTTCAACGGCATTGATGCTGTTTGGTACAAGTGTGTTGCTGCTATTAATTGGTCGTATCTCTTTTAAGCAGATAGCATTGGTTACTGCGGGAGTGGGTGTGTTAGGATTAATCGTGATTTCGATAGGGCCTCGTAGGGCCACTTATTTTAGTCGTATCGAAGGCTTTTTTAAAACGGAAGAGGTGCATGAGAGTGGTGTTCCATTTCAGGAGGATAAAAACTATCAGGCAAATAATGCCAAGATTGCTATTGCTACAGGCGGGGTATTTGGTAAAGGCCCAGGAAATAGTGTGCAGCGTAATGTGTTGCCACATCCTTATTCGGATTTTATTTTTGCTATTATCATTGAAGAATATGGGACTATGGGAGGGGGGATCCTTCTGTTTCTGTATCTCGCGCTGATGTACCGATGTATCCGTATCGTGACGATGAGTCCCCGGGCATTTGGCGCTTTTTTGGCTGCCGGATTGGGGTTTAGCCTCACGATTCAGGCCTTAGCAAATATGGCTGTCGCGGTTGGTTTAGGTCCTGTGACAGGGGTTCCGCTTCCCTTGGTGAGTATGGGCGGTACTTCCATTTTATTCACATCGGTGGCATTAGGGATAATATTGTCCGTAAGTAGGAATATTGAAGAACTAAAAGGTAAAGAAGAATTGGACGAGGTGATAAAGCCCAAAAGGGTTGTTGTTGGGACGATTTGATTTTAAGTTAATAAGGTTAAAGAGTTAAGAGGTTAAAGAGTTAAGAGGTTATAAAGTTATAGGTATCTCAATACTCACATCTCAATACTAAATACTAACAAAATGGCAAATAAAGTAATTATCAGTGGTGGCGGTACAGGAGGACATATTTTTCCTGCGATAGCAATTGCTAATGCTTTGCGCCGTACACAACCCGATATTGAGATTCTATTTGTTGGGGCTGAGGGGAAAATGGAAATGGAGAAAGTGCCCGCAGCAGGTTATACGATAGTAGGTTTGAATATTCAAGGGTTTAACCGCTCGTCTTTATGGAAGAATTTGTCTTTACCATTTAAGATGGTGGATAGCATGTTGAAGGCAAGGAGGATTATCAAGGACTTTAAAGCAGATGTTGCTGTAGGTGTCGGCGGATATGCTTCAGGACCGTTGTTGATGATGGCAAATATGATGGGGGTGCCAACGTTGATCCAGGAACAGAATTCTTTTGCTGGAAAAACGAATAAGAGTCTAGGCAGGAAAGCTAAAAAAGTCTGTGTTGCATATGAAGGGATGGAGCAGTTTTTTGCAAAGGAAAAAGTGTTATTGACCGGAAATCCGATACGCCGCACTTCGGTGGATATTGAAGGAAAGAAAGGTGAGGCAATGGTTAGTTTCGGTCTTGAGGCTGGAAAGAAGACTATTTTAGTGACAGGAGGGAGTTTGGGGGCAGGTACGCTCAACGACTGTGTGAAAAATAATATCGACAAACTGAATGCCGCAGGTATTCAGGTGATCTGGCAATGTGGAGGGTATTATATCGATAAGCTGACTGCTGAGCTTGGCGGAAAACTGCCCAATAGTATCAAAATGTCTGCCTTTCTACAGAAGATGGATTACGCTTATGCCGCTGCTGATCTCATTATTGCGAGGGCAGGTGCGGGTACCATATCGGAGCTATGTGTTGTAGGTAAGCCTGTTATTTTGGTGCCGTCGCCTAATGTCGCAGAAGATCATCAGACTAAAAATGCCATGGCATTGGTCAACAAAGAAGCAGCATTGATGGTGAAAGACGCAGATGCCAAAACTGTTCTTATGGATAGAGCTATGGCATTATTGCAGGATGATGAGACTTGTCAAAGGTTGGCAACTCATATTAAAGCGTTGGCATTATTAGATGCAGATGAAGTAATAGCAAGAGAGGTGTTGAAATTAATTAAGTAGGAGTATGAATATTGATCAAATAAAAAGAGTTTACTTAATCGGTATAGGGGGAATCGGGATGAGTGGTTTGGCCCGTTATTTTCATAAGTTGGGGTGTGCGGTGAGTGGTTATGACAAGACGGAAACCGAATTGACAATAGCTCTGGTACAGGAGGGTATTCCTGTGATTTATACGGACGATGTGGAGTTGATTGATGCCGATCTTGTTGCTCCTTCAGAAGAGTCTTTGATTATATACACTCCGGCGGTACCTGCTGATTTGAAAATAAAGAATTATTTTCTGGACAAGGGGTTCGAACTTTTTAAGCGCTCGCAGGTGTTGGGTTTGATCAGTGCTAGTCGTTTTACGATCGGTGTTGCAGGGACACATGGAAAAACGACAACATCGACTATGATTGCTCATATTTTGAAAGATTCTGGGTATGACTGCTCTGCATTCTTAGGTGGTATAAGTTCAAACTATAATACAAATGTACTTTTTGGAGCTAATAATGTGGTGGTGGTTGAAGCTGATGAATACGATCGTTCCTTTTTGACATTACATCCTGATATTGCTATAGTGACTTCTGCAGATGCAGATCATTTAGATATTTACGGTGATGAATCGCATTTGATTACTTCGTTTGAGATGTACTTGAATAGAGTTGTTGAAGGAGGGAAGCGGGTTGTTAAGACAGGATTACCGTTTGTCGGTGATATCAGTTATTCAAAGGATGGTCCCGCGGATGTATATGCAAAAAATATACATGTTAAGGACGGACAGTTTTACTTTGACTATGTCGGTGCTGATGTGACGATTGAAAGTGTACTGTTGGGGATACCGGGACTTCATAATGTGGAAAATGCGGTCGCTGCGATAACAGTAGCGAGGTTGTTAAAGATAGATGATCAAAAGATTGTAGAAGCGTTGGCTAATTTTAAAGGGGCAAAGCGTCGTTTTGAATTTATTGTTAGAAATGAAAAGCACATATACATCGATGATTATGCACATCATCCCGAAGAATTGAGAGCTTTTTTGAGCTCGATGCGCAAGCTATATCCCGAAAAGAAATTGACCGTAGTTTTTCAACCTCATTTATTCACCCGCACCCGTGATTTTATAGACGGTTTCGCAGAAGTTTTAGGGATGGCAGATGAGTTGTTGCTGATGGAAATATACCCAGCGAGGGAGTTGCCAATTGAAGGAGTAACTTCTTCGTGGCTCCTCGATAAAGTTGATTTAGTAAATAAACGTGTAGTGAGCCCTCAAGAAGTGTTAACTATAGCACAAGAAGAACAACCGGAGTTACTGGTTACCGTTGGAGCAGGAGATATAGATAGATTGGTTAGGCCATTGAAAGATTTATTAGATAAGTAGTATGAGGAATATCAGATGGAGTGTAGTTTTTTATATTTTTTTAGGTCTAGTGACCTTTATTGGATTAGCTATGCTTATGAGTCTGGTAGTGGAAAAGGATCGGGTACAAGCTTGCAAAACATTGAAAGTTGTTGTTGAAGGTAAGGAAACATTTATTGATCAACACGATATTTCAAAGATGATCGATCAAAAATTTGGTGCTATTGTAGGAAAAGATCTAGGGATGATTAAGGTTGAACAGATCGAAAAGGAAATCGAAAAGCTTCCCTATGTGTCCAATGCAGAAGTGTACTCGGATATGGATGGTACTGTGCAGGTAAAGGTTCAGCAACGAGAGGTCGTGCTCCGTGTTATTAACAAGGCGGGACGAGAGTACTATATAGATCGGTCTGGGAGGAAAGTACCTGTCACCTTGAAATATGTACCGCATGTGATGGTAGCGAACGGTAATATCACGGAGGGATACAAACAACCTTTGGAGGGGATCGAGTCCAAATTGGTGCAGGACTTGGTGACGGTTGTTGATCATGTACGGGGAGACGAACTTTGGGAAAATCAAATCGTTCAAATATTTGTCAATGAGCAGCGGGATATCGAGTTGATACCCCGGGTCGGTAAAGAGGTTTTGGTGATCGGATCAGCAGACTCGTTGGGCTACAAATTGAGGCGGCTAGAAGCGTACTATAAAAATATCCTTCCCAAAGTAGGTAGTGATGCCTATGAGAAGGTGAACGTCAAATATGGCGGACAGATCATTTGCGAACGTAGGGGGGACTGGTTTATCGACAGTTTGCAAATGAAAATTAATATGAAGAATTAAAATACAGCATAATATACAGCATATGAAACCAAGAATTACAGAAATTGAAAGAGAGAATCCAATCGTCGTAGGATTGGATATCGGTACAACAAAGATTTGTGTTACTGTTGGAAGACGCAGTGGTTCGAATAAGATTGAGTTGTTGGGAGTTGGTAAAGCCGAATCAGCAGGTGTCAACCGTGGGGTAGTCGCTAATATTCAAAAGACGGTTTTCAGCATTAGAGAGGCGGTATCCTCTGCAGAAGGACAGTCTAATGTGGATATTAAAGTGGTGAATATTGGGATAGCAGGACAGCATATCAAGAGTATTCAACATCGTGGCATCTTGACCAAAAGCGATGATGATGAAATTGGAAGAATCGATGTGGAGCGTTTGATCTCGGATATGTACAAATTGGTACTTCCTCCGGGAGAAGAAATAATCCACGTATTACCTCAGGAGTTTACGATCGATAATGAACCAGGTATCAAAGAACCTATCGGTATGGCAGGACGTCGTATGGAAGCTAACTTTCATATCATCTCAGGCCGGGTGACAGATATCAAAAATATTAAGAAATGTGTTGATAACGCTGATTTAGAAGTTTCTTCGTTAGTGTTGGAGCCATTAGCATCTTCCGAGGCTGTATTGGATGATGAAGAAAAAATGGCCGGTGTTGTACTTGTTGATATCGGTGGGGGTACTACGGATGTGGCTATTTTCCACGAAGGTATTATCCGCCATACTGCTGTAATTCCATTAGGGGGTAATATTGTAACTGAAGATATCCGTCAAGGTTGTGCTGTACTTAGAAACCAGGCGGAACAGTTGAAAGTGAGATATGGATCAGCATTGGCTGATGAAAATAAAGAAAATGAAGTAATATGTGTACCTGGTATTCGTGGACGTGATTCAAAAGAGATTTCGGTCAAAAATCTAGCGTATATAATTCAGGCTCGTATGGAAGAAATCATCGAGCACGTGTATTACGAGATAAAATCTTCAGGTTACGAAGACAAATTAATTGCTGGTATTGTTATTACTGGTGGTGGAGCGCAATTGAAACATTTGGTTCAGTTGGTCGAGTATATCACCGGAATAGACTGTCGTATCGGTTACCCGAATGAATATCTTGCTAAAACAGATATGTTGAACAAGCAGACATTTGAGGAAATGAAAAGTCCAATGTATGCAACAAGTATCGGTCTTTTGATTAAAGGTATTCAGGTTATAGAGGACGAGGAGGCTGCACATCAAGAAATCGCAAGCAAGAAAACAGAAAGAACACCTGTGAAGGAGATCGCAGAAAAACAAAGTAAAAAGGAGAGTTGGTTTACTAAAATTATTTCTGAATTCATTAAGGATAATCAAGAGATTGATGACGATACTTTTATAGGTAAGAAATAATTTTCAACACAGGGTGGTTTTTTCCACAATTTAACAAATGTGGAAAACTGTTGTGGATATTTTGGTATTATTACATTCGAATTGTTGAGTTTGGTATTGATCGGTAGCTTGGCAGTTCATAAATATAGGATATTATGTCGATACAATTTGAAATGTTAAAGGAGCAATCATCTATAATCAAGGTTATAGGTGTTGGTGGTGGCGGTGGAAATGCCGTAAATCACATGTACAAGCAAGGGATTAGTGGTGTAGATTTTATTGTGTGCAACACAGATGCGCAAGCGTTGGAGTTGAGCCCAATTCCTAACAAAGTACAATTGGGAGCTAGTCTTACAGAAGGTATGGGTGCTGGTGCTGATCCTGATGTTGGGGAGAATTCTGCTATCGAAAGTATCGACGATATCAAAAGAATGCTTGGTGCCAACACTAAAATGTTGTTTATTACTGCCGGAATGGGTGGTGGCACAGGAACTGGGGCTAGTCCAGTACTTGCTAAAGCAGCAAAGGAAATGGGGATTCTGACGGTGGCGATTATTACAACTCCTTTTACATTTGAAGGTAAGAAACGTCGTTCCCAAGCGGAAGAAGGCTTGAATGAATTGCGCAAGTATGTAGATTCTTATCTTGTAATCTCAAATGACCGCCTTCGCGAGATTTTTGGTAATCTTACGATGACTGCGGCTTTTGCGAAAGCAGATGATATATTGACTACAGCAGCGAAAGGTATTGCTGAGATTATTACTATTCCTGGTTATGTCAACGTCGACTTTAAAGATGTGCGTACCGTTATGAATGATAGCGGGGTAGCAATCATGGGTAATCACGTTGCATCAGGCGAAGATAGAGCTATTAAAGCTGTAACGGGTGCATTAGCATCTCCACTGCTTAAGGATAATGAAATCGAAGGAGCGCGTTACATCTTGTTGAATATTACTTCTGGTAAGACCGAGGTGACCATGGATGAGGTTGCGATCGTTACTGATTTTATTCAAGAGAAAGCAGGATTGACTGCAGATTTAATTTGGGGTAATTGTATCGATGAGGCTCTAGAGGAAAATCTATCTGTAACTATTATTGCTACGGGATTTCAGACTTCAGAAGAGCGTATAAAAGAGAAAGAAAAAGAAAAGGTAGCGTTGCCTTTGACTCCTGAGTCATCAAGTTCTTTTGTTAAGCCTGTTTCTCAGAACCAGTTTGCGGAGAGAACGATCGAGTCAAGAGTGGATAATTATATAAAGCCAATGACTCCTACCAATGTGGTGGAGGAGAAGGTTACTGTTCCTCAAGCCGATTTATTTACGGCTCCGGTAAAGCCTACAGGTTTCACAAATTCTAATGTGCAGGCTGAACCTCAAGTTGTAAGACATACATTAGATGTGCAAGATGATTTTGTTGAAGAAAAGGAAGAGAATCATGGTTTTGAGTTAAAGACCTCGCCTTCAGTTTTCGAATTCAAGCTACCTACTGTATTTGATGCGTACGAGGAGAAGGTTGATGAGGAAGTGGAAAGTCAGGTAAATAATATAGTGAGTTCGAGCGCTGCACCAGCAACGAATGTCGCGAGCTCCACAGTTAGGGTTGAAGAAGAAGTGAATTTTGAAGATCAGCTTTTAAAAACTAAGGAACGTATATTGCGCCTTAAGGAGTTGAGCATGAAGCTTAAATCTTCAAACGGATTACAGGAGTTAGAAAATGAGCCGGCTTATAAAAGAAAGCAAAAAACGTTAGAAGATGTGCCTCATTCTGCTGATTCGCAAGTGTCTCGTTTTACCCTGTCATTTGACGAGGGTGTTACAGAGATTCGTTCAAACAATTCGTTTTTGCACGATAATGTAGATTAAGAAGATATTATATAAAAAAATCATATGCTGTGAAAACGGTCGACTAACTTAGTTAGTCGACCGTTTTTTATAAGGAAGGTGCTAGCTCTTTATTCTTGGCGCTTTAGATCGCTTTTACCGATGTTTTGGTAACGGTCTGTAAGTGTGTAGTGTTGTATCTGTAATTTAAATCGTATATAACAAACTGGTTCTGCCAGGTGTTAATCTTTGGCATGTAGCTTGAATAGTTCTATAAGGTCTGGGATGTTACTAACTGCCAGTTTTTCGAATATTCTACTTTTGTAAGTGCTCACTGTTGATGAGCTTAATGCTAAAAGATTCGATACCTCAAGGATACCATGACCTTCGATTAAGTGCTTAGCGACATCCATTTCTCTGTTGGACAGTTTGTTCAAAGGGTTGACACGATCTATAGATGACTTTGTACTTGTTAGTTTTTGGACGTATAAATCCTTTACTTCGTTGGACATGTACTTTCCGCGATCCTGGATGCTTTGAATGGCATTAGCGAGTTCTTCCATGGCTGTGTTTTTATTGAGGTATCCAGCTGCTCCGGCTTCTATATAGCGTAGCGCATATATATTTTCGTCATAGGAAGAAAAAACCAATATTTTGAGGTCATGTTGGAGATTAAGTATTTCACTGATAACCTTAATATTGTTGCCTCCAGGCATGTTGATGTCTAAAAGCAATAAGTCAAATTTTTCAAATTTCAGATGATCATAGACCTCTTTGATAGTGACTGCATTAGTTATAGAAATATCATTGAATTTTTCGTTAATCACTACGGCAGCCCCTAATCTAACTATGCTGTGGTCATCTGCGATGAGTATCTTTTTCATAAAGAGGGATGTATGTTTTATACTTTAGCAATTATTTTAGCACTGGCTTGAATAGGGTAATGCTAATGCAAACATACGAAATAATCATATATATACTCTGTTGTCTACATTAATTAATAATAAAAAAATCGGATTAGATTGAGGTAGTTTTGATTATTATCGTTATTATTGTTTGTATATTGGGAAACAAAATATTGATAAAATTATGGGCTTTTTAAAGGAGTTTAAAGAATTTGCTATGCGCGGTAGCGTATTAGATTTAGCTGTCGGTGTTGTAATCGGTGGTGCTTTCGGTAAAATTGTCACTTCTCTTGTTGATGATATCATTATGCCTCCTATAGGTTTTATTACAGGTGGTGTAGATTTTAGTAAATTGAAGTATGTTATTACAGAAGCCAATGCTGCTACCGGAGTTGAGGAAGTGGCTATTAAATACGGTAACTTTGCTAACGTAATTATTCAGTTCTTGATTATTGCATTTTGTATTTTCTTGGTTATTAAGGGGATAAATTCGCTTAATAAAAAGGAAGAGGCGGCACCTGCAGCGCCACCAGCACCAACTAAAGAAGAGACTTTGCTTACAGAGATTAGAGATATTCTAAAAAATAAATAGCCAGTCCATTCAAGGAGGTGTTGTGGTATAAACTTTTTGCTTTTAGTGCTTGATAGTTTAGAAATAATACAGTACTTTTGCATTCCTGTTTAAGGATAATTATTGGTTAGAATATAAAAAAATATAATAAAGCGTCATGAAAAGAACATTTCAGCCTTCGCAAAGAAAAAGAAGAAACAAACACGGCTTCAGAGAGCGTATGAGCACAGCTAATGGTAAACGAGTATTAGCTTCTCGTAGAGCTAAAGGAAGAAAACGTCTTACTGTTTCTGACGAGTACCGCCACAAAGGCTAGTCTTTTTTTTAGCGCCGGTGACTTTAACTGTGCCATTCGGCCTTTAACGTCATCGAATGAGAAAAACATTTAAAAAAGAA
Source organism: Sphingobacterium sp. xlx-96 (assembly GCF_011007365.1). Classification (GTDB taxonomy): domain Bacteria; phylum Bacteroidota; class Bacteroidia; order Sphingobacteriales; family Sphingobacteriaceae; genus Sphingobacterium; species Sphingobacterium luzhongxinii. The sequence goes on along the minus strand of NZ_WFKM01000015.1, from coordinate 33,531 downwards.
GAACGACTATGTAACAAAAGTTTATTAAGTAAGCTTTTTCATAGTGGTTCTTCTTTTGTTGTATACCCTTTTCGGGTTGTGTATATGGATATACCATTAGATCGTATTAAATCGCCTGTCAATGCGGTGATTTCCGTTTCTAAACGGAGATTTAAAGCCGCACATGATCGAAACCGGATTAAGCGTTTGATGCGTGAGGTATATCGTTTGCAAAAAGCGGATCTTTTGTATCCTTCTGTAAAGTTACGTTCCTCGGGCCTTTTGTTAGCAATTCAGTATGTTGGTAAGGAAGAAATGCCATTCGCAAAGATGATGGACAAGATGGAAAAGGCATTAAAGCAATTGGTTGATGAAGGTAATCAGTAAGATTGGTGCACTTGGTGTCAGGGTTTTGAAAGAAATCTTTTTGTTGATAATCCGATTGTATCAACTTCTAATTTCTCCATTGTTGGGTGCTAACTGTAGATATACACCGACCTGTTCGCAGTATGGTAAAGAAGCAATTATAAAGTATGGCCCTTTTAAAGGAGGATGGTTGGCGGTAAAGCGTATAGCTAGTTGCAATCCCTGGGGGGGGCATGGACATGATCCTGTTCCTTAAATTGATATATTTTCTGACTATATATTTCTATGAGTAACTACATATTACAAATTGATACCGCAACAGAAATCTGTTCGATCTCTATAAGTGCTGATGGTGTGCTTATAGGCGAATATGCCGTGGAAGAGGTGAATGTTCATGCTTCTATGTTGACCGTTTACATCGATCGGTTGCTGAAAGAGTTGTCGCTGGATTATAAAGATTTGTCTGCTGTGGCCGTAAGCAAGGGGCCAGGTTCCTACACTGGGCTACGTATTGGTGTGTCTACGGCAAAAGGGTTGTGTTATGCGCTTGACATCCCTCTGCTTGGAATAAACACATTGTATAGTATGTTTGAGGGTTATGCGACGCATTTTGGCTTAGCGGATGACTGTCTGTATGTTCCAATGTTGGATGCGCGACGTATGGAAGTTTATATGGCCATTTTTGACAGTTCAAGAAGCTGTATAAAGGACACTGCAGCTGTTATCGTTGATCAGGATACTTTTAATGCTTTTCCTCAAAAGAAGATTGTACTTTTTGGATCTGGAGCGAATAAACTAGGGGAACTGCTGAGCGACAGAAAGCATATAGCGATTGACGATCAGTATCGGCATTCGTCAACCTATCTTAGCAATATTGCTTTTCAGCGATTACAGCGTAAAGAGATTGAAGATCTGGTCTATTTTGAGCCGTTTTATCTTAAAGAGTTTGTTGCGACGGTATCCAAGAGGCTGATTTGATCCGCGTGACTTATAGCCATCGTTTTCTTTTAAACCAATAATAGATTAATACGGATAAGATTGCCATGGCAATCAGTATTCCTGCATATCCGTATTCCCATTCCAGTTCTGGCATGTGTTCGAAATTCATACCGTATACGCCCACAATAAATGTCAGTGGCATGAAGAACACTGATATAATCGTCAGTGTACGCATGATTTCGTTGGTATGATTGGATTCAATGTTGAAGTAGATATTCAACAACTGGGATGTGTTTTCTGACATATTTCTGAACAAAGTGTTGGTTCTCGAGAATGAATCTCTAAGGTCCTGTGTATATATGTTTTTGTATTCTGGCATATGGAAGTAATCGACAATATCCTTGTATAATGTCAAAACACTTCGGATTACGTCAATCTGTCTTTTGATGTAATATAGCTTCTTAAGGAAGGGTTTTCTTCTATGATGTAGAAATACAACCTCTTCATATTCGTCAAGTTGTAGCGCCATTTTTCCTAAAACAAGGTTTTCAAACGTTTTTAAGGCGTCCGAAACTAAACCATTAACGAGTGTCTTGCTGGACTGTAGTCTGCGATGGGATCTTTCGGTTGTCTTGATGCGTTCTAGGAAATCAATTTCATTGCGATGGACCGTGATGACGAAATTTTCATTGTAGAATAAAGATATTCGTTCGGTTACTTCTACTAAAGAGTCAGATTCTTCGTCAAACTTATTGGGGACTGAACGTATTATTAAGAAATGATAGTTTTCGAACTCCTCTATTTTGGGAAGGTGCCCGGTTTCGATACAATCCCGTATGGAAGCATCGTTTAGCTTGTACTTCTCTTTTAGTTCATGAAAGTCCTCGAGTTTAGGGTTGGATATATCTATCCATTCAAAGCTGCTTTCTGGATGTTGTAGGATGTATGTAACCATTTTAGGGTAAGACGCTTTTTTTTTCAAAATAATGATATTCATTTGAATTCGCAAAGTGGTCTTCAAATAAAAGGTTCATATTATGCCGTAACGAGTTAAAACGAATCAATAATGCGGGTACTTTCCAAAAAAAAGGGATTCAAGTATTTTGAATCCCTTTTGTCTAAACAAAAAGTTTAGTTTTATTTTTTATCTGCTGGTTTCTTTGTGTTGTATTCTTTGTTCAACGCCTCAACGACTTCCTTAGTGATGTCTAATTTTGAATCAGCGTAGATAACAGCAGGGTTTGTTTTCGAGTAGGTTAATACAAATTGATACCCTTTTTCTTCTGCGTGTTTCTTTAAGTACTCTGTAATAGCGTTGTAAACCGCATTAAATTCAGTGGCTTCGTCCTGGGCTAATGATTGTGAAGCATTTTGGTCAAGTCTGCCTAATTCGTCTTGCTTACGTGCTAATTTTTCCTCAGTAGCTTGTCTTTCAGATGCGCTCATCGTTGACGCTTTTTGTTGGTATTCTGCTACTTCGCGTTGAAAAGCTTGACCTTTAGACTGTAAATCAGTCTGCGCTTTCTTTACCTTAGCTTCTAATTTAGATTTTATGTCTTTAAAGTAAACATACTTTTCAGAAAGCGTGTCGGAATTTACATAGACAATTTTTTCTTGATTTTTGGATGTAGAAACCGCTGTGCTATCATTTTTTGTAGAGGTTGTATTCGGTGCATTTTGATTACAGGCTGTAACCGCCATTGCCAAGCCTAATCCTAAAGTAACTTTTGAAAAGTTTGCTAAAAATCTATTCATTCTTTTGTCTATTTTCAGTTTAAAAAACAAACCTACTATAAAAAAATTACAAATCCATCTTTTTAGTCGTTTTGTAAATAAAAAAGTGTTTTAAGCACTTGTTTTACGTTTGTTATTGCTTGCTTAAGTGCCTAATTTTTATTAACTTTGAGAGTTAATTTTTGTGCGTAGTGCTGTCTTCTTTTAGACCAATGGAAATGTTAGAAAATACTTCTTCTTTTGATTGTTAATGGTACTACTGTAAAGATTGTTTCTGTTTTTAATTTATTTCATGAGCGAAGAAAAAAAGAATCCTACAACGTATTCAGCAGATAATATTCAGGTATTAGAGGGATTGGAAGCTGTACGTAAACGCCCCTCCATGTACATCGGAGATACAGGGCCAAAAGGTTTACACCATTTAGTTTACGAGGTTGTTGACAACTCTATTGATGAGGCTGTTGCTGGTTACTGTAATGACATCTTTGTAACCATCCATAAGGATAACTCTATTTCTGTAAAGGATAATGGAAGAGGTATTCCTACGGGGATAAATAAGAAGGAAAATAAGTCTGCCTTAGAGTTGGTAATGACGGTACTTCATGCAGGTGGTAAGTTTGATAAGGATACTTATAAAGTGTCCGGAGGTCTTCATGGAGTGGGGGTGTCTTGTGTGAATGCACTGTCTATTCATTTGAAAGCGGAGGTACATCGGGAAGGTAAAGTATTCAATCAAGAGTATGAACGTGGTAAACCGATGTATGAGGTGAAAGAAGTGGGTACTTCTGATATAACCGGTACTATAGTTACTTTCAAGCCGGATGCAGAAATTTTTACGCAAACTACTATCTACAATTATGATACATTGGCGAATCGTCTCAGAGAGCTAGCCTTCTTAAATAAAGGTATTACATTGACTTTATTGGATGAGCGTGAAACGAATGAAGACGGTTCAGAAAAGAAAGATGTGTTTCTATCAGAAGGCGGACTTCAAGAGTTTGTTAAGTTTTTGGACGGAAATAGGCATGCATTGATCCCTACACCGATTTATTTGGAGGGGGTAAAACAAGGTATTCCGGTAGAGCTTTCATTTCAATATAATGATACATACTCGGAAAACGTACACTCCTATGTCAATAATATTAATACGATAGAAGGGGGCACACATGTGGCTGGTTTTCGTAGAGGTTTGACTAGAGTATTGAAGAAATATGCCGATGAATCGGGACTGTTAAAAAATTCAAAGGTCGAAGTTACTGGAGATGATTTTCGTGAAGGATTGACAGCAGTTATATCTGTGAAAGTTGCAGAGCCTCAATTTGAAGGGCAGACTAAGACGAAGTTAGGAAATACAGAGGTAATGGGCGCTGTGGATGTCGCTGTCGGAGAGATTTTGGGAGGCTATCTGGAGGAGAATCCAAAGGAAGCGAAAATTATTGTTCAAAAGGTAATTATAGCAGCTCAGGCTAGAGCTGCAGCACGTAAAGCTCGAGAACTTGTACAGCGTAAGACTGTAATGAGTGGCTCAGGTTTGCCCGGTAAGCTTGCCGACTGTTCAAGTAATGATCCATCGGTATGTGAGATATTTTTTGTCGAGGGAGATTCTGCAGGCGGTACGGCCAAACAGGGTCGTGATCGTAATAATCAAGCCATTATGCCACTTCGTGGTAAGATCTTGAATGTGGAGAAGGCGATGGAACACAAGATCTACGAGAACGAAGAGATCAAAAACATGTTTACAGCCTTGGGTGTTTCTGTGGGTACAGAAGAAGATCCTAAAGCATTGAACCTGACAAAGCTTAGATATCATAAGATTATCATCATGACGGATGCGGATGTCGACGGTAGCCATATTGCTACTTTGATATTGACTTTCTATTTCCGTTACATGCGTGAACTGATCGAAAAAGGATACATTTATATCGCAACTCCTCCTTTGTATTTGGTTAAGAAAGGTAAGGACTTTGAGTATGCTTGGAATGAAGATCAACGTCTTGCAGCTATACAACGCTTGAAAGGAGCAGGAAAAGAAGATTCAGTTCATGTACAGCGTTATAAAGGTCTCGGTGAGATGAATGCTGAGCAGCTTTGGGACACGACAATGAACCCGGAACACCGTACATTACGTCAAGTTACAATTGAAAATGCAGCAGAGTCTGATCGTGTATTCTCGATGTTGATGGGAGACGAAGTAGCTCCCCGAAGAGAGTTTATCGAAAGAAATGCGAGATATGCTAGGATCGATATCTAGTAGGTCTATAATGTTATTTTGGAAGCCAGGTAGTTTAACTATCTGGCTTTTTTGTATCATGTTTTTTACTCCTCGAAGATAAAATATGATTCATTTGTTTTTTCTATTTTATTTATTTTTTATTAATTTAGTGAAAATCAATAACTTAAATTATGCGTACAGGTGTGGTAATCTTCCTGTTATTGCTAGAGCTACCAATTTATGCACAGGAATTTTTTGCAGCTCCATTACAAGGTATGGGCAACACGGGGTTAGCTCTGCCCTCTGTCTATAATCTTACAGTTAATGCATCAGGGCTTTCGAGGTTAGCAAATGCTCAGGTAGCGGTTGCTTATCAACCTCATTTTTTAACCAATGATATACAAGCTCAGGCTTTCTTTTCGGTTGTGCCAATTAAAAAGAAAAATGTAATTGGTGTAGCTATTAATAATTATGGACTTAGGGGGACGTCTTCGTTGTTAACTTTGCGTGCTATCTATGCTCGTGCTTTTGGCAATTTTATTTCCACTTCACTATCAGTCAATTATCATCAATATCAGGTAAAAGGATATGGGGGAGATCAAACATTTTCTTTAGATCTTGGATTCCATTTTACAATTAGTGAAATGTTGGCTATTGGTGTGTTATTGCGTAATGTCTCTTCTTCTAGTTTTGAAGATACTATTGATCAGCATATCGCTCAGGAAGGTGGGCTAGGGTTATTGTATCGCTTTTCTAAAGAATTACTTGTAACTGCAGATGTTTATTACAATACAACACAAGCAATGGATGCTAGAGCGGGTTTGGCGTATGACATAGATCGATTATTCGTATTACGGGCGGGGGTGACCGCAAAGCCTATGCAGTATTTTGCTGGCGTGGGAATAACGCTCGGAAAGTTGATTTTCGATATTTCGTCTTCTTTTCATGCACGGATAGGATATTCTCCTCAAATAGCGCTGAATTATGGCTTTTAGATCGTTAATGACAATGTTCTTTCTAACTGTAGGGCCTTCTCTATCATTTGCGCAAGAGGAAGAACGCATAGATGAGTTGCTTTTGGAGCAGATCCAAGAGGAGTTGGGGGAGGATGTTGATGTCAGTGAAATCTCTGAAAAATTGCACCATTATTTAAAAAATCCTCTAGATCTTAATACGGTTAGCGAATCTGAACTTGGTGATATCTTCTTTCTCTCACCGCAACAGATTCAAAATTTGATTGACCATCGCAATTCGGCAGGACCGTTTCTCAGCATACTCGAACTGCAGGCTGTTAAAGGTTTTGATATCCAGTTGATTGAGCGAATTATTCCATTTGTGCGCGTAGCCCCAGTAAGTTCACTGAGGGGATTATCGTTCAAAACTATAATGGATAAGGATGAAAGTATGCTGATGGTACGTTACGGGCGTAACCTAGAATCTACAGCTGGGTATCAAAACAATGAAGAGTATCGGTCGAGGTATCTGGGAGATCCCAATAAATATGCTTTGCGTTATCGATGGAGATACAATAATCAAATTCGGGTAGCGGTCAATATGGAAAAGGATGCAGGAGAACCATTCTTTCAAAAGAAGCAGCGGTATGGCTTTGATTTTTATTCGGGTCATATAGAGATAAGGGCTTTAAATAAATATGTAAAAAACTTAGTTCTTGGAGACTATGCTTTACAATTTGGCCAAGGGCTCGTATCATGGAATGGACTAAGTTTTGGAAAGGGAGCTTGGATAGGCAGTGTGGCACGACAGGGGAGGGGATTGGTTCCCTATTCATCAATGAATGAGAATAATTTTCAAAGAGGGGTAGCTGCTTCGATCGAGATAGGGGCTGTGGAATGGATACCCTTTATAGCTTACAATAAGTTGTCGGGAAAAGTAGAAGACTTTGACGGTGACTGGATTATTTCCAGTATCAATGTATCTGGACTACATCGGACGGAGAACGAACAGTCTTACCGAAAAACTGTAGGAAAAGCGGTTTATGGGAGCAGTTTTAAGTATAAGTATAAGAGATTAAGGACAGGTTTCACTTATATGGGGGCTACGTATGATGGGACAAGAAGAAGGGGAGGAGATCTTCGCCAAAAGTTCGATTTTGAAGGGAGAAGTCTTCATGTTGTAGGTGGGCATTACAATTATTCGTTTCGAAACTATTATTTTTTTGGTGAAACCGCATTTAGCTTTCCAGGGGGATGGGCTACAAATAATGGTGTAATAGCCAGTGTGCATTCTAAGCTTTCTCTATTTGCTAACTATAGAAATTATCGCCGTGATTTCCATACGATTTATGGACAATCTTTAGGAGAGGGAAGCCAGTTGGCAAATGAGAAGGGCATATATACAGGATTGGTTTACCACCCGAGTAGAAAAATAGAATGGACGAACTATATTGATTTATTTCAGTTCCCATGGTTACGATACCGTGTGGATGCGCCCAGTTCTGGTGTCGATTTCCTAAGCCAATTTACATATACATGGTACAAAATAGGGAAGTTGACATTCCGGTATCGCTACCGTATGAAGCAAGAGAATACGCTCGTGGCAAATCGAAATACCAATCTATTGGCAGATGTAAACAGACGTCAATTTCGGATTGATTTTCAGTATAAACTGAGTAACACTTGGCGTATACGCACGCGGGCTGAGATCATGAGGTTTGAGAAGGAAAGTACGAATAGAAGTGATGGATTACTGTGTTATCAAGATGCTTTCTGGCAAATTAGAAAACCCCAGTTACAGTTTAATATACGTCTAGCATATTTTGATACAGACGATTACAATTCACGTATATATGCTTATGAAAATGATGTGTTGTATGCATCTGGTTTTCCAATGTATTATGACAAGGGCATCCGCTACTATTTCAATATCCGCTATAAAATAAAAAGAAATTTGGATATATGGACGCGGTATGCATTGACTTATTATTTCCAAAGAGAGACGATTGGTTCTGGCTTGGATCTAATTGAAGGGGCTAAGAAAACCGATTTAAAGGTGCAGATAAGATGGCAATGGTAAAGCAGAATATCCTAGCACTGCACTTTGGGAAAACCCCTATGGCAAAACCATTGTTGGCATTTTTACCGGGTATATGTGTTGGATATTATACCACAGCTTCCCAGTATTCATTTTGGGACGAGTTGCTACTTATCTTAACTGTTTTACAATTGGTTGGTTTTGTTAATCGAAAGAAGTTTTGGGGAAGACTCCTATTTCCTTTAAATTTTTATCTGTTATGGACTGTGTTGGGAATATGGACTACGGTACACACAATGCCTTCTTACCAAGCTACGCATTTTTCAACTTTTGAATCCGAGAGTCTTTTTATCGTAGTCAAAGATGAGCCTCATCTTAAAGGAGGGTATATTCGTTTCCCTGCCGATGTGAAGGCCGCTGTTCAGAAAGGGAAATTACATCGAAGCACAGGAAAGTTAATGGTAACACTGCAGTTGGATACAGCCAAGAGGAAAAAGCTGCGTTATGGTGATTTATTGCAAATAGAAAATCTAATACAAACAATAAAACCGCCGGCGAATCCCAAAGAGTTTGATTATAAAACACACCTCCGAAGTAAAGATATACAGCAACAGTGTTTTCTTTCTGCAGATCAAATTGTAAAAGTTGATTCGCAGCAAGGTAACCCAATTGTAGAGCGAGCCTTATTATTTCGGGAGCAGATGCTACACAAGTTTGCAACGAATATCAAGGATAGTAATTCAATGCAGCTGGCTATGGCTCTTATTTTTGGTTACCGATCTCAGATAGACATCGATACTATTAATGTATTTCGGAACACCGGCACGGTGCATATTTTGAGTGTATCTGGTCTGCATGTAGGATTAGTTTTTGCACTTCTTACACTGTTGTTAAAATGGATGAATCGACTTTTTTGGGGACGGTATTTACGCAGTATTGTTGTTTTAACGGCTGTATGGTTTTATGTGATTCTTACGGGAATGAGTCCGCCTATTCTTCGGGCCGGAATTATGATTACTTTTTTTATCGTATCGACAGGTGTGAACAGAATCCAGGTGCCATTAAACACATTGTTTGCATCGGCACTATTTATCTTAATTTTTTCACCGAAGAGCTTATTCGATGTCGGATTCCAATTGTCCTACTTCGCTGTGTTGGGAATATTGATACTTTATCCTTTGTTTAAATCTTTCTATCATCCGAAACGGCGCGTGGTTGCGGGGATTGTTGATTATCTTTATATTTCCGTTGCTGCCCAGCTATTTACCTTGCCATTGATACTTTATTATTTTGGACAATTCCCAACCTATTTTATACCTGCTAATCTATTTATCGCTATCCCCAGTACCGCAATAATGTATTTGGGGATATTGCTGGCTCTGTCTCCGTTTTCAATCGTAAGCGATTATGCTGGGCAGGCTTTAGATGGCTTACTTTATGTCGCCGTAGAGGGGTTGGGGTATATAGAGCGACTTCCTGGCGCAGTTTTGCAGGGAATTATATGGAATGAAATTCAAGTTGTTTTGTTTTTTTTTGTTCTATTTGCTACTTTATGGGCCTGGAATTTTAGAGAGAAAAAAGCAGTATTCTTTAGTTTGTATTGCTTAGTGAGTTTCTTTGTTTACACCAATGTGTTGTATGTCAAAAGAAGAAGTTTTAGTAGTTATCGTGTATATAATGTCCGTTCGGAAGTTGCTATTGCCTATATTGAGAAAGGAAAAGTAGTATTGTATAGTACATTTGATTCGTTGAGGCACAAAAGCAACGTTTATTCGGTTTTACCAGATCTCAAACAGTTTGCTGATGAGCATGCGATAACATTCGTAAAACTTCCTGAAGCCGATAGGGCTAATTATACGCTCTCACTGGGAAAAAGAAAGATACTTGTCTTAGAAAGAGAATTGCGCGATACGGTAGTGGATGTGGATATTGTGCTGTGGCGTAAAAATAACAGAAGTACATTAGAATACATGATAAATAGAAACATCCAGACTCCTATGATACTGGTCGATGGCAGTAATTCGGATAAGACCCTAGCAACTATTCAGCTTCGGAATGATATTGTTAGGGAACAGTTGTATATTCTGAAAAATAATTTTGCTTATGTTTGGGATGAGGAATAAGATATGGTAGAAAATAGTCTGTCTATATTAAAGCAATATTGGGGATACGATGCATTCAGGCCTTTACAGGAAGAAGTAATACAGTCTGTCTTGAATCGTCGGGATACGCTTGCTTTAATGCCTACCGGAGGAGGAAAGTCTATTTGCTTTCAAATACCCGCGCTGCAGCAAGAGGGCATCTGTGTCGTGATCAGTCCTTTGATTGCATTAATGAAGGATCAGATTGAGCAATTGCGTAGTCGAGGTATAGAGGCGATCGCTATCTATTCCGGAATGGGGTATAGAGAGGTGGATATCGCATTAGACAATTGTATTTTTGGAAAGATCAAATTTCTTTATCTGGCACCGGAACGGTTGTATTCTGATTTGGTAAAAGAGCGTCTGCGCTATATGAAGATCAACCTTTGGGCTATCGACGAGGCCCATTGTATCTCGCAATGGGGCTATGATTTCAGGCCTTCTTATTTACAGATTGCACAGCTTCGGGAACTGCACCCGGACGTACCCTTCCTAGCTTTGACAGCTACAGCAACACCAGAAGTTGTTGTGGATATTCAGGATAAGTTAGGTTTTTCGGCATCTAATGTGTTGAGTCGTAGTTTTGTCCGTTATAACCTGGGTTATATGGCGCTGCAAGAGGAAAATAAGATGAATCGAATGCTCCGTATTGTGAAGAAGGTTGGCGGTGCAGGTGTGATATATGTTCGGAACCGTAGGGAGACACAGGAGGTTGCTAGGTTTCTCTTAAACCATGGGGTTCCCGCAGACTTTTATCATGCGGGGATCGGCATGAAAGAACGGGCATTAAAGCAAGATGCGTGGACATCTAACAAAACCCGTGTTATTGTAGCAACCAATGCATTTGGGATGGGGATAGACAAATCGGATGTACGATTTGTAATTCATTTGGATGTCCCGGACTCTTTGGAGGCGTACTACCAAGAAGCTGGTAGGGCCGGTCGAGATGAAAAGAAGGCATTTCCCGTACTTTTATACCAACAGGCAGACCGGGAACGACTATGGCGTAATTTGGAGAATAGCTTTCCCGAAGTAAGTTTCATTCAGCAGGTTTACCATTATTTGGCAAACTACTACCAGATTGCTTATGGTGCCGGTAAAGGTCTTTTTTTTGATTTCGATATCGTCGAATTCAGCAAAAAGTATACGCTGGATCTGCTGCAGACCTTAAGTGCTCTTAAATTTTTAGAAAGAGACGGTTGGATTTCCTTGTCGGAGGCCGTTTATATTCCTTCACGATTCAAATTTGAAGTTGATTTTCAAGATCTCTACAAGTTTCAGGTTCAATCTGCCAAATATGATCCCGTAATTAAGGCTGTCTTACGTACCTATGGAGGTGTTTTTGATTTTTATGTGCCGATCAATGAATATGAGTTTGCAAAAAAGCTGAAACTTCCCTACGAAGTTATTGTCGATCTTTTGCAAGGGCTAGAGAAACAACAGGTCGGTTCTTATTTGAAGAGTACGGACAAACCTCAACTTCAGTTTTTGCAGAGCCGGGTAGATTATAAAAACCTGTACATTGATACAGACTTTCTGCGCGAACGTCGACAAATCAAAGAACAACAAGTTAAAGCGATATACAATTATTTGGATGAGAAAGTCTGCAGGAGTCAGGCTTTATTGACTTATTTCGGAGAATTGGGATCAGAAGCCTGCGGTGTTTGTGATCTTTGTTTGACCCGTGATTTTAAAGAAGGACAGGAGCACAAGATCGAACAGGAGATGCGGGTTTTACTACTGGAGAATGCGCTAGGTCTTCATGAACTTATTGATGCGATCCCGGTAGCAGACGAAAGCAAGCGGATTCAGGTGTTACGAAAATTAGTTGATTTGGGAAAGATTGAAGAACGCGATTCTATTTATTATTGGGTTGTAAGTTGATTTCTTTTTGAGGCTGAAAGCTCTCAAAAAGAAAGTGTTAAAGGTTTTCTATTTTCCAAAAAAATTGATAGCTTTAACTGATAACCAAATAAACAGTTTATGGAGAACTTTATCGTTTACCTACCGGCAGCCCTCGCTGTGCTCGGTCTATTATTTATGCTATCCAAGGCAAATTGGGTAAGAAAGCAAGATTCCGGTGAAAGCCGTATGCAATTTATTTCGAAGAGTATTCAAGAAGGAGCAATGGCCTTTTTGAAAGCGGAATATCGAATCCTTTTAATTTTTGTGGTGATTGCCTCAATAGCCTTATTTTTTGTTTCTACCTTGGTTGAGACCAGTCATTGGATTATTGTTGTGGCGTTTGTGTTTGGTGCGTTCTTTTCAGCTTTAGCCGGAAACATAGGGATGCGTATTGCTACCAGTGCCAATGTCCGCACTACACAGGCTGCGCGTAGCAGTCTCCCTCTGGCTCTAAAAGTGTCGTTTTCCGGTGGGACTGTTATGGGATTGGGCGTGGCCGGGCTGGCCGTGTTGGGACTGAATATCTTTTTTCTATTGTTTGTTAAAATGTTCGTATCTGGAGAAAGTACTTTCTATAGCGAAATGACAGTAGCACTAGAAGCCTTGGCTGGTTTTTCCTTAGGGGCTGAATCCATTGCTTTGTTTGCGCGGGTTGGGGGAGGGATCTATACCAAGGCTGCCGATGTAGGAGCGGATTTGGTCGGTAAGGTTGAAGCCGGTATTCCGGAAGACGATCCACGAAATCCGGCGACTATTGCTGATAACGTAGGTGATAATGTAGGTGACGTAGCCGGAATGGGTGCCGACCTTTTTGGTTCGTATGTGGCTACGGTATTGGCCTCTATGGTGTTGGGTAATTACATTATCAAAGATATGGCAGAGGCCGCAGGTACGGTTTATACGGATGCATTTCAAGGAATGGGGCCTATTTTATTACCCATCGTAATTGCTGGTGTGGGTATTCTAGCCTCTATTGTTGGGACATTCTTTGTGAAGGTTTCTAATAATGATGCAAAGGAAGCTCAGGTGCAAAAGGCGCTTAATATGGGTAATTGGGTTTCAATTGTATTAACGGTGGTCGCATGTTTTTTCTTGATTCAATATATGCTGCCCGAAGTGATTAAGATGAAGTTTTTTGGAGAAGGTCTGAAAGATATACCGCGGATGAATATTTTTTATGCAACGCTAGTAGGACTCGCTGTGGGTGGATTGATTTCAGCTTTTACGGAATATTATACGGGATTGGGAAAGAAACCTGTACTCCACATTGTGCGTAATTCGTCGACAGGTGCAGGGACTAATATTATAGCAGGTCTAGCTACTGGGATGATGTCTACTTTTTCGTCCGTATTATTATTTGCATTTGCGATCTGGGGCTCTTATGCTTTGGCAGGATTCTACGGGGTGGCGATCGCAGCTTCGGCGATGATGGCGACCACAGCGATGCAATTGGCGATTGACGCATTTGGTCCTATTGCAGACAATGCAGGAGGGATTGCAGAGATGAGTGAATTGCCAAAGGAGGTTCGGCAGCGAACAGATGTATTGGATTCCGTTGGGAATACAACTGCTGCAGTAGGAAAGGGTTTTGCCATCGCTTCTGCTGCCCTGACTGCTCTTGCTTTATTTGCTGCTTATGTCACGTTTACCGGCATTGACGGGATTAATATTTTTAAAGCAGATGTACTGGCCGCACTTTTTATAGGTGGAATGGTCCCTGTCGTATTCTCGGCTTTGGCTATGCAGTCGGTCGGTAAGGCTGCCATGGATATGGTTAATGAGGTGCGCAGGCAATTTCGTGAAATACCTGGAATACTAGAGGGGACTGGCAAACCTGAGTATGATAAATGTGTCGAGATTTCTACCAAAGCGGCCTTACGGGAGATGGTATTGCCGGGAGCGTTAACGATTATTACCCCTATTTTGGTGGGGTTCATCATGGGCCCCGAAGCATTGGGAGCATACATGGCCGGGGTTACGGTATCCGGTGTGCTATGGGCAATCTTTCAGAATAATGCCGGTGGTGCTTGGGACAACGCAAAGAAATCGTTTGAGGCAGGTGTCGAAATCAATGGTGAAATGACTTATAAAGGCTCAGATGCACACAAGGCAGCGGTGACAGGCGACACGGTAGGAGATCCTTTTAAAGATACATCGGGACCATCAATGAATATCTTGATTAAGCTTACTTGTTTGATCGGACTCGTTATTGCTCCTATTCTTGGAGGACATACACTCACATCGGCCCAAAAGGAAAAAGAGGTAGTAAAAGAAAAGGTGGTCATGCTAGAGACAAATCAAGTCAAACCTTAAGAAATTATCTGTAAATAGTTATTTAAATGGGAGCAGGCAAAATGTTGGCTCCCATTTTTTGAATGTGTTTTCATTTAACTATAATTGATACTACTAAAATCTTTTCTATCTTTCCAAAGGAATTAAAGATTCTATATTCTTTAGGAATTTTATAAAAAATGAATACGGAGATCGTCATACACACCGACAAGATTTTTCAACAGGTAGATTATTCGGATAAAGCGCTGCGCAATCGCGAGTTTATACGTTGTCATTTTATAGGCTGCGATTTTTCAAAATCTGATTTAAGAACCAATGACTTTGAGGATTGTAAGTTTGAAACCTGCAACCTGTCTATGGTGAATCTACAAGGTGTTGGCTTACGCAATATTATATTTAAAGACTGCAAAATAATGGGTGTAGATTTTTCCTCGCTAAACAAGTTTATGTTCTCTTTTTCTTTTGACAACTGTCAGCTGGACTATTCCATATTCTATGGTGCAAATCTAAAGAAGATGCGTTTTTTGAAGTGCTCTTTGCATGAGGTGGATTTTAGCGAAGCAGATTTGTCAGCGAGCGTTTTTGCGGACTGTGATCTACTGGGGGCGACTTTTGTAGGGACCAACGTCGAGAAGGTCGATTTTAGAACATCTACAAATGTAATTCTAGACTTGGACCTTAATAAGGTGAAAAAGGCAAAGTTTATGATCTATCAGTTGGAGCTCCTACTGCTAAAGTATGATCTAGCGATAGAAAACGACCTGAATTAACAGAAATACTAATTATCGTCTAACAAGTGTTTAACCTCTTCAAGTAAAGCTGATATGCCAGGATTGCGGTTTTCCCTATTCCAAATCAGGGTTAGGGTCGTACGTTGGTGTATCTGTTCGAGTTCGATAAAATCAACATCTGTACTGTAACCGTTTTTTAACGAAGAGGGGACTATCGCTACTCCAAGTCCCTGAGATACCAGATTGAATATACTTAATGCATTGACAGTTCGTAGGGTGACATGGGGCACAAAATCATGGTCGCGAAATATGCTCATCACCAGGTCATAATAGGAAATACTATAAGCTTTTGAAAATAGGATGAAGGGCTCGTCTTTAAAGTCTGTCAGCTGAAGATTGGGCTTTGATTTGAGCGGGTGATTCTTGGGTATAACAAGCGCGAAATGCTCGGTTAGGATAGGTAATGATTTTATATGTGGTGGCGTAACATCGACACGTACAAATCCAAAATCCAATTCATTACGCCCAAGCATTTCGAGTTGCATTTCATTGCTAAGCTCATTGAGCGTGATGTCGATCAAAGGTTGCTTTTGCTTTAATGAAGCTAATAGTTTGGGAAGTATAGTCTGTACAGCAGAGCCAATAAATCCCAATTTGAGTGATGTTATCTTCCCCTCCGTAATTTTTTCAAGCTGTGTTTGAATGTTGCTGAGTTGACTGAATAACAGTTCAACCTCGTGTAAAAGGTATTTGCCAGCCTCAGTCAATTGCACTGTACGTTTAGTTCGTTCAAATAATGTTGTCTTATAAATACTTTCCATCTGTTTGATCTGTCTGCTCAGTCCAGGTTGGGAGATGAAAAGCCGATCCGCAGCTTTACGGAAATGAAGTTCTTCGGCTAAAACCTTGAAATAATGGAGGTGTCGAAGTTCTATTTGATAATTCATAGTTATTAATGGTTGACTAAAATGGTATTACCAGTTATCAAATATAGCTGTTAAATTTGAGGTAAAACGAAAGATAAGATGAATATATTTAAATACGGGGTTGATTTTTTACAGAGCTCCATTGCATTAGGTATAGCAAGAGGTACAGTGAATGGTATCTTAACAGAAGAAGTAATAAAGGATATCGAGAAGAGTGCAGGATATGTACAGGAAATCGTGGATTCGGGCAAGGTAGTGTATGGAATAAATACAGGTTTTGGTCCGTTATGCACAACTTTGATTGATGCGAACGATACCCGTAAACTGCAGGAGAACATCTTGATGAGTCATGCTGTAGGAGTAGGAGAGCCTATTGATAAGGAGTTGTCCAAGTTGATGATGATTTTAAAGGTACATGCTTTGTCCAAAGGTTTTTCTGGGGTACAGTTGAGTACAGTACAACGTATTATCTGGCATATCCAGCAGGATATCGTTCCTGTCGTCCCGAAACAAGGATCGGTTGGGGCTTCCGGTGATCTGGCACCATTGTCACATCTATTCTTGCCTTTGATTGGTCTTGGAAAGGTCTTTTATAAAGATGAAATCCGCAATACAGCCGATGTGTTGAATGAATTGCAGATAAAACCTGTGGCTTTGGGAGCAAAAGAGGGGTTAGCATTGATCAACGGAACACAGTTTATGGCTGCGCATGGCGTGAAGGCTGTTGTCGAGATGAACAGATTGATGAATAACGCTGACCTGATTGCTACCTTGATGATTGAAGGGCTGAATGGTTCTATCAAACCGTTCTTTAGCGAATTACACCAGTTGAGACCGTATAAGGGAAATGTGTTTGTCGCTTCGACGATATATAACCTGTTGTCGGGTTCTGCAATTTTAGAGTCGCATAAGAACTGTTCGAGAGTACAGGATCCTTATTCCATGCGCTGTATACCACAGGTGCATGGTGCTTCCCGCAACGCTTGGTTACATTTTAAAGAAATTATTGAAACAGAGATTAATGCAGTAACAGACAACCCTATTATTATAAATAGTGAACTGACCATTAGTGGAGGCTCATTCCATGGGCAACCTATCGCACTTCCGTTGGATTATGCGACACTAGCTGTTAGTGAATTGGGGAATATATCCGATCGTAGAGTGTATCTTTCCTTAGAGGGAGAAACAAATGGGGTGCCTAAGTTGTTGATGAAGGCAACAGGTCTAAATTCTGGTTTTATGATTTTGCAGTATACAACTGCTGCTATTGCCAGCGAGAATAAAGGACTTTGTTTCCCTGCTTCGGCAGATAGTATACCCACATCGATGGGACAGGAAGATCATGTGAGTATGGGGTCGATATCCGGTAGAAAGTTATTGCAGGTTATTGACAATGTGGATAAGATATTAAGTGTAGAGCTGCTTTGCGCAGCACAAGCTAAGGATTTCCATAGTCCACTGCAATCTACAGCTGCTGTTGAAGCTCTACATCAGCATATCCGCAAGCATATTCCTCATCTGGAAGAAGATCAGCCTATGCAGGATATTATGGACAAAGCGTTGGCATTGGTAAAATCGGGTGAATTGGTTGAGTTGGCCAAAGCTTCAGGTGATAAAGCGTATTTTGGCGCAGGTGTTGAACATTTTGAAAATTATTAGGGATGAACGAAGTACTTATAGGGCCTTTTAGGCAGTTGCTAACTATGCGTGATCTGCCTCTTAAAGGTGCGTTGAATGACAGTCAGCTAGAGGTTATCGAGCAGGGCGGTCTATGGATCGAAAATGGAAAAGTCAAAGCGGTAGGCGATTTTGAGACACTCCGTAGTCAGACGGGAGATGCGGTAGAGGTGCAGTTGATCAAGGAAGATAAGGTCTGTTTACCTTCATTTGTAGATTGTCATACTCACATTGCCTTTGGTGGGAATCGTGCTAATGATTTTGCGATGCGCAATGCTGGAAGTTCCTATTTAGAGATAGCACAGTCCGGTGGTGGCATTTGGAGTACGGTCAAACATACACGTGAGGCGACACAAGAGGAACTGAAGGAATTGACAAAGCGTAGGGCAGCTTATCTTTTGCTGCAAGGCGTTACCACTGTAGAGGTGAAAAGTGGGTACGGACTTAATAAGGATGAAGAGCTGAAGACATTGCGGGCAGTCAAGCAGGCTAATACGGAAGTGGAGATGGATCTTGTCCCAACTTGTCTGGCAGCGCACATGAAGCCAAAAGATTTTGAGGGGACAGCGAAAGAATACCTGGCTCTTATGGCGGCAGACCTTTTCCCTGTTTTGAAGGAGGAGAAGCTGACTGAGCGGATAGATGCTTTTATCGAACAGACCGCCTTTTCGGCAGAAGATATTCAGGATTATTTCGAAAAAGCAAAAGAGATGGGCTTTAAGATCACTGTACATGCGGATCAATTCAGTACCTCAGGATCTGCGGTCGCTGTGGCTTTTGATGCGGTATCGGCCGATCATCTGGAGGCCTCAACAGATGCAGAGATTGCACTACTTGCTGATTCGGATGTAGTAGCTGTCGCGTTGCCTGCAGCTTCTCTAGGGATAGGCTGTGCATTTACACCAGCCCGACGCTTATTGGATGCAGGTGCCTCGTTGGCAATTGCAACTGATTGGAATCCAGGTTCGGCACCTATGGGACAGCTCATTGCATCGGCTAGTATTTTGGCAACGATGGAGAAACTCTCCAATGCTGAAGTGTTGGCAGCTGTTACGTTCAGAGCAGCCCAAGCCTTGAATCTCTCTGATAGAGGTCGGTTGGTCGAAGGGCAGTTAGCTGACTTTGTCATCTACGATACGAACAATTATCAGAACATCACTTACCTACAAGGTGCATTGCAACCATCGGCTGTCTGGAAGAACGGGGCAGCGGTTCGATCTAATTTAAAATAATCATGCAGAAATTTAAAAATGAAATAATACAAGGTATACCGGATCACTTGCCAGCTAAAGTGGCTTTAGACGCTTCGGTGAGCCATGCTCCGGTGCGTAAACCGATACTCACGAAAGACGAAGAACGATTGGCTATCGCAAATGCGCTACGTTATTTTCCTGCAGGATGGCATGAAGAACTAGCGGCAGACTTCTTAGAGGAACTGCGTAGCTATGGACGGATCTATATGTATCGTTTCCGCCCAACCTATGCGATGTATGCTCGCCCGATAGAAGAGTATCCAGCGCAAAGCCGTCAAGCGGCAGCGATTATGCTGATGATACAGAATAATTTGGACCCAGCGGTAGCACAGCATCCTCATGAGCTGATTACTTATGGGGGTAATGGTGCTGTATTCCAGAACTGGGCACAGTATCTGTTGACGATGCAATATTTGGCAAAGATGACGGACGAGCAGACCCTGCATATGTACTCAGGACATCCGATGGGATTGTTTCCTTCATCCACTTCAGCACCAAGAGTTGTGGTGACCAACGGGATGATGATTCCTAACTATTCCAAGCCCGATGATTGGGAGCGCTTCAATGCGTTGGGGGTTACGCAATATGGACAGATGACCGCAGGTTCGTACATGTATATTGGCCCACAGGGTATTGTACATGGTACTACGATTACAGTCATGAATGCTTTTCGTAAACATCTGAAGAAGGGCGATAGTTCTCGGGGCAAAGTTTTCCTGACTTCGGGATTGGGGGGGATGAGTGGTGCACAGCCTAAGGCTGGAAATATAGCAAGTTGTGTTACGGTATGTGCAGAAGTGAATCCCGCTGCGGCACGCAAGCGCCACGAACAGGGTTGGGTCGACGAGCTACATGAAAATATGCAGGGACTTATATCCCGGGTGCAACAGGCAATCCAAGAGGAAGAAGTCGTGTCATTGGCTTATATAGGTAACGTGGTAGATGTATGGGAAGCTTTTTATGAGCAAGAAGTATTTGTTACGGTTGGTTCGGACCAGACTTCATTGCATAATCCTTGGTCTGGTGGATACTATCCGGTAGGATATAGTTTTGAGGAGGCGAATAGGATGATTGCAGAAGAACCCGAAGAATTTAAAAAGGCGGTACAACAATCTTTGGTGAGACAGGCCAATGCTATTAATAAGCATGCTGCACGTGGAACCTACTTTTTCGATTATGGAAATGCTTTTCTGTTGGAAGCCTCGCGTGCAGGAGCAGATGTATTGGCTGTAGATGGTATTAACTTTAAATACCCGTCTTATGTACAGGACATCCTAGGTCCGATGTGTTTTGACTATGGCTTTGGGCCGTTCCGTTGGGTGTGTACTTCGGGCAAAGCTGAGGATCTTCGTACGACTGACCGAATCGCTCTAGAAGTGATGAAGGAGCTACAAGAGGAAGCGCCGGAAGAAATAAAACAGCAACTCGCAGATAATATAAAATGGATAGCAGATGCGGAAGAAAACCGCTTAGTGGTCGGTTCTCAAGCGCGTATCCTATATGCAGATGCATTAGGACGCACAAGGATTGCAAAAGCATTTAACGATGCGGTGCAAAGCGGTCAGTTGTCCGCGCCTGTGGTATTGGGTAGAGATCACCATGACGTGAGTGGTACGGATTCGCCTTATCGGGAGACGAGCAATATCTATGATGGTAGTAAATTTACGGCCGATATGGCGATACATAATGTAATCGGTGATAGTTTCAGAGGTGCTACATGGGTGTCTATCCATAACGGTGGCGGTGTAGGATGGGGTGAGGTAATCAACGGTGGTTTCGGTATGTTGCTGGACGGTTCCGCCGCTGCAGAAGAGAAATTGCGCAATATGTTGTTCTTTGATGTTAATAATGGAATCGCACGTAGAGCTTGGGCCCGCAATAAAGAAGCTATGCAGGCGATAGAAACAGAACTGAAGCGAAGCCCTACATTGAAGGTTACAAAGGCCGAATTGGTTGATACTGCGGTGTTGGATAAACTTTTTGAATAGGTCATTATGAAATCATTATATCAACCAGGGGATCCCGGGCATTGGGCAGGTCGTGTTGATGGTACAGAGCAAGGTCTGCGACGCTGGCATCAAGAGGTGCGTTCTATCGATCTGGACGAAACACAAGAACTGAAAAATGCAGTTGTGCTATTAGGTTTTTGTTGTGATGAAGGCGTGCGCCGTAATCAGGGAAGGGTAGGTGCTCAGAATGGCCCTGCTCAGTTCCGAAAAATATTAGGAGGATTGCCGGTGCATTTCTCGGGTCAAATTCGATTACTGGATGGGGGAGACGTGTATTGTCCAGATACCGGGCTGGAAGCAGCCCAACAGCGGCTGGCTGAACTCGTTGCCAAGATCCGCCAGCAAGGCGGGTTTCCTCTCTTATTGGGAGGAGGGCATGAGATTACCTATGCGCACTTTAAGGGATTGCATATAGAGGGTAAATCCATTGGAATTATTAATATCGATGCACATCTGGATATTCGTCCCCTGAAAGATGGTGTAGGAAATTCGGGTACAGGATTTTATCAGATAGCGGATGATCTGTCTCGGGAAGGAAAGCCTCTTCATTATTTGGCGTTAGGGATTCAAGATATTTCTAACACGCCATCGCTATTAGCTTATGCTAAGGATAAAGGAACTAAGATTATAAAGGCTGAAGATGTCCACGAAGGTAACATGCAGGAAATACTAAAGGCGGTGCATGATTTTGCAGTTCAGGTAGATCTGGTTTATCTGACGATAGATTTAGATGCTTTTGCTGCGCCTTATGCTCCAGGGGTGAGTGCCTTGGCTTTTAATGGCCTTATTCCCGATGTAACCTTTCAACAGATTTTTCAGGCAATTATCAGTTTGCCTAATTTAGTAAGTGTGGATGTCGCCGAGTTAAATCCGGTATATGATATTGATCAGCGAACCACTAAGTTAGGCTCTGATTTGATCTTTAAGATCTTACAGAAGTTTTAAAGAAGATGGTTCTTATCCTACAAAGGTGTGCCTTGCTAGGCACACCTTTGTAGGATGGTGTTTTTTCGAATTTTCTTCAGTTTATAACTAACATATATTATGTAACTTTAGATATAACAAAGAAGGAGATATACCATGTCAAATATTGATTTTATTAGAGAAGAAACCGCTGCCAACATTGGTAATTTTTTGGTAGGTAGGCTATTACCTTTTAGACAAAAGAGAGCGATAGGACCTTTTGTGTTTATCGATCATATGGGGCCAGTCTGTCTTGCAGATCATGAGAATCTTGATGTGGGCCCTCATCCACATATAGGTCTATCGACACTTACTTATCTTTTTGATGGTGCGATATTTCACCGTGATAGTTTAGGTACCGCGATGGAGATAAAGCCAGGCGCCGTAAATTGGATGACAGCAGGAAAAGGAGTGACACACTCGGAGCGCACGCCAGAATATCTTCGTCACCGAGATAAGTTTATGCATGGGTTGCAGATCTGGGTAGCATTACCAAAGGAACTAGAATTTATGGATCCTGAATTCCACCATACCGAGGCTCAGGATATACCCTCATGGATACAAGATGGAGTTTCGTATAAATTGATCGCAGGGCAAGCCTTTGGTAAACAATCTCCGGTTCCGGTGTATAGCAAGTTATATATGATTGAGATTAAGACGGGAAATAAGGATGTTCTTATTGATATCCGTGGTGAATTATATGGAGAGAGTGGATTATATATTTTGGAAGGGGCTATCGAAAGTAATGGCTTCGACTATGGACCCAAGCAGATTTTAATAACAAAAGACGCCCATTTATGTGCGTTTACTATGAAAGCAAAAACGACGGTGTATATTTTTGGAGGAGAACCTTTTCCTGAGGAACGATTTATCTCTTGGAACTTTGTCGCTACGGATAAAGCTGTTAATGAGGAAGCGAAACAAAAATGGATTTCCAGAGAATTCCCTAAAGTACCAGGAGATGATGATTATGTTCCGTTTCCTGGAGCAGAATAGTGAACTAAAAGATTAAGGAAAGACTGATCCAAAATGGATCGGTCTTTTTTTTGTATAACCGATATGTTTAATTATTAGAAAAATGTTAACATTAATATTTAACATTTGCATAAATATAATTTAACATATTTTTACGATTTTTTAGTAACTAAATGTTTAGTTTTGGTTTGAGTGCTTAATACAAGACTTATTATAAACTATTTGCTATGAATCCAAACCTATTATTGCTACTTTTTGTATGCTTGCTTTTTATGAGTTTTTTTCAGGCTTCCGCACAAACTAAAGTTTCTGGACAGGTTGTTGACGGCTCTGATAATGGTAAGTTAGAGAAGGCATCTATTGCGCTTCTGAATACAAAAGACTCTATTCTCGTCCGGTTTACATGGTCAAAGGAAAATGGTAACTTTTCACTTATCAATATTGATACTGGAAGTTACAAATTGCTGGTATCCTATCCCCAGTATGCAGACTTTGTTCAGGATCTCGCATTAGACCCTGCGGGAAAGGAGCTGGGAATTATTAAACTTTCAAAAGTCGCACGGTTGATTGAAGAGGTTCAGGTTATGGGCAGGAAGCCTGTTGTTATAAAGGGAGATACAATAGAATACGATGCAGGTAGTTTTAAAGTGGAAAAGGATGCCAAAGTTGAGGACTTATTGAAGGTGCTTCCCGGAATAACTATGGATGCGAGTGGTAGGATCACGGCGCAAGGAAAAGAGGTGAAAAAAGTATTACTGGATGGGGAGGAATTTTTTGGTGATGATCCTACATTGATAACAAAAAATATACGATCTGATATGGTGAGTAAAGTACAGGTTTATGAAAAAAAGTCGGACCTCGCTGTAAGGACGGGTATTGATGACGGTGAACGAACTCAAACTATTGATATTAAGCTGAAAGAAGACAAAAAGAAAGGAATGTTTGGCCAAGTGTTAGGAGGGGTAGGGACAGATAAATACTATACCGGAAAAATAATGGCAAACCGATTCAAGGGGACTCAAAAGATTGCGGCATATGGAATCATAGCGAATGACGGATTGGTGGGGTTGGGGTTTGAAGATGGGCAAAAATATGGCGTAGGAGGGAATACCAATGTATCTGTAATGGACGGAGGAGGAATTATGATAACGTCCGACGGAGGTTTTGATGGCACAGACTCCTGGAGTGGTAATTATAGGGGAGCTGGTATACCGAAAGCACTTAATATGGGATTTAGCTTTTCGGACAAATCAAAGAACGATAAACATAAGTTGAATGTAAATTACAAAGGGAATCAGATGGATGTCCGTAACAAAAACAACTATCGGGCGCAAGAAAACTATCCCGAGAACGCTACTTTGGATAATGCTACTACCATAACCAACAATCAGGATAAGTCACATAATGTTAACATGCGTTATGATTTTAATATTGATTCGCTGTCTACAGGGACCGTGCGTTTGGGATATGTCCGGAAAAATCAGGAAAATAACGAGGATAAGAAATCGGATCGTCAAAATTTAGAGGGAAACTTAATCAACAAAATGGAGAATATAAGTAACACCATCAGCGACAGTGAAAATCTTAACCTTGACCTTCTATTGACTAGGAAATTTAAAAAAGATAGACGAGCTATGACGTTTAATGCAAATGTTCGATCGAACCAGACCGATGGAGCTACCAATTATTCTTCACGAGCAAATTATTATTCCACAGCGGTAACAACGGAAATCGATCAGCTTAAACGAGACGAAATCGATCAGCTTAAACGAGACGAGGTCGGGAGTAAAGTGTTTACGACTTCTTTGAATTACACGGAGCCACTGAGTAAATATCTAACTGCTACCTTGGGATACGCCTTTCTCAAAAATAACGCGAACAACTTAAATCAGTCTTTTGATAAAGATCCTGTAACAGGAGATTATACCTTGTTAGATGTGCAAGTCTTGAATGATTTTAACGTTAGCAGTTTAAAAAATACGGCTAATACGGGGGTAAACTTTAAAAATGATCTATGGACAATGAATGTGAGTAACAGATTAGATTTTGAGGATGTAAGACGGACCTATAATAATTTAAATACGGCATTACAACGGTCACAGATATCCGTTAACCCTATGTTTTATGTGAATTATAAGCTGTCAAAAAGTAAAAATATTAGTTTTCGCTACTACGGACGTACAGTGCAGCCTGATCTGACACAGATTGAACCCTTAAAGCAAAATGCTAATCAATTGGTCAATTATTTCGATAATCCCGATCTGTCTGCTGGGTTTAGTAATTCCTATTCCATAAATTTTAATTCTTACCGACCGTTGAAAGATCGAAGTTTATACCTATATGGTGGAGCCAATCAAAATATAAATAGTATCAACAGTCGGGTTCGTTATTACGCAGAGACAGGAAAAAGGGATATTTCATTTGTCAATATTGATAAGCAAAATTGGTCAGCACACATGGGGGGCGGCTACCGAATGCCCTTGTTTCGGAAAATGGGAGTTAATATAAGTACGGGGATATCCGCGGACTTTAATAGTACCTATAACTATTTGTCTACAGAGCAGGAAGAACCGGAATTAAATAATACTGAGCGATTTAGTTTTTCCCCCTCCGTAGGGATTAGCCGATACAGAGCTAATAAAATGGATTTTTCAGTAGATTTTCGACCGGGCGTGCAAGTGCTTAACGCTTCGTTGCAGTCCGAGTTGAATAGTACAACTTTTACGTTGTCTTCCAATTCAAACTTTACCTATTATTTCCCTAGAGATTTTAAAATTGCTGTCAATATAGATCAATCTTACCAAGGAGCAACCGAGACACTTAAGGCTTTTAGTACCTTCAATATGACAGGGTATATTTCTAAAAAATTCTTAAAAGATAAATCGTTGGAAGCACAGTTTTTTGTAAACGATATTTTAAATCGAAACAATGGTATAAGCCGTTACCAGAATGGATATTCCTTTGTTCAGACGAGCAATGATGTATTGAAGCGGTACGGAATGTTTAAACTGATTTACAATTTTACAACTATGAAAGGAGGTAATTAAGATGGTTAAAGCAATGTTATTATTACTATTTCTGAACTTTATGTTGATTGAAATATATGCTCAATATGCTTTTTTCCCAAATAGTGGAACGATCACCTATGAACGTAAGTTTCATGTACAAAATTATTTAAAACGTAATTACTTGAATAAGGCCGATCTCGACACTTGGGATAAGATGTTTGTCGATGAGGTGGTGAAAAATGGACCCGTGGAAATAGGAACAAAGCATAGCCTTAAATTTTATGATGGAGAGACCTTGTTTGAAACGATCAAAGAAGACTATCCCTCTAATTATCGCAGTGCCTTAAATTATCTTCCGGTGTTCAATGACTCGAAAACCTATAAAAATCAAAAAACAAATATGTTTTCAAGGTTAATTCAATTTGGAGGAGATGAGATTTTATTGGAAGATACCATACCAAATGTCAAATGGAAATATACCGATGAATATCGAAACATCGCTGGGTACGAATGCCGAAGGGCCAATGGGTTGATTCAGGATTCTATTTATATCGTAGCTTTTTTTACGAATCAGATTGCCATGTCTAGCGGACCCGAACTTATTCAGGGATTGCCAGGTACGATATTGGGGTTATCCGTGCCGGGTTGGAATATAAATATGTTTGCTACGCAAGTTGAATTAAATAATCAACTCGTGTCGAGCCAACTTACTAAGAGCAAAAAGGTACCCCCGAAATCCAAACAGCAGATAAAAGAGTTATTGAAAAGTTCTGTTTATGATTGGATGGATGAAAAAGCTTTTCAAAAACTATGGAGTAAAGTCTTATTTTAATTAAGACTTTACTCCATAGGTAAAGAATGGTCTGCTCCCCATTCTGCCCATGAGCCATCGTATACAGCTAGATTTGTGACGCCGATCTGATATGCTGCTAGTGCGAGTATAGAAGCCGTAATTCCTGAACCGCAGGTAAATATGTTCGATCCGCCCTCGCGTAAATGTGATGCGAATATAGGTTTCAATAGCGTCTTGTCTTTCAAAAAGACCCCGTCTAGTACCTGATCAAATGGGAGGTTACTTGAAGTCGGAATATGTCCAGATCGGACACCGGGGCGCGGATCTGCAGCGGTTCCATAAAATCGACCCGATCCTCTCGCGTCGATGATACTAGAGGTCTTCGATTGAAGATGCTGTAATATATCCGATTTGTTTTTAAACCAGTCCTTCTGCGCAACAGCCCGAAAATCACCTTGTTCTGTCGATGTGTGGTGTTTATCGCTTATCGGAAGGTCTTTGCTTAGCCAGGCTTTTATTCCTCCGTCAAGTACATATGCCTGTTCATGTCCCATATAACGAAACATCCACCACGCACGTGGACTAGAATATATCCCCCAACGGTCATAAATCACAACAATGCTATCTTGATTTATGCCTAGATTTTGGACATGTGTGGTAAAGCTAATCGGATCAATCATCGTGTGTGGTAATCCAGATGAATGATCCGAAAAAAGACCCTCAATATCAAAGAATATCGAATTTGGAATTAACGACATCGTATTATTGTCGAGCTTCTCACCAACTTTATCTATTGTAGCATCAAGAAGGATGATGTTATGGTTGATGCTTAAGTCCTTCAGTTGTTGTACGTTGATTAGAGGTGATTTCATAGGTAAATAATGATCTTCGATGAGTTCACAAGGTCGATTCTTTTCATCGGTGTTTGTGCTCTTCCGCTACAGGGATATTTCATATTGCTTTTTGATGATAAAATTACAACTCCAAATTGGTTTTTTAAAGTCACCTAGTGTTTTAGTCGATATACAATGCTAATTCCAATTCCATAATTTCTCTAGAAGAGATTCTTAGTTTTGCACTTTTTGCATAGTTTATTCTTTGTAAAACATGCTCTTAATAATTTGTTGAGATTTGTCGAGAGTTTATTAGATCAAGCAATGACGGATTATTGTAAAAGCTTTGTCGATATCCTCGATGCTAACAGTAAGATGAGGTCTAAATCGTATACTTTTCTCGCCGCAACCTAATATCAACAGCTTGTTGCCCAGTGTTTTTTGAATAAAATCATCGCGTAGCTTTTCGTTTTCGAAATCGAAAGCGGCAAGTAATCCTTTTCCACGAGGGTTGGATAAATTCGGAAAATCTTTAACCAATTGCTCAATCTGTTGCGAAATATATTTTCCTTTTTCTTCCGCTTTAGCGACCAAGTTTTCTTGTTCTATAACTTCTAAAATAAGTTTAAAGCGTACCATATCCACAAGATTACCGCCAAATGTCGAATTAATACGGCTGGATTCTTTGAAGACATTTTTTTCAACGCGATCAAATTTCTCCCGGTTAGCTAGTATTCCGCAAACTTGAGTTTTCTTTCCGAAAGCAATAACATCCGGTATGATGCCATAATGCTGGTATCCCCACATCTTACCTGTCATAGCGATGCCTGTTTGCACTTCATCCAGTATAAGTATGATATCATGCTGGTCACAGACAGCTCTCAATTTTTGAAAAAATTCTTTTCTAAAGTGATTATCTCCGCCTTCGGCCTGTATAGTCTCGATAATTAGGCAAGCAATATCTTCAGGATGTCGTGCTATGGCCACATTGATTTCAGCAATAGCCTGTTTTTCCAATGCTACAGTTTCAGCAAGATTTGTTTCATTGACTGGAAATTTTAGTTTAGGATTCGTGATACGAGGCCAGTTAAATTTTGGAAAATACATGTATTTTTTTGGATCTTTCGTGTTGGTGAGCGAAAGGGTATATCCTGTACGACCATGAAACGCCTGTTTGAAATGAATCACTTGGCTGGCTTCATGCTCAATCCCTTTTGATAGATTGATTCTTGTTTTCCAATCAAACCCTGCTTTTAATGCATTTTCGACTGCCAAAGCTCCACCGTCTATAAAAAAGCAATAACTCAACTCTTTAGGTATAGCAACACGATCGAACGTATCTAGAAAATCAGCATATGCTGTAGGGTAGATATCCGATAATGCCAGTTTGTTGATTGCTGCATCCGTCAGTTGATCTGCATGCTCAAGAATGTAGGGGTGGTTGTATCCGATTGGTGAAGAGGCGAACATGCTGAACATATCCAGGTATTCGTTGCCGTCAACATCAGTAATATAAGAACCATGTGATTTTTCCAGATCTATAACGACAGGAAAACCGTCAGCCAAAATATGCTTCGCCAGTCTTTGATGTACTTCTCTCATAATTTTAAGTTTTTTAAAGATCAAATTTTATTCCTTGGGCCAATGGTAGACTCGTTGTATAGTTTATGGTGTTCGTCTGCCGACGCATATAGACTTTCCAAGCATCAGAACCTGATTCACGCCCTCCGCCTGTTTCTTTTTCGCCGCCAAAAGCACCGCCTATCTCAGCCCCAGATGTGCCGATATTGACATTGGCTATGCCGCAGTCAGAACCATTCTGACTCAGAAATAATTCTGAATCCCGCAAACTTGAGGTCATAATCGCGGACGATAACCCTTGTTTTACACCGTTTTGTAATACGATGGCATTGTCTACTTCGCCACTGTATTTTATCAGATACAATATAGGAGCGAAAGTCTCGTCCTGCACAATCTGATAGTGATTTTCTACCTCAGCGATAACTGGAGTTACATAGCAGCCACTTTCATAACCTTTACCAGTTAATACTTTTCCCTGAACCAATATTTTACCTCCTTGATCTTTGATTTTTTCCAATGCATTTAGATATATATTAACGGCATCGGTATCAATTAATGGTCCCATGTGGTGTTTCGTGTCCAATGGATCTCCAATTTTTACCTGTTTATAGGCATCAGTCAAAGCTTTTTTTACCTTGTCGTAAACACTGTCGTGTACTATTAATCTTCTCGTACTGGTGCAACGTTGTCCAGCTGTGCCCACCGCACCAAATACAGCACCTATAATTGTCATTTTTAAGTCAGCACTCGGTGTGACAATAATGGCATTATTACCACCTAGTTCCAGCAGTGTCTTGCCAAGGCGCTGAGCCACAGTAGTAGCAACAAGTTTACCCATTCTAGTGGATCCTGTTGCGGAGACTAATGGGATACGATCGTCTTCCGAAATCCATTTTCCAACTTCAGCGTCACCTGTTACTACCGATGAAATGCCCTCTGGTAATCTGTTGTTTTTTAAGATTTCTGCAATTATTTTTTGACATGCAACAGAGCATAGTGGAGTCTTCTCAGAAGGTTTCCAAATGACTACGTCACCGCATACTAATGCAAGAGCTGCATTCCAGGACCAGACAGCAACGGGAAAATTAAAAGCCGTGATGATGCCAACAATACCAAGAGGATGGTATTGGTCATACATCCGATGTCCTGGACGTTCCGAATGTATCGTGTTGCCATAGAGTTGTCTTGATAGTCCCACTGCAAAATCACAGATGTCTATCATTTCCTGAACTTCTCCCATACCTTCCTGATAGGATTTGCCCATTTCATAAGATACCAATTTACCCAATACAGGTTTTAGTTCTCTTAATCTTTCTCCCAATTGACGCACTATCTCTCCGCGCTTTGGAGCAGGAATATCTCTCCAGATTAGTTTAGCCTTTTCAGCTTCACTGATGACCTTGTCGTATTCTTTACGGGTTGTTGATTGAATGTTTGCAATAGGTTGACCATTGGTTGGCGAAAATGAAGCTATAGTCTCTCCTTTTGAAAACCATTTCGTGCCTGTCGATGTGCCTAGGTTATTAATCTCTATCCCTAGTGTTTTTAATTCTTTAATTGTCATAATACGGTTTATATTATTCGAAATTTTAATAAATATAAAGAATAATATTTATTGTTTATGTGATTGTGTTGGATTTTTAATAATTTTATAGAAAGCCCAATTAGATATGAACAGCAGTGTAGACTATTTTAATTTAGACGAACTTTTAGAAGAAGAGCATTTATTGGTTCGTCAAACTGTTCGCGATTTCGTGCGTACAGAGATTTTGCCCAGCGTTGATGCAAAAGCACAACAACATGAAGAGATTCCCGATTTAATGAAAAAGTTGGGGGGTATAGGCGCTTTGGGTCCATTTGTTTCGAGCAAATATGGAGGAGCTGGCTTGGATTACCTGGCATATGGCCTAATTATGCAAGAATTAGAGGCCGGGGATTCCGCTATTCGATCGGCAGCTTCTGTGCAATCTTCGCTGGTGATGTATCCCATATATACATTCGGTTCTGAAGCACAAAGGAATAAATACCTACCTATGTTGGCCACTGGTGATTGGGTGGGGGCATTTGGATTGACGGAGCCAAATCACGGGTCGGATCCATCAAGCATGGAAACACGAATAAAGAAAGATCGTGAAGGTTATCGGTTGACGGGAACTAAAACATGGATTACGAATGCGCCGATTTGTGATGTTGCGGTAGTATGGGCTAGAGATGAACAAGGGAAAATTAAGGGCGTGATTATAGAACGGGATGATGTAGGTTTTTCGACACCGGAAATAAAGAACAAATGGTCGCTGAGAGCTTCGCGAACAGGAGAGTTGGTCTTTGATCAGGTATATATTCCAAGAGAAAGAATATTGCCGGAGGTATCTTCGATGCGCGGACCATTGTCCTGTTTGAATTCTGCTCGCTACGGTATTTCTTGGGGGGTGATAGGCGCTGCTATTGACTGTTATCAGGTAGCCCTACGCTACGCGCTTGAAAGAACGCAATTTGGAAAGCCCATTGCGAGTTACCAACTACAGCAAAAAAAATTAGCCGAAATAATTACCGAAATAACAAAGGCTCAACTATTATCTTGGCGGTTAGGGGTATTGAAGAATGAGAGCCGTGCTACACCACAGCAAATATCTATGGCGAAACGTAATAATGTGGATATGGCACTACGGGTAGCCCGTGAGTCGCGACAGATTTTAGGGGCGATGGGGATTGTTGGCGATTATCCAATTATGCGGCACATGATGAATTTGGAGTCTGTCATCACCTATGAGGGGACACATGATATACATTTGTTGATTACTGGACAGGATATTACAGGAATTAGTAGTTTTTAGATTTGCTATCTATTTCTTAATTTAGACATTCATTCTTAACTCATTGTCCAAAATGATTCGTTATGTTTTTAGTTGGAGCAATAATTCTTCGAAAAGTAGATTAGCCCACCTTTATAGTGCCTGTCGCTGTAGATATTTGATTGGTTTTTGTTTCCTTTCGTTATATTTTATGATGTTTACTCCCTGTTTTGCTCAGGAAATCCTTTTTGAGTTTGGAGAAAAGCAAAGTTGGCGAGATCTTATTATTGAAAACTCAAGTAGGGAGGTGCTAAGGTGGGTAGATGTTAATACCACAGCTGCTACCTGGTATAAGGATCAGGAGCTATTAGTCTGTACCGGGTTGCCTATTGGGGTGATTCGATCCGAGAAAATGTATCAAAATTTTATTCTGGATATAGAGTGGAGACATTTAGAAGCCGGAGGGAATTCAGGTGTTTTTGTTTGGTGTGATGCGGTCCCCGAAGCGGTAAGTAGATTGCCTAGTGGAGTTGAAGTCCAAATGTTGGAATTGGATTGGGTAAATCAGAATCAGAAAAATGGGGTAATACCACCCATTGCTTACGTTCATGGAGAGCTTTTTGGTGCCGGTAAAGCCAAGACAGAGCCTGATAATCCCAGAGGGGTAAGAAGTAAATCTATTGAAAACCGTTGTGTAGGTGTGGGAGAGTGGAATAGATATACTGTGGTATGTGTCGATGGTACTATAAAATTATCTGTTAATGGGAAATTTGTAAATGGTATCAAACAATCAACCCAACGTAAAGGATATTTATGTTTGGAGTCAGAAGGTGCTAAAATTGAGTTTAAGAATTTAAAATTAGTAGAGCTTGATGAAGGGTATATTTTACCAGAACAAATAGTTACTCCCCTTTAGATATTTAGAGTTCTTCTAAGGTAATAAGTAGAGGCTATGTAGATGTAAAGCCCTATTTCCCTAGCTACGGTTATCCCATTTCAATTTTATTCTCCGCATTTCCAGCGTTTTAGGGTTTTATTGCAAAAATAGATGGGGATATCCTTTGGAACTATGGGTTTAATTGTCCTATCTTTGCACCACTCCGCAAGGGAGGAACGGTCGGATCTTAGGACGGGACCATGAAAAAAGAGGGGTTTAAAGTTATTTAAACGCGGGAATACAAGAAAAGACGCTGAAATAAATTTTCACATTTATTTTGGAGGTTTGAAAAAGATTCCTACCTTTGCAGTCCCAACGGAAACGAAGGGCGACAGAAAAAGTAAAAAAGTCGAGCCTTCGGGTGTAGAGATAAAGCAGAAGCGCGAAGCGGATGCGAAAAAAGTTCTTTAAAAAATGATCATGTAACGTAACGAGTAGTGTTGAGAAACGACGAAAGTTAAAAATCAGCCATTTGGTCCTAGAATCAGAAATTA
>NZ_WFKM01000014.1 GCF_011007365.1 Sphingobacterium sp. xlx-96 | reverse complement strand
AGATTCTCATTGATACACATTAGAATTATATAAAGAGAAAAAATGACCACCTTCTAATCAAACACTATTGGAGGTAACCCCTCCCTTTTTCTGTTTTCGTTAATCTCCTTTTCTGAAATATAAGGTAGCTTATATTGATCTGAAAAATAGTAGAAATCACTCCACTCCCAAAACCGCCAAAGATCCATTCTAAATCTACGGTATAACTGTTTGTCTTCGATATTTGAATTTTGGCTTAAGAAATGAGCATATGACTTAGACCTTTGACTATCTGTTTCTCCTTTCAACCTATTTTGATAATAATAGTATGTTCCATTATAGTTGCTGAACTCGATTACTCTAATAAAAAATATCTTTAAATCTGTAAAATTTGTAATATAGACTAATAATCCAAATAAACTAAGGAAAGTTAGTGAACGTATTATATTCTTTTTTTTCATATATCTATAATTTGATTTTGGTTGTTATTAGCTTGCCCCGACTTGTCGGGATGGAATATCCAAACTATATTATGCACATTTTGTTGCAATTGGTGTGCATGCTGCTTCGCGGTCATTCGTATTTGCGTAGTTTTCGCTACATGATTACACCTTTCTTGGGGTCAATTATACGCTCCGCGACAGGAACAACTGGGATAGAAAATATATTTTCATCAGTTTGCTTATAAGACTTCCAATCTACAACTAACTGATGTCGGTTAAATAAAGGATTGTCCCCCCCCGGTTGTAACAGGGTTAATCTGAGACTCGTAAAATGCCTTAGCTTCCGCAATGTTAAGTGCATCTACAAAAACATAAACACATGTATTGCAACTATTTAGAGTAAAAAAAAGTATAACTAAGGAAAATAGTGGCTTAAATTTTATATTCATAACTAGCTTAAAATAAGGTAAGTATTGTTTATAATGTCTGACCTAAAATACCAAATAAATAGTATACTACAAAATCATTTAGTAAAGATACCGCGTTTTACGTCGATGACCTACACACCCCTAACTACCTCCTAATAAACACATTGAAAAATACATAATATCGCTCTCCATTTTTTTATTTATAGAACCTGATTCTACATCAAAGCTTTCCAAATAGTGTTCGCTTACCGGGGTAAAAAGCATTCTTTGTCCAAGAAATAGATCGTAGGCTACACAGTCTTGATTTTTTTACTTAAAAAAACTCTTTCTCAAATCAACAAGACAAAATAACGATGCTAAAACGTTTTTTGTTGTTATTTTAAATAAATTATTGCATCTTGCTTTCTAAAGTTGAATCCTAAAAACCACATAAATTATAATGAAATACTCATGTTTTGCAAAGCACAAACAGTCATGATTATTCCATATGGCCATTAAAAAACAAATTAAATACATATGAAACGCAGAACTTTCATCCAGCAAAGTGCCGTATTAGGAGCTAGCGTATTAGCTAGCAAACTCTCTTTTGCTACAGCGGCAAATACGTTCCCCAATGTACGAGTAGCTGCAGACAAAAGACATTTCAGTAGCCCGGTCATTGAAGATGCCATCAAAGAGTTCCAGAAAAACGTAAAAAACCCAGAACTAGGGTGGTTGTTCAACAACTGTTTCCCCAACACATTGGATACCACTATATACGATGAGTCTACAGCCAATAAGAAGCTTACCTACGTGATAACAGGTGACATTGATGCCATGTGGCTTCGGGATAGCAGTGCCCAAGTATGGCCTTATATTCCTTTTATGAAAAAGGATCCTAAGCTTAAAAACCTTATCCTGGGCTTAATCAACAAGCAGTCCCAATGTATCAATATCGATCCATATGCCAATGCTTTTTACAACGACCCTACTAAAAAAGGAGAGTGGTTTTCAGATCACACAAAAATGAAGCCCGGCATACACGAACGTAAATGGGAGATCGATTCACTATGCTACCCTATCCGACTAGCACACCGCTATTGGAAAGAAACAGGAGACACTACGCCATTCGACGCAGACTGGGTAAAAGCACAGGAAAACACTTATCAGACTTTCGTCGAGCAGCAGCGAAAAGAGAACTTAGGGCCTTACAATTTTTCGAGAACTACCTCTCGTGGTACGGATACATTACAGGTAGATGGATGGGGGTATCCCGTCAACCCTGTTGGTTTGATCTGTTCCAGCTTCCGGCCTTCAGATGACTGTACAATATTCTTATTCTTGATACCGTCCAATCTATTTGCGATAAAGAGCCTACGCCAATCCGCAGAGATTTTACGTAAAATCAATAATATAGAACTAGCAAGCAGGATGGAACGTTTAGCAAATGAAGTTGAGCAGGCAGTACAAAAATATGGTATTATTGACCACCCACAACACGGGCGTGTATACGCATTTGAGGTCGATGGCTTCGGAAGCTATATGATGATGGATGATGCCAATGTCCCTTCTCTCCTTGCATTACCTTATCTCGAATCGGTAGATGTCAAAGACGAAGTATACCAACGTACAAGAAACTACATCTTGTCAAAAAATAATCCGTTTTTCTTTAAAGGTACCGCAGCAGAAGGCGTAGGCGGACCACATATAGGCCGGGATATGATATGGCCTATGGCAATCACTATGCGCGCTTTTACATCAACCAATGACGATGAGATACGTACATGTATCAAGACATTGGCAGCCACGCATGGAGGTACCGGCTTTATGCACGAATCCTTCCATAAAGATGATCCTAAAAAATTCACCCGTCATTGGTTCGCCTGGGCAAATACACTGTTTGGTGAGCTGTTATGGAAAACATATAAAGAAAAACCACATTTATTGGTTTAAAATAACGTTACATTTAATTTTTTTAAGGAGATTTGTACCATGAGTAAGGTACAAATCTCCTTATTTTTATAGCATATGATTAGCGGACCTATTGGCATTTTTGATTCGGGCTACGGTGGATTAACTGTATTTAAAGAAATACAAAAGCAACTACCTCAATATGATTACATATATCTGGGGGACAATGCCCGCGTGCCTTATGGCACCCGCTCCTTCGAAGCCGTTTACGAGTTTACCAAAGAATGCGTATTCAAACTATTCGACCTAGGTTGCAATTTGGTCGTCTTGGCTTGTAATACCGCATCAGCCAAAGCACTACGTACCATTCAACAACACGATCTTCCTCCAGGCAAAAAAGTATTGGGAGTCATACGTCCTACGACCGAGGTCGTAGACAAATACACCAAGACCAACAAAGTAGGCGTTCTAGCCACGCAGGGGACTGTTCTTTCCGGATCTTATAAAATAGAAATCCATAAATTTCATCCCGAAATTGAGGTCTTTCAACATGCCTGTCCCTTTTGGGTTCCACTGGTTGAGAACAATGAGATTTATAGTGAGGGGGCTCACTATTTTGTGCAGAAAGACATCGCCAGCATCTTATCCCTTTCAGATAGTATTGATACCTTAATCCTCGCCTGCACTCATTACCCTTTATTACTCCCTATTATTAAAAAGTATGTCCCGCAAGGCATAAATATACTTTCTCAAGGTTCGTTAGTAGCGAAAAGCCTGGCCGACTATCTCCTACGACATCCCGAAGTAGAAAATTTGTGCCGTAAAGGAGGCCAACTTACATTCTACACCACGGATAGCGCAAAAGAATTTGAAGAGAAGGCTACCATCTTCTTTGGCCAAAAAATCCAGGCAGACCATATTAAAGTATAAAACCTGCCTGAAAATCTGGAGATAGAATTACATCTTGGCATCCATCAACTTATCGGTCTTTGACGATGGAGCACCCAATTTCATTTTGATAACAAAAGCCCGGTTTGATTTAAATTGCTCAGGTAATAGGACATCATAATACGTATTTTTATCGAGATCCAGACCGACATCTGAATGCTTGACCTGTAACGACTTATTATTCGACAACAACGATGCCTCAACGGGGACTTCTTTGGTCTTTTTAGGAACAGCTATACGTACAATATTATTTACCGGTCTACTTATCACCGTGAGATACAGAACATCTCCTTTTTGGGTATAATAGCCTAACTTTGAAACCGGTAAATCGGCATGCCTAACGCCGTAGACAGCCTCCCCGTTTACCTTCATCCAATCACCCAATTCTTTCGCTATCTTATCCTCACCCACATGCATTTTACCATCACCATCAGGTCCAAAATTCAAGACAAAATTTCCATTCATAGAGACAGAATGCATTAACATATCAATGATATCATCAGTTGTCTTAATGTATAGTCCAGACCAATCTTTCATGTATCCCCAACCGTTAGGAGGTATCGTCATGACAGCATCCCAATCGTTACCATCTAGCCATTCAAACTCCTGAGGCAACTTGCGTTCCCAGCCCTGCTCATAGTCCCCAAGTAGCCTACCATTGGTATCAAAGTGTCTAGACCCGTTTTCATCATTTCTAAAGCGGGAACCAATAACCAATCCAGGGTGACGGTCTCTTAATTCCTTTTCCAGTTTATAGGTAAAGTCATAGGCTGATTTCCAGGAAGCATCCCAAGTGCCATCAAACCAAAAGCCTTTGATTTTTGAATAGTTATCAGATAGCTCTATCAATTGGTTGCGCGTATAATCCAAAAAACGGTCAAAACGTTGTTTTTCATCCGCTGTTTGGGGTACTTTACCCATATAATCAGGATTATTCCATTCCAGAATAGAGAAATAAAGATACACGTCTATTCCTTCAGCAGTATACGCATCCACTACCTCTTTTACGATATCTTTACCATACGGGGATTTTGTAATATTATATTCCGAATATTTAGTAGGCCATAGCGCAAATCCGTCGTGGTGTTTGGTTGTAAATATCATATATTTAGCACCCATTTCTTTCGCCTGCTTCGCCCATTTCTTTGCATCAAAGTCCTTCGCTGCAAATTGTTTGTACAGGTTATCATAGGTATTTTTCCAATCCTTTGGAGCAGTTGGTCCGCCCCAACTACGGATCCATTCAGAGGCAGCAGCACCACCACGGGCACTTACCCCTTCCCATTCATTTCCAGGGATAGCATACACCCCCCAATGTATAAACTGCCCCAAACCGTAGTCACGGAAAGCCACCATATTCGCATCGGTACGATGTGCAGGAGTAA
This sequence comes from Sphingobacterium sp. xlx-96, assembly GCF_011007365.1. Classification (GTDB taxonomy): domain Bacteria; phylum Bacteroidota; class Bacteroidia; order Sphingobacteriales; family Sphingobacteriaceae; genus Sphingobacterium; species Sphingobacterium luzhongxinii. The sequence continues at coordinate 165,514 of NZ_WFKM01000014.1, read as the reverse complement.
TCGGCCCATATTTAAGCTGAACCTGCTGCGTGGGCTTTTTCTTTGGCCCAGTCCATTGTGCATGTACAGCTAAACTAGCCATCAGCAGCGATGTTGTAAGTAATAATGTTCTTTTCAGTATTCTCATAATAAATTTAGTATTCAGGATAAAATTTAAAGTCCAACATGTTCATCTTTAGTTACCGATGGTTCACCAACGGCCCTTTTGTATTTGGGATCGTAGTTCCATTTGATTTCATCCCTCGTAACGGTACCATTTGCTGAGCTTTTAACTTCGGCAACAACAGTATTCTCTCCTAATTCCAACTTGACATTTTCAAAAATATAATGAACAGCTGTCGTACCCATTTTATAGCTTTTTACTTCCTTTCCATTCACCTTAAGTACAGGTACCCCTTGATTCGAATACACGGTTATTGGTGTAATCTCATTCCCCCTATTTACCACTCTTCGTTGTGTTATATATACTACAGCAGCTTTACTCCAATTGGCTTTATACCAATAGAAAGCGTCTTTTTTCACCTTTCTATCAAAGGTTACAATACCTTTATAGTTACGCGGATTGACATTTAAACCAGTAATTGGTGTAGCAAATTCAAACGTATTCCATAAATAAGACCCTAATAAAGTTGGGGTTTTAGCGATAACACCCCAATTGATCTCGTGGAATCTAGTCGCAAAATCTTCTGGAAAGAAATCGGGCCTACTGAACTGATTACCAAAATTGCCAGTTACCTCCGCTTGATCTTCAATAACAGCCTCCGCGCCATACTCCGAAAAAATCAATTTATAATCTTTAAATTCCTCAGAAATACGCTTTGCCCAGGTCTCAACATCATCATTTTTTTCCGACTGATTCTCTAACTCTCCGTTATACCAACCGAAGTAATGATTGATTCCCTGCACATCGGCATTGTTATTGACCGCATGATTAACCACGTTATACCCACTTACCTGAACGGTGTATCGGTCAGGATCTTCAGATTTCGCCAGATCATGTAGTTTTGTAGTCAGCTCCACTGTATACGTATTGGGGGTATAAACTTCATTATGTAGGCCCCAGATATAAATCGACGGATGATTAAAATTTTGGCGTATCAGCTCTTTCATTTGCTGCAGAGCATTGTTTTCTTCATACGTGGTTACACGATTTACAAAAGGAATCTCTGCCCATACGATCAATCCCAGGCTATCACACTTAGCGTAAAAATATTCCGATTGCTGATAGTGCGCCAGACGGATACTTGTAGCACCCATTTCCTGAATAATAGCCAGGTCTTCATCGTGATCTGCATTACTCAAGGCTGATCCCTTCCCCAGTCTGTCCTGATGGCGGCAGACACCGTACAACGGGTACTTTATGTCATTCAGAAAAAAACCTTTACTAGCGATTAGTTCAAACTTCCGGATACCCAGCGGCTCCACGATTTCATCAATCACCTGATTATCCTTCTTAATATGCGTTACGACCTTATACAAGTACGGGTCGTCCAATCCCTGCCACAGGTGCGGATTTTTAACATTAATCTCGTACTTTACTTCTTGTCTGCCCTGAGGCAATAACGAATATGGCTCCTTGTAAAATGCCTTAACCTTGCCATCCTTTTCATATATGGTCGTTACGACCTCGATTGGCTGTATTTTTCCGGTCTTATTCTCTAGTTTTACCTTAAAGCCGATATCCGCATTTTTCTTGGATACATTTCTCTGGGTGATGTATACGCCTGAAGACGCAAAATCCGAAGTTGCAATACTTACAGCATCCGTTACAATCAGTTCTACAGGACGATAGATTCCACCATACATCGGAAACAGCGTATGGTTGACAGGAATAACCTGAGGCGTGGCCTCATTGTTCACTTTGACCAATAACTCATTTTCCTGTCCGTATGAAATCATTTCGGTCAGTTCAAATACGAAGGCCGAATACCCCCCTTGGTGACGACCTACAAATTGATAACTATTTGTTAGGGTCTGTTCCGTATAATTGACGAATCCCTTTTCTTGCTTGGTCACAGGAGCTTTTGTATTTAGGTATACCTCCGTATTCGTATTCACACCTTCAAACTTGACAAATACCCGCTTCCCTTTCCAAGATGCTGGCACCGAAAATGACTTTCTATAATAAGCATCTCCAATATAAAACCGTTCGTTGCGGGCAAAGCTACCTACCTTGATATCTTTCAACTGCATATCGTTGGCATTCCAGGTATGAGGTACCTGTACTGTTTGCCATTTGCCTTGAAATATGGCACCAAATTGCATTCTCTCATCGGCAAATGGCCCCTTCTTAAACGCCCAGTCCGAATTAAAAGGAATAACTTCTCGCGCAAAAGACCATTGAAGCAAACAAAACAAACACAAACTCAATAAGGAAGTAATTCTCATGTTTTAGATCGTAATAATAAATTTAGCTATAAAATTGTTTAAGGGTCACTCTCAAATATAATGACTACCGTATGAAAGTAAAAACAACAAGATTATCATCCTTGACTTTTGAGCGTTAAAACCTGCAAAATACACCTCCCAAAACCTATAAAACGAAACTATATCGTTTGAGTGGAATTTCGTAAAGTAACCGGAATGTTGCATTACTTGACAGGTATGGCGATATTCCACGATTTTGTTCCTTTATCGAACCCTCCAGATTCATCCATTGTGGCGAAAAACAAACAAATAAGCTTTTAATTATTTGTTTTTCCAGAAGAACAGGTCTACAAATTCGGAATCGATATACTTCCATACAATGGAAAAGTCCCTTTTTTAGGAGAGTCTAAATAGAAAAGCCTTCGAACAATGATTGTTCGAAGGCTTTTCTATAAAACCGATACAAATACTACCTATTCTGCAGGGCCAGGGCGTACAATTTCATCTGTTTGACCATAGACAACAAACCGTTCGCACGTGTTGGAGAAAGGTGATCCTTAAGCCCTATCTGATCGATAAAATACAAATCCGTATCAACGATTTCTTTCGGGGTATGCCCCGACAATACTTTGACCATCAAACTCACCAAACCTTTTGTAATCAACGCATCACTATCGGCGGTAAAATAAAGTTTTCCCTCTTTCAGTTCTGGGTACAACCATACTTTAGATTGACAGCCTTTGATAATATATTGGTCCTGTTTGTACTGTTCTTCAATCAGAGGTAACTCTTTACCTAACTGAATGATATATTCATATTTTTCCATCCAATCCGAATAGAAAGCAAAGTCTTCAATTAATTCGTCCTGTATCTCGTTTATTGTCATTTTCATTAAAAAGTTAGAAAGTTAAGGAGTTAAATACCAAGTACCAATCACTACTTTAGCATACTTAAAGCCCTTCTTAGTCCAGCCACCAAGGTATCCACATCTTCTTTGGTATTATACATAGCTAAACTAGCACGTACTGTACCAGGTATCTGCAATTGATCCATGATAGGTTGTGCACAGTGATGTCCTGTACGTACGGCAATTCCCAATTTATCTAAAATCACACCGATATCATAAGGATGTACACCGTCTACCACAAAAGAAATAACTGAAGATTTTTTGTCTGCCGTACCGATAAGACGAAGCCCTTCAACCTCGTTCAATCGAGCTGTGGCATAAGCCAATAGTTCATCTTCATAAGCCTTTATATTATCGATACCTATTTCCGTGATATAATCAATGGCGGCAGCCAGACATATACCCGCTTCAATATTGGGTGTTCCAGCCTCAAACTTAAAAGGGAGTTCATTATAAGTAGTCTTCTCAAAAGAGACATCTTTAATCATATCGCCACCACCCTGATAAGGAGGCATGGCATTCAACCACTCCGCTTTCCCATACAATACACCTACCCCTGTTGGCGCATACATCTTGTGACCAGAGAAAACTAGAAAATCCACATCTAGCTGTTGTACATCTATTGCGATATGTTGTATTGCCTGAGCAGCATCCAATAGCACAGGTGTTCCATTTTTATGAGCCAAAGCGATAATCTCTTCTACCGGATTAACAGTACCTAGTGCATTAGATACATAAGTGACGGAAACAATCTTCGTTTTTTCGGAAAGCAGCTTACGATAGGCCTCCATATCCAAAACACCACGTTCATCCATTGGAATCACCTTCAGTACAGCTCCCTTCTCCTCACACAACATCTGCCAAGGCACGATATTCGAATGGTGCTCCATAGCCGAAATAATGATCTCATCTCCCGTGCCAATAAATGCTTTACCATAACATTGGGCGACCAAATTGATACTATCCGTAGTTCCTTTCGTGATAATAATCTCGACCTCTTCTTCAGCATTTATAAAGTCTTTCACTTTACGTCTGGTTACTTCAAAAGCATCCGTAGATATCTGGCTTAAGTAGTGAACTCCCCGATGCACATTCGAGTTCATGTCCGAGTAATAATGAATGATGGCATCGATCACCGACTGCGGTTTTTGCGTAGTCGCACCATTGTCCAAATATACCAGAGGCTTACCATTCACCTCTCGCTTTAACAATGGAAAATCAGCACGTACTTTATGGATATCAAATGTTTTCAAGACGTTTCTATGTAAATTTTGAGGTACAAAGTTACTATATATATAACCAAATAGTATCAAGATAGTGTATTCTTTTTGGTTTTATGGTATGCAATAAGGTTATGAATGGTATGTTACTTTTTAGGAACCATTAAAATATCTTTTGTCCTTGCCTGGACGGGGCCTTCATTATTTTTCATTGTGTTTGTTTTTTAAAGGCATTCAAGAGCCTCTTCGAGGGTTTGCTTGATGAATAAAGAAGCAAACAAATCAAGACGGTGTACCCAATGTTCATCACAGCACGTAAAGCTATCAAGGCGGTTTCCTAGATCTCCATTGAGCTTGCCCATCCCGTGACTGGAACCGAGCTTGCGAGCTCACTGTAGGTAAATCCATATCTACTGCAAGATGTATCGTTGTGAAACGATAGCTTTACGGCCTTTGACTCCATATGCTACAAGGCTCTTTTTAATCAGTTTACATTGGTTGTTCGCGCTTCCTGACAGTTTAGCAAATGCCACCTTGGTGGGTTGCCAATAGTAGGAATGGTGATCCGTTGTGGCAAGCCGGCACAGTGACGAGTTTTTTGCATACTTTTTTGCGGAAAAAAGTATGGGCCAGTCACGGCCTAAGTGACAAAAGCAATGGTTCTTATAAAAACCCTATATACCCCCAAACCATACAATCAACCCAAAATTAACACATAAAGGTTTTTTTGCATGCATTATTGAATACAAAGCATTTTATGTAAATTTGTACTAATTATGCAAGAGAAACCCTTAAATATACCAGAAGGATCAAGGAAAGAAGTAATGACTTATCTAGAGCCTTTCATGCTCAACGAGATGAGTGAGTATTTAAAGCCTGTGGAGCAGATGTGGCAACCTGCCGATTTTCTCCCAGACTCCTCACGCAGTACCTTTTTTGAAGAGGTTAGGGATCTACAGGAAAGTGCAAAAGAACTTCCTTATGATTTGGTGGCCGTACTCATTGGTGATACCATCACCGAAGAAGCTTTACCAACCTACGAATCTTGGTTGACCATGGTGGAAGATGTAGAGAAAAACGAACAAGGTGGTTGGATGAAATGGGTTCGTGCCTGGACTGCTGAAGAGAACAGACACGGAGACTTGCTGAACAAATATCTCTACCTTTCAGGTAGAATCAACATGCGCGAATTTGAGATGAGCACGCAATATCTAATCGCTGATGGTTTTGATATTGGTACAGGTGCAGACCCTTACCGTAACTTTATATACACCTCTTTCCAAGAGCTTGCTACTAACGTTTCCCACCGCCGTGTTGCGGGAATATCCAAAAAAAGCGGAGATAAATTATTAGCCAAAATGTGTGGTGTTATTGCAGCCGATGAAGCAAGACATGCCAAAGCCTACATGTCGTTCATCTCAAAAGCAATGACCGTAGATCCAAGTGAAGTTATGTTGGCTTTTGAAGATATGATGCGCAAGAAAATTGTAATGCCTGCACACTTCTTAAGAGAATCAGGAGGTCCCCAAGGCGGAGCTTTCGCACATTTTTCAGATGCTGCACAACGTCTAGACGTCTATACGGCCCTAGATTATGTCGAGATCCTGAAAGAGCTCATCAACGAATGGAAAATCGATCAAGTAGCCGGATTGAATGAACAAGGGGAAAAGGCCAGAGATTATTTAATGAAACTACCGGATCGCTTGACGAGATTAGCCGACCGGATCAAAATACCAGATCTACAATACAAATTCAAGTGGATATATGGATAAAAGGAAAAGCTTCCGTCACTTATAAATGACGGAAGCTTTTTTAAGCAACACACAAAAATCCTGTCCTAAGACAACTTCCTTTAGGTTAGCAATATGGTAAATTTGCTAGTATAAACGATGAAGTTATGAACAATTTCTACAAAACTATCTACATCAATACAACCGTAGACAAAGTGTACAACGCATTAACCCGGCAAATCTCTTTGTGGTGGACGGTAATGTTTACCGGAAATGCCGACCACCAAGACTGTAGTTTTACCCTCCGATTTGGCAAGAATGTCTTTAAAACCATGCAAGTAAAACAACTGTCACCGGCCAGAAAGGTCGTTTGGGTTGTTACCGATGCTTTGCTGAACATTCCCGAGCTCAAAAATAAAAAAGAATGGATAGATACGATCATCATTTGGGAAATCGCTCCTCAGATAAATGGCAGCAAATTGCAATTGACCCACCAGGGCTTACACCCAGCTGTTGAATGCTATACCATATGTGCGGATGGTTGGCGACAGTTCTTAAGCAGCCTACAACAATTTCTTGAAACAGGCAAAGGGAATCCCTATCAGACATCAAATTAAATCAGTAATACCTACCCCAATTTTTGAATAATACCCTTTACTGAATCAAATTCGATCCCTTTTCAATATATATAAATTCAAAACAAATAAAAACCTTTAAAATCTGTTCTTCTCTCATCAAGACATCGTCTCGAAGCAGCCCCCCATCCAACAAAGCCTCTGGGACTCCATCGCAAGAATAAAAACTTTTTTTTCACCTCATTCCAATCGCAAAAGAGATCAATAACCTCTGTATGTGCAATGTCACACCAATCAATTAATGAGTGCAGCCTTACACCCTCTGGGATAAAATCAACCGTACATTTTAGATAAGTCTTAACCTCAATATCAATCAGCTGATACAGCAGAAGCAAACCGGTATAATCCACCAGCAAAAGAGGAACACACTAAATCCTATGAGCCGGAGCCAAACACAATGATTAGCTTATTAAAAGCAATTAGAACTATTAGAAGAGACCAAACAACTTCAATCTGAAAAAATCGCGCGGTTAGAGAAGGAGTTAGCTGACTCAAAAATATAATCCTATATTGAATCACTCGTAAAAACATTCACTAAATGTGATACAGACCAAACCATCGGATAAACTAAAGCAGACTCAATGGACACAAAATGCAGCAGCTGATTTCGGAACGGCAAGTGCAGCAAGAGCGGTAATACCCCGTGCTTTTAGAGCAGTACATCGCGATATGTACGACAACGAAATGCACAACAAACTGGTTCAATACATGCTCCGAGTACTGCGTGGAAATATGAAATGCAAGCAAGGTTTATTACAAGTCAAACACAGCAACATCCAACGGTTGGTCGACTTTCAGTTTAACAATAATTGCCATATCTATGACCAAATATACTTTACGCCGCAGATAACATTTGCAAAAAAGGCAGTAAGACGGTAGAACTCCCCGCATTGGATGCGCAGCGAAACTTCAATATACCGAATAAATGTAGTCACCTCATCATGTAAATTGATGTCATAGCCATAGATTTTAGCATAAAACAGAGCACCTCTATTGGAAATATAGAGATCAAGTTAGCGCGTTATAGCGAAAATGATTCACATGTCAGTCCACAAACACATGTTTTCGAGGTCAAGAATAAACAATACGACTGCGTCCTGATAAACATGTCGACAATTTACCTTACACAGGAAAGTGGTTTTGATGCCCTACTTAACACCGCGAAACCTTTAATCCTGCAGGAATTATCGCCGCATACAATATAGGCTCATAATACAACAAAGCCTACCCTTAATCATTTTGACAGATAGGCGCCGTCATTGCCATCGAGCTAATAAGCAACCCATCCCTACTATAACAACGATAGTACCGATAAATGTCTCCGACAGTATTACGCTGGTATGACTTTTCATACCGTCAAAGTGAAAAACAATAATTATATTTGTCACACTAATTATTGTTATGCTAAACGAAAAATACAACCAGTACTCTTTTATACTGGATAGGACAGCGAAAAAAGTAAAACAATATGCACAAAGTGCATTTACGTTGTATCAGTTTGACCTTACAGTAGATCAGTGGACTGTACTACGTACGATTTTTGAAAAACCTGATCTGACGAACAAAGAAATGGCAGAGCTGTGCGGTAAAGACCAACCTACACTAACTAGAATCATTGATTTATTGATTAAGAAAGAGCTTGCTGAACGGATAACAAATACGTCGGACCGCCGGGCTTTACACTTGCAGATTACAGCAAAAGGAAAAAGTAAAATACAGGAAATTGCACCTAAAGTAGCTCACTTCCGCATGCAGGCATGGAAGAACCTGAACGACGATGATTTCGCTCAATTTACTAGGATATTAAATACCATATACGATAACTTAACACAAAAATAAAATCATGATACAAACGGATATTTGCATTATTGGTGCCGGGCCCGTAGGCCTATTTGCAGTTTTTGAAGCTGGTTTGTTGAAAATGCGTTGCCATCTGATCGATGTGTTACCACAAGTAGGAGGTCAACTCTCTGAGATATATCCACACAAGCCCATTTACGATATCCCTGGATACCCGATTGTCAAAGCACAGGAGCTGATAGACAATCAGATGGAACAGATAAAACCCTTCGACCCCACATTTACATTGGGCGAACGCGTAGATAAAGTGGAGAAGCAAGAAGATGGTTCTTATATCGTGACCACTTCCGATAACACACAGGTGCACTGTCAGGTCATTGCAATAGCAGGTGGTTTAGGTTGTTTTGAACCGAGGAAACCCGAACTGGAGGGTATTACAACCTTCGAACGTAGGGGGATAGACTATATGGTCAAAAATCCGGAAACCTACCGAGACAAAACGCTTGTCATTGCAGGTGGTGGCGATTCAGCCCTCGATTGGACAATATATCTAAGTGATTACGCAAAAAAAGTGACATTAGTACACCGTAGCGATAGCTTCCGAGGTGCACCGGACTCCGCTGATAAAGTATACGATCTGGCACAAAAAGGAAAAATCGATTTATTACTTTCTCATAACCTACTGAGTGCCCACGGCAATGGATCGCTATCGCATGTTAAAGTTGCAAATAAAGGAAAAGAAGAGTTCTTACTGGAGACAGACTACCTAATACCGCTATATGGGCTAACCCCGAAATTAGGACCAATTGCAGATTGGGGGTTAAACATCGACAAAAATGCAATAGAAGTCAACACGTTCGACTATTCGACTAATGTAGAGCGCATATATGCCATAGGCGATATCAACACCTACCCTGGCAAGCTAAAATTGATCCTATGTGGATACCACGAAGCAACACTGATGGTACAATCCGCATTTAAATATGTTTATCCCGATCAAAAACTAAGTTTTAAATATACAACTGTCAACGGAGTGAATGCTTTTTAGGGAAAAGTGATAAAGTTATAAGGTTACATGGTTATAAAGGTTACAAGGTTTTAAAAGACAAATAAATTAACTACCATAATCCTATAACTTCATAACCTCTATAACTTCATAACTACCATAACTACCAAAACTCAATTTAATAAAAATGGAAAACCACATCATCGAAATAGAAATTGAAGACCGCGATGGCAGTACAGAGACCATCGAAGTCCCTACGGATGTCAACTTAAGTTTAATGGAAATTCTCAAAGCATCCGGCTATGAAGTGCTGGCAACCTGTGGAGGGATGGCACTATGCGCCACCTGTCATGTCGAAATCAAAGCGGGGGCAGGCCAACTTCCCCATGCTGAGGATCAAGAGCTTGACATGCTAGACACCCTACCTGATACGGATAGCAACAGTAGGCTAGCCTGCCAAATTCGATTAACGGATCAAAATCAAGGGCTATCGATTAGACTACGCGGTGCATTGCAATAAAGTGTGTACAAAAAACACTAAGACATTCTTGTTTAAACAACTAGAATTACCTTTATAGACTAGTCAACGCTGTTTTAATTGCAAAAACAAGGGCATATCAATAAAATTTTGCTATTGAAATATTATATTTTTTTAAGATATTTGCATTAAAATTTAAAACAATAAAACTAAACGATATATGTTGTTGAATCGTACAGAACGTTCTTTCCCTCGGGTAATCATTATTGGTGGAGGCTTTGGAGGTGTGGAAGTTGCGCGTAAGCTTAAAGACAAAGAGGTGGAAGTAGTGTTGATCGATCGAAACAATTTTCACGTGTTCCAACCGTTAATGTATCAAGTCGCTACGGGAACCTTAGCCGCTGATGCCATTTCTTTTCCGATCCGTAAAATGTTCAAATCACAGTCCAATTTCCGATTCCGTATGGCGGAAGTACTGCGTATTGACAAAGACAAAAAAGAAGTACACACTTCGGTAGGAACTTATGATTACGATTACCTGGTTATTGCAACCGGTGCAACATCAAACTTCTTTGGTAATACGGAAGTCGAAAAATACTCTCTTCCAATGAAAAGTATTCGAGAAGCTCTAAATATCCGTAGTTATGTATTACAAAATCTCGAAGAAGCAGTACTTCGCAAAAACATTTCTGATCGCGAACGTTACCTTAACTTTGTAGTAGTAGGTGGTGGTCCGACAGGTGTCGAGCTTTCCGGTGCTATCGCCGAAATTCAATTGCACATGCTGAAGAAAGATTATCCAGAACTTTCTGAAAATGAAATGAAGGTATATCTTGTAGAAGGTACAGGCAAAATATTAGGCGCACTTTCAGAAAAATCATCCCGTGATGCCGAACGCTACCTAAAAGAATTGGGAGTCAAAGTAATGGTCAACACACAGGTGACAGGTTACGACGGTAATACGATCACGTTCAACAACGGCGAAAGTATCGCAACCAAAACCGTTATATGGGGAGCAGGAGTAAAAGGACAATTCCCAGAAGGCATACATGCTGATTACATCGAAAGGGGAAATCGTATCCGAACCAATGGACAGTGTCAGGTAGAAGGATTTGATGGTATTTACGCTATCGGCGATGTATCAGCAATGATTACCGAGGAGACACCTCGCGGGCTTCCAGGTGTAGCACCAGCAGCACAGCAACAAGGTAAATACGTTGCCCAACACATCATGAACATCCTTTCTGGAAAGCCTAACGAAGAGAATTTCAAGTACTTTGACAAAGGGTCTATGGCTACAGTCGGCCGTAACAGAGCTGTTGTAGATATGGGTAAATTCCATATGAAAGGATTCATCGCATGGATGACTTGGATGTTTGTCCACTTGGTATCCATCTTCGGGTTCCGCAATAGATTAATAACTTTTGTCAACTGGACACTCAAGTTCTTCACGAAAAACTCAGGAATCAGATTGATTACACATCGTTACGACAGACCGCAACCAGTCAATAACGCAAAAGAACAGAAAGTTTAAGACCAGTCAAAGCAAGACCATTTTAACAGAAATAATAAAGGGGGGATTTTATAAAATCCCCCCTTTATTATTGATGACCCGATGTTAGTTAAAAGGTAATCGAATTGAGCTTTTTATCCACTAACAGACCGTCGACAGCCTTCAGATTAAAACTTACATTCCGTTTTGCTTTCAACTTAATCTTAAACAAAACTTCAGAGCCATTTAACGTCTCTTTGTTTCCAAGATTCACAAAAGTAGGGTACAAAAATTTACTACCATTGGTATGAAGACGGTCATTGGTATAATTATTCATCGTCTTCATATGTAGCGACTCCACACCTACAAATTCAAAATCTCCATTATTGTAAGGCAAGGCAAAACTAAGTGCATTGACAGCTTTGAGGTTTTCTCCCGTTACGCTCACCTCTACAATCTCTCCAGCTTTCAATACAGTTCTAGAGGGGAGCAATTTCAACACACCAGCTACCTGCTCGTCTTTGGCAGGCTTAGCCCCTCCTTCAATAACAACTGCGACATTCGAAATATCATAGGCATCTATTAGATTATTTTTATTCACATCACCATTACTTACATAACCCTCGAAATCACCATCTCCCATCCGTAATCCCGTATAATTAATATACGACGTCAGGTCATTCTGATCAATAAGACGGTCATTATTGATATCCCCCGGCAAATAACTCGAAGATCCCGGAACCTTAAAAACATAAAGCTCCCGACCAGATCCAAAGCCACCTACAGCTTCTGTAACCGATATTTTAATAAAACGCGCTACGGGGTGATTATTGAAATTAAAGCGCTTCATTTCCCCATCGCGCTTCCATTCAAAGCTACCTGCTTCTGTCCAGTTGCTTTTATCGTTACTATAAGAAACCGTCCCCTTTTGAAGGATGCCGTTTCCGCCATCTGTCCTCGGAAGATACTCAAACTTGTCTAACTGGTTGACGGACCTAAGATCCAAAACCAGCTCAAATGGAACAGCTTTTTGTCCCCATTTGGTATGCCACATATCTCCCTCATCGTAGTTAAACAGCTTATTGATTCCGCTTCCACCCTGATTATCCACCGACGTTTCAGCTTGAATGCCTTCGATAGCAAACTCCAACGGATTAGCTTTAGTTTTAGCCGTAAATGTACTCCAATCCGACACACCCGACCTATTCACCGCTCTAATTTTAAAAACATAGTCACTTTCTGCTTCCAGATTCTCGAAAAGTAACTGATTCCCCTGGATTGTCGAGTAAATCAAATCGATAAACGCAATTTCATAATAGTCGGCATTTGCTATCTTTTCCCATTGTGGCAACAATGTATAGGCTTGCCTACTACTATCTGGCACTACCGCTTTAGGCATAGCCAATGCTCCTGTCTGTGACAGGTATTTATCCACCGGTGCATACTCAAAACCGTCGACCTGTATTTCAAAGGTTGTCGCAGAAACATCTTGTTTACCAATACGCACCAAGACCATTGGATTTTTGATCAGACTGGTTTTCTCAAACTCGGAACCTTTAGTAGCAAATTTGTTTAAATCCGGCTGGGCATCATAAAAGTAAACGTTGTCCGTGTTATTAAACGCTGCCAACGAATGTACTTCCTGAAGCTTTACACCTTTTTTATTCACCTTCACAACAACTTTTTTGGGCGCTTCTGTTACATTGAAACGGACCTCCGTAGATTTCATTCTTTCAAATCCCTCAAAATCACCTTCGGATGGGGCAATCGTGAACAAGGCTTTATTTCCCGCCAAGACCGAAGTAATTTTCGTATGCACACCTTTTCCATAACGATAAGCTTCGGTCTTACCATCATCGTCATACTCCGTAAAATTCGAATTTCCGAACGGATAAACTTCATAAATACGGTGATCTTTCTTTATCTCCAATATGTTATTGTTCGGACTCGTCAATGGAATAATAGCCCCGTTTTTCACAAAAACAGGTAATTTCCAAATGGGAGTTTTAAAATCGTTAATAACACGGTTTCCCTCGTACTTATCGCCAGTGAAGTAATCTATCCATTCCCCCTCTGGCAGATAGATACCGTTGCGGATATCGTTACCTTCCTCATCTACATTTGTCTCTTTATAGATGGGCGCGACCAAAAAACTCGGTCCATACATATACTGATATTGTGTAGACTTGCCTAAAGTATATGGATTTGCCTGTTCTAAGAACATAGCCCGTATCATAGGTAGACCATCGATGGCCTGCTTAGCAAGACTATAGCTATAAGGAACCAGTTGTGATTTCAATTTTAGGTAAAAGCGATTGATCGAAGTAGCGGGTTCGCCCAACGCATGAGGGTATTTCTCATTGGAGCCCCAGCCGTCCATATTTAGTTCCATAGGCGTCCAGGTTTTCCACTGAAAATCCCGAATATTGACCTTAAAATTTTTACCACCAAAGATCCCATCCATATCGGAAGTAATATTTGGTTGGCCTGAAAGCCCGGAGCCTATATAGGTAGGAATATGGAATCGTATGTACTCCCACACCCCTCCTGTCTGATCACCAGACCAGATTCCCGCATAACGCTGAGTTCCTGCCCATCCATCCAAAGAGATGATAAATGGACGTGCATTATTACCGTAGTAAGGCATAGTATGTCCTACATCTGCCACTCCATTCAAACCAAAGGAATACCCCGGGCCTACCCATGCTACGTCCGTCTTTAGCACACGTACCCCTGCATCGCGCACCTCTTTTACAATATCCCGCTGTAGTAAAGCACTAATACTATCCTTGGGGTGCAGATCAGACTGTGTCCACAACCCTATTTCCACGCCATTTTTACGCGCGTAATCACCAAATTCTTTTAGATTTTTGATATTCCCATCCAGCGTTTCAGTTTGACCATATCCTGCCCCATAGCCATCGTTGGGCAATATCCAACCCAAAGGCATATCATGAGCTTTATAACGGTCGATAACCGCCCGAGCTGAAAACTGGTAATTATTTTCTGCTCCATTCAATGATTCTTTAACACCGCCATTATCCTTTTGGCTCTCTTTATAACGCTTACCATCCTCGAAAAGAATTCCTTTTTCGTCCGCTATCCAGTAGTCTCGGTTATAGGCATTCAAGTGCCCCTGGTACAAACCAAATTTTGGTAGTAGAACAGGATTGCCCGTCAATTGATAAAAGTCATTCAACAAAGGAACAGCGCCATCGCTTATCATAAAAAAGACATCCAAATAGTCCGTATCGTGAGACAGACGCACGGTTCCTTTTGACTTCGCACCAAAGGCATAACTACCTTTTTTAAAAGTATGCCACATAAAACCATAGCCGTTGGTTGACCAAAAGTAAGGTGTAGGCGATGCCACGCCACCA
This sequence comes from Sphingobacterium sp. xlx-96, assembly GCF_011007365.1. GTDB lineage: Bacteria > Bacteroidota > Bacteroidia > Sphingobacteriales > Sphingobacteriaceae > Sphingobacterium > Sphingobacterium luzhongxinii. The sequence goes on along the minus strand of NZ_WFKM01000014.1, from coordinate 150,499 downwards.
TCCGTCCAACTATTCTGGTTTTCAATCGCTATAGTTTTTCCTTTATGTGAAAATCTCCCATTCTGAACTCCCCCACCAAAAAAATACTCCTCCTCACCTTCCTTCAATTCGATGGTCACTTGCTTTTCTTCGAAAGTAATAGGTTTTAGGCTTTCTACAACTACCCGGTTATTCTGCCTGTTTAAAATCCGGAAATGCGAAGTCTCTTTGTCTATTGTAAATTCAATATCCTTTGTCGTTATCGTTACCTGATTCCCAGTTTCCTTTACTTCGAGTTGATCGACACCTCTTCGGGGTTGTTCAACCAGAATCTTGGCTTCCGGTTTTGCTTCCGGATCGCGGATGATTCCTCCCTTTACATCCTGAAACATTCTGAAAACATGATTACCATAAAAATCCAAAGTCAGTCTCTGAAGGTTGTCATATACAATCTCTACTGTTGTCGGATTTATTTTCTGAACAGCAATAATCTTACTGTTTTTATCGATACGCTGTACGCTAACAATAGGAGGATTTGCACTGAGTTTGGCAGGTTGAAAAATAAATGGAGAAGCCAATCCTACCAACAAACTGACTTGTGCTTTGGCAATCCAAAAAGATACCTTCATACGCGTGGTTTATAATAATGAATAGCCATTTTGTATTGTAATCCATGCGATACAAACACTTGGCTTTTATATTTAACGAAACAATAATACAATAGTATCTCCAAGTAAAAAAGCGTCAACAGGATGCAAACGATTGTCTAATAATAATGTTGCATACGCACTATCCTACCCCAAGTAATAAAAATAAAGAAGAAATCCTTCCTATAAAAAAAGAGATGTATTCCGAAACAACTTAAGTTTATTAACTTTGAATAACCTTCAAAATAGAATAGATATGGACAACAAAACGATAGCGCGCACCTTTAAGCTTTGCGGACAACTCATGGAACTACACAATGAAAATCCATTCCGTAGTAAAGCCATAGCTAGTGCTTCGTTCAAGGTGGACAAGCTACCCTTCCAAGCAGCAGAAGCAAGCCTGGAAAAACTAAGTGAGCAGCCGGGAATAGGAAAAAGTACTGCCGAGAAAATAAAACAGATCGTAACCACTTGTACTTTTCCCGAATTGGATGAACTTTTGACCAAAACTCCGGAAGGGATCTTAGAAATGCTCAAAATCAAAGGTCTTGGACCTAAAAAGATACAGATTATATGGAATGATCTAGCTATAGAGACCGTAGGTGAGCTTTATTACGCCTGCAATGAGAATCGCCTCATTGAAGCCAAAGGCTTCGGCTTAAAAACACAAGAAGATATTAAAAAGGCCATTGAATTTTCGATGGCAAACCAAGGCTGGTTTTTATATGCAAAAGTCATTGCATCAGCAGACACTGTATTAACGCATCTCAGAAAAGCCTTACCCGACAACCAAGTAGAGTTCACCGGTGAATTCCGCAGAAAATGTGAGGTACTGTCACAGGTAGAACTAATTATCGATACCGATATCGCGACTATCCGTAAGGCCGTGACTACACTCCAAAATGAAGTAGCTATCGAAGAAGACACCGATCAGCTTTCATTTAAGGATGAAAATACCTGTCCTTTCGTTATTTATTCCTCTACCCCTTCGTCCTTTGCGCACGACTGGCTGATACGCACAGGATCTGAAGATCATTTGGCTCTTTTAAAGGCGCTGAGCACAGCAATACCTACGGGCGATACAGAAGCTGATATCTATAAAAATCTGGGCTTAGACTACATCCTTCCCGAACTGAGAGAAGGTCTAGATGAGGTCAGCCTCGCTCATAGACAACAACTACCGCAACTTATCGAGTTTGGTGACCTGAAAGGCACGCTGCACAACCACTCCACCTACTCGGACGGCGTTCACTCGTTAAAAGAAATGGCACTATATTGCAAGGATAACTTGGGGCTTTCCTACTTCGGGATATGCGATCACTCTAAGACTGCCGTGTATGCAAACGGCCTGACGGTTGATCGCTTAGAACAACAGTGGGCGGAAATTGACAAACTCAATACCGAACTTGCCCCCTTCCGGATATTCAAAGGTATCGAGAGCGACATCTTATCCGATGGATCTCTTGATTATTCCGATGATATCTTGGCTAAATTTGACTTTGTTGTCGCTTCTGTACACAGCAACCTAAAGATGGATGAGGAAAAAGCTACTGCTCGTCTCATCAAAGCCATTGAAAATCCATATACGACCATATTGGGGCATCCTACAGGAAGGCTTCTTCTGGCACGTGCGGGCTATCCCTTAGATTTCAAAAAAATAATCGATGCCTGTGCTGCAAACCAAGTCGTCATTGAAATCAATGCGAACCCACTACGCTTGGATTTGGACTGGCGTTGGCATCGATATGCATTAGAAAAAGGCGTAATTCTCTCCATTAACCCCGATGCACACCGTACCGAAGGTTTACTAGACATGCATTACGGTATACACGTAGCCCGTAAAGGGGGCTTGACAAAAGAAAGGTGTCTGAATGGCTTTACGCTGCAAGAAATTTCGACTTATTTTACAAATCGCAAGGTTAAAATTTAAGAACACCGCTTATAAAAAAAGCCATCCGAAACAAACGGATGGCTTTTTTTATAAGCGGTAAAGTAAACTACTTATCCTTCAATACTTGGAATAGTAACCACTTCGTTAGTATCTGCTTCATAATTTACTTCAGGGAAGTTAAAGCCGAACAAATGGAAGAATTCGTCACGGTACCCTTGAATATCCGAAATTTCCTCTAAATTTTCTGTCGTCGCTTGTTCCCAAAGTTTCGCAACTTCTTCCTGTACATCATCGCGCATTTCCCAATCGTCAACACGGATACGTCCTTTTTCATCCAAAGCAAGTTGTCCATCAGCACTGTAAAGGCGCTCTGCAAACAAACGTTGCATCTGCTCAATCGTACCCTCATGGATTCCTTTTTCTTTCATTACTTTATAAAGCAAGGAAATGTACAAAGGAACTACAGGTATAGCCGAGCTTGATTGCGTAACCAATGCTTTATTGACAGAGACATATGAAACTCCGTTAAGATCTTTTAACAAGTCGTTGATCACAGGAACTGTACCTTCTAAATCATCTTTTGCTTTACCAATCGTACCGTTTCTGTAGATAGGGTAGGTAAGCTCAGGACCGATGTAGGAATAAGCTACAGTTTTTACACCGTCTGCCAATACACCCGCAGCCTTCATATCCTCAATCCAGAATTTCCAATCCTCGCCGCCCATTACTGCAATCGTGTTAGCAATATCTTCTTCGTTCTCCACCGGTTGAATCGAAATATCCGAAACCACACCCGCATGAAAATCTACTGTCTTATTGGTAAAAGATTGTGCTATAGGTTTTAAAACAGAAGCATGTGCTACACCTGTTTTAGGATGTGTACGTCTTGGAGAAGCCAAAGAGTAAACAATTAAATCTACTTGACCTAAATCTTTCTTGATCAACTCTATAGTCTGCTTTTTGATATCATCTGAAAATGCATCGCCATTGATACTCTTAGCATACAAACCTGCCGCGTGCGCTTCTTTTTCAAATGCAGCAGTATTATACCATCCAGCAGTACCTGGTTTACCCTCTGCAGCTGGTTTTTCGAAAAAGACACCGATAGTAGCTGCATCTGAACCGAATGCAGCACTGATACGTGAAGCCAAACCAAAGCCAGTAGAAGCTCCTACGACCAATACTTTCTTAGGACCATTACTTATTTTACCTTTCGATTTAACATATTCAATTTGGTTTTTCACATTTTGTGCCGTTCCTTCAGGATGTGAAGTCAAACAGATAAAACCTCTTACGCGTGGTTGAATAATCATATTTAATACTTAGATGTTAATGATGTTAACAAAGGTACAAACTTATATAAAATGCTTTGAATTCAAGCAATAGGTCGCACAAAAAGTTAACAAGGACATAAAATCAAAAGGCTTTCGAAAACGAAAGCCTTTTGATTTTATTGCTACTTTACGTGTGCTCTAAGCATCCATGCTGTTTTTTCATGCTTGGCAAGCACACCCACCAAAAAATCTTCCGTCCCGGCATCACCATGTTTATCCACCACATCAATATATTCACGGATGGTAATGATCAGGCTTTCATAATCTCCCAGTAACTCCTTAATATACCCTTGACTATCATTCTTACCATACTTCATTTCAGTTAGCTGCGTCAATTCCAAAAACTGCTTCATCGTGCCTACAGCATAGTGTCCAATAGCCCGCACACGCTCAGCGACCTCATCGATCAACTCAGCTAATTCATCATACAATCCTTCAAAAAACAAATGTTGTGCATGAAAATCTACGCCTTCAATATTCCAGTGTGCGTTACGCACCTTAATGTACAACACGTTTTCATCTGCCAACAACTTGTTCAATAGAGCCGCCACAGCAGCTGTATCTTTTTCTTTAATTCCTATGTTTGCTTTCATATAATTGTATTTAATTGTTAATGATTAATGTTTGTCCACTTCATGCCCCGTAACTTTGTCACTTTTATAACCTTGTCTCCCCTATCAACCTTAATAAGCACTAGCCTCATTCAATTTCTTTAAGCTTTCAGTATCTAGGCTGATATCGATTGCCTGTACAAAAGCATCCAAATGTGCTCCTTTAGTTGCACTTGCAATAGGAGCTGTAACCGTTCTTTGCGCCAACAACCATGCTAATGCTACCGCCGACACGGATATTCCATAAGTTAGCGATACATCATCCAATGCCTTCAAGATACGTCGCCCACGTTCATTCCAATATTTCTTCTGAATCCCCTCTCCCCGAACGGACTTTCCAAAATCAGCATCCGAAGTATACTTGCCTGTTAAAAAACCACTCGCTAATGAATAATACGGAATAACACCAATTTGTTTTTCAAAAGCTATTTTTTCGTACAAATTTTCGAATTTCGCACGATCATACAGGTTGTATTCAGGCTGTAATGAGACATAAGAAGCGATCTGTTTAGTATCCGATACCTCTAAACTCTCTATAAGACGCTCAGGAGATATATTTGAAGCTCCTATATAACGTACTTTTCCAGCATTAATCAAATCCTCATAAGCCCTTAAAGTCTCTTCTACAGCAGTAACCTCATCATCATAATGCGTTTGATAAAGGTCGATATAGTCCGTTTGCAATCGACGTAGCGAATGTTCAACCTGTTCTTTGATATAAGCACCCTGGACATTCGGCTTCGTATCATAGCCGAATCGTCCCCCCACCTTTGTCATAAGAACAACCTTATTCCTACATCCACGCCTGTGTAACCAATTTCCAATTATAGCCTCAGACTCACCTCCTTTGTTCGTTGGAACCCAATGTGAATAGTTATTAGCCGTATCAATCGCATTAAATCCCAAATCTAGAAAACTATCCAAGATATTGTAAGAACCCTCCTCATCTAATGTCCAGCCAAATACATTTCCACCAAAAATCAAAGGTGCTATAGTAAGAGAAGAGCTTCCCAATTGCCTTTTATCCATCATAAATCTATCGTTTTTCAAATATTACAAGTTACCGATTTTTCGAGTCATTTCAGAACTTACCATGTAATATTTAAGTCAGTTAATGATGCTATGATCATGTTCTCTTGTGGTCTACCTATCGAATTCGCCTCATAATTAGATAATTAAACAACTTCATTCCTTGTTAACTCGATAACTTATTAACTACTTAACATATTTCTTTCTACTTTTGCACTTCATAATACAGGAATAACAAAATGAATAATTCGAATCCCTTTTTCCACCTTTTCAAACAAGATATCACCTCGCTGGAAAAACCAGATAAATTCACTTTCCCCTTTTGTTATGAACCACATCCATTAAGTCTAGTAGCCGCTCAAGAACTTCAAGACTATTTAACGCATCAACAGGATTTTGAACACAATTTTGGACTAGTAGACGGTCAACAAGGTAGCCCTATTGGAAAAATGTTTGGAGTACTCGTTGTTGAAGATCAACAGGGAACATTGGGGTATTTGGCCGCCTGCTCGGGAAAACTAGCTGGAACAAATCTACACAAACACTTGGTACCCCCTCTTTTCGATATGCTCGATCCCGAAGGATTTTTTCTTCAGCAAGAAGCAATAATCAACAAACTCAACAGAGAAATCGAAATCCTGGAAGAAATGCCCGACATCCCATTGTTACGTCAACGGCTACAAGAAACACAACAGCAGACAGCAGAAGAATTAAGCAATCTACGCACACGCCATAAACAAAATAAAAGCCAGCGGAAAACAATACGTCACGAACAAAAGCCGCTGCTATCCGAAGAAGATTATAAGGTACTAGAACAGGATCTCGTTAAGCAGAGCTACAGGGATCAACACGAGTATGATGTCTTAAAGCAAAAAAGTAAAGATATTATTGCTTTTCTAGAAAACCAACTGCAGGATCTACTGGTCCGGATATCAGACAAGAAGGAAAATCGAAAACAGCTTTCTGCCAATTTGCAGCAGCAACTCTTCGATCAATATGTTTTTCTCGACGCAAACGGTCATAAAAAGTCCCTGCTTCCAATTTTTGAAGAAGCTATTCAGATGCTTCCTCCTGCTGGTGCCGGAGAATGTGCTGCGCCCAAGCTGCTCCAACACGCCTACCTCAACAACCTCAAGCCGGTCTGTATGGCCGAATTCTGGTGGGGGGCATCACCTGCATCGGAAATACGCAAGCACCGGTATTTCTACCCAGCCTGCAAAGGGAAGTGCGAACCTATCTTAAACCATATGCTACAGGGACTACCACTAGACCCCAGCCCTCTTCTTGAAAATCCTGCAGACAACAAAGAGTTGCCTATCATTTTTGAAGACAACGATATAATTGTTGTAAACAAACCGGAAGAATTTCTTTCTGTCCCGGGCATTCATGTTCACGATTCGGTTCAGACACGCATTCTACAGCGTAATCCCGAAATAACAGGACCACTCATCATACATAGGCTTGATATGTCCACTTCCGGTATTTTAGTACTTGCAAAGAACAAAGAAGCACATCAGTTTATTCAAGACCAGTTCATCCGTCACACCGTAAAGAAAAGATACACCGCAGTGCTCGATGGTATAATTAATGAAGAAAAAGGTCTGATTGACTTCCCATTGCGTGTAGATCTAGAAGACCGTCCGCGACAAATGTTATGCTACGAACATGGCAAAAATGCACAAACGCAATATCAAGTCGTAGCGGTAGAGGGAAACAGAACACGCATTCACTATTTCCCATTGACAGGGCGCACACACCAACTACGCGTACATTCAGCGCACCAAAAGGGGCTCAACACACCTATATATGGAGATGATCTTTACGGCAGACGAGCGAACAGGTTACATCTGCATGCCGGATATATTCAATTCATACATCCCACTACAAAACAAAGCGTTAGCTTCGAGATCAACGACCCTTTCTAATAAGAATTATAGAATATTGATGCATTTCCTTAACTTGGAATAAATTTAAAACACCAAATGGAAGCACTACGATATGCCTATCAACACCCCCTATTAGAAGCCAAAGACTTTGAATTAATATGCGATGCACATGAAAAGAAAAGTCTATCAAAAGGAGACTTCTTGTTACAAAAGGGGCAGACCGCCAATGAATACCATGTGATCGAAGCTGGGCTAGTCCGCTCCTATCTCTACGATTATGAAGGCAATGAGATAACGATTGATTTTAAAGGCAATAACGAAGTCGCCATTGAGGTAGCATCACTTTTCCAACGTGTACCTACGCAGGAGTACATACAATGTCTCACCGACTGTACCCTTTGGAAAATTAAATTTGATGACTTTCAAGATCTTTTCCATCAAATACCAGCAATGCGGGAGTGGGGCCGCGCATGGATGGCTTTTGAGCTGTACCTAAGCAAAAAGAGAGCTACTGAAATGATTACAGAACCTGCGACAAAGCGATACCTTCAACTCATGCAGGAAAGACCCCAAGTAATCCAACAGGCACCGCTGAAACACATCGCAACCTACCTAGGCATCACCGATACCTCACTGAGCCGTATACGAAAGGAAATCGCACATATATAAACACACAATCACCGAATAAACCTATGTACAAGATTATCCCATGTTTAATAATCCTATTGATGAGCATTGCCTGCCAGAATCATCCTAAACAGCAGCAAACCGAAGACCGAGTTGCGGAGACAAAGAAAGAAAAGGAAAACCTTTTAAAAAGCAGATTAACTGCTCTGGGATTATTACCTGAAAATCTCAACGTCCTATTGCTAGCCTATAAAAGTTCAGATAAACTGGATTTATATGCCAAGAAAAAGACAGACACATCCTATACCCTATTACATACCTACCCAATATGTAAACGCTCGGATGTGCTAGGTCCCAAAAAAGCAGAAGGAGACAAACAAGTCCCCGAAGGTTTTTATCATATCGATCGATTCAATCCCCAAAGCTTGTACTACCTATCCTTAGGGCTCAATTACCCCAACGAACTGGATAAAAACTTAGGATACACCGGATCCGATATTTTTATCCATGGAAAATGCGAAACCGTAGGCTGCTTGCCTATGACCGACGATCTTATCAAAGAAATATACTGTTATGCGCTATGGGCCAAAGAAAATGGACAGAAACAGATTCCTGTATACATCTTCCCGTTCGAGATGACGGATGAAAACATCGAAAAACATAAATCCGAAGTCGATGAAGCAACTTTAGCATTCTGGAATAATCTAAAAGAAGGTTATGACCTGTTTCATAAAAACTCAAAGGAACTCCAGTATTCCGTACAGAATGAACGATATGTGTTTGATTAGATCGCTGCGTATATTTTAAATGAACCATTAAAACATCTTTTGTCCTTGCCAGGACAGGGCCTTCATTATTTTTCATTGTGTTTGTTTTTTAAAGGCATTCAAGAGCCTCTTCGAGGGTTTGCTTGATCAAAAAACGAAGCAAAAAACTGACCGTAGGGAGCTCATGGACACCAAAATCAACAAAAGTCCATAAATCAAGACTGTTTAGCCTATGTTCATCACAGCACGTAAAGCAATCAAGGCGGTTTTCTAGGTCTCCCGGTTATTGGCCTACCCAAGACTGGAAAACCTTATCTATTGCAAGATGTACTGCTGTGCTACGATAGCTTTACGGCCTTTGACTCCATATGCTACAAGGTCGATCGTTCTACTTTACATTGATTGTTCGCAATTTCTTACACTTTTGAAAATGTCACCTTGGCGGGTTGCCAATTGTAGTAATGGTAATCTGTTGTGGCAAGCCGGCACAGTGACGCGCTTTTACCTCCTTTTGGCAAGACAAAAGGAGGTAAAAGCGCGGCTTGAGCGACAAAAAGATATCGATAATAAACCTTCCTTAAACTTCTCCCCCCTCATCTCCTTAAGATTCAAAATATTTATCCCTCCCTGTCCCCTTATTCTCCTTAAATTTTAGCAGTTTTGCAGCACTAAAATAATATCACGGTGCCGAAAAAGAGTCCTATAATCGTTCTTAAGAGAATATCTTACCTATTTACTGGATTAATTGCCACAATATTATTGGCAATGCTTATCCTCCCCTATTTTTTCAAAGATCAAATCAATAATACCCTCAAAGAAATCGCTAATAAAACAATCCAAGGTACACTTGATTACCGTGGTGTCAATGTTAGCTTCTTTACTCATTTCCCATCATTGACCACCTCTATACATGATGTACAACTCAAAGGATCCGCTCCATATCAAGACAGTACACTACTGGCTCTAAAAGAGGTCAGCATCGGAGTTGATCTAATATCGCTATTCAGCGACAAGATTATTTTGGACAAGCTGATTTTGAGCGAAGGAAAGATAAACGTATTGGTGGATTCGCTGGGGGCGGCAAATTATAACATTTACAACAGTACAGACAGTACAGCACAAACCAATAGCGATTCCACAGGTGGTCAAATTGCGTTTAAATTGTTACGATTAAAAAATGTAGACCTGCATTACTTTGATGCTTCAATACCAATGGAAATTGAAGCCCAAAATATAAATTACGAGGGCAAAGGTGACTTAAGCTCCGCTATTTTTGACCTTAAGACCGATGCTAAAATTGAAGCTTTTTCATTCACATTCGACAACGAAAAATATGTAGAGCACAAGAGTATTGATGCACAGCTTATCACCCGCATCAATACCAACGACCTTTCTTTTCTCTTTGAGAAAAACGATATTCGTATCAACCGGCTTCCGGTGCGCTTTAAAGGAGCTTTCGCCTTCCTTTCCAACGGATATCACTTAGATTTCAAGTTAAAATCACAGGAAAGTACGCTCAACGAACTCCTATCGTTAGTTCCTACGGCCTACGCAAACTGGCTCAAAGACACGCAGGTAAAGGGTACATCAGAAGTCTTTATGAATCTGGAAGGTGACTATATCGCAGACGAACACAAAATGCCCAACCTAAGTCTGGGGCTAATCATCAATGATGGCTACCTATCCTACAACAATACAAAGACACCTATTACGGCTTGGAATGCCAAGTTCAGAGTAGATCTCCCTCAGCTCAATCTAGACTCCTTGGCAATCGACCTGAAACAATTTGAATTCAAGGTCGCAAATGGATTTTTCAAAACAGAAGGACAGATTAAAGGAGTCGATCCCATGCAAATTCATTCAACAGTAAACAGCTCACTTGATTTAGGAAATCTATACCAAGCGATACAATGGCCAGATTTCAGCTTTGCTGGACAATTGGATCTAGATGGACATGTTGAAGGCACTTACTCGACAGATACATTGACCTATGGACTACGAAATAAAAAAGAAGTATACATATCATCCATTCCCACATTCAACATAAAAAACTCGTTGAAAAATGGCTATTTCAAACTAACGGCCTTACCCGTTGCAATAGAAAGAATAGCCTATTCGCTAGAGGCCTCAGGAACAGACAATCAGATCAAAAACGCAAAAATTGCGATAAAGGACATTGATATCGCTTCCCTAAACAATTTCATAAAAGGACATGCTGATATCAAGGATTTTCAAAGACTCCATCTCGATGCAAACATTCAGGCCGACATTGACCTTTCAGACATTAAGAAGATATACCCTATTGAAAGTGCTGAAATTGCCGGAAATGTATTTGTGAATATTATCTCGCAAGGCTTCATGGATCTGAAGAAAAATGTGATCCCCGAAACGAGTGCAACGGTTACGATGAAGAATGGCTATTTCAAGTCGACAGCCTATCCGATCCCATTGGAAGATATTCATGTAGAGACTTATATCAACAGCAAGAAAGGTTCCTTAGGCGATTTGAGCATAAAGATCCTTCCTGTTTCATTCAAACTGGCGAGCGAACCATTTTTCTTGCAGGCGGATTTTCAAAACTTCAACAATATCAAATATGCAGTTCAATCTAAAGGCAAGCTTAATCTGGGATCTATCTATAAGCTTTTTGCAAATGAAGGAACAGATATTGATGGCTATATCCGTACAGATATCGATCTAGCTGGATTGCAAAGTGATGCTATGCAGGGTCGATACAATAGGCTGAAAAATGAAGGGCAGGTGGATATCGGCAGTATAAGAGTCAACACAGAGCTCCTACCTCAGGATATTTATATTAAAAGCGGGAAATTCTCTTTCAAACAAGAAAAGCTCAATTTTAATAAGTTTGTCGCCCAGTATGGAAATAACGAAATCAGCATAAAAGGATATATCAATAATATCGTCAACTACCTGACCTTAAATACAGATATCCTTAAAGGCAGCTTCAATCTGCACAGCAGAAAAATTACGTTAGACGACTTCATGGCCTTCAGTACACCTAAAACAATGTCTAGTACATCGAATAGCAACTCAGGAGTGATATTGTTACCACAATTGCTCGACGTCGAGATCCTTGGCGCTGTAGATCAAGTCTATTACGAAAAAATTCTCCTCAAGAACTTCAAAGGCAATCTAAAACTAAAGTCCGGTAATCTCGCTATCGACAATACTGGTTTTGAACTCGCAGGTCTCAAAACAGACATGTCCATAAAATATCGTCCGCTAAATCCTTACAAAGCGCGATTTGATTTTACAGTGAAAGCAGACAGTTTTGACATTCAGCGGGCCTATCAAGAAATACCGCTATTCCAACAAATGGTAACTTCTGCTAAAGATGCCCACGGCATCATTTCTTTAGATTACCAATTGGCAGGACTGTTAGATGGTACGATGTCTCCTATCATGCCTTCGATACAAGGAAAAGGGACATTAAACCTGGATAAAATCCGATTTAAAAACTTCAAATTATTGAATGGTATCAGTCAGGCAACCTCGAAAGAAGGCTTTCTCGATGCAGATCTCAAGAAAGTTAAAATCCCTACCTTCATCAAGAACAATGTAATAACGATCGAACGTACGAAGATGAAAATGGCAGGATTTCGCCCCCGTTTTGAGGGACAGGTCACCTTGGATGGCAGGATGAACATCGGCTTTAGATTAGGACTGCCACCCTTCGGAATATTAGGTATCCCAATGCGAATCAACGGGACATCCGAGAATTTCAAAATAAAACTAGGGCGCTACAAAGAAGATGATCTGGACACTGAGATGGATGAGGAGGATAAAGCGAACTATGAGGCCTCTTTAAAAAAGGATAGCGTATCCAATAATTGATAAAGAAAAAGCCTATTTATTTTTAGGCTCTTTCTTCGGAAATCCCGAATCAAATACTTTATCCCAAATAGCAGAACTGACTCCAAATCCTTTTTCCGGATCCGAGTAGTGATGCAACATGTGGTGGTCTTTTATTTTCTTAAACAATCCTGACTTAAAATTAGCATGGTGCATCGCATAATGACATTCGTCATAAATCAGATAACCGAATAAAAATCCCGCAAAAAAAGATGCTAATATAAATTCAGGAAAGAAAACATAAAAAATAAAATATATAATAGTCGCCATAGGAATACTCGCCGATAGCGGCATCACCAAACGTAGTCTATCTTTTGGATAATCATGGTGTACCCCGTGAAAGATAAAATGAATACGCAATCCTATTTTACTTTTGGGCACGAAATGGAATACCCAGCGATGCAGGATATATTCGGCAAATGTCCAAAATGCTAAACCCAGTAAAAAGTAAAGTAAAATACTACCAACAGACATGTCGCCAACCACATACGATTTGCGAATAAAATAGATGATAACCGGTATCCAAAAAATCAAGGGGACCGTAAAATGAACCTTGGTCAACGACTCTAGAAAATCGTTTTTAAACATCCGGGTGGATTCTGTTGAATTTGAAACGTAGTTTTTCTTTGCCATAACATCAAATAATCCAATTATCCCCTACAAAGTGATTTACAAATAGAGTTAACACAAAATTAATATTCGCAAATAACATTCGAAAGACTTATTCGTCATATTTATGTCCAATTACTGACTTTTATACCAATAAGGTTAGTTTTATGGGGTCAACGAACATTTCTTTGATATGCCCCCTTTCAATGCCGAAAATCACAAAGAAATTTGTAATTTTACCAAGTTAGAAACACCCCTTAAGACAGACTTAGCATAATTAAAGTAACGTAAATGATTGATGAAATAAACGGTTCTGAAGAGAACAATTTAGAAAACAACCAACAACAGGACACTGAACAAGCCAGCAACACGATTCCACTATCAGGACTGTACGAAACTTGGTTTCTAGACTATGCATCCTATGTTATATTGGATCGGGCAGTTCCTCATATCAACGATGGATTTAAACCCGTACAGCGTCGTATTCTTCACTCTTTGAAAGAAATGGACGATGGTCGTTTCAACAAAGCTGCTAACGTCATTGGAAACACGATGAAATACCACCCACATGGTGATGCTTCTATTGGAGATGCTATGGTACAGATCGGTCAAAAAGACCTTTTGATTGACTGCCAAGGTAACTGGGGTGATCCAGTAACCGGTGATTCGGCAGCAGCACCACGTTATATTGAAGGACGTCTTTCTAAATTCGCGAATGAGGTGGTATTTAATCCAGATACTACAGATTGGCAATTGAGTTATGATGGACGGAATAAAGAACCTATTACGCTACCTGTCAAGTTTCCTCTACTCTTGGCACAAGGAGCCGAAGGTATCGCAGTAGGTCTAGCGACCAAAATCATGCCGCACAACTTTATTGAACTAATAGATGGCTCCATTCAAGTACTTCAAGGCGAACGACCAAATATATTCCCCGACTTCCCCACAGGAGGTCTAGCTGACGTTTCCAACTACAATGAAGGACAACGCGGAGGGAAAATAAGAGTAAGAGCCAAAATCGAGGAGCGCGATAAAAAAACACTTGCCATCACCCAAATCCCTTTTGGTACCACCACAGGGGCTTTGATCGAAAGTATAGTCTCGGCCAATGACAAGGGAAAAATTAAAATCAAAAAAATAGAGGACAATACAGCTGAGAACGTAGAGATTATCGTTCACTTAGCCCCGGGCATCTCTCCAGATGTCACTATAGATGCGCTATACGCCTTTACATCCTGTGAATCGTCAATATCACCCAATACCTGTGTCATCAAGGAAAGTAAACCTTACTTTATGAGTGTCAATGACATTCTTATTGAAAACACAGTACAAACAAAGGCCTTATTAAAACTTGAACTTGAAATCCGTCTCCGCGAATTACAGGAGAAAATTTTCTTTAGTAACCTCTTAAAGATCTTTATCCAAGAGGGAATGTACAAGCATCCGGATTACGAAAATTCTGGAGATTTCGACACTGTAGTTCAAGTGTTGACTCGTCTTTTCACACCTTACTTCGACCAGTTCTACCGAGAAATCGTTGCCGAGGATTATAAAAAACTCATCGATAAACCAATGAGTAGCATCACTAGATTCGACGTTAAAAAAGCCGACGAACAGATGAGAGCACTGGAAGACGAGATTAAAGAAGTTAAGAAAAACCTTAGACAACTTACCGAATTTACAATCGCTTGGTTTGAACGCTTGCGCAGCAAATATGCCAAAGGACGTGAACGCAAAACCGAGCTACGTGTATTTGATAAAGTAGAAGCTGCCCAAGTTGCTTTAGCCAACGCTAAACTATATGTCAATCGCGCCGAAGGTTTTATCGGAACAGGTATGAAGAAGGATGAGTTTGTCTCTGACTGCTCAGACATTGATGATATTATTGTCTTCCGCGAAGATGGTAAATACAGTGTAGTCAAGGTGCAAGATAAGGTCTTTGTCGGAAAAGATATTATCCACGTCGCCGTTTTCAAAAAAGGGGACGAACGCACCATATACAATGCTATTTACGTAGATGGTCCTAATGGAACTACTTATATAAAAAGATTCTCCGTAACCGGTGTAACAAGAGACAAAGACTATGATATCACTAAGGGAACAAAAGGGTCCAAGCTGTTATATTTCTCAGCCAACCCCAATGGAGAAGCCGAAGTAGTAAATATCCAACTCAAGCCGCATACCAAATTACGGAAGACCACATTTGATCAAAATTTTGCAGAGATCGCCATAAAAGGAAAAAATTCGATGGGAAATATTGTTTCCAAATACCCCGTAAAGAAAATAACCTTCAAAAGTGCGGGAGTTTCGACACTTGCTGGACGCAAAATATGGTATGACGACATATTAAAGCGACTCAACGCAGACGAAAGAGGTAAATTCTTGGGTGAGTTTGATGGGGATGATAAAATATTGCTCATCTTTAGCGACGGTTCTTTCGAGTTATCCAATTTTGATCTCAACAATCACTTTGACGAAAAAATGATCCGAATAGAAAAACACTATCCGAATCATGTATATACCGCAGTACACCAAGACGGGAAGTCCGGTGCATACTATGTCAAACGGTTCGTGTTTGAGGATGTTCAGGTAGGCAAACGCATCTCCTTCATCAATGAAGAACCTGGATCTAAATTGATCTTATTGACCAATCATCCAGATCCAATAGTAAAAATTGATCAACTTAAAGGCAAGTCCCAAGTACCGGAAACAATAGAACAACCGCTGAATGAATTAATAGATGTAAAAAAAATCAAAGCTCAAGGAAATAGACTATCCTTTCATAATGTACACAAAGTTACCAGCCTTCGTGAAGAAATTGACCTAGCGGTAATTCCGGAAAAGGAAACAGATACGATTCCTTTTGAAATTACAAATCCAGAAGATATCCAGACCGACAATGACGGTCAGATCGGCCTATTTCAATAAAAAAACAAGAGGAGCTACATACGGCTCCTCTTGTTTTTGCCGCTGCCCACTACCAACTATTGACTTCACACAGCCCAATTATAGTTTTATTCCTGTTTTTCGATTTTAATCAAACTGTCAATAAAAAACCGCAAAAACATTTAATTAATACACTAAAAATTGCATTTCTTTGCATTTTTGTTGTAAATTAGACGTTGATTAAAGAGGCCTTCCACTATTGAGATTATGATTATGACAAAAAAAATCGCATACTTTTGTTTTCCTATATTAACTGTATTTTCATCGCTTGAAATCGCTGCTCAAGTTGATTCTACTACATACAAAATTGTTGTTGCTTCCATAGAAGCGGGAAAGTCAAAGTTTGCTCCAGATAAAAGAACGAAGTTAATCGAATTGACCACCGCAGACCTCCAAAAAAATTCATTTGTAGTACAAACAACCGAAGTCAACGCGGTTCCTTTTTTGGAAGAAAAGTTACGAAATAGTGGGGCGCAAATAAAAATACAACTCTATCCCGATACTTCGGTAGGGACAAAGTCGACAGGGATTATAAACTTATCGGTAGCTAATCTACGTACAAAACCAGGGCACGCCTCTGAAATGGCTTCTCAAGCTCTTTTAGGGACACAGGTAGATATTCTACAACGATCCAAAGGAGAATATAGAGTACGTACACCTGAAGGTTATATCTCTTGGGTCCCCACCTCTTCGGTAGTAGCTATGTCATCCCCTGAATTACAAAAGTGGAAGGCACAGAGAAAAATCATATACATCAGTGACTTTGGGAAATCTTTATCAAAACCAGATCCTAAAAGTGTACGCGTATCAGACTTAGTATATGGTAATATTCTGGCATTGCAAAAAGAAACCACTCAGTATTACGAGATAGCCTATCCCGACGGACGAATTGGATACGTACCTAAAAGCGAAGCTACCGATCTAAATACCTGGATAAAGTCTAGAAGCCTTACCGCCGACAACGTATTAAGTAGTGCCCAAAGCATGCTGGGACTTCCCTATCTTTGGGGAGGGACATCTGTCAAAGGAGTAGATTGCAGCGGTTTCACAAAAACCGCTTTCTTTATGAATGGCTATGTAATACCACGAGACGCTTCCCAACAAGTATTAGTGGGTGATCCAGTCGACATTCTAGACCAAGAGGGGCATTTTGATCCTTCCAAAGCATTAAAGAATCTAAAACCCGCCGACTTGCTGTTCTTTGCTGCCGGAAAGGCCAATAGCCCCAATGCTCGTGTCACACACGTAGCACTATATATCAGCAATGGCGAATTTATTCATTCCGCAGGGACGGTACGCATCAATTCTATACTGAAAGATGCAAACAATTACGATGACTTCCAAACGAGGACTGTGGTTGCTGCCAAACGTTACGTAGGATCAAACGATAAAGCAATCGAACGCGTGCAGGACAATTCATTTTATAAAAAATAATTATTTAGCACAATCATAACACCATGAACACCACAGATTGGCAAACAAAGAAAATGGGGAAATTCACGTTGCGCTTTAGGCCTTATACCTTAGAAATGCGTCACGTTTTTACAGTTGCATCATTTAGTAGAACGACTACTCCCGTGGTATTGACCGAAATAGAATACGACGGCATCATTGGATATGGCGAAGCAAGTATGCCTCCCTATTTGGGCGAGTCACAGGAAAGTGTTTGCACTTTTTTACGAAAAGTAGATTTATCAGCTTTTTCATCACCGTTCGAGACAGAAGAGATCCTTTCTTATGTAGATCTCTTGGAAGAGAAAAATACAGCAGCCAAGGCATCTATTGATATCGCATTGCACGATTTATTGGGAAAAATAATGCAACAGCCCTTTTACAAGATATGGGGATTAAACCCCAATCGAATCCCCCCTACCTCATACACTATTGGTATCGATAGTGAGGAGATGATTCGTAAAAAAGTAAAAGAAGCGGAACAATTTAAGATATTAAAAGTGAAATTGGGTCTCGATACGGATAAGATGATTATTGACACCATCCGTTCGGTCACCGATGTACCCTTATGTGCCGATGTAAACCAGGGTTGGAAAAATAAAGAAGAAGCATTGGAAATGGCTTACTGGCTTAATGAAAGGAATGTAGTATTTTTAGAGCAACCTATGCCGAAAGAAATGCTAGATGAGAATGCCTGGCTTACCGCCCACTCCCCCATTCCAACCATTGCAGATGAGGGTTGTCAACGGCTGATCGATATACCGAAACTGCAAGGCGTGTATACAGGAATAAACATCAAATTGATGAAATGCACAGGAATGCGTGAAGCAAAACGGATGGCCGAACTAGCACGTGCCTTGGACTTGAAAGTCATGCTGGGGTGCATGACCGAGACCTCTTGTGCAATATCCGCTGCAGCACAGCTTGCACCACTAATCGACTGGGCAGATTTGGATGGAGCATTATTAATCGGTAATGATATCTATAGTGGAATGATAGTACAAGATGGTCAGTGTATACTGCCTGATCGTCCGGGGATAGGGGTATTGAAAAACGCCTAACACCAGAACCAAAAAAATCTCCGACCGTTAAGTCGGTCGGAGTAACCATACAAACTTAATAATTATAAACTAATAAGCCTTATTCATGAAAATTCATCTACTCACCACACTATGTGTGATGGCTAGCGCCGGTTTACAGGTTGTAAATGCGCAGCAGGTTTCAGTAGCTGGGAAAGTGACCGATCAAAATGGCACTCCACTTTCAGGAGTGACAATCACGGTCAAAGGGACCTCTACTGCAACTTCAACAAACTCCAGCGGTCTATTCTCTTTGAATACAGACCAAAATTCAACATTATTAATTTCTGCTGTTGGATACAGCCCGCAGGAAATAGAGGTAAGAGGCAGAAAGACGATAAGAATAACACTGCTATCAGGAGAAGAGGATATAGAAGAAGTTGTTGTAACAGCTCTAGGGATCCAAAGATCTCAAAAATCGTTAGGTTACTCTACCCAGAAAATTGGAGGAGATGATTTGACTTTCACAAAGGAAACTAACGTTTTAGGATCTCTAGCGGGAAAGGTCGCCGGTGCTCAGGTAACTGGTTCTTCGGGAGCAAATTTAGGAGGAACTCAAAAAATAAAATTAAGGGGGATTAATTCAGTGACAGGAGGGGGGCAACCCTTAATGGTAATTGATGGAACCCCCATCTCCAACTCAAATTTCAGTTCAAGTAATGGAAATGGAGTCGACCTAGGAAACGTAGGACAAGATATCAACCCAGAAGACATCGAAAACATCAACATACTAAAAGGCCCCACAGCGTCGGCGCTCTATGGTATCCGTGGGCAGTATGGAGTTATTATGATAACTACAAAAAAAGGCAAGAAAGGCCCTAAATCAGTAGCAATAGATCTTAGCTCTGCAACTTCATTCGAACGGGTTGGCAATTTTATGCCCCTACAAAACACATATGGAGTGGGCAATAACCAGAACTTTTTGAAATTGGCTTCAGGAGAATTCTACGTAAATGGTAATGATGAATCTTGGGGGCCAAAAATGGATGGAACACCTGTCCGAATGTTTTATAGCTTTTATCCTCAGGATCCAGATTATGGAAAGGCTAGCCCATTCGTACCACAACCTGACAATATCAAAGATTTCTTCAATACAGGGATAAATACCAATAACGGAATTACGATAAGTGGAGGGGCAGAAAACAGTGCTATTCGTTTTTCTTATAATAACGCATATATCAAAGGTACTTACCCTAATACATGGCTCAAAAGAAACAACTTTGCTGTTAATGGATCACTGGACATAACAGAAAAACTGACCGCATCTGCTAATATCAATTATGCCAACAACAAAGGACAACGCCCTACACAAGGTTATCAAGGATCCTTTACGGGGGCGACACAATGGTTTCAAAGAAATATAGACATCAACCGATTACGGAATTATAAGTATGCTGATGGTACCATTCTAAACTGGAATGTGAATCCAAATACAACTTCAGAATTAATAGTCAATAACACACCGTCAGACTGGAATAATCCATTTTTTGACGCCTATGAAAATCTAAACAATGATTCTAGAGATCGATTTTTTGGAGATGTTGGAGTAACCTACAAGATTTTTTCAGAACTTAAGGTCTCAGGTTTCATAAGAAGAGATCAATTTACACAAAACATCAGCAGAAGACTCGCTATCGGAGGACGATCAGAAAGTGCCGATGGTACTTTCAAATCAAATCAAGGATATAGTGTGGGCAAATACCAAAACGAAGAAAGCAATTATGAATTTCTTGCTCAATATGATAAAGTATGGGGAGACTTATCCCTCAATACCAACCTTGGTGGAAATATTTATATACGTAATTATGACTACCTCAGCCAACGTACACAAGGAGGACTGAGTTCAATTGGTTTCTATAACATCGAAGCCTCAATAGATAGGCCTGCTGTCGCCTCATACAAACTAAAGGAACAAACACGATCCGCATATATAATGACTTCTTTAGGCTACAAAGAAACCTACTTTATTGACGGATCTTTCAGAAGAGATATTTCTTCAGCATTGCCAAAAGACAACAATGCCTACAACTATTCCTCTGTATCTGGTTCTTTTGTATTCAGTAATTTGATAGAATCTTCAATCTTAAGTTTTGGTAAACTAAGAAGTTCATACGCTGTAGCAGGAGCTTCTGTCCCACCATATTCTACTATTTTAAATTACGAAATTGGATCCGTGTACACGAGTTCGAATGGACCGATAAATACACTTTATGTACCTGATGTTTTAAATAACCCTAGTTTGAAACCATCATTTGCGAATTCCTTTGAAATTGGTACAGATTTAAAATTCTTCAACAATAGATTAGGATTAGATTTCACTTATTACATGCAAAGAAACAAAGATCAAGTTATTGGACTCTCTTCTCCTGTAGCGACTGGATTCACTCAATTTAGGGTGAATGCAGGCGATATAGAAAATAACGGTATTGAGTTGTCACTGACAGCAACCCCAGTTCAAACTAGTAACTTTACTTGGAACACAACACTTAACGGGGCAAGAAACAACAGTATTATTCACGAACTGATAACAGGAATTGATTCCTATCAACTGGACAACAACACCTACTCAAGTCAAACAGTATATCTATATGCTAATAAAGGAGAAGCATTTGGTTCATTAGTAGGACCTGGATACAAAAGAGATGAGGCGACTGGAAAAATATTACTAGACAACGCGAACTTACCGATTCAAGAGTTAAATAAGAATTTTGGTTCGGTTGTTCCAAAATTCACCGGTGGATTTATTAATAGTTTCAGATATAAAAACTTTGACTTGAATACCATGATAGACTTCCAATCGGGAGGAAAATTCTTTAGTTGGTCAAAAATGTTAGCAGTAAAGTCCGGTCAGGCTGAAGAAACTGCAGTTCTAAATAGCAAAGGTAAAAATGTCCGTGATCCTTTAGTTGATGGTGGAGGTTATGAAATCAACGGGATATCACAATCATCAGGACAAGAGGTAAACGCATTTATTGATGCAAGAACCTATTTTAGAAATCAGATTGGTACTAGAATTTATGAAGAGTGGGTATTCGATGCTTCGTATATCAAATTACGGGAAGTTAGTTTAGGCTATACATTCACTGATAATCAATTAGGCAGAACTCCTTTAAAATCAATACGAATTTCTGCTATAGCCCGAAATCCTTGGATGATTTGGCAAAAAGCGCCAAAAGGTCTTGATCCATCAGAGTTGTCTTCAGGTAGTGCGAACATCAGCTGGATAGAAAAAGGAGAATTACAGACCGTACGCTCCTATGGTTTTAATTTAAGTGTTAAGTTTTAAATAGAAAGTCATGAAAAAGCATAATATAATGAAGTATCTATGGATTGCTATCAGTCCAATGTTAATTATCTCCTGTACAAAGTTTGACGATTCATATTATGAGGATCCGAATAGACCAAGTAAAGCTTCCGGAACACAACTTATAGCTAATTCACAGCTCTATCTATCCAATGTGAGCTCAAGCGCATATGGTGTACATTACCCCCAATATCTTAGTCTAACAACTTTCACTGACAATTCAAGATTTATAGCAACTAACTTTAATTTTTCTACCTGGTATGCTGGTCCACTGATGAATCTTGAAGCAGTACTCCAAAGTGAGAAAGAGTTAAATGCCAATGAAGGACCTGTTGTCAATCAGATTGCCGTCGCAAAAACATTAAAGGCTTTCTTCATGTGGCACGTCACAGACCGATGGGGAGATGTCCCTATGAATGAAGCACTTAAAGGAATAGGGTTATCTAATCCAAAATATGATAAACAGGAAGAAATTTATAATAGCATATTCAAACTATTAGATGAAGCAAACAATAATATTGTTTTAACGAATGGAAATATCAAAAATGATATTGTTTACAAAGGTGATATTGCAAAATGGAAAAAATTAGGTAACTCTATCCATATGTTAATGGCATTACGCCTTTCTAAAGTAAATCCTGAAAAAGGAAAAGCGGAGTTTGTAAAAGCAATGGATGCTGGCATCTTAACTTCCAACAGTGATAACTTATCCTATCCTCACCTAGCAGAATCAGCTCATGAAAATTTCTGGTATAACTCGTTTACTGTCCTAAAAAGAAACTGGTATGCTTTAAGCAAAACTTTGGTTGATCATATGTTACCATATAACGACCCTCGTCTACCTGTTTTCGGCGATAAAAATAACACTGGAGGATATGCAGGCTTAGAGTTTGGTAAACTAGTCCCCAATCCTGATGTTGATATACCAAAAATATCACTTTTTGGCAGTTCAATTAGAAAGCAAGATTCACCTGTTCATCTAGTGACATATGCACAACTATTATTCGCTAAAGCAGAAGCTGCAAAGTTGGGATGGATAAGTGGGGGGGATAGTCAGGCAAAATCTTTTTATGAAGAAGCTATTAAACAATCTATCGCACAATGGACTGGTTCTACAACAGATGTAGCAACATATTTAACCAATATAGATATTGCATATAATGCAAATAAGGCAATTGAACAAATTGCTACACAACGTTGGATTCACTTATTCCCTTACGGATACGAAGGCTGGGCAGAATGGAGAAGAACAGGATACCCTAACTTAACAGTTGCAGCTGATATCAATGGTGGTCAAATGCCTCGTCGAGAAGGTTACCCAACACAAGAAGCATCAAATAACAAGACAAATTATGAGGCAGCTGTAAAGGCTTTCCCATACGGAGGAACTGATGGTTTAAACACTAGAGTGTGGTGGGATAAGCCATAACAATTTATAAAGGGACGATGTAATGTATCGTCCCTTTACTCTTTTCTAAAATATTGTCTTTGCAATCCCTCCATCCAAAGGAATAGCCGTTCCTGTAAGAAATGCCGCATACTCGGAAGCTAAAAATGCCGCTAAATACCCATACTCGCTCGGATCCCCCAATCGATGCATGGGTACCGATGCAATACGTTGTTGACGGATCTCGTCTACACTAACTCCCCTGCTTTGAGCCTGAGACTCCATCAAACTATTAAGACGATCCGTATCAAAATATCCCGTTAAGATAGAATTGACAGTAATACCTTCCGCTGCGACAGCATTCGACAAGCTTTTGCTCCAAGATACAAGAGCCGTACGCATCGTATTTGATAGAACAAGAGCATCTTGAGGCTCTTTAACTGTCATCGATGACACGTTAATAATCCGCCCAAAACCCTGACTTTTCATATAGGGCAATGCTAGTTGGCTTGTTAATACCGCATTTTGGAACAGCAAATCAAAAGCTTGCTGATAGTCAAACTCGTCTTTCGACAACACATCTCCGGCCTGCGGACCGTTGGTATTATTCACCAAGATATCTACCTTATGATTTGAAAAATAATCTTTCAAATTATCCCTATGCCTTTTCGGATCATTAAAATCGGTATGTAGATAGCCATGTTGTTGTCCAAAACTTACGTCCAACTCTTTCAACACCATCTCAAGTTTATCTACTGAGCGAGCCATTAAAGTCACCTCAGCACCACATTTTGCAAGCTCTATTGCAATGGCCTTTCCAATTCCTGAAGAACTCCCGCCTACCAGAGCCTTTTTCCCTATTAGTTTTATTTCCATAATTATCTCCTATTGCGCTATTAAAACCGGAATTTTAACGGTGTGACGTAATTTGTTTACCGTTTCTCCAAAAATAAGATCTTTAAAGCCGTTATGCCCATGTGACCCAACAATTAAAAGGTCAATATCCAATTTCTCAACTAAACCTTTAATGGCTTTAACCCTATTGCTATAGCCCAGTTCATATGATGCATTAAATCCGAATCCACGGAGCAGCTCTACATATTTACGGATATGCTCTTTGTCGTGCACAGATTCATAATCTCCCGTATCTTCACCGGAATAATTAACCGAGGCACTTTCTACGACATGTGTTAAGACAAATATAACATCATCTTTGTTGAAAGACAGCGCTTGGTTAATAACTGCTTCATCCGATTTAGAGAAGTCTAACGCCAAAAGTATTCTTTTTATTTGATTCGTCCGTCCAAACTCCAGCTCTTCAAAGGCAGAATGCAAGTCCAATGTCGCGGGCTTACCAACATTAGTATACGGATAAAAAATGGTAACCAGCAGTAAAGCCAACACCCCAAGACTGCCCGTTAACAACAAAATAGTAATCCAAAAATTTTGATATAAAGCAATCCACCCGGAAACTTCCTCATACACTAATTTGAAATTTAGAATCGAAATCACAACAGCAACAGTCCAAGATAATACCTTTACAGAAGGAGTGATGACAAATGCTCCCATTGTTTTTTTGTCGCTCACAAAGTGTATCAAGGGAATGATAGCGAATGCCAACTGCATACTCAACAAGACCTGTGAAAAAATCAACATCTGCCCGACATAACCTTCCCCAAAATGAAGTATCACCAAAATAGCCGGAACGACAGCCAATAATCGAGTAATAAGCCTGCGCAGTAAGGGGCTAATCCGCAACCTTAAATATCCTTCCATAACGATTTGCCCCGCCAATGTTCCCGTTACCGTAGAGCTTTGTCCCGCTAAAATCAATGCTATGGCAAATAATTTGGGCGCCCATTCCGTACCCAGTATATTTCCAAGTAAATGGTAAGCATCACCTAATTCGGCAACTTCATGCATTCCATTTTTGTAAAAAACAGATGCTGATAAAATCAGAATAGCAGCATTGACGAAAAAGGCCAAATTCAACGCTACTGCACTATCTAAAAAATTGTACTTAATAGCCTTCTTAATAGACGTAAAGTTTTTCTCTATTTTCCTGGTCTGCACTAAAGCGCTGTGTAGATAAAGATTGTGCGGCATCACTGTTGCCCCAATAATCCCAATAGCTAAATACAACCTTGCTCCATTGGGTATAGAGGGTATTAAACCTTTCGCCACCTCCTCCAAATCTGGTTTTGCTAAGAACATCTCCACAACAAAACAAGCGCCTATCAATGCAATAGTCCCTACAATAAACAATTCTAGCTTCCGCATGCCTAACTTTTGTAAATAAAGAAGTAAGAATGTATCCGCGAAACTAATTATCACTCCCCAAATAAGATCAATGCCAAAAAGTAAATTTAATCCGATAGCCATACCCAAAACCTCAGCCAGGTCGCAGGCTGCAATCGCTATCTCGGCAAGTAGGTACAAGAAAAAATTGGTTCGTTTAGGATATAGCTCTCTATTACATTGTGCTAAATCTTTTCCACGCACAATTCCCAATCGAGCGCAAAGACTCTGAAGTAGCAATGCAATCAAATTGCTTAACAGAAGCACCCATAGTAACGCATAGCCGAATGCACTACCACCAGCTAAGTCTGTCGCCCAATTTCCCGGATCCATATAACCAACCGATATCAAATAAGCTGGACCGAAGAAACTGAGTAAACGTTTTATCCTTGAACGCCCCTGATAAACGTGCACACTTTCGTGAACGTCTTCAAGTGATTTATGACGGTTAAATGACATAAAATGAGATTGCTTTACTAACCTCAACCAAAAATAGATCTATTTGTAAACAATGTAAAGATGTAACAAAAGCTTTTATCGAGGATACCCCTCCTCATCCAGATCATCTCTGAAATCTTCTTCATCTTTAGCTAAATCCCGATCTAGCTTAGAAACTTTCAGATTTTTCTTATTGGTAATCCGCATTCCCGAATTTTCAAGATCCTCTTGTTTTAAATCGTCTAAATCTGAATATTCCGAACCGACGAAAGGATTAGAAACATCATAGGTAGAAGCATCATCCTCCGCCCCCCTACTCAGTGTATCGTAGTCTGCAGGATGATCCCAATCGGGGTCATTATCCTCCACATCAAATCGATAACTTCCTTTTTCTTCGTCAAAAGCCAAATCGTTCACTTCTAACGCTTCTTTCTCATTTTCGTCAGAATCAAAATCCTCTTCTGGATCGACATAATGGTTGATCAACATGATATCCTCCTTTTCTTGTAGTTCCTCACGGCATAATAATCCGTATAATCTATATACAATTATGTTTATAAAATAGTTTTAACACTTCTGAATAATACGAATCCGACAGACTTCAAAATCTAAATCAAGATTTTTTAGCCTTTGAAATACAATCTGAATATCTTATATTTACTTAACCACTTTTATAAACACGAGCAGTTATGCAGACGAAAACAGAATTTTTGATCTGGGATAAAATAGTTAATAGTGCAAAAAAGCGTTTTGATTACGAGCTTTATGCCAATCGATTCAAAGGTCTAGACCCCGATATTTTTGATAAATTAATATTACATATCATCGTAGGTTTTGCTAGTGGCGAGTGTCATGAATCTATCTCAACAAATCTACACAATGAGCTTCAGCACATTGGTTTTGAAACTAGAGATGAAATAATAGATACGATTATCCAGGACAAACACATCGTATTCAGCTGTGAGATATATGCGGCCTATTTAACATTTTCCATGCTTGAAGATGGCGAAAGTGAAATTGAGATTTTAGGCTATGTTACCGACCTGTTAGAAAGTCCCCGGGTATATTAAACACGAAAATAAAAAAATCATAGTTACCATTCGTATATTCGTTTTAATTTCGGTTAACGAACAATAACATAATGATCAATTACATCTATTTTGCCTCGTTTTGGGCCTGTCAAATCATATCCAGTATCCTATTTAAGTGGGGCGGAATCAATCCAAAATATCATTGGCATGCATTGATTATTGGAAATATTATACTTCTTTCTGCAAGTTGGTTTTTGGTACAGTTATTCAAAAATGTGTCACAACCGATCGTAATTGCTTTATGCTCGGGCGGGACGTTTATCACTGTTCAACTTGCCATGGCTTTATATTTCAAAACCGCTATTTCCTGGATGCAGATTTTAGGCATTTTCGTCATCGTAGCAGGAATGATCATGATCACATTTGGCGATAAGAATCAAGTTTTTTAAGGCTAATAGTTTTATTAAATAGAAAGAGCTCAGTTAATCATCTGAGCTCTTTCTATTTATTATCCTTTTATCATGCTGATAAAGTCATCAAATAAATACCGGGAATCGTGTGGGCCAGGAGAAGACTCAGGGTGATATTGTACCGAGAAAGCATTCTTGCCTTTAACACGTATACCTTCTATCGAGTTATCATTCAAATTGATGTGAGTCACTTCAATATTTTCCGAATTTTCAATATCTTCCCTTACAACACCAAATCCGTGATTTTGTGATGTAATCTCACATTTATCCGCAATGATATTTTTTACCGGATGATTGATACCGCGATGACCGTTAAACATTTTTTGTGTACGGATACCATGTGCCAAAGCCAAAATCTGGTGTCCTAAACAGATTCCGAACATAGGCTTTTCTGCCGCCAAAATCTGTTGAACAGTAGTAATCGCATAATCCATCGCAGAAGGATCACCGGGGCCATTAGAAATAAAATAACCGTCCGCTCCCCAAGCTTCCATCTCTGCAAACGTAGTTTTAGCAGGAAATACTTTAGCATACACCTGTCTCGCATCAAAATTGCGCAAGATGTTTTTCTTAATTCCCAAATCCAATACAGCTATACGGGTGCTAGCTGTCTCATCACCATAGAAGTAAGGCTCTTTGGTCGTCACCGAAGACGATAATTCTAACCCATCCATAGAAGGCACTTTGGCCAACGCTGCTTTTAAAGAGTCTGCGTCAAGATTTTCGGACGATATAATAGCGTTCATGGCTCCTTTGTCACGAATATGACGCACCAATGAACGCGTATCAATATCCGAAATACCAACTAAGTTCTGCTCTTCAAAATAAGACTGAATCGACTCATCAGCCATTTTACGGCTATAGTTAATATTATAATTTTTACAAACCAGTCCTGCAATCTGAATTTTATCAGACTCGGCGTCATCTTCATCAATACCATAATTACCAATATGAGCATTGGTAGTCACCATAATCTGTCCAAAATAAGACGGATCGGTAAATATTTCCTGGTATCCCGTAGTGCCGGTATTGAAACAAATTTCTCCAGTAGTTGTTCCAATCTTTCCGGCTGCCTTACCGTGAAAAACTGTTCCATCTTCTAAAACTAAAATTGCGGGTAATTTACTGTAGCTGGTCATTTTTTATATTAAAAATACTAAATAATTTCAAACTGAGAATAAGGAATATATACCTTCTTCACTGTGGGTGACACTTCCTTATGGAAATCAAAGATCAATTTTTGGACATAAAAAAAGCCCAAATGGGCTATACGTATCAATCTCGTGATATTTCAATGTAAACATTGAACAAATTGTCTTTGGAAATCAAATCAGAAACATCAATTTTCACGAGGGACAAAGGTAGAAAGAAAAGTAACAAGTAAAAAATAAAAATAAAAAAATATCGCTAATCCTCCTCCAATATTTCCTGTACCCTACCAATCTGCCCATCATCCAACCGTACTTTGATACCACGGTGATGAACCGGAGCCGAAGTTAATAGATCTTTCACAATACCCTCCGTCAGAATACCTGTTCGTTGGTCTTTCTTTAACACGATATTAACTAACATCCCTGGCTTAATATCTGCTCTCGTTTTTCCGTTCTTCATATTCGTAAAGTTAAAAGTTTAAATGGACTACTTCAGCATTATACCCACTGACAGATTAAAATGTTGATGCTGAAAATCCTTTCTAAAAATGTTCTTCGTCAGTTGCTGATAGCCGTAACTGGCTGAAACCGTCCAATCGGTTCTACCCGGAGCTTCATGCAGATAGAAAAAACCTCCTTTGAATAAGAACCCATTATCATATTGTGGGCTCAGTCGAGGTGCATATCCGCCGTTAATCAGTAGACCTATTCTGGCGCTAGCTCCTATCTCGCCGAAAGGCAATCTACCATCAATAAATATGGGGAATAGATTCTGATCATAATTATATTTCTTTTGATCATCCTGATGTGGGTCATTCGTTCTGTAATTACCTTTTAACCGTTCGTTTCCCAAACCAAGCCCAAGGTAGGCTCTGTCGTCAAAGTTCTTTCCAAAGATAAAATGTAAGGAATAACCATTAAAGGCTCCTTTATAACCTTCGTTGGCAAAGCCCAAATTGCCCCCTCCTTGAATTACAGTATAGAATGACTGCGCACGAAGCCCCGTGTAACAAATGAAACCTAAAAAGAAAAGAAAAAGTTTTTCCATATGTGTATAATTATTCATGATCCATCAGTTTATGGATCTAGTTATCTCTTATCCGATGGGAAACGTTTTAACTGAGAATCTTGAATACCATCTCCCGCATCAACTCACCATCGTTGATGTTGGGGCCTGCATTTACCCCTTTAGACTTCAAATCATATTCCCGTAAAACAGCTAGTACATCAAATAGTTTACGACGATTAAAGTTACGCGCTGCTGCGTCGTATTCTTTCGTAAAAAAAGGATGCACACCGAGTTCCTTAGCCACCACAGCCGAGGATTTATCCGGTAAATAATGATACTTCAATAACTTCGTGAAATATCCAGCAACAGCACCTATTACAACAACAAAGGGATTCGATTTAGGGTTTGATGCAAAATAATCGACTATCTGAACAGCCTTCATTAATTCGCGCTTGCCCAAAGCAGAATTCAACTCAAAAACATTAAAATCTTTACTGATACCGATATTTTGTTCTATGTCCTGAACCGATATTTCCCGATCCTTGGGTACATTAAGTACAAGCTTCTGTACTTCATTAGCAATCTTCGATAGGTCCGTCCCCAAATAATCTGCCATTAAAGCTGCCGCCTGAGGATGTATCCTTTGCCCATTACGTTGCAATTCTTCCAAAATCCAAGGGGCAACTTTATTATCATAAAGCTTCTCGGATTCAAAGACAATACCCTTTTTTTCTATTGATTTATATAGCTTCGTACGCTTATCAAATTTGCCATGCTTAAAAGCGAAGACCAAAATAGTTGTGGGAGTAGGCTGATCTATATACTTTGTTAAGAATGCGTCATCCCCTTTCCATTTCAGTCCCTGTGCTTCCTTAATAATAATTACCTGATAATCGCTCATCATCGGATAGCGCTTAGCAGCACTCACTATCGTAGAGAAGTCGGTATCTTTACCATAAAGAATAGTTTGGTCAAAGCCCTTCTGTCCTTCATTGAGAACATTATTTTCGACACTATCTGTAATTAGATCTATGTAGTATGACTCTTCGCCATGCAATAAATACAGCGGTTTGAACTTACGTTGCTTTATATCGCTTAAGATGGATTGTGCACTCATGACCTTGCGAAAATACACATTCTACAGGAATATATAGGAAGTTGCTAAAATATTGATGTCTTTTAAAGAAGGTTTGAATTATCTTTTGTCCTTGCCAGAACAGAGCCTTCATTATTTTTCATTGTGTTTGTTTTTTAAAGGCATTCAAGAGCATCTTTGAAGGTTTGCTTGTTAAAAAAACGAAGCAAAAAACTGACCGTAGGGAGCTCATGGACACCAAAATCAACAAAAGTCCATAAATCAAGGCTTTGTAGCCTATGTTCATCACAGTACGTAAAGCTATCATGGCGATTTCCTCGGTCTCCAAACATTTGCTCCCCTAGACTGAAACCGAGCTTGTGAACTCACCGAAGGTAAATCCTTATCTACTGCAAGATGTACTGCTGTACTATGATAACTTTACGGCTTTTGACTCCATATGCTACAAGGTCGCTTTCTCAAAAATTTTATACCTTGTTCGCAGCTTCTTTCACTTTGGAAAATGTCACCTTGGCGGGTTGCCAATTGAAGGGATAGGAAGGCTTTGTGGCAAGCCGGTATAGTGACGCGCTTTTGCCTCCTTTTGGCAAGACAAAAGGAGAAGCCAGTCGCGGCTTGAGCGACAAGAACAAACGTTCTTTAAAATTAACCACTGTCCACCCTTCCATTTTGTTATACAGCCAAAATTCCGTAAATTTGCGTATGTTTAAGCCAGTACCATTAAACTTACCTCCTTTTCCTTTAAAGCTGACCCGTATTCAAAACAAAGTTTATGTATTTGATATCCTCAGAAAGAAAAATTTGGTACTCACACCAGAGGAATGGGTAAGGCAACATTGGGTACATTTTTTACATCTTCACAAAAAGTATCCCAAATCATTGATGCAAATAGAAGGGGGCCTGCTCATAAATGAGTTGCAAAAAAGAAGCGACCTTGTCATATTTAATAACAAAGGAGAAAAAATCTTACTCGCTGAGTTTAAAGCACCAGGAGTCAAGATCTCACAAAGTACTTTTGAACAGATTGGGAATTACAACAGCAAACACAAAATCCCGCTTTTATTAGTTAGCAACGGCTTGCAGCACTATTTTTGTAAAGTTAATTTTGAAAACAGTACCATAGATTTTATTTCAGATCTACCAATTTACAATAAGGAGACATAAATATTATTTGTATTTAAGAAAATACAATTTATATTAGTCTAATAATTTATAAAAGTAAAATCACCAAAAAATGAATATAGATAAAAACGAATTCAGAAAATATGCCATCAAACACCACCGCATTGGCTCTCAACATGTTGACGGATTTATTTCCCGTATAGAGACTCAAACACCAACCAATTTGACGCCTTACATCGTTGAGGAACGGCAGTTAAATGTAGCGCAGATGGACGTATTCTCCAGATTAATGATGGATCGTATCATTTTCTTAGGAGATGGGGTCAATGATCAAGTTGCCAACATCATTCAGGCGCAACTACTATTCCTACAATCCACTGATGCACAAAGAGATATACAAATATACATCAACTCCCCAGGAGGTAGTGTATATGCGGGATTAGGGATCTATGATACCATGCAGTATATCTCTCCAGATGTAGCGACTATTTGTACAGGTATGGCTGCTTCTATGGGAGCAGTTTTATTGGTCGCTGGAGCAAAAGGGAAACGCGCCGCATTAAAACACTCGCGTGTCATGATTCACCAGCCTTCTGGGGGAGCTCAGGGAGTAGCAGCAGATATGGAAATCAATTTGCGCGAAATGTTAAAGCTTAAGGAAGAGTTGTACACCATTATCGCGGAACATTCAGGTCAATCCTACGAATGGGTTGAGAAATCATCTGACCGTGACTACTGGATGAGGGCAGCAGAAGCGAAGGAATTTGGAATGATTGATGAGGTCTTAGCACCTAGAAAAGAAAGTAAATAAATGAGTAAGAACAATAAAGATATCCACTGTTCTTTCTGCGGGATCAGCAAAAACGAAGCATTGATGCTGATCGCCGGAGATGGAGCGCATATCTGTGATCGCTGTGTGACCCAAGCAGGCGAAATTTTAGCGGAAGAATTAAATCAGCGAAAAAATAAATCGCTACAAACCACGCTAAAGTTAATCCGTCCTTTAGAAATCAAACAGCATTTAGACCAGTATGTAATTGGACAAGATGATGCTAAAAAAGTTATTTCTGTAGCCGTATACAACCATTACAAAAGATTGAATCAAAAATCGAGTTCAGATGAAACTGAAATCGAGAAATCTAACTTAATCATAGTTGGAGAAACAGGTACAGGCAAAACTTTATTAGCAAAAACCGTCGCTAAAATTCTTAATGTACCTTTCTCCATAGTCGATGCCACTGTACTAACGGAAGCCGGATACGTGGGGGAAGATGTGGAAAGTATACTTACCCGTCTACTACAGTCTGCGGACTACGATGTAGCTTCCGCTGAAAGAGGAATCATCTATATTGACGAGATTGATAAGATCGCTCGTAAAAGCGATAATCCTTCGATCACAAGAGATGTATCTGGCGAGGGTGTACAACAAGCATTACTTAAAATTTTAGAAGGAACGAATGTAAACGTACCTCCCCAAGGTGGCCGAAAACATCCCGATCAAAAAATGATAACGGTAAATACGAGTAACATTTTATTCATCTGTGGTGGAGCTTTTGACGGTATACAAAAGAAGATTGCCAACCGCCTAAGAACACAGACCGTAGGTTATAAAATGATAGAAGAAGAGGAAGATATCGACCTTAATAATCTGTATAAATATATAACACCTCAAGACCTAAAAAGCTTTGGCCTAATTCCGGAGCTGATAGGCCGACTACCGGTATTAACGCATTTGAATCCGCTTGATAAAGAAACTTTATTAAGTATCCTCACAGAACCTAAAAATGCGTTGATAAAACAATACGTCAAGTTATTTGAGTACGAGGGAATAGAACTCAAATTTGACAAGGAGGTTTATAATTTTATCGTTGACAAAGCTTGGGACTTTAAGCTAGGCGCTAGAGGTCTACGAAGTATATGTGAGGCAATCATGCTCGATGCGATGTTCGAGATACCGACAAGCAAAGAAGAAAGTGAGGACACCACGCTACATATAACGCTCGATTATGCAAAGAAAAAATTTGCTAAATCAGATATCAAGAAATTGAAAGTAGCCTAATACAACGATCCCTCACCCATTCGGTGGGGGATTATTTTTTAATTAAAAACCACGGAACATGAAAAAAACTAAATCTGTAGAGACTCCAATAACACCTGGACTCAAATCAAAAGAAGATATTGTTTCAAATTGGTTGCCCCGTTACACAGGCAAACCTTTAGAAGAGTTTGGCGAGTATATCCTCTTGACAAATTTCTCTAAATATGTTAAGATGTTCTCTGCTATGCATGAAGATGCCCCTGTTTACGGCGAAGACAAGGCCATGCAAGCATGCACCGCCAACGGGATAACCATCATCAACTTTGGCATGGGAAGCCCTATGGCTGCCACAGTAATGGATCTGTTATCGTCAATTAAACCCAAAGCTGTCCTATTTCTAGGAAAAACAGGTGGATTAAAAAAGAAAATTGCTGTGGGCGAATTAATACTGCCAATTGCTGCTATTCGGGGAGAAGGAACTTCAAATGATTATTTTCCACCAGAAGTGCCTTCCCTACCCGCATTCGCACTGCAAAAAGCAATATCCACTACAATTCGGGATCATGCCAGAGACTATTGGACAGGAACGGTTTATACTACAAATAGGCGGGTATGGGAGCACGATAAAGCTTTTAAAAAATACTTAAAGACTATACGTGTCATGGCCGTAGATATGGAGACCGCGACCATTTTCAGCGTGGGTTTTGCAAACAAAATCCCTACAGGAGCACTCTTACTCGTTTCGGATCAACCAATGATTCCAGAAGGCGTTAAAACAATTGAAAGCGATCTATCGGTTACCGCAAAGTTTGTCGAAACCCACTTAACTATTGGTATCGCCGCATTAAAGCAACTTATAAACAATGGACTAACAGTCAAGCACCTGAAGTTTTAAGGGCTTGACTACAACAGTTCGCAGAAACTTGTCCTATTTTTTTTGTTATTTAAAAGTTTGTATTATATTTGCGCTGCACTATCGATAGATAGTGTATCTAATCAACACCTTTCTAGTATAGGTCTTGGTTTATAAAGAAGCGGCGAGAGACTGGCTCAATGACCCGCTGGCAACCTTCAAAAAAGATTTGAAAAGGTGCCAATTCCTGTCCAAAGAAATAAATCTTTGGAGCATATAAATGAAAAAAGACGATGACATTAAATTTCACAAGACAATTAGCAATTGTTGCGAATAGTAAACCTACTCGCAAAATCTCCTTTTATACAACCAATATCAGTTGTATCTCTACCCGAATGCGCTAGTCGTCAGTATCTATTGCAGTCCCGAATAATAAGGTGATATGCAATTGACACTATAAATGACGACCAAAAACCAAATTTCTTTCGCATTTCCACATAATATCTTACAGCAAAAAAAAATAAAAATGGCTAATAATAAAAGTTTAAATTTCGAAACATTACAGGTGCATGCAGGACAAGAAGTAGATCCTACGACAGGATCCCGCGCGTTACCTATCTACCAAACCTCATCTTTTGTATTTGAAAATGCAGAACATGGAGCAAACCTATTTGCGTTGAAGCAGTTTGGAAATATTTACACCCGTATTATGAATCCTACGACCGACGTTTTCGAAAAAAGGATCGCAGCATTAGAAGGTGGTGTAGCAGCAGTAGCAGTAGCCTCAGGTCAAGCAGCGCAATTTATTGCACTAACAAATATTTTAGAAAGTGGAGAGAACTTCGTATCTAGCGCAAATCTTTATGGGGGTACCTATAACCAATTCAAAGTATCCTTCAAAAGACTGGGCATTGAGGCTAGGTTTGCAGCTAATACCGATGCCGAAAACATAGAAAAGTTAATAGACGATAAAACAAAAGCGATATACGTTGAGACAATTGGTAATCCGAGCTACAACATTCCTGATTTCGAAAAAATTGCTACTGTAGCACGCAAATACGACTTGCCATTAATTGTAGACAATACTTTTGGAGCTGGTGGATATTTATTCAAACCACTTGAACATGGTGCCAACGTAGTCGTTGAATCAGCAACAAAATGGATCGGTGGACATGGTACAAGTATAGGAGGTGTGATCATCGATGGAGGTAACTATAACTGGGGGAATGGAAAATTCAAACAATTCTCCGAGCCATCTGAAGGATATCATGGTCTAGTATTCTCCGATGTATTCGGTGTAGACGGCCCCTTTGGAAACATCCAATTCGCGATTAGAGCCCGTGTAGAAGGACTGAGAGATTTCGGCCCGGCATTATCCCCTTTCAACTCATTTTTACTTGTGCAAGGATTAGAAACGTTATCCCTGCGTGTACAGCGTCATGTTGACAACACACAGGAAATAGCGCAATGGCTAGAAGCACACCCACAAGTAGAAGAAGTGAGCTATCCAGGGCTAAAAAGTCACCCTCATCACCTACTGGCTCAAAAGTATCTTAAAAATGGATATGGCGCTGTTCTCTCCTTCACCATAAAGGGTGGTGCACAGAAAGCAGATGAGTTTATAGACTCTTTAGAACTGATCAGTCACTTAGCAAATGTTGGTGATGCGAAGACATTAATTATACACCCTTCTGCGACAACGCACCAACAATTAAGTGCTGAAGCACAAAAGGCAGCAGGAGTTTACCCTGGATCACTACGCTTATCTGTAGGAATCGAGCATATTGACGATATAAAGGCAGATCTACAGCAAGCCTTTGACAAGATAAAATAACAAAAGAAATAGTAAAACTTAAATCACAGTATAAAAAAGGGAAATGAGTAAAAAGCTTACAATTGGTATGTTTGGGTTTGGTGTTGTAGGACAAGGGTTGTACGACATCATCAAAACCAAAAATCTCAATTTAGAAATCAAAAAGTTCGTTATCAAAAACGCTCAGAAAGAGCGAAGCTTACCTGCTGAACTCTTTTCGACGGATGCTAGCGCTATATTGGATGATCCCGAAATCAATACCGTAGTCGAATTGATCGATGATGCCGATGCTGCATTTGAAATCACAAAAAAAGCACTATCAACCGGTAAGAATGTAGTGTCCGCAAACAAAAAGATGATCGCTACCCATCTACAGGAACTTACAACATTGCAACAAAAGCACGGCACATCGTTATTATACGAAGGTGCAGTCTGTGGCAGTATTCCAATCATTAGAAACCTAGAGGAATACTACGACAATGAGTTGCTACATTCGGTAAGTGGTATCTTTAACGGTTCATCTAACTATATCTTATCCAAGATATTCAACGAAAACCAGAGTTACGATACAGCACTGAAAAAAGCACAAGAGTTAGGCTTTGCTGAAACCGACCCTACTTTAGATGTTGGAGGTTATGATCCAAAGTTCAAATTAGCAATCGTAGCATCGCATGCATACGGCTTATTTGTAGACCCAAACAAGATACTTAACTTAGGAATAGACAAGCTTAGCACAGCTGATATTCGATACGCTAAAGAGAAGAACTTCAAAATTAAACTTATCCCTCTAGCAAAAGAAGTAAGTAACAGCGAAGTGGTATTGTATGTAATTCCAAAGTTCGTCTCTAAGGATAGCATGTTATTCAATGTAGAGAATGAGAACAACGGGGTATTAGTAAAAGCTGCATTCGCAGATGAACAGTTCTTCTACGGCAAAGGCGCTGGAGGTCACCCTACAGGATCTGCTGTGCTTTCGGATATCACGGCACTTAGATACGACTATCGTTATGAATATAAAAAACACCTGAATGCACAAGAACTAGCGTATTCTACCAATTTTGATATCAAAGTATATTTCCGTTACGAGGATGAAAATGTTTTGGAAAACATAGCTTTCAAAAATATTTCTGAGCGGTTTTATGGAGAGGATTACAAATACGTGATCGGACACATCAATCTACAGGAGATCATTAACAAAAGAGAACTAATTAACCAATCGGGGTATTTCTTAGCGGAGATATCTTAACATATTAGCCCCTAAAATTATGAAGAAGGTGTCCCGATCAGGACACCTTCTTGTGTTTTAATAGACCTTCAAAAAAGACGCTAACTACCAAAAAAAGGAATTACTCAGATGTTAAAAAACTTTAAATCAATTGCTTTAACCAACAATATTGAGTATATTTAAAGGTTAACGATTTATATTAGTATTATGAGAAAATGGCATAGTGTGTTTTTCCTGATGTTGCTTTCTAATATGGGGTGGGCCCAGTCAGGAATTGATTCAGATCAACAATCACCTATAGTATTTATTATTATAGGAATTGTACTACTTATTATAGTAGTATTTATGTTATTTAATAAACAAAAACGAAAGTATAATGATTAAAAAAAGGGCTAATGCCCTTTTTTTAATCATTATACAATATTATATTTCCTTACTCGTTCACGAAGCCCATCTTCAGAAATACCCAAAAGCTTAGCTGTTCGCCCCGTATCACCACCATTTTTATTTAGCTTATATACCAAAAATTTCTCTTCCGCGAAAGTTAAAAAGTCTTCTAGATTATTCATTCTATCCAAATCGATCATAGCTGATCCTCCACCCAATCCATGATGCGTAGATATAGAAGGATTTGCAAAAGATCTAACTTCCTTTTCGGTTATCTTACGATCACTCAAAATAATAAGACGCTCTACCATGTTGCGTAATTCCCGAATGTTACCCGTCCACGGAAGCGCTTGTAGTGCTTTCATTGCTTCAGAAGTTATCTCTTTAGTCGGTATATTGTAGTCCGCACAGATCTCCTCACAAAAAGCCGTTGCTAAAGTAGGGATATCATCCTTACGATCTGCCAAAGAAGGCACATGGATTAGAATAACACTAAGCCTATGGTACAAGTCCATCCTGAAATTACCCGCATCGATTTCTTTTAAAAGATCCTTGTTTGTAGCAGCCACAACACGAACATCCACGGAGATCTCCTTTTCCCCGCCTACACGGGTTATTTTATTCTCCTGAAGAGCACGTAATACTTTTGCTTGGGCAGACAGGCTCATATCTCCAATCTCATCCAAAAACAACGTACCTCCACTAGCTTGCTCAAACTTACCTATACGTTGCTTCACAGCAGACGTAAATGACCCTTTTTCATGGCCAAACAATTCGGATTCGATCAGTTCGGACGGTATAGCCGCACAATTTACCTCGACAAGTGCAGATGAAGCCCTATTGGATTTCTCATGCAACCATCGAGCGACCAACTCCTTCCCTGAACCATTGGCGCCTGTGATTAGTACCCTCGCTTCTGTAGGAGCAACCTTCTCAATACTCTCCTTGATGAGTGAAATGCCCTCAGAATTTCCCAATATCTCCTTTGTTTTAGAAACTTTACGCTTAAGAACCTTTGTCTCTTTTACCAAAGACCCTTTTTCAAGAGCATTACGCACAGTAATCAATAAACGATTTAAGTCTAGCGGCTTTTCCAGAAAGTCATATGCCCCTTTTCGAGCCGCTTCAACAGCAGTCTCTATCGTACCGTGCCCAGAGATCATAATAAATGGCGTATCTGAAAATTCCTTAGCAGCAGTCAGAACCTCCATCCCATCCATTTTATTCATCTTGATATCACAGAGTGTGAGATCTATCTTTTCCTTTTTAAGAAGCTCTAAACCATCTATACCATTGTCTACATCAAAAACTTTATAATCCTCATACTCCAAAATATCACGCAAAGAACTACGGATAGGACGTTCATCATCAATTATTAAAACTGTAGCCATATTCACATTTAAATTAATGTCGAGCAAAATAAGAAAAAACTTTCAGGATTCCAATGAATCTCAAGCGGTCAGAAAAGTTCGTTACAGCACGTAAAGCGAACGCATTAATGTTAAATAAACCAAAAACAAATCCATAAAAATTTAGCCCCCTGAAGAGAACTATAAAAAGAGAAAAAGAAGCAAACCTTGTAAGCCGGGTTCTGTATCCCAATGTATTGGGATCTCTATCATTTATCTAGCCCCAAGATCACTCTTGGGGTCCATCAACCTACCCATTGCAGGTCCCGACAAGTCGAGAGAAAACGAGCAGCCTTCGATTCCTGCAACCTATTTGGTTTTTCAACACACGAGGTTTACCGTAATGCATGTCGCCATACAATACCGTGAGCTCTTACCTCACGTTTTCACCCTTACCCCGAAAATCGTGGCGGTATATTTTCTGTGGCACTTTCTGTACCCAATAAATTGGGTCCTTCCCGTTAGGAAGCGTGTTGCTCTTTGTTGCCCGGACTTTCCTCTCTTCCGATAATATCGAAACAGCGATAGAACCAGTTTGCTTCTCCTGCAAAAGTAGCATATTTTTAGTGACAAATATTTTAAAAAATTGTAAAACTTATCTTATGCTAAGTTGTTTTCTTTATCTCACTGATAACTTTAAGAAATAATTATCAGATTATAAACAGAAGAAGACCATGAAAATCGTAAAATTTATTATTTGCTTACTATTTGGCCTACTCTTTATAAATGCAGGGCTCAATAAATTTTTTATGTATATTCCTGTCCCGGAAATGCCAGAGGAACTTCGAAAAGTAAATGAAGCATTTGGCACCATCAAATGGTTGATGCCTCTAATTGCGACAATAGAAATTATCGCAGGTCTATTATTCATTATCCCTAAGACCAGAAACTTAGCCGCAATAATGATCTTCCCCATCATAATTGGAATATTACTACACCATTTCTTTTATGCCCAAGAAGGACTTCCAATGGCAATAATAATCTTTTTGATTAATATGTGGGTGATAATCGAAGGGAGAGAAAAATACAAAAATCTTCTTAACTAAA
Source organism: Sphingobacterium sp. xlx-96 (assembly GCF_011007365.1). Taxonomy (GTDB): domain Bacteria; phylum Bacteroidota; class Bacteroidia; order Sphingobacteriales; family Sphingobacteriaceae; genus Sphingobacterium; species Sphingobacterium luzhongxinii. The sequence goes on along the minus strand of NZ_WFKM01000014.1, from coordinate 109,691 downwards.
ACCAAATACCATGAGCAATACCCTATTCGATATTGATAGAAATAAACATACAATCACTGTAATTTCTAAATATCAGGCATCCTTAGAGCTCCTTTGGGCAGCGTGGACGCAATCCGCGATGTTGGATAACTGGTGGGCTCCGCAGCCCTGGAAAGTAGAAACTAAAGAAATGAATTTTGTTCAAGATGGCAGATGGTTATATGCGATGGTCTCTCCCGAAGGGGAGAAAATATGGAGTTTAATCGAATATATAGAAATATCTCCACTTCAATATTTTATTGGAATAGATGCATTCTGTGACGAAAACGGTGCAAAAAATTACAGTCAGCATCCAGGAAGTAAATGGCACACCTCATTCGAACAAGGCAACAGAGAAACAACAGTTACCAACCTCATCAGCTTCGATTCTACTAAAGCAATGGACGATATGCTCGATATGGGCTTCCAAGAAGGCTTTCAGAGCGGATTGGACAATTTAGAAAAATACCTTTCTAATCAAACTAACAAATAAATACAACATGGCAAAGATTCATGCTTACTTAAATTTTAACGGCAATTGCGAGCAAGCATTTGCTTTTTACAGAACAATCTTTAACACGGATGGTGTAGGCACTTATCGATTTGGTGATATGCCTGCTGATCCCAACTTCCCTCTCGCAGAAGAAGACAAAAACAAAATAATGCATACCGCGCTAATGATTAATGCAGACAGTATGCTCATGGGATCCGATTGTATAGAACAGTTTGGCCATAAAGCCGTTCCAGGCACTAATACATATATCATGCTAGATGTAGAATCACCTCAAGAAGCTAAAAAACTATATGACGCATTGATTGTCAATGCCCAACATATAGAGATGCCTTTAGGAGAACAATTTTTCGCAGAATTGTATGCTTCTTTTACCGATCAATTTGGAATCTCTTGGATGATTCATTACGAAGGTAAAAATAAAATGAGTCAGTCATGAAAGACAAAGCTCAAATATCAATTGCCCTATGGTTTGACAAAGAGGCCAAGGAAGCAATGCATTTTTATGCATCAGCTTTCCCAAACAGCCAAGTCAATCATAGTGACACAGTAGTAACCACTGCAACACTATCGGGAGTTAAATTTACAGGAATAAACGGAGGGACGGCCTTTAGACCTAATCCCGCTATTTCTTTTATGGTCACTTTAGAGACAAAAGAAGAAATAGATACGATATGGAAAAAATTATTACCCGGGGGTAAGATACTGATGGCACTGGACAAATATCCATGGAGTGATTATTACGGTTGGCTAGAGGACAGATATGGTGTTAGTTGGCAGCTTTATTTGGGCAATTTAAAGGACGTAATCGGACAGCAGATAGTCCCGACCTTACTATTTACACAAGAGCAAAATGGCAAATGCGAAGAAGCGGTAGAATTCTATCAGTCGGTATTCCCGACATTTCATAAGTTTGGAATCCTGAGACACCAAGACGGAGAGCTATCTGGTAAGGTACAACATACTCAATTCTCGGCAAATAACTTCCTGTTAATGGCAATGGATGGAGGGTTGGCACACAACTTTGCTTTCAATGAAGGTGTATCTCTTGTTGTACACTGCGACAATCAAGAAGATATCGATTATTATTGGAATGCGTTTACGCACCAAGGAAAAGAAAGTATGTGTGGTTGGTGCAAAGATCCATATGGAGTAAGCTGGCAGGTTATCCCAAAAGGGATAGAAAAAATGTTACAAAACCCAAAAGCTACAACAGCGCTTTTGAAAATGAAAAAAATAATAATTAACGAATTAAAATAATTTCAAACCAAACTCCCAGTATAGTATATAGGGAGAAAACAAAACTATTGACGTATGAAGTTTTTTAAGTATTTTCTATTAACAATACTCGGTCTGATAGCTATCATTCTGATCGTTGCAGCCATAATGCCTAAGGATTTTCACGCTGGTAGTGAAATCGTCATTAACAAGCCTCAGCAAGAGGTCTTCGATTATGTAAAGCAAATAAAAAATCAAGGTAATTACGACAACTGGTCCAAACAAGACCCTCAAATACAAAAAGAATATACAGGTACCGATGCCACAGTAGGTTTTACTTATAATTGGAAAAGCAAAAAGGTTGGTGATGGGAAACAAGTAATAACCAAAATAGACGATGGAAAACGTGTAGAAATGGATTTATTTTTTAATGGTTCAGACCAAGCGAACAAGTCCTTTATTCAAGTTGACTCTATCGCTCCAAACCAAAGTCAAGTCAAATGGGCTATAGACGGAAAGATGCCTTATCCTTTTAATCTGATGACGCTATGCTATGATATGAATAAGGATTTTGACGAAGGATTAAAAAATCTAAAGGTAATCCTTGAGAAATAAACCGCACATTGCCCCCTACTTAAAAGAAGACATTTACTATTTCCTAGTCAGTACTTCACGTTCAAAACGAACTCCTGACCACCCATGCTTTAAAAATTGGCGTATATTTTGATGATCTCTCCCATCTGGATTATTTAATACAGATCGAAAATGTTCTCCAAAAAGACGCAATGTTTCCTGCTCCGTTAGCTGATTTAAATACGCTGCATAAAGTACACGGGCGCTTCCCTGATTTTCACTTTCTGCATTGTAATGATCTCCGTTTTTAAAAGCAGATGGTGTATACGCATAGCCATTCTTAATCAGTTCTAAAACATCCTCAAATTGAACATCGTTCTTGAGCAATTCCAATAATTGAATATCTTTCATACTGCAAACCTACGTAAATCCACGTTTGCGTACAATAGCAAGGAGTCGCCAAGCCATCCATAACACGAAAAAATAAAATAAAAATCTGATTTCAATTTTAGGAAAAGAATATTAAAGGGTAACTTTTGCGAGTTAATAAAACAATAAGGAACAAAAACGGTTTCTTATAATAAAGCATCATTTACAATTTTTTTAAATATGAACAAATCACTTACTACGATTGCGCTATTTTCAATTTTGGCTGTGACAGCCTGTAATTCGAACACCTCAACAAACACACAACATCAGGATTCAACAGGACATCACCACAGCCACAACGATGGTCACAATCACGCTCATCCGGATGAACACAACTCCCAAAATTCTGTGGACTGGATGGGAACATACAAAGGCACGGTTCCATGTGCAGATTGCCCAGGAATCGAAACCGAAGTTAAACTCTATCAAGATGAAACCTTTTCCTATAAAGCCACTTATCAAGACCGAAACCTTACTGTTGCAGACACTGGAAAATTCATGTGGCATGATAACGGGGGTACAGTACACTTGAAAGGTAAAGAAACAGATATTAAATACAAAGTGGGAGAAAATGTATTAATACAGTTAGATACAGAGGGCAAAGAAATCACCGGTACACTGGCAGAAAACTATATGTTAAAAAAAGTACAACAATAGTTCTCAAGAAGTCCATTCCCATTTTAAGTTCACGATTACTGCCAAATGATCCGATAGCGGAAGACTAGTATCGTCTTTAAAAATAGTGCGATCAATAGCATACAAAGTAGGCTCGAACTTAAAATGGGTACTGTTTCGAAACATGATCTTAAGAAAATCAAACAGATTATCCAATCCATGGGCGTAATGCGCATTAAAGTCACCCATCACCAACAATGGCCTTTCAGAAGAATGATCATGTATATATCGCGCCAGCTGATCCAAATTCTTTCGACGGACCTGCGCAGACCGAACATTGTCATGGGCATTTGCATGAAGATTATAGACATCAATTGTAATCTTTTTGGAAAGCTGAATCTGACTATAGCTAAACCCTTTTGGAGTCAAACAATCCGAGCCATTCCAGGACGTCCAAGGGATACGTCGGTACTCCACAATAGGAAATCGAGACAAGGTACTCAATCCATCTCCAAAAGGCACTCTTCCCTTGTGTAAAGTCTTATAGCGATGTTCAGTAGTGCTGTATAAAGATTTATTATAATTGAAATCCTCCTGCAAATTCACAATATCGTATGAATTCAAATATTTACCGATCAAAGCTATGCTCGTTCGGCGCGGAGTGCTTGCACTAGAAATATGTTGAGGTAGTCCAGCGGTATTATAAGTCAGTACACGCAGCTCACCTCTCTGGAAATCATCTAAATCAAGAAGAGGTTGTTCTGCACAAATTGATATCTTTTTGGCATTCTTGAATTTCAAGAAAAACACGAATAGTAAAACAACAACACTATAGAAATATACCATTCAAATAATACATAAATTCCGCTGATGATCACATAATTAGTATTCCTCAGATAATTCCGTCGAGTTTTATTGTACGCTATTACGTATTTCCCAAGAAACCTTTAAAGATACGGCGCAGTGATCAGACAACTGTTCCCCAAACTCATTTTCAAAAAGTGCCCTTTCTACCTTATAAGCACTTGGTGTTAATACCATATGCTCACTATTTCTAAAATAAATCTTATCAATGCTCTCACAATGATCCGAAACACTAAGAGCATGCTTTGCACAAAAACTGCTATCAATCTCCGGAAACTCACCTTTATTCTGTAGCAGCACCCAACTATCAACAACATCCACATGCTCCTGAAAATCCTTTATCCATTCTCTTTCAAAAGAATAATGCGCATTAAAATCCCCCATAAGCAAAACCGGCTGACCATCAGAATGTTCTCTAATAAACGAAGCCAGTTGTTGAAGGTTATGCTTTCTGGCCACAGTAGCCCTAAGATCATCCTGAGCCGTAGCATGTACGTTATAGACATCCAAAAAGACATCCAAAGCCAATTGTACTCTCGCATAAGAAAACCCTTTAGGAGTTAAGCAATCCGCACCGTTACAATCCGCCCAGGCAACACGCTCAAATCTTGTAATCGGATACTTGGACAGCGTGCTTAAACCGTCACCAAAAGGTACTCCTCCCATAGTTGCTGTACGATAAGAATGTGTATTATCCGCATAAAGAAACTTATTATAATTGAAGTCTTCCTGGACATTCACCAGATCAAAACTATTTATTCTCTTTCCGATCATTTGGATGCTGGATTCACGAGGTGTCTTGGCACTAGACAGCAACTCAGGAAGTCCGGCAATATTATACGTCAAAATAGTCATCTCTCCGCTGTTAGCGACTGGAAGTGCAGAAACGATAGGTTCAAAGATCCTTTCTTGCGCCCCCCCCTCTGTTCTGAAAGCCTGTAGAAACCATGCTAGACAACATACAAACGATAGAATTAAAATCCTGATATTCCATTGCTTTCGATTTCTTTCATAAGATAAATACAACAACATAACTATTGATTCTGATATAATACAAAATTAGAGCCCTCATGTAAACTCAACTTGACTTCAATATTATTTATACGTATGCTGTATATGCATAAAAAATGAACAGAAAAGAATTTAATCATAAATTATTCACATAATCTTAATCGCAACTTATCTTTAACATCATGCATGAGCAATATTTTTACGGGCAAAGCTTAAGAGATGAGAAAAGTAGCCTTCTTTACAGAAATATTGATAGCAGATTTTGATGGTGCTTCACGCACTATGTTCCAGCTAATAGATCGAATTGACAATACCGAATTCGATTATTTCTTTATCTATGGCAATGGTCCTGAACAATTCCGTAATTTTAAATCGTACAAAGTACCTTCATTCAGAATTCCGGTTAATGAAGATTACTGCTTAGCAATCCCACACTTTATAAAGGCGAAACTTGAATCGGCCCTGGATGAATTTGGTCCAGATACCATTCACATAGCTACCCCCTCATTGTTAGGCTTTTTTGCACTCAACTACGCAAAAAAGCGAGGTATCCCTGTGCTAACCATTTATCACACACATTTCATTTCCTATATAGATTACTATTTCAGGAATATGACCTCATTGGTAAAACCAACCCAACACTGGATAAAGAAGGCAATGCTCAGCTTCTATAACCGCTGTGGGATAACCTACGTACCCACCCAATCCATTGCTACCGAACTTTCCAATATCGGAATTGACCATCAAAAAATAAAGATTTGGCCCCGTGGTATTGATTGCAATCTATTCAACCCTTCCAAGAGCGACAAATCGTACCTGAGGGGTATAACCGGAAATACAAACCCAAACATACTATTTGTAAGTCGCCTCGTCTGGGAAAAGAACATAAAGACGCTAATTGAGATCTATCAAGCTCTAGAAGGATCAGGGCGTGACTATAATCTAATGATAGCGGGAGAAGGAACTGCCAAGTTCATCGCCATGCAAGAAATGCCAAAAGCTCATTTTTTAGGCAAGCAGAATCATGAACAGCTTTCCAAATTATATGCCTCGGCAGATGCATTTGTATTCACCTCTACATCAGAGACCTACGGAAATGTAGTCGTTGAGGCAATGGCTTCTGGCCTGCCCTGTGTCATTGCAAACGGCGGGGGGTCCGCCTCGCTGATCGTACACGGTATATCGGGATATAAATGTGCTCCCGAAAGTGCACAAGAATATGTTTACTTTCTAGAAAAGATCATCAACAACTCCACTTTGCGACAAAGATTCATAAGGGAAGGCCTTGAATTCGTATCGCAGCTCGACTGGAATAAATTATCCCACCAATATTTTCTAGATGTACAACAATTAAGCATCAAAAGCAATACCTCTGGTTTGGCATGGGCAAACTAAATACCTGGCTAAAATTCAGCAAGACTGCGTTAGTAATCATCGCTCTCCTATCTATAGCCCTATTTGTAATAAATACGGATTACAACACCTTGATAAACGAAATTAATCGGGTGAGTTTTAAATTCACTTACATGCTGCTCTTGACATTTACTGCCTATCTTTTGGGCACACTGGGCTGGCAAGTATGCATGGGTGACAAAAAGAAAAATATTGGTTTATTTCAGTTATTTGTTATTCGACAGATTGGTGAAACGTTAGCACTGTTCAATCCAACCAGTGTGGTAGCGGGCGATCTATTAAAAGCTAAACTACTCACTACCTACCAGATAGATTCCGAGACAGCCCTTAAATCAGTTACAGTTTCTAGAATAACCGCTACACTATCACAGCTAATGTTATTCATTATGGCAATGCTATGGCTACTTCTTAGCCAACGTCAAAATATATTCTCTATAGAAGTAAAATTGTTGATCGCGGGATCAATAGGCATATTATTCATCATTAAAGTCGCTTTATTTATCTGGTTGGCAAAACCCCTAAAAGAAAAACCAACAGTACAGAAAAACTCGATTTGGAATAGAATAAAGTCATCCATAATTGCGACCCTTTATAACACAAAAATATGCTTTCAGCAAGAAAAAAAAATATTCTGGTACTCCTACTTATTCTTTACTTTACATTGGATTGTTGGAAGTCTAGAGTTTTACTTTCTGCTTTCGTTCATGGAAATTTCTATACAACCTATGCACGGACTAGTTCTTGATATGTCGGTTATCGTTATCAAAAGTATGGGGGCAGTTGTCCCAGGGCAGATTGGAATTGAAGAACTCGCTAATAAAATAACCTTAACAATAATTGGTATTCAAGGAGCTACCGTGTGGATTTCGATTTCTATACTTCGACGCCTAAGACAATTGACCTGGATTGCAGTCGGTATTCTGATGACTATTTTTCATAAAAAAGAGATAAAGCATGCAACAGCACTCTGATATTGAGGTATTATTTATAAGCCACAAATCACCTCCTGCAACAGGTGGAATGGAAAAACAAAGCTACGAATTAATCAACGGCACGGCTCTTTATCTCAAAGTACACACGCTTGTGTACAATCATAAAGAGCCTCTTTGGATATTCTTCTTCAAATTAAACGACCGGATAAAAAAACTTCTTAAAGCAAATCCTGACATTCAGATCCTACATTTCAACGATGGACTGCTTGCATCATTTGCTACCTTCCACAAAGGGTACAAGCACGTAAAGAAAACCGCAACACTGCACGGCCTAGATGTTGTCTTTCCGTTATCTTACTTCCAAAAAAAGATCATTCCCCGTTTTAACAACTTTGACGCCATCTTTGCCGTAAGTGAAGCTACGGCCAAAGCAGCATTGGAGAGAGGAATAAAGGCAGAAATTATTCAGATTATTCCAAACGGTGTTGATACCCCTCCGTTGATAGATCATGACAACGCACATAGCATATACCAGAGACATCCGGCGTTGCAACCCCAAAAAAAATACTTCATAACGCTCGGTCGCCCTGTAAAGCGCAAAGGGTTTTCCTGGCTAATCCAACATGTTGTCCCCCACTTAAAAGGAGATTTTCAACTCGTGATGTTAGGCCCTTATTCTTCCAAAAAAGTAATAAAAGACCTTATCCTCTCACTATTTCCAAAGAAACTACGTTCACTTAGCATGCTTTTTTTAGGATACCCATCTGACCAGAAAATGCTCCAAAAACTGCTCCCCAAACAAGCCCCAAAAGTGGTACATCTCGGCAAAGTGTCTCTCGACGATTTACAAACACTAATGAAAGGTTCTGTGGCCTTTCTCATGCCCAACATAGCTGTTCCAGGTGATATGGAAGGCTTTGGACTAGTCTGTCTCGAAGCATCTATAGCCGGTGCCCTTGTCCTAGCTTCTGATTTAGAAGGTATAAACAGTGCAATAAAACATGATAAAAATGGCTTACTCCTTCCATCAGAAGATGAAGTAGCTTGGGCGTCAATCCTCCAAGATCTAATCAATGACAGTGAATCTTTTCATAAACATATTGGTCCTTACACAGAATATACCCGGTTACATTACAGTTGGGATAAAATGGCGCGCGCTTATAGCTCTGCTTTTATTGAACTTTGTCGAAAGATGTAATTTGTAAGGCCTGTTTATTGTATATCTATATTTGACAAGAATTTTTTCATATGTATCAAATTTGTTTTTTTCCGTCATCCGCCAGCTAGCGAATTCATGCGGTTTGTGCTTCGCCTATACATGAGTATTTCAATTATTTAAAAAAAATATGTATTTTTACATCGAATGAGAAAGTCTCTGGTTATATGTCTTACGATACTCTTTAGTCTACTATCGTTGACTAAGTTTGTTTCTGCTTGCGAGCAAAGTAAGTCGATTACAAACACACTTTCTTGCTGTGACCACCAAGAAAACACCACAGAACATACTTGTTGCCTCTCTCAGGACAGCCCCAAACACGAACATAATGACCATTGTGACGGCAAATGTAAAGGCGCAGGCTGTCAGCAAAACAGTCCGAAATTCCAGTTGTTCATTGTCGCACAAAAAAACTATGAATGTCCTTTCTTTTTTGATAAAAAAGAGGGCTTTTACGACAAAGACAACCAGCTCTCGTCGGGTTTCTCTTCCATTTGGCTTCCTCCTAAAATAGGTTAATATATCCCCTTGCTAGCCATAGGTACGTCTATTCCTTAGGGGATCGTGCCAACACAGGCTCTATTCCACCATTTTTTATTCGATAGAGGACGCTTAATGTTGATACAATCGCGCACTTTCTATCGTAAAACTAAAAACCATATGCGGTGTTTATATATCTATACACCCCTATGAATATTAAAACTATAAAATAATATACATATGAACGCAAATTATTTTTGGATCAGTATCTCCAGCATAATACTATCCACAACCACTATATCAGCACAGGTTAAAAATTCAAAGACAGAAACCTTTCACGTTAATGGCAATTGTGGTATGTGCAAAGCTACCATTGAAAAAGCCGGAAACAAGAATAAGGAATCTCAAGTAACTTGGGATGCAGCAACGCAAAGTGCAAATATAAGCTACGATGCGAAAAAAACTTCCGCAGATGCTATTTTAAAACGTATAGCTCTAGCAGGATACGATAATGAAAAATACTTGGCCCCCGACGACACCTATGCTAAATTACATGGTTGTTGCCAATACGATAGGACGTTGAAAAGCAAAGAAGTTGCTCCAATAAAATCACAGCATGCAGCGCATAGTCCAAAGCAACACCACGACCATACGCAAATCAATATGGACAAACAAAATACGATAAAAGCTAGTAATGGAAAAGGTATTGAAACCATCATAACACCCTATTTCGACCTCAAAAATGCCTTCGTAAATTCAGATTCAAAAGCCGCTGCTACGCAGGCAAAAAAAATGCTTACAAATATCGAGGCCTTAAAGATGGAGTCTTTAACCAACGAAGCACACCAAGTGTGGATGAGTAATAAGAAGGAGATTAGCACATATGCAACCAAAATATCTACCAGTCAGGATATCGCCAGCCAACGCCAGTATTTTGCAACATTATCCTTAAAAGTTTATGCGCTTATAAAAGCTTCCCCCTTAGACAAGCCTGTATATTACCAAAACTGTCCGATGTATAATGAAGGCAAAGGAGCCAACTGGTTAAGCTTAGAACAAAATATAAAAAACCCCTACTATGGTTCTAAAATGATGACTTGCGGTAGTGTAAAGGAAAAAATTGATTAATATGACAGTAAGAGAAATCAAGATAATCCTGGCTATATTGCTATCCTTCATCACCTTTGCACAGGCGCAGCAAACCGTAACCTACCATTTATACCTTCAAGATACCGTAGTAACCTATGGAGGTGTTAAAAAAAGAGCGATTGCTGCAAACGGTCAAATCCCCATGCCAACATTAGTATTTACGGAAGGAGATACCGCCGAAATTGTTGTGCACAATCAATTGAAGGAAAGCAGCTCACTGCATTGGCATGGCGTGTGGCTCCCCAATCGGGAAGATGGGGTACCCTTTCTCACCCAGATGCCAATAGCTCCCGGCACCACATATACCTATCGCTTTCCGGTAATACAAAACGGAACATACTGGTATCATAGTCATTCAGGTTTGCAGGAACAAATAGGAATGTATGGATCCATCATCTTCCATAAGCAGAAAGGAGACCCTACTTTCCGAAAGGGTATCGATGATATACCGACGGTATCTGTACTGCTTAGCGAATGGACCAATACCAAACCCGAGACCGTACAGCGTATGCTTCATACCGGCAACGATTGGCCAGGCATCAAGAAAAATGCCGTACAAAGCTATGGAGAAGCCATAAAAGAAGGTCATTTTAAGACAAAAGTAACCAATGAATGGAAACGCATGGAGGCAATGGACGTGAGTGATGTCTACTATGAGCAGTTCTTGATAAACGGACAAGCTACAAGCCAACTCAGTCAATTCAAAGCTGGAGATCGCGTACGCTTACGAATAGCTAACGGCGGAGCTTCTTCTTACTTTTGGTTGACCTATGCCGGTGGAAAAATAACGGTAATTGCAAACGACGGTAATGATGTCGAACCTGTTGATGTAGATCGACTGATTATAGGCGTATCAGAAACATACGATATTATTGTCACTATTCCAGCAGAAAACACATCTTATGAGCTAGCCGCTACTGCAGAAGACCGTTCGGGCTCTGCATCACTTTTTGTCGGAAATGGCATTCGCCAATTAAAAGCACCATTACCTCGGCTACGCTATTTTGAAGGGATGAAGATGATGAACGATATGATGAAGATGAATGGCGATATGAATGACATGGGGATGCAAATGAATTTACAGAAAATGGACATGAATGCAGTCATGTATCCCGAAATAGCCGTATCACAGGAAACCACTTCTTCCTCACAAAACGCATCCGATCATCAAGGGCATGGAACGCCTAGCAACAGAAGTGATATAGTAACCCTAAATTACAGTATGCTAAAAGCAACCGAGAAGACAACACTCGATGCGAATGCCCCGGTTAGAGAACTTAAATTTGAGCTCACGGGAAATATGAACCGTTATGTCTGGAGTATGGACAATAAAGTGATGTCGGAAACCGACAAAATCCCTATAAAAAAAGGAGAAGTCCTTAGAATTACGCTTTATAATAATTCGATGATGCGTCACCCCATGCATCTCCATGGATTCGACTTCAGGCTGATCAATGGTCAAGGAGATTACGCTCCCATGAAGAATGTGATGGATATTATGCCTATGGAGACCAACGTTATTGAATTTGAGGCTAATCGTGAAGGAGATTGGTTTTTCCATTGTCATATCTTATATCATATGATGGCAGGAATGAATCGCGTATTTGAGGTCGGAAATTACGATAATCCCCTGCTCCCAAACAAAGAAAAGGCATATAAAACGCTACAAAAAGAAAGTAACATGGTTCACTTTATGGCCCAAAATGACTTTGCTACTAACGGAAATGATGGTGAAGCCATGGTACAGAATGCCCGTTGGAGTTTAGGAACGGAATGGCGTTTGGGTTATAATGACATTCATGGCTATGAGGTCGAAACCCATTTGGGAAGGTATATCGGTAAAATGCAATGGCTCATGCCTTTTATCGGATTTGATTGGCGCTATCGCAGAATGGGCGAAGACGAGCATGAAAAAAACATGTTTGGACAGGTAAATAAAAAAGACAATAGAAGTGCAGTTAGTTTAGGGGTGATGTATACCCTACCCCTATTAATCAACTTCCAGGCCGAGGTGTACCATGATGGTGTTGCTAGACTTTCCTTAATGCGGGAAGACATCCCTCTCTCCAGAAGATTGCGCGGTGGATTTATGGTTAACACCGATAAAGAATATATGGTAGATCTTAGATATATTGTTCATAAAAACCTGGGAATCCGCACACACTATGACAGTGATATGGGATTTGGGGTAGGGCTCGCTATCAATTACTAAAAATAATTACGATCAAACAAATTCGTTATCTCGATAAACAGATAGCGAATTTGTTGTTATGATTCCTTGTACGAACAATTAAAAACCTATTTTCACTATTTTTGTTTTTAGTGTAATGAGGCTTTTTAACCAAGTAGACTAAAAACAACAATAGATGAACAAGACATTATCTGCAAAGGCTTCAATTCAGATTCAGAAGCCCAAAGAACAAGTTTTTGACGCTATCATTTCTCCAGAAAAGATGAATCACTATTTTATCGAACACGGTACAGGGCGGCTAGAAACCGGTGAAATCGTTCAATGGAAATTCCCCGAATTTGAAGACCAATTTCCCGTAACTGGCCAGCAAATAAATCAAAACGAGTATATTTCCTTTGACTGGAGCGGCGGTGCCGAAGGCATGTTAGTAGAGATATTCTTAGAATCACAAGCAGACGGTAGCACAGTCGTCCGTATCAAAGAAAGCCAGATGACAGCCGATGAAAATGGGATCCAACAAGCGATTGGTCAGACTGAGGGATGGGCTAATTTTTTAGCCTGTCTAAAAGCCTACTTAGAATACGGAATAAATCTTCGTATGGGTGCTTTTGATTTTATGAAGAATATTAAACAAACAAGCGATCCCATCACTTAAACACAAATACGATGCAGACATCTTTCTCTTCCATAGACGAGTACATTCACAGCTTTGATCAAGAGGCCCAGCAAAAGCTCAAAGAACTACGTGAAATTATTCGTGACGCAGCACCAACGGATGCCAAAGAGACGATTAATTACGCTATGCCCACCTATCGTTGGCACGGTAACCTCATACACTTTGCCAAGTTTAAAAACCACATAGGAATATATCCCGGCCCAGCTGCAATAGTGGCTTTAGCAGACAGGTTAAGCTCCTTTAAAACGACCAAAGGCGCCATCCAAATTCCACTGGATCAAGAACTACCTAGAGAGTTAATCACCCAAATCGTCCATTTCAATACAGATCAGCTCAAAGACAAGCAGGGACCCATCTGGGATTCTCATCGTGACAAGTGGATAGACTGTGAAGAATTCATGAACCAGTTGATACTTCAAACCGAACTAAAAAAGGAATTCAAATGGGGAACAGCTATCTATACCTTTAACGGTAAAAATGTAATCGGATGGGCTGGTTTTAAAAATTTCTTTTCGCTTTGGTTTTACAACGGTGTTTTTTTAGAAGACCGCGATAAAGTATTGGTATCAGCATCTGAAGGAAAGACAAAAGCCTTGCGGCAGTGGCGTTTCAAAAGCGTAAAAGAAATGGATGCAAAAAAGATACTTAGCTACATTAGTGAAAGTATACAGACCATTAAAGACGGTAAGGAGATAAAGATTGAACGCTCTCCCGCTCAACCACCACAAGGATTTTTCAAAGAAGCATTAGAACAGGATAAAGCCTTAAAGAAAGCATTTGATAGTTTGACCCCTGGAAAACAGAAAGAGTATATCGCTTACATCAACGAAGCGAAACAGGACAAAACAAAACAAACTCGAATAGAGAAAATCACTCCTCTTATTTTGGCAGGAAAGGGGCTACACGACAAGTACAAACGCTAACAGTAATTCTTGTCTTATGTCAAGTACAGTATCAGATTCAGATCACTATATTTAATAATGAATCGCTAAAGTATTAATCTATCGTATAAACTCGATACGCTATTACCAAAGGATGTTAATCAATTTCAACAATTATACACCGTAACCATATGAGTAAAGATAAACCTAAACAGGGACAATTTTATTGGACGGACCTGACGGTGAATAACCCCACTGAATTAAAAGAGTTTTATAAAACACTATTTGGATGGCAAGAAATAGGAGTTGCTATGAAAGATGGTGATGAATCGTATGAAGACTATGCCATGGCCGTTGATACGGAAACAGCTGCTGGTGGAATATGCACACACCGAGGAGTCAATACAGGTATTCCTCCACAATGGATTCCCTATTTTTTTGTCGATGATGTTCATGAAAGCCTTTCCACCTGCCTACAACTTGGAGGTACACTACTAAAAGACAGTAAAAAACGAGACGGCACCCTCAACTATGTGATTGTAAAAGATCCACAGGGAACTGTTTTCGGAATGGGAAATATGTAAAAATAAGGATCATGAAAAATTTAAAAACATTATACTACAAAGCGAATATTGAAGCATCACCACTTCATGTTCATAAGGTAATGCTCGCAAAAGAAAGCTACAAAGACTGGACTTCATTCTTTGGTGAAGACTCGGACTTTAGGGGAGACTGGTCTGAAGGATCGAAAATATACTTCCTTTCAAAAGACATGAATGGAGATGAGATGGGCATGATCTCCATAATCGATAAAAATATACCTGGCGAACTTTTAACCATAAGATCAATTGGCATATTTTCAAAAGATGGAGAGCTCTATGAGGGAGAACACGTAGACGGATGGAAAAACTCATTCGAAATATATAGATATAAAGTTGTCGAAAATGGAGGTACTGATCTAATCTGCTCTGTAGAAGTAGACAGCGAAGAGCACGAGAAGATGTTTGAAGATATATGGCCCAAAGCACTGGAACGATTAAAAGAACTTTGCGAAAAATAAATTTAACATGGCTAAAAATAAAACAGAATACACAGACGAAGACGTCATTGCTTATATTGAAAAAGTTGAAAACCCGCAAAAAAAAGCGGATAGTTATCGGCTTCTAAAACTTATGGAAAAAGCCACAGGTCAATCGGCCAAAATGTACGGCCCTTCGATAATTGGATTTGGCAACTATTACTATAAGTATGCAAGTGGCCATGAGGGTGAAGCTCCCCTCCTAGGGTTTTCTCCTCGCAAAGCTGCCATTTCACTTTATGTTTTCACAGGAGCAGACGAACATGCCTATCTACTGGAAGGATTGGGAAAATTTACGATGGGCAAGGCTTGTATATACATCAAAAAACTAGCTGATATAGATGAGGAAAAGCTAATCCGAATGATGACTGTCTCTATAAATTTTATAGCTGAAAAATACAACAGACTCACCTAAATATGAAAATCATATTATTCTATCTTTTTCTAATCAGCATGCCTTCAATGACAATAGCACAAGTAAACTGGCTTAAGCTATTGCCTGGAACTTGGAAAGTCGAAAACAAAGAACGATTCGAACATTGGGACAAACTTAATGATAGCTCATTGAAGGGGTTTTCTTATTCCTCGAGCCAAGGCAATACATTAAATATCACAGAGTATTTATCATTAAACAAACAAAACGAACGATGGCGTTATGATGCCAGTCTTATCGGACAAAACAAGGGTAATACAATAGGCTTTGAGGGAGAGGCAAAAGACAGCACATTATCCGTAGCCAATCCGACACATGACTTTCCGAAGCTTATTTCCTATAAATACATCAATGACAACAGGTTGTTGGTTAGCATTTCAGATATGGAAACTAAATCGATGTCTTACTTTTTGGAACGACAGGTATCAAAAGATGATGACAAATACACACCGTATGATGAGGCACTTGCTAAATCACTAGGTGCCGACTCATATGGAATGAAATCCTACTTCCTAGTAATCTTAAACACAGGTAAAAACCCGTCAACAGACACCGAAGAACGAAAGAACAGTTTTGCACAACATCTAAAAAACATCCAAAAACTAGTCGAACAGCAAAAACTAGTGGTAGCTGGTCCTATTGCGAAAAATGATAAAAACTATAGAGGTATTTTTATCTTCCATAACCTTACAAGCGAACAAGAACTTAAAAACATCCTACAATCCGATCTGGCTATCAAAAACAACTATCTGGACTATACAATTTACACCTGGTACGGGTCGGCGGCGCTGCCTGTATATCTCGAAACCGCCCGAAAGATATCCAAAGAAACGCCATAACAAGATCTTGATTGCTTCCACATACATTTTCAGAAAAAAATTTCATGATTCCATTGAATCTCCAACAGAGATCAAAGTTCTTGATGGCCTCTGAAAACATATACTTTCAGAAAAAAAGGCTTTCAAAATGAAAGCCTTTTTTTATTTCTTGATTTACTTCAGATTATCGCGGTATACCTTTGCCTTTTTTAATTCGGTTTGTATATCTTTACGTGCAGCGTCATAAGAAAGCACTTTTTCATAATCTGTCACCGCCTTATTATAGGCTTCAGTAGCTGCTACTTTATTGTAATTATCCGTACCGGCAGTTCCTTTTAAAATACCCAAATCACGATAAGCGACAGCCCTATTTTGATACAACTTGGCATCATTTGCGTTTACAGCAATAGCCTTTGTATAATCACCAACTGCTGATTGCAACAACTGTTCCTTTTGCGCATTAGAAAGTTTACTATTCTTTGCTACTGCCAATGTATTGTTAGCTTTCGCTTTGTAATAATAAGCATTTGCATTCTTCGCATCCAAAGCAACAACCTTACCAAATGACGTCACGGCCTTTTGGAAATCACCAGATTGAAATTGGGAGTACCCTAAAAGATAGAGAACATCTGGATCTTTTGACTCTGTAGGCATTGCTTTCTCTAAATGTGAAACTGCAGATTTGAAATCACCCTCAAGCAGTGCTTTCTGTCCCAATCGCACATTAGGGTTACTATGCTCCTGTTGCTGTGCTTGAGCTGTTAATGTCATCAAGGCCAAGGCTAATGCCGACATCCCCAACTTTAATGATCTCAATTGATTATTTGCAATTTTAATATTCATATCCTTGATTTAAATGTTTCTATTATACGTGTTAGAGTAAAAATGCCACAATAAGTTTAAGTCATCAATAAATACTTATAAACATTTCCACAATAATACATTTTCTTTTATTTTTACATCAACCTACTTTATCAAAATGCTGTCATAAATCCAAAACTTTATGACTATTTTGCAGGTTTCATAAGGAGTACAGCATAAATAATACCACTTTTTACGATTGGCATTCAGCTTGCATTATAAACATTCATAATCCATAACGGAAAAAGTACACCTAAAGTCTGACATGTTGTCGGATTTTAAACAAAACAATATATGAGCAAATTTGACACATTCGATTTCAACCAGGCTATTCCAATAATTAGTGAAGACACCGAATTCTTCCCCCTATTAAGCCCACAGGATGAAGACGAAATGCGAAACGAAGATATACCCGAGATCCTGTCCATTCTCCCACTCCGTAACACCGTGTTGTTTCCGGGAGTTGTGATTCCGATTACTGTTGGCCGGGATAAATCTATAAAACTCGTAAAAGAAGCCTATAAAGGCGATCGCACAATCGGTGTTGTCTCGCAAAAAGACATGTCCGTAGAAGATCCAGGCTTTGATCAGTTAAATAAAGTCGGAACCGTTGCCAATATTATTAAGATATTGCAAATGCCCGATGGAAATACAACGGTAATTATACAAGGGAAGCAACGTTTTAAACTTCAGGAGCTAGTTCAATCTGATCCTTATATAAAGGCTAAGGTCGAACGCTTCGCAGAAGAAAAACCAAAAACGAGCAGTAAGGAATTTAAGGCTTTAATTTCTTCTATTAAAGAACTGGCGTTACAGATTATACAATTATCTCCAAATCTTCCTTCAGAAGCTGGAATCGCAATTAAAAATATTGAAAGCCCCACATTTTTGGTAAATTTCATATCGTCTAATTTGGCTTTAGAACTTGCTGCCAAACAGGACCTATTGGAGCTAAAAGACTTTGTCAAACGCGCTAAACTATTGCTAGAACATCTAACTACCGAAGTACAGATGTTGGAACTAAAAAACCAGATCCAAAATAAAGTACGCATCGATTTAGACAAACAGCAACGGGATTATTTTTTAAACCAGCAGTTAAAAACAATTCAGGAAGAATTAGGCGGTAATACCCCTGACCTGGAAATAGAAGATTTAAAAAAACGTTCCAGAAGTAAAAAATGGCCTGAGGATGTCAAAAAACACTTTGACAAAGAATTAGAAAAACTAGCACGAATTAACCCAGCTGCTGCAGATTATTCCGTACAACTCAACTATTTAGAGTTAATGCTAGACCTGCCTTGGGGAGAATTCACAAAAGACAAGTTTGACTTAAATAGAGCCGTAAAAGTTCTAGACAAAGATCATTACGGTCTAGATAAAGTTAAGCAACGTATTGTTGAATACCTAGCTGTCTTGAAACTGAAGAACGATATGAAAGCGCCTATACTTTGTCTCGTAGGTCCTCCTGGGGTAGGTAAGACATCATTAGGAAAATCTATCGCCAAAGCATTAGGCCGTAAATATACCCGTATGGCCTTAGGAGGAGTCCGTGATGAAGCTGAAATCAGAGGGCACCGCAAAACGTATATAGGTGCTATGCCCGGACGTATTATTCAATCGCTTAAAAAAGCGGGAACTTCTAACCCTGTGTTTGTGCTGGATGAAATCGATAAGATTGGTTCTGACTTTAAAGGAGATCCATCTTCCGCGTTATTAGAAGTGCTAGACCCCGAACAAAACACACATTTCTATGACCATTACGTAGAAATGGAGTACGACTTATCTAAAGTCATGTTTATAGCCACAGCTAATTCATTAAACACAATCCAACCGGCTTTACTCGACCGTATGGAGATTATCGAAGTGAATGGTTACACCATAGAAGAGAAAATCGAGATAGCAAAAAAACACCTTCTTCCCAAGCAGCGTGAAATGCATGGGCTACAAAGTAAGGATGTGACATTAAACAATAAGGTGATCGAAAAGATCATTGAAGAATATACTCGCGAATCTGGTGTACGTGGTTTAGAAAAAAAGATAGGCTCTGTAGTACGCGGTATAGCGACTAAAATTGTCATGGAAAAACCTCATGCGTCGAGTGTTAACACAGATGTTGTAGAAGAAATATTGGGGGCTCCTATTTTTGACAAAGACATCTATGAGAATAATGAAGTAGCAGGTGTAGTAACAGGATTAGCTTGGACAGCAGTCGGTGGTGATATTTTATTCATCGAATCCAGTTTAAGTCCAGGAAAAGGCAAACTCAGTCTAACAGGTAACCTAGGTGATGTTATGAAAGAGTCTGCCGCAATAGCCATGGCGTATTTACGTTCACATGCAGAAGATTTCGGAATAGACTACCGTATCTTTGACCATTGGGATGTAAATATACACGTTCCTGCTGGAGCCACGCCTAAAGATGGGCCTTCTGCCGGTATCACTATGCTGACAGCACTTACATCGTTATTTACCCAACGTAAGGTCAAAGAAAAACTAGCTATGACAGGAGAAATTACCCTCCGTGGCAAAGTCCTACCGGTAGGTGGTATAAAAGAAAAGATATTAGCAGCTAAAAGAGCCAACATCAAAGAGATTATCCTTTGCAAATCCAATCAAAAAGATATATTAGAGATCAAAGAAGACTATGTTAAAGATATGAAGTTTTATTACGTATCCGAAATGTCCGAAGTGATTGATCTAGCGCTATTAAAAAGCAAAGTCAAACATGCTAAAGATATTAATAGATTCAATACAGATCCGGTAAAAAAATAAGAAAACACAAAAAGCATCATTTCACCAAATGATGCTTTTTTATTAGAAGTTAAAACTTAACTGACCAGCACCCAACAAACGCTCCTTCCCACCAAAAGGAATCTTAAAAAAAATATCGTACTGCTTTACATCGGGATTAAAGACCCGAATATATACCGAATCACAATAGAAGTCTAGGTCAATCTGCTTCAGACTACTTTTAGCGTCCTTAAGAGCCCCCTCTTCCAGCTTACGCCCTATCGATAAATGGGGCTCTTTAGAAATAGACTTTAACGAGAATCTATCTTTCAAGGCGTCAATAACCGCCGCCGAACGCTGGTTAAAATAATATTTGGATTGTACTGTTGGTACAATATAGTAAGTATAGGTATTTCCATGTTGAAAGATCGAATAATCATTAAAATAAACATGTTGAGCATGCTCGTACTGCAGTTTTTCTATAAGCAGACTAGCAACTCCCTTTAACTCATCCCGGGTAGTTTCAAACTCACATATCGTAACATGTCCCGCAGAGTTGCAACTTGAATACCAGCCTATCACTGATTTAAGATTTTCCTTTAAATTTCTAATTTTTGCATTAACACTTTCACAAGGTACAAATGCCAAAGATACCTTAACGCTTTCCATCACCTACAATTTATGGTCCATCTTAAAGATAAGAAATAAAACCATAACGTCCCAGTTAGAATGCGCTACTTAATTGCCTCACTAACCGCTATGGGTAAGTCCGATTCAAGTATACGCGCCCCGTCGGCAAATACTGCTCGGTATTTTTCTGCACGTTTATCTTTACTTGATAATTTGTCATATGTAGGCGCTGTAGAAATCATACACAACACCCCTTTCTCTTTAAAGAAATTATACATATCTTGATTTTCAGGCTTGATTTCAGGACCAATATAAACAATCATTCTATCATAAGGTAAGCCAGAATTCTTAAATGCTTCCAATGCCTTCTGATCCTTAATATGCATAGACATATACTGCTCGGGATTTTTTTCTAAATAAAACTTAGCCTGCTCCACCGTATGAACAGTGACCCACACCCATGCATAAGCCTTATGCTTACGGATGATTTCAGCCGTCACCTCCAAAGGCAGATCTTTTTTATCAAGATTTAAAATAGTCTTCCCTTTAGCCCACATAATCATTTCATCTAAAGTATTAATACGATAGATCGTTGGCTTGCCAGCATAGTCTTTCAAGTGGAGCTTTTTAAGCTCTTTCCAAGTATAGTCCGATACTTTCCCCTTCCCTGTTGTACTACGGTCCAATGTCGCATCGTGTATCATTACAGCGACCCCATCTTTCGTCAGCCGAGGGTCTACCTCAAAAATCGCAGAGGTATGCTTTAACACTTCGGTCATACCCGCTATTGAATTTTCAGGCAAGCCCAATTCAATAGTCCCCCGATGACCAGATATTATTTTTTTATCACCACTATATCTGAAATAATCGCGCATTTCTCTTGCACTTTCAAAGTTTAGTGTATGTAGGTTTTGCGCATGAAGCAAACTTAAGGACAATACAAAAAGAGCAGTAATAACCGAAACAATAAGGTTTTTCATTGAATTAGATTTTCTACAACAAAGCTAACCATTCTATCTTAAGAAATTGTTACCAATTTATTTAGTTTCGATAAATACTTTAGTAGAAACAAAAGATATTCCAATAAAACTTTCATGATCCGCCAGCTGGCAGATCACCAATAGAGATGAACCGATCTTAACATTATCGGGACAGCTCTTGAATGCCCGATTAAAAGAAAACATCATGAAAAAAGTTCTTAATGGTCAATAAGAACATAAACTTTCAGAAAAAAAAAGGAACCCGATAGGGTTCCTTTTAATATCTAACAAATCGATTGCGATTTAAAACTAAACTATTTTACAGCGTCAATGACTGCTTTAAAAGCATCAGGATTATTCAATGCTAAATCAGCTAAAACCTTACGGTTTAAACCGATATTCTTAGCATTCAACTTACCGATCAACTGAGAATAAGAAATTCCGTGTTGACGTGATCCTGCATTGATACGCTGAATCCATAAAGCTCTGAACTCGCGTTTTTTGGTCTTACGGTCGCGATAAGCGTACTGTAAACCTTTTTCAACTGTATTTTTAGCAATAGTATATACTTTGCTACGTGAACCGAAATAGCCTTTTGCTAATTTCAAGATTCTTTTTCTTCTTCTTCTAGAAGCTACTGCGTTAACCGAACGTGGCATATTGATTAAAATTTAATTTGGTAAAAGGTGTTACGTTTTTCAGTAATCTTACAACCCTATACCCGGTCAAAAAATATTGTTTATTTAACTTAAGTCTGAAAACTATTTACCGATAGCTAACATACGTTTCACATTACCTAAGTCTCCGTCAGAAACATAAGTTGTTTGTGTTAGATTACGTTTTTGCTTCGTAGTCTTTTTCGTTAAGATGTGGCTTTTGAAAGCACTTTTTCTTGCAATCTTACCTGTTCCAGTCAATTTGAAACGTTTTTTCGCGCTGGAATTGGTTTTTACTTTTGGCATAATACTTATTATTTATATCAATCTGTTAGAATACTCTTATTTCTTTGTTGTTTTAGGTGCCAAGGTCAAAAACATACGTTTCCCTTCTAACTTTGGAAGTAACTCCACTTTCCCATAGTCTTCCAATGCTTGCGCAAACTTTAACAACAAAATCTCTCCCTGCTCTTTAAAGACAATAGCACGCCCTTTAAAGTGTACATAGGCACGGACTTTCTCTCCGGATTCCAAAAAACGCATTGCGTGTTTCAATTTGAATTCGAAATCATGCTCGCTCGTATTCGGTCCAAAACGAATCTCCTTAATAACTGTTTGTTTGGCATTAGCTTTGATTTCCTTTTGCTTTTTCTTCTGTTCGTAAATAAACTTGCTATAATCAACAATTTTACAAACAGGAGGAACAGCATTTGGAGAAATCTCGACTAGATCTAGCTCCAATTCATCGGCCAGCTCTAACGCTTTGCGGGTAGGATATACCCCTGGCTCAACATTATCCCCAACTAAACGTACCTCTGGCACACGTATGAATTCGTTGATACGGTGCTCCGGTTCTTTTTTCCTCATTGGTGGTCTAGGACCACTAGGTCTTTTTAATGCCAAATGTTTAAAATTTTAAACGGTTATTTCTTTTATTAATAAATCTCTAAATTCATCAGACGTCATTGAACCTAAATCCACTGAACCATGCTTACGAACAGAAACTGTGCCACTTTCCATCTCCTTTTCCCCTACAATAAGCATATAAGGCAATTTCTTAACTTCAGCATCACGTATTTTACGCCCTACTTTCTCGTCACGAAGATCGATTAGACCGCGAATATCGGAATTATTTAGCGATTCTAAAAGTTTTTGCGCATAATCTTCATATTTTTCTGACACAGGCAAGACGATAAACTGCTCAGGTGCAAGCCATAACGGAAACTGCCCTCCACAGTGTTCAATCAAAACGGCGACAAATCTTTCCATCGATCCAAACGGTGCACGGTGAATCATCACCGGACGGTGTTTTTGATTATCACTACCTGTATACTCCAATTCAAAACGCTCAGGCAGATTATAATCTACTTGTATAGTACCTAATTGCCATTTCCGGCCAAGTGCATCCTTCACCATAAAATCAAGCTTAGGTCCATAGAATGCTGCCTCACCATACTCCACTACCGTAGGGAGTCCTTTTTCAGCCGCAGCCTCAATGATGGCAGATTCAGCCAATGCCCAATTTTCATCTGAACCAATATACTTTGTTTTATTGTCCGGGTCGCGCAAAGAAACCTGTGCAGTGTACTCATTAAAGCCTAAGGCTCCAAACACGTAAAGCACTAGATCAATAACTTTCTTAAATTCCTCTTTTACCTGATCAGGACGGCAGAATAAGTGGGCATCATCCTGTGTAAATCCACGAACACGGGTCAATCCATGAAGCTCGCCAGATTGTTCATAACGGTATACTGTTCCAAACTCTGAAAAGCGCACTGGCAGATCCTTATAGGAACGCGGCTTAGTTTTATAAATTTCGCAGTGATGAGGACAATTCATCGGTTTCAACAAAAACTCTTCCCCTTCTACAGGTGTTTTGATCGGTTGGAATGAATCCGCTCCATACTTCTCATAATGGCCCGAAGTGATATAGAGCTGCTTATGTCCAATATGTGGAGTCATCACAGGCTCATACCCTGAGTTAAGTTGTGCCTTCTGCAAAAAGTCCGTTAACTTCTGACGTAAAGCAGTTCCCTTAGGCAACCATAACGGCAAGCCCATACCAACCTTTTCAGAGAAAGCAAAAAGCTCTAGTTCTTTTCCCAACTTACGATGATCTCTTTTCTTAGCTTCTTCGATAAACTTGATATACTCAGTCAATTCAGAAGCTTTCGGAAAAGTAACACCATATATACGTGTCAACTGCTTTCTGGTTTCATCACCGCGCCAGTAAGCACCCGCTACGTTAGTCAATTTTATAGCTTTAATAAAGCCTGTATTCGGAATATGTGGACCACGACACAAATCCGTAAAATTACCTTGCGAATAGAATGTTATAGATCCGTCCTCCAGATCTTTAATTAAATCAAGCTTATACTCGTCCCCTTTTTCTTCGAAATAAGCAAGCGCTTCCGCCTTCGACACACTTCTACGATCAAAGACCTCTTTCTGC
Source organism: Sphingobacterium sp. xlx-96 (assembly GCF_011007365.1). Classification (GTDB taxonomy): domain Bacteria; phylum Bacteroidota; class Bacteroidia; order Sphingobacteriales; family Sphingobacteriaceae; genus Sphingobacterium; species Sphingobacterium luzhongxinii. Next base: position 84,876 of record NZ_WFKM01000014.1, on the reverse strand, counting down.
TTCGCTAGTTCCAGCATTTTATCTTCAATCTTCTTAAAGTCATCAGAAGAAAAAATCTGATCTCCAAAATCAACGTCGTAGTAAAATCCTGTTTCAATAGCAGGACCTATACCAAATTTAATTCCAGGATACAATTCTTCCAAAGCCTCTGCCAATAAATGCGCAGAAGAATGCCAAAAAGTAGATTTGCCCTTATCGTCATTCCAAGTCAACAACTTGACAGCAGCATCCGAATCAATGGCACGGGAAGCATCCCATACTTCACCATTTACTTCTGCGGCTAAGACATTTCGAGCTAAACCTTCGGAGATAGAGAGCGCCACCTGCATAGCAGTAATTCCCTTTTCATACTGACGTACCGAACCGTCTGGGAGAGTAATGTTAATCATCTACAATTATGATTTTAAAATTTGTTAATGTTTTAGACACATCCACATACAGTGTGTACAATTACACTGTGCTACATGCAGCCACATCTAGTTATTTAATAATGTCCAAACATAGATAAAATGCTTGGTATTCTCGAATCCCAAATGGAAAAAAGGTCTCGACAACCACTAATTTTACGTTTACATGCAATTTAATAGCCTTACAAATGTACCTTTGTTCTTTAAACAATAGTAAATGAACATGATCCATAAAGGCGTTACTTCTTCAAAATTACATCCTCGAAACAAACATCGCAACGGCTACCAGATGGACAAACTGTGCAAAAGCAACCCTGCCCTTCTAGCTTATGTCTTTACAAATGATTTCGGTACACAGAGTATTGACTTTGCAAACCCGAAAGCGGTATTCGAGCTAAATAAAGCGTTACTCGTAAATGAGTATAAAATCAAAAACTGGCAGATCAGCCCAAACAGCCTTTGCCCTGGTATCCCTGGGAGAGCCGACTACATCCACTCCCTTGCTGACCTTTTGGCAAAAGACAACGAAAATCAAATCCCCACAGGCGAGAAGATCAAAATTCTCGATATCGGAACCGGATCAAGTTTGATCTATCCCCTCATAGGTGCACAAGAATACGAATGGAATTTCACTGCGACCGAGATTGATCCCAAATCCATTCAATGTGCAGAAATAAACATCAACAAAAACACTTGGCTCAAAAAGAAGATACAATTGAGATTCCAAGACAACAAAGAACATATCTTACAAGGAATCATATTCGAAAAAGACCATTTCGATGCCGTGATGTGCAACCCACCGTTTTTTAAATCTAGAGAAGACAACTGGAAAGTCAGTTCAAAAAAATTCCAGAACTTACATAAAGATAAAGAACAGCCCACTGTTCAAAATTTCTCTGGACATCCCAATGAGCTTTGGTATCCTGGTGGGGAAAAAGCTTTTATAGCTAAACTGATCTATGAAAGCCTCCAACTCAAAGACCACCTCAACTGGGTGACTACGCTTGTATCCAGCAAAGATCACATCAAACCACTAGTTGCTATACTAGAGTATCACAAAGCGACAGTGATCGAGATTATCCCTATGCAACAGGGGCAAAAAATTTCAAGGATTCTTGCCTGGAAATGGTAAAATAAAAAAGCCATCAACTAAAGTTGATGGCTTTAAAAAAATGGCTCCTGAAGCTGGGCTCGAACCAGCGACCCTCTGATTAACAGTCAGATGCTCTAACCAACTGAGCTATTCAGGAATCTTATCTTGTTTCCCTTTCGGTGATGCAATTATCGGAAGTTTAATTTGTCTTTGCAAATATTTCTATCAAAAAAAACGCAAGTCATTCATTGCCAAAAAAATAATTTACAACAACACTCCCGATAGAATAAGGGTAATAAAAGTAAAGTAAATCAACAGACCCGTTACATCGACCAAAGTCGATACAAAAGGTGCTGACGAACTCGCTGGGTCTGCCCCCAAACGTCTCAACAAAAACGGCAACATTGATCCGGTCAATGAACCCAACAAGACCACACCCACAAGAGACAAAGAAACTACTAACGCCACCAATGCCCAATGCTCTCCATAATTATCGGTAAAAAACTGCCATGTTGCAATCCTTATAAAACCTAGCACCCCCAGAATAACCCCTAAGATCGTACCGGATATTATCTCTCTTTTCATCACACGCCACCAATCAATCAGCGTTACTTCTCCCAAAGCCATGGCCTGAATAACCAATGTCGAAGCTTGTGATCCGCTATTTCCTCCACTAGAAATAATCAATGGCATCAGCGCAAACAAGAAAACCACTGATGCAACCTGAGTCTCAAAATGTTCAATAACCGTTGCAGTCAGGAGCTGTCCCAAGAATAGAACAATCAACCAACCAGCACGTTTCTTCACTAAATGCAAAATTGAAACATCCAAGTAAGGCTCATCCAAAGCCTCGGTACCACCGAAACGCTGCATATCCTCGGTATACTCCTCGTTTGCGACCCACAGGATATCATCGATTGTCACAATTCCCAACATTATACCCTGCTCATCTACAACTGGCAAAGCTACCCTATTGTTCATCCGGAAAATAGTGACTGCATCTTCCTGAGGATCGTTTGCATTCAAAGAAATCAAACGGTTGTCGATTAAATCCCCCACTCTCATATCAGGTTCGGCAAGTAGAATATCTTTGATACGGATATCATCTATAAGCTTACCGTCTGAATCAATCACGTACAGAACATCAATTGTTTCAGATGCTCCTCCATATCTTCGAATATGATCCAAGATTCGAGTTATACTCCAATGCGCTTTGACGGTAATATAATCAGGAGTCATCAGTCGTCCGACACTATCCTCTGGGTATCCCAATAACGACAGTGCTTCCTTTCTTTCTTCCGGTGAAAGCATAATGATCAGACGTTTCACAACGTCCCCCTTTAGCTCACCAAAAAAAGATGTCCGGTCATCCGGTGGCATCTCATTGATGATCTCTCGAATTTTTGTAGCTGATAATTTTTTGAAGATACGTTCCTGCGTCGGGAAGTCTAAAATACGGAATACATTAACAGCTCGCTTTAGACTAAGCGTCTCCAAAAAAAGCGCACCGTGCTCAGGAAGTTCATCGATCAATTCCTCGACGTCAGAAATATTAAGCTCATTCAGAAAAGTTTCTAGTTCTCCTAAATCGCCTTTTTCGATCAGCTGCTCTATATACACAACTTGCATTTCCAATTCTTCCATATTGCCTCCGATATTTATCCTACATGATTTACTTCTTTTGAAAGAGTATGTTAATTAGTGTGCACCTACTAAACACACCACAGTGGTTTAAGTACGTTGCAAAAGTCGCTTTTTTAAACCAAAAAATATAATCTTTTTTTTCGCCCAATACTTACTAAAAAAAGCTTCTCAGTGTTTAATAAAAGAAGACATTATGACATAACCCTAAAGAAAAAAAAAAACTTAGAACCCCAATCCAAAGCCTTCATCCCTCCCGTAAAACGGAAAAAATATCCGACACTTAAAAAGCTCAAAAACCACAAGACAAAATCACAGGATGTCACAACAGGATATCTTCAAAGAACCCAACATTTCTACATCCTCAACTAACACACGATAACAAGAACTAACGCTTTCGATCGCTATCAACAAAAATACATCTGGATATATCCAGTTAACAAAAAAACAGTACATTAGTAAATCCATATACAACTAAAAATTATCCTAAAAAAAATAAGGACACACCATACTATAACAACAAATAAAACACAAAAACAAAATCATTTCATAAAACAATTAAACAATAATAATCAGATATTTAAATAAACAAAACTAAACAAACACTAAATAAAAACAAACACAAAAACACTAACAAAATTAGCAAAAAGCGATTACAAGACAATTAAAATAACTTAATATATGAAAATCAAAACATTAACCACTATTATATTAACTATTAATTTCCATATATTATTCAGTCAGGTTTTCGATCAAAGTCAAGCCCATTTTAACGTAAAATGGATGCAAATAACCACGGATCAATTCCGTCTCATTTTCCCCAAAGAGTTTAGTTCTGCCGCACCACAACTAGTCCATAATCTAGAAAAATACATCAAAAAAACGTCTTCCGATTTACAAAGAAAATCGCGTTTTATAAATATTATTGTCCAGCAAAATCACATTCAGCAAAACGGATTCGTACAATTAGCTCCTCGAAAATCAGAACTCTACTCTACCCCATCTGCTGTAGCTGACAACCAAGAATGGTTACCGAATCTAGCATTGCATGAATCCAGACACATCGCCCAATTTGACAATTTGACAGGAAAAATAAGAGGTCCTTTTGGAGAACAATTAGCACTTGCACTATTCGGTTTAAACCTACCCAGCTGGTACTTTGAAGGCGATGCTGTCCTACAGGAAACACTATTTTCTGAAGGAGGAAGAGGTAGGTTATCGTCCTGGCAGATGCCTATACGGACAGATATTTTAACTGGTCGATCTTATGATTTTAACAAATATGTACATGGATCTTTTAAAGATATCGTACCTAGTTTTTATACAATAGGGTACTTTATGAACAGTGAAATTTATCAGAAAGACCCCTTAATTCAAGGCAAGATACACCATGAAATGAATGGAAAACTACTCCGTCCATTCAATTTTCAACGGAGTCTAAAGAAGATTTATGGACATAAAGCAAGTGATATTTTTGACTTAACCATGGTCAACTTAGGTCAAAAATGGGGTGTAGATTCCCTAGATCTTTACACAGACAACGTGCCTAAAAGAGACAAGTATCCCACGAGTTACCTACTCCCACAATACGGGAATGGCACTGTTTATGCACTACAAGATGGGCCTCAAAAAACAACAAGAATAGTCCAGGTTAACCAAGATTCAACTCAAAAAAACAAGACAATCCTAACGCTCGGCATGCAGATTATGCCCTATTTTAATCTACGTGATGAGCTTATCACCTGGGACGAATATCGTAAAGACGCAAGGTTTGAGAAGCAGACCTACAATGTAATTATGCTATATGATGTCCTCCGGAAAAAGAAAAAACAAATTAGCAAAAACAGTAGATATTACAGTCCCATTATAGCTCCAAATAAGAAAGAGATTCTTTGTATTGAGGTTAATCTTGCAAATCAAACGTCCCTAGTACGACTAGATATACCGTCCTCCAAAAAAGTAGATTCTCTCCTTTTACCTGTAGGCACACACCTTCAACAGCCTCAATTTAACGCTTCAGGAACTGAGGTCGTAGCGATAGCAGTCAGCGAAAAAGGAACAAATTTACTACACATCAACCTTCAGGATAAATCATTCAGCACACTTTTAGACTGGTCAAACATTCAAATAGAACGACCTATTTTCGATAAGGAGGACATTATATTCAAAGCCAATTATGGCAATAAAGACGATATATTCAGATGGAGCAAAGGATCTTTGACACGACTCACCAATAGTCGCTTCGGTGCCTTTAACCCATCTCTACAAGGAGACACACTATGGTATAATGACTATACATCACAAGGCTATCAGGTAAGTTCTTTGTCATTATCGCAAATCCAAGAGCTTCCAGTTAAAGTGGAACCCATAAAAGCCCTTTATAGCAAACAAGATTTAAGGCCACATACTGCCTCATCAGATGACGATAGCGACATAAGAGATTACGCCATAAAGGAATATAATACACTAAAAAACAGCATTAACTTCCATAGTCTTACACTTAGCGGCAACGATTTTGAGAGTTTTGACAATCTAAAGCCGGGTATCTTTTGGCTTTCCAATGACCTTCTCAATACTACAAACCTTAAACTTGGTTACGAATACGATACGGATATCCGAAAAAGTAGTTATTCCGCTTCCCTTACTTACCAAAAGTACTACCCAAAGATAACGTTATCGTATACCGATAAAGGACAGATCGGTGCCGCAAAAAGCAATAATTCACCCCCTATCCCCTTCGATTGGAGAGAGCGCGTTATGGCACTAGACATCAGTATTCCCTTTAGTAAATACCGGGGCAACACCATCTATTCTTATGGATTTAACTTTGGCACATCCTACCTAAAAAGATATCGTATCAGTCTACCTAATCTCCAAAACTTCAATGATGAGATTGCCTTTCCATTAAATTATCAAATTTACTTTAATAAAAATTCACGTCGTGCCATTATGGATATAACTCCACGATGGGGGCAAAACGTCAGTTTCACATTACGACATTTACCTTTTGAAAGCGCTCTTACGGGGACAGCTTGGTCCGTTCGGACAAATTTCTATTTTCCTGGAATCCTATTGAATCATAGTTTACAGCTCAGATATGCGATGCAATCCAATACTGGCAGATACACTTACACTCAAGACATCCCTATGATTGAGGGGTTTTCATTTGTACCGTATGAAACAATCAAAAACACACTACTATTTGACTACAGACTTCCGATAAGCTATCCAGACCTATCAATCGGACAATTTGCATACATCAAGAGAATCAGAGCACGCATTTCAGCCAATTACCAAAATATTCATCATACTCAGCTAGCGCCTAAATCAAACAGCCTCGGCATTGACATTGATTTCAACCTTTTTAAGTACACGTTACCGCTATTTACAGCTTCCGCCCGAATTACTTATATAAATGACACTAACGCACAAAAACAAGTATTTCCTGCATTCGGATTAAATTACAATTATTAATTCGCGAAGCAATTACAACTTAGACAAAACAAACATCAAATCAATTTGTTACGTATTATGCACACACGATCTCAGCAACAGAATTATGGCACTGATACCAAAAGAAACAGAACTTCAAGTGGGACTCATGGCAATTTTCGACACTCTTCTTCTTAAGAAGGGGTACGTAAAAAGCGAACTCGTACACATGAGAGAAGAGTTCAATATCGCTTGTGACAAGCACATACAAAATGGCTTTACATCTGATCAGGGATGGATAAAAGCCAACATCTGTCATCAGCACAAATTCATGGAATACGAAATGTACTGTCACCTGATTGACATCATCAACGACTTCAAAGACATTTACGGTCAATTTCCGGACTACCTAGAAATGCATCAAACACTCAATCAACTTATGATACAGCTTGCTGAAGAAGAAAAATATGAACTTGCAGCCATCACAAAGCTATGGGTCGATAAGATCGAAAACACAATACATGAACACACCTACTGTTAATTCCAGTTAAACCTCTTCCTTTTTTCCAAAATGAAGTAATGAAAACAGAATATACAACACGAATACAAGCGGTATTGCGCTAACCTTTAACAGCAAAATAATCAGAAAAGAAATTATCAGAAAAAGGTATTTAAATTTATTTTCCCGCCAACCTAGAGAATTCAATTTCATGGAAAAAAGACGAAGCTCTGACACCAAAAGTAAACTGGAAACTAATGTCAATCCCAACAGAAAATAAACATTTTCCATCAAGTCGGGATACTGTACCGCAAGAAAAGGTAAGGAAACAATCAAAAAAGTATTCATAGGAGTATTTACCCCGATAAAATCCGATATCTGACGTTCATCAATATTAAACTTTGCCAAGCGAAGAGCAGAAAATACGGTAATCAAAAAACCCAAATACGGAATATAGCTATCCGTCGTACCCTGCTGCAGTAACATATACATTATAGTCCCTGGAAGAAATCCAAAGCTGACTACATCCGCAAGAGAATCCAGCTCCTTACCTATTAACGACTTCACATGAAGCAGACGAGCTACCATGCCATCAAAAAAATCAAAAATACCGGAAGCCAAAACGCAATACAAAGCAAGTGTAAACTCTCCCTTCAAAACAAACAAAACACCTATACAACCACTAAAAAGGTTTAAACAAGTTATAGTATTCGGTATATATTTCTTCATAAGTAATCCGTCTCTTTTATAAAAAAAGCCATCTAAAATTAGATGGCTTAAAAATATCAAATTAATACGAAATATCCATAAAACACTAACTTCACAACACGAATAAAATCACTTTGGATATTCCATATAACAATTAAAAAACTATTTACATTTGAAATTACCCGTTCATACTAATTAAAAACTCTTCATTCGAACGAGTTCCTCTCAATTGTTGCAATAAAAATTCCATAGCCTCAGTCGAGTTCATATCAGACAAGTGGTTTCGGAGTACCCACAAGCGCTGTAAGGCTTCTTTATCCATCAATAGATCATCACGACGAGTACTGGATGCCGTCAAATCAATTGCTGGGAATAATCGCTTATTCGCCAACTTACGATCCAACTGAAGCTCCATATTACCTGTACCTTTAAACTCCTCAAAGATCACATCGTCCATCTTAGAACCCGTATCAGTCAAGGCAGTTGCTAAGATAGTAAGAGAACCGCCGTTTTCAATATTTCGGGCAGCTCCGAAAAAACGTTTAGGTTTGTGCAGTGCATTCGCATCAACACCACCTGATAAAATCTTTCCTGAAGCCGGAGCTACCGTATTATAAGCACGCGCAAGTCGTGTAATAGAATCCAAAAGAATAACTACATCATGGCCACACTCAACCATACGTTTCGCTTTCTCCAACACAATATTTGCGATCTTCACATGTCTATCAGCAGGCTCATCAAATGTCGATGATACCACTTCTGCACGCACAGACCTAGCCATATCAGTCACCTCCTCAGGACGTTCATCAATCAATAAAATAATAAGATAAACCTCTGGGTGATTTTTAGCAATCGCATTCGCGACTTCTTTTAATAAGTTAGTTTTACCGGTTTTAGGTTGAGCTACGATCAGTCCACGCTGGCCTTTACCTATTGGGGTAAACAAATCCATAATTCGCGTTGAATAATTGTTTGTACCTAAATCTAAATTCAACTTCTCATCAGGAAATAAAGGTGTTAAGAAGTCAAATGGCACGCGGTCTCTTATCTCGGCAGGATTTTGGCCATTTATAGATTCAATTCTCACCAAAGGAAAGTACTTCTCACCTTCTTTTGGAGGACGGATGCACCCTCTTACATTATCACCGGTTTTAAGTCCAAACAACTTTATTTGAGACTGAGAAACGTAGATATCATCAGGAGAAGTCAAATAATTATAATCTGAAGAACGTAAGAAACCATAGCCATCAGGCATTATCTCCAATACGCCTTCGTTGACAATAACATTATCAAAATCAGTATTCGCTGAAGAAGCACTTTCTGCTTTCTTACTTTCAACAACTCTTTCTTGTTCCTGAGTCGTTGGTACCGATTCGTTTGAAGTAGACTCCGTTGTAAATAAAGTTGGAGCAGATTGATCATCTGCTTTATCTCTACGCACTACAGGAGACGCTTCTGTTTTCAGTGTTCGTGTACGACGACGAGGCTTGTCAGCGTCATCGGTATCGTCTTCATTTTTAGCAGCCGCAGGTTGAGATTCTGCAACTGGTTGTTGTGCAATTTCAGCAATCTTATCAATTAATTCTTGCTTACGAAGCTTTTCAACCTCTACAATGCCTAACACCTTCGCTATCTCGCGCAATTCCGACACGAGTTTTGAATTCAATTCGTTAATATTCATTAATGTTGAATTATGATTGTATTTCTTTGGATTTTAATAATTTGAAATTTAGCCTTAAAACTTAAAAAAACATTTTAATTTAAGTTATTAAATTCAAAACGAAAAAAATATCACTTTCTTATTCTGAATCAGGATAAACTTGAGAATGCACAAAGAAAACCATAAGATTTGATATTTCAAAAAAAAAAATAAAAATCTACCTGAGCACAAGTACTTATTGCACATATAGATAACACAATGAATCCAACATATTTATTTTTTTTGTAAGTTTAGCCCCTGTAAGTACGCCTAAGCCAAATGAATTGGTCTTGCAATCATAGATAAAGCACAAACCGAGTGAAACGAGCTCATTTATAAAATGAAATCAAACACTCATAAAATAACTAAACACGTATAATATTACTCATGTATAGCGAAGCACAAACATCCATGCGTATTCCATATAACCATTAAAAACAAACCGAGTGAAACAAGCTCATTTATACAGAAGAAAACAAACACGCATAAATAATTAAACACATATGAATAATAATAAGGAAACAAATTATTCCGCCCTATACACCTTAATTGTTGTATTCTTCTTTTGGGGCTTCATTGCCGCTGGAAATAGTATTTTCATTCCATTCTGCAAAAACTACTTTCATCTAGACCAATTTCAATCCCAATTAATTGATTTTGCATTTTACAGCGCCTATTATGTCGGAGCGTTATTACTATTTATCTTTGGCACATTATCCGGGAAAGACATCGTCGGAAAATGGGGATATAAAAAAAGTATCGTCTATGGACTCCTTTTTTCCGCGCTGGGAGCTGCTGCAATGATTGTCGCAGTAGAAGTAAACCTATATTTCGGCATGTTAATCGGTCTATTTATTGTCGCCCTAGGTTTTTCACTACAGCAAACAGCTGCCAATCCATTTGCCGTATTATTAGGCGACCCCAAAACGGGAGCTTCTCGGGTCAATCTAGGTGGCGCGGTCAACTCCTTCGGGACGACGATTGGGCCATTAGTGATTGGCTATGCATTGTTCGGAACCTTTGAAACAATCTCAGACACCGAGATCTCAAACCTTCCTCTTAATAAAGTAATTTACCTATACATTGCAGTAGGATTACTATTTATTCTAGCCGCAGCATTATTTCATTTCTCCAAAAAGGTACCAGCAGGTATCAACAACGAACCTATGGAATCTGCTAATAAGGCTAAAAACACACTGATTACAATGACCGTGTTATTGGCATGTATGTTTATCCCTGTATTCTTAAGTTATAAAAGCGATACTGCACTTCAAATTGTTGGATTACAGGATCAGATTAAAGCAACTTCCGACGCAGGAATAATACAAGAACTAAAAGCTCAAATTAAAGAAACAGGACATACGTTAGAATTAAACCGAATGGCTCTTCTGTTTGGTGCTCTTATCGTGGTGGTTGGTTCTTTACTATTCGCCTATAGCAAAGCAAACAAAGCACCTGAAGGTTGGGGAGCAATGAAATACCCACAATTGGTACTTGGGATGCTCGCCTTATTTATATATGTCGGTGTAGAAGTTGCAATTGGAAGTAACTTGGGTGAGCTGCTGACTTTAGAAGAATTCGGCAGTCTTCAATCATCAGAAATCACTCCCTATATCTCTATGTATTGGGGCGGAATGATGATTGGACGATGGGCTGGGGCTGTTACAGCATTCAATTTCGCACAATCCACCAAACAGATTCTAGTTGCTACCATCCCATTCGTAGCATTTGGAATTATCTTAACGGTTAACTCCATCGCAGGATTTGACATGTCACATCTGTATTTCTTTGCCATTTGTATTGCCGTACAAGTGATCGCATTTTTCGTAAGCAAGGAAAAACCTGTGCAGACTTTAATAATCTTCGGTACACTGGGCGTACTTTCCATGCTTATCGGACTTTTATCCTCAGGCACCGTAGCGATTTACGCTTTCCTTACAGGTGGACTCGCTTGTTCCATCATGTGGGGATCCATTTTCTCGCTTTCCATAGTTGGAATCGGTAAATACACCGAACAAGGTTCCGCATTTTTAGTTATGATGATACTAGGAGGAGGGATCATACCTCCGATACAGGGAAAGTTGGCCGACATTATCGGAATCCACAATTCTTATATCATCCCGTTGATAGGTTTTTCTTACATTATAGTTTTCGCAATCCTTGCAAAGCGCTTCCTTAAGAAACAAAACATAGATATTGACCAAGTCGATAGTGCCACAAGCCACTAAGACGAAAAACTAATTGTACTTTTTACACTAAGTTTTAAATAAAAAAAACGCCCTCAATAACTCAATAAGGGCGTTTTTTTTATTTAAGCCGCTTTTAAAGTAAAATATTACAATAGTTTATCATGGATATTTGTTAATAAAAATGTATCTTCGAAGTGCATATAAACATTTGAATCACTGGACTAAAACAAACTATAATGATCATTATTGCAGATGGAGGTTCAACCAAAACCAATTGGTGCCTATTAGACGATAATCAAAAAAAAATCTATTTTAACACAGAGGGCTATAATCCGTACTTCGTAGGAAGTGACTACATCGTAAACTCTTTAAAGAAAGGGTTGCCACAAGATCTTCCTCTAGACAAAATAAAAGAAGTAAATTATTACGGAGCAGGAGTACATAACGAAGAAAAAGCAAAAATTGTTGAGGACGCTTTTCGTGTATTGTTTCCTAACGCTAAAATTGAAATCGGACACGATTTATTGGCAGCAGCACGCGCTTTATTAGGCAAGGAAGCTGGCTTTGCAGCAATATTAGGAACAGGAACTAACAGCTGTATTTACGATGGCAATGAAATCACCCATAACATCAATTCCGCAGCTTATATCTTAGGAGATGAAGGTTCGGGATCTTACATTGGAAAGAAATTACTAACAGACTTTGTTCGTGATTTAATGCCAAGCGATGTATCAAAAGTATTTTTTGACACCTACAAGCTGACTCCCGATGAGATCATGGACAATGTGTACACGAAACCTCTTGCAAATCGCTTCTGTGCTAGTTTTAGTAAGTTCGTATACGACAACAACGTTAATATCGAGTATACCCGCAAAATTGTTGACGATTCTTTCGAAGCTTTCTTCGCAAACTTAGTAAGCAAATACCCTAACTATCAAAACTATACATTCAACTGCATCGGTTCTGTAGGTTATAATTTCAGAAATGTACTCGAAGAAAAAGCAACACAATACGGAATGAAAGTAGGTAAAATATTACGTTCACCTATTGACGACTTGGTAAAGTTTCATATTGAAAGATCACTGGTCAACTAAATAAGTCGTGTATTAAATAATATAAAAAGGAGTATTTTTCAATACTCCTTTTTTTCTGATACTGTATATTCTCAGTGGCTATCAAGAACCTTCATGCCCCACCAACTTGCGGATCATGAAAGTTCTATTATAAAGTTATAGTCTCTCCCAATGCAGGCAGATGCAACACAACTCCCTCTCTAGAAAACAGGTCCTGGGCCTCCATTACATTTATAGAAATCGGGGTGAAAGTATTGTAATGAATCCCTACAATCTGTTTACAATTAATAAACCTAGCGGCTTTGACCGCATCATACATATCCATTGTATAATACCCTCCTATCGGGAGAAAAGCCCAATCCAACTCAAGATCTTCTAACAATTTCATTTCCAATGTCAATGCCGTATCCCCTGCAAAATAGATCTTCTTATCACCTACAAAGAAAACAAATCCACAAGGAACGCCAGCATATTCTCCATCGGGGGTAGAGTTTGTATGTAGCGCATATACCATTTTCACCTTTCCAAAAGGAAGACTCAATGTACCTCCAAAATTAAACTCGATCACCTTATCCTCAGAAATTCCCTGCCTTCTCACCCAAGCTGCAGTCTCAACTATTGCAGATACAGTAGCATCACTATTTTTCTGGATCTCAAACATATCAGCTACGTGATCCTGGTGTGCATGGCTAAGAAAAATATAGGAAGGACGTAGCGTATTAATATCCACTCCGCTGGCCATAGGATTAAAAGATACAAATGGGTCCAACAGCACTTTTGTTCCATTAAAATCAAACTCTACACAAGATTGGCCTAAGTACCGGGCCGACACAGAATTATTACTCATATATTTAAATCCTCTAGATACTATTTATTAAAAAGATTGCCTAAACCACCCAATCCACCAAACATATCCTGAGTAGCAGCTTGCATTTCGGTTTGGCTCACATTTTCAGCCTGTGCCAAGGCCTTATTTAAAGCCACCAATAGCAAATCCTCAATTTGCTCCTTATCCCCTTCCTTAAAAAGCTCTTCACTGATCACGACCTCTTTAATTTCCTTATTTGCGGTTGCTACAACACGTACTTTACCTCCTTCAGCCTCAGCTGATACCGAGATATTATCCAACCTATCCTTAATCTCCTGCGCTTTTTGTTGCGCTTGAAACAACTTATCAAACATAATACTTATCTCTAATTCGAATTTTACATTATCTACCAATAAAAGTATCTTAACTACTTTTCACCACCAAAATACGAAATCAAGATTGTAGCGCAAAATAACAATCATAATTAGGTTTATACCATATACCTGCTTAAATTTGTAGTATGACAAAATACAATGAGATTATTGCTACACTAAAGCAAAAAGACAGCCAATTGGCTGAACATTGGGAAGAAGAAATTGATACGATCGTGCATAAGTTAAAATTCCTTCCTTCAGACGCCATTCCTTCCGTCTGTATAGTAGATCAAAGCAATGATTTTCAAATTGTCTATTCCTTAGACCTTCAAGAAAAGGTTAAAATTGCCGGAGGAAAATTAGTCTCAGATTTCGATAAGAACATAGGTATATTTATTATTCTTCAGAAGGATGAAAGTCTATACAGCATCGTCCCTTCTTTCATCCAGAAACAGCAAGACACCAAAGCAATCATAAACAATAACCTCTACGTAATACATAGCCCGCAATTCGACGCAAACGATGAGAACTACTTACAGGATATCGAGATACTTGCAGAAATCATTCAGTCTAAATATTTCATATTTGGACGGGATGTGCACGACTGGATCAAATTTGATTTAGTATAAAAATACAAAGGGCATTAAAAGACGCCCTTTATATTTTTATTATTTAGTTTGAGAACTTCTTTCTCAAAAGCACGTAAAACTTGTCCACACTCTGCGGTTTCTCTGCCCATCCATTTTTCAACGCATAGTTCGACTGCAAGAATGCATCCGCCTCTGCCAAATTATTAAACCTATTTAACAGTTCTAAAGCTTCACTGTATGCCAAACTATAACCATTAAATAAATCCTTGATAAACAATAATTTATCATTCAAGCTTACCGCAGTTCTTAAATCCGTAACGCGTTCCTGAGCAGTTGATGTCTGAAACTGCTGCGTGATATTGACACCCGCCTGCCGCTGCTGTTGGATTAACTCATTTATAGTCAATGGTCGTGCCGGCTGTTCAGCTATCGTTTCCGTCTCAATGATTAAAACTTTCTCTTCTTCAACCACTTCACGGACGATAGGTTGTTCTGGAGATGCACCTGCAATAGATTCTTCACTGTTCGACGGCCTTTCTTCTTTCCTTTCGAATTCACTAAAAAATCCCTCTTGCACATTTCCTACATCGATTTTCTCTTCGTTGACTCTCTGTGGAGCTTCCACAATTTCTTCATACACAGGTTGCTCATCTATTTTCGCGATAATATCCGAAGGAGGAGTAAACACAACAGCCGCAGGTTCATATTCAGCTTCCTTTATTAATCCTGATCCTACAAAATAGCCCAACGCCTTAACACGATTAGACAGGTAGTGTATATCACCTTCCAACAACGTCAGTTCTAAAGCATTGAGTTCTTCATTAGACTTTAATATTTCATACTTAGAATTAATATCAAACAGAAGGTTATCTATTTTCGCGAACAATTGATCTTTAGATTTTGCCATGGGTATCGTAAAATTTTATAATGAACACTACTATCCTACATCTTATATATACCAAAAATAAGATATAATTTCGATATTCGTGCAGTCGTAAGTAAGCTTTTGTGATATATTAACAAATCTTCAAAGGCATTTTTTAAAAATATATGATGTTATTTTCTGAACAATATTTTAATAGAAGAGAGGGGCAGGTCGGCAGTATAGAAGTTATTTGTGGATCTATGTTTTCCGGAAAAACAGAGGAATTAATCCGTCGAATGAGACGTGCGCAATTTGCTAAACTTCCCGTTGAAATATTCAAACCCAGTATCGATACCCGATATGGAGACAAAGAAGTCGTATCACATGATAGCAACAGTATTCCATCAACTCCAGTAAACCATTCTTCGGCAATCTTATTATTGAGTAGCGACACAAAGGTCGTCGGTATAGACGAAGCCCAGTTTTTTGATGAAGAACTTCCTTATGTATGCACACAACTGGCCAATAGAGGAGTACGTGTTATTGTAGCGGGATTAGACATGGATTTTCAAGGCAAACCCTTCGGACCAATCCCCGCTCTCCTTGCTATTGCAGAACACATCTCAAAAGTACATGCAGTATGTGTACGTTGTGGTGCTCCGGCAACTTATTCACACCGCACGGCTGAAAGCGCTAACCTCGTATTATTGGGAGAAAAAGAAAACTACGAACCACTATGCAGGTATTGTTATCATATAGCAAATGACATTTAACACAAACTTAATTTTAAATAGCCATAAATATGCAGGGAGCACCTTACTTTTGTAGTGTACTTCAAAAAGATGAGTTTCATCAAAATTTAGGTTAAAAATTGGTTAGTTTAAAGCACTCTTGCCCATCAAGAGTGCTTTTTTTATAACTGTCCCGTCAACACCATATCCATCGGATTCACCTGAGAGCGGTAACGATGGATAAGCTTTCCGTTTTCGTCAACTAAAAACTTTTCAAAGTTCCATTTGATCGCTCCTGTAAAATCAGGATTAGGTTGCTCGGTCAAAAATTTAAACAACGGATGGATTTGATCTCCTTTTACCTCCACCTTTTCAGCCATCAAAAAACTAACGCCATAATTCTGCTCGCAAAATCCTTTGATATCATCATTAGATCCAGGTTCCTGATTCCCAAAATTATTTGCTGGAAAACCAATGATGACCAGTTTATCACCGTACAACTTATGGAGTTCCTGAAGATCCTTATATTGTTTTGTAAACCCACATTTCGAAGCTGTATTCACGATAAGCAACTTCTTCCCTTTAAATTCAGAAAATTCAATCTTCTTTCCATCAATAGAAGTAAAAGAAAAATCATAAATCGATGGTTGCGGTGCAATGATATTAAGCACCATTATTAATGCTACTGTAAACATAATCTTGTCTCCTTATTAAATGGATTAATAACCTATATTACTTGTTTCTCTTTGAATAATAAAATGAAAGATCTCCTCTATCGGAGAACGTAAAATCTTTCCAACCTGTACGCCGTGAAGATTACAGACAGCGTGAAGATGCATATCAAAAACATAGGCGATACTGCCTACAAAATTGCATTTATATTCCCAAAAATTGGGATAAGTCATGATATTAGTACGCACAAATTCATCAAACCCATCCGTAAGAAGCTTATCGATAAACGGATGTGACCTATTCTCCGACATAAAAGGAGTAAATGAAGCCAGAAAAGAGTTCGGTCTATCGCGTTGATAAACATTTTTGATAACAATATCCTTGGTTATGCGATACTTCGTTTCAAAAATCTTTGCTAGATCCCTCGGCATGGTCCCATACAGAAAACTAGTAATCAGACGCTTACCAAACCAAGCTCCAGACCCTTCGTCGCCCAACACATAACCGTTGCCATGAACACTAGGCAACAGATTTTCTCCGTCATAATAACTGATATCCGAACCAGTACCCAAGGTAGCAACCAACCCCTTTCCCATACCGCAAGTTGCAAACGCAGCCCCCAGCAAATCAGATTCAACAGCGATAAAAGCTTGGGGAAAAAGTAAGGTCAACGCATTAGAAACGATCTCTCTTCGGTCAGGAGTGATACAACCTGCCCCAAAAAAGTATACTTCTTTAACTTCTTCAATATACGGTATAATTTCAGGAACATCTTTTAAAACTCTCTCAATCTCCTTTTCATTGACGAAAAAGGGGTTAAGACCTTTTGTTTTAAAAAATAAGGGTTTACTATCGGGCACATTCAACATCCAGTCCGAACTCGAAGATCCACTATCAGCGACTAAAATCATTCTTTTTACTTAACAAATAACAATTCTTTTGTATGTCAAACTTAGATAAAATGCTTTGCATTCGCCAGTATCAAAACAAAAAATAACTTTAAAATACACCTTTTTATATCTCCGATATAATTTTGAACTCCACTTCATTAGCCCTACCTTTGATTTTGGTTTCAAAACAAGAACACACATCATATGTACCCGTCAATCCATTTTACACTCTCATTCAGCGAACCACAAGCACATTATGTAGAAGTACAGATGCACGTTAAGGGATTTTCCTCTGTTCATCACCTTGACATCAAAATGCCGGTATGGGCACCAGGATCTTATTTAATCCGGGAATATCCTAAAAATGTAGAACGTTTTTCAGCAACTTCGTTAAATGGACAAGACCTCGCAGCATATAAAACAAGTAAAAATACATGGAGAATAGAACACCAAGGTACAGATGTAGTTATAAAATATGCCGTGTACGCTTTCGAAACCTCTGTTAGGACTAGTCATATTGACTATTCTCATGCCTTTTTAAGTCCAGTAGGTGTGTTCATGTACGTTGACGGACACTTGGATCTTTCCGCCAAGGTAACCATCGAAATGCCTACCCACTGGCACAAAGTATCGACAGGACTTGAACCAACAAACAATGCAAAAGAATACAGCGCTGTTAACTTCGATATTCTATACGATAGTCCAATAGAAATTGGCAATCAAGATGTTTGGTCCTTCGAAGTAGAAGGTGTCCCACATGAGTTTGCAATGGTTGGAACCGCCGATTACGATAAGGAACAACTGACCGAAGACATAACAAAAATTATAAGTGAAGAAAATCGGATTTGGGGTTCTAATCCCAATTCGCATTACACATTCATTACCCACAATTATCAAAGTTCTACAGGAGGATTAGAGCATCTTAATTCTACTGTTCTTGCAGCATCCAGATTTGCTTACAGTCAGCCCAGCACCTACAAAAACTATTTAAGCCTTGTTGCTCACGAGTACTTCCATCTTTGGAATGTAAAGCGACTACGTCCCAGAGCATTAGGTCCATTTGATTATGAACAGGAAAATTACACCACAGCCTTGTGGATAATGGAAGGTTTTACAGCTTATTACGACAACCTGATTATACGTAGATGTGGTTTCTTTGATGAAAAAGAATATCTTCAACAGTTGGCCATAGACTTCAACACCGTATACAACCGTCCTGGGTATAAATTACAGAGTGCAGCGATGTCAAGTTTTGACACTTGGATTAAGCAGTATAGACCTGACGAGAACTCGCAAAACAGCAGCATATCCTATTATAACAAGGGGGCTATGTTAGCTGCAGCACTCGACATCCAGATTATCTCAGAGACACAGGGCAAACATAGACTAGATGATGTTCTTAAAGCTGCCTATCAGCAGTTCTATATTATAGAGAACCGTGGTTTTGAAGAAGATGAATTCCAGGAATTGGCACAAAATATCACCGGAGTAGATCTAAACGACATCTTTCTAGCCGCACATGGCTTATATGAGTTGGATTACAACCTCTATTTTAAAAAGGTAGGCTACCAATTAGTCGATCACAACGCGGGACAGCAAAGTGTGACACTAGGCGTAAAAACAGTTATCTCAGACAATCGAATCATTGTCAAACAGGTCGACCGCAACTCTGGCGCGTGGGTAGCCGGCCTTAACGTTGAAGACGAACTTATCGCAGTCAACGGCTATCGACTAGAATCACAAGGAAAAGCAATGGACTTTATACTTTCCCGGGCCAAAGATGGTGACCAATTGACCGTATTGATTGCGCGGGATGGTTTGATCAGTACATTGGAAATTCCAGTCCATTTATCAGATAAAAAAGCATACAGCATAGAAGCAGACCCCAATGCAGATCCTGCGGCTAAAACATTAGGTACTACATGGCTGGCTAAAAATTAACCCATCATCGTCATCTCTACCGAAGCGGAGAATCCGCCAGTTGGCGGACTCTCGAAACGAAAATCTAAAAACAAAGGCTAGTCCTTAATAGTTGATAGATACCTCCACAAGGTCAGTATGACGTTGATAGAAGGCTTTTCCCCTAATATCAATCTTTAAAATTTGTAACGGATAGAAAAACCAAAAGGGTCAATCAAACGAATACTTGATTCTTGAATAAAATCAAAATAAGGTTTAACATCCAAAGAAATAGACAAAGGGGTTGTAGGAATACTATATTCCACCCCAATAATACCATCCACACTCAAGGCGATCTCTGATTTTTTATCAAAACGATTACCGTTAGCATCTGTATAAGCTTTGTACGTATAGCTTCCTACACTACCACCAAAACCATAGTACCAAGAGAAAGCACCAGACAACGGTTTATGAAATTCATAAAGACCTACCACTCGAAAACGATTAGATCTAGAGTTACTTTGAATACTCATAATTCCTTCCACAGCCCGATCTTCCGATAATGTATATCGGTAATTAATACCAGTTGCAGAGCCAAATCTAGCTCCCAAAGCATGTTGACTATCCAGTTGAGCAAAACCATCTTTACCAACAAAAAGTAAAGCCACTACGAAAAAAAAACTACGTAAAATGTTATTCATATTAATATTATATCCCGATAAACTCCAAAATTAAAACAATTCCTTTGTAAAAAAAACCAAATGGTAAAGCGATTTTCCGCAAACTATATCCGGCCCCAACCTACCAACACCTCAGCTTAGGTATTATAACATATAACGCACAAAAAAAAGAATAGGTATATACCATTCAACTCTTTTTTACATTTTTTGATTTCAATTGTTCAGCCCTATTGACTATATTTATAGAAGCCACAGATATGGTTCGTACCATTTGTAAATTTCAAAATCAAGAATATTATGAGCAGTGCAACAAGATTATTTGATTATCTAAAAAACAATCACCCAACAGCAGGCCGTGAGCTCTTATTAGCAAAGAGACAAACTAACGGTTGGAAAGAGTACGATAAGAAAGAAATAATAGACCTTGTCGACAATCTAAGCAAAGGAATGCTCGTCAAAGGACTGAAAAAAGGAGACCGTGTTGCACTGATGTCTGGTAACAGACCAGAATGGAATCTCGTGGACTTTGCTTGTAATCAAATTGGCATTGCACTGGTCCCCCTCTATCCCACACTTTCTGCCCAAGACCTTACGTACATATTGAACGATGCCGATGTAAAGCTACTTTTTGTCAGTAATGAAGACCTAACCCATAAGGCGAAAAAAGTAACTCAGGACAATAATTTAAACATCGACCTGTATACCTTTGAACAAATAACGTCTTACAAGAACTTCAATGAGCTAATTGAAGAGGGTAAAAAACAAACTATTGACCTAACAAGCTACAATGATGCCGTAACCACCGATGATCTGCTGACACTCATTTACACATCAGGAACGACAGGCAAACCGAAAGGTGTCTGTCTGACGCACAAAAATGTCATCAGCAACGTAGAAGCCAGTAGACACCTACTTACCGATGACATTAATAAAGCACTTAGCTTTCTGCCTTTGTGCCATATTTTCGAACGGATGGTTGTCTATATGTACTTTTCCAAAAATGTCCATATCTACTATGCCGAGAATCTCGACAATATTGTCGTAGATATCAACGATGTAAAACCAGAGGTCTTCACCACTGTTCCACGTGTTTTAGAAAAAGTTTACGACAAAATCATCGAAAAAGGAAAAGCACTTACCGGTATTAAGAAATCACTTTTCTTTTGGGCTGTCAATCTAGGACATCAATACAAAGAACCTGCTTTAAATTCTGCCTTTTACAACTTTAAATTAGGTATAGCCCGAAAACTAATTTTTTCTAAATGGCAAGAAGCACTCGGAGGACGCATACGCTTTATTATTTCTGGGGGGGCAGCACTTCAGGAAAGATTAGCCCGTGTATTTTGGGCTGCTGGTATCAAAGTACTTGAAGGATATGGCCTCACCGAAACTTCGCCTGTTATTGCAGTCAACTCTTGGGATCCAAAAGATGTTAAATTTGGTTCTGTAGGCCGAGTGCTAGAGAACCTAGATGTCAAAATAGCAGAAGACGGAGAGATTTTAGTCAAGGGGCCCTCTATATCTTCTGGATACTACAAAAATGAAGAGGCCACCAAGGAAGCAATCGACGCCCAGAATTATTTCCATACCGGCGACATTGGCGAACTGACTCCGGATGGCTTCCTTAGGATTACCGATCGTAAAAAAGAAATGTTTAAAACCGCTGGAGGCAAATATGTTGCGCCTCAAGTATTGGAAAACAAGCTTATGGAATCTACTTTAATAGCCCAGGTAATGGTCATCGGCGAAAATCAACGCTTTCCCTCAGCTTTGATTGTACCTGCTTTCGAAGAACTGGAAAAATACTGCAAATTTAAAGGAATCCCATTCGAATCCAGAGAAAAAATCCTTGAAAATAAACAGATTTTAGAAAAGTATCAGCAAGAAGTTAATAAAGCAAATGTTAACTTTGGACATTGGGAGCAAATCAAGAAGTTCGTATTGCTACCCAAAGAGTGGACCATAGACAACGGTGAACTTACGCCAAAACTATCCTTAAAAAGAA
Organism: Sphingobacterium sp. xlx-96; assembly: GCF_011007365.1. Lineage (GTDB taxonomy): Bacteria > Bacteroidota > Bacteroidia > Sphingobacteriales > Sphingobacteriaceae > Sphingobacterium > Sphingobacterium luzhongxinii. The sequence goes on along the minus strand of NZ_WFKM01000014.1, from coordinate 62,621 downwards.
AGGTCATCCTCCAGAAGTTTGAGACAACGATTAAAGGCATTTATGCAGCATAGTACAGTAAAGGAAAAAGAATCAGTAATTCAGAAGATAAAGAGTTTTGGCCGCCTACTCGTTGATGCAGGAAACGGCTTTATAGAAGACAATTGTATGAAGCTCAGCGCTTCTCTAGCCTACTATACCGTTTTCTCCATTGGCCCACTGTTGATTATACTCGTGTGGGCCCTGGGATTTCTGTATGGCAGCCATTTAGAAGGGCCAGACGGCGCACGCGACACAGTAATGTCCGAATTAACCGAACTATTCGGTCCTGAAATATCTAAACTGTTGGAAAGCGCTATACAGAAGATCTCTTTTGAAAATAAATCCCACATTGGTCTTATTATAGGTTTTTCTACCTTAATCATCACCTCTACCACCATCTTTGTCGATATACAAAACTCCATTAATACCATATGGAAAGTTAAAGCAAAACCAAGAAAAGGTTGGATAAAACTGATTATCAACCGTCTAATATCCTTTTCCATGATACTTGGACTTAGTTTTCTCCTCATTGCATCCTTACTGATCAGTAGTGTCATTGGTATCTTGAGTAAGAATATAGAACGTATACTTGGTGGTTGGAATATAGAGCTTTGGGGATTAATTAATTCAGGGATAACCTTTGTCATCATAGCTGTATTGTTTGGATTCATCTTTGCATTCCTCCCAGATGCCAAGGTTCGCTTCCGTGATATAGTGGGAGGTTCTATTTTTACGACCGTTTTATTCATGATAGGCAAGTATGGCATTTCCTTATACCTATCTGTCAGCGCCACGGCTACTGCCTATGGCGCAGCAGGATCGATGATCATTCTTTTAGCATGGGTATATTACTCTGCTGCCATTTTATATTACGGTGCTGAATTCACCAAGGAGTATGCTATTAAATATGGCAAAGGGATATCCCCCTCTTCCTTTGCAGTGTTGGTAAAACAAACTGAATTGGAGATAGATCCCCAAACCGGAACACGTGAATTGGTAAAAAAACATAATAATCCAGTACAATAAGCCAGTGCAAGACAAAAGTGTTCAACACATGCTTTTAGCGGGATTTTTCTTTGCTATTATGAATGTATGTGTCAAATATGTATCACATCTTCCAACATTGGAAGTCGTCTTCTTTCGTTCAGTTTTCAGCCTTTGTGTTACCTATTATTTACTACGTAAAAACAACATTCCTCCGCTAGGTAAAAACAAAGTAACACTAACACTACGGGGTATAGCGGGCTGTCTCGGCTTGATCGGTTCCTTCTACACCTTACAACATATCCCCTTAGCCTCAGCAGTGACGATCAACTACCTATCCCCTTTCTTTACAGCGATATTAGGAATATTTATTGTCAGACAAAAAGTAAGAGCCCTACAATTTTTATATTTTGCAATCTCTATAGCCGGTGTCATCCTATTAAAAGGATTTGACATCAGGATCAACACATTAGATCTAATCATCGGATTAAGCTCCGCCTTTTTTGCAGGCCTTGCTTATAATATGATCGCCAAAGCCAAAAACGATGAACATCCCCTCGTCATCATCTTCTATTTTCCTTTATTGACTATACCAGTAGCCGGGATATACTCCCTTTACAATTGGGTCACCCCAATAGCATTAGACTGGATTTACCTCTTATTCATTGGGATCTTTTCCCAATTGGCACAATATTACATGACATTATCCTATCAAACAGCAAATCTGGCAAAAGTAGCAAGTCTAAATTACTTAGGTGTAATTTATGCTTTAGGTTTTGGTTACATTCTCTTCGATGAAAGTTTTAATACCATGAGTTTTATTGCTATTCTCGTTATATTGACCGGCGTATTTCTTAATCTTTTTGATCAAAAAATCTTAATGAAGATACGGCCTATTAAACTGCAAAAATAAGGGGGCTTATTTGTTGTAAGCCCCTTATTTTTTACTTCACATTATAATGGTAGACAGTTCGACCGATTCTGCCGGCATTATCAATACCCTCTACCACAACTTTATATTTTCCATTACCATCTGCATTGAAATAATCCAAACTAATAGTTCCCTTCTCATCCAATAACACGTCTGGATTCCAATAAACCGTAGTTCGGTAATCATTTGTTGATTTACTTTGGTCCGTATCATACCTCGGCGTATAGAACTTACGTTCTTTAATATAGCCTAGTGGATAGAGATCAACAACATTAGATTTAGGTAATAAAGCCTCGATTTGTGCCATTGTCATACGTGGGCCCTTAGGCTTTTCTTTCTTGGTAATAATTGATACGACACCGTCATTCTGATACAATCTACTTACTGTACCCAAATCGTCGCGATTGAATATTTCAATCGCCTCGATCTCCATAGGTACTATGGAGTTCAATGTATTTTCATCAATAGGCATCCCGTTTAAAAAAAACTGTACGGGCACCCTACTGCCCTGATTATAATTTCGCGTCAAATAATATTTTAACGTTTGACTGTCGTAAGTAACCCCCGTCAACAAGGTATTCAAACACATTGTCAGCATATTACAACCATTTAAACGATCTCCTTCGATACGATGATCAGCCATAGATAATCCCGATAATGCCGAAAACTCTTTACTCGTGCGCACCTCTTTACGCGAAGCCGTTACTGTAACCTCATCAATAAGGTTAGATGTCCTGAATTCATTCTTACTGTTTGCAAGATAATCCACCATCTGTTTATCGATATTTAAGATATCATTTGCTTTATAAGGATTATTACTATCTATTTCTGGATAGAAAGACTGATCCAGATTGATCACCAAATTGCGATAATTGTCATTACTCCGAGCATTAATGGTCACTTTCACCGAATCAGGAAAATTTAAATCTTGAAATGCAAAACGGCCATCCTTGTCCGTATAGGTATCTTTTCGCAGAGCCCGTGCAGGAATAGAAAGCAACAATCCTCCATTAGGATAGGGCTTTCCAGTATTCAAGCGCAATGTTCCTGCTAATGTTATCCCCTGTTCTGGCATAAAGTTAACAGGAGGATATTTCTCTGCAACCAGTTCATCATAACTAAACCGACGAAATCCTTGCGTCATCAACAAGGCATCTAAGGCCTGCTTTCTATTGGAGACTTCTGGATCAAAATAATAGCCAGGTTTTTCAACAAATCCAGTCAAATCTGATGTCAATAATAGGCTACTTAGTATACCATTTTCTTGATGATCATCAAATGGCACTTTAGATTCATCAATAACGGCTACCGACAAAGAACTCAACAATTTTTCCGATGTACCATTACTGATATCCAACTTAACGTGCTCTTTTTTAGTATAACTTGCCTTATTAGACTTAACTTGAATAGTTAAGTTTTCAGCCAAATCATAAAACACCAAACGCTCACTCAGCGCTTTACCAGCTGGGCTCATCAACGTAAACTGAATAATACCATTAGGCAACTCTTTCACTGGAACAGACAACGCCAAGCTCGAGTTTTTCATCGTCGCCTGTGCGCCATAAATCAGCTGGCCATTCATCTGTCCAAAAATATAAAAAGGTTGATTTACAATCTTTGAAAAATAGCTCTCACTAGCTACCAAGCCTACTTGTACCGCCTCTGCATCTATTTTTGAAATCACAACATTAATACCATCAGCTTTAACCGCAGGCAGGTCAAAAGATCTTTCCGTCCCACCTTCCGGTGTAACCAAGGCTTTATATTGCTCCCCCGCAAGAGGCAATAAGTTAAAATACCCCATCCCCAATCCAAGATCAGCAAATTCTACCACCACCTTCTTTTTGCTATCGACGATCTTACCGCTTAACTTCACCCCTTTACCATTGGTACCTATAGCCTTAAAAGCTACATTTTTAGCTACTCCTTCCAAAAGATCCCCTCCCTCCGGAAAAAACTGCACATCTATTGCATCGGCCAAAGCATTCTTTAAAGGAAAGTCTCCCACCATAGATGACTCGCCCTCTACTTTGACAATCAAACGTCCCTTTTTCAACATTTCCTTGTCTTTTGATGAGAATGACAGAGTCACCCTTCCCATATCATCTGTTTCAGACTTCCCTTTATCAAACGGATCCCAACCATCAATCGCTTCCCAGGTCACCTTCTTCTTGCTCAACAATGCGCCTTTAGAATCCCTAAATTGAATAGTAGCTTTGGTCTTATTACCATCAGGGGTGTAGGTAATCTCTGTTCCCAATTTCTTATTTATAGCATCTCCTACGGTGACAACTTTATTGAAAAAGTAATTGACATCAAAATTCATCATCCATTTAGTATATCCTCTAATTCGATAATTATCCTGCTTTATAACCTGCGGATCAAGAACAAAATACCCTGCTCCACTATTATTCTTTAAAGGGATACGAAGGGTTTGAATCAAAGAATCTCTTCCATTAATCACATCCACATAAGCAATTTTACTCGGATCATAGGCAATCTGATTATGGTATAAATACGTTTTAAACCATAAGGTATCCCCCACAGCATAGTAAGGTTTATCAAAGTGTAAATGTACTTTTTCTAAGGGATATACCCCAAAGTACTTCTGTACACGCTCTACAACAGTGTTAATAGGTATTTTAGGCACTTCTTGCGCCTGCACCGCTTGAACAAATAAAAACAATAGAAATAAGGAATAAATAAGGTGTGTCTTTTTCATTTAATTAAGTTCTGTTAAACCGACTTACGGCATCATTAAAACAGGTATTCAGCTAAAGATAAAAAAATTAAATTCTATCTACTTCAAAACACCTAATTAAGCGCTTAATTTAACACATTTTTAGGTCTTATAATAGTGGCGCCATTAAGCGACATATCGAATCAGCCCCTCGTTTCCAGCGTGGACGATTTTTCCAATCTTCCAAAGTTAAAACCACACAGTCCCGCTTGTCCAGATCAAATTGTTGCTCACTTCGTAAACATAGTGAGGAGTCCGAAACGACAGCTGCAATTTCATAGTTAATATAGAAACTGCGTATATCCAGATTCACAGTCCCAATAAAAGTTAACTTTCCATCCACTGTCATCGTCTTGGCATGTAGAAAACCTTTTTGGTATAGAAGTACCTCTACACCTCTTTCCAATAGCGGTTTTAAAAAGGAAAACGAAGCATGTTGTACGAAATAGGAATCAGAGGTAGCCGGTATCATTAACTCCACCTTCACACCTGATGCCGCCGCTATAATGAGGGCCCGTTCTAATTCCTCACTCGGGATATAATAAGGTGTACAAAGCCGTACATGTTGATTCGCTTCACCAATAGCAATCAGCATAGCTTCCATGTTAAATGGACCTACAGAAGCTGGATCACTCGACACAAATCCGACTCCCGCTTCACCACTTTCCTCCCTATTCTTTCGTATCATATGCAGATACCCCTCTTCTAATAAAAAGGGAGCGCCATCCGTTTGATTCCAGGAACTCCAGAAATTTATCTGAAGCATATTAATTGCCAATCCCTCTATGCGAAGTGAAATATCCCGCCAATAAGTAGCCTTTCTATTGGCAGAAGTATTACTATATCTATCCGAAATATTGATACCACCGACGTAACCAACCACCCCATCTATCACTACGATTTTTCGGTGATTACGATAATTTGAATTAGCTAGAGAGGTAAATGTCACAGGAAGAAACGCATGGAAATCAATACCAGTGTTTTTATTCCGGCGCATATATTTAATCAAATCAGGCGAACCGAAGCTATCTACAATCAATCTAACCACAACACCTTCCGATGCCTTTTCCTCCAGGATATTCAAAATTTCGAGCCCCACATGATCAGGCTGAAAAATATAATACTCCATATGAATAGAATGCTTCGCCTGTCTTAAATCAACTTTCAAAGCTTCAAATTTTTCCTCCCCGTTAACCAAAAGCCGCACATCATTGTTCAATGTGGGAGATGACAACCGTTCTCGCTTCATCAATCGAAACACTTTAGATAAATCACCTATTTCATCATGAATATTCTGAATAAAAGATTCAATTACCGGATCCAACAATTCCCACTGCTTTTCTAAACGTCGTGCCTGCTGTTTATTAATTTTCTTTATTTTCTGAACTTTAACAAATTTTTGTCCGAAAAAATAATACAGAATAAGTCCCAAAAACGGAATGAATATAATGACGAGAATCCAAGCGATGGTTTTACTGGGATTTCGGTTTTCAATCAGAATAGCACTGATCACTCCGGTATAAAGTACCAATAGCGGAACCCAATACCAACTTAAAGCAAAATCAATAAATGGCTTTAACCCTTCCATATGCTGGATATTTGTATTTATAACTGAAATATAACAATTATTAAAAGTCTTACCAAAAAACAAAAGCCTATGGTCGACGACCATAGGCTTTTGTTTCCTTTGCAATTATTAAATCTCTCTTTCCTTATCCCAATTTTCAAGATAGTCTCCTACCCTTTTTAAAAATGTACCTCCTAATGCGCCATCAATAACGCGATGATCATACGACATCGTTAGGTACATCATGTGCCGGATAGCAATAACGTCTCCGTCTGAAGTTTCTAAAACCGCGGGTTTCTTCGTAATTGTCCCTACAGCTAGAATAGCCGCTTGCGGCTGGTTAATTATAGGCATACCAAAAATATTGCCGAAAGCACCGATATTAGTAAAGGTAAATGTCCCCCCCTGCGTATCATCGGGTTTTAATTTATTACCTCTAGCTCGATTAGCCAAATCATTAACGGCTTTACTAATCCCTACCAAACTCAGTTGATCGGCATCTTTGATTACCGGAACAATAAGATTTCCAGAAGGTAATGCAGCTGCCATCCCAATATTAATATGCTTTCTTTTGATAATATTATTCCCATCAACAGAGACATTAATCATCGGAAAATCCTTCAATGCCTTTGTTATCGCTTCAATGATCAATGGTGTAAATGTGATATTTTCACCCTCTCTCTTTTTAAAACTATCTTTAATTTTATTACGCCAATTCACTAGATTAGTCACATCAGCCTCAACCACAGAAAACACGTGCGGAGACGTACGTATACTATTCACCATATGATCTGCTATTAGCCGACGCATACGGTCCATCTCAATGATCTCATCTCCGTTTGTGGCCTTAACTACATCCACAGGTGCAGCAGCACTCCGCACTTCTGCATTCTGAACAGGCACAGAAACTGGGCCTGTAGGCATCGTGTCTTTACCGGCGGCCTTCAACCTTATATAATCCAACACATCCTGCTTCGTCACTCGTCCCTCGGATCCAGACCCAACGATCGCTTCCAACTCCTGTGCAGAAAGTCCCTCTTGTTGGGCAATACTTTTTACCAAAGGTGAATAAAAACGATCTTCCGAAGTACCTCTAGATACCGACGATGATTCTGAATCAGTACGTTCTAATATTTCAATCCCAGGAATTGGATTTTCAGACACAGAAGCTTCAAAAGTAGGAGCTACCATAGGGGCAGTATCCACCGCAGGCGCAATACTATCTTCTTCAACACTACCCTCAATTTCTAATAATGCGATAACATCACCAACCTGTACGACCTGACCTTCTTCAAATAGAATTTCTTTCAGTATACCCTGAACAGGTGAAGGAACCTCGGAGTCTACCTTATCCGTAGCAACTTCAACCACGGTATCATCTTCTTCGATACGATCCCCAACAACTTTCACCCATTTTGTCAATGTAGCTTCAGAAACACTCTCCCCCATCTTTGGAAGTACCAATTTGAATATTCCCATAATTATTTTGTGTTTTATCGTACTAAGTTAGAGAATTAGGAATGAAATCCCTAAAAACAAAATATAATATTTAAAATCATTTTAATAATGAAATTATATTTCAGGATTCAACACTATCCTGCTTATACAATTTCCACAACATATTTAAGGCTTGTCCTATACTACGTTCAATATTTATCTTTCTATCATTTCTAAAATGAAATACCTGCGTAGTAGTTCTAAACTTTCCACTTACCGCAATCCAAACTGTGCCTACCGGCTTGTCTAAAGTTCCGCCTCCAGGCCCCGCTATTCCACTCGTAGCAATACTATATTGCGCCCCACTTAATTGCTTTACCCCTTCGGCCATCTGAATAACGGTCTGTTCGCTAACAGCCCCATATTCACGCAACACTTCTTCTTCAACGCCCAATACCTGTTCTTTGATTCGATTGTGATAAGCCACAACACCACAGTCAAAAACAGCACTCGCCCCGGGTATCGCTGTGATAGAGCCCGCCAAAAGTCCACCGGTACAACTTTCGGCGATAGCTAGACGAAGCCCTGCTTGGGTAAATTCTTCAACAATAGCTTCTTCAATTGTTATATCTTTACGTGCCACCAAGTGATCGGACAAACGTATCCCGATCCGTTCTGCAAATTGATCGGTCTCTGCTTTTAAACTTTCCACATCAGTTCCAACCGCCGACAGCCGGAGTCGCACAGTACCCAATTTAGGAAGATAGGCCAATCGGATATAGGATGGCAATTCATTTTCAATATCTGCGATCTTTTCCGCCAAAAAGGACTCCCCAATTCCCATCGTAATCACATGGGCATGATAAATAGCCCCATTAGGCCTATAATTGACCAACTTCGGCATCACCCGGTTTTCCATCAAAAATTTCATTTCAAAAGGAACACCCGGTAAAAACACAAAACATTTACCTTCATGCTCGACCCACATCCCCGGTGCAGTACCTACGTCATTAAAAAGCACCTCACTACATGCCAACACATCAGCTTGTCCATAATTCATAACAGGCATAATACGCCCAGTTTTCTCAAAAATAGACTTGACATGTGACAGGACTATTTCATCCCTTACCAGAGTAGTGTTAAAAAAAGAAGCGATAGTTTCCTTGGTAACATCATCCTTAGTAGGACCTAATCCACCAGTTACTATAATTAAATCAGAACGACCTGCCGCTTCACGCAATATACCATAGATAGCATCTTTACTATCCGAAATAGATGTTATCTGTTGAATAGATATGTGTAAGGAATCCAAGAGCTGCCCAAGCCATGCTGAATTTGTATCAACAATCTGGCCCAGTAGTATCTCATCTCCTATGGTTATAATTTCAGTTTTCATAGTTACAATAAAGTTATGAAGTTATATTAAGTGATGTACGTTATGGAGACGTCTTTTATAAATTACATAACCTTTATCACCCTTTATCACCACTATAACTTTATTTTAATAAGTATAATGGCTATTACGCTTTGTTAATTTCAGATCCTGTAGTACAGAAGCTTTAGCTCTGATCGTAATATTGTAACTCTGATAACGGCCAAATGGCACCCAACCCACAGACATATCCCAACAGTGCAGATCCCGATAAATGGAGAAACGGGTCATAGATACCTCCTTTTGTTTAAAATCATATCCAGAGTTGAATTGAATTTTCCACTTGGGAGTGACATTCACATCACCGTGAAGACCCAATGTCGCCGAGTAATCGCTGCGTTGTCGACGCAGCACCGAATCAAATTTCTTGAAATACTGAAAACTAAACGATCCTGCTAAGTTCCACGGCATATTAAAGTCAACAAAAGCATTAGGGTCGGTACTGATTCGGGCCAGCGCTTCCGACTGTTCCTTCGTTATATTTGGCATACGGTTACGCATCGAATCAATATTGCCATTACGGTTCTTCGAGGCATCCGGATTAAAACTATAATCAAAAGACAAACCGAAATTCGTCAATCGAGCCAATTTACCATCTTCTATCGTAAAGCGATTTATGCGGGTATTTCTGTCATTTACTTGATAAGGATCAAAAGTTCCGTTAAAGTTCAGGTTTATTTTCTCATTAAATAGTGTCGTCCTACCCGAGAAACTGATTGTAGAGAGCTTCAAAGAGTCCGCCGCAAAATTGTAGTTACCACTAAATGTCAAGCCCTGAAGAATAGGAACTTTCTTAAAGCCTTTACCTGTAGTATCATTTTCCGTACGGATTTTAGCTTCGATATTATTATCTACCGAGAAGCCAATACCCATGGATTTACCCGAAGAAGGCCCTCCAAAAATGGCACCATCAAAGATTGAATACTCAGAAAGACGACCTGCTTGATCGATATAAGATTTATAAAAACCATATTTAGGGTCTGAAAAATCGGGTCTATAGTTAAAGTTGATCGAAGGAGTCACGACATGCCGTACAGCCTCTATCTTACCGATCTTAGGATACCTACCATACACCTTGGTCGACAAACCGCTAGAGAATGAGTAATCATAGGCTCTTCTAAATCCGGAAATTGTATCACGGATATCAACATAACCATTAATCTCGTTATCTAATCCTTTTCGGATAGTCTGCAAGTACCAACGCTCTGTATAATTCACCGAGGAGCTAAATTGAAAATATTTAAACGCATTTAAACTCAGACTGACCGGTATATTGTGTTGAAAGCCGTTTGTAAATTGCTTCAAAGCCTGCTTGGTAAAAAGCACAGAGTCACCAGTCGAAATAGAGTTTCTTCCCTGTAGACTGTACCCCACCGTAATACGTTGATACCATTTCTGCTCCCCTACCCGATCTTTGGAATCAAATGGATTAAATGTAGAAACGTTTAAGGCAAATGTCGGTAACTCTAGATCTACTTTACCTGAAGCCATATCTTGACGATGGCTCAAACTAGACGTAAAATTGACTTTACCATCGGCAAATACCTTACCATAACTGATGGATGAGGACATGTTATTACGTGTCAGCTGATCATAGTCATAGGTACTATTTGCACCCGTATTCTGAAAATAAGAAGCCGTACCAAAATTTACCGAAGCAGAAAAAGAGGTCCCTGGGTTAGCCTCTTGTCGTTGCGTATGGTTCCACGTGACATTAAAATCTTTATTACTCCCATAATTACTGGCTCCTTCTGTACCGACCTTGGTAGAAGCATAGCGAATATTAAACCCTCCACTATATTTATAGTTTACCAAATAATTCGTACGTATGGAAGACTCCCAAGAGCCTTTCGAATAAAAGCTACCACGAATCTCCGAGTCCCAGTAATCATTAAAGGTGAGATACCATCCTAAATCCCGCAAACCGAATCCCCGCGCCACGTCATCCCCAAAAGAAGGAAAGAGAAAACCAGAGGATTTTTTATCTTGCTTTGGAAAGAAACCAAATGGTAAAGCCAAAAACTTCATCGGAATTCCTTGAACGACTAAGTATGACGGCCCAGCAACAATCTGCTTATCCGTAACCACCCCTTTGGTAATATGAATACCAAAATGCGTATGAGGTTCAGGAAGATTACAGGTACTGTACAATGCCTTATGAATAGACATTTCGTCGTAGAGATTCTTTCGTAACACCTTAGCTTGGATAAATCCACCATCCACCTCAGTCATGATTCCAAACGTCTTTCCTTCCTGTGATTTGTAATTATAACGTAGAGAGTCTACGGCCTTCGGTGTATCATTTGGAAACAACACGACAGGTCGTCCCACATATTTTCCATTATGATCGACCACACCACTCGCAAAAAGCACATTTGTATTACGATCCAAACGGATATAATCGGCCGAAAGCTCGAATTCCTGATATTTAACTTTAGCACCTTTATACAGGTGAATAATATTTTTACTTACTTCATTCCAAGAAGAGTCATTGGCAACAATAGTTACTACTGTCTCCAGACCGCTATCCGTTTTCATGACAACAGTATCCTGACCACTTTTGCCCTTGAGATGATTTTTTGTGGTATCGTTGGTTATTAATGTAGTATCCTTCGCATTACTGCTTATAGGTTTCGTAGGGGTGACTTGAGAGAACACTGTAGCTGTTCCTAACCATAGGAACACAGATAAAAGTAAAATACGAGTTAGCGTTTCCAAAGTCGAAATACGAAATATTATTTTAGTCCTAAAAATAAACTATTATCGGCAAAAGTAGTCAAAATCATTAATAAAAGGTTCTTATTTTTATCATATACAATTAAACAACTATCTTTGTCAGTCCGTTATAAAATAGCTAAGACAAAAATGTAAAAAAAACACCGATGAAATTTTTAAATATTGTTAAAAAATTAAGCTTCTCTCTTTTCGCATCATCCGTACTCGTAGCATTCGTTTCCTTTACACCGGTTTCTAATGACCCTCCCGCTTCAAAAAACAAAAAAACATTCACCGTAGTGATTGATCCAGGACATGGTGGTCCTATTCCGGGAGCAGCGGGTCGAAGATCTTTAGAAAAAAATATCGTTTTAGATGTATCTAAAAAGCTTAAAAACGAACTGGAAAATAAACTAGCTATTAATGTCATTTTGACACGTAGTACCGATATAGATGTTCCATTTAAAGAGCGCTCCGAAATAGCTAATAGAAATAATGCTGATATTTTTGTATCCATCCACGCTAACTCCACCAGTCAACGGACGTCTAAAGCTAGTGGTACCGAAACTTTTGTGCTCGGGTTTCACCGGATTTCAGAGCAAGATGTAGCTATACGTGAGAATGCGGACATGTTGCTTCATAACGAAGATAACAGTGATTTGGGGGATTTCGACCCTAAAGACCCATCCAGTTATATTGTATTTAAAGTGATGCGTAGGCAATACCGTGACCGTAGCATTCGACTCGCGTCAATGATGCAACAGGAATATGTTAATTCACGACGTGTCAACAGAGGTGTTAAAGAATTAGGACTAGCCGTACTGGCCAGGGCCTCTATGCCAGCTGTGCTAACAGAAATTGGCTTTATCAACAATTCAGAAGAAGAAAACTACATGTTGTCGGATGAAGGTCAGGCCGAAATCGTGGAAAATCTATTCCAAGCAATAAAAAAATACAAAACATCTACGGAAAAATAAACATTTCTTATATTTAAAGTGTTTATAGGTTGTATTAAGCTAAACCCTTAAATTAACGTATTTTGAAGATATCAAACGAGACTAAAGTAGGCGCATTAACGGCAATAGCAATTGCCTTATTATTTATAGGATATAGTTTTCTGAGAGGAAATGATGTTTTCAGCTCAGATAATATGTTTTATACCGACTATGATAACGTCGATGGTCTCGCAACATCAAAACCCGTTATGGTAAATGGTTATCAGATCGGGCGTGTATCTCGGATGTATCTTATGGACAATGGTAAGATACGTACAGAATTCAAGATAAAAAGTGAGTACAGTATTCCTTCGAATACCATTGCTCGAATCGTTAGCGAAAGTATATTAGGAAGCAAAGTTATTGTCTTTGACTTGGGTAATAGCAGCACCATGGCTCGACATGGTGATCCTTTACAATCGGACGTACAGGCCAATCTAATGGAAAAAGTAGAGCCTCTGCAAAAGAAAATCGAGAACTTAGTCGTAAAGCTAGATTCTGTCCTCAGTGCCGTAAACACAGCCTTAGATGACGAGTTCCAACGCGATTTCAAAAACAGTCTACGTAGCATCTCGGTATCGTTGACCAATATGGAGAAAATAACGCGTGATGTTGAAAGCCTCATGGGTTCTGAACGAATTCGTTTAGCTAAAATCATGCAAAATTTAGAATCCATTACCAGCAACTTTAAAAACAATAACGAAAAGATAAATTCGATCTTGGCCAATCTTGACAATCTCTCGGACGATCTATCCAAGACCGAGATCAAGGCGACCATAGACAATGCCCATCAGGCAATGAAGGACGTTCAGGCCATAACCGGTAAAATAAATCAAGGGGAAGGATCCATCGGCTTGCTTCTCAACGACAAGCAGCTGTATGATAACCTCAATAGTGCATCGGCAAACCTGAATGAACTTGTCCATGATTTAAAAAACAATCCCGGCAAATATTTAAAGATTTCAATTTTTGGCAAGAAGGATACCAAATAATTTATTCAGAAGTTATAAAATTCGCGTATAAACGCGAATTTTATAACTCTCCTCACCCATTTAAATTTGTTATAGCGGAAATATCCCGGTTTTCGGGGAATAAAATGCGTTGTTTTTATGGATAACTTTGCTAAAACAAAAACGATAACTCAAAAGCAATGGACAACACATCGGTAAAAAACAGCGTTCAGGAAGGAAAAAACATAGCAATAATTTCCTATATCACCGTGATAGGATTAATTATAGCCTTTGTAATGAACAAAGACAAAAACAATAACTTTGCAAAATTCCATATCCGTCAAAACATAGGATTATTAATCGTGGGCCTTGTCTCTGGAACTCTACGTGTAGTTCCAGTAGCAGGAGAAACCATCGCTATGATTATCGGTACGATTTTATTAATCTTATGGATTATGGGATTAATATCTGCTTTCAACGGCAGTCAAAAAGAACTTCCATTTGTAGGTCACTTATTTCAAAAATGGTTTAGTACAATATAAAAAAATAAAGGGATCCAAAATGGATCCCTTTATTTTTTATAATGTCTCTTTGAGCCAATCAAAAAACTCACGCTGCCATACCTGCGCATTGTGTCCTGAAAGTACCCAATGATTTTCATCCGGCATATATACCAATCTACTTTTTACCCCCTTCATCTGGGCAGCCTGAAATGCTTCTAGTCCCTGTCCGATAGGTACACGATAATCCTTCCCTCCCTGAAATATCAAAATTGGTGTATTCCATTTATCGACATGTTTGATCGGATTAAAGTCGGTATACGTTTTTTCATTCTTCTTATCCCAATAGGCACCACCTAGATCGTGGTTCGCAAAGAAAAGTTCTTCCGTCGTACCATACCAAGAGGTCATATCAAACAAACCACAGTGCGAAATAAAAGATTTGAAACGTCCTTCATGAACACCGGCCAACATAAATACAGAATATCCGCCATAGCTAGCGCCAATGGCACCAATGCGGGATTTGTCTACATAGCTTTCTTTCGAAAAATCATCAATTGCGGAAAGGTAATCCCGTATAGCTTGTCCTCCCCAATCTTTCGAAATATCTTCATTCCATTTGACACCCCATCCTGGCATTCCTCTACGGTTAGGAAGGATGACAATATATCCCTGAGAGGCCATCAACTGAAAACTCCATCGAAAAGAATAGCCCTGTGTAGTTGCAGATTGAGGTCCTCCCTGACAAAACAACAATGTAGGATATTTCTTGCTAGGGTCAAAGTTTGGCGGATAAATTACCCATGAAAACAAATCCTGTCCATCGGAAGCCTTAGTAAACCTTCCTTCTACCTTCGTTTCATTCAGTCTTGCATAATGCGCATCATTGACTGTAGTCAAGGCACTCAGGTTCTTAGATTTAAAGGCATAGTGATACAACTCCGTAGCCTGCGTCATCTTCGTCGAGCTCACGACCAAACCATCTTTTAACTCCCCAACAATACCAGTGACATCAAATTGGCCGTCGCTGATCTGTTGAATCTTAGGCAATGATCTGACATTAAGATTGGCAGGGACATCAATTGAAAAAAGCTGAACCGTACCCCGGGTCGGGGCCACAAAGAAAATTTTTCGGTTATCTTTACTCCAGACAAAAGAGTTCACAGTTCCATCCCAATGCGCTGTAAGATTTACTTTCTGCGATGATGATGGATCTAATAGGACAATATCATTTTTATCAGCCTCATATCCATCCGTACGCATACTCAACCAAGAAAGGCGTTTACCATCAGGGCTAAACACCGGATTATTATCATACCCCAACATACCTTCGGTCATATTTTTAGTTTGACCCGTAGCGATATCGTATCGGTATATGTCCGTATTTGTACTGGTAGCGTACTCCTTTCCGAACTTCTTCTTGCATACGTACAAAACAGATTTTCCATCAGGGCTCCAGGTAAAATCTTCCACACCACCAAAAGGTACAGTAGGACTGTAATAAGGTTCATCCTTCAACAGATCTACAGGTTCACCGATCTTACCATCAGAGTAACTAGCAATGAACGGATGATTAAAACGACCATCATTAAAACTATCCCAATGTCTGTAATCCAGATTGTCATAAACATAGATATTTGATTTTGATAGATCCTTATACTTGTCAGTGCTATGATAACTTTTGATCAACACAGACTTACTGAACAGGATATATTTTCCATCCGGTGAAAATTTGACATTCTCCAATCCACCTTCCACATCCGTCAACTGTACTGCATTCCCCCCTTGTAGACTTTTTCTCCAGATCTGACCTTTAAAGGTATAGATCACATCGCCATTGGCAGCAATCGTCAATACAGATTCAGCACCAGTGTCTACAGTAAACTGTTTAACAGATTTGTCGGTCAAAGAAAGAGCAAAGAGATTCTTTTCAGATTTGTTATCTTTCAATGAATAATAGGACACTCCGTACAGCAATGTCTTACCATCGGGACTCAAGCCTTCTGCAGACACACGTCCCAATTCCCACAAATCCATTGCGGTCATATTTTTCTTTCCAAACGATTCCTGTACTTTGGTGGTGATTAGCGATTTATCAAATTCAACTTCTGGCTTTTTTTGTGCTACAGCAGTCACACTTATAAGCAACCCTGCAGCCAACATGGATAATTTGTTCATAACCTTTTCTAATAAGCAAAGGTGCAAGATAAGAAATTATCCCAAGAGTAGTCCAACGGGCGTAAACCACAACTTTAAAATGGGATATAAAGATGCCTTAAAATTAACATGAGGAAGATAGACTTTGATTTATATCATTTGGATAAATTGTTGTAAAATTTTGGTGTCAATAACAAAATAACTTTCATGGCCTTGGAAACAAACGCTTACAAAAAAACGGGCCACTCTTGAGAGAAGTGACCCGTCCATCCATTAATTGAGGTATATGATTAGGTAGTTGTGTACGTTAATATCCAAATATTTCTTGTAAGGATAGCTTCCTGACCTTACCTAGGCTATCCAGATCTTCCTTTTTGAGGCTTGACTCATCAGCTACTATACAATAAATATAAGGTTTTTTGCTAAACTCCTTGCTATGAAAAGCTTTGACATCAGCAAACGTCAACACTGGAATCTTTTCATAAACGGTCTTACGAATATCGGTTTGATTTCCCAGACGCTCTGCGGCAAGATAACTATTCAGAATCCCCGTATTCGTAACACGCTCGCTTGCTATGGACTTCATCAGACTCAGCTTGGCTGTTTCGAACGATTTCGAAGACTCGGGCAATACATTAATAAGCTCGTTCATACCTAATATTGCATCCATGAATTTGTCGGACTGTGTACCGATATAAGCACCAATAGTGTAGTGATTTTCCTTTTTATAAGGTTGACCATAAAAAGCATAAGTCGAATATGCCAACGCCTTAGACTCCCGAATAGTCTGAAACACAATACTCCCCATTCCACCACCAAAGTATGTATTAAATAAAGATACGGTAGGTGTCAAAGCCGTATTATAGCTATCCGAATTTCTAAACCAGAAGATTTCTGCCTGCTTCATATTATAGTTAGAAATTAAAACCTGATTTTCGTTTGTAGGCAACTCTTTGAAAGATGCTCCCACAGGAATAGCCGTAAATGCACCTTTACCATTTTTTAACGCTGGTAAAACCGCTATCATCTGCGCCACTTTCTTAGGTCCGAAATAAAGCACACTGTGCTTGGTCTGTGCCAAATCATGCAATACCTTAACTAGGTCATCCGCCTTCAGTTGATCAAGCTCTGCATCGGTAAAAGTATAATTGAATGGATTTTTTGCACCATATTTTGCATAAGCTTTTAAGCCGTCCATAATAGCTCCTTTATTTTCCTTCGCATTGATACGCGTTTTTTTCAAACGCGCGATATACGCTTCAAAAGCTTCTTGATCGGCTACGCAATTTTTCAAGAGATCCTGAATCAGCTGTACCGAGGGGCCAAAATTACGGTCTAAACCAGCGATAGATACAGTGGTCTCTTCATTCCCGGCAGAAACAGAAAAATCTGTCGCTAGCTTATAAAAAGCTTTACTGAACTGTTCACTACTCTTATCTTTCGTCCCTAAGAACTCAAAATAACCGGCTGCCAATCCTAACAGTCTATTGTTCCACTTACCTAAAGGAAAACGATATACCAGGCTAAACAATTCATTATCCTTATTCTCTACAGCTAACACGTCTACCCCATAAACCGAAGACTTTTGAATGTCTTTGTTATAGTCCAACCACACCGGTTTGATCTCTTCCTCAGGCATCGCATTCATTTTAGTCAAAAATTCAGATTGGGCCTCACGATTGACAGTAACTGGCGTAATCTCTGGCTTGATCACTTTCACGACATTCTCATCCACCCCTTGACGTTTATAGATGGCAACATAGTTTTGATTACTCAGATACTTGTTTGCAAAATCAACAATATCCTTTTTCGTTACCGTCGCTAACCAATCTGTATTGCGTAACTCATTCGACCAATCCAATTCAGAAGTAAACGCCCCCATCAGTTCCTCGGCCCTGTCTTGGTAGCTTTCGTTTCGGGCGATTTGTGCTTTTCGTTCATTATTCACAATAGATGTGATTAAATCTTCCGAGAATTCTCCTTTACGTAGTTTTGCTAATTCAGCCAATAACAATTCCTTGACTTGATCCAAAGACTGTCCTTGCGATGGATTTCCTTGAAGAATCAACATCGAATAGTCTTTTAAGATATAAGGGAATGCGCCTGCGCCCAATAACTTTTGAGATTTCACTAAGTCCAAATCAATTAATCCTGCAGACCCGTTGGTAAGGATGCTTCCTAAAAGATTTAACATTTGTGCATCTTTGCTAGCGGCGCCAGGAAATCTAAATCCCAGGAATAAAAACTCGGCATTGGGTCCTTTTACTTCCTTTAATATAGGACTACTGATCGGCTTTTCTGGATCAAAAGTATAAGGCGGCACCTCTTTAGCTTTCATATAAGAGAATGCTGCTTCTATTTTTTTGATCATTACGTTAGGGTCGAAATCTCCAGACATAATAACCCCCATATTATTCGGGACGTAATAGGTCTCAAAATAAGCTCGAATCGCTTTTAATGATGGATTTTTAAGATGCTCAACTGTTCCTATAACGGTCTGTTGCCCATAATTATTAGTTGGAAATAATCCCTCAAACATCGCCTCGATGGCTTTATGGTTGTCTGTATCCAAACCAATGTTCTTTTCTTCATAGACAGCTTCTAACTCGGTATGAAACAAGCGAAAAACCGGACTTTTAAATCGTTCGGCCTGCACTGCAAGAAACTTATCAACAACATTATTGGGAATATCTTCTATATAAACTGTCTGCTCAAAGGATGTAAAAGCGTTTGTACCCTCAGCGCCCATATGGCTCATAAGCTTATCGTATTCGTTGGCGATAGCATACTTCGCGGCCTCTCCAGATACAGCATCTATTTCTTTATAAATAGCCTTACGCTTCACTTCGTCTTTTGTCGAGTTGTAGGATTCGTATAAACCATCAATTTTATCCAAAAGAGGCTTTTCCTTGGCCCAATCTAATGACCCGTATTGCTCCGTTCCTTTAAACAACAAATGTTCGAGATAATGCGCCAATCCAGTATGGTCTTTGGGATCTGTCTTACTACCTGCTTTAGTAGCGATATACGTTTGAATCCGAGGTTGCTTATTACTAGGACTCAAAATAACAGTCAATCCATTTTGGAGTGTGTAGAACCTGGAGTGTGTAGGATCATTTGACACATACTTGTAGGAATATCCCTCTTCTGATGCCTGTTTCCACTCGTAACTCGTTTGTTGCGCCTTTCCACTTCCAACAGAAGCAAGCAAAAACGCAAACACATAAAAAACTTTAGCTTTCTTCATATTTGTACTTAGCTGAGTTTACATACGCCAAATCGGCCTTCGTGGAGATTTGCGGGTTATGATCAAATTTAAGTTTAATATCATTTACTTCAGCTAAGATGATGATTTTTCGTAAATTTTTCGGCAAAACCCTTAAATCACACAAAAAAAATTAAAAAAATTCTTTTTTAAAGCAATATTTCGTGACTTATTCAGAAACAAACATGAGCAATGCTCGCTAAAACTATATTGCTTTAAAATTAAACTATAAGAGATTAATAAGTTTGTCACTAGTTATATAATAATAGAGATTTTATAGTGTATAAATAGAGGTTTTATAGAGGGTTCATAGAGGTAAATCACTATGAATACACTAGATTCACTCTATGATATTTCAATATAACCATAACTATATGTATATTTAGTAATAATTAATTATAAACTAACACCGGATATGTTTCGAGCGCGGTCTGGATTAGACAATCTTAAAACCAAAAAAAGATGGCAATACTAAAAGACGGAATCAATGGTCCATTCTCCGGAAAAGTAGGAAGTGTTGTAGGTTACGAATTAAATGGGCAGGCAATTATTCGTGGGCTTCCTAATTATGTAAAGCGTAAACCAAGTCCCTTGGCGCTAATAAACCGTAATCGGATGAAGGCCGTATCGAAGTTTTTAGCTCCGATCAATGAGACTATCAAGTTCGGTTATAAGAATTTGGCACCTCCGGGGAGCCGTATCGGAGCTTTTCAAAAGGCACAATCTTATATTTTTAAAACAGCGCTAGAATACAATGAGGATACTATTCCGTATGTCAACCCAGAAAAAGTATTGGTTTTCAGGGGAAATCTCCAGATTCCGATTGTCACTTCATTAAATAGAAATAAGAATAAATTGACAATAGCATGGGAGGCGCAGCGATATCAGGATAAGCACTACAACATACTGTTATTGGCATATGATATCGAAAAAGAGGTTAGTATTTATGACGGAGGAGCAAGCACTATTAGTGGACAACTGGAATGGCAGTTACCCGAACACTTTAGTAAAATAGAACAACTGCATATTTACTTTGGCGTATTAGACATGTTCACCGGAGAAATGTCCGACTCGGTGTACGCAGGCTGCATATAAATCAGTTCCGATTAAAAGCGTCTAATTAGCATCAAGATGTATGTTAAATACATCTTGATGCCTTGTGTTCCTAATCTCATTGCTTATCAAACTGATACCAGTTTATCTTGGTCGAGATACGCATCAGAATCGCAAGGATGATAAATATGCCTATTGTCCCTACGATCAACGAATAATCCCGGAGTTGCATCAAAACGAATATAAACCCATAGAACAAACCAAGAATTCCCATGAATAATAAAGCTGTCCGATTGTCTTTCGTTATCATCTTAATGAATGAAGCAATCAATCCGACGGTAGCAATTGCTGCTAAAAGATAGGCGACATTGAATCCCATATGCTCGGATATGGCTAATAACAACGAGTAGAATAGAACCATGGCCGCTCCAATAAGGATATACTGAATCAGGTGGATACGTTGCTTTTTTATTATCTCCGTAAAGAAAAGGGAGGCAAAGGTGAGTACGATTACTAAAATTCCGTATTTCGCAACGCGAGTTGTCTTTTGATAATTATTAACCTCAGGCAGAAAATTAATCTGCACCATATCCATATCTGTAGCAGCTTCTATACTCGTACTTGCAGCAGCTACTGCGGAAGCCGCAGCATCAGCTGTCCCTACATAAGTATCAAAGTCAGCGTCCGCTAGGGACATCCCAGAAAATCTATATAGCCGAGTATTCGCTCCAGACCATTGCTGAGGAACCTTTCTTCCAAAACTCGGAATATTCCATGAAGCATTAAAATCTTTATCCGATACCTCGCGTGCTTCAGGAAGATAAGCACCATTAAAGCTAGGATTTCCCCAACTTCCTTTCGCTTGTATCAGATTATGATTAGCTAATGGTAAAAAATTAACAGATTTTGAACCTCTTAACTTTACTTTAATCTGAAAGTCTGATTTTGTATCATCTATGTTAGCTAAAGGAACACTGGTTGTCATATTATTATTGAACAAATCAAAGTCCTTTACATTCATAGCTAATGTCAGCTTATCGTTGCCCCACATCACTGCAGGGTTAGAAGACAATCCTTTTACATCCTGTATACCAAATACTAACTGCGCCTCTTTCCACTTTATCTTATCCAACTCCACTGGCAGCTGTTTTGAATCAAACCCGTCAAAAGTTCCCTTTAGAGTAAGTTCCGAATTGTAGACTACTGATTGATAAATACCTCGCTTTAAACTTTCCGGTTTAATTTCTGTCGTTATTTGCGTATTACCAGGTAGCAGAAAGACCCAATCCCTATTAATTTGCTGGACTGTGTAATCTTTGCCCTTACTATCTTTTTCAATGACTTCACTTAGATATTCATAAGGCACTGCCAGTACTGGACTGGATACGACCTGATCTCTACCCCATTTGGCAGCGATTTCCGACGATACCTGCTGTTCCCTATTCTTTCGTTCACTGACCAGATCGTCTATCAATGACATCGGTATCATCATAATTAAAACCAAAATAAAGATGACGAAGAGTTTCAAGATAATTGAATTGCTAATACGTTCGAAGATTGTCATACTTGAACTCGGCAATTGTGGAGGTTTTTGTGATTCATTTTCCATGATTGTTGCTTTTTGTGTGATTAATTATATATTTTTCCTCTTTTATCTGCTTGTACTTATAATTGCAAACTTTCTGTTTAAAGAGAAAGAAAGTACTTTGGTTTTCAAAGTTGATAGGCAAAAAAAAGACCTAGTACTGCTGCTTTATCAAATTTTCTAACGCTGTTAAGTGATTTTCGAAAGCTCTTTGCCCCTTATCAGTCCTAATATATTTCGTATTAGGCTTTCTATCCACAAAACTCTTTTCGACCGTCAAATAGCCTTCCTTTTCTAAACTTTTAAGATTGGACGCTAGATTACCATCTGTCACCTGTAACAGCTCTTTCAGAGAATTGAAATCGTAATACTCGTTCGCAACCAATACGCCCATGATCTGCAAACGAACACGGTTCTCTAATACTTTATCATATAGGGATAAATCTAAACTCACTTTTCGTAACGTTGATGAACAATAACGCCATAAATAATATGCAATACGCCGAAACCTATCGCCCAAAACCAAAGACCATAACCAGGAAAGCATAGTGCTAGTAATCCCAAAAGAATATCCATAATACCTAGCCATCTCGCCTCTTTAAAGGTAAAGGTGCTGGCTGCGCTTAAAGCTAAACCGTAAAAAATAAGCAGTGAGGACGCAACCATACCGTAATCTCCTCTATACACAAGTATAATAGAAAGTATTCCGCCAGTTAGCAAAGGTACCAGCATCGTAGCCAATAATGCTTTGCTGGTGGCATTCCAAATCGCTTGCTTGTTCTTCTTCGCTTTGTGCTTGGCCATTAGGAATCCTGTCACAACAGAACACAGCAGCACGAGCGCTGCAATAAGGATCAACTTATTTATAATACCGTAATCCGTTATATAATTATCTCTATACCTAAAATCACTACGAACACCATATACAGTAATATAACCGAAAAATGCCCCTATTAAGGCATAACTTCCAATAAGAATACCAGAAAGTCCACTTATGGACATAAACTTCGATGATCGCTCCATCAGAGAGCGAATCTGTCCTATTTCCTTAATTATATCTTGACGCCCCATAAAAGTACTTTGATATTCAAAGTAACATAGAAAATATCAATGCTGCAAATATTTTTTTCGAAAAAAAGCGCGATCCCTCAATAAATCCTTTCCACTAGACGTTCTTCTTATCCCCCATAAATACATATATCTCCCCCTTTTTACCCATTATTCCTCTTGATTCTTCTCGAAATGAAATTTCAGTTTGATTTTTTTTAAAAAAAATCAAACTGAATCATAGGCTGTTATCTAAAATAAATATTATTTACAGTGTTTTTTTATAAAAAAGGCTTGACAAATATCGTTTTGAGTTCTATCTTTGTAGCACAAAAGAAATCCTAACTGCGGAAGTGGCGTAATTGGTAGCCGCACCAGACTTAGGATCTGGCGCCGCAAGGCGTGGGGGTTCGAGTCCCTTCTTCCGCACTTGATATCCTCCCGACCAAAAGACATCGGGAGGATTTTTTTTATAATGCGAAAATAACGCTTAAGAGAAGTATGAACATTTCACATCAGAAAACCGATGACATCAGCGCTAAAATTACCGTTGATTTAGCACCAGAAGATTATAATCCAGCAGTCGACAAAGCGATTAAAGATCAAGCAAAAAAAGCAAAATTACCTGGTTTCCGTCCTGGATTGGTTCCTGTCGGCCATATCAGACGTACCTATGGTAAAGCTATCTTGTTGGATGAAATCAACCGCGTTGTAAATGAAAAAATCTCCGCATATATTACAGAGCAAAAACTAGAAGTACTAGGCCAGCCTCTTCCTGTAGAAGGCGAAGATGACACCAAATACAATTGGGATTTTAAAGATACGTTCAATTTCAATTACGAAATCGGTCTTGCTCCTATTTTCGACATTCCTTTCTCTGGAGAAACTGAATTTACAGAGTATGATATTAAGGCTGACGAAGCGACTTTGCTAGAACGTACTAAAAACCTACGTCGTAGCTATGGAAAAATGACCAATCCAGAAGTATCTGAAGAAGGTGATGTATTGTACGCTACTTTAAAACAGGAAAAAGAAGAGGGTATCGAAAAAACAACTTCAATCCGTACAGATATAATTGAAGACGCTAAAATCAAGAAATCTCTTGTAGGCTTAAAGAAAGATGATAGCGTAAAAATCGATATTAAAAAGGCATTTAAAGTCGCTGATATCGCACGTATCCTTGGTATTACAGAAGAAGAAACTGAAAACCTTGACGTTACTAATTTTGAACTTACTGTTCAAAACATTAACCGTCTTGAAGAAGCAGATTTGAACCAGGAGTTCTTTGATAAATTGTTCCCTGCTGGAGAAGTAACTACAGAAGAACAATTTAATGAAAAGGTTAAAGAAGAAGTAGAAAACTTATTCAAACAGAACTCTGCACAAAAGTTACGTAATGATATGTATACTTTTGGTATGGATAAAGTAGAAGCTAAATTCCCTGAGGAATTCTTAAAAAGATGGCTACAGGCTACAAACCCGAACCTCTCTCCAGCAGAAATCGAAGAAGGTTTTGCAGACTTCTTGAATAACCTGAAATGGACAATTATCGAAAACCGTATTGTTACAGCGAATAATCTTGAGGTTAAATATGATGAGGTCGTTGATCTAGCGAAAGAGCGTATCTACGGACAGATCAAAATGTACAACATCAACGAAGAGCCTACTGACGAACAATTAGGTCAGTTTGCAATGCAACTTCTATCTGACAGAGAGCAGGCAAACCGCTTATTCGAAGAAGTGAAAGCTCTTAAAGTGTTTGATCATCTAAAAACAACTGTTAAGACAAAATCTAAAAAAATAGATTACGATAAATTCGAGAAATTAGAAGAGAAATAGTAATCTTTACATATAAAAAAAGGGTTAACAGTTATATGTTAACCCTTTTTTTTTGTGAGAGTATCCGTTTTAAAGGACATCAATAACTTTTATCTCTGTTGGTGATTCAATGGAATCATGAAAGTTTTTTTAACTTCATTATTTATATTTTAAACCCTATAACAATGCATATCCGTAAAGCAAAAAAAGAGGATGCCCCGCAGATTGCCGAATTGATGATATTGGCGATGACTGAAATCGTCTATCAGTTTATTGGCCAGGAAGACTTGGAAGAAGGGAAAAGGTTTCTGTGCGACCTCATACAGAAACAGAATAATCAATACTCCTACCAATACATATTCGTTGCTGAAAATGACGACGAAATAATGGGACAGATCTGCCTCTATCCTGGGGGCCAGTTACGGACACTTCGTCAACCGGTATTGGATCGCATCAAAGAAAATTATCACATTGATTATCAACCTGCGGATGAGACACAAGAGGGAGAGATATACATAGACACGATAGCAGTAAGTCCTCAGGCTCAAGGAAAAGGTATTGGTAGATTCTTGATAGAATTTGTCATTAAAGAATTTGTAAACAAAAGGAAGGATACGCTGGGGCTTTTAGTAGATTGCGATAATCCAAATGCCAAACGGCTCTATGAAAAGATGGGGTTTGTTGTCAAAAACAATCTATCTGTATTTGGCAAAAAGATGGATCATATGCAATATGAACCTTAGAATTGAATATTGTAGCCGATAGAAATGGATCCAAAGGGATATTCCCGATGAAAATCGGGATACTTTTCATCTCTAAACTTTCCTTCCAACGAAAAATAACCGGATCTCAAATTAATAGACCACCTTTTGAAGACACGAAGGCTAGCTTCTACAGTTCCTGCATGTAGGATATAATGTGAGGGGGTACCGCTGATCGTATAAAAAACACCTCCGTTGTAATCGGCAGTAAACAATAATCTATTTAATACGCTAAGATCTCCCCTAAATCGATAAGATGCCCCTGACCCGTAGTTGTAGTTACGACTGGCACCATATAACAGGTATGGGTCCGGTACTGCCGCCAATAACACGGCACCAACGCCCATACTAAGATTTAACTTATTCTGGCTTTTATAAGTAAATTCGGATAACCAATTGTAGTTCAGACTTTGTGCTCCATAGAAAAAGGCATCATTATTATAAACATCATAATGTGCATTCAAAGACCCATAATGTTCTCCCTTTTTTGATTTAAAGAATTTAGCACCATAAAGTAATGCATGGACATTGATCGCATTGATAAACGTACTGTCGCCATTACCAGCTTCTAAATTTACGGAGAACTGATCAAAAGGACGCTTATAATTATGATCGCCGTTACTATACTTAAATCGTAGGCGCGTGTAAAAAGAGTCTTTTCCCTTAGACAGAAAGTCTCCTTCTTTGGCATCAAATCGTCTAAAGCCTGCATCAATCTCTGCACTGATAACAGAAGAGTCGACTGTATAATAGTCGTCTACACGCTTGCCCCATTTTCCATCCAGCAATCGATTTAGGCTATTTACCGGATTTACTAAAAGGGCTACAATTTCATTGCCTATCACATTATTCCCGTTTCGACTTCTAGCTAAAATGTTCCGGGAAACCCGATGAGTCATCTCCCCAAGGATAATCCCCCCAAAAGTAGTATTGACCAAATCATTAATGGATGGACTTTGGGTCTCTCCTGCGGTCTCCCAAATATAGGAGCCCGCCAATGTAGCTATGCTGGATTGGTAAAAGTTATACCCATTACTTCGAAAAGCATTAAAATATATCTGTCCATGGTAAGGATGATCAATCTGATTTGTCGTAAATTGATTATCATCCCAATCCCAAGCACTAAACCGCTGATGGTCTATAAAGTTCTTAAATGAAATGTATGAATAGGGATCTTTGGTAATGAAACGATTAAAAGTAGCGGGAAATGCCTGTGCTAAAAACCATTCAGTACCTGCTCTCCAAAAATGCTTAGGACGTTGTGGGTTGAGGATTTCCCGTGTGGTATCCTGAAAACTAACTGGAACGGGTTTCCATAACTTTATCGATGTTAACGCGGAATCTAATAAAGGTCGAGAAAGGGAATCGATGTTTCCAAAAAAACTGCCCGCCCGAACTAAACTGGAACATATCGTAAGTAAAACGAACAAGAATAAATATTTTCTCATCGGAATAGACGTTTTCAATTAACCTTCAAGATTGCAAATAGACAATGCTATAACCGAAACAATCTTCAAAATACATTGTTTTTGCATATCGATAAAAATATACAATAGTTGGAGTAGAGAAGAATTAAAACTCGGCTCTCAACTTACTCAAAAACTCAGGTGTGATACCAATATAGGATGCCACCGATTTTTGGGGTATCGTGTTGATCAATGTTGGATACATCGTGCAGAACTTCTCATACCTCACTTTGGCCGGAAGGCTAAGGTAATTAATGGTACGGTGATTACTAGCCGCGAGGGCATTCTCGGTAAGAATTCTAAAATAACGTTCCAGCTTAGGTATACGGTCAAAGATACTTAGCTGACAGGACCGGCTTAATAACAAAACCTTCGTATCCAAAAGCGCATCTATATTTAATTCGCTGGGTGTATTTTTAACAAAAGAATACATATCTGATATCCACCAATTGGCAGGGGCAAATTGCAAAATATGTTCAAAGCCATTCCGGTCTACAGCATAAGAGCGTAAGCATCCCTCGATCACAAAAGCCGAATATTGTGCGACTTCGCCTGCTCGGTGCAAAAATTGCTTACGCTGTAAAGTCTTCTCACGAATGAGTTCTTCTACAATAGCCTCTTCGTCCTTGGTCAAAGGCGTAATGCCATTTATATGTTGAATAAGTTGGTCTACCATTATTTTATTTCTTGGTAACTAACTCCCATATTCTGAAACATAAAAGCCCATTTATCGGCATGTTCGGCGATCTGCATGGCAGTAGACTTGCCTGCTCCATGTCCTGCATTGGTATCGATACGAATCAAAACGGGATTTTGTCCTACATTGTACTCCTGTAACCGGGCCGCAAATTTGAAAGAGTGGGCCGGTACCACGCGATCATCGTGATCGGCTGTCATTACCATTGTTGCAGGATAGGATGTATTGGGTTTTAAAGCATGGTATGGGGAATATTTATAAAGATATTCAAACATCTCTTTACTATCATCGGCGGTACCGTAGTCGAATGCCCATCCTGCTCCTGCGGTAAATTTGTGGTAACGCAACATATCTAATACTCCTACCGCCGGAAACGCGACTTTAAACAACTCCGGTCGCTGGGTCATACATGCGCCTACCAGCAATCCACCATTTGATCCTCCCGCGATCGCTAGCTTTTCGGACGAAGTGTATTTCTCCTTAATAAGGTACTCGCTTGCTGCTATAAAATCGTCAAACACATTTTGCTTGTTCAATTTCGTTCCTGCAACGTGCCAGTTCTCACCATACTCGCCCCCTCCTCTTAAATTAGCGACAGCATATACGCCTCCTTGTTCGAGTAGGATAATATTAGCTGTACTAAAGGCTGGACTAAGACTAATATTAAATCCTCCGTAACCGTACAGCATAGTTGGATTCTTACCATCCAAATTTGTACCCTTTTTATAAGTAATGATCATCGGTACTTTTGTACCATCTTTCGAAGTATAAAAAACCTGCTTTGACTCATATTGTTCAGGATCAAATTTGACATTAGACTTCTTGTACACATCTGATTTGCCTGAAGCAATGTCGTAACTATAGATGGTTCCTGGATTTATATAGGAAGTAAAGGTATAATATAGCGTCTTATCTTCCTTTTTGGCTCCAAATCCATTTGCTGTACCTACTCCCGGAAGGGTAATTTCCCGTTCTATTTTTCCGTTACGATCAAATTGCTTGACCAATGAGGTAGCATCTTTTAAATAGGATGCAAAGATCTTTCCTCCTCCTATAGAGGGGCTTAATACATTATCGGTCTCTGGAATTAAGTCTTTCCATGTAGCGGGCTTCGGATTAGCCAACACCGTCTCTACGATCTTACCGTTAGGCGCACCTAACTCGGTATAAAGAATAAGTCGATCGCCGTCATTGTCTAGAATGGCATGGTTCTTCTCAAAATTATCCACAATTGTGATGAAGCCTGCTGCTGGATTTGTAAGATCTTTAACATACAGCTCGTTACCCGATGTTGTATTGGCAGCTGTAACGATCAAAAAACGCTCATCCTCTGTCAATCCAGCCCCCACATATCTTCTCGGTGTCTTGACTCCGCCAAAGATCAATTCATCTGTGGATTGCGCGGTGTTTAACTTATGAAAATAAAGCTTGTGCTGATCTGTCATCGCAGACAGCGCGGAGCCAGATTTAGGTTTATCGTATGAACTGTAATAAAACCCGTCATTGCCCCTCCAGGCTAAACCGCTGAATTTAACATCGATCAATGTATCTCCGACGACTGTTTTATCTGCAGCACGTAAGACAATGACTTTACGCCAATCGGAGCCGCCTTCCGAGATCTGATAAGCGACCAAGGAACCGTCTTTACTGAATGAAATATCGGCCAATGAGGTCGTGCCGTCTGCCGAAAATTTGTTCGGATCCAAGAATACCTCTTCTGTCCCTTTATCTCCTTTTTTACGGTATAATACAGATTGATTTTGTAAACCGTCATTCTTATAGAAATAGGTGTATTCCCCCTCTTCAAAGGGTGCTGAGTACTTTTCATAGTTCCACAACTTTTCTAGGCGTTGCGTAATCGCCTGACGAAAGGGAATCTGCCCAAGGTATGCTTGAGTTACTTCATTTTCAGCTGTGACCCAAGCCTTGGTTTTGGCAGACATATCGTCTTCTAGCCAGCGATAGGGGTCTTCAACAGTAATACCGAAGTAGGTATCCTTTTGGTCTATTTTCTCAGTCTTTGGATAGAGCGTTGTTGTAATATCTTTCACGGGGTCAATCTTTTTATTTTGTTGACAAGCTACGAATGCCATAGATAGCATTATAAAACCAATATTTTTCTTCATAATTGATTGCTATTTATTCCAAAACTAATGAAATAATTCTTCCTTTGAAACTTTCATTCTGCATTCAATAAGATCTATAGGTACATGACATTTAATTAGCACATACCAAAGGGAAAGTAACTTCCAATGAATTATTTGTAAAATCAGGGCATTTTGGTAGTTTTACATCGACATGCGAATAGCTAATAAGATATACTTTGCTTCCGATTTCCATTTAGGATCTTATCCTAAAGAGCAGTCGGAACTTCGGGAAAGAGAAATTGTAAGATGGTTTGATCATATCAAGCAAGACGCATCCGAACTTTATCTCGTGGGAGATATCTTCGACTTTTGGTTTGAGTATAGCACGGTCGTTCCAAAAGGATATATCCGTTTTTTAGGTAAACTTGCAGAGTTGGCCGATCTCGGCGTCAAGATCACTTTATTTAAAGGTAATCATGATATGTGGATGTTTGGTTACTTAAAAAAGGAGCTTGGTGCTGTCATCATCGATAATGAACTGGAACTACATTTAAACGGTAAAAAGCTCTATATACATCACGGTGATGGTTTGGGACCTGGGGATAAAAAATATAAAATATTAAAAAGAGTATTCCGTAGTTCCGTTTGTCAATGGCTTTTTGCCCGGCTACATCCAAATCTAGGTATAGGAATTGCCCAAAAATGGTCTAAGCATAGTCGGATTTCTAGCCATACGGACGAACAGTTTTTGGGGGAGGAAAATGAATGGCTTATTCAATATGTGAAGGAAGTTTTAAAGGACAAACATTACGATTACTTTATTTTTGGACATCGTCATTTTCCTTATGAGATCCAAGCGGGTCCTGAGTCAAAGATTATCAATCTAGGGGAATGGATCAATTATTATACCTACGCGGTGTGGGACGGTCAAAATCTTAAATTGGAAAAATGGAATTTGTAGAAGCTATTCAACGTATCTACCCCTTGCCCCAAGAGGATCTTGAGAAGCTAATTGCTATAACGCAACAAACTAAAATAGAGAAAAACGCTACATTAATAGACAAAGATAAAACATCAAAGTATATATATATATTAAAAGAAGGCATCTGCCGGATCTTTTACCCGAAAGAAGAAAAAGAAGCCGTTTTAGATTTCTGTTTTCCAGGAGACGCTATATTATCGCTTAAAAGTTATATCCACGGTACTCCGGGGTACGAGATAGTCGACACTTTAGAAGACTGTGTATTATTCCGACTTCCTATCTCGAAACTTCAGAAATTATACAACAGTTCTCTACCTATTGCAAATTGGGGACGAAAATTAGCTGAACTGGAAACTTTAAAAATCGAACAACGATTAATGCAGAACCTGTTCAAAACGGCTTATGAGCGTTACCAGGATCTTTTGACCAAAGAAGCTAATGTCGTACAACGTATCAAATTGGGATACATCGCTTCCTATCTTGGAGTCACGCAGGTTACGCTATCGCGGATACGCGCGGAGATTAAGTAATTTCCACGCACTTTGGCATCGGAAGCTAGCCTCGTACAAACCCGTAGAATACTTGTTTTTTTAACAAATGTTAAAAAAAATATCCTCCAAAACAGTGATTTTTGAGAAAGAAAAAAAATGAACTGGATTTTTTTAATATTAGGTGGTCTCTTTGAAGTAGGCTTTACGACTTGTCTAGGCAAAGCTAAAGAGGCTGCGGGTACATCGTCATTGTTATGGTACGGGGGATTTGTAGTATGTCTATTCCTCAGTATGGGCCTGCTCATTAAAGCTACACAGACATTACCTTTGGGGACCGCCTACGCGGTATGGACCGGTATTGGGGCTGTGGGAACTGTTTTGATGGGAATTATTTTCTTTAAGGAACCTGCTGAATTTTGGAGAATATTCTTCATCTTTACGCTAATCGCTTCGATAATAGGGTTAAAGGTTGTCTCAAGTCATTAATAATTCCTTCTTTTTAAACCATATTTTTCAGTATTTTTGCACATTCTAAAAGGAGGAAAATGTCCTTTTGGCACAAGAACCTTCAATAGTGCCTCATATTATTGGTGCTCAGGGGCTATTATTGCCCTTTTGACGTTGAAGGCAAATACTTATCAGACAGAATTATGTTAGAAAAACTACGAGCGATCAAAGAAAGATGGGAAGAAGTGGAAGCGGAACTGAGCAATCCTGAAACCATCAACGATATGAAACGTTTTGCGAAACTAAACAAGGAATATAAAGACTTGTCAAAAATCGTTGAACAGTATCATATTTACAAAAATATAGTCAGTAACATCGAGACCAATAAGGATATCCTTGTAAATGAGAAAGATCAAGAGTTGAGAGAGATGGCTAAGGAGGAGCAGGACATCTTACTGGATCAAAAGGAAGAGAAAGAAGAAGAAATCCGTCTTATGCTAATTCCTAAGGACCCTGAAGACAGTAAAAATGCGATTATAGAGATCCGAGGTGGCGCAGGCGGTGATGAAGCAGCTTTATTTGCGGGAGATCTTTACCGTATGTATACACGCTACTTCGAAACCAAAGGTTGGCGCAATGAAGTTATGGATGTGACTGAAGGTACTTCTGGCGGTTATAAAGAAGTAATACTTAAAGTTATTGGAGATGATGTATACGGTCAGCTAAAATATGAATCGGGTGTACACCGTGTACAGCGTGTTCCGGACACAGAAACTCAAGGACGTGTACATACATCAGCGGCTTCGGTAGCCGTTCTCCCGGAAGCGGAAGAAGTTGACGTGGAGATCAACCCTGGTGATGTAGAGATGCACACTTCCCGTTCCGGTGGTGCAGGAGGACAAAATGTCAATAAAGTAGAAACAAAGGTGCAATTGACGCACAAACCTACAGGAATTGTGGTGGTATGTCAGGTAGAACGTTCGCAATTAGCAAACCGAGAATTGGCCATGGAGATGCTTCGTACGAAACTTTATGAGATCGAATTGAACAAAAAGAACGGAGATATCGCCGCCAAAAGAAAAACGCTGGTCTCTACAGGTGATCGTTCGGCAAAAATACGTACTTATAATTATCCGCAAGGTCGCGTTACCGAACATAGAATTGGATTGACAATGTACAATCTACCATCTATTATGGACGGTGATATTCAGGGAATTATAGACGCGTTACAGTTTGCTGAAAATGCCGAAAAGATGAAGGAAGGCGCTGTAGAGTAAGTTTTTTTCAAAAAAAATTAGGAAATAAATAAATAAGCGCTATATTTGCACACCTTCTCACAAGAAGGGT
The DNA here is from genome assembly GCF_011007365.1 of Sphingobacterium sp. xlx-96. Classification (GTDB taxonomy): domain Bacteria; phylum Bacteroidota; class Bacteroidia; order Sphingobacteriales; family Sphingobacteriaceae; genus Sphingobacterium; species Sphingobacterium luzhongxinii. The sequence continues at coordinate 29,146 of NZ_WFKM01000014.1, read as the reverse complement.
TGAGGTCTGGTAGTTCAGCTGGTTAGAATACATGCCTGTCACGCATGGGGTCGCGGGTTCGAGTCCCGTCCAGACCGCAAAAAAACAAAGAAAAGAATAGTCTTTTCAAACGTTCTTAAAAATAGTAAAAAGATTTTAGTCTGATTATTTAAGATAATTTTAGGCGAAGAAAAAAAGGTCTGGTAGTTCAGCTGGTTAGAATACATGCCTGTCACGCATGGGGTCGCGGGTTCGAGTCCCGTCCAGACCGCTTTTTAAATCTTCTCCTAAATTAAAAGCTCTCGATTTGAGTTCAATGGTCTAAATATCTTTCAACAACAATTAAAATTCTTAGGTCTGGTAGTTCAGCTGGTTAGAATACATGCCTGTCACGCATGGGGTCGCGGGTTCGAGTCCCGTCCAGACCGCTTAAGAAAAACACAAAAGGTATCCCTATAGGATGCCTTTTGTTGTTTATAGCAACGGTTGTCTCTCCCTTTTCCTATCGCAAGACTTTAACTATATTCATACTTTGAATACACTTTTTACAATCGACATCGTATACTTAAATAACAAGTTATTCGTTAACAAGTCTATAACATATTTTTTAGATCCAACATTAGTTTTTAATCAAAAATACTATTAGGTTTGGTTGAGGTTTATTGAAAGGGCCTCTATTGAAGCACCAAGAAGCTTGTTGCATCAGGATAAAACAACGGGAAACTAGAAGAGCATACTTTTCTTAATTAAATTCGTTCCCCAAGGGTTACTATTTGAATTTTAAGGTATTAATTAGTGAGTAAAATAAGACAAATACTTCCACTTCCAACTGAGGCTTCAGATCAGGAAATTATAGATGGGGTATCCAAAGGAGATAGCAGGGCTATCAATAAGATTTATAAATCTTATTTTCCTTCGGTCTCACATATGATAATTAGCAATAACGGCTCTGAGGATGAAGCAAAAGATATCTTTCAAGAGGCAGTGATGGTATTGTATAATAAGATTACTCAACAAAAGTTTGAGTTAAGCAGTAAGCTTGGGACTTTTTTGTATGCGGTATGTAGAAGGTTGTGGCTAAAACAACTCACACGTAAAGGTAATACGGCTAATACATCGGACATTTCTGATTTCGAAGATATTTTGCATATAGAGGAAGATATCGAGAAACACGATGAGATAGAGAGCAGATTTGAACAGATGAATATCGCTTTATCAGAATTAGGAGAACCTTGTCGAACCCTGTTGAAAGATTTCTATATTGCCAACATGTCTATGCAAGATATCCGCGACAAATTTGGATATACCAGCGCAGATAATGCAAAGACACAGAAGTACAAGTGTCTGCAACGACTCAAAAAAATATTTTTTAATTCAACTCTTGAAAAATGAGTATGCAGCGACATAATTTTATAGACTGGGCAGATCAGTATTTACGAGGGGAGCTTGTACAGGACGATGCTATAGCTTTTGAAAATTTCTGTACATCAAACCCTGAATATGCTGAGCTATTTGAACAACACAAAAATTTTGTTCAGGACTGGCAAAAAACAGAATTGCGCAATGCCTTTCAACAAGCATTGATTGTAGAGGGCGATAAATTCAAACAGGAAAAAAATAACTCCGTACGGGGTAAAGTAGCTTCGCTATGGAGTAAGCTACAATTCAATGCTGGCGTAGCAGCAGCTGTAGCATTGGTATCTGTTTTTTCTACCTTATGGATCACGGGATACTTCACGAGTATACAGAAGGCCAACACAGATTATAGCGCACTACGTCGTGAAATGAATTCTGTTAAGAAAAATGTGAACGAACAGAATAAAGCTATTCAGAATATTAACAACGACAAGAACAAGAGCGCGTCGGCCATTCATTTCGGAGCGACAGGTTTTATGTTGACCAGAGATGGGTATGTGGTGACGAACTACCATGTTGTTAATGGCGCAGATTCAATTCATCTACAAAATGTAAAAGGCCAAGCCTATAGAGCACAGATCGTGTATACCGATGCACAAAAAGATCTCGCCATCCTACATATAGATGATGTAAATTTCAAAAACTTAAAAAATATACCTTATACATTTAAAAAACAGAGTTCAGAATTAGGCGAGGATATTTTCACTTTAGGATTTCCTAGGGACGAAGCGGTATATGGTCAAGGTTATTTAAGTTCAAACACAGGATATGCGGGTGACACCATAGCTTACCAAATCTCTATTCCCGTCAACCCAGGGAATAGCGGTGGTCCTGTGTTAGATAACCAAGGTAATATCATTGGTATCATTTCCGGTAAACAAAAAGGGATCGATGGGGCTGCTTTTGCCATTAAGACAAAAGAGCTTGTCGAGACACTCAATAAAATTCCAGCAGAATCATTAAAGGGCAACATCCTACTAAATAGCAAAAATACATTATCTGCTCTACCGAGAACAGAACAAATAAAAAAGCTACAAGACTATATTTACATTGTTAAAGTCTTTTAGTTAAACGTTTTTTCAATAAATCTGGGTTAAATTATTTCAACGAGGTAGTTTTTCTTGAAAAGATTTAATCGTAAAACAGGCCTCCTATAGGGGCCTGTTTCTTTTCAACGCCATTCCTCTTCTCAATTGCCATTAAAAAGCCGAGGCACAACTCGCTCAAAAATTTTGAGCTGATTTCAAAAAAAGACATCGTTAAACAACAAATCCTATTTACGAGCGTTTCATTGTATACACAACTTAATGTGTAACAAGAATGATATACTAAAAAACATGATTGTTAAATTAGCTATCCATCCGCTCCGTAACTCCCTTTTTGCTGGCCTCCAAAGGCTCCCTGCAAAATATTTATATAATTTTTTAACTTATGATGCTCAATTTTTATCGCGTATTTCTTTTAGTATGTACACTTATCATTTCTTATCATCAAGCAAACGCTGCCCCTCCCCCATTTCCTTCCCTTTCCGCGATTGATTCGATATCCATTTCCGGAAATGTTACCGACACATCTGAAATCTTTCTAGAACGTGTGGTTATTTTGGAAAAAGGTACTTCCAACTCTGTTGTATCTGACAGCGACGGTAAATTTAAAATATCGGCAAACCCCAATGGCGTACTGATTTTCATAAAATCAGGCTTTGCAGAATCCGAAGTCCACATCAACAATCAAAAACAGGTGAACGTCAAGCTTTCCATTGAAAAAGCAGATTCCTTACAGGAGATAGGAGATACAACAACCACGATTCCTACAAGGGATACCGTCAAAGCTGTGCCTGTAAAAGACCCCGACACCACAACAACCCAGGGTATAATCACGGGAGTGGTCAACGGCCCTTCTGGTCCGATAGCGGGTGTCTCCGTAAATGTAGAAGGCACTAAAACAACGGTCTTAACGGATGAATCCGGAAAATTCAGAATTGCAGCCAATGCTAAAAACAGGTTGCGTTTTTCCTCTATTGGCTACAAAGCGATCAGCCAAACAGTGGGCGCTAGAAATGTTGTTCAGGTTGTCTTAACAACCGAAACCAATACTATCGAATCGGTACAGGTTATTTCTGTCGGGTATGGTACCATGAAACGTACTACGCTACCTACTGCAGTCTCTAGTATCGGAGCTAAAGACATTGAAGACGAAATCCTCCCCAGTATCACACAAGCCATACAGGGCAAAGCAGGGGGCGTACAGGTGACCCAGAAGTCAGGATCACCAGGAGGAGGAGTAAGCATCCGTGTGCGCGGTACCACGTCTATAAACGCGAGCTCCGACCCCTTGTACGTCGTTGATGGTATCCCAGTCAATAGCACAACTAATTTTACAGGCGGATCCACATTTGATTTTGGCGGAGGAACGCAGGGTATTAATGTACTCGCATCTATAAATCCCTCGGATGTGCAATCTATAGAAATATTAAAAGATGCGGCTTCTTCTTCTATTTATGGTTCTAGAGCTGCAAATGGCGTGGTCTTAATTACAACAAAGAAAGGCACTTCTGGACACAGTCAATTTAACTTCAACATGTATGAAGGTTTCTCGCAGGTACCAAGAGAACGATACTATGATTTAATGAGTACGGAGCAGTATCAGGATTATATGCGGGACTATTACCGTATCCGACTTGAATTGGGTATTGATACGAATAAAGCGCCTGCGCAAATATTTGCCAACCCTGGCGTCAACACCAATTGGCAAGACGCTATATTCAGAAATGCGGCAATTAGAAACTATGAATTATCAGCCAGTGGCGGCAGTGAAAAGACCCGCTATTATACGTCTATTGGCTACATGAAGCAAGGTGGTGTACTTCTCGGGTCCGACTTCAATCGATTGAGCGGACGTCTTAATCTCGATCATCAGCACAGCGAAAAGCTTCGATTTTCGACCGCAATCAACCTCACCCGGGCCGTAAATCAACGTGTACAGGAAGAAAATTCTAAAGAAGGTGCTACCAAAGTTGGCATTTTCTCTCCTCCGAACCTCTCAGTCTTCGACGAACAAGGAAATTATGTGTACGATCAGGTACGTGTGACGCGGGAAAACCCGGCAGCAATGCTGCAATTACCAACCAATGAGGCACAGACTTTTCGGATATTGGCGAATGCTAGTGCCGAATATAACGTCGTCCCTGAGTTATTATTAAAAACAAGCTTTGGTACAGACGTTAGCTTCATCGATGAGACATTTTTTATGCCTCCTAGTGGGTTACGCTCTTATGTGAGCCAAGGAGGGATCGGTGCTCGCCGTAATACGAGAGATCAGCTCTGGATCAATGAAACCACACTTACATACGACAAGGTTTTTGGCGATCATAGTATAAACGCACTTGCAGGCTTCTCATTCCAAGAATCACGCCTCGATTTTGTCCATGCACAACGTTCCAATTTTCCTAGTAATGATATCCCCTATATCACAGCTGGTGGTGTGATTAATGGTGCAAACTCTTTTCCTGAAGAATGGGCCATTGCTTCTGGATTTGCACGCGCAACGTATATCTACAAAGACAAATACATCTTAAATGCTAATATTCGTACGGACGGCTCATCTCGCTTTGGTAGGGACAACCGCTGGGCTATATTCCCCTCTTTTGCAGGTGCGTGGCGCATCAAACAAGAGGGTTTTATGCAGGGCTCCAAGTTGTTCAGTGATTTAAAGCTTAGAGCTAGCTGGGGTATTACGGGCAATCAAAACATCGGAAACTATGCTAGTCGCTCGCTGTATTCTGGAGGAAACAATTATATGGGGACACCTGGTTTTCTACCCAATATTTTGGGTGATCAGGGATTGAAGTGGGAAACTACACAACAATGGAATATCGGTGTGGATGCAGGCTTTTTAAACGATCGCATCTCCCTTTTGGCCGACTATTACCACAAGAAGACATCTGACCTTTTAATAGGCCTGCCTATTTTGGGCAGTTCGGGTTACAGCACCCGATTCACTAACTCGGGAGAGATAGAAAATAAAGGCTTTGAATTTGAGTTAACGACAAAAAATCTCGTGGGCGATTTTCAATGGTCAACTTCCCTTAATATGACCTTCAACCGAAATAAGGTACTGGCCTTACCCAATGGACTTACTGAAATGCGTGGTGGTGTCGGAGATCTGAATCGTGCCCGACCGGGAGAGCCGCTGGGTGTATTTTATGGTTGGCGATCCATGGGTGTAAACCCACAGACGGGAATGATCGATTACTTAGGGGCTGACGGGTCTATGGTACTACCGAAAGATTATTCAGATCATGTAATTATCGGCGATCCCAACCCCGATTTCTTCGGTGGTATTACCAATAATTTTCTATATAAAAACTTTGACTTGAGTATACTGGGACAATTTAGCTACGGTAATGATATCTTCAACTATAATCTTGCCTCGGGTTTAGAAGGTTTCAATCCCAGTTCAAACCAACTGGTTGACTTTGTAGACAGATGGCAAAAACCCGGAGATATTACCGATGTGCCGAGGCCGGCCCCAGGTGATCTAAACAACGGAGCCATATCCTCCCGGTTCATTGAAGATGGTTCTTTTTTTAGAATCCGGAATATTACGTTAGGCTATACCATACCTTCCATACTATCGGAAAAATTAAAAATAAAAAAACTCCGTTGGTATACTACCGTTCAAAATGCTTTTGTGTTCACAAAATATAGAGGTTATGATCCGGAAGTGAGTTCTAACCATGGTGGAGCTAATACGGGATTAATTTATGGTTATGATTACGGTAGTTATCCACAACCACGGATTTTTACGACAGGATTTAACTTAACATTTTAAGAAGAGCTGCTTTCATCAGCAACAAACATCAAATTTATACAGATGAATAAAAACAACATACTCTTATTATTCTTGGCGACAATTATCGGATTGACAACTTCCTGTAATAATTTTTTAGATCGTGACCCCTTGGGGCAGGTAGCTCAAGAAGGATACTTTAACTCCGAAACCAACGCCAATGCTGCCTTAATGGGAATGTACCGTAGTATGATGAATTCGTTTTCATACGGTCAATCGACCATAATTGTTCCCGAATTCTCAGCCGGACACGTCAGACACGCTGCTGCATACCCCGAATATGAAAATTTTGGTGTACATCAGGTACAGACGATCAACCCTTGGGTCGCAAATATGTGGAAAGCACTATATACTACTATAAACTCATCCAACCAAATCATTGAAGAAGTACCTAACATGACTTCGGCGATGATCACCGATCAAAAGAAAAACATCTTTATTGGAGAAGCTAAATTTATACGTGCTTTTAACTACTTTTTTCTCGTTCGAGCTTTTGGACGTATCCCTTTAAAGCTAGCTTATACCCGCGAAAATAGCACATTGGCTATTGCACAATCGGAAAAAGAAGCGGTATATACACAGATTATCAAAGATTTGACTGAGGCAGCTGATCTCCTTCCTAAAGAAAATCCCTATACCGGCGATGCAGGTAGAGGTCGCGCTTCACACTGGGCCGCAAAAGCATTGTTGGCAAAAGTCTATCTCTATCAAGCAGCGTTCACTGCTGATTATAAACCTGCTGTAGACTTATCCGAGGAGGTTATTTCTTCCGGGAAATACAGTTTAGCATCCGATTTTTCAAGTATATGGACTACACAGAACACCAGCGAGGCGATCTTTGAAATACAATTTAATGATCAAGTTACGAATCCGTTAGCGGCTGTATCCAATGATAACGCCACTGTGTTATTCTTTGTAAAAGACACTACATTACTAGATCTGTACGAACAGGAAGATAAGCGAAAAGCATTTTCCATAAAAAAGGGAAGTAAAAACAACTACTTTATGGGAAAATTCCCCAACTTCTCTCCGGCGAGTCAAAATGTCACTGCACTTCGTCTAGCGGAACTCTTGCTTATCCATGCAGAAGCAAGGGCAAGAATCGATAATAGCGTGAGTCAGACTGCTTACAGTTCGCTGAAAAAAGTACAAGACAGAGCCGGTATTATATCATCCGTTGATACTTACCAAAATCTAACGGATTTTATCATTGCCGTACAGGAGGAAAAGGAAAGAGAACTATTGTTTGAAGGAGAAACTTGGTTTGACTATTGTCGGACAAAACTAGCACTGCAGAAATACAGCAGCCTCAAAAGTGAAACCCATTTCCTATACCCAATCCCGGCATCGGAAATAGGATTTGGTGATGGGCTGTCTCAAAATCCTGGCTATTAATAGCTGCCTAAAACGATAAAAGTCCTTTCTGCTCTTACGGAAAGGACTTTTACTTTTAAATTACCCTGTAATTATTTATTCGGCTGAGGCGTAACACGTAAGTAGGGCTTAATTTCCGTAAAACCTTTTGGAAATTTAGAAGGGATGTCTTCTGTCTTAATGGCAGGAACCACAATCACGTCTTCACCATCCTTCCAATCTGCGGGAGTCGCTACAGAATAGTCTGCGGTGAGCTGCAACGAATCGACAACGCGGAGGATCTCGTAAAAGTTACGACCTGTTGAAGCAGGATAAGTGAGTGTGAGTTTTATTTTTCTATCCGGTCCAATCACAAACACAGATCTTACCGTAAATGTTGTGGAGGCATTCGGATGGATCATATCGTATAACTCAGCGACTTTCCGGTCTTTGTCCGCAATAATCGGAAAATCAACAGTTGTGTTCTGTGTTTCATTGATATCCTTTATCCACTCGAGGTGATCCTCAACACCATCTACACTTAAGGCTAAGACCTTAACGTTGCGCTTTTCGAATTCGGCTTTTAACTGCGCTGTACGCCCTAATTCGGTTGTACAAACTGGCGTAAAGTCGGATGGGTGTGAATATAATACCACCCAGCTACCTTTTGTATAATCGTAGAAATCGATATTCCCTATCGATGTTTGCACCTGAAAATTTGGTGCATCGTCTCCTAATCTTAAACTCATAGTTGTAAATATTTAATACGCTATATATACTACTAATATAGTAGTCTTTATTGAATCCGCAAAATAATTAAATATTTTTAACAAACTTACTATGCAAGCATAATAAAAATAGTTATATTTGATTTAACCAACAGACAGTATATCATGCATTTCGAACTTTCTGAAGAACATAAAATGATCAGCAGCGCTGCTCGTGAATTTGCACAAGAACTAAAAAACGGCGTAATACAACGGGATGAAGAAGCACAATTTCCTTATGAATTTGTAAAAAAAATGGGAGATCTGGGCTTTATGGGCATCATGACTTCTGCGGCATACGGCGGTGCTGGCATGGACACGTTGGCTTATGTACTGGCACTGGAAGAAATTGCCAAAATTGATGCTTCTACCGCAGTCATCATGTCTGCACACAATTCTCTGGTCTTATGGGGCCTTGAGACCTATGGAACAGAAGAACAGAAGCAAAAGTATCTTATACCTCTTGCTAAAGGTGAAAAGCTCGGTGCATTCGCATTATCGGAGCCTGAAGCGGGATCAGACGCTTCATCACAACATACGACCGCAACAGATCAGGGGGACCACTATCTCTTGAATGGAACAAAGAACTGGATCACGAATGGAGGAAATGCAGATATCTATCTAGTGATCGCCCAAACACACCCTGAATTGGGACATAAGGGCATCAACGTGCTAATTCTAGAAAAGGGAAGTAAGGGTTTTACGATCGGACCCAAAGAAAATAAAATGGGAATCCGAAGTTCGGATACACATTCTCTTTTATTTTCTGACGTAGTGGTACCAAAGGAAAATCGTATTGGTGAAGACGGCTTTGGGTTTAAATTTGCAATGAAAACATTGGACGGTGGTCGAATTGGGATTGCTGCACAGGCACTCGGAATTGCAGCCGGTGCCTATGATCTAGCCTTGGCCTACGCCCAAGAAAGGAAGACCTTTGGTACGCCTATTGCAAACCATCAAGCTATACAATTTAAACTTGCCGATATGGAAGTGGATATCGAAGCTGCGCGCTTGCTGACATACCGTGCAGCATGGACAAAAGACCAACAAAGACCCTATGGTAAAGAGGCTGCTATTGCGAAGCTTCATGCATCTGAGGTAGCGATGAAACATACTGTTGAAGCGGTGCAAATACATGGTGGCTATGGTTATGTAAAGGAATATCATGTGGAACGTCTGATGCGCGATGCTAAAATTACACAGATCTATGAGGGTACCTCTGAGATACAACGTTTGGTAATCGCTAGAGATATCTTACGATAAGAGCAAACCCGGCTGCTAGTTCAGGTGTTTTTTAATTTCATTCAAAAATCCGTAATCTTCAAATGAAAAGCTTCCAGTACAGCGCATATAATGTTCAAATAAAATTTTAGCTTTTGACAGCTGACTGTTATCCTTATGGATCAATCCGTCGTACATCAATAACTGTGCTAAGGGTCTCACCTGCTCTTGATCCAGCTGCATACTGTAATCGATAATTTCCTCCTCGCTGAGCGCAACAAAATAGGCCCGATCATGCCGGAAGAACTCTTCATATCCTTTCGCTATATCTACAGAAGGCGTCCCCTCTTCTAATCCTTTCCATTGTCTCACCACCAGACGAAGAAACTTCCCCATCTCGTTTATCCAGCTTAAAATCGTATCTTTTTCGTATCGAATTCCCATACCTGACTATCTAATCTGACCATCGCCGGTGACAAACCACTTTTCTGTCACCAACTTTTCTAAAGCAAATGGGCCACGTGCATGGAGTTTCTGTGTAGAAATTCCTATTTCCGCTCCAAGTCCAAACTCGCCTCCATCGGTAAAACGGGTTGAAGCATTGGAATATACTGCTGCGGCATCCACCAAGTTCATAAATGTCGTTATTTTATCTGAATTTGTAGAAACAATGCACTCTGAATGTTTGGAGGAATATGCGGCAATGTGTACTAAGGCTTCATCGAGCCCCGTAACAGTTTTGATAGTGCATTTCAAATCGAGAAATTCCCGCCCAAAATCGGTTTCCTTTGCCTTTTGCAGATAGGGATAATCTTCTTCCGAAAATAGCTTATATAGTTCATCTGCGGCAAATACTTCGACGTTGGCTTCTTTCAGCAATGGAATAAGCTTGGTGATAAAGTCTTTAGAAACGTTATTGTCTACTAAAACAGTATCCAGCGCATTACAGACCGATGGCCGTGAAATCTTGGCGTTGGCAACAATTTTAGCGGCCATATCCAGATCTGCAGACGATTCAACATAAGTATGACATACACCTGCACCCGTCTCGATAACAGGGACCTTAGCATGTTGACGTACGAAATCGATCAAAGACTGCGATCCTCGTGGTATTATAATATCTACATATGCTGTAGCACTAAGCAACTCGTGCATCAATGCCCGATCAGTAGGCAGCAATTGTACGATATTAGGCTCCACTCCATGATTGGATAATACTTGCTGAACAAGACCTACTAAATAGCTATTGGTATGCCATGCATCGCTCCCGCCCCGCAATAGACAGACATTGCCCGACTGTATACACAAGGTAGCCACATCAATGGTTACATTGGGTCTAGACTCATAAATTACACCGACAACTCCCAGGGCTACTGTTTTCTTCTCGATCAATAAACCATTGGGTAGTACCTTCGTACTGAGTAACTGACCGGTAGGGTCTCCAAGTTCACTGATTCCTTGCACACTGTCCGCCAAACCCTCGATTCGCTCAAGTGTTAGCTTCAGTCGATCAAATTTCGGATCTGCTTCATCCATCTTTGCGAGATCCAGTTTATTCTGTGACTGGATAGCTTTACTGTTCGCTCTTAAAAGACGCGCAATATCAATTAATATTCGCTTTTTATCTTCTACTACTAAGCTGTTGATACTTATTTTTGCCCTGCGGCTATTTGCAAGTTGTTGGTGGATGCTTTTCATTTTTCTACTTTTTAAAATCGGTACTTTCTACAATAGGATGCCTATCGTTCCACATTGCGCTTTGTTCCTTATAAAAGCACGATGTCATCGGCATGTGCTATCGCCATATTTTTTTTAGCAGGAGTCGTCTTTAATGTAGATGAGTCAACCTTTGCTTTAGCGACAGCGTGGACTATCCCCACTGTGTCTGCGATCTGAAACACCTCGCCTACTACAAATTCTTCGACAATCTGTATCACTCCTACTGCCAAAAGGCTTTTTCTTGTCCGTATAGCTTCCAGCGCACCTTGGTCGACACGTACCATCCCTACGATTAAGCTTCCGCTGGCTAACCATTTATTGCGGGAAGAGACCTTTTTCTTTTGCGGCAAACAAACTGTTCCAGTCTCTCCTGCAATTGCTTTTAATATACCATCCGTCGTCTGCATACTAAAAATCACTGCTTTTATCCCCATTTGCGTAGCTAATCGTGCAAAATTGAGTTTGGAAGTCATCCCTCCAAGTCCTACACCTGTCTTCTCTTTTCGCGCCAATGCCAGTGCATCTTTGTCTACGATTTCGATTACAGGAATAACATTGCCTTGACTATCCAATACTCCGGGTACTGATGTGCTGAACAGCAACTGTTCGGCATCGAAACCTGCTGCTATTAACGTAGCAAGTTCGTCATTGTCCGAAAATTTCAATTCTTTATTACTTACCACATCATTCTCATTGGCTATAGGGATAACGTTGCTTTTCCAAAGGGTCTCGTATGTACTTTTCAATTGTAAAAATTGACTTCGATTGGAAAAATGATGCCGCTCACAGAGACTTTGTGCCAATGCAATCCGGAAAGGTTTAAAATAAATGGAATAAGTACGGATAAGTAAGGGATTACCAATGGCTGCTGCTGCCTTGCGTTGTGCTAGACTTCCTGTATATTTTGGGATAAACCGTTTACCGGCTGCTACCGCTCCCGAAGAGACGAGCACAATATTATATTTTGATTGTAGGACAGCACATTGTCGAGCGATCTCCAACACAATCCGTTCATCAATTTCACCGTCTGTTGTGATAGATGCTGATCCAAACTTAATAACCAAAACTGGCTTTTTCATTGACTTATATTTTGGTAACTTCTTAAAAAATCTATACATAGGAGAAGGCAATTCACTATTGCCATTTCTTAAATAAAATAAAGATTTTGTTTAAAAAAACATAAACTTATGTATTTAAAAATTAAAATACAATAAAAAAAAGACAAATATGTAATATACTGTCTGTACAAAAAAGGGTATTTAAGTCTTAATTTATACACAATCTTTCCACATCGCAAAAAGGGGAACATAAATTGTGCTACAAAACTCACGGGGACAAGTTAAGGGCCTTCAAAAGACAAACGCTCCGTCAACTGACGGATCACAAAGTAATTATTCAAATATGAAATACTCATGTCTTGTGAAGCACAAACCCCATGAGTCCGCCAACTGGCGGATGACGGAAGAGAAACAAACCGAGTGAAACGAGTTCATTGATAACAATGCGAACAGACACTCATCAATAATTATTCACATATGAAAACACCTCTGTTATTATTTTTTCTTTTAGCGCTTACTTTGGGAAGCTGCCAGTCATCGAAAGTAACATCTTCAAACCATACTACCGATAGTCTAACTCGTATTGGCGGGGATAAAGACAAGCACGGATGCCGCCGCTCTGCAGGCTATACCTGGTCTCAACTGCGGAGCGGCTGCATTAGGCCATTTGAGGAAGGGATAGCGCTACATACCCTAAATACTTCCGGTGCTTATCAAACTGCTGCTTATGTTGTAGTGGACAGTATCAAAAAACAAGCTGAGATATTTGTGCCCGAGGAGCATAACAGCATATTATTGACACAGAAAGAAGCTAAAAATTACTCTAATGGTAAGTTTCATCTAACGCAAGATTCAAATGGCTGGACCTTGCGTCTCAATGCGACTCCGCTTTACCGGGAGCAAAAATAGAAGTTAACGATTTGGATACCTTTTTATCCAAATCGTTCTTCATATGATTTCTCCAAGGCAAACATTTCATCCCGCAACTTTGCTGCTTCTAAGAAATCCATCTCTTTAGCAGCTTTGTCCATACGTTTGCGAACAGTTTCGATAGCTTTTTTAAGATCTTTTTCGCTCATATAGGCTATTAAAGGATCTGCAGCAACACTACTCGCCACATCAGACTCAATGTAAGGTTTTTGTTCTATCCCTTTGAAGTCTGCAACGGAAGTCTGCTCCAATATTTCTTCACGTGTCTTTCCTACTGTGCGCGGGGTGATGCCATGCTCGGTATTATAAGCGATCTGCTTCTCTCTTCGCCGATTTGTTTCATCAATAGTAATTCGCATACTGTCCGTCACCTTATCGGCGTACATAATGACACGGCCTTTGTCATTACGTGCTGCTCTACCGATAGTCTGTATCAACGAACGTACCGACCTCAGGAATCCTTCTTTATCTGCATCCAGTATCGCGACCAAAGTCACTTCAGGGAGATCAAGCCCTTCACGTAATAAATTGACTCCTACCAGTACATCAAATTCTCCTAAACGCAAACCTCGCAGTATCTCTACCCGTTCCAAGGTTTTAACTTCCGAATGTATGTACCGTACTTTGATGTTCAACCGGGTCATGTATTTGGTCAATTCTTCGGCCATACGCTTCGTTAAGGTAGTCGCCAACACACGACCTCCGTCCTTAATAGCTTTGTCCACTTGCTCCAAGAAGTCATCCACCTGGTTTATGGCAGGTCGTACTTCAATTAAAGGATCAAGGAGCCCAGTGGGCCTAATGACCTGCTCGACCACAACACCTTCGGTCTGTTGTAACTCATAGTCACCAGGAGTAGCGGACACATAGATCGTTTGATTGGTTAATGATTCAAATTCAGGAAAATTTAAAGGTCTATTATCCAATGCTGCTGGCAAACGGAAACCGTGTTCAACAAGTGCGATCTTCCGCGATCTATCTCCGCCATACATAGCGCGTAATTGGGGTAGCGTAACATGACTCTCATCGATAACTAACAAATAATCTTCGGGGAAATAATCCAACAGGCAGAATGGACGCATTCCAGGTTCTCTTCCATCAAAAAAACGGGAGTAATTTTCTATTCCTGAACAATAGCCCAGTTCGCGCATCATTTCCAGGTCGTAATTCACCCGCTCTTCTAAACGTTTTGCCTCGAGCATCCGGCCCTCTTCTTCTAGTTGTGATTTACGCTGTACCAACTCTTCCTGTATGGCCCAGATGGACTGTGTAAATTTTTCTTTGGGTGTAACAAATAGATTTGCCGGAAAAAGTGAAAGGGTTTCATGCTTCACCAAAGTCTTTCCGCTGACAGGATCTATTTCGCTCAACTCATCAATCTCATCACCGAAGAATGACACCCTATAGGCATTATCTAAATAAGCTGGATAAATATCTACCGTATCTCCTTTTACCCGGAAAGTACCTCTTTTAAAATCAGTGGTAGTCCTTGCGTATAATATCTCTACAAGCTTATGCAGGAATGCGTTTCTAGAAATAGTCGTACCTACACCGAACCTGAAAATTGATCTCGAAAAATCTTCCGGATTACCCATACCATAGATACAGGATACCGAAGAAACTATGATAACGTCGCTCCTACCGGACATCAGTGCAGAAGTACTGGCCAGCCGCAGCTTTTCAATCTCCTCATTGATCGCTAAATCCTTTTCAATATAGGTATTAGTAGAAGCAATAAAAGCCTCGGGTTGATAGTAATCGTAGTAAGAAACAAAATAGTTCACTGAGTTTTCCGGAAAAAACTGCTTGAACTCACCATAGAGCTGTGCTGCCAGTGTTTTATTATGGCTTAATATCAGCGTAGGCTTTTGTGTCTGTTGAATAACATTAGCTACTGTAAAAGTCTTACCAGACCCTGTAACACCTAGCAGCGTCTGATAGGGCTCGCCTTGTGTTACGCCTTGAACCAGCTCCTTAATAGCTTGCGGTTGATCTCCAGTAGGATAATATTCTGACGTAAGTTGAAATTTCATATGTATATAATTTGCTTTTTTAGGCCATATGGAATATCCAAACTATATTATGCACGACTTTATTACTGTTGGTTGGCATGCTGCCCCGCGGTCATTCGTGTTTGTGCAGCCCGTACTACATGGATATTTCATTTAGCTCCTTGTTATGTAAAAATACCAAATCTCAAGCTGCTTTCCCAGTAGTCGAGATTATTATGACCGAAAAGAAACTATGATGGGCTTTTTTTCGTAATTTGTACGAATAAATATAATACGCATGATTCACATCCTTACAAAACAAAATAGTATTGCCAATCATTTCATATCCGAACTGCGGCATACCGAAATTCAAAAGGACCGTCTTCGTTTTAGAAAGAATCTGGAGCGTCTCGGCGAAATTATAGCTTATGAAATCAGCAAAACACTCACCTATGCTCCCCAAGAGATCGAGACTCCACTAGGTATTTCGGAAATGCACACACTTACCGAACAACCTGTTCTGGTCACACTTATACGAGCGGGGCTTCCTTTTCACCAGGGTTTTCTAAATGTCTTTGACCAAGCAGACTCTGGATTTATTGCAGCATACAGGCATACTAAAAAAAGCGGTGAGTTTGAGATTCACCGAAAATATGAAAATACCCCTGACTTGGATGGCAAAATAGTCATCGTATCAGATCCCATGCTGGCCAGCGGAAAAAGTCTTGTTCTCTGTTGCAGGGAGCTCCTGAGCGCCTACAACATCAAAGAACTCCACATAGCTGCTATTATTGCTTCACAAGAAGGCTTACAACACGTGAGAGCATTTATCCCTGAAGCGCAGATATGGGTGGGCGACGTAGACAACGAACTCACCAGCAAATCTTATATTGTACCGGGGCTTGGCGACGCCGGAGATCTCGCCTATGGCTCTAAGGAACATTAGTGAGTAGGAGTAGTGAGTAGGAAGCCAGCAAACACAAAAAAAACAACATAACTTGATAACAACATAACTTCATAACTTAAAAACAACATACAATTAACAGAAAATGAACACTATACAACTATATTTATACAACAAAAATTTATTTTATGGAATGGCAAAAGTACAACGGCGAATATCTTCGTCTTCCTATTATGGATGCTGTTGAAGCAGCAATCCTTAGAGAAAACCAACTAGGCAACAAACTCAAGGTATTTATAGGGACCGATTCACAGGTAAAACGTGGAACAGTTGAGTTTGCAACCGTAGTCGTTTTCTTACGTAATCACAAAGGAGGCTTTATGTTTATCCATAAAGACCGAAAGAATCACAACATGACCATCAAAGAACGAATGCTTCTCGAGGTTCAAAAGTCCATAGATACCGCCTATCACCTCTGTCCTCTCCTCGATCAATACGAAATAGACCTTGAAGTTCACGCTGACATAAACACCAATCCTAATTTTGAATCAAATGTAGCGCTGAAAGAAGCCATGGGCTACATACTGGGAATGGGGTTTATCTTTAAAGCCAAACCAGAATCCTTCGCTAGCACGAATTGTGCGAATAGAATCGTACAGTAGATATAAAAAATGCTTAATATTGTTCTCGAATGAACAATACAGTAGATGTGTTACTAAAAATAGCAGTCGTCGGACCCGAGTCCACCGGCAAATCAACTATGGCTCAACACCTAGCCAGAGCCTTAGACTGCTCCTATGTACCTGAATATGCGAGATATTACTGTCAAAATCTCCAGAATCAATATACAATGCAGGATGAGACCAACATGTTTTATGGACAAGTAGCTTTAGAGGATGCGATTAAGTCGCAGCTAAAAAATAGCCTACTCATCTGCGACACCACAATAATGACAGTAAAGATATGGTGTGATCATCTCTTCAAGCATACACCTAGCGAAGTGATAAATGAGATCCAACTACGAACATATGATCTTTATCTCTTAATGGATATAGATCTTCCCTGGGAAAATGATCCCTTACGCGATTTTCCCGAAGAAAGAGCCTATTTTATGGAAATCTGGAAAAAAGAACTAGAAAGCTTACAGGCAGATTATAAAATCATCTCTGGTTCTGGAAACCAAAGGCTAGAAAATGGACTTGAAGTCTGTAAAGAATTCCTAAAAAAAGCAGCTAATAGATAAGCAGCATATAGCTAGTTAGTCTACATAGAAATCATCGACAAAACCCCCTTTACCTTATACACCGCTTTCACCGACGCTATACCAAGTATAAGGTCATCAAAGTCTTTCGCATTCTTAGCAACCAGCCTCCAGCTTTTATTATCTAAACCACGAATGAAACGAACCACATTTATCTTTTCGGAAATAATAAGATAAATATCCCCGAAGACAATAGCATCTTTGTCAACTTGCTTTACAAACACCACACTACCGTGCTCAATCTCCGGACTCATCGAATCCCCTTGATTAACAAACGCAAAGTCGCTTCCGGATAAGATAGGTATTTCCAACTCGTCAACAATCTGCATTTGGGATAAATCAACATTAAACTCATCCAAGCTCATATTATATAGTGGAATTTTAGATGCTCCCTCAGCAGCCTTAAGCATAGCTCCTTCTCCAGTAAGCAACCAAGCTTCGTTGATATCGGTAAATCGATCTACAATAATACCTGCAAGATTTTTACTTATATCGTAGTTTCCTTTTTTAATCTGGTACAAGCGCTCCGCTCTATTCAACCCAATCTCTTTCGCAAAAGAGTTAACATTCAAACCCAAATATTGTATTACTTGATCTAAACGACCCCAGTTAGACATAAAATTTATATAAACAGTATCAAAATATTTATTTTCTGCATTAAAACAACTTCATAAGAACACAAGTGTGCTTTAGCTCTCCTAAGCTTTAATGCTGTTTTATCTCTAAACAGAGAGAGAGAACACACAGAAGTAGGCAAATATTAGGCCAAATTAAGCAAACGAAATTTAATAACAAAAAAAACAATTGATTATTGTAAAATACAATTTACTATTGTATGTTTGCGTAGTTTTATAACTACAACTAAATATACAGACGTGAAAAGACAAGGTTAAATAAAACAAAGTCATCAAACCAAGACCATTTATTAACCATTAACACCATGGATTTAAAAAGAAAAAATGAAAGCAAAAACATAACATCAGACGAGGCAAAAGAAATAACCGAAAAAGATATAATGAATCTTATAAGTCTCAAAAACATAAAAATAAAAGACAAAAAATATGCAGAGGAGCATTTAACAATCAAAAGAAAAAGCAAAAAGAGCACATTCGAAGTCAAAATAACAGATATAGACGGGCAAATGCACAGCTTCCAATTTGAATTAAAAACATATTCTTAAATATATTTTTCAATTTTTATTTGAAATTACAATATTACATTGTACTTTTACAGAATAATAATTAGCAAACATCATAATAGAATCAATTTTGAGCGTTAACCGAATTCAAATTTCAAAAGTAAAACATGAAAATTAGAAATCTATCCAAAGTCGCCTTAGCTATTGCCATAAGTAGTGCAGTAGTGCTCGAAGGCTGTAAAAAGTATGACGACGATATATCGCGTCTAGAACAAAGTATTAATCAGAACACATCTGACATTGCTTCTTTAAAAACGTCATTAGCGTCATTAGCGAGCAACATGGTTGTTGAATCGGTTACCTCTGTAACTGGTGGTTTTGACATCGTCTTCAAAAAGGCTGATGGAACTAAGCAAACTTATCAAATTAGAAATGGTGCAAACGGTACTAATGGAACTAATGGTACTAATGGCACAAATGGTACAAATGGATCATCACCATTAATCCGCATCGGAACAAATGGCAATTGGGAGATTGCCAACAATGGCACTACATATGTCGACACCGGCATCAAAGCTAAAGGTGATAAAGGTGATACAGGTGCAACTGGACCTACTGGACCTACCGGACCTACTGGGCCTCAAGGTCCTGCTGGTCAAGACGGAACTGTAGTGACTATGGTTACCGGGACTGACGGCAAACAATACTGGGCACTAGACGGCGCACAAACCACAGTACAGGCTTATGCTGGCGATATCGCGATGGTAGCTGTAGATGGTGGTTACAACGTGGTATTCACCGACGCAAAAGGTGTGACGTCTGACTCTATCTTCTTAGCTACAGAAGCTGTTGCAGTTAATAGCTTAGCTATTGTTCCAACTTTTACAAACAACAATAGCCCGGTAGTATTCTTCCCTCGTATCGTAGAGAGCAACACCAATAGAAACACACTATTACAAGGGTATGCAGAGATTAAGTACAACTTAAATCCATTTGGCGTAAAGGTTGAAAACTACGAAGCAACCGGTTTATTAACACAAAGCTCGGAAAAAGTAGAATTCCGTTCATCCGGAGGAACAGTTAGCTCGAACTTCTCAGCAGTAGGAGCTGCGGTAAAAACATTCGGTGATATCACTGTAAAATACCGTCCTTCAAACGCAAATTCCACATTCCCAACAGCAGCAGGCGCTACAGATCTATTCATTGCATTACAGGTAAACAACGCAAAAGCCGCTACCGGCCAGAAATTCGTTGCTTCACCTTTCAATATCGCGAAAGAAGAGATCGTTGAGAAAGACGAAATCACGATTGAAAAATCATCTAGAAATGCACAAGCAACAGGTGATAAAGTAACGCTACTTAACGGGGTTAATCCATTATTCACAGGAAACGGCGCTACAGCAGCATTCGCTGATGCAGGAAGTAGCAGCCAGTCTTTAGCACATACGAAAACACAAGCTGACGCTAGAGCCGACGCAAATTTCGAATTGCATTTCAAGAACGATGCTACGACAAACCTTGACAATAACACAGCTTATACAGGCGGTATTGTATTAGATGATAAATTAAATGGGTTCTTCGGCCGGGCGCAGGTCAACAACAACATAGTTTCCATGGATGATCATGGTTTATCAGACTACAACTTACGCTACGACATCGATCATTATGGCGCAAATGCTCCAGAAAGAGATTGGCTAACTTTAGATCCGCTTACTGGTAAAATTTCAGTTAAGATCTCAACAACAAATGGCAATCAGTACAACTCTGCTGCCACCAATAATTTTGCAGTAGTGAGAGTAAGCATCTTCCCTGGAACAGGAAGCACAAATGTAATTGCTCATCGCTTTATCAAAGTTAACTTTGTACAAAGCGCAGTGGCACCTGTTTCTGTAAACGGTACATTCACTCACGATGTTGTTTCGACTCCTTCAGTTAACAAAGGCATCATTTGGAGCACTCCATTAACTTTAGATGCAGCATACAATCACACACAAAAAACAGCTGCAGATTTCCATGCCGTGTATACCTTTACACCAAGCGGATCTAACCCTCCTGGATTTGCATTCATCACCGGCCCAGGTACAGGAATGAACAATCCTACGCAAGGGGCTGCACGCGAAGTATCCGTTGCCAACACAGTAATGCCAGGAACATATACATTGCATGGTACATACACATCATCTGTATCAACAGATCCTGTAGTAAATGTAACGATCAATGTAACCGTAACTGGAAATAACATCACAACACTGACTAAAGACTTACCATTCTGGGATACAAATCAATCGTTTGGAATCATTAATGGAAAATTGGTTAGTGGCAATTGGGAGCTTCACGCTAACTTATGGGATTACTGGACGGAAACGACAGTTTCTGGACCAAACGCACCTGTAATGGGCTACACATTTGGCGTCTCTCCAGCTGTAAACGGTATTGCTATAAGCGCAAATGAAGTACAGTTAGACGAAAACCAAACTGCTGCTCGCGCAAAAGTCAACAACGGTATGGTTTCCCTAAGCATCAATAGAACTGTAAATGGGGTTAATTACAACAACGGTCTTCAGACTTCGTTTAACGTGAAGTTCATAAACCCAGTAAAAGCTATTGAAGCTAAAACACCATACAAAGAGTTTACAGACAAAGAAGTTTCTGGAACGAATGTATCTGAAATCGATGTAAGAAGATTGATTACAATCAAAGATTTCAACAATACAGTAATTTATAACTTCACTGGAGGGTTCTCAAGTACGAAGAACGTTGGCTTAATTAGCGATTACGGTATCAATGGTATCTCCCCTATGTTTGGAAGTTACAATTTAACCAATGTATCATTCGTACGTTACGAAAACGCCAGTGGTACTGCAATTTCAGCACCTTCTGGAGCAAGTGCAAGTGTAAATGGCCAAGACCTTGTCTGGACTAACTCGGGTGCAAACCTACAACAGCCAATTTACTTGGTATACAAAGTAACAGTAACTAACAAATTCAACGTTGCCGGCCTGGCTGCAACTGAAGCTGAAGTTGTTAAAGAAATTAAGATCAGGGTTAATCCCAACATCTAATCTCACACTAACTTAGTAAAAACAGTTCATATCTTTTTAGAGGGCGGCAATAGCCGCCCTTTTTTAAATATGAACATCACCTGATCCAATTAACAACCATATAACCCATAAAATATGAATAGAGAACTCACAGAAACGCTTATACTATTATTAACCAGCAGCATAGGCCTATACTTTTCAACCCGGTTTTACACCAAACTCAAAAACAAAAAAATCATGTAATAAAGAAATTAGCCTTATATTACATTCAAAATCATCATAAGGATGCAAAAGATACTCTTATACCCCCTATTTTGTTTAAGCCTTGTATTCGCAGCATGCGGAAAGCCAAGTATAGAACCGGAGGCAAAACAAAAGTACAGAACCGTACTCGTATACCTCGCGGCCAACAACAACCTAGAAGACGACGCTTACAAAAACATGCGTCAAATGGAAGAAGCCATAGGTAATATCGATGGCAATTTGATTGTATATGCAAAATTAAAGACCGGCTCCCCAGCACTGTACGAAGTGACCAAAAAGACGGGAACGGAAAGTGGTTTAAAAAAAATAAAAGATTATCCTCCTTACAGCTCTTCTGACCCTATTGTAATGAAGAGCATCATCAAAGAAACACAAGAACTCTATCCTGCCGACACCTACGGGCTGATTCTATGGTCACATGCTACGGGATGGGTACCCGCTAACCAAAACGGAATCAAACTAAGATCCTTTGGCGATGACAACGGACATGTCATGGATATAACCGACTTAAACAATGCGCTCCCTAACAATTTCGACTTTATCATGTTTGACGCCTGCTCAATGGCAAGCACTGAAGTATTATATGAAATAAAAGATAAGGCAAAATATTTTATAGCATCACCCGGCGAAGTTGTATCCAATGGCATGCCTTATGATAAAATAACGAATGACCTATTTTTACCAGGCCCAGAAGGCTACAAAACCATTGCAGCAAAATATTACAATCATTACAACAGCCTGTCCTCAGGAGCCTGGGCCACCGTTTCAGTGGTAGACGCTTTCCAACTAAGTAATCTTGCCGCGCAAACGAAGGTCACACTAAAATCACAACCACCTTTATATACCGACTTCAACCGCTCCAATATACAACGAATGGATTTTGACCGCATCGGTAATCCACTGATAGCATTTGACTTTCTTGACTTTCTCTATCAAAACTACAACAACAGCATCAATTACCAAAACACACAAAAAGCGCTAGAGCAAACTGTCCTATATAAAGCAAATACAGCTTTTTTCAATGGTTTTGAAATTAAAACCAACTCAGGTCTGACCTGCTACATCCCGAGCGCAGAGAATTCGGGGCCTGCTCACACTTTTTACAAAACCTTAAAATGGTACAAAGACAGCGGATTTGACAGTCTTTTTTGAACTAAACAATTGAAAAATACTCATAATTGGGTATAGGATTCCCCCCTTTCATGTCTTAATTTTGTTAATATCAAACAATTATTAATAAACTTAATACAGAACTCATGAGAAGGGGAGCATTATACAACCTGGAACACAAAAGCAACTTCTGCCCAGTTCTATTAAAAGAAATGCTTGAGGCGTTAAAACAAAAAAAAATAGAGATAAACAGAAATCTTAAATATACGTTCCAAAACCAAGACACGAGGACAAATGCAAAAAATGTTTTTACACTAAAGAATAAAGAAAATCCAAACATTCAATTCGAATTAAAAACATATGATTGACCTCCCTACAATCTGACATTATACTGAGGATGACTCCTTGGCGGGATCGGTTTAATAGTTTATCTTTGCAACTGTAAGTATGTTTTCAAAATTTAAAGATTGCTCTTTAAAGACCGATTACTTATGGTAATTTTTTATTTTAAACATTTAAATTCTAAAAACAGATGTATCCAGAATATTTAGTAGCCCCGATGCGCCAAGAATTAACAGACTCGGGCTTTCAAGAACTAAAGACAGTAGAAGAAGTTGACGCTGCAATTCCCGCTGAAGGCACCGTATTTGTGGTGGTAAACTCTGTTTGCGGCTGTGCCGCAGCCAATGCTCGTCCAGCAGCAAAAGCAGCTGTACAAAACGCAAAACACCCTACTAAATTAGTTACTGTATTTGCCGGAATGGAAAAAGAAGCTGTTGACAAAGCCCGTCAATACATGCTTCCTTACCCTCCATCCTCACCTGCTATGGCTCTTTTTAAAGATGGAAAATTAGTTCACATGATCGAAAGACACATGATCGAGGGTCGTTCAGCACAAATGATAGCAGACAACCTTGTTGCTGCGTTTGACGAATACTGTTAGTAACAGTGCTATTTTGATTTTTAAATACCAAAAAGGCTTCACGGATTTCGTGCAGCCTTTTTCAATTTATCAATCTAACAAAATCTTATTGAAAGCTAGTACACATAAATGCTATGTTTGTAATGACCGTTACCTTTTTTGTGCTGTTTCTTCTGTTGACCAGGAGCATGTCGCTTCGCTGATTTTTCACCGTACACTTTCTTTGCCTTTCCCGGAGGTACATGACCATGAGGATGCTTATTAACATAACAGGAACTTAAGCTTAAAGCAAACAACGCCAACAGGATAAAAATTTTTTGTCTCATCATAAAAACCTTATTTACCCCATATTTTACAAATATCAGACCAACATCTGCCAATACTCCTCAAATCGATAACAACCTTTTAAAAAACAAGACCCTCCCTAAGCAAACAGGATTACCTAAAAAAAAAACAAGCCCCCCATATTGTAGCCTAAATTAAGACTTCTACCTTCGTACATCCATTTTTTTTGTGAATCAAAGAATAAGTTTTTAAAGCTTCTTCCGATCGAACCAACGGTTCTCACCCCCCACAAACAAAAAAAGCTCCAACTTTCGTTAGAGCTTTTATGTCGGGGTGGCAGGATTCGAACCTACGACCTCCACATCCCAAATGTGGCGCGATACCGGGCTACGCTACACCCCGAAAAGGTATCACCTTTAAAGTGATGCAAATATAGGAACCTACTTTGACTATTCAAAGCGATCACCACAAAATAATAGAGAATATACTGATTTCTTGATAAATAATTTTCAACTCCCCCTTAATATCATAAATACAGACATCGCGCTGACCACAATATCAAAAAAAATCAAGAACTTTATACCTTGTTAATAGACGACTTGGAAGATGGAAAAGAAAGATATAACAAAACTTGAAGATATAAAACTACTCGTGGATACGTTTTATGAACATATCCGCCAAGACGAAATGCTAGGTATTATCTTTAATCAGAATATACAGGACAAATGGCCTGAACACCTCTCCAAAATGTACCGGTTCTGGCAGACACTTTTATTAAATGAATATACTTACGATGGCAGGCCGTTTCCTCCACATGCGCACCTTCCCATAGGTCAGCAACATTTCGATCATTGGTTGGCGCTGTTCAACCAGACTGTTGACCGTCTTTTTGCCGGCGAAAAAGCCGATGAGGCCAAATGGAGAGCCAATAAAATGGCAGTGATGTTCCAAAGTAAACTGGATTACATAAAAAAAAACCCTGATAAATCAATTATCCTCTAAGTAAACGCCACATGTCCCGTACATTACCCCGCCCCCCTAAAATAGTAGACTTGCACACAGACGCATTTATTGACGACATCGAAGAATACGATGCAGAGGAACTTATTGCTGCATCCCTAGACAAATTAAGAGCGTCACTAGATGCTGCTATTTATTGGGAGTATACCCAAATCGAATTTATCCATGGCAAAGGTAAAGGAGTGCTTCGAGAGGTCGTTTACGATGAGCTTGCCTATTACAAACGAAGTAGCAGTATAGCCTCATACCACCCCTCATATCGTAATCCCGATATTGTGGTCGTACATATTGGAGTCTAACAAACGTCTTTAATCGGGAATGCGATTATAGTGACTATCTAACAAATATAACAAAGATGCTAAAGCAGCTACTCCAGATTGGAGCTCACGCCTATCGACAGCTTCAAAAACATCCTTATCCGTATGATGCAAATCAAAATAACGATGTGGGTCTGGCCTAAAATTAAACATCATGGCTTTCGGGTGGTACTTACCCCAAACACCGGAATCTACGCCCGGACTTCCTTCTAGAAACCTAGAGACCCAATACGTCTGTTCAAATAAAGGCTTCCAGTAAGCTTGAATCCATTGTATTGCTCGCTTCCCTGCTTTTATATCAAATCCTCTTGGCGCGAATCCGCCGGCATCACTCTCTATGGCTGCAATCAGATTTTCGTTCTTTCCTTTAGCTTGTAATCCATATTGAGAGGCACCATGCACGCCGTTCTCTTCGTTCATGTAGAATACCAAACGAATAGTATGCTTCGGCTTATAACCCAGCTCCATAAGTGTCCTCAAGGCATCCAATGTACCCATCGTACCCGTACCATTATCATGCGCCCCCTCTCCAACATCCCAAGAGTCCAAATGTCCTCCCATAGTGATGACCTGTTCTGGACATTCTGTACCTGTCCATTCACCGATAACATTGTGCGAAAGGACCTCCCCTTTCCACGCACAACTCTGTTGCAGAAATACACGCAGTTTTGCGTTATGTTTAAGCGCAGCACTTAGTGTATTTGCTCCGATGGCAGAAATTGCCATTGCAGGAATACTATCGATACCTTGGGTATATCGTGTAGCACCTGTGTGCGGATAATCGTCAATACCTGACCCCAAGGACCGGAACAAATAGGCTACTGCCCCTAACTTAGCAGCCTCTGCGGGTCCTCTGCTACGCTGCGCGCTATTTAACCCATAAGCGACACCAGTTTCTACAAGAGATTCATCCCAGGGTTTGTTAACAAAAACAATCTTCCCACGCACATCATCTCCATACTTGCGAAGATCCGATAGCAACTCTACCTCAATTACTTCAGCTTCTATCCCTCCTGCAGGTGTAGCAACCGATCCCCCTAGGGCCAGTACATTCAGTTTCTCTCCAGATCCGACTATTATAGCTTGTTCTTTAGCACCACGGCTCCAATAAGGCACCTTGACATCCTGCAGATACACTTTATCAAACGGCAATGCTTGCATTAGCTTTTTAGACCATTGCACTGCTGCAGCTGCTTGCGGAGATCCCGCAATACGATGACCTATATCCTTAGTCAGATAACGCAAATTGGCATATGCTTCTCCTTTAAAAAATGACTGATGGTAAATTCTTGAAATCATAACAGAATCTGTATTAGCAAATGCACCATTCGCAAACAGCCCCATCACAAGAACAGAATAAAATATAGAACGTATCTGTAACATAATTAAAGTCAAAAAAAATGGTCTGTCAGCAATACGAATATTCTTAACAGACCATTAATGTAAAAATTACTTCTATTTCGCAGGAGTGATACTAATCTTTCTAAACTCAACTCCCGTATGGTCTCCTTGTAAATAGATTGGACCTGGTTCACCTTCCTTACTATCCAATGCTCCTCCCGTAATCCCTGGAATTTCTTGGTTATTAATAATTGTCTTTCCGTTCGAGACAATTGTCACCATCCTCCCCCGAAGCGTAATTTCA
Organism: Sphingobacterium sp. xlx-96; assembly: GCF_011007365.1. GTDB lineage: Bacteria > Bacteroidota > Bacteroidia > Sphingobacteriales > Sphingobacteriaceae > Sphingobacterium > Sphingobacterium luzhongxinii. The sequence continues at coordinate 1,954 of NZ_WFKM01000014.1, read as the reverse complement.
TAGGTATTCCATTCATTCGCTCCATTCGTAGCCATCTCATTTGGAGCCAAGAAACCATAAACACCACCAAAATATAAAGCCCCTGGATGTCTATCTTTTGGAGAATCCTCTATCTGTACCTCATAGCGACCACGCAGATAGATCCCGGAATTCCCCCCTTCTGTATACCTAAATTCGGCCGTCAGTTTGAAATCTTCAAACTTTTGATCCGATATCAAATTTGCGCCTGCCTTTTGATTAACAAGCACACCATCTTTAACAGTCCATTGATTGTCTTCACTCGACGTAGTCCAACCGGTTAAATCTTTACCATTGAATAACTCTATTGGTTCACCCCATTTTACCTCTCCTGTACGGACCAGATAAGGAGCTTTTACTCCACTAAAATTAAAGACATTGCCCTTATTACTAGTTATTGTTCCCTTTATCTCTTCCCCAACAAGCTCTCCTTGAATCGTAAATACACCTTCTCCTCCTTCCCATTGAGGTGGAATCTCAAACGAAAACTTACCTTTATCTAACTTAATGTGGGATACTGGTCTACTGCTACCTGCATCAGCAACAAATGAACCAACCAACACATTAAAACCTGACAGCTTTACTTCTAACCAAGAAGGAACTTGCTTCCCTTCTTTCTCTACGGTGATGTCCCATCGACCGATTAATCCCTCTGCCTCTTTAGGGATAGTCTGTGTAGCGGCATTATGAATTTCTTCTTTTTCTGTATTTTGTGTCGCGCCTCCGCAAGCATTAAGTCCTGCAATAGCAAATCCTGAAATCAAAGAGTAAACAACATATTTTTTGATCATAGTAAATTAGTATTAAGGTTTAAGGATTATAATTAACAAACTTAGGGAAATTTGATTTTAAATCCAACAACCCTGTAATCGACATTTCGTGTATTTAATCCGGATTATGTAACTTTAAGTGTATCAAGCACTTTTTAATAGAAAACCATCATGATTTATTCAATCACATAGGGCAATGAATAACCGAGTGAAGTGAGTTCATGAATGCCGCTTAAAAAATATACTCTATGAATAAACCAGATTGCTTCATCACAAATAAAAGTATAAATTTAAAAAGATGAAAAATATATTATCCATTATTCTTGTTGCAGCTTGGTTTGCAGGCCTAGCCCAGACGAAACAATTGACCGGAGCCTTTACCGCGAAGCAAGGGGATACTACGCACTTATGGTTATTTGTGGAAAACTATGGTAGCCATACCATCTATACAGACAGTAAATATATTGGAACGGAAGGTGGCCCATTTACCCTTAACGATCAAATTATGACTCTACAAACCGAATACAACGATATCTCTCCACAACGTGTAGGTTCGGAGCTCAAGATACCGACCAATATACAAACAAATCAACTAATACTAGACGATACCATCTACGAAAAAAAAACTGCAAAACCACAGGATCTCGATGGTCTGTGGCGGATTACCGGACGACAATCTGATTCGCAAAGGAGTCCGATTCCAAAATCATCGCGTAAGACAATTAAAATAATGATCGACGGATTCTTTCAATGGATTGCAATCAACCCGGCTGTTAAAGGATTTTATGGTACAGGAGGCGGAAACTACAGTTTTTCTAATACAGCGTATACGGAGCATATCCTTTTCTTTTCACGAGATGACACGAGAGTGGGAGCTCAGTTAGACTTTAAGGGCGAACTCAAGCAGGGACATTGGCATCACTCCGGTAAAAGTTCGAAAGGTGATCCTATATATGAAATATGGAGCAAAGAGATATAAAAAAACCCCTCCAACATTTTCATGAAAAAGGGGCCATATATTAAACAATTAGTAAAGTACTATTTTGCTTTGAATGCATCGATTCCCGATTGCAGGAAGGCTATATACTTCTCAATGTCGTATACCGCTCCGCTTGTAGGAACCAATAGCTCACCCTCATTATCCAACAGCGCATATAAAGGCTGTG
>NZ_WFKM01000013.1 GCF_011007365.1 Sphingobacterium sp. xlx-96 | reverse complement strand
GCTGGAAGAGAGATCGGTTGCTTCGTTGTCGTTCCTCCCACTCGCACGGACATCAACCCCATAGATGACCTATATGTGGACCGATTGATTTCAAGAGGTTTTCGAGCGCGCTGTAGGGCTTTCGGGAGCAAAGTGGAGTCTATGATCGTCGGTAATAAAATAATGCAGGAGAGAAGCTTAAAACGGCTTAAACAAAGAACGTATGGCCGAGGGCCTATGGCAAGTGGGGTATCTGCAAAGACAAAGCTGGTGCCAGTAGGCGAGCGACCTCTCCACTACGGCCGAGGGGACGAACAAAGAGGGCCGTGGCTCCCGGGAGCTATCAGCCAAAGGCTATCCGCTTGTTTAATAATATTTTGTGTTGTGTTTAGTAGTCCCGCCACAAGCGGGGCGGTCGCTCAGACGCAGCCGGGGTCGGTACTCCAAGGTGAGGTACGCTCGGCTGCCGATGGGTCGATCATCGAAGGGGCGACGGTCACGAACGGCAAAAACACCGTACGTACAGATGCAAAAGGTACATTTAGCATCGCTGTAGATAAAACACATGGGTCATTATTAATCAAACATATAGGCTATAAAGAGCAAAGCGTTGCTTATGATAATACAACTACTTTTTTAAAGATACAGCTGCAGGGGGGCAGCAAGGAAATAGAAGAAGTCGAGGTGGTCTCGACAGGCTATCAGAAGATACCCAAAGAGCGTGCTACAGGGAGTTTTGAGTTCGTAAACAACGAAGCCCTGAACCAAACGATCAGTGGAAATATCATCGACCGCATCGAGCTACAGGTGCCCGGCCTGCTTGTCGACAGGAACGAAGGGGCGCCGGACAAATTCCTGATTCGCGGCCGCTCCAGCATTTATGCTGATGTACAACCGCTGATTGTACTGGATGGCTTCCCCTACGATGGTGAGATAGGCAATATCAATCCCAACGATATCGAATCGGTCACCGTGCTCAAGGATGCCGCGGCCGCTTCGATCTGGGGCGCACGGGCCGGAAACGGCGTCATCGTCATTACGACCAAACAAGGCAAGTCTAAAAATCCATCGATAGCGGTCAATTCAATAATCAGTCTGTCCCAGAAACCCAGTTATCGCCATATTTCGCAGGTATCGAGTGCCGACTACATCGAATTGGAAAAATGGTTGTTTGAAAAGGGACATTACACCACGGATGAGTTTTTCGACAGCATGAACAATGGTCATCCACCATTTACACCCGTGGTCGAGCTGTTGCGCAAAGAAAGAGATAAAATACTATCATCGGCAGACGTCGAAAGACAGATTGCACAGTGGAAAGACAATGATGTGCGCAAAGATATCTTAAGAGACCTGTACCAGCGCGGTTTTAAGCAGCAATATGGCGTACAGGTCGGGCAGCAGACAGACAGAGCACGTTATATCTTCTCTGCGGGCTATGATCAAAATCGGAATTTACTGATTGGGCAGGGCGACAAAAGGTTAAACCTTAGGGTTAATTTGGAAACACAGCTTGCAAACAACATCTGGCTGAATAACTCCCTGTCGTACACGAATTCATCCCAGTACAACGGTATTAACGGCGGATTTAATTTAAAGGGCTATGCACCGTTTTCAACAGGTGGTGGCAAAAGCCTTTATCCGTATGCGCAGCTGAGGAATACGGATGGATCACCCGCGTACCTGTACCTGGATAATAACGAGGCTTATGTCACTGCACAACAAGCTAAGGGCTTAGATTGGTCGTACCGTCCCATCGATGAAATTGAAAAAATTAAAGCCAGGAATGATGTAGGCGATTTTTTACTGAACACAGGGATCAGGTTTGCGCCTTTGCCCGATCTAAACCTGTCCGTTCAATACCAGTTTGAAGACCAGACCTCGCTATTGTCAAATATACGTATGGCCGACTCCTATTATGTCAGGGCCTATGTCAATTCCTTTGCGCAGCTGGGCACCAATGGCAAATTTACGTTTCCCGTACCCAAGGGGGGCATATGGGACACAAATGCAGGTCGCGCCCGGGTGCATCAGGGACGTCTGCAGGGGGACTGGAATAAACGATGGGCTACGGCACATGACCTTTCCTTGATGGCAGGATGGGAAATACGTAGCCGTATAAATAAAACAAGTATAGACAGGCTTTATGGCTATAGCGAAGAGTTTTACGGCATCAATCCTACCGTGGATTATATGACGGAGTATGTGCTGTATAATAATTCGTTCATGAAACAGCGAATTCCACCGGCCAAAGGAATTGGAAAGTTTACCGACAACTTCCTGTCGGTGTACTTTAACGGTTCGTATAGCTTTTTGAATCGCTACATCGTGTCATTCAGTATACGGAAGGACGAAGCAAATCTCTTCGGCGTCAATACCAACCAAAAAGGAACGCCCTTATGGTCTTCGGGCCTCCGCTGGAAGATCTCTGAAGAACCCTTTTACCAGCTCGATTGGATCCCTGCACTTTCACTCCGTGCGACCTATGGCAAATCCGGAAATATTTCAAGAAATGCGTCAGCATTGCCCGTTATCCAGCTGGCAAACAGTGCTTACACCACACCGCTGCCGACGGCCTCGCTCACGCAGATGCCTAATCCCGACCTGCGCTGGGAAAAGGTGAATACCTTGAACCTAGGTGTAGACTTTGCTGTGGTGGGCAACAAACTATCCGGCACAATAGCCTATTTTGATAAACTGTCTGAGGATGTAATGGGAGAAGCAGCTATCGATCCTACCCTTGGTAGAAATCGATCCTGGGGCAATGTAGGCGAAATGCATGCCAAGGGATTTGATCTGAGCCTCACTGCAAAATTGATGGATCGAACATGCAAATGGACGACAACGCTTATAGCAGGATACAGCAGCCCAAAGGTGACTAAATATTTTATGCCTGCAAGTACCAAAGGCAATGCCTATGTTGTACGGGTCGGCAATACGATAGACCCGGTCGTGGACAGGCCTGTTTTTGGAATGTACAGCTTTCCCTGGATAGGGCTGGATCCCGTTGATGGCGGGCCACAAGGTATGCTGAATGGCACACTTAGTAAGGACTACAATAATATTTACGCCAATACCCCACTAGAGGATATGCTGTATCATGGCTCCGTACAGCCTACAGTATATGGCTCTATAAACAATGTAATTAGCTATCAGAATATAGCGTTAAGGTTTATGCTTAGCTATAAAGGTGGTTACTACTTTAGAAGGCCTTCGTTAAGCTATGCAACACTGTTTTCCTCCTGGAATGGACATGGCGAGTATGCCGACCGTTGGCAACAACCGGGCGACGAGAAGTGGACCGATGTGCCATCTAGGGAATACCCCTACAACGCATCACGCGACCGGTTATATCAATATGCCTCGATCAATGTATTACGTGGTGATCATCTGCGCCTAGAGAATATTAAACTGAATTACACGGCTCCTGCAAGGTCTGTCTTTGGAAGCACATTTAAGCAGATCGATGCCTTTCTCTTTGTACAGAATATTCCGCTGGTATGGCTTCGCAACAAAGCCGGTATGGATCCATACGACACGCAAAGTTTGAGAAATGGTATACAGTGGTCTCTAGGTTTGAATTTTACAATATAAGCGTCATGATGAATTTAAAGAATATACATAGCTATATCCTCATGGTTTTATGGGGAGTGGCTGCAGCAGGCTGTAGTAAGGTGGATTTCTTAGATGCTAAACCGGACGAATCCATGGCAGTACCCGCTACACTGGCCCATTATATGGGGATGATGGATAATGATGCGAGCATGAACGGTGCCGGTGGCTTTGGCTCCAGCCCGCTGTACCCGGCTGTGACGGAATGGGCTTCGGATAATATCTGGGTACCCCACAACCGCTATGTAAACAACTTAAAGGAGATACATAGAGCGGTTTATTCGTGGTCGCCAAATCCGTACCCCGCTACAGATATGCAAGAATGGAGTAGGCCATACGCAATTATTTTGAATTGCAATGTCGTATTGTCCGGGTTAGAAAAAATAGCGATAAATGCAGATAACCAGGCCGACTGGAAGATGATAAAGGGCATGGCTCTTTTCAACCGCTCGCACCTGTACGCCATGCTGCTGCATATGTTCGCGCCGGTATACGATCCGGCAACAGGTAATAACAGTCCTGCGATCCCGCTGCGAACGGGGACCGATTTTTCGGAAAAACTTAGATTTTCAACCGTAGAAGAATGTTACGCCAAGGTAATCCACGACCTGGAGGAAGCTATAGATTTATTGCCTTTAGAACCCCTTTACAAGACGCGGCCTTCTAAGAGATCATGCTGGGCGCTGCTGTCCCGTATCTACCTCTGGATGTCCAACTATGAAAAAAGCAATTATTTTGCCGGTCTGGCCCTGGAGGCCAATGGCGAATTGCTCGATTATAATGACTACGCAACATCTGCTAAATATCCATTCCCCAGATTTAATGCGGAAGTGATTTTTAATTGTACGATGCGAACTTCCTATTCGACCCAAATGCGAATAGATAGTGTGCTATACGAAAGCTATATGGAGAATGACTTGAGAAAAGTGCTGTTCTTTAAAAAGGCAGCTGATGTAGGCTATATTTTTTATGGTAATTATGACGGCGCAACTTATGTCTTCGCAGGTCTAGCAAACGATGAACTATATTTCAATAGGGCAGAGACCTCTGCACGGATGGGAAAAGTTGATCGCGCAATGTCGGACCTTAACAGGCTTTTAGAGAAAAGGTACCGCAAGGTGAATGGCCTGTCGACCTTTGTCCCCTATGATATAACGGATCGCAAAGAGGCAATCCGGCTGATATTGCGCGAGCGAAGAAAGCAGTTGGTATGGCGTGGCCTCCGTTGGATGGATCTCAAAAGACTAAATCTTGATCCTGAATATGCAAAAACACTGAAAAGAAAAATTGGATCCGAGCAACTGGAATTACCGCCCGATGATGCACGTTATGTATTCCCCGTGCCTGATGCAGTGACAGACTTGAATCCTGCACTTATTAAATAGATGTGATGGATAATATTAAGTTTTTAGTGGTTTTTCTGTTTATTAATTATATTCCTGCATACGGACAAAATCCGGATTACATAGCGCTAAAACAATATCGTCCCGTTATGCATGAAGACGGAAGCCTGGATAGCTTGGCATTGGACGAATATAAGGGTAAGCTTATTCTATTGGATTTCTGGAATCGGTCCTGTGCTTCTTGTATTCGGCAGATGCCTAAGCTACATGCCTTGAATCAAAAATATGCCGATCAGATTGAAATTATTCCGGTTACCAAAGATTCGTATGAACAGGTGAAAAAGGTGTATGCCAGACAGCGAGGAGGTCCGTATGACATTAAACTTTCTACAGTGTATTCAGACACGGCACTGGCGCAGAAATTCGCTGTTAAAGGGTACCCGACGGCGGTCTGGTTAAATGCCAATGGGCAATTTTTAGCCTCTACTTACGGCACAGCGGTAAATGAGGAAGTCATAGCGTTGGTTTTGTCTGAAGACTATAGTTTGCTGGACCGATCAGCAACGGTAAAAGGAGAGGTAATGCAAAACAAATTAAAAAATAAGGTTAGAGCACGTAAAGGGCCTTTGTTAAAGGTATCGGTACTTCCTTATAATTTGACAAATTCTATAAATGAATCCAACGGATTAGAAGATACTACGCTATGTACATCGGAGTACAAAAACAGAACTGTCATCGATCTGATTAAATTATTATTGTACAGTACCGACGACCCATTTACAGTTCTGCTTTTTAAGGACAACCGAAACAAAAGAATAACCTTTAGTGATAGTTTCAAAAAAGAGTTTCCGAGTTTGTTTACACGTGCTGATAATTTGACCTATGAAGAAAAAGTCTACACGTACGAAAATACCAGACGCACCATACAGATGGTATACGACAAGAAAGTAGACCCTGTTGAAATGCGAAACGCTGCCTTGAACATGTTTGAGTTAGCGATCGGGCATAAAGTCAGCAGGGTTTTTGAGGAATCGGATGTATGGGTGTTAAAATACAGCACGCCTGAGAAACATGAAATGGGCGGGATACCCCTTGAATCTCAAGTTTCGCTGCGAACAATAGCTGATCTGGTTTCATTTCTCGGTAATATTTCGGAACATGTTATAGTCGCTGATACCGAAAGTTTGTACAGCGTGGAAATAGGGGTTACGTTGGACAAGACAAAGGAAGTGAACGCGTTAATCCAAGAGTTGGAAAAACTAGGTGTTGTGCTGGTACCGGAGAAGCGCAGGATTGAAAGACTACATGTGCGATAAAGAGAAGAGGCCCCCTTGAGGGCCTCTTCTTTGTAGAGAAAGTATGTTGGTCTTAATTTCTGAACCGAACTACTTCTTGACCATTTTCTAAGGCCGGAGTGCCCGGTGCATACTTTCCAGAAGCAAGTAGTGTCACAGAGGTATAGGCCTGTGCACATTTTTCTTCATCACCTTCGCATGCGTATGGGTTTGTTGCAGATGGATCTGGCATAGTATCCTGATTGATAATATGCCCACTCGCATCGTACTCAAACCAATAGTAACTGGTCTGCAAATATTTTTCAACAGCCTTAAAGCTGGAAAAACTTATAACCGCTGCTCCTGCTAATAGGAGCATGCTATTTTTCTTGATATATGAAATTGCTTTCATTTGAGGGCCTTTTTATCGATTCCAACATCAGTTTGGTCGGAATACGCTAACTCAAAAAAAGTTTACCCAACAAAAAACTCTAATTTATTTATTTTTGACAGATACATTGCTTTTACGAGGGGTATCTGTCTTTTTAATACCTCGGGTGTTCTTTTGCAAGTTTTACGCGGAGCCCCACGTATCATAATTTATCCCCATACCGGCCTACCCGGGAAAAGGGCAAAGCGTCGCTTAAAAACATTGAAACGAATAATCAGGAGTAGGATCACGGCTACGGCTATTTGCCGGATATAGGGCAGGAACAATTTGACCGGCCTCTTGTATGCATTAGGTGCTCCGGCTGCGCCGCTTGATTTTGTCAGAAGGGCTCCCGCTAGCGATAATGCCAATAGCATAAGATTGATCAATAAATGCCATGCCCAGGGCACTCCTGCGAATATCGAAGCGCAACCACAGGGCTTTTCCGCATATAGGCCTATCACTCCTAATCCGATGTATACCGTGAATAGGATCAGTAATACGCTAGATAGCTGGTATGCCCTACGTATTAAGATTTTCTCTATTTTCAAAGGTCGCCCCAGGAATAGCAAGAAGATCAGTAACTCAACAGCCGGCAATCCCCATGCTAGTAGGTCAGCCCACCAGTCTGGAAAGGGTTGCTTTACCAGAGCTTCGTGAAATAGCGCCCAGTCCCATAGCTTATCCATAGCGACATACAGCCAGAATAACAGCAGGAAAAGGCGGATGCCATTCAGAATAGTATGTCTATTTATCTTACTCATCTTTTTTATCGAGTTATCGAGTTGTCGAGTTATAACCCTATTAACCTTATCTAACCTTCAAACCCAAAGGTATACCAAATAGGAGGTGAGTCAGGGGTTAAAATCTGAAGGGGCGAATGCCGTTTCTGGCCAATAGGAAGGGGTGGACGAGGGCTGGGGTGGGTAAAAGGTGATTATTTCAGCTTTTGGGCTTCCTGACAGAAATACGGTTTACAGAGCGCAATCGCACTATTTAAGGCGCTTACAGGGACCGCTGACGGGGTGTGAAAGGGTGTACACCCCCTTATTTTCAAAAAAATGCGGTATTTATGCGTATTCCATGGATATTTCAAGAGCTTTTACCAAACAGCTTATACGGATCAAGGAACGCACGGTAATAAAACCAATAATCAAAAGTTTCTCGCTTAGGATGTCCCACACAAGCAAGCATAAAATCGAGCTGTTTCTCCACGTAGCGCTCGATGTAAGGAATTATTTCCTCAAAGTCGAACTTGTCGATATGATCGAGGGTCAAATGCTGGGCATGCTCCTTAAAGGCGTTGCGCCGCATGATCAGCGACTTAATATCCTTCGAAAGGAGGGGTTCGCTGTATTCGTACACATGGATATGGCTCGTGTCGGGATCGCCGCAAAAGGCCAGAAAATTACAGGTTATTTTATTGAAGAAAAGGTCTTCACCATTAAGGATGGCAAAGATTAAGCTATTTTTGTCCAGAAGAGAATTCTGCACCACGCAGACGGCTGTCCTTCCCAATCTGGTTTCCGGGCGCTGTATATATACCTCGATACGGGCCTTGCTCATTAAGCTACTTAAAAGATTGCGGTACGATTCTATCTGGGCAGTTATCGCAAGGAATTTTTCGTGAAATAATTCGGGAGGTATTTTACGTTTACAGGATTTGCTGTTGTCCTTCTCTTTGGCTTCCTGGAAAAGTTCTTTACATGATCTATACTTGGCCAAGAGGGATTCGGTGTGTGCTGATAAATTTTTCATGATATTGAATTTATGAATTCCATGATTTGGCCGGGATTGTATTTTTTCATGAGGTAATTAAGTTCTTTGGATAAGTATGCTGTGATCATGGGCTTCACCTTGTCGAAGTCGAAATGCGCGATAGCGAACGTGTGTAGGTGACGGGAATATTTGGGGAATTCATTCCGCTGAATACGGTTGTTCTTAGGGTTTTCTCGATCGATCTCGTCCGCATATTCGTAAACGTGGACCTGGCCTTTTGCATAGTCTCCCCAGATGGCCAAAAAACCACAATGTCGCCATCGCGCTAGCTGTGCCGCCTTTTTGGAAGCTATGGCGAATAAGATCAGGTCTTGGGGTCTATTCGTTTTACTCAGGATAATGGAAGTGTGCTCCCAGGTTTCTATACGGATGTCGATGTCCGCTTTGACCAGTGTAGGGCTTAAAGCGTTACGGTATGCCACCAAAGGTGCCTTTACCAGGTTAAGCGTGTTCAGAAAAACACCATGCTTTTTATTCGCTGCGCGCGCGAGGGCCAGGATTTCTTTATTGGTCTGCTTGACGACCGCCATGCGGGTGATATACAGCTGTACACTAGCGGCTATTTTTGATAAGTGTTTTTCCATCGTAAAATAATTTGGTAACAATAGGATCTTCGTACAAATCGGTATACGATACTAAAGGTACAATTTTAATTTATTGACTACAAGGCATTTCTGTTTTGGCAGACCACAGCACACGGTACCTAGCCCCTGAAATCCCGGTCTATGGCCTCGACTACTGATTTCAGCAAACGTCTTACTTTGATGGCCGATCCGGCTAGGTTGCTCTTCTCAAATTTCTCTAGTGTCTTGTAGGAAATTTTACGGTTCGTCTTGCTATAGATAAATGTTGAAAAGGCTTTGGCGGCTTCTCGCTTACTGGGATAATCGAAGATCTTGGCTTTGTAGAAGTAATAGAAAAGGAGATTCAATTCATCCCCGTTGAGTTTTGTCAATAGCGCAGTGTCTTCTTCGAGCGCCATGTCTTTGTGGCTATCTCCGAGTTTTTCGAGGATGCTGCGGACATACAGCAGCATCTGCTCAAGCAAGCATTCCTGGTGCATATTGAAACAAAGATCGCTGCTGTGATAGCTGAGATGCAGCTCATGCTCGATATGGAATAAATACCGTTCCTTCGCGTGAAATGTATCTAGCTGCTTGAGGGCTTTTGTCAACTGTTCGCTCCAACGGTTGAAGAAGCCCGGATAGTTAAAGTTATAACGGATCATCAGGTATACATAGCGGTCTGTCCAGACTTTGTCCCTTTCGTCATGGGCTATTGCCTGCAGCCCATCCAGTAGTTTCGGAATGTAGCGCAGATGGGCATAACAGCAATGCGGCTGCTTGTTGGGATTTAAAAGACTCTTTAGCGCATATTTTAACTCCAGGATATAACTCTCGGGGATCGCTTTCTTCACGAGTTTGCTGCTGATGGCCGGAAGCCGCCCTTTTATCTCTTCGGACAATTGCTGCTGTAGAAACAAGGGGGGCGTACTGCCGGGCTGTATATAGAAGCCGAAAGACAGTTCAAAACTGAAATATAACTTTTCAACGGTTTGGAAAGCGGGTAACAGACTGGGGGCGCACCAAAGCTGATCCAGCAAGTTGCTGATGGCGATATAGCATTGATTGATGACCGGACTGGCCATCTCGGGGGTATTGATCTGTCGGAATTGCACAGTCATATCGGAAAGGACCTGGGTGCATAGCCCGTCGATGGAGCGCTCTGGCCTCGGATGGTCGCTGCCTCTTGCCATCAAATGCTGCTCGACGGCTGCTTGTAAAGGTGTAAGTGTAGCTATCATAAATAAAGGAAAATTTTATTGGTTTCCAGATTTTGTCCGTAATGGTGCTGTCTAAAAAGTAATAAATAGCGGTCATTGTGAACGGTTATTTTTTTATCAGACACATGGCGCGTCTAATGCCAGTAAACGTCACCTCGACCTGCTGGAGCGGTGACGTTTTCTGTATAGGATTAATGTATGGTTTCTCGATCCCTACGCTTCGGTCGGGAGGACGACACGGTCTATTACCCTGTCCTTCGGCCCGCTACCGGTACCGTATCCATATAGCGACTTGATCGAGCGGTCCCGTGGCTTCTTCGCCAACGGTGAGGCTCTGCGTCGCCTGACGCGAAAAGATAATGTCCTTGGGGCTATCCGCTCCGTCTTGGGGTGGGCTCTCTTTGTAAAAACTCACCAACTGGCCCTGATCCCAGCTGTCGGCCACGGCCGTGGCCATGCGCTGTAAGAATATGGGGTCTATCGATTGCAGTTGATCGTACTCCTGCGTATCGAGTATAAAATTCTCGTCGATCCATTCCACCGGCTTAGCCCGGAGATAGTCGGTCTCTAGCCTGCGGCCGCTCGCCGACAGGCTCAATAATCGGGTTTCCACCTTTGAAAACCCAAGGGTGTCAAATTGTTCTTGCATAGCTGTGTTGTTTGGTTACTCAAATTTAGAGCGCGCGGAGGCATATCCCAAGGAATCGGCTGTTGAAAATCCCATTTGTACATCATTTGTACAAACTGAATGATAAAAGCCGCTCAGAAGCCTTGTATAGAAGGTCTTACCGAAAGGACTTGGTCACAAATGACGGCAGTGGCATACGCTGCGATTTAATTGATTGGTAAAAAAAAGTTAAATAAATTTCTTAAATTGCTTTTATGTTGCGCGTAGGGCGTACGGTACCCATGTAAACGACAGCTATTATTGACCATTATGCAAGTAAAACTTATCAAGTATTCGCTGCTCTTGGTATGGAGCATGCTTACTGCCTATCTGATCAATATATCAGACAAGATACTCGATCCGATGGAGCGCGTAGCCGACTATAATTTTGGTATTGTATATTTCGTAACCGTCCTGTTAGTAATAGGCTATATCTATGGCATCAGCGTGTTTTATTATTGGCTGCTGGGTAGCGACACCATCAAACAGAAGATCGGAAATCGCAGCGCTACACTGCTCTACCTGCTAAGCGCTACCCTGTCGGTGGTCTTTGTACACCGCTTGTTTCTACATGCAGGAGTCGCCCTGGCCAGCCCTGCACCGGTAAATTTCTGGGACGAATTGTTCGCCCCGGTATATTGGAGGACAGATTTTATCTTTCTGCTCATCCCGGTACTGGCTACTGTGCTGTTCTTTTATTACTTTCCGCAGTATAGTTTGTTTAAAGTCAAAGAGATTCGGGTAGAAGTGCTTGTAGAGCGCGCTGTCTACATTGCGGTCGAAAAACCCGTTGAGGCTCCCGGTACTGTCTCCGCAGGATGGCGGGCCTACTGCCTGCCGCATATGTTGCTGGCAGATCTGAGGCTGAAAATGGATTCGACAATACGATTGGGAAGTTGGTGTATCCGGCTGTTTGACATAGTATTTATCGTGAAGGAAAACAACAGCTATTTTGCGGTACTGACCAACGGCGAAAAATACCAGATAAATTTTTCCAAAAAGATGCTGTCGGAATGGGCGCTAGGTGCTTGGTTTATACAGATCGAAAGGGGGCGCTATATCAATATGCTGTACGTACGCTACCCGATATCGAACTTCCTCAGACTGGAGCTGGACGAGCGGGTGGCCGAAGTGCTTTTCCACTCGGACAACCGCTACAACACCGCGATGCTCACCGTAAGCCGCCGCCTCTCCGAAGAGGTAAAGGCTTTCTTGGCACAGATCCCCGAACTGGAAGAAAATGGCTGGGAAGATGCTGTAGCAGAGGTGAGGGTGTAGAGGATTGTAAAAAAATCAGAAAGGGTTCAGATAAGTCTGAACCCTTTTGTCTTTAAATAGGACATTCTGCCCGTCACCAGCCCTTAGGGATCGGTGTGACGAACTTATTGATCTATTTGATCTCTATGGCATTCTCGGACTGGATGTAATCGTCGCCGATCTGTACCGTGACTCTAAACTTGCCTTTGGTTATATAGGCAGGAATCATGAATTTAAACCCTTCGGTGCTTCTGTTGATGACATTGATGGAAGTTCCGCCAAACATGACGTTGTTTACAGGACCTAGTCCTTTTCCTTTTACCGTAATGACATCGCCGACATAAGCTTCCAGTGGGGAGACATCGCTTATGAGACTCTTCTCTATAGTAAGTGACAAATTATTTTCTGCGAATTGACTGTGGTAACCATTTGTTCCGAGGTAGCCCACTTTGACCGTACGCTTTCCAGCAACTACAGACGGTGCTGCAAAGGTAATGGCACCATTTTGCGCTTTCTGGATGCTTGATGTTGTATTATCCACTTGAAGGGTATACGTCTCGCCATCAATAAAACTACCTCGGATAGTGATGTCTTCGCCTATATAAACACTGGGTTTATCCAAACTGTTGAGTACCAACTTGCGCACTTCTACCTTATTTTTGCTTTCCAAAGCGCTGTAAAAGGAACTCTTAAGCGTGAGCGGATACTGTCCATTTGGCAAATCCGGCACATTGATATCAAAATAATCATTGTAAAAGTTCGTAAGGGGCATCGTTACTCCGGCTAGCTGGGGCACCAATTGACTGTACGTGAAATATTGTGAAAATTTAATCCCTTGGACTCTCAACGTGGATCTCGGATGGATCACCTGTTTAGAAAAAGTTATGTCTTCGCCATTTGGAACAAATAGTTTTAATGGATTGGGCAACATAACTTCTTTCGTACCACTGGAATAGCCTACTTTGAATTCGGTGCCGATTAATCCCTCTATAGCAGACAACACCAATGGATTACGATAAGGTACTTTTTGAGTACCGATGATCAACATGAGGTCTGTGCTGGAATCATACTGGTTTGGCAAATTCTGTCCGGTCAAGGTGATGGTGCTGTTGGCAAATACCTGATCTTGGCTGATCGGGTCTATAGTGGCCAATAACTTTACCTTGGCAATAGGGTATCTTTCATTGTAATAATTGCCGCCATAATCGGGCATGGTTATATTCCTGGCCAGATAAAAATCCACATTGGATCCGTGTGCAAATGTCGTTCTGGGAACATTAAATGTGAGTGATTTTTTGTCCGCACTGATTTCGTATTCAACGGATTGGCCACCGTACGAATAATTCAATCTGAACTGATCATTCACCTCTTTAAAATCACCAATTACGGTAATACGTTCGTCGGCCTGCGCAGTAATAGTCACTACGGTGGCGTTGATATTGGCATTGATTTTAAAGGGTACATTAAAGCTTCGGTAGTATCCCTTATTGGTCTGCGCATAGAAATATACCATATAATTTTCTCCACTTACAAATCCACCTGAAGGTTTGTAATGGTGCTGGATATTCTCCACCTTTAGATTTTTGCCCAGCGATATTTTCTCTTCTTTCTTGCCGCTGCCAGAGGCTGTATATACAACAAAGCCATAGTCCTCGACAGGCTCGCTATTGAGGCTGAGTACCTGGCAGGCGATCTTGAACCCTTCTTTGCTGACCTCTTCAAGTGTAGGTACCTCAAATGTGATGGGCTTTGTCTCCACGGGCTCTAAGTGGTTCTCGACTTTCTTGCAGGCACCTAAAATAAATAGAGCCGTAAAACACAGGTATGAAAATAAGCGTAACATGGTATTATATTTTATCATCATGGGTTAATAAACTTCAAGATATTCTGTGGAGGTGATCAATTCACCACTTATCCATAAGCCAATACGAACTTTACCCTTTGGTATATAGGAAGGCAATGGGAACTTAATCTCATCGTCCGTAGCCATAATAGCTTGTACAGCGACACCGCCTACATAAATTCCGTTAACGTATTTGATCCGCTTGCCTTTCAGCGTAATGATGGTGCCGGGCATAGCTTTTGACGGATAAAATGATTCAAAAGTGGGCGGAATGACATCCAGGCTTATTATCTTATCTATATACCGATAGTCAGAAGAGGAGACTTTATACCCGATCTTCAACGAATTAAGTCCAGCACTTAGGTTACTTACCTCGAATGTCACTTTATTTCCATCGGCCTCGACTTGTCTACTGTAGTTGTCGCTACTGGTGCTTATAACATATTGCTGACCGGATATAAAATTGCCGGTGATCTCTACCTTGTCGCCCATAAGTACCTTCGATACTGGTGGCACGGTAAAGTCGAAGTCTACCACTTCAAGCTTATTCTTTAGTTGGAAATCACCGCTGGGATGACTTAAATTTATAGTATAGGTGCCTACAGGAATTTTGCCTGTGTCATAAGTGAAATTTAAATTATTGGAACCATTAAAGCGCACTAAATGTTGATCGATTGTCACTTCGGGTATGACAGGTGAAAAGTAGGTAAATAGTTCAGAAAAATCTAAACTCAACAATTGTCCGGGATGCAATATTGCTGTTTTAAGATTCAACAGATCGTCCTGAGGACGGTTAATGCTGTATTCTTGTGGAAATATAACCGAGTCACGACCATTGATATATCCCATTTTAAAATTTCCGGTGATAGGTAGTACACTTTGAATAGAGACAGTGCTCTTGTAGGGGATAATTTTGCCGTTGATAATCAAACGCAAACTACCGTCATTGAAAAAGTCTCGATCGATACCTGAAAAAGTAATGTTATCATAGAAATAATAATGGGTTTTTGTGGGAGCTTCTACCTTACCGATAAGTTTTATTTTTGTTAAATTCTGGGTATAAAAGGCGGTAGTTTCATAGCGGCTCAAACTAATGTCGACAACCCTGTTGTGGTGTCCTTTAGTATGGGGGACTACAAAGGAAAGCTGTGTCTTTTCTGAATTTAGCGTAATAGGCAGCCGGCTCACGCCAAGATCGGCAATACCGACTGTATACCGGCTGTCCAACATATTGAAATCGCCCATTAATTGAATAGTGTCACCGGTAGTGGCTATTTGCATTGGCGAAGAGGTAACCTTAAGACCACTGTACGTAACATAGGCAGTAGGACTTTTGTAGTACCCCTTTTCGGTACGAAGATAGAACTGGTATTGAAAGCGCTCGCCCAGCAAAAAGCCGCTTTGCGGCACATAACGATATTCAAATGCGCCTATCTTGGGGTTGTCTCCCATACTGATGACCTGCTCTTGGCTGTATGGATTTTCGACGTCTTTAATAAGAATACCGTAATCGGTTACTTTCTCATCATTCAACCGATCAATACTACCTGTGAGTACGGCTTTTTCCTTGTCAATGCTTAACAGCCCTTCGTTATTGATCTGGATCGGTGTGATATCCAACGCAATGGTATTAATCTCCTTATTGCAGCTTATAATGCCGCTGCTGAATACCAACAAAGCCAGTAAATTAGAAATAAAAAAGGGCTTTCGGTCTATTATATGCAGATTTATCATAAACATCGGATTAAGGAATTATTAACTCAAATACATCGGATACTTCTAACCATTTGTCCGCGATACGGGCAGATATCTTGTATTTACCGGGTTGCGCATAAGGTACCGCAATCTGCACTTCTTTCAATAACGGATTTCCGCCTATTGGGCTAACCTGCTTGTCTCCAAAATAGATATTAGCATAATTGATAGACTCCCCTTTGAGGGTCACGACGGATCCAATCTTGCCGGAGTGGGGAGCGAATCCGGTATAGCTTGGTTCGGCAACATCTATCGTAAACTGCTTGTCATGTGTATAGTAGTTGTTGTTGAAGACCCTTGCGATCCTGAAAATTTGTTTGCCGCCAGCGAGTGTAGGGATATTAAAGGTCAATAGGCCTTCGGTAGCTATGCCGTATGCTCTTACTGTGCTGAAATTATCAAAAATAATGTAATACATCTCGTTCGCTATAAAATTGCCCGTGACCTGGACTTTGCTCCCTATACTGGTTCCATATTGTGTAACATTATCGGGCTTGAAAGCCTCTACCTGAAACTTATTCTTGGTGGTGATTTCATAATTGGGGCTCTGAATGGTGAGGTCGTAAACGCCATCCGGAAGATCGGGGATCTGAAAGATAAATTTTGAATTATTATCCAAAGGTCTCAATGTCACAGGACTGCCATTTATAACGTATTTTACTTCTCCAAAAATATCTGCACTATGCAAGCCCGATAGCCTTACATGGCCATTGGGGTGCACCCTGGGGGAATCAAAAGTTATGGAATGGGCATCCGGCCTCTTGATCTGAAGTGGCTGTGGAAATATCACCGTGTCACGGCCATTAAAATAGCCTAGTCGATAGCTGTCACCTGAAAGATAGTGGATGTAATCCCTTACAAAGATACTAGAGGAATAAGGAATGATTCGATTCCCTATGATCACGGATGTATTGTAGCCTACACCCGATAGCACGGGTAATTTCAGGTAATTTGTCCAACTTATATTGTAGCTTGCTGGTGGCCCTAGGCGTGATAGGATATTGACTTTGGTTAAATATTCTCTGATCTGATAGCCTGTGGGTTGTTGGTGTGGTATCAGGAAAACGTGTAATTCGGCTTTATTGATAAAATTTCCATTAACTTTAAATGTCAAACTGTTCTCGTTATTACTAATCTGAAATGGAATAGTACCTGCTTGATCTTCTAACTGTAAGTAATATTTACCTTGAATACCCCGAAAATCTCCTTTTACCGTTATCTCGTCGCCCGGTAATACCTGGAATAAGCCCTGGCCAGGATGTACCTTAAACTTGGGCTGCTGCACAGGATAAAAAGAAACTGTAGAAGAACGGAATGTACTATCGCCGATGGTATAATAGTAGCTGAATTGAAACCCATTTTTGAGGAGTACCGTCAGATTGCCCTTGAGCGGGTAGGTGACCCTGCCCGAAACCAGCTTGGTACCCAACGAATAGTTTTGCGAATGAGAAACGGTATCGTTATAGTAAGCTATGTTAAACCCGTGGTCTTTTACATTTTCATCCTTAACATAGCTTACATTGGCGATCAGATTGATATGGTCTGCAGCGATATATTCTATGCCTTGAATTTCTGTTTGACTTTTTTTTGTGTCCTCTGGTTGAAAATTATCTACTTTTTCACAGGAAAACAAGAGCGCTAAAAATAAGGGTACAACAAATAAGGCAAAATACTTACTCATAATGGCGTTTTCAGTTAATAATCGTACGAATATACAATTTAATTTGCATGCCGTATTGTACTTTTTACAAATACAAAACAAAAAGACCCGCACTCCTGCGGGTCTCTGAAACAAAAATTACCCAGTTCCTATGGGTAGGTCGTTACCACTTTGCTGACTTTCCAGCCATCTTTGGTCTGTTGCATAGTGATGTAGTCTATACGGGTGAAGTTATCAAACTTCATCGTTGCCTTTCCTATGGCAGTGGTACCTGCTTGATCCATGATCTCGTAGGTCGTCTCACAGTTATATTTTAAACCTTTGTTGGCTTTTAGAAATGCAAGGTACTCGGAGCGGTTGGATGTCTGGTTATTTACAGCGTTGGCGTATTCAAAATCTGAAGTATAGAGGAATTTGTTGTATTGCGTATTGCCTGTAGCGATGGTCTGAAGGTAAGTGAGTGCAATTTCTTTGCTGTCTAACTTCTTAAGTGGATTAGCGGTTTCTTTGGCCGAGGCATTAAATGAAAATGCAAGGGTGAATAAGGTGGCGATGGTGGCGATAGTAGTTTTCATCTGAGTAATTTGTTTTTTAGTGGTTGTTCTATTGTTATTTAACTCTTGTCGTTATTGTTGATTCAAAAGTAGGGCAGTATACGCAGATAGGAAATGGCCTTTCGACCAAATGATTTTATTTTTCGGCGAAATCGGTAAAAGAGGCGGTGAAAGAAACTTTCGTTATCAGCTGGAACCCTTTCAAAAAAAAGTTCCTAGTTTGTTCTCAGGATAACTCATGTTGACTAAAAATATTAGTAATTATGGTTTTTATTTCTTACTTTAGCTTAGATTATAGCTACTTATAAACTTAATGCTATGAAAGAATACTATGATTATGACGAAATTCTCCTAGCGCTGGAAGATCCGCTTGGAGATCAAGGCTATGAAAGCGCATCGGTTTACATCGACCCTACGACAGACTTTGGATTCAAAAGAATCTTCGGTATGGAAGCGAACAAAGATCTGTTATTGGCCTTTCTAAATGTTCTTTTTAGAGGGCGTAAGCAAATCGAGGATCTACATTATAATAAGAATGAGCACGTAGGTGTTGCGGATAGATATCTATCTATGTAACAGAGAGACAGGCGAAATATTCTATGAGGACTTTGGCTTTATTTACATCACTTTAGTTAACTTTGTAAAAGAGGAAGCGGAACTTGAAAATGATTTTGAAGGGTGGCTGTATATCTTGAAGAATATGACAAAGCTCGACAAGTTGCCCTTATATCTTCGTAAACCAATTTTTGAGAAGCTGTTCGATGTAGCAGCGTATAGTAAAATGAACAAGGAGGACCGAGAAATGTATGATGTAAGTTTAAAAAGAAAATGGGACGCGTATTCTTATGAAGAATCGAGGGTTCTATTTGAAGAACGTGCAGTCGCTAAGGCACTGGAGCAGGGACTTCAGCAAGGACTTCAGCAGGGTATTGCGCAGATGAAACAGAAAGCTGATGTTGAAAAACTGAAATCTGCTAGAAAAATGATGGATAAGGGCTTTGACTTAAAGCTGATCACAGAACTATTAAGCTTGACCGAATCGGAAATTGACAAGCTTAATCGCTAGCCCCTGTCTGGAAAATGCAATCTTTAGAAGCTCATTAACCACGATAAAACCCCAATAAAAACCGAAAAGAGCTTCTATTTCCTTAAATTTAGTTCACCGCTGTGTAACAAAACTTTAGACCAAAAGTATTTTTTAAGAAAAATAGAGATCAACAAAATAATTATAAAAGACACAGATAAGTCTGAACCCTTTTGCTTTATAAGCATTTAAAACTAAAAAGCCTGCACTCCTGCAGGCTTTACATGAAACAAAAAGCTTCAGTTTATTGAAGCTTCTTGAATGTCTATAGATATGTCGTTACCACTTTGCTGACTTTCCAGCCATCTTTGGTCTGTTGCATAGTGATGTAGTCTATACGGGTGAAGTTATCAAACTTCATCGTAGCTTTAGCTATACAGCTGTTACCAGCCTGATCCAAAATATCGTATGTAGTAGTACAGTTGTACTTCAAACCTTTGTTGGCTTTTAAGAAACTTATATATGCGGAGCGTGAAGTTACTTCCTTATTCGCTGTATTACGGTACGCAAAATCGGATGTGAACAGGTGCTTGTTATAATCAATATTTCCGGTAGTCAATGCTTCTACATAGACGAGTGCTATTTTTTTAGCACTAAAATCTTTTAACGGATTTACGGTTTCTTTGGCCGAGGCATTAAATGAAAATGCAAGGGTGAATAAGGTGGCGATGGTGGCGATAGTAGTTTTCATCTGAGTAATTTGTTTTTTAGTTGTTGTTCTATTGTTATTTAACTCTTGTCGTTATTGTTGATTCAAAAGTAGGGCAGTATACGCAGATGGGAAATGGCCTTTCGACCAAATGATTTTATTTTTCGGCGAAATTGGAGATTGTTTCGGTGAAAAGCTAATGCTTGCGTTGGTGCGGGGTGCGGAGTTTATGTACAATCTAAAAGGCCAAAAGAAAAGCTTGTTTCATTTTTATGCTCTGATAAGAGATCGACCTGGCCGGGAAGTCGGTAACTTCTTTATCATGGTTGATAATCTCCCATTTATTTCTTTTCTTCGTATTAATTAACCTAAGGTTTAATAAGTTGTAATATATGAGTGCTGATATAGAGAGTCTATTGGAAAGATTAAGGGATGGGGATTATGATGCTTTTGAATCGCTTTATCAAACGCTACACCACCAGTTGATAGGCAACCTTTTAAAGCTCCTCAAGTCTTCCGATCTGGCAAAAGAAGTGGCACAGGATACTTTTTTGGTCCTGTGGGAGCAGCGGGCCAGTATCAAGCCAGACCAATCCATTTATGCTTATATAAATAAGATCGCCAGTAACAAAGCATATAATATATTCCGCAAGGCAAGTCACGACTCCCGATACCGCGCTTATCTATTCCCAATCTTAGCGGCTGGATACGAACAGATAGAATCCAGCTTCTTTAAAAAGGAGAGAAGCGAAGGATTACATCGTATTATCGATGAAATGCCTCGTAGACAAAAGGAGATTTTTACGATGTTTAAGATGGATGGCAAATCGTATGAAGAAATTGCTGTCGAATTAAAACTATCCATCCATACGGTACATACGCATATCAAACGTGCCAATCAATTTCTCAAAGATCGTATTAAGGATGATCCGGAACTTTTTACCCTGGTTTGGTTTGCGTTGTTCCTGCCGGCTACATTTATTTAATAATTTATTTATTTTTCTGTACCCAGAAATTTGTCAAAGATTGTTTATATCTATAAACGATCGATATTGTGAAAGAACAGAAGCACATAAAACACATTTTTTTTAAGTATCTACGGAACGAATACTCCAGGGAAGATCTCGATTTTCTTTTGAAAGAACTCGCATCCAATGATTCCAAACGTAACGAATTTGAGAAGCTGATTGAAGAAGCTCTTGATAATACCCATGGACTGGAAAAACTGGCGCCCGAAATAAATCATGTGGCTGAGTGGACGCTTCAGTCTTTGCGCCGGCAAATAAAACCTAAATCTGCTACACCTATCAGATTGCTTCTTAAAATCGCTGCTGCTGTAGTGGCCGTAGTTGGCCTAAGCATAGCCGCTTATCAATGGACATCACATAAAAAAGTCGCTCAGCCTCCAACAGAAAATATAGCTTCGACACCCATAGACATGCCCCCCGGTAGAAATCAGGCCGTAATAAGTATCGACGGTGGAGAGGAGGTAATAGTGGACGATGGGGAGCCCGGTATAGAATCGTCAAATAAAGAGATAAGATATTCGAATGGTTTAGCGCTTACCCCATTAAAACCGGGCGACATCGTACAGGTGAGAACGCCCAAAGGAGGACAGTTTCAGGTCACACTTCCGGATGGCACAAAAGTATGGCTCAATGCAGAATCTATACTGCGATACCCATCACAGTTTGGAAGTACCGAAAGAAGTGTATCACTGATCGGGGAGGCCTATTTTGAGGTGAATAAAGATTCCGGCAAATCCAAGCGTTCCTTTGTAGTGAAAAGTGATATGCAAGAGATAAAAGTTTTAGGTACGCATTTTAATGTAAGTGCTTACCCCGATGAATTGCAAAGCACAACCACGCTCATTGAAGGAGCAGTCCATGTTACTGCCTTAAACAGTAGCATCAGAAAGGGCAAAGCTGCTTCAGAGATATTGCGGCCCGGACAGCAGTCGGTGCTCCGCCAAGGGGTACTTAAAGTGGCAAATGCCAACGTAGAAAAGGCACTAGCCTGGAAAAACAATATGTTTATTTTCAACAATACTCCACTGGAAGAAGTCATGAAGACCATTGCAAGATGGTATGATGTAGAGATCTACTACCAGGATAGATCGACCGTGAGCGAAGTGTATGCCGGTAGTATCACCAGGTATGAAAACCTATCCAAAGTGTTGGGTATGTTGGAAAAAGCAGGGGACACGCGTTTCAAACTAGAAGAAGGGAGGGTCGTCGTCATGAAGTAACAAAAATCTACCCCAACTAACCATAAATACAATATAAAGCCGAGTACCCGCTGCCCAACAGTGGGAATATACCGGGAATTGAACAACTATCCTTTAAAACCAACATTAATGATGAATGAAAGATCTCAATGGAATATAGGTAAACTGGTGAAGATGATGAAACTGATCTCGCTGTTGCTTATGATGAGTATGGTGCAAGTCAATGCTCGTACATTTGCACAAACAATTACCTACGCAAGAAATAATGTCAGCCTATCTCAGCTTTTTAATGAGATCCGCAAGCAAACAGGCCTAAACGTACTTTGGTCTGCAAAAAAGGTGCAAAATAAAAAAACAATAAAGGTTAATTTTATGAAGACCCCTGTCGCTCAGGTCTTAAAGGAGAGCTTAGCAGGACAGGGACTTACTTATGAAATTGAAGACAATACCATTATAATAAAAGAAAACCCAATGAAAACGAGCGTTCAAAACGTAGTAATTTTGAACGATATAGATGTGCACGGTACCATCAAGGGGGATAACAATAAGCCACTTGTGGGGGCAACAGTAACCATCAAAGGGACCAGCAAATCGGCGATTACCAATGAGTCAGGTAACTTTTTGTTGACTAATGTAGATGAAGATGAAGTCCTGATCGTAAGCTATGTCGGGTATTTGTCGAAAGAAATAAAGGTTTCAAAAAATATGGGCGTGATTGTCCTTGCCCGTACCCATACCGATATAGGCGAGACGGTAGTGTTCAGCACTGGATACCAACGTATTCCGAAGGAAAGAGCTACAGGATCCTTTGATCTTATCAGCGGCAAGCAAATTCAAAATAAGATTCAGACAAACGTCTTGGAACGTTTGGAAGGGATGGCGCCCGGCCTCTTACTGATAGGAGGCAAGGATAGACCGAATGCAGATCCGACCCAGGATGACGGATTGACGATAAGGGGGGTATCTACATTGTACGGTACAAAAAGACCGCTTATCGTCGTTGATAACTTTCCTATAGAAGGCGATATAAACTCGATCAACCCCAATGATGTAGAAAGTATAACTATATTGAAAGACGCTGCTGCTGCATCTATCTGGGGTGCGCGCGCAGCAAATGGCGTGATCGTAATTAGTACAAAACAAGGCAAGAAAGGTAATATAACCTTTCAATATAACAACAGTTTTCAATTTCAGGCCAAGCCCAATATAGGTTACCTAAATAGATTGTCCGCGGCTGACGATATTGCCGTAGAACGTAAATTGCTTACACCAAGGTATGAAACCCTCCTGGGGTACTCGAACAGCGCATTTTCGGCCTTTGCACATCTGTATATGGATTCGGTAGCGGGTAGAATCACGCCGGAAGAATATGCCCAACGCGTGAGTTATCTATCAGGTCTGGATAACACAGATCAGATCAAAGATCTAATGATGCAATCTCCATTTACGCAAAACCATAGCTTTTCGTTTAATGGAGGTAATGATAGAAATCAATACTACGGGTCCTTAAACTATACCAATGCGAATGGCTACGACCTAAAACAACAGGATAAAACCTATACGGTGTTTCTCAAAACTGCACATCAGGTGACACAGAGGCTGAGTTTCGGTGTAAACGCAAATATGAACTTTAATAACGGTACGGATGCTCCGGTTTCCGCATTGAGTATCTTTAAGCTAAAACCATATGCTATGCTACAAGATGAACTGGGCAACCCGATGGTGGTAAACCGAAATGCTGACCCTGCGAATCAGAACAGTTCAAACGTATTTTCAATAGCGCAACGCATGGCATGGGGACTGGCCGACGAATCCTACTATCCGTTAAAGGAATTGAATAATAAGGACATACGCTTTGATGGTGCTGCACAACGTATTCAGGCAGAACTGAATTATAAAATAGCGGAAGGAATCAACTTGGGGGTGAGTTATCAGTTCGAAAAAGGCAATCTTAAAAAACGTGTCCATACCTTGTCTCAACAAGCAGATCTCCTAAAACAGATAAATGATTTTATCACGCCCTCGCTGGATGACAACGGACAGTTTGCCACCAACTTAGACGGTACTTTGCTGACACCTCAGTATAACATACCACAAGGGGCTAAATTAGACGAGGTCAATAGCAACTATTCGGGACATGTGATCCGTGGTATTCTATCCATCGATAAAACGCTACATACCGACCATGCTATTGCCGCACAGCTGGGGGTCGAGAACAAAAAGTCTGTTAATAGCGCTACTGCTGTGACCAAATACGGCTACGATGATCTTACGCTTAAATTTATAAATCTGGATTGGCAACGGCTTCAAAATTTACCGGTAACGCTATTGAGCATCAGATATCCATTTGATGGCATGAATGACTTCTTTTCTTATGAGGAAAACCGCTTTGTATCTGCTTTTGGAAATGCGTCTTATACGTTTAAAAACAAATATATTGCCAGCGGAAGTATACGTATAGATCAAACCAATCTCTTTGGAACCGATCCAAAATACCTGTACAAGCCGATGTGGTCGGCAGGGGTGGCCTGGAATGCTTCTAAAGAAACCTTCTTTGAAGGACTCTCTTTTGTAAATGATTTGCAACTGCGCGCTACATATGGTATTAATGGTAATATTCCCAAAAATTCGGGTCCTTTTATGATCGCCGCCGCAGATGTAAACTTCATTACTGGTCAACCATCCAATTGGATTATCAGCCCTGCCAATAATGCTTTACGTTGGGAGCGGACAGCGACTTCTAATATTGGGGTAGATTTTGGCTTATTCGGATATAGAATCATCGGTAAACTGGATTATTATAAACGCAATACTACGGATATATTGGGCGATGAGTCTCTAAATCCTACGTACGGTTTTTCAAATGCGCAGATTAATTCGGCAAGTATGACGAATAAAGGATTTGAGGCACAGCTCACGACCAAAAATATAGATGGCCAAAATTTCAGATGGTCTACCACATTCATGTATGCACACAATAAAAATAAAATTACCCATTCGGCTTTATCGCCGGCGTTTAACAACCCAAGAGCAATTGCCAATGGATCGCCTTTCCTTGTGGGAATGCCTTATGGAGGCTTGTATAGCATCCGGTTTGCGGGTCTGTCTGAAGATAAGGGACAGCTACAGGTGCTCGATGCAGATGGCAACCTGGAGAATAGCGAAGAGGGATTGACCAGTAGGCTGGACTTCGCTTATTTTTCAGGAAGCACTAGGCCTATCCATAACGGCGCCTTTACCAACATGTTTGGCTATAGGAATTTTGATCTAAGCTGTATGTTTGTATTCTACGCAGGCTCTGTAGCTAGACAGAATATGCCAAGAGGAGTTAGAGGTCCTAATGCCCTGGATGGTAGACTGGCAGATGCATGGAAAAAACCTGGTGATGAGCATATCACGAGCATCCCTAATGTTATCGATGATCCGAATTCTTGGTATACGAACACCTACTATCGTAATTACCTGGATGTAAATGTATTTAACTCTTCTTATGCTAAGCTTCGCGAGGTAATATTAACGTATAATGTACCGGCCAATAGCTTGAATAGAATCAAATATCTTAAAGGATTGCAGTTTAATGCGCAGATTCGGAATTTATGGACCATAGATTTCAATAAATTTGACATCGATCCGGAAGCATTCGCTAACCAGCAGCGCACATTACCAGAAATGCCAACCTATTCTATCGGTATCAACGCAACATTTTAATACGAATAAAGATGAAGAAATATTATATATACCTATTGTTTGCCTTTGTGGTGCTATCTACTACAGCTTGTAAAGAATATTTAGATATCACCCCAAAAGGCTATGTGATCCCCTCAAAGATTGAAGACTTTGAACGTATCCTAAATGATGCCAATATCTTTCGGTTTCTATCTACAGATATTGATTTTCTATCGGATGATTATTATGCGACGAATATTGACCCCACTAATTTTAAGGACAACGTACAGAGTCGGTTATATTTCTGGAAAAAAGATATTTATGCTACCGAAGAAGAAATATCTTACTCCTTTTGGTCAAGTTTGTTTGGTAGTATTTATCAGTTTAACGCGATTATTAATAATGTAGAAAAATCTGTAGGGGCTACACCGGATCGCGCTGCAAAAATCAAAGCGCAGGCTCAGTTTGGCAGAGCTTTGGCTTATTGGTATTTGGTTAATATTTACACAAAGCCTTATGCAAGCGCTACGGCGGGTACAGATTTGGGAATCCCACTGGTCGTGAACAACGATATTACAAAACAGCTGCCGGGTAGAGGTACCGTACAGGCAACATATGATTTTATAGTCAAAGATCTGACAGAATCACTAGGTGCAGTACCCGAATCGGCGGCAAATCCTTACATGATTTCTAAACCTGCTGTATATGGCTTCTTGGCACGTACCTATTTAATGATGGGTAAATACGATCTGGCGGCTAAGGCAGCTGGCGATGCATTAAGCTTTAATAATCAATTGATTGATTATAATGAGGTGTACTCGGAAAAAGTAAGTAGGAACGGTGTGCCTTATATTGGTGTCAAACCGGGGGTCACTGTATTTTCAGACCACCTGAAAGTTCCTGAAAATATCTTTTCATTACTATTTACTTATATCGGGGGTATGTATTATCAACCTATCGCAAAGGAGACAGAGAAGCTATTTGATGCCGATGACTTGAGACGTGTTTTTTTCAACCCCTACATGGAAATAGGTGCGCCCTGGAATGGTTTATATACCTATATGGAGCAGTTTGCTTACGTAAATCCGGGGATTACTACGGCAGAGATGTATTTAATCCGGGCAGAATCCAGGGCTAGGACCAAGGATCTTGCTGGAGCCATGCAGGACATAAATACTTTGCGCAAAAATAGAATTAAGGCTGACGAATTTACTGACATGACGGCTACATCCGAGACCGATGCGGTGAAGTTCATCTTATTAGAGCGGCGCAAAGAACTGTTGTTTAAAGGGGCTAGGTGGTTTGATATGCGTAGATTGAACAATGATCCTCAGTATGGTTTTACGGCGTATCATTATTTTATAGATGGTACTAAGGTGGCTATTGAACCCAACAGCCCTTCTTATACGTTGAATCTACCTGAATCGGCGCTGGCCACCCATATAGTACAAAATTAAAAATTCAAACATGGGATTAAGCTATAAATGTTATGTGTTGTGTGCGGCCTTGATGGCCGTCACAACGCTTTATGCGCAACAAAAAACAATTATAAAAGTACATAATGCGCACGCTGCCGACAAGGAGGTTAGGATCTCGATCCCTATCGATGGCAACTATTTTCAGGAAAATCAGCGCTCGAGTCAGATGGCACCGAACAAGGAGGCGGTTATTGAATTTGACATAAACAAAGAGGGCATGGTAAGGGTGGTGAACGATTTTCGCTACGTTTATGTATGGGTAAAACCTGGTGATCGCCTGGATGTAGATTTTGGCCCCGACAATACGTACAAGATAAGTGGGGCTAACGGATCTGGACAAGAGCTTTACAATAAACTATATTCTGATGATACGCGTAGCAGATATGAGGTGCTGGAAGTCTATCCTCGGGCTGAGAAAAGGGTGGAGGTTTGTGACAGCTTGAAAAACGTCGATGTTGCGCAATTTAAAGCTTTATTGGAGCAGGGTAAAATAGATAAAGACTTTTACAATAGGGTTCAGATAGAAGCAGAGCTATATTATAAGCTTCTGTTGTCTACTGCTATTTTCTTCAAGATGCGATCGCATGTGTTTAGTCCGGAACCTGATACTCAAAATTTGCCTGATCCAAGCTATTTAAAGGTATGGCAAGATATCTATAGTGACTTAAATACAAATGCAGACTGGATAAAGAGTCCGTTGTTTAATTCGCACTTGGGGCGATATCATAGCTTGCTCCGCCTGATGAACAAACCTTTGACACAAAGAGACTTACCCTATTCACTGGAAATGATTAATACATTTAAACCTCTGTTGAAAGATGAGACGCTCGAATACGCCTGGGCAACGTGTATAGCGGATGGTTTAGCAAGTAAGGACAATGAGAAAGCTTGGCTCGCTAATTGGACCGATTTTGTACAGCAGTACCCTAATAGTAAATTGATTTTGCCGTTAAAACCTGCAGTTGAAGAGGTGCAAGACTACCATAACAGAATAGGCAAAAGCGATGCGTGTGTTGAATTTTTAGAAGATTTTGCCCATATAAATACTTTAGCTGAACTTGGTGAGCGTCTGAAAGGAGCTGTCGCTTATGTAGATCTTTGGGCAACCTGGTGTGGCCCATGCCGGGCGGAGCTGCAATATAGTATCAAATTGCATGGTGCGATGGAAAAGATGGGCATAATGCCGGTGTACCTATCTATAGACTACGATAATGCGGATGCCAAATGGAGAGAAATGGTACAGGGCTATCCCTTGAAAGGGATTAATCTGCGTGCTAACAAAGCTTTGGCAAAAGATATACGCGATAAAGTTCCAGGTTTTAACGGAATACCCCGTTATCTGATTTTTGACAAGACAGGCAAAATCGTAAATTGGGATGCTAAACGCCCTAGCGATATGGATGAATTGTTGAATCAATTGAAAACGGTAAGGTAAATCTACCTACGAAAGTCTAGGTACCAGCTATTCACCTGAGGGCACACGGGTAATTTTTCGCCGGGCTTTCGTCTGTCTTCAGGGGACCGATAGCCCGGATGATTTACGCTAAGAGCGTGCTGCTTATATTCTTTTTCCAAATAAAAAGCCCCGATCGCTCGGGGCCTAAACATATAATTTACAGTAAAAATCACAAAATACTAAGCGTATGTTGTTACCACTTTGCTGACTTTCCAGCCATCTGGGGTCTGCAGCAGCGTAATGTAGTCTATACGGGTGAATTTCTCGAATTGCATGCTTGCCTTGGCCATACAGGTAGGACCTGTCTGATCCAATATTTCGTAACTGGTCTTGCAGTTGTACTTTAACCCTTTATTGCCTTTCAGAAACTTTAAATAGGTCGCACGGTTGTGTACCTGATCCGTGCTGGCGACGCGGTATTCAAAGTCCGGGGCAAATAGATACTTGTTGAACTCGGTGTTACCTATTGTTATAGCTTCTACATAGGTAAGGGCAATTTTCAGGGCGCTGACGTCTTTCAATGGATTAAAGGCCGTTTTGGCCGAAGCATTAAATGATAGGGCGAGAATGAATACTGTTGCGATGGTTGCGATAATCTTTTTCATCTGAATAATGTTTTTTTAAATGGTAGTAGTTTCTTTTATCCTTAAGACGCTAGTTCTATTATGGAGGTTGCGCCTGCTTGTTGTTTTATTTATTCTTTCTAGCATCAACCATATTTTATCAACTTTTTTCTCCGATGCCTGCTTTGTGGTAATTGCTGATTCAAAAATAGGAGGGATTGCGCAGGTCGGAAACGGTCTTTCGACCAAATGATTTTATTTTTCGGCGAAAGAAGAGATTGCTTCGGTGAAAAGTTCTGCATTTGTTGATAATTATTCTCAAAAACGACTGTTCACAGTCTCCGAATCGACTCAAAGTGCTCCTGAGACATTCCTAGATGCAATAAAATACTGGAAAGTGGGCACCTTAATTGGTAAACATACGTCAGGGGCTAACGGAAATATCAACTATCAATATCTCCCAGGAGGAATTATGGTTACTTTTTCGGGAATAAAAGTCATAAACTCGGATGGCACTAAACACCACCTCGACGGTATCACGCCAGATTATGAAGTAGACTACACCCTGAATGATGTGTTACAAAAGCGAGATCCCTTTATAGAAAAGGCTTTAGAGATCATCACAAAATAGGGGAAATAGAACAAAAAAGCAGGCCCCGAAATAATCGGAGCCTGCTTTTATATCGTATAGTTATTAAGATAGTTTATGGGCCTTTTGTTTGCGTGCATTGACGATCAGGTAACTGACATACAAGAGAATCAACCATATCGGGATGAGCTCGACAGATATCTTCAAGCCGGTAAACCACATCATCACCAAAACGCCTGACAGGAATAAAAGACAGATCACATTACTAAAAGGATAGAATAAACTAGGAAATAGGGTTTTCTTGTTTTCTTTTATCTTTTGTTTTTTGAAGTAAATATGGGTCCAGCTAATCATAATCCAGTTAATGATCAGGGATGATACAACCAGAGACATTAATATTTCTAAGGCTTTTTCGGGTATTAGTTTGTTGACAACGATACAAATGGCGACCAAGGCAGCTGATACTAAAATGGCTGCAGTAGGCGCGTGGTTCTTATTCACCTTATTCAGAAACTTAGGCGCATTGCCCTGCTCGGCTAGGCCGTAAAGCATTCTGGAATTGCTATATACGGAGCTATTATACACAGATAAGGCCGCTGTAAGCACGATTAGATTGAGCACATTGGCTATGATGGTCGTAAAGAAGTATGTCTTGCCAAACAGTGTGAATTGATAAGAATTAAGGGAGTTGAATACTTCGACAAAAGGGCTCGTATCGGCATTGATACTACGCCAAGGCATTAATGAAAATAGAATAAACAAGGCTCCTACATAGAAAATAAGGATCCGGATCAACACTTGGTTGGTCGCTCTTGGAATATTCTTCTCTGGATTCTCGGCCTCAGCGGCGGTGATCCCAACAAGTTCGAGACCCCCGAATGAGAACATGATCATCACTAGCGCAGCTAGAAGCCCCTGGTAACTACCGTCCTCGGCGGTGCCTAACCATCCTTTTGGAAAGAAGCCTCCATCGTTATAGAGGTTGGTGACCGTTGCCGTCTCACCCCCTGAACCTGAAATGAGTAGATAGGCCCCAAATATGATCATCGCAATGATGGCGACGACCTTGATAATAGAAAACC
This sequence comes from Sphingobacterium sp. xlx-96, assembly GCF_011007365.1. Taxonomy (GTDB): domain Bacteria; phylum Bacteroidota; class Bacteroidia; order Sphingobacteriales; family Sphingobacteriaceae; genus Sphingobacterium; species Sphingobacterium luzhongxinii. Next base: position 157,529 of record NZ_WFKM01000013.1, on the reverse strand, counting down.
AGAACTCGGTCTCTCCATATACTTTTACAGAAGCAAGGTTGATCGCATTGACGACGATAAAAAAGAAAAGACTGGATACCCATAATGGAATTTCGGGCCACCAGAATTGTACATACACACCAATAGCCGTAAGCTCCGCCATACTAACAAGGATGTAAAGTACCCAGTAGTTCCACCCGGATGCATAACCTGCAAAGCCGCCCCAATACTTGTTGGCAAAGAAGGAGAAGCTGCCGGAAACAGGTTCGTCGACCACCATCTCTCCCAGCTGACGCATAATGAAAAAAGCAATAATGCCAGCAATAGCGTAGCCCAATAATACGGAGGGGCCTGCCAATACAGCCGCTTTTCCGATACCTAAAAATAGCCCCGTGCCTATAGCTCCACCTAAAGCAATAAGCTGAATGTGCCTATTGGTAAGTCCCCGTTTTAATTTTTGATCTTTATTGTTATCGTTCACAATCTTGGTTAATTTTTGTTTTCTTTATTATTGATAGCAGCTGTGCCGACACCTAGCAATTCATCCCAGTAGGTTCCGGTGCGACGGTAGTAGACCAGAATTTGATAATCATTGCCGGTCTGAAAATGGCTGCCTGAAAAAGCATCCGTGATGGTCTTTCCTTCAGGAGTGACCAACACATACTCGTAGTCGTAAAGCCCCTGCTTTAACTTTAGTGTTACTTCCCAATTCTGACTTTTAGCATTGTATTGCAACCGGTTATACGATGTCTGCTGGTAGTTATTGAATCCTCCAACCACATAAATCGATCCACCGATATCTTCCTTTGCCTCTAGGGAGAAGGTGACGTCTGCATAGTCAGCACTGATGTCTTCCTGGGCGTAATCGAGATTCCGTATATAGAATTTACCGTTCTCATCGTAAGTGGTCGCATAGGTCTCTCCGTTATTGTTCTTGTCGGTAAACAATAGGATATCCACAAGGCTGTCTATACGGATATCCTGGATCTGTGCCGAACCTCCTTTAAAAGAACGTAGGTCAGCATAGCGAAACTCGTTATTACCCAGAAAATCAAGGGTTTCGCTATTGTTATACTTGATTTCACTTGTGCCTATAAACATAGGGGTCTTAAGCACCATCCTATTATCGGGGCGTTGGTTCTGAAGGACATGTATCTGTATGTCTCGGTGTGGGTTAGCTATCGTTAATCCTGTTTTTATCGTTACATTTAGCTTTTGGTTCGTCAGACGTTTGTTGGCAAAGCTTGAAGCCATCACCTGGCTTTCGATGGCTACCAAAGGCTTGACCACGTAAAATCTTCGGGTAAGAATGAGTCTTTCTTTGTCGGCATCTTCATATACTTTGAGTAGAAAGTTGCCAGCAACCTTGGGCTTCACGTATTCATTCGGAAATACAGTTTTGTAATGTGTGAAAGGCTGTAAGGTACCCTGGGATTGTTGACTTTCGATGATTCGGTCTTCATTGTATCCTTCGGCATAGTCCAGGGATGATAAGCGGCTCTGTGTCCAATCGGCATTGCAGTGTTCAATGCTGTAGTAATAACTGCGAACGTCGGCCCTCAGATCATCAAACGAGAGGTTCAGAAGCTCTGTATCTCCTAATGTATATATAGGCAGCTGGCTTTCCTTGCCCGTAGGATAGAGCTGTACGGACTGTATGTCGCGGAGATAGTTGAAATCTTTATACAGCAATTCCTGCTTTGGAGACTGCTCGACATAAACACGCTTCTTTTTCTTCTTTTGCGCTTGGGCGACCAACGCTAACTGCAAAAGAAGAAAAAAGACAAAGAATGGTTTGATTTTAAACATAAAGAAGGGTTGACGCTGATTACGGCTGTATACCACTGTTATTTCATTTGTACAATGCGATCTACAATATACTTGGTGTTGCCACGCCAGGGAATGACACCATGGTACTCTTTATAATGCAGGTCGAAAAACTTGCCGCTATTAGCCTCCAATTGGGTAAATATAGAATCGCTCTCGACGGAGAAAACAAACTCATTGCTGGTCAATGTCCCGGCTCTTCCGCTACCAAACCCCTCTTGAATAAGCTTGCCCTCGTAGGTCTTGAAGAGGTTTCCTTTTTTTACGGCATAATTGAGATAACCTGATTTGACGCCCTCGCCAAAAACAAAATAGTATTTGAAATAGACAAGACCACTGCCGATTAATACGAGTACCAGAAGTGCCCATCCTAAAAAGCTCTTTAACTTGGATCCTCTTCGTTTTGGGGTAAGATTTGTATCTGTCATATCTATTAAACAATTACTTGATAGATTAAAGATACTAGAATGTTTATAATAATGAAAAAACGATGTTAAATAAAATGGTATGGAAGAGGGCAGGAGGTATATTCGTCTCCGGACCGTTGATGCCTGGAGACGAATTGCTGTAAACACTTTTTGAGTGTTATGGGCTTTTTGTTAAGATAATACTTTCATTTCCGCATCAATTGCGGCCTTGGTCTTGTCACTGATAGGAACCAATGGAAGACGTAAGACGTCCTGACCGATATCGATACGTTTTAAAATATATTTAACCCCGGCAGGATTACCTTCCACAAAGCATAAGTCCGTAATACGCAACAGCTTGTTGTGTATACTTCTAGCTTCTGTATATCTACCTTCAGCACACAGCTTGGTTACCGTGGACACTAGGCGAGGGTATGCATTGCCGACTACAGATATGACGCCAACGGCTCCCATAGCCATCATAGGAAGGGTCACAGGATCATCGCCTGATATTAACACAAAACCCTCGGGCTTGTCTCTTAATATTTCTGAAAACTGTGCAAAATTGCCCGATGCTTCTTTAATAGCGACGATATTGGAAAAATCATTGGCTAGTCGGAGGGTGGTCTCTGCGGTCATATTGCTACCGGTACGCCCTGGTACATTGTAAAGAATTACCGGTAACTTGGACGCTTCGGCTATAGCCTTGTAATGTTGATAAATCCCTTCTTGAGTCGGCTTATTGTAATAGGGCGATACAGAGAGTATTGCGCAATACCCTGCACAATCAAACTCTTCAATCTGACGTACTGTTTCCATCGTATTATTGCCGCCTATACCGGCGACCAAAGGAACTCGGCCATTGACCTTATCGGCCGTAAATTTCCAGATCTTCTTTCGTTCCTCAGAGTTTAATGTCGCCGTCTCTCCAGTGGTGCCTAGTGACACTAAGTAATTCATTCCTTGATTGATCTGAAGCTCTATGAGTTGGCCCAAAGCCTCAAAATCAATTGTTCCATCTGCATTAAATGGGGTAACTAATGCTACACCCGCGCCCTGAATCTCATTCATTTTCGTTGATTCTGATTTAAATATGTTGTAAGTTACTATTGATTAATCATTTTTAATAATTCTTCGTCCGTGATGATCGGTATTTTTAGCTTTTCTGCCTTCACTAACTTGGAAGGTCCCATTTTATCACCGGCCACCAGGTAGTTGAGCTTCGAAGAAATACTGCTTAACATCTTTCCGCCATGCGACTCGATCAATGCGGAAAGATCTTCTCTACTGTGTGTGGCAAAAACTCCGGATATCAGAAAAGTTTTTCCCTCGAGGTTGTTTCCGGCCAGTTCAATTACTTTTTCGGCGACTTCAAACTTCAATCCCGCTGCTTCTAATTTGTCGAGTTCGGATAAATGTTCCGGTTGTTGCAGATAGTGATAAACGCTTTCGGCTATGCGTATACCGATATCCTGTACGGTGGCAATCTCCGCTATGGAAGCCTGCTTGAGGTGATGAAGACTCTTGAAATGAAAGGCCAGTTTTTTGGCAACGGTCTCTCCAACATGACGTATACCAAGAGCAAAAAGAACTTTCTCAAAAGGCTTATTCTTGGACTGTTCTATTCCAGCCACCATGTTGTCTATTGATTTTTGACCAAAACGTTCTATAGTGACCAAAAGATCCTGCTTGTCTTTTAAGGTGTAGATATCGGAAAGATGACGTAGTAAGCCTTGCTTATAAAAGGATACAATAGTCTCATCGCCCAATCCCTGTATATCCATCATCTTGCGACCTATAAAATGTTGCAGCTTGCCGATGATCTGCGGCTCGCAGTGTTCTTCATTTGGACAGTAATGTACCGCCTCACCTTCTTGCCGGATTAGCCTGGCACCGCACTCGGGACAGCTGTCCGGGTATTGGATAGGGGTGGCGCCGGGGCTTCTCTTTTCCAGATTAACGCCCACTATTTTAGGAATTATCTCACCTCCTTTTTCTACGTATACGGTGTCGTGCTCGTGGAGATCTAACCGTTCTATTTCGTTGGCGTTATGCAGCGAAGCCCGTTTTACGGTAGTACCTGCTAAGAGCACAGGGGCCAAGTTGGCAACAGGGGTGACTGCGCCGGTTCTCCCGACTTGATAGCTCACGGTATTGAGACGGGTTTCGGCGCGTTCGGCCTTGAATTTATAGGAAGTGGCCCAACGTGGAGACTTGGCGGTAAAACCGAGTTCTTCTTGGTAGGCATAATCATTGACCTTGATAACGATACCGTCGATCTCGAAACTGAGCTGATGACGGGCGGCATCCCAATAGTGGACAAAATCCAAAACATCCTGAATGGTATCACATAGCTTAATGTGGTCAGAAACGGGAAAACCCCAACTTTGCACGGCATTCAGGCTATCCCAGTGCGACTGAAATACCCTATTCCGATTATCCATATATAGGAAGTATAGAAAGCAGTCCAAAGGACGTTTGGCTACTTCGGAAGAGTCTTGTAACTTGAGCGTACCTGATGCAAAATTACGCGGATTGGCGTAAGCGGATTCACCATTTTCTTCGCGTTCGCTATTTAATCTCAAAAACGCAGACTTGTGCATGAAGATCTCTCCTCTGATTTCAAAAAAATCGGGATAGGAAGTCTTGGAACGTAGCTGGTGCGGAATACTTCGGATGGTACGTACATTATTGGTCACCTCGTCACCTTGTACACCATCTCCACGGGTCACGGCTTGAACCAATTTGCCTTTTTCGTAGGTCAATGAGATAGATAATCCGTCAAACTTGAGCTCACAGACATATTGTACAGCATGACCTATTGATTTTTGGACGCGTTCGTCAAATTCAATCAATTCCTGCTCACTGTATGTATTGCTCAGTGACATCATCGGCCACCGATGCTGTACGGTATTGAATTTGGACGTGATATCGCCACCTACTTTTAAGGTAGGTGAGTTGGCATCTCTATATTCGGGATAAGCAGACTCTAAGGCCTCTAGTTCCTTAAGCTTTTGATCAAAGTCGTAATCCGAGATTAGGGGATTTGCCAACACATAATACTGGTAATTGTATGTATTAAGTTCTGCTGTTAACTGTTCTATTTTCGATTGGATATCCTGCGACATATGCAACGAAATTAAGAAATTTTGTAGCCCTAATATAATTTTAGGGCATTATTTTAATTGTCTTTTTCCAGAAAAAAGACAACGGGCGTCACTGCATTCGCTATTTCTCCGTTAATGGGAAATTATTTGCAGGCAAGTCTGAGAAACGCTGCATTTTGTTCATATAATACTCCCAAATGATGCATTTTTTGTAAAGACCAACTTTATTGTAAGCCGGAGGAGTTTTTTTCCTTTTTGAAGCATTTTTAAAGAAATTCAGGAAAAAGTACTGATGTGCTCTACTGATGGCCCAGGCGTCTCTCGCCTTTCCTTCCATAAAAAAATGCATCAGTGCTATAAGGTCTAACCAAAGGCGTGCAAATATCACCCACACCGCTGTCCAGAAGGAGAGGTTTTTTTGCAGCATGACCAGGTTGTTCCTAAAATTTAAGTAGGTCTTTTTAGGGTTACTCGTATTGAGTGTGCCCCCGCCGACATGATACACGGTACTCTGTGGACAGTAGCCGATTTTGTATCCCAGCTTTTTTAATCGCCAACATAGATCTATCTCTTCCATGTGTGCAAAAAAATCGGCATCAAAACCTTGTACTTCCTTCCAGACAGCTGACTTTATAAACAAGGCAGCTCCTGTGGCCCAAAATATCTCCTTGGTGGTATCATATTGACCGGAATCGATCTCAACGGTATTTAAGATACGACCGCGACAGAAAGGATATCCATAGATATCCAGATAACCGCCCGCAGCACCGGCGTGTTCGAAGTACTCTTTTTGATGAAAGGAGCGGATTTTAGGCTGAGCCGCAACGAAGGACTCCTGCATCATCGTCTCGATGACGGGTTCGATCCACCCTGGACTGACTTCAACATCGGAGTTTAATAACACATAGTACTCGGCTTCTACCTGCTCTAAGATCTTATTGTAGCCTCCGGCAAAGCCGAGATTTTCCGTATTTTGGATGATTCTGATCTGGGGAAAATTGGACCGGACGAAATCAATGGAATCATCGGATGAGGCATTGTCGCCCAGTATAAATTCTATATTAGGATACGTAGTGTTATATACAGATGGCAGAAACTTTTCTAAGAAATATCTGCCATTCCAGTTTAATATTACAACGGCTACCTTAGGGTATTGTGTCATGCTTTATCTTTTCGCTGTCTTTTCCATCTATTGTGCGACCATAACCAATAGGCTGGTGTATCACGTATGATCTGTTCGGTAAATTCATTATGAATTTTCGTGATTTCGTGATCCGCATACATAGAAGGCGTTTCTACTAAAGTGGTAAATTTACAAAAATAATGTCCTCTTTTTGCCTTTCGTCCAATATGACAATAAACAACAGGACTATTTGTTATCTTGGCAATACGCTCTGTACCGGTATAGACTAATGTCTCTTGATTGAGAAAGGTCATGTAGTAATCCGAATCCTGGTACATCGGGGTCTGATCGGCTACAAACATACTGATGTGAGGCGTATTTTTGAGTCGTACAATGTGCCTTAAAATCTGCTTCATCGGAACCATAGTAGCACCAAATCGAGTGCGCACACCGTTATAAATCTGATTGATGTCCTCGTTGTTTAATGGCTTATAGATTATGAGTCTAGCAAAATCGGTCATCAGCGACAAGCGATGTATTCCGAGCTCCCAGTTGCCATAATGCGCCGTAACTCCGATCACTGCCCGCCCTGCGTCAAAATGCCTGTACACCTCCTCTGGATTGAGAAGTTCGATACGCCTTTCGACATCAGCTTTCTTGATGCTGAACATCTTTACAACCTCTACAATAATGTCGGGAAAATAACGGTAAAACTGCTTGGCAATGGTCTGGATCTCCGCTTCGCTTTTTTCGGGAAAAGAGTTGCGTAGATTTCTAAACACGATCTTCTTGCGGTATCCGAGAACATGATAAATCAAAATGTACAATACATCTGAGATCCCATATAGCATCCAAAAAGGCATCTTGGACATCATATGTAAAATAAAATGTAGTATACTTTTTTTCATTTATAATGATCGTGACGTTTTAAGTTACGCAAACTTAGAGAAAATGCTTAGCATTCGCCAACACCTATCCATAAAAACTTTTACGATCCGCCAGCTGGCAGATCTCCAACAGCGATGAACCGATTCCAATGTTATCGGGTGAGCTCTTGAATGCCCATGCAAAAAAAACATTAATAAGTTCCTGACGACCCTTAAACCGAACGAAGGGAGCTCCTTGATTCCTAAGAACATAGCTTCATCAATAAAACATACACTTTCTGAAAAAAGAGCTGGAATTGTCTATTCTTTTTGGTCGCGATGCAACGTGATAGAGCCGTTTGAGCAAGCGGCTTGATTTCGATATGCTGATTAAATACTATTACTAAGCTTTTTATAGCAGAAATTTCCCTAAATAACATTAGTTTTGCGTACAAATTCAAAATTATAGTTACAAAAATGTCTATCCCTGTTCTATTAGCTGCAAATTATCTTCCGCCGGTATCGTATTTCCATGCTATTGCAAAAAATCCTGTAGATATACTTTTAGATCAGTACGAGCATTTTCCGAAACAAACCTACCGTAGTAGAACACATATCGCTACGGCCAATGGAATATTGGACCTATTTATCCCTATACAACACGGGAGAAAAGAGCATGTGGCAATGAAAGAGGTTAAGATAAGCTATGACCATGACTGGCAACGCTTACACTGGTCCAGCATACAGACGGCGTATCGCAGCTCGGCATATTTTGAGTACTACGAGGACGCTTTCGCTCCTTTTTATGAAAAGAAATACGATTATCTTTTTGATTTCAATGTAGAACAGCTGCAGGTAGTACTGCGATTGTTAAAGATCCAACGAGAAATAAAGTACACCGAATCTTACGAGGAAAGCTATCCTGAAGAATTGGATTTCAGAAGTTCGATACACCCTAAAAAAACTTCTGTCTATGCGCGTCCTAAGGTATATTATCAGGTCTTTGAAGACCGAACTGGCTTTCAACCGCAGGTGAGTATCATCGACTTATTATTCAATCAGGGACCGCAAAGTAAAATGTTCTTGTAACTTCCGACAAAGGTATTTATTTTAAAACTATAAGTCCATCTTGTTGTTCTAATCAAGATAGAAACCGCTAAGGTATTTTTATTTTATAACAATGAATCGGATTATAATAGCCTTATTATTACTTATCAGCCCTTGTAGCCCATCGATAGCGCAGACGGGCGTGGACACCATCCACTACAAAAAAGTGTATTACTTTGCCGGCACTGGATTGGGAATCCCCTTAGGAAAAACAAAGGATGTACTATCGCCCAAACTTTTTGTCGGTAGTATGGGGCTGGATATCACACTGAAAAACCCTAAGTATTACTTATACCCCGCCTTGTACATGCTGTCTTTTAAATATGATCAAAAGATCAGAGATCCGGAATTTAATACAATTATAGAAAATGGCCTATCCAGTTTTTATATGCTCAGTCTGGCAGCAGGAACTAGAAGACAGTTTGACAGATTGAATACCTATGTGTATCTGGGCCCCGCAATCGGATTGGCCAACGAGCCTCGATCTAATCTGGTGGGAGATGTGGTCAAAGTGGAATATCTCCGTTCGATAGCTTTTGGAACAAAGCTGGGGATAGGAGCAGACTATAAATTTAAGGGATTTTTCTTGGGTACGGAGATCGGCTATTTGTATAACGTAAACAAAGTTGAAGGGCAACCCTTTCACGTCTTGACTTTTATGGTTGGGCTGAAATCTGACATAACACGGTTGAGCGACAAGGTGGTGGATATTATAGCTCCTTAACTATCTGTTAAAAAATGTTAAGCTATACCCTTTTATGTAATTTAAAAAAAATGTTAACGTTATTAAGGTGAATATAACATTCATAATTTCATAATTTAGGTTAATAATTGGTTTGGTAAATCCTGAAGCTCCCCGCTTCAGGATTTTTCTTTTAACTTAAGTCTAAATTTCGGTTTGTCCGTCCAAATAATGTCATTTACTGCAAAATTGACAGTATAAATAGACTGCCATTGACAGGAAAAAATACGGTCAAAAAAATGGCTATAAAATATCTTTATCGAGAATTAATATTTTTTTGTTAAAATTATGTTAAATAATTGTTACAACTTTAATTTGGTATTTCGTTTGTGATATTTTCCGCGAATATTAAATTCATAATTTCATATTTAGGTTAATAATTGGTTTGGTAAATCCTGGAGCTCCCCGCTTCAGGATTTTTTTTGCACCTGCGGACGGCATTGCTCGAAGAGCATCAGAAAGAAACTTTGTTGATACTCCAGGTATCCGTACGCAGGATCAAAAGTTGATTTTTCAGACCGGGGCTACCTGTTATTATCGCAAGAGCTTCTTGTGCCATCATCAAACCTAATATACCGGGAACGGTATTCAATACGCCATTGAGTTCGCAACTGGGAACCTGATCCGGATCGGGGGGGAGCGGAAAGAGGTGTCTAAGATGTTTGGATCCCTCCAAATTAAAAACAGCAAGCTGAAGCTCAAAATTTAATACGGTACCGTATACGAGTGGCTTTTTTTGTCTTACACAAGCGTCATTGATCGCATAGCGGGATGCAAAATTATCTGTACCATCTAAGATTACATCGTACTGTGACACATAGTCATCGATATTGGCCTCGGTTATTTTTTCGTCTATTGCTTCGAAATTGACTGTTGAATTAAGTGCTTGAATGGCTTCCATTGCGGAGAATACCTTGGGTACACCTATATTTTTCTCGCGGTGTATAATCTGCCGGTGAAGATTATGGATCTCTACGCGGTCAAAGTCGATACAAGCTAGCGTTCCGACACCTGCTGCGGCAAGATATAGTAAACTAGGCGCCCCCAAACCACCTGCGCCGATCACGAGAACCCGACTTTGACAAATTTGTTTCTGGCCTTGAAGCCCTATTGGAGCAAAGGATATTTGCTTTTTGTAACGTAAGATCTGTTCTTTTGTTAATTCCATACCTTTAAAGTTTAGTACTCGGGCACCCAGTCTTTCCATACTGGCTGATAGCCTTTTTGGGTGATTAAAGTAGCGATCTCGGCTGGTGTGCGCTCGTCGCTAATTTCAAATTGTTCCAGTGATTCGGGTGCAACGACATAGCCACCGGGATTGGTCTTGGATCCGGCACTCATGGCGGTGATACCCAACGGAATGACATGATCCCGAAAAATAGCATGCTCTCTCGTGGAAAGTGATAACTCGAGATCTGGATTCCAGATCCGATAGGCACATATCAATTGCAGCAGGTCATCATCCTGCATGACAAAATTGGGTTCTACGCTGCCACTGGCAGGTCGTAGCCGGGGAAATGATACGCTATACTTGGTCTTCCAGTATTTCTTTTGTAGGTAATCGATATGTAAAGCAGTAAAGAAGCTGTCCACCCTCCAGTCCTCTAAACCCAATAACACACCTAAGCCAATTTTATGGATTTGAGCCCTACCGATTCGATCAGGGGTCTCGAGCCTGTAATGAAAATTGGATTTTTTACCCTTGGGGTGATAACTTTTATAGGCGGCCTGATGGTAGGTTTCTTGATACACCATGACGGCGTTTACTTTTGCTTCATGCAATACGGCATAGTCTTCATAGTCCAAAGGTTGCACCTCTATGGATATGTTTGAAAATATCGGTACCAACTGTGCAACTGCACGTAGGAAGTAATCTGTATCTACCCGATGATTGGATTCGCCGGTCACCAACAGAACATGTTGGAACCCCATTTTCTTTAGCGCTTCTGCTTCCAGCGCTATTTCGGCAGGCTGCAGTGTGCGTCTGGGAATTTTATTATCCATGCTAAAGCCACAATAGGTACATATATTCTGGCATTCATTGCTAAGGTACAGTGGCGCATACAACTGTATGTTTTTACCAAAACGCTTGATGGTGAGCCTGTGCGATAGCTGGGCCATCTCTTCCAACAGGGGTTTGGCAACGGGAGATACCAGATTCAGAAAGTCATATACATCGTGCTTTTCTTTACGGAGCGACCGATACACTTCATCTATCGTCGTATGATATATCCTGTCTTTTATCTCCTGCCAGGAGTAATCGTTGAATAGAGCCGTAAATGTAGTTTCCATTAACTATAGGTTTGATTTAAAAAAGCGGTGAGGGGGCTGCTGGATGCCGCTGTTTTGTCCACATATCCCAGGCCGGCTTCGTAGGCTAGCCGTCCGGCTTCGACAGCTTTGGCAAAGGCCTGGGCCATGACGACGGGCTGAGGTGATACCGCTATTGCCGTATTGACCAGGACGGCATCTGCACCCATTTCCAAAGCCTTGCTTGCATCGGACGGCGCCCCGATGCCCGCATCTACGATGACAGGCACGTGGCTTTGCTCGATGATGATAGATAGAAAATCAATTGTCTTCAAACCTTGGTTGGTGCCTATGGGTGAGCCTAAGGGCATCACGGCGGCCGTGCCAACATCTTCTAATCGCTTGCAGAGCACGGGGTCTGCATGAATGTAGGGAAGGACGATAAAACCTAATTTGACCAGCTGTTCACATGCAGCTAAGGTCTCTATAGGATCCGGCATAAGGTACCTGGGATCAGGATGGATTTCTAGCTTTATCCAGTTGGTCTGCAAGGCTTCGCGGGCGAGCTGGGCTGCCAATACCGCTTCTTTTGCGGTTCGGGCACCTGATGTGTTGGGTAGGAGATGTGCTCCTGAGGGACTGATATAGGATAATATATCGTCGTCGTGGCCCTCGTCAACACGCTTTAATGCTACCGTCACCAGTTCTGTGCCAGAAGCGAATAAAGCGTCTTGCATCTGTTGGTTGGAACCGAATTTTCCGGTCCCCATAAACAATCTGGACTGAAATGTCCGCTCTGCTATTGTTAGATTCTTCATTATACAGTAAGGTTAGTGTGATATATCGTTAGGGGCGTAAGGTCGGTACGTTCAAGGTAGCTCGATAGGGCAACACCGTATAGCCCGATGGCGGATAGCAATGGAATATCTTCCAAGGTGACGCCTCCAATGGCATAGATAGGTGGGGCGGGACTGTCTTTTAATTGCGTAAAGATGGCTTTATAGCCTTCAGGGCCTAGTAGGGGGCTGAGCTGTGCCTTTGACGTCGTAAAACGTAAAGGGCCCAGGCCTATATAGTCGCAGCCTTCATGGATACGCTGCTGAACATCGTCCCACGTATTTGCTGTGCCTCCTATGATTTTAGCAGGGCCAAGTTGCTGCCGTGCTGTTGCTACAGCTTGGTCTTCTAGCCCCAGGTGTACACCGTCTGCATCGACTTCCTGGGCGATATCGATAAAGTCATTGATGATAAAAGTGAAGTCGTATTCCTGTTTTAGGAGCTTGGTCGCTTTGGCGACATTGCGTACCGCCGTATGATCCTCGGTCTTAAAACGGAGCTGCACCCATTTGATTCCTTTTTGTAATACGGCCTTAATGTTGTTTAGTTGCTGTTCTTCGGTCGTGCCTGAAGAGATGTATTGTATTTTGCTATACATGTGTTTGAAAATAGGCTTTCCCTGTTATTAATGTTAAAGCGACTGTTGTTTTGTTTATTATCAACTGTATTTTAATAGTTTGTCCCTTACGCCGGGCAGGCAATTACTTTTTATCCATTAGCGGCTGCTCCCAAGGCTTTCATAAACGCTTCGCGGTTTCCGAAAAAGTCATCAAAACCGGAAGCGGGTGTAGTTCAGCGAAGCTAAACTCGCCGCCGTACCGCATGGGCACAACGGTATTGTTTCATTCTGCTGTAGCCAATCCGCTACTGCGCACCAGGCCTCAAGGTCAGGTGCCCGCTTGTGGATGAACCGGTTTCAGTTTATTGATGATCGTACCACAAGGTGTAGCAAGCCTCGAAGGCGGTAAAAGGATCCTCGGCGAGCCAGATCGCACCACATAATCCCACATCGTCAAAGTCAGATTTGAGGGTATGGATATTCTCCTGGCATATACCGCCCAACGCAATAAGTGTGGTCGAAAAATTCATGCGTTTGTCTACACAGGAAAGTTGTGCATCCTGCCCGTAGTCTGTCTTTGAAATACTGGAAAATACGGGACTGATAAAGGCTGCCTGAATACCTCTGTCCAACGCATTAAATTCGGCCCAGTTGTGTGTTGAAGTGCTGAGGTGTGTGTAATTTTGTCCCCACCGAGCAAGCCCTTCGTCTCGGACGGACGAAGGGTAATGCACGCGGTCCAAGCCCCATCTGTGGCTCAGTCCCTGATAACTGTGCAGCACGAGTTGCTTTCTCTCCTCTGCCGTGAAACGGTCGACTAATCTCATCATTTCGGTAACTTCCAGCACAGGTTTTCGAATATGCACAATGACCTCAGGATAGGTAATAAACTGTTTTATCAGTGCTTCTTCGTGATGAACGAAACCTGGAAGTGTGACAATACGCATTTAGAGATAGATTTCCTTTCCCGACTCGATGTATTCCTCAGACTTTTGCTGCATCCCTTCGGCGACGCTTTCGCGGATCTCCTGTGTGATCTTCATCGAGCAGAATTTTGGACCGCACATCGAGCAGAAGTGTGCTACTTTGGCTCCTTCGGCCGGTAGTGTCTCATCATGGTACTCGCGTGCTGTATCAGGATCTAACGACAGATTGAATTGGTCTTCCCAGCGAAACTCAAAACGGGCTTTACTCAGCACGTTGTCTCTATACTGTGCACCGGGATGTCCTTTTGCCAGGTCGGCAGCATGAGCGGCAATCTTGTAGGTGATCACACCGTCCTTGACGTCCTTTTTATTGGGCAAGCCCAAGTGTTCTTTTGGAGTCACGTAACAAAGCATGGCGCAGCCATACCAACCGATCATGGCAGCACCGATGGCTGAGGTGATATGATCGTAGCCGGGAGCGATGTCTGTCGTAAGTGGCCCTAATGTATAGAATGGAGCTTCATCGCAACACGCAAGCTGCTTGTCCATGTTTTCTTTGATGAGGTGCATAGGGACATGTCCTGGCCCCTCGATCATAACCTGTACATCGTGTTTCCATGCGATCTTGGTGAGTTCGCCCAACGTCTCCAGTTCGGCAAATTGAGCTTCATCATTGGCATCGGCTATAGACCCTGGACGTAGACCGTCACCCAGAGAAAATGCGATATCGTACTGACTCATAAGCTGGCATATCTCTTCAAAATGTGTGTATAGAAAGTTTTCCTGATGATGGAATAGGCACCATTTGGCCATAATGGAACCTCCTCTGGAGACAATACCTGTGACACGCTTGGCTGTGAGATGGATATAACGCAGCAATACGCCGGCATGGATAGTGAAATAGGAAACACCCTGCTCTGCTTGTTCGATAAGTGTATCCCGAAATATTTCCCAGGTGAGATCTTCGGCAACACCATTTACTTTTTCCAATGCTTGGTATATAGGTACAGTGCCGATCGGTACTGGCGAATTTCGGATAATCCACTCTCTGGTTTCATGGATATTTTTTCCGGTAGATAGGTCCATTATCGTGTCTGCCCCCCAGCGGCATGCCCATACGGCCTTCTCTACCTCCTCTTCGATGCTGGATGTCACCGCGCTATTGCCGATGTTAGCATTGATCTTAACCAAGAAATTACGCCCTATAATCATGGGTTCGCTTTCGGGATGGTTAATATTATTGGGAATAATCGCTCTTCCTGCCGCAATCTCGGCACGGACAAACTCTGGTGTTATCTTGCCATTCGGAGTATTTGCACCAAAACTATACCCGATATGTTGGTGGTTCATTCCTGCGGTGCTGTTTTCCAGTTGCTCTATCCGTTGGTTCTCACGGATAGCGACATATTCCATCTCGGCTGTAATAATTCCTTTCTTGGCATAATGGAGCTGTGTTACATTTCGTTGCGCTAGTGCTCTTTTGGGCTTATGCTGATAGTCAAAGCGTAAATCGGCCAACTTGGGGTCGTTGGCTCGCTCATTGCCATACACAGAACTGATATTTTCCAATATCTCTACATCGCTGCGCTCCAGGATCCACGGCTCACGGATGCGTTCGATACCGCTCTTGATATCAATAGATTTGTCGGCATCGGTATAGGGGCCTGATGTGTCGTAAATGGTTATGGGAGGATTCTCCGCTAAGCCACCAGAACTCAATCGGGTAGGCGAAAGCGTGATTTCACGCATGGCGACCTTGATCGGGTGCAGCTTGCCAGGTAGGTAAACTTTCTTTGAATTTGGAAATGGTACTGTGGTAATTGTGGTATTTTGTGTTGTCATAGTTTATGGTATTTTACCCGCCTTGAGTAGCGGTGATGATCAGTATTTCGTCTTGGTCTGCAATAGGGGTGGAGGGCCAGTCCTCACGGGGTATCACGCTGCTGTTAATAGCTACAGCGATACCATTTGTCTGGAGATCTGGCATCAACAGGGCGAGCACACTTAATAAAGTAGCGGGAAACTCGGCGCTAAACTGATGGGGTTGATTGTTTACTTTTATCTGCATAGTACTAAATTTTTTAAATTAAAGTACTTTAGGAATGCTATAAAAGCAGCGCTACAGATTGGTAGCCGCAAAGTGATTGGTACACTTACTTTTCCCTCCGCTAGTATGAACTAGATCAGGTTCCAAGGGTAAAATCTCAGCCTGTATTTTACAGACACCCCTAAAGTATTTGGTACAAGGATAAGGGATATTGTTGTGAAAAAAAAATATTTAGGAAATTTATTCGTGGTTGTTAAAAAATGTTAATACAGCGCGGCGTGTATACTAACGGGGATTGATAGTCGTTTTAATACCAAAAGTAAAGATTTCATAATTTCATATTTAGGTTAATAATTGGTTTGGTAAAACCTGAAGCTCCCCGCTTCAGGTTTTTTTTAAATACTTTCTGTATCCAGCCTTCGATCTTTAAAATAGAAGTTTTTGTCCTGGTCGGTTATAGCTCTGATGACCTTACAGGGATTGCCGGCGGCCACCACATTATCGGGAATATCTTTTGTCACAATACTACCGGACCCGATCACGGAGTTGCGCCCGATGGATACGTTGGGATTGATCACCACATTGCCTCCGATCCAGACATTGTCACCAATGTTTACGGGCATAGCGCACTCCAAACCTGTATTCCGCACTTCATAATGCAGTGGGTGACTAGCGGTAAAAATAGAGACTGAAGGACCGATCATCACGTTGTTGCCTATTTTGACGGGTGCACAATCTAGGATGGTCAAATGATAGTTGGCAAAAAAATTCTCCCCGATCTCAATGTTAAATCCATAATCGCAGAAGAAGGGCTGCTCGACACAAAACATAGCCTCGGTCTTGGCAAATAACCCCCTAATGAGCCCTTTGCGCTCTTTATAGTTTTTGGGGTCAATCTGATTATACCTGTAGCAAAGCCGTTGTGCAGCTAAGCGCAGTGTCGTCAATTCTTTGGTATGCGCGTAATACGGTCTGCCTGTTATCATTTTTTCCTTTTCAGTCATAATATCCGTCTGTCAATAGATAAAAATATCGGTGAAGATAAGAAAAGTCATTTTTATACCATTAATCAAAGGCTGAAAGAATGGTTAATTTAATATTAATTATCTTTGCCTGGAATGATGGATAGTTCAAATTTGAAGATTGGTATAATAGGAAGCGGAAGTTGGGCCACGGCAATGATAAAGATGTTGAATGACAACACGATGGCCAAGGAGGTGTTCTGGTGGGTTCGTAAACCGGAAGACGTAACGTTTATTCGGCAATATAAGCATAATCCGAGTTATTTAAGTGCGGTCGAAGTCAAGGTGAAAAAGTCGAACATCAGCTCCGATGTAAAATGGATTGTAAAGCAATGCGATATCATCGTTGTCAATACACCGGCCACTTACCTAAAAGCTGCGCTACATGGATTGACCGCAGTGGATTTCGAAGGAAAGACAGTCGTTTCGGCAATTAAAGGGATTATTCCGGACGAAAATCAGATCGTGGGCGAATACCTCCGTGCCCGGTATGACATACCTTTGGATCGGATCGTCGCTATTGGGGGGCCCTGCCACGCCGAAGAGGTGGCTCAGGAGAAATTGTCCTACCTGACCTTTGCCTGCAGCGAAGAAAAACAAGCGGCTCTGGTGGCTGGTTTTTTTGCTTCCCGCTACATCAATACAATCACCTCCAATGATATTATCGGTATCGAATACGGAGCCGTGCTGAAGAACATATATGCCCTAGCTGGCGGAATCTGCCATGGGCTGGGCTATGGTGATAATTTTCAGGCTGTGCTTATTTCTAATGCCATTCGAGAGATGGCTTACTTTGTAAAATCACTCGATCCGCAATATAGGGACATCAATGCTTCGGCTTACCTGGGGGATCTGTTGGTCACTGCTTATTCTCAGTTTAGCCGCAACAGGACATTTGGCAATATGATTGGCAAGGGGTATACTGTTCAGTCTGCACAGCTGGAGATGAACATGGTTGCTGAGGGCTATTACGCCTCGGCGTGTATACAAAGTATCATTCAGAAATTTGAGCTGAAAATGCCTATCTGTAATATGGTATTCCAAATATTATATAATCATCAACCCGCTAGTTCGGAAGTAACAAAATTGGCCAAAGACTTTACATAGAATGTTATTAAAAGAAAAAATTGCTGCGGAATATCAGCGTATTCAAGATGAAATCTGTTTAGCACTCGAGAAGTTGGACGGTGGAGCTAAATTTGAAGAGGAAATCTGGGAAAGAGAAGGAGGTGGCGGTGGAAGGACCCGGGTTATTCAGAATGGAAATATCCTTGAAAAAGGAGGTGTTAACTTCTCTGCCGTACACGGTAAGCTTCCGGAAGCCATAAAGAAAGCTTTTGGTGTGGACTGTGATGATTTCTTTGCAACAGGGGTATCCATTGTAATACATCCTAACAACCCACATGTCCCTATCATACACATGAACATCCGCTACTTCGAACTTAATGCGGAAAAGCGCTGGTTTGGAGGAGGTATTGATCTCACGCCACATTATGTGGTGGAAGAGGATGCCCGGTATTTTCATCAGACATTAAAAGGAGTTTGTGATAAGCACCATGCCCATTTCTACGAAGAGTTTAAAGCGTGGGCGGATAATTACTTTTACATTAAGCATCGCGACGAAACAAGAGGTATAGGGGGCGTATTTTATGATAAGTTAACACCTGAAAAAACGGGATTGACTTATGAAGATATCTTCGCATTTTCCTGTGATCTGGGACGGACCTTTGCGCCGATGTATGCAAACCTGGTCAATAGAAGCCGCCATAAGACCTTTAGCGGGGAACAAAAAGACTGGCAACTATTGCGCAGAGGGCGCTACGTGGAGTTTAACCTCGTGTACGATTCCGGTACGCGGTTTGGATTGGAAACTAACGGCCGCATCGAATCTATCTTGATGAGCTTGCCTGCTCAGGCCAATTGGTTTTATAATTTTACCCCAAAGCCTGATTCAGCAGAAGAAAAAACATTAGCCTTATTAAAAAAAGGTATTAACTGGATTTAATTTCTTGCTTTAACTATCTCTTATGATAAACTTTGAAAAGTTTACTTTGGACAACGGGCTGACTGTATTGGTACATGAAGACCATACGACTCCTATGGCTGTTGTCAATATTTTATACAATGTAGGCGCTCGGGATGAATCTCCTGATAAAACCGGATTTGCACATTTATTTGAGCACTTAATGTTTGGCGGTTCGATAAATATCCCCAGCTATGATGCTCCACTGCAACAGGTAGGAGGTGAAAATAACGCTTTTACCAGTAACGATATCACCAACTATTATATAACCTTGCCGGCAGACAACCTGGAGACCGCTTTTTGGTTAGAAAGCGACCGTATGTTGAGCCTGGCATTTAGCGAGCAAAGCCTCGAGGTACAGCGGCAGGTTGTATGTGAGGAGTTTAAGCAGCGTTACTTGAATCAACCCTACGGAGATGCATGGCTCCGCTTGAGACCTATGGCTTATAAAGTACATCCTTATAGATGGGCTACTATCGGCAAGGAACTCAAACATATTGAAGATGCCAAAATGGAAGATGTAAAAGCTTTTTTTCAGAAGTTTTATACGCCTCAAAATGCAATTATGGTTGTCGCTGGAGACGTTAAGGTGGAGCAGGTCCGCTCGCTTACACAAAAGTGGTTTGCAGGCATCCCTAAAGGTGAATCTTATCAGCGCAACCTGCCTAAAGAACCTAAGCAACTGAGTGCTAGACGCGAAACTGTCGTAGCCGATGTGCCGGTTGATAGTATATATATAGCCTTTCACGGCTGCGAAAGATCGTCCAAAGACTATCAGACAATGGATCTGCTTTCAGATATCCTGTCTAGAGGATCCTCATCAAGACTGTATCGATCACTGGTCAAGGAAAAGCAGTGTTTTTCGGAAATAAACGCCTATGTTACAGGAAGTGTAGATAGCAATCTATTTGTAATAGAAGGTAAAACTTCTGAAAACATAAGCCTTGCCGACGCAGAAGCTATGATATGGGAAGAGATTGACCGCATAACATCGACACCGGTGGATGAGACGGAATTACAAAAAGTAAAAAATAAAATTGAGTCTACTATGCTGTTTGCAGAATTGTCGATCCTGGACAAGGCAATGAACCTTGCTTATTATGAAGTACTGGGTGATGCCAATGATTATAATATGGAGGGTACTAAATATTCACGTATTAAATCGGAGGATTTATTACGTGTTTCTTCCGAAATATTAAGAAAAGAGAATTCATCCACTTTGTGGTACCAGACGAAAGGAGGTGTAGATGCTTAATCGATCCGTAGCCCCTCTGGCACAGCCTATAAAAAACCTTGATCTGATACATCCTGAAGCGGTAAATCATTCCAATGGCCTCCATACGTTTTTATTCCATGCGGAGGATCTTGAACTGATGAAATTTGAATTTGTGTTTGAGAATAGCTATGATAGCTCCCGGATACCGCTGCTAAATGTAGCATTGTCTTCGATGTTGAAAGAAGGTACATTAACAAGGAGTAGCGCTCAGATAGCGGATGAAATTGATTTCTACGGCGCCTATCTGATGACGGAATACAGTTTTGACTATACGGCATTGTCGCTGTATACTATTCGAAAGTATGCCGATAAAGTATTACCGATTGTCGCTGATATCCTTAGCAATTCAACTTTTCCGCAGGCGGAGCTAGATACTTATATACGTAACAATAAGCAAAATCTACAGATCGCTCTACAAAAAAATGATGTCGTAGCCAGACGCCTGTTCTACAAGAATTTATTTGGCGATAACCAGTATGGTGCTGTTGCTACTGTAGAAGACTATGACTCTATAAAGAGAGCGCAATTGCTGGATTTATTTCAAAAGCAGATCCAACCTAAAAACTGCACCTTGCTAATTGCCGGAAAGATAGATAATGATCTTAGAGAGCTGGTAAATAGTCTATTTGGTGAAAATTGGGAAGGAAAGCAACCGGCTACGCATGGAGCTATTCTCCTGACTGATTACTCCTCTTCAAAACTGCTTATCGAAACTAAAGATGATGCCCTGCAGTCTGCAGTACGGATGGGAACCTATACGATCGGACGAAATCACTCCGATTTTCCAGCGGTACAGTTTGTCAATACGTTATTAGGGGGATTTTTTGGATCGAGGCTGATGCGTAATATTCGAGAAGAAAAAGGTTATACCTATAGTATTGGGTCGGCTGTGATCAGTCTGAAACACAGCGCCTTTATGACCTTAAGCTCTGAAGTGGGCGTTGACGTGACGAAAGCTACCGTAGTGGAGATTGAGCGTGAATTTGCTCGATTGCACGAAGAACGAACCGACGAAACAGAGATCGATCTGGTACGTAACTATATGCAAGGAAGTATACTAGGTAGCCTGGAAAGTATCTTTTCGCATGTCGATAAATTTAAGGCTGTTTATTTCAGCGGACTGGACCTTGCCTATTATGGGTATTATCAGGATGTCCTTCGGGATATGACTCCCAACACTGTTCAGGAGATTGCTATGCGGTATTTCGATTTTGACCGCATGATCAAAGTAATAGCAGGGAAGTATTAATACTTCCCTTTTTTTGAATTGGCGAGTTTTTACTAACTATCTTTTTTTGCCTCTTTGGCGGCCTGCTTTTTCTTTTCTTTGGCATTAAACTCTGCTACTTCGATAATTCGAGGTATACTACTTTTGGGTGCCATATTTTTTACACGCTTCAGTTTTTTACGGTAACGGAAGGCACGTATAGTCCTGTTGTTTTTGTACAGGTTCCAGTTCATCAACAAGACGGAAAATAAAACAACAGCCAAACCTGAGATCTGCAAAGAAGTAACCTGATGCTCTGTAAAGAAGTGCACCAGCAGCAATGCTACGATAGGATTTACATAAGCGTAGGTACTAACCTCTGTCGCCGGGCGAACCTGTAACAACCAGATATAGGAACTAAAGGCCAATATAGAGCCGAAGAAAACCAGATAGATCATCGCTCCCCAATCCGCAGAGGAGACTGTCGAATAATCGAATGAGCTGTATTCACCGTTAACCAATGCTACGGTAGTAAATGCGGTCCCGGCCGTCACCATCTGCCATGCTGTCTTGACAATAACATTCAAGGATTGTTCTTTGGGCTTGTCACTTTTTTCTTTCTGACTGTACTTGGAAGTCAATGATCCGATCGTCCAACCGATGGTCCCAAGGATAAGAACTCCCATAGCTACCAGATTCTGGGATCTCTCCCCATCATCGGTCTGCCCGAACACCTGCTCTGCGAACAACATAATAACCCCCGAAAACCCTAAAATCAAACCCAAAACGATGGGTAGACTCGAGAAGTTCTCTTTCCATTTTGGCTTATCAAAAATAATAAACCAAATAGCCGTAGCGGCAGAAAGGATAGAAACGATACCACTGGAGATGAACTGTTCGGACCATATAATAGCAGCCATATCAATGAAAAGAAGTAAGAAGCCTACGAACACCGCTTGCTTCACATCGCTTCTATTAAATATTTTATAGCCTTTTAGGCCACAATAGCCCATAAGCAAGGATCCCGCTATGATAAAGCGGATCGAGCCCAATACAAATGGTGGAAAAGAATGTAGTGCTTTCTCGATAAAAAAGAAAGTGGATCCCCAGACGATGTATACGACGAGGTATGCAAAGATAATACTTGCGACCGAAGGACTTTTCTCGTTCATGCTTAATCTTTAGAGGGTATGACCAATTTTTGCTCTTCCTTAATCGTCTGTAGTACAATAGTGGTACGTGTAGAAAGTATGCCTTCTATCTTTCCTAAGGTATTACGCATGAGATCGACTAGACCGGCAGCGTCATTCGTACGTACCTTGATTAAATAACCATCATCTCCGGCAATATCATGTACCTCCTGAACTTCGGGTATCTCGGCCAATAGATAGGCCACCCCTTGTTCGCCAATAATATCCGAAGTCTTGATAAAAATAAAAGATAATAAGTTTTGATCTAAAGCCGATGGATTGATCTTGGCATTGTACTGCAATATGACGTTCCGTTGCTCTAATTTCTTGACGCGCTCCAATATAGCAGAGGGGGCCATACCCAGTTCACGGGCGATATCGGCATTGTTTGTCCGCGCATTATTTTGCATAATACGAAGGATTTGATAATCAACATGATCTAATGAAAGTTCTATTTTTGCCATAATTCTGCAAATATAGCATTTTTAAGAATATAATTCATTTAATTTTGCTTATTTATGAATTATATTCTATTATAAATTTTGATTGACGTGAAAAGCGGTTGCTTTGAAATGCGTTATTTTGCGCTAGTTGTACGATACCTTGCAAAAAATAACAATCAATGACTTCAATATACGAAATAATAGTCTAAGATTCGTTAGATTTGTTTATCTATTGGATTTAATACACAAACTTCATGTTGTCAACGTTAGAGAAACTAAACCATGAGATAGAGGGTGAACTCTATTACAATTCCTCAGACCCAAAGCACCAAACCGTAAAAATGGCCTATGCTACGGACGCATCCGTTTATCAGGAATTACCAATAGCCGTTGCGATTCCTTATACAAAAGGAGATCTGGTCAAATTAGTACGTTTTGCTACAGCGAATCAGGTTACCCTGATCCCTCGTACAGCTGGCACCTCATTGGCTGGCCAAGTTGTAGGTAAGGGGATTGTCGTTGATGTGTCCAAGTATTTTAACAAAATAGTAGAACTCAATACCGAAGAGGGCTGGGTAAAAGTGGAACCCGGCGTAATTCGTGATGATCTAAATGCATACCTTAGGCCGTACGGACTGATGTTTGGCCCGGAAACCTCTACCGCCAGCCGGGCGATGGTAGGTGGTATGATAGGCAACAATTCTTCGGGATTGCACTCTATCGTGTGGGGAGATACCCGTCAGAACTTAATACGTGCAAGTGTTATTCTAAATGACTCGAGTGAAGTAGTGTTTGAAGAACTAACGCCTGGTCGTTATTTTGAAAAATTAGCAAATAAGGGCAGGGAGGGAGATGTTTATCGTGCTTTGAATGAAGTGCTTACCAACCGTGAAAATATAGAAGCGATAGAAAAAGGATTTCCTAAAAAGACGTTGACACGACGGAATACGGGATACGCATTGGATTTTTTAGTAGATAAGGAAAAACCTTTCAACCTGTGTAATCTTCTAGCTGGCTCGGAAGGGACTATTGGTATCGTGACGGAAGCTGTGTTACGGTTGCGTCCGTTGCCTCCTAAGGAGATCGGCCTTTTGTGTATACATTTTGCCGATATGGTAGAATGTATGCATGGTAATGTGGTGGCACTGGCGCATACGCCTGAAGCCTCTGAATTGGTCGACAAATATATATTAGATTTTACTGTAGGCCACCCTACGTATCAGTACAACCGCTTTTTTATCGAGGGCGACCCTCAAGCGCTTCTTATTGTTGAATTTAGGGCTGACACCGCTCAAGAGATAGCTGAGAAGGCGCAAAAATTAAAGGAAGAACTTGTCGCAAAAAAATTGGGCTATGCTTATCCATTGATCACCGGAGACAAGGAGACCAATCTGGTATGGGATGTCCGTAAAGCAGGCCTAGGTTTGATTCGTAACTTACCTGGAGATAGTCAACCCGTTAATCTGATTGAGGATTGTGCCGTTTCGCCGGATGATCTTCCAGCTTATGTATCGGACGTCCAAAAATTATTGCAGGAAGAGGGGGTACATGCTTCGTATTACGCACACGCTGGCGCGGGGGAACTGCATATCGAGCCTTTTATTAACTTAAAATCTGCCGAGGGAAAGAAACAGTTTAGAAGTATATTGGAGAAAACAACAGATCTTGTACTCAAATACAACGGATCATTGAGCGGCGAACATGGTGATGGCCGATTGCGGGGAGAATTTATCAGCAAAGTACTGGGGGATAAGGTCTATAGCCTGTTAAAAGAGGTCAAACATATTTTTGATCCGCAGGGGATATTTAATGCCAATAAAATCGTGGACGCGCCGCCTATGGACAGTTTCTTGCGCTACGAAAAGGCTGTTGATGGCAAAACAATACCTACCTACTTTGATTTTACAAAAGACGAGAGCATCCTTCGATTGGCCGAGAAGTGTTCGGGTTCTGGCGATTGTCGTAAGACAGAGATAACAGGCGGTACGATGTGCCCTTCTTTTATGGCGACAAGAAATGAAAAAGATACGACAAGGGCCCGGGCAAATATGCTCCGTCAGTTTCTGACCAATTCGACCAAGAAAAATAGATTTGATCACGAAGAGATAAAAGAGGTCATGGATCTTTGTTTAAGCTGTAAAGGATGTAAAACGGAATGCCCTTCTAGTGTAGATGTCGCGAAAATGAAAGCGGAGTTCCTTCAGCAGTACTACGATGTCAATGGCGCACCATTCCGCTCAAAATTAATAGCCAACTTTACCAAAAGCCAACAAGTGGGATCTATGGTAGCGCCTGTTTATAATTTCTTTGCACAGACGCCGATCTTTGCTAATCTTATTAAACAGATCGTCGGCTTTGCGCCGGCACGCTCGCTCCCGACAGTATCTGGAACGACACTGAAGCAATGGATGAAGCGACAGTCTCCAACCGGTACACAAAAGAAGGTTTATCTTTTCTGCGATGAGTTTACGGATTACAACGATACTGAGATCGGTATTACGGCGTATAAGCTATTGACGGCCTTAGGTTACGAAGTTCTCGTTCCGCCGCATAAAGAAAGTGGACGTACGTACTTATCTAAAGGTTTTGTTAAAGAAGCTAAGATACTAGCAAATAAAAACATATCTCTACTAAAGGGGTTAATCAATGAGCACACTCCTTTGATAGGCATCGAGCCTTCGGCCATTCTTACTTTTAGAGATGAATACCTTTCTTTAGTAGATCAGGATCAAATGGAAGAAGCTCTCCGTGTCGCTAAAAGTGCATTGATGATTGATGAGTTCTTGATGCAAGAAGTTGAAAAAGGAAATATACATCCGGAACAGTTTACTTCGGAGCAGCAGTCTATCAAATTGCATGGACATTGTTATCAAAAGGCCTTCCACCTGGTCGGTGTTACGGAGAAGTTGCTGTCCTTGCCGCTTAATTATACCGTCGAGGTCATTCCTTCGGGCTGCTGTGGTATGGCTGGTTCGTTTGGGTATGAAAAGGAACATTACGAGCTATCGATGAAAGTAGCAGAATTGGTCTTACTACCTGCTGTGCGCAGCGCTGCCGACAATGTGCTGATAGCAGCAGCGGGTACCTCGTGCAGACATCAGATCAAAGATGGCGTAGGCAGAAAATCATTCCATCCAATAGAAATTCTTTACAAAGCTTTAATAAAATAAAACAATATTGTATCTTGATTGTTTCACAATAAAAACAAAGCTTATGAGATCGACTAACTCTTTTTTAGGATTGGGCACAGCCTGTGTTCTGGCATTAACCGCTTGTAATAACGCTCCAAAGGATGGCAATTCATCGGATGGTAATGCAGCAAAGGGAGACCCTACAATAGAACAACTCAGTAATCAGGTAGATGCTCCAAAGCAGCACTTGTTCTTACGCTTCACAGATGAAGTAAGTACAGATTCTTCAATGATCTATACAACAAAGTCGCTGTTTGACAAAGATACTGTAGGTCTAAAAGTTGAAGTGCTGAAGAATATCAAGCCTGGATTGAGAAATGACGGAACGGTTGATGAAAAGACTGGTTTTATGCGGGGATCGATAAAAATTTCCTCTCTAGGAGCGCATTCTGATGCCTTTGTTAAAGCTTTGGGTACAATGTTTAAACTTCCGACTTCCAATAAAATGACGAATGAAGTGGTTTTACCTACGGTATTTTCATCTAATAAAGGTGCTGTCGACCTGACTAAACCGGCGACATACAGTTTTAAATTATTCCTTGATAATAAAGTAGGGGAGCCTGCGGAGGTATTTGCGGTGGTAGATACTTATCGTAAATCGTTTGAATTGACCGAAAAGGATTCTACTTTCCGCGGACAGATCATCGCGGCCTTTGAAGGTAAATAGATTTAATAATCCATTAATAGATTACGCTATAGCTTATCCATGGCGTAATCTATTTTTTTACGCAACCTTTGTTTGGCTTTCTTCACCCCATCCAGCGATATACCCAAAAGATGAGCTATACTTTGATTACTTAAGTTCAATTTAAGTAAAGTAAGTAATCGAAGATTGCTTTCTGATATATTGGGATAACGAAATGTCAGTTCGTCAAAGAATCCCGGATTAGAACCCTCAAATAATGTTTTAAACCTATACCACCTTTCATCGGTCATGATATGTGATTCCAACATCTGGTTCAGACTATTCTGGATCGCTACGACATTGTGTTTCTGCTGCTGTAGCTGCGCATTGTAGAGATCATCTTCAAGTCTTTGAATAACATTTTCATTCTCCCTGATTCGGACGAGAAAATTTTCCATATTTTGCTTCGACTGAAGGAGTTCTTCGTCCAGTTGTTGTTTTTCAAGAATCAACGCTAGTTGTTCTTTTTCCAGTTTAATAGATTTTAGCCTTATTCTTTGACGGGAACGATGGATCAGCAAGGTTACACACAGGAAACTGAGGGTCAATATCAGACCAACACTAATACCGCGAATACGATCCTGTCTTCTTTTTTCATTTGCTTCTAGTAATGCAGACTCATACCGTTCCGATTCCCATTTCCACAAAGTCTTCTGCAGTCTTTCTGTATCTTTTTCCAGTTGCAACGCATCATTGTATTTGATAAATGTATTTAGATATTGGACGGCTTGTACGGGATCCCCCTGAGCTTCTGCAACTCTGGCTTTCAGACGGTACGCATTTGTTTTGTAAGGAACGAAATAGGGTTTGGCTTGAAAGTAAATTTCTGCCCGGGCAATATATTTTTTTGCCTTGTCCCATTTACCTTGGGATACAGCAATCTCTGCTAACCCCAATAATGTACGCATTGCATCTTTATATTCGCCATATTGTATGGAACTGGCGACGTTTGATTCAGAAAGTCTTATCGCTTGGGCAGTATCTCCTTTTACCAGCTGAATATTACCAATATTGCCTTTCAAAATACCTATCCATACACTGTCTTTTGTTGCTTCGGCCGTCTTTAAAGCTTTTTGGTAGTATTGTTCAGCGTCATTATAAAGGCTATCCCTGTAATAATATACTCCTATAGCATTTGTAAGGTCTATGGCTCGACGACTTAATACGGGCACATACTTCAAAGCCATCTTATAATATTCCTGTGCTTTCTTTGATTCGCCAATATAGCCGAAAAAGTTAGCAATGTATTGTAGATGAGAAGCGGCTAAGGGTATTTTCTTCAAATCCACTTGCTCCACCAGTTTGGAGGAGGACAAAAAATAGGGTAGGGCCTTGGATATCTCCCGATAAACAAAATTGTAGTAGCCAGCACGCGTCAGGGTTATGAATAAATACTCGTCTCGCTCACTTTTCTTGGCAATCGTTAAGGCCTTTTCGAAATAGTGATCTGTTGTCGGATTCACGCCATCGAATACCATGGATGTAGCATCGGCCAAAAGTAGGTAATAAGATAACCTGACACCGTCATTTTTATGCTGTAGTAAAGGCTTTAGCTTATTCTTAAGACGAGTCGTATCGATCTTGCCTTTTTCTTTCAATCCAAGGCCAAGACAATATTCTACCTGTGCTCTCTGATTGTCTATCGATTGCAGGTTTTCGGATAAAATATCTGCATGAGCTGCAGAAATGGAACTTATTAAAAGTAAGGTTATAATACGTTTGATAGCTTGCATAGATAGTTTGCAAGTTAACTTTTTAAATTAAAAACTCAAATACGCTGCAGTACACTCTTTAGGATCTCAAGGCTTTTTTCCATTTCTTCGTTATCCATATGACCAAAACCGAGCCGCATAGCGCAGAGCTTCTTATTTTGGTAGAGAATATGGCGTGGAATGAATAAGTCTTTGCGCTGGCACTCCTTTTTTAGTGTAAACAAGGACTTACTTTGAGGCAGCTCGAGCCAAAGTGCCAGACCGCCACTGGGGGGAACGACCTCCAATTCATCTGGTAGGATATCGCGTATAAGTTCGCACATGATATCGCGTCTTTCCTTATAAACTTTGAGGGATTTCTTTAGATTCCGATGGATTTCGCCTTCATCTATCATTTCGCCTAGAGCCTGTTGCATAATGATGTCCCCCTGTCGGTCTATTATGCTAAGATATTTGTTCATCTCTTGTATCAGATTGGGCGGAGCTACTACGAATCCTGTACGAAATGCTGGTGCCAACGACTGTCCAAAAGTGCCTGTGTAAACCACCATGCCATTCAGATCCGCGCTCGCAAGGGGCAACACGGCGGACTTCTCGTAATGAAAATCATAATCATAGTCATCCTCTACAATGATAAATCCATAGTGCTGGGCCAATTGCAGCAATTCAAGACGTCTTTGTGCGCCTAATGTCACCGTGGTCGGATAGTGATGGTGCGGCGTGATATAAAGCATTCGGATAGGTCCTTTTTCTAACTTATCTCTTAAAGAGGCTATACAGATCCCTTCGCTGTCCAACGGGACGGTTTCTAGCTTGGCGCCGGCTTGAAGTAACGTCATATTTACGGCAAAATTACTCAGCTCGGCAACGACGACTTTGTCGTTAAGCTGTAGTAGTACCTTGGCAATGAGATAGAGACTCATTTCCGAACTTCTGGTAATTAATAAGTTCTGTTTTGAAATATGAAGACCTCTTGACAGGTTTAGAAAGTTGCTGAGTTGCTCCTTGAAGAAGATGTTTCCCTCTTGTTGATACTGCGACATTCGTTTGAGACTTCCTTTTCTATTCATGGAAGCACTGTATTGCAACGATAGGTTCTTAACTTGGATCAGTCTGATATCGGTCGTACCATCGGTAAAGAAATATGTAGATGTATTGTCCTCGAATGGGTTATCCAAAATATTCGAACTAGGCACTTGAAACCCTGTCTTTGCGGGATACTGCGCTGAAGATATTGGTATTCGGGTCGATAGTGGTAACGGCTTACGCTGGTCTTGTTGCAATACAAAAGTTCCTTTGTTCGGTACGATATCTATCCAGCCTTGGGCCTGCAACTCATCGTAGGCGGCGATTACTGTTTTGCGATGCAAATCCAACGCTTCGCTAACCTGTCGGGTACCCGGCATCTTTGACCCCACAATAAGAAACCCCCGTTGGATTCCATTAATAATTTGTTGCGTCAATTGAACGAAGATAGGTGTGGAACTATTTCTGTCTAAATGCACAAAACTTGATAAAGAAAGCAAAACCGGACTACCCATATTATAAAAAGTGGACTATCTAAATGTTCCGGAAAGATAGGACTTTTGCCGACAATAAAACAAATACATTTTGATACTTTAATGAAACGATTATTTTTAATTCTTCCCTTAAGTTGCATTTCCTTAGCGATACAGGCACAGTCTAACGTCGCTGATACGACATCCATAAACGAGGTCGTGATTGCAGAAAACAGATTACAAATTCCATTTAACAAGCGGAATCGTAACATACAGATCATTCAAAAAGAGGACATCGCGAAGTTGCCTGTACGCTCGATCAATGAAGTATTGAGCTACATCCCTGGAGTCGATGTAAGGCAGCGCGGTCCATTTGGTACGCAGGCGGATATCAGTATCGACGGTGGGTCTTTCGAACAAACCCTTATATTGCTAAATGGTGTAAAGCTATCGGATGTACAGACGGCTCATCATTCCATGAATATACCGGTCAGCTTGGACGCTGTAGAGCGTATCGAAGTGCTAAAAGGACCAGCAGCTCGTGTATATGGGATTAATGCACTGACGGGTGCCATTAATATCATTACAAAGACGGGATCAGACACGGATCTGTCGGTGCGCGTGCAAAGTGGCTCTAGTTTTGAGGCCAAAGAGGAGGGAGACGGCACAGGAATATATGGGGGCGCAAGTGTGCAGACGGTAGCCAACTTTTCGAAAGGGAATATCCAAAACCTGATTTCTCTTGGGGGCCAAAAATCAAACGGACAACGTTATAACAGCCGCACCGGAGATCTTAAGGCCTTCTACCAGGGAAGATATGCCTTGGACGAAAAAAACAACATGGATGTGATGGCCGGATATATTCATAATGAGTTTGGTGCCAATGGCTATTACGCCGCACCTTATGACAAAGAATCGTATGAAATAGTCAAAACGAGTATTGTCTCCTTAGGAAGTACGCACCGATTACATCCAAATTTTTACCTAAAACCGCGATTGAGCTATAGGGGTAATAAGGATGATTATCGGTTTTTTCGAAATGATCTCTCTAAATCGCGATGGCAACATGAATCAAACGTATATACAGCCGAATTGAACAGCATGCTGCATACCCGTTTAGGAGATTTTGGTTTTGGAGTGGAAAGTCGCTATGAACAAATTGAAAGCACCAATCTAGGGGATCATACCCGATACAACCATGGCGTATACGCCGAGTACAAAACAGAAGCGATAAACAAGCTTTTGCTAAATATCGGAACCTATATAAACTACAATACTCAATATGGTTGGCAGGTATTTCCAGGATTGGATCTTGGCTATGCCATCGATAACCACTGGAAAGCCTCTTTGAGCGTAGGATCTAGTCAACGTATTCCTTCCTATACCGATCTCTACCTCCAACAAACTGGAAACATAGGCAATCCAAATCTGAAATCCGAAAATGCTTGGCAGTATGAATTGGCTATGCGCTACGAAAAACAAAATATGTATGTGCGAGGAGGGGTATTTTACCGCAACATAGAAAACTTAATAGATCGGATACGTTATAATACAAGCGATCCTTATCAGCCTTTTAATTTTGGAACAAACAAAATGATTGGTGTCAATCTAAGTCTCGGACAAGTATTTGCGCTATCGGGTTCGCAACGTTTAAAATACGATATAAGCTATAATCACCTAAATCCCAGCAACATGAATTACGCACAGAATGTAACGTCTAAGTATGTTGTTGAGAGTTTAAAACATCAAGCGTTATTACGCGTATTGTATCAGGTCGACAAGTTTGACATTACGTTAGGTGGTAGGTGGATTAAGCGCGAACTTAATGATCCCTATTTTATTTCAGATTTACGAATCGGGTATAGCTTGTCAAGATGGAATTTCTATGCAGAAGGCAACAATTTGCTGAATGAAACTTATAAGGAAGTTGCTGCTGTCTACCTTCCAAAACGTTGGTATAACTTGGGAATACGCTATCAGTGGAAGCGCTAAGCCGTACGTGTCTCTTTTCTAAAACCTGTACTGCTTCCAATAGGCAAGCAGTACAGGTTTTGTTAAACACTTGCCTTAATTTTTGTCGGCTGATTAACGCTTTATTTTATAGGTTACACCCGTAATAGCCCACGAAAGCCTCTGGCTGCATAATAGGACTCAGCGCCATTATGATACACAAATACACGTCCGAAACGCCAATCACCAAATATGGCACCTCCGAGTATGCGGATTTCCTCCGGCGTGGCCAACCAGCTTGATGTCTTACTATCAAATGTGCCGAGCTGCTGTAGTTGTCGGTACTCCTCCTCGGTGAGCAATGAAATCCCCATCGCTGCCGCCATATGTACGGCACTATCTTGGGGCTTATGCGCTTTGCGTGAGTCGAGCGCGCGCTGATCATAACAAATTGATCTGCGCCCTTTTGGACTCTCTGGCGCACAATCACAAAACAGGTATTCTTGACGCTTCGAATCATAACCTATGACATCTGGCTCTCCTCCGGTCTGTTCCATTTGGTAGAGCGCGTATATCTTATCTGGATTGTCGACCACGCGATTCCAGATGACGTCCCATGACAGCTCGGCATGACGATGCCTGTTTTTTTCAAACCTCTTTTTTAAGATGACTCCGAGTTCATTGATCTGATCCGAGGATAAATTACTATTTTCCATATGTAAATAATTATTTCGCGAGCTCGCTAGCTCGGCGATTCAGTCATGAAATTTACGAATAATTCTATTGCTTTCCTCCATTTCGATAATAGCATCGTGCTACCTATAACATGAGGAATATAGGCGTATCTATCCTTGGGTACATTTCCAGATGGCTTTGCCCTCATATTGCCGAAAACTGCTCTTTTTGTCTTTAGAGGCATGGATTAAGGCCTGCGCCAATAGTTCCGTCGGTAGGGGAGTGTGTGCCTTGAATAGCCCTATACGGTTGAGTGCCATAATCACTTTTGACGCAAATATCTCCGTTTTGCGATCACTATTTTTACGCAATAGCATTGGGGGGTTGAATATATGTAAGTAGGAAAAACCTAGCTTTCTAATATCAAGCTCCAATTGCCCTTTCATTCTACTGTAGAAGAACCTAGAGTGTGGAGAGGCCATCGCTGCGGATACCAACACCATATTTTGCACCCCGTTATCTCGAGCTGCTCTAGCAACTGCATACTGATAATCGTAGTCAATTTTCCATTGTGCCTCCTTGCTTCCGGCAGCTTTTAGTGTAGTGCCCAAACAGGAAAATAATACATCGCCCTTTATCAGATGTTGCCATTCGGATATCTGATCAAAATTGATGACATGGACATGGAGCTTTTCATGTCGTATAGCTATAGGCCTCCGTACAAAAACATCGACACGATCAAAAGCCTCGTCTTTCAATAATAATTCTAATAAATCTGATCCTGTAGCGCCCGTAGCACCGATTAAAAGAGCTTTCATTCCTGATATTTGTTTCGTGATCAAATCAAAAATACGAAAAGTATTCTTTTGTAATTCCATCTCTTATTGAAATCTATTTAAGCAATGATTCGACTTATTTCACTTTTATATTTTCTGATAACTGTCTTCCAATAACCGAACTAATGCTATTTTATGATTTCATTTATGTCTAACATGTGGTATCGGTAAAATGATTACTTCTTAAAAAAATGAAAGACTGCCTCCCTTTCTGGAGACAGTCTTAACTACACTTCCTACTCGTTAAATAGGTGTTACTTATGTGAATTACTTACGGCATTCGTTTTCTTAGAGTGTTATTGTTTTAAAGCCTAGCTCTTGAAGGCCAAATAGATAGGTAAACCCGTTTGGAGTCGTGTGAATAGAGGTGTCGTACTGTGATTTTTTAATTCCTAGTTTGTTCATTGCAAATTCACAAACGACTAATCTAATTCCAGAATTTTCGGCCTTCCGAATGGTTGCTTCTAATTGCTTACTTTCTGCCATGTCCTTGACTACTTCTCCGATCAATACGATCTCAAATTGAACAGCTTTGTTTTTCGCCTTATATTCTTGTCCCGTCATTACCGAAGCCATCAGATGCATTGGGTTTTGAACTAAAATAGCGTATTTCCCATCTGCTTTAACAGCCTTTTCTACCGCATCAACCGGCACTTGTTGTGCTAATATTTGATTGGTGAATGCGATCCCTAATAGTAATAATGTAACGGCTAAAATTTGCTTTTTCATTTGTTCTAATGTTTAATGTTAATTGAATCTTTTTTATTGACAAATTTAATCCTATCTAATGACCTTTGGTGTAACAAGAGATACATAGCGACACAGATTATTTTTGTAGTAATTCCTAATAGAAGACATTGGTTTGGCTTATTTACTATTTAATCCAACATAAATGATTTTACTCTTCGTATCTTTGCAACTATAAATATAATAACATGCCAAGAGAAACAAAAAGAGGCTTATATCAAGGATTCATCGAACGTGATGAAAAAGGAAATTATTTTTGTGGTCCTTACTTGTTGGACTATAAAATGACAGAAGCTAATTTTAAAGTAGGAGACAAAGTGAGCATCAAAAAAATTGTTGCAAATACCAGTGGGAAAAGTATAGAAGATTACCCACAAAAAGCAATTAAGTTTTCTTTAGCAGGCGAAGATCGGGATTACTAGAGCTGTGGTTGTATATTAGCAACTCTATTTGTACTTTTATAACATATACCTTATATTTACCTGTAAATCAATAAGATTACAATTATGAAAGCTTTTTTAATCGCTATCGTGTGTTTGATCGCACAAACTTCATTTGGTCAAACAGACAAGAGTAAACGGCCGAGTCCACCGGACTCTGTTCAAATTACGACCACAGATGGTGTGACTATTCGTGTAGACTATTCAAGGCCTTCTCTCAAAGGTAGAGAAATTGGTGTTGACATTGTCGTTGTGGGTAAGCGTTGGCGGACAGGTGCCAACGAAGCTACCACTATTGAGATTGATAAAGATATCCGATGGAATGACAATGTGCTTAAAGCTGGTAAATACAGCCTTTCGACGATTCCGGGAGAAAGCGCCAGCACGCTTATTTTGAATAAAGATTGGAATCAGTGGGGCACAAAGTATAATGAAGCTAATGATGTCTTAAGATTTGAAGTACCTACTATATATGGTTCTAATTTTCAAGAGCAATTTAAGATTGATGTGGATAAGACAGGTCTTTTTACATTAGCATGGGGTAATTTTGAGTTACAATCTCAAATCAAAGCTGATTAATAATCATAGGCTGTAGCAAGAACTTCTTACCTGTCTCTCATCATTCCACAAATAAAAGCCCAACTTTCGTTGAGCTTTTATTTTTAGAGGCAGAAGGATGTTGGCGTCCTGTATCCCCTTACTTAAGGCCGCAAAGCTACTTTTCGACCCCTCTCGTCACATTCTACGAGGTTTTAAAGTAGCTTCATGAGGGGCTGGCGCAATGGTTCTAATCATTGGGCTCATCTACCTGACTTTGATTGTAGTCAAACTAAAGCAGAATTTCATCTTTATTTCTAACAACTTTCAGATCTTTCATGGTCAAAATCTGTTCATCACCAACGTCTTCGTAAGAAAAATATAGGTTGAATATTTTCTTGCTGTCACTGAGTTTGTATCTTAAATTCTCCTCATAGATTTTCTCACCATCTTTATAAGTATGAATAATTATAGTATTTGACTTAGTTTGAAATTCCATCTCAACCTTTTCATCCTGTCCATTATCAATTTCTTTTAATAACAGCTTATCTTCCTCATTGTAAAACTCTTTTACAATCGTAACAAGATATGTAGCTTCTTCGGGAAATTTAATGCTATTTGTTTTGTGATAATCAAATATAGCAATATCAATGAAAAAGATAACAAGCATTTAATGATGGATATATTAGAAGTACCTACAAGATGTCATGGAGAAAGGGGAGGTCGGCAATACTGCTCCTGCAATTGACGGAATATTTAGATGGATGCCAGCAACTTTGAACAAAGGCAACTTCAGCACTATGGTGTACTATAGTCTACCCGGAAGAGATTGATCTTAGCCCCCCATACAGGAGCCTGGTCGAGAAGTAGTAATAGTGGCATAATTTCGAATGGGATCGCGAAAATTTTATTATCTTGTTTGCGGTGGATTTAATACGATAGAGCTACCCCTTATCGTTAATGTAATAGAAAAGGTCGTATTTATGACAATAAAAAGTTTAACAGTGTTCTGTGGATCTAGTGCTGGATCAGACAAGAAATTCGAACAAGAGGCTTATAGGCTTGGGGAAATATTGGCGCATGAACATATTGATTTGATCTATGGCGGTGCGGTCGTGGGATTGATGGGGGCGGTAGCTAATGGCGTAATGGAAAACGGAGGGAAAGCAATAGGTGTATTGCCTCATTTTCTCCAAGATAAAGAGATAGCACATACGAATCTAACGGAGCTCGTGATCGTCAATACCATGCACGAAAGGAAGACAAAGATGAACGAACTTTCTGACGGAGTGATTGCGCTGCCGGGCGGCTTCGGAACACTCGAAGAGTTATTCGAAATGCTGACATGGGCACAACTCGGTCTTCATAAAAAGCCGATAGCTATTCTAAACACAAATGGCTTCTATGACGAACTCCTTTCACTCTTACAAAATATGGTCGAGAAGGGCTTTTTAAAACCAATAAACAGAGAAATGCTATTGGTCAGTGATGATATCGACAGGCTGATATGCATGATAAGAGCGTATAAGGCTCCATCGGTCGAAAAATGGATTAAAAACACTGAAGTCTGACATCATTTGGATGAGAATTTGTTAGATAGACGTAATGATTATCATATATTAAGAAGTATATTTGCGTTATGACAGTGGAAGATTTGAAAAATGAGCTATTGGGCAAGACTTATCCGGAGGGAATCATGGTAGGTCCACATCAAAGAGTCGTAGATGTTGAGAAATTCTTAGAGGTGCAATTCTATGAATGTGAGGTCTGGAAAAAGAAAGATATTACGAAATGTCCCGGTCACTACAGACTCATGCAATTTTATGAAGCTACTAAAAACCTGTAGTCCCATTACTGGCATTTATACATGATTTTAGCCTCTAATATCTTCCGATACCAGAGGCTTTTTTTATGAAGTGGAATTTGCGCAAACTTAGCAAAAATGCTGTAGGAGCTAATTCCGGGCACTAAATGACGCGAACAACCTCCTAATGATTTTACCTTTATGGAGGTGATGTTTATAAAGACATTTTTTTGGAAAATGCCTTTATTAGATCTATTTCTTTTTGTTATTTTTCTTTTGCTGTTTCATCACCTTCTTATAGAAATCTTTGATCACAGCTTTCAATTGAGTTAATGCCTCTTTTTTCTTTTTTTCCTTTTTCTTTTCAGCCTTTTTTGACGCTTTTTTTGATTTAGCATCAGCCTTTTTAGTCTTTTTGTTGTCTTTCGATTCTTTCTTGTCTTTTGACTTAGATTTTTCAGCGCCTTTTTCCTTGTCTTTCTTCACTTCTTCTGCTTTGGAATCTTTTTTCTTCATATCGTTTTTATTTTTAGTCTCTTTCGAATCTTTATCGTTCTTCTCTTCTTTCTTGATAACGATTTTCTCTAAGTCCTGTTTTTTTGCTTCTTCCTCTTTTTTGTAGGATGCAACTTTATCTGTCACTGCACTTGATATAGCCTTCTTGGATTTTGTAGTAACAGCGGGATTCTTTGCTGTCGCAGTGGTACTTGCTAAAGGAGCAACTGCTTTTTCTGTCGTCGGTTTTGTCGTGTTAGTAGATTTGGGAGTAGCAGGTTTGCTTGGCATTGCTGGAACAGCTTTGGTAGGATTAACCGACTTTGAAGCTGCCGCTACCGGTTTGTCTGTTGTTGCTTGCTTAGCAGCAGAGGTAGTCTCAACTGAAGGGGGGGGGGCCGTAGTTGATTTTGCTGCTACAGCCGCCTTGGCTGGAGCTGCTTCGTTTTTTGCTGCACTAACTTTAGCCTTAGGCGCGGTTTTAGCTACAGCAGAACTCGCTTTCACAACAATAGTTTTAGTTGGTCTACTCACCGTGGTTTTTGGTGTGGCTGCCTTAACAGGAGCTTTTTTTGCGGTCGAAGTTGCCGCTTTTGGTGTTGTTTGTGCTTTTACTGGCTCCTTCGTCGTTTCCTGTTTATTTTCGGCAACAGTACCCGCTTGGCTTTCTACTGACATAATTCTCTTATATTTAAATAACTAATTAATAAATATTACAACACAATATAATCAAAATAGTTTGTAATTGAAAAGATTTACCGCTTTTGCTGCATTAGATTCGGATAATATATGTAAATTTGTAATTCATAACTAAGGGGTCGACCGGAATTGACAGGGTAGCGATGGTTATGTAAGCATGCAGTGCATTGTGAGTCTAGCACTTTAATCTGAACTTTCAGAATTTTAACTGGCGAAGAAAACTACGCCTTAGCTGCTTAAGTTAGACTTAACATAGCTATTTGTCCCGTTAGATCCTGTTCTTTGGTTTAACATTAGGGGCATCGAACAATAGAACTGGCCGATGTGATTTTGCTAAGCATCGGTGAGATCCAGCAGATAAGGAGAAAGGTATAGGTAAGCGACTCACCTTCCCTCTCCCGACAATCAAAGAGAAGCTAAGCATGTAGAAAGCGTAAATCATACTACGTTTGGACGAGGGTTCGAATCCCTCCGGCTCCACCAATAAAGCTCAACGAAAGTTGGGCTTTTTGTTTTAGGAGGGAGGAGAGCCCTTCTAGAGGGTTCGAACAATATCTTTGCGGCCCCAAGTGCGGGGATGCGGGACGCAAAAAATCCCTCCGGCTCCACCAATAAAGCTCAACGAAAGTTGGGCTTTTTGTTTTAGGAGGGAGGAGAGCCCTTCTAGAGGGTTCGATGCCGAAAAAAGACTGTCTGATCATAAAGCACTCTAATCGATCTATACAGTACATAAAAAAAGGAAGATCGGATAAATTATCCGATCTTCCTTTTTTAACTTATATCATCCATTTAAAAAGACTTGCTCCCCAGGAGAACCCGGCTCCAAAGGCGGTCAACATGACCAGATCTCCGGTTTTGATCTGTTTTAGATTCTGCCAGATGCACAATGGAATCGTTGCGGCAATGGTATTGCCCAAATATTCGATATTACTCAACGCGCGACCTTCAGGCATTTCCAATGCACGACCGACAGCATCGATAATGCGCTGATTGGCTTGGTGTGGAATCAACCAATTGACATCATCTACAGTTAGATTATTACGTTCTAAGACTTTAAAACAAGCGTCGCTCATCGACTGTACGGCGTGCTTAAAAACAGTTTTACCGTCTTGCTTCAAAAAACGCATGTCCGCAACAGCATCATCCGCATCCATGGGGTACAAGGAGCCTCCACCTTCTATATTAAGAAAAGCACGTCCGGAGCCATTACTACGTAAATAGGCATCCATAACACCGCCCTCTACAGAGGGTTCTAACCACACAACACCCGCACCGTCACCAAATAATATATTCGTGGATCGGTCATGGATATTGACATAGGTACTGATATTATCCGCCCCGACGACAAGTACATTCTTATACCTTTTGGTCTCTATCAATGAAGCACCTAGATCTAGGGCGTATAAAAAACCAGAACAAGCTGCATTCATATCAAATGCCCATACATTATCCAGCCCCAATTTATCCGCTATGATATTAGCCGTTGCGGGCATCGGCATATCCGGTGTAGATGTCGCCACCAATAGGGCATCTATATCCTTAAGATCTTTATGGTATCTTTCTGCAAGATCCTGAATAGCTCGTACAGCCATATCAGATGTCGCCAGATCTTCTTCCAAAATTCTTCTTTCCTTGATTCCCGTACGCTTCATGATCCATTCGTCGGAGGTGTCACAGAGTTGTTCCAGATCAAAGTTTGATCTTGTATTCTGCGGTATATATCCACCCACACCAGTTATAGCTGCATAAAGCCTATTCGGTACACTTGCACTCATAAATATTAGTAATCACAGTAAATGCTTCTCAGCAATCAGCAAATCATTTTCGTTATGTCACTTAATGGGTTTATAGTCTTTGCACATTAAGAGGCGTAAAAATAGACTTTTATTCGGCTCTAGAAAGAAAATAGAAGGGATTTTTACATAATGTTTACCTAAAACGAACTTATTTAGAATAGTTCTACTGTAGATGCTTACTAATGTATGGAAGGGTATAGCTTGAGCCAAATTTAATTTCAACCTACTGGTTGTATTGCAAATTTTAAATGGTAATCTTCAAAATTTGATTTCTCCTTGTAAATGCTGATGGAATACTTTACATTTGGTTTCCTTTTCGGGATGTAGCGTAGCCCGGTATCGCGCCAGCATGGGGTGCTGGAGGTCGTCGGTTCAAATCCGGCCATCCCGACTGAAAAAAATAAGAACTCAACTTGTGTTGAGTTTTTTTGTTTTTAAAATATAGTATTGGAATCCCCTTCACCTGTTTGTCCCCCCCTTTGAGAGCGTAGCAGCACCGGCACCAACTTCATAGCAACGTTTTATTTTTTACTATTAAATACTGTTGATTTTCTAAAGGAAGATAACCATATTCATAGACGAAGAAGTAAGTATGTCCTTTGGATGTCGAAAGCTCGTGTGTACGGTATTCCCAGTCAAATCCTTGCGTTATCAGACGATCCTCATTTACTTTGATCATCTTTTCTTCCCGGAGTAGGTCGGAGAGGATTTTTCTATTCTTATACAGCTGTTTATTGATTTTTCTAACAATATTACTATTATTCGTTTTAAGGCGATTATTGTAACTACCACGACAGGAATCGTTGCAAAAACGTTTGTCAGAACGACCTTTAATAGGATTTAAGCATTCTAAGCATCTTCTATTTTCCATAATTCTATTTCCCTTTATCCGAATATATCCGAATATAAACGGATATATTCGGATATAAGCGTTTAACAACCGACTATCAGTTAAGCTGGTTTATAATTTTGGTTCTACCTCTGGCAATCAAGCAATTACTGCCGTAGGCGAAAATACTTATATTTTTTGATAATTTAAATTTTAGAAGAATGAATGCTTTAATGAATCAAGTCCAACTCATTGGACGACTAGGTGCTGATGCGGAAATCAAAACAACAAGTCAAGGGGCACGAGTGTCTAATTTTAGAGTAGCTACAAATGAACGTATGAAATTGAACAATGGTCAGTGGCGAGAAGTAACCCAATGGCATAGTTGCGTTGTCTGGGGAGATCTCACAAAAATAGTGGAGCGCTTTGGGCATAAAGGTAATCTTTTTATGTTGTCCGGCGCACTACAGTATCATGAGTATACAGACACGCACGGCATTAAAAGAAACGTGGCGGAAATAAAAGTCAATCAAATTTTAGTACTCGACAGCTCTAGATCTGAATCTGACGTAGACGCAGCAGCAGCAGTAAACGAAGGGGAGTTACCTCTATAGGTATATAAAAAAGCGAAGGGACTACATAGTCCCTTCGCATACATGTAAAACTAAATTGATATTAAAAGTCAAAACCTGCAATCTCAGCTATCTTTTTAGGGATATCCGTATTCTCTAGCTTCTGATGAAAAGTTTCTGCTCCTTGTCCTATGGCGTAAACCGGCACGTAGGCTGCTGAATGGTTTTTTGAAGCCCAGGCTATACTTCCCAGCTTGTTCAATAACTCGATGCTCAATGTTGCTATTTTATCATCACTAGCGTACAGGCTCTTTTCAGTTTCATTGTGATGATCCACAAAGCTCTTTTTATAGGCCTCATAGATCGGACGTTCCGCTTTTTCGGACACTTTCACAGCAGACCACAGCCCTAAATTATCGCTCAATAATTTCTTAACCTCATCCCAACTCGCATTGGGATTAGACTTGCGCAACTCGCCTATCTTTGCTGATAAAGCACCTTGGGAAACCTTCTGATGTGCCAATACTTTTGTATTCAGGGTTGAACTTCCATTTCCAATCCCAAGCCCTCCGGTTTCATGGTCGGCCGTAACAACGATTAGGGTTTCTTTGGGATATTTGCGGTAAAAATCGTACGCTATTTTTACAGTCTCGTTAAAGTCCAAAACTTCCTTTATTGTAGTTGCTGCATCGTTAGCATGCGCAGACCAGTCGATCTTACCTCCCTCTACCATTAAGAAAAAACCAGTTTGATTATCTTTACTTAATGAAGTAATAGCTGCCTGTGTAATATCTGCTAGTTTGAAATCGGCTTGATTTTGATCGATAGCAAATTTCAGCGAACTAGGATCGCCACCATCTACATCCATCAAGACTATTTTTTGGCTTTTATTTTTCTCTTTGTCGAAAGCTGCCTTTCCTTTTACCACCTTATAACCTGCTTTTTCCAATTGAGGCAATAACTCTGGCATACTTTTTTTGTCAAAGGAAGTATTGGGTTTAAGAAATCCAGATCCCCCAAAGAAGTCAAAGTTAGATTTTATAATATCCTTACCGATTTCATAGTACATATTCCGATCTGCTTGATTGGCATAAAAAGAGGCCGGTGTAGCGTGATCGATACTGACACTGGTAGTGATACCGACTTTTAGCCCTTTCTGTTTAGCAGCATAAGCAATACTTTTATACGCAACAGTGCCTGTACTATCCATACCAATGACACCATTCTTTGTTTTTTTGCCTACAGCTAATGCCGTGCCGCCTGCTCCGGAGTCAGTAATGCCATGTGACAACGAATAGGTCGAGGCAAAACCTACGTAAGGAAACTGTGTGAATACTAATGGAACTACTGCGTTTTTCCCTTGGATTTCGGCCTGATGAATCTCTGCGAGATTAACTTGATTCAGCCCCATACCATCACCGATTAGATAAAAAATATATTTTGGTTGCTGTCCAAAAATCTGAACACTAATGAAAAAGGTGAGTAGGAGTAGGTGAAGTTTTTTAAATTGCATGATTAAAGTAAAATAAATTACGTCAAATATAACACTGGAATATAAAGTTATTGTTAAACAAAACAAAAACTTCTATTCAAACAAAAACGTTACAGTTTTGTTACACTTAATAAATATAACCAACAAAATTGTAAAGCCATGGAAAATAACCTTTTGCAAAATATCAAAGCCTACTTTACTGATGACGTCATGAATAAACTCGCGAACCATCTCGGAGAGGACAAAGAACAGGTCCACAAGGGAGTCAATATTGCGATCCCTTCGCTATTGCTTGGATTGCTAGGACGAAATCAGGAAGGATTATCAAGCATTCTACAATCTGCCAAGCATCTGTTCAGCGGATTTGATCTTCACGACACCTTAGGAAAGTACTTTTCCAAAGACGACCAGGGCGAACGATCTCATTTTGAGAACGATAACCTTATCACCTCTATATTTGGCGATAAATTGGAGGGAATCCTACAGTCTGTCGGTAAATATCTGGGCATGAGCCCACAATCTGTCAGTGGATTGTTTGGAGCGTCAATACCTGCTGTAATATCGGGTATCACGAGTAAAGGAGGGCATTGGGATGTAACGGAGATCATGGAACAGCTAAACGGCAGCCGATCCGCAATAACGGCGGCTATTCCGCCTGGACTTGGATTAGGTGCTTTTGGTAGCATGTTTGCCGCGGCAGAGGCTCCTAAAGAACTCCATAGCCCAGACCCTAGTCGACCCATAGCAGCTGCCCCGAGTATGGCCTATACCCAAAAGACTGTAGATAATGCAAAGAGAGGTGCTGGATTTTGGTGGATACTCATTCCGATCGTTGCTCTCG
This sequence comes from Sphingobacterium sp. xlx-96, assembly GCF_011007365.1. Lineage (GTDB taxonomy): Bacteria > Bacteroidota > Bacteroidia > Sphingobacteriales > Sphingobacteriaceae > Sphingobacterium > Sphingobacterium luzhongxinii. The sequence goes on along the minus strand of NZ_WFKM01000013.1, from coordinate 113,791 downwards.
CACTATGGTTTATGTTCGGTAAAAGTTGTAGCAATAAAGCCGAGTCGGAAAGCAATACAGCTGTCACGAGCGTAGACAGCAACCTTACGACCGGAGATAGTCTTTCGGGAGCTACTTCCCTTATCGATGTCGCGCTACCTGACGGAAATTCATTAAAAGCATATGCTTCGGGCATTGAAGATCAGCTTGTTCAATTCTTGCAGTCTGATTATAAAAGTTGGACCGATGATCAGTTGAAAGCAAAATGGTTTAATTTTGATAATCTTAATTTTGAAACCGGCACTGCCAATGTCACTCCGGAGAGCCAAGGGCAGTTAGAAAATATTGGAAAAATATTAAAACTATTCCCTGGGGTGAAGATAAAAATAGGTGGCTACACCGATAAAAGAGGAGATGAAGCCCTTAACAAACAGTTATCTCAACAACGTGCTGATGCCGTGAAGGATTACCTGGACAAACAAGGACTCGGTAGCCAGGTAGTAGGAGCAGAAGGCTACGGTTCGGAATTTGCAACTGCAGCTTGGGATGCCTCAGAAAAAGAACGTGCAAAAGATAGACGGGTAGCGATTAGTATAAGGAATTAGGAGATCGTACCTAGGCAAGCTTATCTAACTTTTTTAAAGGCGTCTTTGTCATAGGGTGCCTTTAAAAAACTTTCCTTATTTTTGAACGAAAGTGGGGTAGAAACACCTTCTATTACTAAAGTCAAGAATGGATATACTGCTAAAGAAAAAACTGGAAGAAGCGTTCGAATCGTATATGTATAGTTTTTACACCGAATTCAAAAGATTCTCGTTGGAAGATTTTGGGACATTTGCGACCACGGTGTTAAACTGTTATATTAATAATAAATCGATCGAAGCAGACGACAAGTCCGAAGCAGCGTATTATTTGACCAGCCTATACAACAAAGGAATAGGCAATCGCATCACCGAGGAGCACCTTCAGATAATAACAAAATCAATAGTAGAGGATTACTCCATTGATTTCATAGTTGCTCAACGTCTATTCTAACCGAAAACGGAAGGGGCTACCCCTGAAAGGTCCAGACCAGGTTTTTCAATGCATATCCGGATTGCTCGGCATAGGCCAAGTATTTATCCCTTATTTCGGTATCTATAGTCTTGGTACGTGACAGTATCCAGAGGTAGTCCAGATTATCTCCAAATACCAGCGCATGCTGGTAGCTTTCGTCTATATGCATAATATGATAGCCTGAATAAAAGGGTCCAAAAAACGAAACCTTTAAAGCTCCCTCATTTTGGGCTCCTGCAAATTTGGCTTTTCCTACCGAACGCTTGGTTTTGTGTGTTTTTATATGCACTCCTGTATTAACGACTTTAATACTCCCATCCTTATTCAGGCTATACTCCGCAGTTACATTTTTTAAGTTCCTCTCCCAATAGAAATCCAATCGTGCAATCTCGTACCACAGGCCCAGATAGCGTTCCAATTCGAAGTTCTGAATTACGGGAAGATTACTCTTTACAGGTTTCCATATATTATACACCACCGCTCCAGCGGCTGCTCCTGCCAACAATAAAAGTGATTTCTTTTTATCCATATCTTATTAATAACAGTCGCATTTAGTAAAAGTTTAATCATTTTTCTAATTTTGTAAAAATTTAAGGTTTGTATTCGCGAGAAGAAGTAAAAAAGTTAAAAGAAGAATTCTGGACAAGTTTTGGACAGTTCATGTCTCCTGTACCGTCTGCTGATATGGAAAAAATAAATTGGGTCAACTACAGGACCGGTGTAAAACATCTGTTTTTCCGTATGGATGCAACCAACAAATCAGCAAGCATAATGATTGAGATAACGCATCCCGACGAAGGGATACGGGCATTGATGTTTGATCAATTCCGGGAATTTCAGGCACTGCTCCATGACGCAATGGCGGAAAATTGGGACTGGTATCCAGAATACCAAGACGACTATGGCAAAAGGACAGCCAGGATCAGCCACTCCATCACAGGGATATCCATTTTTAAGAAAGAAGACTGGCCTCAGTTGATTTCCTTTCTTAAACCGCGATTGATTGTATTGGACGAGTTCTGGTCCTCCGCCAAGTATGCTTTTGATATTTTTAAATAATTATATAAGGATGAAAACAAATAAACTAAGTCTTATCGCTTTATTACTGGTCTTATTTTCTTTGGGACAACAGCAACAGGTCTACGGCTGGGGAATGACAGGACACCGCGTGATTGCAGAGATAGCTGACAATCATCTCACCAAAAAAGCGAAAAAGAACATAGAGAAGATAATCGGTAAACAGAAGATCGCCTACTGGTCCAACTGGGCCGATTTTATAAAGTCTGATCCAGATCCGACATTAAACGAAACCGGATCCTGGCATTTTGTCAATACGGAAGCAAACCTAAGTTTTGAGGCTTTTGACGCGGCACTAAAGGCATCACCAGAGGATAACCTTTATAAAGCATATCTGCGCATTAAAAAAGAAAGCAAGGACAACAGGGAGCTACCTCTTTTACAACAACAACACAATCTTTACTACATCATTCATTTATTCGCTGATGCACATCAGCCTATGCATGTGAGCAGAGCTGTAGATCAGGGGGGGAATAAGATCGAAGTTTCATTTTTTGGACGCAAGACAAATATTCACCGTGTATGGGATTCTGAATTGGTAGACAACGAAAAATACAGCTTTATCGAGTATGCACAGGTTTTGGATATATACAACAAAAAATACTACTCAAAATATCAAAGTTCATTTGAACGTGCATTGTTCGAATCCCATGAGCTAGCAAATAAAATATACAAGGACGTAGAATATAACACCAATCTGAGCTATAAATATAGCTATGACTACAAATACATCATGGAAGAATGTCTGCTTAAGGCAGGAATCCGCCTTGCTAACGAACTTAATGAAATCTACGGTTAATCTATCGTATAATATTCAGAAACTTCGCACCGACCATGATCGCGTTGGAAGCACGTATACCGTTGCTGGTACGGACATAGTCTACCCGAAATAAGCGGTATTTACCCCACCCGATATTATCAAGCCCTACCGAGAACTCTTGGTAGGGCTTTTTATTGATCGTACTCAAAAGGTGATAACCGACAACTGTTTGTAGCTGCAGTCTATTGACAATTGGGATCTTATTTAACCAATAGCCTTTAAAGTTATGTTCGGCATGTAGTTCAACAAAAGACTTGTTCGTACTATGACTGTAATACGGTAATGTCAAAAAGTTGTTGAGATATTGACTCGATGTACCGATATGTGTTTGATTGCCGTTAAAATGCCGATAATCTGTAAAAGCAATATCTTTGGCATTGAAATATGTTCCGGTAGTGAGGGCATACGCAAATAAACCTTTATTCCCAATGGACATCTGTTGTCTTAGATGGAGTATAAGTTCCTGGTAATTATATGTGCTGAACGATGAAGCGAATGCGTTACTAAAGCCAATATCGATGGTGGGGTAGGCGCTGCTGTGTGTATAATCCAGCCGATTGGGTTTCTTGTCTATAGATGTCTTCAGATGGATGGTCATATTCAAAGCGGCCTTCCATAGCGCATGATCCTGAAATGCTGGAAGATCAAAATCAGACTCAGCTAACGGATTATTAGCGGTGTAAGTACTGTTGGTAGAAGAAAAAGTATAACTGGTATTGTTAAACACATTACTCCGTCTAAAGTAACCCAGCGATGCTTTTACCTGCAGATTAGGAGTCAGATACTCCTGATAGCCGGCACGGATAAATTGAGATTGATATAATTTCATATAATTATCCCCCAAAAACAAACTATATACCGAATTCAAAAACGGAGATATGGGACTGTCGGCATTAAATTGATTCAACGTCGTCCCGCCCGACAAAGCCAATGTTGCGTAGGTAATCGTATTAAAACGCATCTTAAAGTCGCCATGGGTATATAATCTTTTATCTGCAAGACCATAATTGAAATGAACACCAACACTGTATCTAGCCCCTAATCCCGCATCCCCAACCGTCGCAGACAGCGATGTTTTGAAATTGAACCCCTGAACTGTATTAAAAGACGTTCTAAATAAAGATAAGGGGGACTGGTATTGTAGAGCTAATTTTCGAGGTGTATCTTGATAGTGGTAACCGAAAAAGATGTGTTTAATCTTAAATGTGCTTCGAAGCCGGTCAATCGAGTCTATATAATGCGGCGAATTTATAATCGCTGCAATGCTGTCTCGACGGTGGTAATCGGTGATCTCATCTTCAGCTAGGGGAACCTTTCTGTTTTTCGCCCAGTAGGACTCGTCTTGCGAATTGGCATTTTCCTTAAACTCACTGTTGATCTGTCCGAAAGTCGACTGTTCAAACCGTTCTACGTAGATGTAGTTAGTAAACGTATGGGTAAAATGACCTTTAAAACGAAGGCCCATAATTCCCGCTTTGAAGTCCAAGGTCTGAAGCTGTTTGGACCATAGCCTGTCGTATCTATTATACGTGTATTGCTGCGTCAGGAACAAGGTATCTAACACAGGTTGATTTATACTAGATCCTAATAGCACGAAATCCAGACCGTACACTTGCCATGTCCCTTCTACAATATAGAGCTCACCTTCAACTACGGGTTCGGATTTCCGTTTGGCCTCAACAGCTATTTTGAAAATAAGCTGCCCTTCTTCCTCAAAAGAACCCAACAATCGATACCTGTAGTAAGAAAAAGCTTGATCCGCTATGGGAGAAATAATCTTCGCAGTACCCAAGTCCAGGAAATTGCTGTATAGATCAAATTCGGTGCCTTGTGCTCTATTAAAACTAAAACCTTGATTTTCTCCACTGACCTTGGATGCTAAAATCGTTTCTTTCATCTTGTTAGGCCTATCCACAAGGATACGGGATATCGTTTCGGAAAGATATAATATACCTGAACCGGAGCTATCCAAAAGCTGCTTGTCATCCTCCAGCTTGGCACCCAGTATTTTTTTCGGCAAGTTGATCGCCGACAAGGAACCTTTTGAATAAAAATCAGCTTCAAATTTGTCACGTGCATCGGCATTATTATCTCGATGAGCAATAGTTTTTCGTATCAGGTTGTCGGCTGGATTGCCTAAGTTCCGAATTAAGACTTCTTCAATGGAATAGACTTCTTCTTCCAGTACGACATCCAATTCAACGGGGTGCTCGCTGCCTGTCAATGCCACGGTTTTTGTCTTAAATCCTAACCGTTGAAACACGATGATTATGGACGATGTGTTTGGAGCTTTAAGTTCATATTGCCCCATGCTATTGCTCGAAGTCGCTGTATACGTCCCTTGAACACTAATCGTAACTGCACTTAAGGGAATTCCCGAAAGCTGTGTAATAGTACCACGGATCTGCGCTTGCGTCCGCACAGTAATCAAAAACAACAAAACAAGAAATAAACACGTTAGAAATGATCGCATAAAACTTAAATTAAAAGTATTAGGTTGGCCTTCCAAAGGTAACTAATTCAGCCTTTTAAAGCGCTGTTTTTATGTTAAATAGATTGGTATCGATTTTTTAAGCACTTTGTATGCAAATTCTAGAATTTTTGCTTGTCTGTTTTCATCGGTAAATCGTACCTTTGCGCTATGTCTGAAAAAATAATAATCCTTGATTTTGGTTCTCAATACACGCAGTTAATTGCGCGCCGCGTTCGCGAATTAAGTGTGTACTGTGAAATCCATCCTTTTAATAAAGTTCCTGATTTAGATGATACCGTGAAAGGGGTTATCTTTTCAGGCAGTCCATACTCTGTACGTCAGGAAGACGCACCTCAAATTGATTACAAATGTATTCAGGAAAAATTTCCATTGTTAGGTGTTTGCTATGGCGCGCAGTATCTAGCTCAACAGTCTTGTGGTGAAGTATTACCTTCAGCGATCAGAGAGTACGGCAGAGCTAATCTGCAATTTGTGGACAATGATAATGCGCTATTAAAAGGGGTGCCAGCACAATCTCAGGTGTGGATGTCTCATGGTGACACCATTAAGGAAGTTCCTGCAAACTTTAAAATCATAGCAAGTACAGACAAAGTGCGCGTTGCAGCTTACCAAGTAGAAGGAACCAATACCTACGGTATTCAGTTTCATCCGGAAGTGACGCATAGTACTGACGGTCAAGTATTGCTTAAGAACTTTGTGATTGATATCTGCGGGTGTACGCAGGATTGGACGTCAGAATCGTTTGTAGAGAGTACTATTGCAGATCTAAAAAAAGATCTTGGCAATGACCACGTAATTATGGCCCTATCAGGAGGTGTTGACTCTACAGTAGCAGCAGTATTATTACAGCATGCTATCGGAGATAGATTGCATTGCTTTTTCGTAGACCATGGTTTGTTGCGCAAAGACGAATTCGAACAAGTATTGGATTCTTATAAAAACATGGGGCTTAATATCAAAGGGGTCAATGCCAAAGAATTATTCTTTAGTAAGCTAGCCGGTGTAACGGAACCGGAGCAAAAGCGAAAGATTATCGGTGGAGCCTTTATCGATGTATTTGACCAAGCTTCAAGAGATATACAAAGTGAACTCCCTGAAGGAAGCGAAGCGAAATGGTTGGGTCAAGGAACTATTTACCCCGATATTATCGAGTCAATATCTGTCAAAGGACCTTCAGCGACAATAAAGTCGCACCATAACGTAGGTGGTCTTCCTGACTATATGAAACTCAAAGTGGTAGAGCCTTTAAAGACTTTGTTTAAAGATGAGGTACGCCGTGTTGGTAAAACGCTAGATGTAGATCCTAATATCTTAAATAGACATCCTTTCCCTGGTCCTGGTTTAGGAATTCGAATTTTAGGTGATATTAACGAAGAAAAGGTACGGATTTTGCAGGAAGCAGATGACATCTATATACGTAACTTAAAAGAATCGGGTTGGTATGATAAGGTATGGCAGGCTGGAACAATATTCCTTCCTGTTCAATCTGTAGGAGTAATGGGCGATGAGCGTACTTATGAACACGTTGTAGCGCTGCGTGCGGTGGGATCACTGGATGGTATGACCGCAGATTGGATTCATTTACCTTATGAATTACTAGCTAAGATATCGAATGAAATAATCAATCATGTTAAAGGAATCAACAGAGTTGTTTACGACATCAGTTCAAAACCACCAGCAACCATTGAGTGGGAATAAAAAATTGAGAAATTCAAGCATATTAGTAGCTCTTGCATTAGCTTTAGGTGTATCTTCGTGTACACCTAAAGTTGGTGTATTGCGATCTCCAGATTACAAGGGAAATGTGGGGAGCAGCACAAGTACAGAATCTGGAGAATCTTCGAAATCTAACGACAACGAGACAACAGGTTCTAAAAAGGATAATGCAGCTAAAAAATTTGTAGGCCGTAACATCGCCTTGGTCTTACCTTTCCAACTGGACCAGATTTCCGAAAGTACACTGGCAGACAAAGACATAAAACGTTCGGCTCTTGCTTTGGATTACTACCAAGGTTTTCAGCTGGGACTAGAGGAACTAGCAAAAAAGGGGGCAAATTTCAATCTTAATGTTCTAGATTCCCGTGACAACGCAAATTACAGCGGTAACTTAGCACTTTCTTCTGAAATACAGAGGTCATCGCTTATTATCGGGCCGGTATATCCTCAGGAAATAAAAGCTTTCGGGAGTAATCTAGCAGATAAAGAGACCTTACAGATTAACCCATTAGCAGCATCTATGCCGACAGAGTTTAACCTGCCAAACCTTGTTTCACTGACGCCGCCGATAAAGGCGCACAGCAATGCTATTGCAGCGCGAGTGGCACGTGAATACAACGTAGGAGATGTAGTCATTATTTATAATACAACAGATTCGGACGGAAAACAATTTCTCAACGGCATGTCGACAGCGATCAAACAAGCTAAAGGAAATATAAATGTCATCTCGGTATCTTCTACAGGCCAACTCAACGATAATCTTTCGTTGACAGGAAACAACCTGATTGTGACAGGTACGACAGACAAGCTTCAATTGAAAACGTTGTTGAATAATTTGACGAAGAAGTATACAGAAAATGCGTACAACTTCCAGTTATTCGGGCATCCCCTTTGGGATCGCTATGATTTTAATATGTATCCAAACTTCTCCGATCTGAACCCGACAATCACGAGTGAAAGTAATCTAAAGCCTTGGTCAAATACGGTAAAGGCTTTTAAAGAGATCTATTATAATACTTACGGAGTTAATCCTTCAGATCAGTCTTATAAGGGATACGACTCTGCACTCTATTTTGGAGGATTGATTAATAAGTATGGGGTCGATAAGCTGAAAGAAAAGTTAACGATAGAGCCTTATAATGGTTTGTTCAGTTCTTACAGATTCAGACACAGCGAAACTTGGGGGTATGCCAACGAGTCTGTTTCTTTTAGAAACTATCGTTCCGGGTCATTTCAATTACAATAGATATTTATGGAAATTAATGAGCGAAGAGTACTGCAACAGGTAAGAAATTTTGAACGGGCATTGACAGGTTATGATAATAAGGAACCTTTGGCAAGATACCTAACTCGTTTTTTTAAAGAAAATAGACAAATGGGGTCATCTGATAGAAAGATGACCTCTCGTTTTTGCTATAACTATTTCAGACTGGGCAATGCTTACCCGCAATCAGATCCTGTAGAACGACTTATACTTGGTGAGTTCTTATGCGAGCAACATTCAGACCTGGTTAATCTCCGAAATAAGGAGCTAGCCGATTCTATGGCCTTGCCGCTTTCCGAAAAATTAAGTATGGCAAACGCTCAAAAAGGTTTTGCCCTGGATCGTTTATTTCCAATTGCTGATGCTTTATCAAAAGATATTGATCGGGATATTTTCTTCAGCAGTCACTTTATACAGCCCAACCTATTTATCCGGATAAAAAGAGGACAGGAAGCCCGGGTAAAGGATTTAATAGAAAAAGAAGGTATCCAAGCTGAATCTATTACAGCTCAGACTTTGGCATTGGCTAACGGTACAAAACTTCAAAATATCAAAGGTTTGAACGGCCTTTACGAAGTACAGGATCTTTCTTCGCAGTATACACTAAATTTTATGGAGTCCAATCCCGGTGAAAACTGGTGGGATACCTGTGCCGCATCGGGAGGAAAGGCATTGATGCTGCTCGACACTCAACCGGCAATAAAATTGTTAGTCTCGGATATCCGGCTTTCCATACTCCGTAATTTGGATGAGCGTTTTCAGCAAGCAGGAATAAAGCAACCGTATCGAAAGAAGGTAATCGATCTAACGGATGTAGACAACGTAAAAGCAATACTACAGAACGAGCAATTTGACGGTGTTATTGTCGATGCACCTTGTTCGGGCTCTGGGACATGGGGACGGACACCGGAAATGATACAGGATTTTGATGTCAAAAAACTCGAAACCTTTACGACATTGCAAAAGCAAATTGTAACACAGGTCATTCCCTTTTTAAAGAAGGGGAAACCCCTGATTTATATCACCTGTTCGGTATATAAATCTGAAAATGAAGACATAGTAAACTACATACTAACACACTTTGCTATGCGATTGGATAAGATGGAAGTGATAAAGGGTTACGAAAACAGGGCGGACAGCATGTTTGCGGCCCGCCTAATTAAAGCTTAAACTTAGAAGCTTTAATCACATTTGCTAGGAATTACTAATACAGGGCATTCTGCCTTGCGGATGACGGATTCTGAAACGCTGCCCGAAATAAAATGCTCAAATCCCGTCCTTCCATTTGTTCCTAGTATCAATAAATCTGCCGACCATTCATGTGCGACAGTAAGTATTTCCTCCCGTATATTCCCAATACGGGTAAAAGTAAAAATTTCATGAGTCGATGTAAACTCGCCCGCAAGACGCTCTAAATAGTCTTGCGCCGCTTGTTGCTGAATTTCGGCTACTTCTGCAACAATAATAGGTTGTTGTCCTAAGAGCGGATCAGCGCCATAAGATGCTGGTGAAGTAGGTGGCACTACTGTCACTAGAGCCAATGCCGCGTTTTCTCCTTCCAACATAGATTTGGCATAATCTAGTACTTTATGTGAACAAGGGCTATCATCTACTGCCAATAGTATCCTTTGAAATTTGGAAAATCCCATAACTTTTTAGTTTTTTAGAAGTATATTCGTTCTTAAAAAACAAGGACACGCTATTATTGTTTTAAAAAATAAAAGTAAAATGATTCTTTCAGCTTGTAATCTGCGTATAGTACCACTTCGTGCAGACGCATCACACCGCAGCGAGATGGTTAGCCAAGTTCTTTTTGGAGAGGCTTTTGAAACTCTTGAGGAGGGAAATGACTTTGACTATATCCGTCTCTTAGATACGTGCTACGAAGGTTGGATTCAAAAAAATCAATCGGCACATGTTGACGGTCACCTGCCGTCAGATTGGATTGTTGACATATTTGGAGCTACTGCTGTTTCCAAAAAAAATACTGTACATCTCATTCATGGCACGAGCGTAGAAAAGAATGAAATGCGGATCGGTGAAGAGAACTTTCTGATAAATGGAGCGCTGCGTCAAGCTGTACTTCACGATTTCGATATAGAGTTTCCTAAGCTAATTTCTTATTACAACAACAGTCCTTATATGTGGGGAGGCCGATCTACAATGGGCATCGATTGCTCGGGCTTTAGTCAAGTCGTCTACAAACACTTTGGTGTCCAACTCAAAAGAGACGCTTGGCAACAGGCCGAATCAGGTCAAATGGTAGATTTCTTGACGGAGATAAAACCGGGAGATTTAGCCTTTTTTGATAATGAAGCTGGACGTATAACACACGTAGGTGTTATGATCGACAATGAGACAATCATCCATGCCGCTGGCCGGATCCGGATAGACAAAATGGACAATGAAGGTATTTTCAATGCAGATCTAAACAAATACACGCACAAATTGCGCATCGTAAAGCGCTACTTTTAATTATATTTTTTTTATTTTGAAAGACGATAATCCATACTTCTACTTAGCGAGTTCACAACTATTTCCCTTTACTACATCTGTACCAACAGATCGAAGTGATACCGACTTGCTCGCCGCTGCACAGAACGCACTTGAATTGATCGAATCAGGAAACACTGCCGAGGCGCTAAGCCTGTACACGACAGTGATTGAACAACATCCTCAATTACCTTTCTTTTATGCTTGCAGAAGTATTTTAAATACCCATTTAGAAGATGAGGAAGGTGCATTTTACGACTATCAAGTAGCCAAAAAATTGGATTTCAACTACCACAATTTCTTGGAATGGCAAGAAAATAAAGGAGCGATGCTTCTAGCTCAAGAGCTGAAGGAGATGAATGAAGAGATGAAACAGCATGACGCTTCCGCCCAATCCTTTATCAACAGAGCGATGCTCTGGGTACAACATTTCGATTACGAACAGGCTATTGATGATTACAGTCTAGCCCTTTCTATTGGCGACAACGCAGATGTACGCGTATCTAGAGCTGCCGTTTTTATGCGCATGCTTCATTATGATATGGCACTAATGGACCTAAATGCAGCCATTAACCTAAATCCGGAACTGCATATGGCCTTTCTTTATAGAGCAAAATTATTTGTTGCTATACGGGAAGACAAGGCAGCGCTTGCGGACTTTGAACATGTATTACAGTTAGCTCCCGATAATATAGAAATATTTGAAGAAAGAGCCAGCTACTATGAAAAGATCAACGATTGGCAGGCAGCTATTGCTGATTATACACAGGTTATTACGCGCAATCCAACTGATTTTTACTGTTACGTATTGCGAGCGGATGCATTTGAACACATAAAAGATTGGCATCGCGCTATTGCGGATTACGATGAAGCTATTCGATTGAACCCACATTACTCGGACTTGTACCAATATAGAGGCGAATTGAAAAAGAAAATAGGGGATGAGGACGGTGCTTCCCAGGATTTTAACACCTTTGAAGAACTAGAACAGGAATAGAATGGGAAAACCCAACGCGCACCTAAAGCGGATAAAAGATCTGGCCGCTAAAAATCTGGAAGAAGGGGAAGCTTTCTTAGCTCAAAACAAAAATAGGGAAGGGGTCATCGGTTTGAGTGCGGATTTACAATACGAGATCATTGTTATGGGAAATGGCGCAATCCCTACTTCCAAATCAAAAGTACTATGTCACTATCAAGGGGCACTATGGAATGGTGTTGTTTTTGACAGCTCCTATAAGCGAAAACGTCCGGAAGCACTATTGCTGAAAGAGTTGATCCGTGGTTGGCAACAGGCATTATTGCTGATGCCGGTTGGTAGTAAGTGGAAACTCTATATTCATCCCCGCCTCGCCTATGGATTTGAATCAATAACCAAAGATAGCGGAGGCAATTGTACGCTAATATTTGAGATTGAGCTGATTGCTATTTTATAGGAAGTAATACCAATAGCACGAGTTACATATGACAGACCTGGCGCTATTGGTATAATTTAGCATTAGGGATAAACACCTAAATTTCTGACAGCTTAAATATATCTTTAACTCTTATTCCTTTTTCGGTATGTTGTAACGTACAGCATTCATTCACCGCATCATGTTCAAAAAAGAGGATATACTCTTTGTCTGCAATTTCCTGCCAGTAGGATTGACGCTCTTGCATGGTGGTCAATGGGCGCACATCATAACTCATGACATAGGGGAGCGGTATGTGACCGACCGAAGGCAAAAGATCTGCCATATAGAGTATTGTTTTTCCTTTATAACTAATCTGGGGCAGCATCATCGCTTCGGTATGACCAAATGCATAACGCACATCGATATGCTGGTCATAGGCTTCGCCCTCTTTGAGGAATTTCAATTGACCACTTTCTTGAATAGGAAGTATATTTTCTTTTAAAAAAGAAGCCTTTTCACGCGGATTGGGATTCACAGCCCAGTCCCAATGCTGTTCATTAGACCAGAAATGGGCATTCTTGAATGCAGGAACTAATTTATCTCCCTCACGGACTATAGCCCCTCCACAATGATCAAAATGGAGGTGCGTGAGAAATACATCAGTAATATCGCTACGATGAAAACCATATTTCGCCAAGGACTTGTCTAGTGTATCGTCCCCATGCAAATAATAATGACTGAAAAATTTGTCATCCTGCTTGTCGCCTAGGGCTGTATCGACGAGTGTAAGTCGATCTCCGTCTTCGATAAGCAAGAGACGATTGGCCCAGGTACATAGGTTATTGGCATCCGCAGGATTCGTACGTTGCCAGATAGATTTTGGAACCACACCAAACATAGCACCACCATCCAACTTAAAATAACCTGTATCTATACTATATAACTTCATCGTCTTTATTTTTTGGTTTCAGCAAACCTACATAAAATGCAACGCATTCACGAAGATCAGCTATAAAATGCTTTAACTTTGGCCTCTAAATGTCGAATGACATGGCCTACAAAATCCTTTCCTGTAAGATCTCCTGCTAACCCTAATGCGCCAGGGCTGAAAACATTAATCTCCATTATCTTGTCGCCCACGATATCCAGACCGACAAGATACATACCATCCGCCTGGATTTTGGCACTAACCTGCTCTACGAGATGAAGTATCTTTGGATCGATAGCCGCTTTTACAGCTTTCGCTCCCTGGTGTATATTGCTCCGGATCTCGCCCTCTTTCTGCACACGCTGTACCGCAGCATACGCCCCATCCAACATTATAGGTTGACCATCCAAAAGGAAAAAGCGAAGATCACCTTTGGTAGCTTCCGGTAAATACTCCTGTGCGATCACATAGCCGTCTCGGGCTATCACGTCGACGGTTTGCTTTAGGTTATGTCGCTCTTCTGGCGTTATTAAAAAAACATTCTTCCCACCCGAACCTTTAACAGGTTTTAATATTATTCTATCGTTTTGGGAGTCCATAAAGTTTACTACATCCGAATAGAAGCGAGTGACCAGTGTTTTTGGGCGCACAACCTTTGGGAAATTCTCCAGATACAGTTTGTTACTGGCCTGTATCAATTGATCTGGATCATTAATAACAAGACGGCCCATTCTCTTTATCAACTGGGCAAATTGTAACCCCATTGAAGCTGCCCAAGGTCTGTTGTACATATCTAACACCGGGTCAAAACGAAGCCAGAGCACATCGATATCCTGCATGTGATAACGAACTTTAGCGGCACTTCTGAGTTTAGCTAGCATCTCTTCTTTTGAAGCAATCTGGCTGTTCGGTTCTATAATCCGTACATGAGCTTCAATATTTTTATCGTCGACATAAACGAAATCAGCAAGTCCAATGTAAATGATCGTGTGTCCACTTTGCAACGCGTTAAAAGCAAGTAGTGTTGTTGTAAAACCATTCTCTTCTTTATGTGTCTGATTAATCAAAAATGCTATGTTCATAGGGATATACTATTGTATTAATTTAAATATACTTCCTTCGTGTTTAATAAAATTCAATTGTTCATCATACGCTCCACTTAAGTAGCGAGGAGTGATGACTGGCATATTCATGTAACCGCGCTGAATCAAATCCTGAATAATAGGGATATAATCTTCGCGTATCTTTCCAACGGTAAGCAACTTGAGGTCCTGCCCGTTTTTAATATAGGTGATGAGTTCTATCAAACCTTGTAGATAGAGCGCATCCTTGGTCAGTCCGCCGCCTCGGTATACCCTCATCGTAATATTAAAGGACATTTCATCGCTGAAGAGATGTTCTTCCATCAAAAGAGCAAATGTGTCCATAAAGGTATGTCCCATTAACATGTTGCGCACTGCAATCACACGACCGGCCAATATGCGTAACCGTTGGTTGGACAATCCGCCTATCAGGTATTCTGCGAATACGGCTAGCCCCTCCTGCAACTGCTCATATCCCGGTACTCCTAAACTGAATAACTGTAAGGGTTGTGCCTTACCGTTAAAGTAAGTCGCAATATGGGTGCCTACTTCATGTTGGATCAATGCCGGCGCGCGCGCTGGCGATATCTGATAGTCTGCTCCGATATTAAGGACACCTCTATTAACCATCACGCCCGATATGTCGGAACGAACCCGCACGGTAGTATGCAAATCTGGAGCTTGACTACTCAGGTATGCTATTTCTTCCCTGGCCATTTGGGCAAACTCCTTGGCATTGAGCCTTTCCTCTTCTCGGGATATCGGCACAGAATTGTGCGCTATGACTGTCAATATGGATTGTGCGATTTGTAGCAGATTATCACTGACATTGCCAAAAACCTGCAGACTACCATGCATAAAATCCTCTGTATTGCGGTCGGCCAGCATACTCATCATTTCGTCCAGTTCCCGACGCTTGTCCCGGAATAGGTAAGCAATAGTGGGATCATAAATATCTTCAATGCGTAGATTGTAGAGATTGCGCTTTACCAAATCGGGGTCAATAGGCATGGGTCTGTATTGAAATACTGGGGACTTACTAAATTTTGATTTTTTAAAGGACTCCCATGCCTCAGGCACATTCAGTGGTGTAACTAATAGTAGAAAGTCAAAACGTTGGCTTTCTGTGGTAAGTGATTTATCTATATCGAATACGTTAGGCGTGATCTCCTTACGAAGATGGAATCGAAAGGTAGCGGGATTTTGGTCTGTAAATAACCGTACATATTCAAAAAATACACGTAACAGAATTTTCCCCAATGATTCTCGATAGTGCCGCAATAGGATAGGGAGATACTCACCATTGCTTAGTTGATAGCTCTTACGGATTGACATCCCGATGATGTAAATGCTCTTCTCAAGGGATTCCTTTAAGCTAAAGATACGCTCACAACCGGGGGGATGGGGCAACTCTTTCAACTTCTGAATCTCGGAAACAATATCCTGAGCTTCTGTTTGTAGGTTTTTGTGCATATACTCAGCCAAAGGCAAAATGCCTTTTTGCCCCACCAAAATAGCTACGTCCGAAGCTTGATCCGGTAATCCGCTCCATATCTCTACCAATAAACAAGATCCGAATTGCTCTTGGATACTAGTAGCAATCTTTCGCAATAAGGTAACACCATCGGCACTGTTCTGTTGGATTATAATACTAGCTAACTGCGACTTGGCCAAATTAGACAACATTTTATCTTTGGCACTAATCGGAGATCTGTAAATAAATATACAGGGCACAATCTTACTAAAGACCAACTTTCCGATATTGGGAATCTGGACGTGAAAGGGTTGCTTTGCCTTTATGGCACTCCATATAAAGTTTAAACGTCTCTCATCGCTCATACGCAAAATAGTCTTTTAAGGTCTGTACCGTATTTATCAGCAATTGCTTACAGCCCGCGATCCGCTGTACGTCTGGCTCACCCGTCCATTCATTCATAAAATCCTTACGGAATTCTACGGAGAACACACACCCCTTATCCCCAAACCTGGAATTTATAAACTGATTCAGATAGCCTCCTTTAAACTTGATATTTTCTCGAACATCAATAGATCCGCCGTACAATTTCTGATTTTGGATAGCCGTCAGGAAGTTCTCGGTCAATATGCGCCATTTCAGATCGTTGTAGTATGTTCCAAGATTAATCTGCGGATTTGCTTCCTCATCGATAGCTTGTGATATAGACTCACGTTTGACATTGTAACTGTGTACATCCAGCACTACAAAGAAGCCATACTTTTGAATAGTAGTTTGTATATTTCGTTCGATAATACGATATGTATCCCGGTGCTTCTTATAAAGAATTTCTAAAAAAGTAACTGGAAAATTGTCCTTCCAAACAGTCAAACCCCAAGCCTGATCCGGCCGGAGGTAAACAGACTGTTCGACGCTGCGATTCAGATCCAATTGAAAACGTGAGGTGCCGACCACAAACTGGTTGATCGGCAATTCTGCGATCAACGCTGTATAGGGATCTTCTTCTCGCAAGCGCTGTTTGCTATTCAAAAGTAAATACGGTAATAAATCTTGATCAATATGATGTCCATCATGTATAGCAAAGGACCAAAAAGGACTATCGACAGTCTGAACATGATAACTAACTTGTAATGACATAGGCTGAAGATTATATCTTTATGAATAGAACAGTAAGGAACACAAAAAGTTTTTTGTTAAAGTGTAACCGTTCCGAAATTATAGACGACTAATGGTAAAAGAACATTTAAAATATGGAAAAGGAAACAATGCTGGCGGTGATGTCTACAGGACTTTTTGCTGCTATAACACTCTCGATTTACTTCATTATGCGGTTTAGGTCCGTTCGAATCCAGAACAATGATACTCCACCTATCAAAAGAGAACCCTACGACTGGCAGAAACCCGGAATAGTTGTACTTGGGATAGGTGCCGGAATTCTCATTGTCGGAATTCTTAGAGAATTTAATTACTTTCATTCGGAAGATTCAATCCCTATGGGGATCATTACCATATGTGCAGGTATTTCTATGATCGTTGCGAATAAATTGGATAAAAGTCAAGAACCGAAAGATTAAGAATGGACCAAATCTATATTGATAAGGTTTTGGCGGGAGACCCATATGCTTTTAGGTATTTTCTGACAACCTACAAGCATATGGCTTATTCGGTAGCACATTCTATTGTAAAGCAGGAGCATTTGGCCGAAGAAGTCGTTCAAGATGCTTTTATGCGTTGTTATCAGTCGTTGGCGAAGTTTAAGCAGCACTCCAAATTCAGTACATGGTTTTATCGTATCGTTGTAAATTGTGCATTTAGCGCCATGCGTAGACTAAAACCAGAGTCCGTCAGTTTTGATCTTCAAGAGCATGATCTGATCTGGGATGAAAATGCATTCGATAGGCTAGTCAAGAAAGAGCAGGAGCAGGTGGTTCAACAAGCGCTGGTAAAGCTTCCTGCAAACGAAGCTTTAGCATTACGTCTTTACTACTTGGAGGAACTGGCCATACAGGAGCTTTGCGAGATCACAGGCTGGACAGATTCAAATGCGAAAGTGATCTTATTTAGAGCGCGCAAGCACCTTTACAGTGTTCTGTGCCGATTAATGAAAGAAGAATATTATGGAACATAAAGATGAACTCTATTCGCTGCTCAAGAGCAGCAAACTCGAAATGCCATTTGTTGATTTCGAAGAGCAGGCAATGAACAACATCCTTAACTATGAGCGCTCCAAAAAGGAGATGACCAAAAGTAAGAAAATGGCCATCTTATTCTTCCTCATAGGTACCGTCTTTGGTATGATGCTCAATTATGTTGGCAGTTTATTTGTAACCTCATATGGTCTATCGGAAAACCTCCAGGACAAACTATCATTCTTTTCTCAACTGGTGTATGTCATCTTGATCTTGCTTTTTAGCGACAAGCTCTGGAAGTTTTTCAAAATTAGCAAGAACAGGCCTATTAAAAACTAAGCTTAGCGCCACCATAAAAATTGCGTGTGGGAGCAGCGTTAAAATAACGTCCACCAAAAGCATTTATGTCGTTACCTAAGCTGTACTTTTGATTAAGCAGATTATCAACCCCGAGAAAAAGCTGTAGGTATATACTCTTCGACAATGGAAGTACATGACTAAATTTTCCTTGTAGTAGATGATACTTTTTGGCAAATACAGTATTAGCATCGTCTAAAGGCATCGCTGAGGTATAGTTGTGATAAAGATTAATCCCCAACTGATGAAGGAATTGTAATTGTAGGGTATTTGTCCACACCCAATTTGGTACTGCGGTCATGCGATTACCGCTATAATCCTTATCAGCCACTTTATAATCTCCAAATTGATAATCGTTATAACTTAAAGCCGAGTGCCAGTTTAATCCGAGTAAGAACGGAACATACGTCGTAACAGGGATTGTACCCCAAAATGAGAGTTCAACTCCTTTTTGCTTCATCTGACCGGCATTCTGATAATATTCTACTCCTGCATCGTTCAAGCTTCGAACGATCCCATTCCTCATTTGGTACGTATAAGCCGCAATATCAATGATTAGTGCGTTACTATTGGTTTTAACTTTATACCCCACTTCATAATTCGTTCCGGATTCAGCGTGGAGATCGCTATTAATTCTATTGTCCGACGAGCGTACTTCGGCCAAAGTTGGGGTAGAATATCCTTTTGCAATAGACATGCGCCACGACATAATATCATTCAATACGTAAGACGTAGCTATTCTTGGCATCCATTGTGTATCAAATGATAGGCTTCCTTGAGCAGGTACTGTGGTAGGAAACTTCCGGTCATAGTAGATATGACTTCCATTCAGACCTATTGATCCCTCCATATGCCAGTTTTTCACGAATTCGACCTGTGCCCGATAAAAGACACTCCATTGCGAGTTTGTCATGTCATCTTTGGCCTGAACTGCTCCAGGGATCCCGCTGTTGTTGTTGTAATTATCAATATCACTACTCCCTTTTATAGCCTCAAAGCCAAATTGCATCTGCCAGGACAGCGCTGCGTCCTCACGATCTAATGATAAATAACTACGTAATCCCCAATTTTTCTCGATACGCTTCTCGTAATTTGTGATAAAAGGATTTTTAAAATCGGTATACGACCCAAAAAGAGCCAATAGATAAGAAATGTTCTTGGTGATTTGCAGTTGATTTGATATCCCTCCAAATCCTGTCTTATTGTATATCGCTGCTTGCTGTTCTTTTGCACTGGGGTTCGTTCCGGCAGCAGGGCGATAAGTACTTGGATCGGCATCATACTGAATCGCATTAAGGCCTCCCGGGGTTTGATACCCCATATCGGTATAAAGTCCAAATACACGGAGCTGTGCTTTTCTATGGTATTGCCATTGGTGAGCGGTTTGAATCGTCTTTTTGTTTAGCGCTGAATGATCCCTATAACCATCCGAACGTATAAAAGATTGATCCAAGGAAAATTGATAGGTCGGGGCTAGCTGTTGCTGCAATGACAAAGTCTGCTGAAACATTCCATAGGATCCGGTAGTTAATTCAAGTGCGCGCTTATTCTCTAGCACCTCAAAGCCTTTGGGTCTAATCTGCAAAACCCCGCCCGAGTTTGCTCCGAAAAGTGAACCATCAGGTCCTTTAACGATTTGGATAGCATTGATCCCTACAGGGGCTAATAAATTAATGTAGGTATTGCCACCAGCATCTGTCAGGGGGAACTCATCGATATAGACTTTCGTATTGCGCACTCCGAAGGGAGATCGAATTAAACTGCCGCGCATAGCGAGACGATAGGAGCCTGGAGACCGTTCTTCCATCCGGATGCCGGGTACGGTATTTATCGCCGACACCAACGAAGTCGTCGATTGTCGTGCTAGCGCCTCTAGCGATAACGTCTGCGTGGCGGATGTCACTTCTAGCAAAGATTGCTTCGCAAAATAAACCTTGACATCGATAGGTTGTAAATCTATTTTAGCAGTATCCCTTTTTGTTTGTGCATGTACGTTGGTAAGCGATAATACGGCTAATAACGGGATAATCGAATTAAAATGCTTCATTAAGTCCCAAAAATAAACCTTTTTGACCGAACTTTCCAACGGCATAGTCGATACAAAGATTGGTACGTGTCATTTTATTAAACAGAACGCGTAAACCTGCACCGCCCGAAGGCTGCCAGTGTCGGAACAATTTCGTCCCCATCTGATCGTCTACTGTCTGTACATTTCCAAACACCACTCCGCTCAAAAATCGGTTAGGCAGAATAGGGAAGCGATACTCCACCTCGCCATAAGCGTAGGAATTACCTTTAAAATAGCCGTTCGTGTACCCTCTTCCACTTTTCGCATAGGGGTCTTTACCCGTCCCAGGTAAGTCTAGATAGGCCAGCTTACCGCTGAGGTTGTAAGATCCATAATACCAGAATGCCAACACATGATTTGGCTTTTCGGTAGACAATGGTATGTATTTACGAAAATCCGTAAGGAGCTGTATGGCGTTTTTTGAACTTCCCATCCAGGTTTGGTTGACTCGAAATACGACGTCCGTGTAGATACCTTTATAAGCATTATTCGGATTGTCACGTGTCATATACTGCAAGTTAAACATCAGTCCATTGTTATTATTGCTCACAGGATCAAATCCATTCCATTTGCTGTAAATCTCAACAGGGGAGGGGTCAATATCCGTTAATGTGCTGATATTGCGTTTCAGCTCAAAATATACGCCTGCGCCGACAAAAAGTCCAGGACTTAACTTTTTGTATACACGCTCGTTAAAACCATACACAGTATATTTATTTACAAAGCGTTCGCGATTTGGGTTGTTCAATGTCAATTCTTCTTCCGTAGGATTGGACAATGGATTACCGATTCCCATACCATAGTCTAGGCCGACCATCTTTGCGATATGTAGACTTCCCTTAAGGTTCCATTTGTTTTCCTGCGTATAGACGTCATGAAACAAATAACCGACGATAATACCACGAGTCGTGTAACTTAGCGCAGTAGCAAATACGGACATACTCGTATTCTTCCTCTCTCCAAAATGTATGCCTCCAACCGCTTTAACACCTATTTGAAAACCAATACTTGGATTGTAATTGATGTTGGGCAAATACGATACACCGGATCTCCTTTTCGGAATACTGTCTTTCTTCTTTTTATTAAAAGGGTTAATATCTTGAAAAAGGTCGACTACGTCATAAAGGCTGTCAGGCGCTAAATCGGTACTATTATGTTTTCGTACAAAAAGACTATCCGTATTACGCTGGTCTTCGATCTCTTGTGCAAAGGAAATCATGGCAAATAGGTTACCCAATAATAGGATTAGCAGGTTTTTCATACGGTTTCTCATTGCGCGTTAAGTAGTACGAAAGTAATTATAAGTTTCGGTATTCATAGAGATTTTACAAAGATTAAAACAGTTTCTCGCTAATATTTGTTATTTTGGTATAGAAGCAATTAATTAATATTGTTTTGAAGATAGAATATCATTAACAAGCTTAAAACCAATCCTTATGTTAATTAAAAAAGAAGTATCAGGAAGCAAAGGTGCTTTTGTTGCCTATGAGGAAAATAAAAAAATCGGTGAAATGACCTACTCTGTAGCTGGGGCTGATAAAATAATAATCGATCACACGGAAGTAGATGCCGAACAAAAAGGAAAAAATATAGGTAAAATATTACTTCAAAAAATCGTTGAGAATGCTAGAGATAATAACATTAAAATCATACCATTATGTCCATTTGCAAAGGCAATGTTTGACAAGGATGTGGATATCAGAGATGTGTTAGCTTAAGCAGCTTCGATCGACGGCAGGAGATAGCTCATGTTCCTGATGTCCTACCTAAAATATTCCAATTGTCCCAACAAGCCGGTCAATCCACCGGTATGTATAAATAAGATACTGCTTCCCTTTTTAAATCTACCCTTTTCTAAAAGGTCATGTAGTGCAAACAGGGCCTTACCTGTATACGTGGGTTCGATCATAATGCCTGTTTGTCGCACAAAGCTCTGGACAAAACGGATAAGGTCGGGTTTAGATTTTGCATATCCTCCAAAATGGTAGTCGGTGTGAAATTCTGTTTTAACTGTTGAAGCACCTAACGCTGTCATTTCCTCTTTGATAAACAATCCCCCTTTCAAGACAGGCACTACATGTAAAACAGTGTCTAAGCTGTGTCTTGTTATTCCTAACGAGAGACCGGCCGCCGTGGTGCCTGTACCGGCTGCAACGAAAATATGGTCATACCGTTGCTCTAACTCATCTAATAATTCGGAGCAACCCTGTGCCCCCTCCACGCCAGCACCACCTTCATCGATCATCAAAGCGTTTGCGTTACCTCCTAACGATTCAAACAGCTGTTTTTTATCTTTATAATCTGCTCTGGAAACAAAGATCAGCTCCATACCGAATAGTCTGCACATATCCAGAACCGGGTTGGAGACCTGATCGCCACGTATAAAGGCTTTTGCTTGAAATCCCTCGACTGCGGCTGCACAGGCCACTGCTAGAATATGATTAGACCAAGCACCTCCAAAAGTAATTAAAGTGTCTTTATTTATACGCTTAGCTTTTAATAGGTTATACTTCAATTTCCTCCATTTATTTCCCGAAATAAATGGATGTATCATATCGTCCCTTTTGATATAAACTTCTACAGATTTTTCGGTATGAAGCGGGTGGAGAAGTGGCTGTTCGGGACTAAAGATGAGCATAGCAAAAATAGGAGTAATTAATATTCAATGTATTGAAGTAAGTATGCGCTAAAGTTAGCATTTTTCCGTCTAATTCACTTACTTTTGTGCTATGAATGAAGACTTAGATATACAGGAACAGGACGAACAGGAGTTGTATGAACATATACGGATAGTTGCTGATAAAGGGCAGGCTCTGCTTCGTATTGACAAGTTTTTGATGAATAGGGTCGAGAATACCTCGCGCAACCGTATTCAGAATGCTATCGATGCTGGCTCAGTATTGGTCAATGACAAAGTAGTAAAGGCGAGCTACAAGGTCAAACCTTCGGATATCATCACATTAGTACTACCAGATCCACCAAGGGATACAGAAGTCTATGCGGAAAACATTCCATTGGATATTGAATATGAAGATGATGACCTGCTACTGGTCAATAAGAAGGCTGGTATGGTGGTGCACCCCGGCTTTAATAACTATACGGGCACCTTGGTCAACGCTTTGACGTATCACCTAAACCAGTTGCCAACTCTCCCCGGCAATACAGGACGCCCAGGACTGGTACACCGGATCGATAAAGATACATCGGGACTACTTGTTATAGCAAAAAATGAATGGGCGATGACTTTTTTGGCCAAACAGTTTTTTGAACACAGCATAGAGCGACGTTATGTGGCCTTGGTCTGGGGCGATATCGTAGAAGATGGCTCGGTGAGCGGATATATAGGTAGGGACATGAAGGATCGTCGGATCATGAGTATGTACGATGACCCTGAGAAAGGAAAATGGTCTGTAACACACTATACAGTTAAGGAGCGATTCGGCTTTGTGACACTGATCGAATGCCAACTGGAAACAGGAAGAACACATCAGATACGTGCACATATGAAATCAATAGGGCACCCACTCTTTAACGATGGAAGTTATGGGGGGGATCGGATACTTAAAGGAACTGTTTTCTCTAAGTATAAGCAGTTTGTAGACAACTGTTTTGAGATAATACCTAGACAGGCACTTCATGCTCGATCTTTAGGTTTTCAACATCCTAAAACAAAAAAAACGTTGAACTTTGAAGTACCATTACCTGAAGATTTTCGTTTAGCATTAGAGAAATGGCGTGCATACGGTACAGAGAAGCATCTTCAGTAGCCCGTCACTATTAGCAGAAACGATTGAATTTTAATGCATTTTTTATGCCTACACACTACATGAACTACAACGGTACGCTAGTGCCGGAGGAACATACTATATTTACAGCCAATAGCCGTGCTTTCCGTTACGGAGACGGAATCTTCGAGACCATGCTGTATAAAGATGGTGAAATACGTTTTTTAGACTTTCACATCGAACGTCTACAACGTAGCATGCAAAGACTTAGCCTGGAGAAAGCAGGTAAATTTGATACCTATTTTATAAAAGCGTCCACGGAGGAACTCATTAGAAAGAACAACATGCTGGGGCAGCGCGTCCGTGTACGTCTGGTTGTCTTTCGGGAAGGAAATGGCCTCTATGCACCAGACAGCAACAGCATAGGCTTTGTCTTTCAGGTACAAAGTCTCAAAGAGCCTGTTAGGGACAAGAAAACAGGATTGATTATCGATCTATATACTGAAAATAAAAAGCCTTTTAGTGATCTGTCTGACCTGAAATCGAACAACTCGCTAATCTATGTTTTGGCGGGACTTTATAAAAAGAAATTTGATTACGACGATGTGCTCATACTCAATCAAGAAGGCTTTCTTTGCGAAGCTCTGAGTTCCAATATCTTTGTTTACTATGAAAAAACATTATACACCCCTGCAATAAACCAAGGTTGCATAGCTGGGGTCATGCGTCGTGTGGTAATGGATATCGCTGAATCTGAAGGAATACCTGTCGTGGAAGCTCAAATCAGTCCAGAGATTATGAAAAAGGCTGATGAAATATTCTGCACCAATGCTATACAGGGTATACAATGGGTAATGGGCTACAAACAGAAACGGTATTTCAACAAGATATCGCGTATCTTACAAGATAAATTGAGCAGTTGGAACTACATTAAAGAAGGTAACTAAAGTAATCCTGCTCATTCCGAATAGCTCCTGAATGAGCAGGTCAATTGCCTATTTATCAAAAGCAACGTTGAGAATTACCTCAGGGCCTGACTTATCGCGCAATGCTTTGTAATCAATGAGAATAATATTTTCACCTTTATTGATATTAAACAGCTGTCTAGGCCTAGTGCTGTTTAGCAACATGCCATTGGAATCGAACTGTTTCAAACTTTTG
The DNA here is from genome assembly GCF_011007365.1 of Sphingobacterium sp. xlx-96. Taxonomy (GTDB): domain Bacteria; phylum Bacteroidota; class Bacteroidia; order Sphingobacteriales; family Sphingobacteriaceae; genus Sphingobacterium; species Sphingobacterium luzhongxinii. Next base: position 88,574 of record NZ_WFKM01000013.1, on the reverse strand, counting down.
TCGCGATCTAAAATCACATAATCCCCGGGGTTAAGTACGAAAGGTATATCCAATTGCCTAGTTCCAGATTTGAGAAGCAGGCCTTCTACTTTTTCTTTTGCCGTAGCAGAGACGCGGATAGCAAAACGTAGGGGCTGGCTCTCTCCGGAGGAATTAAATGTCACTTCGGAATGCGTCGGCTTACCAGGCTCTGTAACTTGGCTGTGGTGTCTATAGTCAAACGTAATGATGGTGTTTTGTGTCCTCTCCAATAGGTTAATAGGGAGTGTAACTCTGTCGTTTTCCTTTTGCAATTGTCCTCCTTCCGGTGCCCACGTCTCAATAATACGTAAACTAGGGTTGTTCAATTCTCCGGTCAACTCGTACAAAGTAAATACATTACGTAAATTCTCTTTTTGCTCATCGGAAAGGGTTTTCATCATACGCACTGTTTCCCACCTCTTGATAGCCGTCAAAATCGCTTCTCCATCGGGATTGGCTTTAATAATCGCTGGAGAGACGTAAAAGTCTACACCATTATCAAAACCTGCACAAAGTCCCATGATCCAATTGATATCTTTTAGCGTAGTATTCTCTTTAATACTGAACTGCCCCATCTTTCGAGGTAAAAGGTCTTCTTTCAGCGCCTTCTGTACGCCCAAACGATGATCTAGTTGGGATTCGCGGAAGCTTTTGGCCCACCAAGGCTCGCCCCAGCTTTCATTGGAAAAGTAGTGCCAAGCGTAGTGCATCACATCGCTGGAATTGGCGACGATGTTCTTATTTTCCAAGTGCTTGAAAAAGACATCGACAAAACGCTCGCCTCCATAGCGGTTGTGCCCTGTAGCAACGCCACCCTCAACGCCATCAAAACTAATGCGTTCTAATTTACCCTCGTTAAAAAAACGTGCAAGATTCATGGCGACACTGTCCTGTAGATTAATATCGGCAAAGAAAACTTTATAGGCATGTGAGGCTAAGCGTCCTACCCGTTGACCTTTTTGATGTGTAGAGGCCGTTGTTCCGAAGGCTCCTCTTTTACAACCACTCAGCTCAATCAGGCGTCCTGAAACTTTGGCCGCCGCATATTCGATGATTTCATCCCCAATCCGGATCGCAAATATTTCACGATTCTGATTAACATTATTATCTGTTTTAGAAGGAAGTAGCTCGTCTTTTATATAGGCTTTAATCAACGTACTGTTCTGCAAAAGAATGCTACTGTCATCGGTTCCGATTGACGTTTGAAGTGCTGTCACAGCAGCCAACTGTAGCCCCGGATGTGGCTTTGGGCTGACCAAAGGGTCGTCGGTCGTTATAAAGTTGGTCAGCGTATGAGCGCCTAGATTCATGTTGCGTTGTTTGGCTTTATCACTGCATAACGCCAGTGATCTAGTACCATTTGGAAAAGCCTTGGAATCTAATTGGTAAGTTCCCCAAGTCTTGAAAATACCTGGATGATATACATTGGTAATACCCGCACGCTGTGCGATATCCAGACACTCGTCAATATTCTGTTCCGTGAAAGAGATAATAAATTTGGAAGAAGTTGAATACAAAGATCTTTTGATCCATTCTCCAGAATGGGTGAGATGGGGGAGACCTTCCTTTATCTCTATACCTTCGATAACCCGGGGTAGAGATGCACTATCGGTCGTATAGAGGGCAAAAGCAGATCCTTTAAGCCTCGCATCATCCCCATGGACAGGAACCGCTTCAGTCAGCTCTTGAATAAAGTTATCATCCTGCCTTTGCTTAGACCGATTTCGTGTAAAACCTTGAAGAACGGAGCCCTTGACCAATCTTTGCGCAGCATTACCAAACCGTTCACGATGATCGATCTCAAATCCTCCTGAGCTCTTGATATTAAGCCCCATTAAACCTACAGCATCACTCGCGTTATATACAGCTCCTAAAGACTGTCCCACATTCCCATCGAGTCGGGTATAAATCTGTCCCCACTGCAACAATTCGACTTTGTCTTCGTGCTCTACATTTAACACTTCAAACTTCAAATAATCTGGATTCTTGGTAAGTAAAACCTCGACTTTCGGACCGTCAAAATCGAAATTTAAAATCGTACTTTTCCCTTTGTCAACCCAACTCAGCTTTCTGGGACTTTCGCTCTGTGTTTGCCCAAACCTTTTGATGCGTAATAAGGAAGAAACAGAATCTGTCAATAGGAGATTATCTGTTGAATCTGCTTTTCCTATATAAGCAATTTGTCCTTTGGTATTGATGGTGACATTTCGATCTCTCAATTGTACAGTTAAATCAGACTGAGCAAACCCTAAAACGGGCAAACTCATTGTGGCAAAGACGGCTCTAAGAACAACTTTTTTATAGGTACTCATAAGTTTAAAGGTTTTACGGAAACAAATATAAATAGAATCTGTATCTAAAGCCCACATAACAATAAGGTTACACAATCGATTGTATATAATATCCATGCAGGTGATACGGCACAAAACACGAATGACGGCGAAGTAGCATGCACACCAACTACAACAATCCGTGCATAATTATAATTACTTCGTGAGCTCGTTACACTCGGTTTGGATATTCCAGATGACAGATAAAAAAAATTTATATACATATGAAAACACAGATCATACAGACAAGGTTGTCTTTTTTTTACATTTTACTTTATACATTTTCTCTATAAAAGAATTTAAATGGATGAGGAGAGCTACAAAATTCGCTTTTACATTTCGCCGTAATTATATTGCTTGTAAAGGCGAATTTATGTAGGTTTGTCCAATGTCTACAAACGGATTAATCTCTCAAGATACTATCGTAGCTTTGGCTACCTCTCCCGGCGCTCAGGGCGCTATCGCTGTGATTCGTATTTCAGGAAATGAAGCTATTTCTATCGTAAACGATGTTTTTAAAGGAAAAGATCTTGCTAAGCAGGACTCGCACACCATACATTTTGGTACAATCAGGGATGGGGAAGAAGTATTGGACGAAGTACTTGTCTCTTTGTTTGTGGCCCCCAACTCGTATACCAAGGAGAATTCGGTAGAGATATCAACGCACAATTCAAAGTACATCATAGAGCGTGTTATCAATTTACTGATAAAAAAAGGTGCACGTGCAGCTCGTGCCGGAGAGTTTACATTGCGTGCTTTTCTAAATGGAGGTCTTGACCTATCTCAAGCAGAGGCAGTAGCAGATCTGATAGCATCCAATTCGGCAGCTTCCCATCAGGTGGCCATGCAACAGATGCGTGGTGGTTTTTCGAACCAATTAAAAAAGCTACGCGAGGATCTGGTTCATTTTGCTTCTTTGATAGAGTTAGAATTAGATTTTTCGGAGGAAGATGTTGAGTTTGCGAACCGTGACCAACTAAAAGGTTTAGTTCAACAAATCTACAGTGTGATCGCCAAACTGATCCAGTCCTTTGAACAAGGTAATGTATTAAAAAATGGTGTCCCTGTAGTTATCGCAGGAAAACCCAATGTAGGTAAATCTACATTGTTAAATGCGTTGTTGAATGAAGAGCGTGCAATTGTCTCTGATATAGCGGGTACTACTCGTGACACGATCGAAGATGAAATCAATATCCATGGGATAACTTTCCGATTTATCGATACTGCGGGAATTCGAGATACCGAAGACATCATTGAGGCCAAAGGCGTAGAACGTACACGGGAGAAGATGAAGCAAGCACGACTAATTATCTATTTGTTTGATCCCGTACAGGATCGAATCGTCACTGTCCAAGAACAAATCGCCGAAGTCAAAGATCTCAACATACCATTCGTCGTTATCATCAATAAAAGTGACCTCTTATCTGATGCCGATAAACTGGAGTATGCTAGCTTAAAGCCTCTATATATATCCGCTAAACTAAAAACCGGTATTGAAGAACTTAAAGAAGAATTATTGAACCAAGTTAATCTTTCAAATATTAATACTGACGATGTAATGGTAACCAATATCCGCCATGTCGAAGCCCTGCAACATACGCAGATAGCCTTGGAACGCGTGTTATTTGGTATTGATAATCCGGTTACATCCGATTTCTTAGCCATGGATATCCGACAATCGTTACATCATCTAGGAGAGATCACAGGGACGGTCACTACGGACGATTTGTTGGAGAATATTTTTTCGAAATTTTGTATAGGGAAATAAATCTGTCTTCAAGTCGTTTGAACATTCTTTTCACTTGATTATCAACGTATTTAAAAATAAAATTCAATTAATACGATAAATTTTAGGCTTTTTAGTCCAAAAGCGATCCATTGTCCGTGATTGAATGCTTTTTTTAAGTCAATATGTATACTTCTTAAAAGTACATATACTTATGGGGAAATCTATATGTAGATGTTAGAAACTCTAGCTGTTCATTTCGACCAAAGCTATAGCTAGATATTTTAAAAAAAATATAAAAAAGCCGAAATCCAATGGGATACCGGCTTTACGAAAAGCATCTAAATGACGCTATGATCCGTTTTTCTTAAAAATTAAAGTTTGCAATACGTTTTTGATACGTTTTCCGCTATTAAAAAGAAGTTTAGTTCGAATAATGTTGCCACTCGTTACCTCTTTTTCCAGATCGCTTCCTTCGCTATGAGTAGACAAACAAAAAGATCCGAAATCACCAAGGCGTACAATATTTACCCTAGCTATATTACGGGGGATATCATGTATTCAACTTTGTAACACAGCATAGAGGTCCGATCTCGTTATCGATGATGCATACGAAATGTCTTCCACCAGCTCTGCTAATGTCACTTCACCAGTATGTACTGGCCTTGCGTAAAACTTTTTAGGTGCAGTAATATCTCCTGTTTTGCCCACTTCTCTAACATTGAATTTAATTGCCTTTTTTTTACCTTTTAAATTTTAATAAATCAATTAATACATCACGTCTTCGGAGAGTACCACGTTCCGATTGATAATTTAAAGGTAGATTACTGCACAAATAGTCTTATCGCTTTTGTCGTATATGACTGCACAAAAATTACATCTACTAAAAGGGTAAATAGTAGCAATGGGCATAATTAGAAACAAATTATAGATACGGATTTTATCGTATAAAACTTTACATATCGTTCATTGGAATCCCTAGGTATTCGGAAGCCTGATGTATGGTGACAAGTTGTTGTCGCCCCAAACCGAACATATCTCGAATTTTATTAATAAGACGTTGACACGTACGTTCACTACGTCCGGTGATCTTTTGGTGATCAGAAGGGTAAACCGTTAAACGTTGTAATGGTGAGTTCATATCTATTTAAAAATCAATCATAATCCAAACTGGATATAAAACATATAAACATAATATGCAAAATATATTGCTGATTTAAGCCTTTTTAACTTTTTTCACCTTTCTAAAATCCCAGGGTGGAGTAGGTTCATAAAGTGACCAAATATTACTTTTGTCTTTTCTAGCTTGTAACTCAGCGTCCCGATAAATCCTGCTCTTACTATAAGTTGGATAATCCCATGCTAAACCCGCCTGAATAAGCATAAGATTCAAACTCTCTTGGTTCTCTAGCCAAACGATCCCAACAATACGTCCATATCGATCTTTACTCTTTACCTCAATATTAATCCATTTATCAAAGATGTGACCATTGGTAAAGCTTTTTGCTACTTGAAAGTAATCCTGTCCTTTTTCGGGGCAATCGATTCCGTGTAGTCTGATTTTTGTTTTCTTTTGAAACTTGTCCACGATAGTAAATGTGTCCCCATCCGCTACTTTCACCACGCGCCCTTGCATGTGTTTTTGTGCGATACCATCAAAAATAAACAATAAAAAGAGCGCAATTAAGAGCATTTTCTTCATGCCGCAAAGATAGAAGAAACGTTATCATTAGCTAACTAACGAGCCGTGTTAATTCCTAAGTAAATGACTGTAAATCCAATAAAAAATCCTGAAGCGGGGAACTTCAGGATTTTACCAAACCAATTATTAACCTAATTATGAAATTATACCATAAAAACGAAGACACAAGAGCCTTAGTACCTCGAAAATACTGTTTAACATATTTTAACAGGTTATGCTGTAGCTAGAAATTAGTTGAACTTTTTTTGAAAATGTCTAAAAAAATAAACATCTTCGCTTTATACGACGCGCGTAAATCAATTATAATAAGAAGGCTAACAAATAACATGAAGGGATCACTGGGATATAGGTTGTTGTGGGAACGAGTAAGGGGCGGGGATGAAAGTGCTTTTTTCGATCTATATGCAGCACTTTACAGTGATTTGGTTAATTTTGGTATCCGTACCTGTGGCAATGCGGATATTAGTACTGAAGCCGTTGATCAGGTATTCACTTCTATATGGGAAAAGATCCCTAATCTAGATCGTGTAGAAAATGTACAATCTTATCTATTGACATTCCTTAAAAGAAAAATATTAAGATTACTCGAAAAACAAAATAAAATAAATACTGCTCTCCAGCACTTGAAGGCCGAAGAGGATTGGACTGAAATGCCTTATGATGAATTTATAATCCGCGTACAAACGAATGAAATAGTACAACTCAAGCTTAAAGAGGCGCTTGAAAAATTGACGTACCGACAAAAGCAAATGATTCATCTAAAATTTTTTGAAGGTTATACCTACGAGAAAATTGCGGAGACTACCCATATGACCGTAAAGACTGCTTACAACACACTTTATGATGCGCTCAAAATTCTAAGACAGGAGCTAAGCGAAATTTAACAAACTAAAAATCAGACATATATATATTTATTAGTTTTTTTCTTAGGCAAAAGAACCGGTTTTGAGCACTATAATATAAAACCGCTTAAATAATGAGCCATAAAGACTACAAAGAAGTAGAAGATTTTTTGATTGACGATACTTTTCAACAATTCTGTTCACAGGAAAACGAACAATGTATCCAATATTGGGAGCAATACAGATTACAACACCCCGAACAGGAAGAAACAATAGCACGTGCACAACGTCTATTTCAGATATTGTCAGGCAATAAGAAACCCATAAACCATCAAATAGAAAAATTACGTGATGTAATCAATAACCAGAATAGTTCTGAAAAAGGAAAGCGTTGGAACAGGCCTACTACTTATATACGGATTGCAGCTGGGTTCGCTATCTGCGGTTTTGCGTACTTATGGTATACTAAAAACACGAATACCATACCTCAAAATATCGAGATGGTAGCAGTGCAGGAAGTCTATCAAACGGTAAAGGGAGAAAAGAAAACATTTGCCTTGATCGATGGAACTTTAGTAACACTAAACTCGGCAAGTAAACTTCAAATTGATAAAGATTTTGGTATATCTAACCGACAGGTATTTTTGGAAGGAGAAGCTTATCTGGATGTTAAAAAGGATGTGGACAAACCCTTTGTCTTGCATACTAACGAATTCGATATTCGCGTTTTAGGGACTTCATTTAACGTAAAATCTTATCCGGATGAATTAGCGTCTGAAGCCTTACTTATCGAAGGTCTGATAGAGCTTAAAAGTAAAGGGAGAAATGAAAATTCTATTATTATAAAGCCTAATCAGAAAGTAACCATTTATAAAAATGAACTGGCGACTGCGTTTCCAAAACCGACCAGCAAAGCTCCAAAAGTAAAGGCTGACGTAAAGGAAATCGCCATACAGGACGTAGCAAGTAATGCAGACAACGAAGTATTGGATATAGCCTGGAAAGAAAACAGATTGGCTATGGTTGATCAGGATTTTAATGAACTAAAATCTGTGCTGGAACGCTGGTATGATGTCAATATTACCTTAAAAGGAGATGCTATTGGCAACTATCGATTTACAGCTACATTTAGAGACGAAAGTATTGAGCAAGTTCTAAAAGCACTACAAAAAGTAAAACCCTTTAATTATGAGATATATGAAAAAAACGTGACCATTTATGAGAAATAAAAAAGGACAGCAAAAATTGCCATCCTTTAACGGAATGATTTAACCTGGCATGCGTAAGCTTCGAACCCATACGCAGCCTATTATAAACTTTAACCAACACTAAAGTATGATTAAAAATGGCTTAATGCAAGTGCATTTGTATTATCTTTTGCACTCTAGATTCATTATTCGGATGAAACTAACCTTAATTATGATTGTCTTCGCGTTTGCAAACGTTACGGCAAATGTATATTCGCAACAAAAAGTCTCCTTGGACGTCCGAAAGACAAAGTTGAGCAAAATTCTCAAATTGATTGAGGAAAACAGCGACTATTACTTTGTATATAGTGCGACAAATGAAAACCTGAACAAGGAACTTTCGCTAAAAGTGGACAATACAAAAGTAGTGGACCTTTTGCCTCGATTGCTCGTGAAGAATGGCTTACAGTATTCCCTTTCTGGGGAAGGATTAGTTGTTGTTACGGAACAGCAGACGCTAATTGTAAATGGATTGGTAACCGATGAGCATGGAGATAAACTGTCTGGAGCCACTGTCCGTGTAAAAGGAAGTGCTATCGGGAAAGCAACAGATCTGAATGGAAAATTCGAACTGGAAGTGCCCGCGGGAACTACATTGGTGATCTCTTTTACCGGGTATCTTACTAAAGAAATCACCGTCCAAAAAAGTGGGCAGCTAACGATCGCCTTGGAAGCGGATGACCAGATGCTAAGTGAAGTTGTAGTAACTGCACTAGGCGTGAAGAAAGAGCGTCGTGCAATAGGCTACTCAGTTACTCAATTAGATGGGGAATCCTTAACCAAAGCCAGAGAGAATAATGTGGTCAACTCCCTAGTGGGTAAGGTCGCTGGTCTGGATGTGTCGACTACGTCGGGAGGTGTAGGTTCTTCAAGCTCTGTCGTGATACGGGGTACATCTAGTTTGGGACAGACCAATCAACCCCTATATGTCATTAATGGTATGCCTATGGAAAATAAAACGATAGGTGTAGCTACTGGAGGCTCCACAAATCCAAATGGGAATAAAGGAAGTCAGTGGGACAATGCACCGGATATGGGGGATGCAATCAGTAATCTTAACCCTGACGATATCGAAAGTGTATCGGTACTCAAAGGTGCCGCTGCTTCAGCGTTATATGGTTCGAGGGCTAAAGCTGGTGTTATTTTGATCACGACCAAATCGGGTAAAGGAAATGGTATCGATTTTAGCTCTAACTATGTCATTGAGCAGGTGATGGACCGTACCAACTGGCAGGATGTATATGGACAAGGCACAAATGGCGTGAAGCCAACTACTGCCGCTGCCGCAAAACAAGTTGGGGCTTCGAGCTGGGGAGGTAAATTAGATGGTTCTAACGTGATTCAGTTTGATGGTGTAGAACGCCCATACGTGGCACAAAAGAATAATATCGAGAATTTCTATAGAAGCGGACATACCTGGACGAACTCTTTGGCTTTTAACAAATCGTTTGAAGGTGGTACCTTACGTTTCTCGGTGACCGATCTCACGAATAAATCCATTATGCCAAATTCTGGCCTAGATAGACAATCCTTTTATCTAGGAGCCGCTTTTGAACCTGTCAAGCGATTGTCTATCGATGCTAAAGCAAACTATATTATCGAAAATGCGAAGAACAGACCCATGCTTTCGGATGGCGCAGGTAGTGCAAACTTCAATACGATATTCATGCCTACAAGTATTGATATTCGGAATCTAAAGCCATGGGTTGATGCAAATGGAAAGGAAATAACGTATAATTCAGGTAACCCTTGGGATACAAACCCCTGGTATGCAGCCTATGAAATTCAGAATAACACCAAAAGAAATAGACTAATAAGCTCACTGACAGCCCGATACACCTTTGATAACGGGATCTTTGTACAAGGGCGTGCGGGCCAAGATTATTATACAAACGAGTTTACAAGTGTGTTTCCGGGGGGATTGGCCTATGCACCTCCCTTTAATATGGCTTTACAAACGTCCAAATTTAATGATTTAAATGCAGACGTTTTAGTGGGGAAGACATTTTCTTTGACGGATGATATGACACTAACGCCTAATGTGGGCGCTGCCTATAGAAATACAAAAAACGATCTTCTAATTAATCAAGGAACGGAATTCTTAGTACCAGGCGTGTATACGATTGTAGGCTTAAAGAATAAAGTGCTTTCCCAAATTAAATCGGAAGAAGAAATGCAGTCGATATACGGAACCTTAGAGTATGCGTATCGCGATATTTTGTACTTGACAGGTAGCTTACGTTCGGATTGGTTCTCCACCTTGGCGACACCAGGGGTAGACAACAAATTATACTCTGTGTATCCAGGAGTAAGTGGTTCATTGGTATTCTCTGAGTTCTTAAATTCGTCGGTATTGAATTTTGGTAAATTACGTGCCGGTTATGCGCAGGTTGGACAGGCCACAAACCCCTACCAAACGACGCTATCTTATAGCTTTATGGCGCAGAATATAAAAGGTAACGCGCTAGGGCAAATAGCAAATACAGCAGTTCCTAATTCGGGCTTATTTGCATCGACGGCCACAGAGTTGGAAATTGGTACAGAACTTCGCTTCCTCAATGATCGCCTCAATTTGGATATTGCCTGGTATAATAAAAACTCTAGAAATGAAATTTTACAGGTTGCTATTCCTGCTACGACAGGTTATACGGCAGCCGTACTGAATACGGGATCCTTACGTAATAGAGGGGTAGAAATGTTATTGACAGGTACACCTATTAAAAACGAAAATTTCAGTTGGGTATCTTCTATCAATACAACATATAACGACAACGAAGTGTTATCGCTAGCTGAAGGCATGGACGAAATGTTGTATGGAACTTCACGCTCGGGCGTTGGTTTCTTAAAACATGTACCGGGGAAATCAATGGGACAAATTTTCGCTTACGATTACAAATATAATGACCAAGGTCAGGTTGTAAAATTGGCTGATGGTTCGCCAGACCGCGGTGAATTGAAAAGCTTTGGCGACTCGCAAAGTAAATGGTTTGCGGGATGGAATAACGACTTTACCTATAAGAACTTTAATCTAGGATTCTTAATTGATGGAAAGTTTGGTGGAAAGTTATTTTCAGGAACAGACTATTATGGATACATCAAGGGATTACATAAAGAGACGCTAGCAGATAGGGAAACCCTGGGTAACACAGCACCAAAATTTTATGAGAATACGGCAAATAATACCTCTTACCGTTTTGTAAATGATGCCAGCTTTATCAAATTCAGACAGCTGACATTTGGATATAACGTTCCGGCAAAGGTATTCAAAAATAAAATCAACGGATTAAGCTTAAATTTAGTAGCACGTAACTTATTTATCTTGATGAAGAAAACCGAAAACATCGATCCAGAATCGAGCTATAATGCGACAATAATCGGATTAGAGCTAGGTGGACTTCCTCCTGCTCGAACATTTGGTTTCAATCTTAATGTTAAATTCTAAATCCACAGGCCCCATGAAAATCAAAAAATTAAATATATTAGCGTTCCTATTATTAGCAGGGACGCTTAGTAATACAAGTTGTACCAAAGATTTTGTGGCGATTAATACAGATCCCATCTCTTATGGTGCTACAAACTTTGACCCTAATTTTGTGCTATCAACTGCACAATTAACATATACTGGTAGTATAGACTTTGCTTACGAAACCTGGCGCATCAACCTCATATATTCAGGGACTATGATGCAGGGACTGTCTACAGTGATTAGTTACTGGGCTGGCGACAAATATTTGTTAACACCCTGGTACACCTCTTCGTATTGGGAGAGAGCCTACGAAGAACAAGTAAAGCCGATTGTAGATGTAGTGGAAATGACCCGTGGCAATGAGAAATATAAAAATGTACATCAAGTAGCTCGGATTTGGAAAGCGCTCATATTTGCTCGGATCACAGACCTATATGGTGATGTTCCTTATTCAGAAGCTGGTCAAGGGTATTACAAAAAGGTTCTTTCTACGAAATATGACAAACAGCAGGAGATCTATATGGATATGCTGAAAGAGCTGGAAGAAGCTACCAATGCCTTAGATCCTAATGCGGATAACATTACAGGGGACTTAATCTACAAGGGGGATCTAGAGAAATGGAAACGCTTCGGCAATTCTTTAATACTACGTCTAGCTATGCGATTGACCAAGGTGGATGAAAACACAGCAAAGACCTATGCGACTAAAGTAATAGGGAAGACCCTAACTGGTAATGCCGACAATGCCTTTGTGCAACATGACGAAGCCGGCGCTCGCGTTACACAAAACCGTAATAGCCAGGTATTGGTGGGTGATGGTGGTTCTGAGCATTACTATGTCAAATGGTCAGATACATTCATCAATGCATTGAAAAGCAGTAACGATCCGAGAATAAAAGTGGCTGCAACACAAGTATGGCCTAATGTGGGTGTAAAAAGTTATAAGAACATCAACCAGAACTATCTGACAGATCCGGCTCTGCAAAAAGGAATGCCTAACGGTAAAGACCTAAATAACAATCAATTGTATGCTATATCCTCGCATCCGTCGTACACATCCTTCCCAGAGTACTCATCACCGCATCCTGGAATGATCAAACCTGATGGTGTAACCTTCATATTAACCTATGCTGAAAGTGAATTATTACTCGCAGAAGCTGCGCAAAGATGGGGAATAGGAGGTTCTGCAGCTACGCATTATGCCAATGGTGTAAAAGCTGGAATTACATTTTTGGGCCAATATGATCCCAAGTTGGCTATCTCCGAAAGTGATGCCAACAGCTTCGTCGCGGCGAATCCCCTAACAGATGGTCTTAAACAGATTAGTACACAGTATTGGATACACCATAACACCGCTTTAAATTTCTATGAGTCATGGTTTAACTGGCGAAGGACAGGATATCCTTTGCTAACCCCAGTAGTCTATCCGGGAAATGCGACGAACGGCACTATACCTCGGAGACTACCTTATCCAACAGCGGAAGAAGCTACCACAAATAGTGCTTACTATAAAGCTGCTGCCGCTGCTGTACCTGGGGGAGATAATTTGAGTGGTAGAGTATGGTGGGATAAACAATAAAATTATGCGTTTTTATATATTAATAGTTGGGACGTGTCTGATCATGTCTTGCCAAAAGCAGGCGAGTAGCTTAATGGGAAGCTATAGACTTATTGAAAGTACAACAATAAAAGATGGGGATACCGTCTATGTACAAGTCGATAGTGCCAAAACGGAAATGATTAAGGTGATTAATGCAACGCATTTTGCTTTCTTTAATCACGATAAAAATCAAGGGAAAGATAGCACTACGCTATTCGTAAGTGGTGGTGGCAGGTATCAGTTAAAAGGAAACGAGTATACGGAAAACTTAGACTTCTGTAGCTATAGACCCTGGGAAGGTAAACAGTTTAAGTTTACGATATCTTTGAAGGGAGATACGCTAACACAGCAAGGTAAGGAAGAGTTGCCGGAGCTCGGCATCAAGCAGCATATCACTGAAAAATATATAAAAATCAGGTAGTTAATAGGGTGGTAGGCCTGCTGTAATGGCAGGTCTACTTTTTTGCCTACCTTCTATAATTACAGCTACCGCCATAGGCTGAACAACCTAAATTCAAAAAGGATATAACTGCAAATATTAATCCTAGTACAACAAATATCCATTCGTTGCTATGTAGGCCTTGAGCCGCAACGATAAGCCCCAATGCTATTCTAAACACACGCATAAAGGTCCAGTTCTTTAAAAACAATTCTTTCATCTCTTTATTAAATTGATAAATAATTCGGTACCTGCTCGAGCCGGAATGCTGTTATAACAGCATTCAAAGCGATCAAAATCAAAATTATCTGCGAACAGGGATTGATATTCCAATAGGCTGCCACCAAATGGTGGTCCCTGATCTTCAAACTCTCGATCGAATAAAACGCCCACCAGACGTCCTTTTTCATGAAGTAAACTCGTCATCTTTGCAGTGTACTCTTGACGTCTTGAAACCGGTATGGCACAAAAAAATGTTTGTTCCAAGATTAAATCGAATTGCCCTTGGTAAGTAAAAAAATCGGCACAGACAAATTGCAACCGGACATCGCTTTTGATAACTTGCTGTGCATTGGCAATAGCAGTAGGTGAAATGTCTAATACTGTGACATTGTTAAAGCCATGATCCATTAGCCATGCTGCTTCATAGGCGTTGCCGCATCCCGGAATAAGAATAGCCGCGTCTTTATTGGAATAATTTTCTGCGTACCGCACAATAGCAGGCGAGGCATAGCCAATGTCCCATCTCGTTTGTTTATCCTTCCATCTACGCTCCCAATAGAAAGCGTCAAGTTCAATAAGCTGTTCTTCCATAAATATTACAATATCTTGCTCTGGCAGATAAAATCTGTTCGTGGAATCTCTGTTTGTTTGATGGCATTGTAACCTCCTTCCACTTCACTAAAGTTACGATATCCCCGTGCTTGGAGAATACTGGCTGCTATCATACTTCTATACCCACCGGCACAATGTAAATAAAAGTGTTCTTTGGGATTTAGATCCTTTATCCAATCATTAAGATAGGCTAGAGGCTTGTTATAGGCTTGGTCTACATGTTCGGCTGCGTACTCACTCTCCTTGCGGACATCTATGATTTTATCTCCATTAGGTTTAGCTTCCACTGCAAATTGCTCCGCAGTAATTCTATTAACGGTATCAACCTCTCTTGCTTCTGCCTTCCAAGCATCAAAACCTCCTAAAAGATAGCCTACGACGTTATCGAATCCTACCCGGCTCAACCGAGTTACGGCTTCTTCTTCGCTGCCAGGATCTACTACCAATAAAATCGGTTGTTTGACATCAACGATCATTGCTCCGACCCATGGTGCAAAATCGCCCTTAAGTCCAATATTGACTGACTGTGGAATAAAACCTTGCGCAAATACTTCGCTGGATCGGGTATCTAAAATTAAGCTCCCCGTGTTTTCAGCCATCGCTTCAAACTCTGTCGGAGATAATCCACGTAATCCCTGTGCTAACACATTCTCAAAACTATTATACCCCTGTTTATTCATCGATACATTCATTCCAAAATAAGCTGGGGGAGGAAGCAAACCATCTGTAACAGCTTTGATAAAAGCTTCTTTAGAAGGCTGGTTCAATGCATAGTTTACTTTCTTCTGGTTACCCAAACTATCCATAGTTTCTTTCATCATGTTTTTTCCGCATGCTGAACCTGCGCCGTGAGCAGGATAAACCATAATCGTGTCAGATAAGGGAAGTATCTTAGTATAAATACTTTCATACAACATCCCTGCTAATTCTTCTTGTGTCATGCCAGCTGCCTTCTGCGCCAGATCAGGACGTCCCACATCCCCCAAGAAAAGTGTATCTCCACTAAAAAGGGCTTTTTCGACGCCATCAGCATCTGATAAAAGGTATGAAGAGCTCTCTAAGGTATGTCCGGGGGTATGTAACACTTTGACCTTAGCATCACCGATCGTAAAAACTTGATTATCCGCAGCGATAATAGCCTCAAAAGAAGGATTGGCCGTAGGTCCATACACTATCTGAGCACCGGTCTTACGAGCAAGATCAACATGACCACTAACAAAGTCGGCGTGAAAATGCGTCTCAAAAATATACTTGAGCTTTACGCCGTCTTTTGCGAGAAGATCCAAATAAGGCTTTGTCTCCCGCAAAGGATCAATAATAGCCGCTTCTCCATTAGCGACAATATAGTAAGCGCCCTGCGCCAAACATCCTGTATAAATCTGTTCTACTTTCATTTATAAATAATTATGTTATGATCCGTCAATTGATAGATCAGTCTGTCTTTTCAGCTAATAGATGGAACATCCAAACCGGGTTTAGCGAGCTCACGAAATAAATATTTTCGTTAATATCTGTGCATTTGTGCTACGTCTGGAGATTTCATACTTTGATATCTTTAAATTCTAGAAATAAATTTCCAATCCGTGGAAAGTTAATAATTATGCCTCACTAATCTGTCTTTCCTACGGTAAAGTTACAACGAATATACGGGTCTCACTGTGACTTATGTTACATTACCCGTTACGGCTTATCCTTGTTTGCTTGTTGTCATATTTGTGTCGGTAGTTATTCCACAATAAGTAATATAGCTATCTTTACAGTTCTAAAATATCAAGCTATGGAGCAAATGAAAATCGAAATATGGAGTGATGTAATGTGCCCATTCTGTTATATAGGAAAACGAAAGTTGGAAAAGTCATTGGAAACACTGCCCAATAAGGATCGTATCGAAATAGAATGGAAGAGCTATCAGTTAAATCCGGATCTGCAAACCGATACGACGATTGGTATTGACGACTATTTGGCTAGGCACAAAGGAATGAACATAGAACAGGCTAAGCAATTAAATAAACAAGTGACTGAGATGGCTGCTACGGAGGGCTTGACGTATAATATGGACAAATCTGTGGTAGCAAATTCATTTCGTGCGCACATGTTTGCGCATTATGCAAAAAAACACGGTAAGCAATTGGAAGCGGAAGAGTTATTATTTAGAAGCTATTTTACCGATGGTAAAAATGTGGATGATCTAGAAACGTTGAAGGAACTTGCCACAGCGTTGGAGCTAGATAAAGAGGATATGGCAGCAGCTTTGGAACGTGGGGAATTCGAGGATGAAGTGAAGATGGATATTCATGAAGCCAGACAAATTGGCGTGACGGGTGTTCCTTTCTTTGTCTATGACCGTAAATATGCTATATCTGGAGCTCAACCTCAGGAAATGTTTGAACAAACTTTAGCGAAAGCTCTTTCTGAATGGTCTGATAAGAATACGATTCAGCTTGTGGCAGATCAAAATGCACCAAGCTGCAACACTAAAGGTTGTGAATAAAAGAATAGTTTCGGATTGGATGAGAGATGTCATTCAATCCGAAACTATTTTATTAAAACAGGTCTAAATCAGCGTTAAAATTTTTGTCCCAAATATAATTATCCCAATAAACAGGGCGACGATAGCTGCTGTAAGAACCGCAGCAGCGGCTAAATCCTTTACTTTCTTGATCACTGTTCTTTTTTCAGGGGAGACAAAATTGGCAAGATATTCAATCGCTGTATTTATCAACTCGGAGCTTATTACCATTGCTATAGCCAACAAAATGGCAATCCACTCAAATGTATTGAGATCAAACAAAAACCCTAAAATCAGGGCTAAAATCGCAGATACAAGATGAACTTTGGCATTAAACTCTTCTTTAAATAGAATTTTGAACCCATTAAGAGCATACTTAAAACTATCTATTCTTTTCTTGAACTCCGACATAGCAGTACATTTAGGCAGAAGGATACAAATCGTCAAATAAGTTCTTATACTTTTCCAAAATCACCTTTCGCTTCATTTTGAGAGTCGGCGTTAGCTCACCACTTTCTATGGTAAACTCTTCCGTCAAAATTATAGGCTTCTTAATCTGTTCCCAATTTCCAAAATGTTGATTGGCAACCCGAATTTCACTATTTATTTTCTTCAAAACAACCTCTTGCTTAAGGAACTGCTCTCTCGACATCTTCACTATATCTGGCGCATTTTTTCGGCTCCATTCTAATAGATTAGAATAATTTGGAACAATGTACGCTGATGCAAATTTTTGTCCATCACCAATTACCATTGCCTGTTCAATAAAGGGCGATTCTACAAGTCGCTTCTCGATAGGCTGAGGGATCACGTACTTGCCTCCAGATATCTTGAACATCTCCTTTTTTCGATCAATAATCTTGATAAAGCGATCCTCCTCAAGAACAGCAATATCTCCCGTATGTAACCAACCATCGACAATGGTCTTATTGGTCTCCTCTGGATCTTTGTAATATCCCATCATCACATTAGGCCCTTTGACCAGTATTTCACCATCTGAGGCCAACCTGACCTCAACATACTTTACCGGAAGTCCGACTGTGCCTATTCGAACTCCGTTGATGTAATGATTCACTGCGATAAGGGGAGATGCTTCGGTCATTCCATACCCTTCATAGATCGGAATACCTGCTGCTAGAAACATGCGGGCAAGTTTATTATGTAAAGATGCAGACCCCGACGCAACTGTTATAAGATGTCCGCCTAATGCTTCATACCATTTATTTAAAACTAGCTTTCGGGCTAAAGATAACTTAAAATTATAAAGTGCACTTCGCTTAGCTGGGTTCGGATCGTAGCTATCAGCAACATCTACAGCCCACTCAAAGACTTTGCGCTTCAATCCTGAAAGTTCGTGCCCCGTCTTCATTATCTTCTCGTAAACCTTTTCCAATATACGTGGTACTGCGGTCATAATATGAGGCTTCACCTCGCCTATATTTTGTCCTATCTTTTCTAAGGATTCTGCGATATGAATCGTGATTCCTATATACATATAGGTATAAATAACCATCCGCTCGTAGGCATGACAAGGAGGGAGAAAGGTAAGTCCGCGATCAAAAGCCTGACAAGGGGTGATATCTCTAGCCGACAAGACATTGAAAATAATGTTATCGTGGGACAACATCACACCTTTGGGTTTTCCTGTGGTGCCTGAAGTATAAATCAAAGTCACTAAATCCGTTGATAGAACATTATTTCGGCAAGTATTCAAAATATTAATATCTTTATCCAATCCCAAATTTTTTAACTCAGACCAGTTTCTGACATCTGGAGATTCAGCCATACAAAAGATATACTTTAAGCTATAAATCCCGGATTTTAGATTGCTAATACGGTTATATAACGTCTTATTCCCTACAACACAAAGCTTTACCTCGGCATCATTGAATATATATTGATAATCTGTATCGGTAATATTTGGATACATAGCTACGACGACTGCGCCTATCTGCTGTATGGCAAAATCCATTATGTGCCATTCGACGCTACTATCCGCAATCAGTCCTACTTTTTCACCAGCTACAACTCCTAGTTCCAACAATCCCAACGACAAATTATCCACTTGGTCCAAAAACTCTTGGGTACTAAGATAATGCCACTGACCATCTAGTTTAGACCCAAACATACGTAAATTAGGATATAACTCAATCTGACGCCTTGCCAAATCAAATAGTCTTAAATTCTGTTTTTCTATCATACATTAAATAGCATATTCGCAAGAAACAAAATACTAATGTGAATTGATCTTATTCTTGTGAAGCAAAGTTAACAAATAGACAGCTTCTCAAATAATAATGAAATAAAAACATTTTTAATTTATTTTAATAATCAGCTAACTGATTTTGATTTAATTTATATTTTTACTGTTTCGTAATCAAATATTAAATCTATGGACTTTTTAAATGGCATAAATGCCCTAACTTTAATTTTCGTTTCACTACTCCTATTTGCTATAGCCTATCGTTTTTACGGTGTTTTCATGGCAAACAAAGTATTACGTTTAAACAGCAAAAACATTACTCCGGCTCACGAATTTGCTGATGGTCAGGACTATGTATCTACGAATAGGAATGTGTTATTTGGGCATCATTTCGCTGCTATAGCAGCAGCCGGCCCTCTAGTTGGACCTGTTTTAGCCGCTCAGTTTGGCTACTTACCAGGTACACTTTGGATCTTGATAGGTTGCGTGTTAGCAGGAGGCGTACATGATATGATTGTGCTTTTTGCTTCGGTGAGACACAAGGGGGAGAGTTTAGCCTCCATAGCTTACAAAGAAATTGGTAAAACAACAGGTACGATCACGGGAATAGCTGTACTATTCATCCTGATATTAACACTTGCAGGTCTCTCTTTAGCTTGCATAAGCGCAATGCATGAGGCATCGTGGTCGCTATTTACTGTAATCATCACCATGCCAATTGCTATATTAATGGGCTTGATTATGAGATATCGTAATAATTCGGTAACTCTAGCGAGCATAATTGGTGGACTATTACTTATTGTAGGTATAATTGGGGGACATAACTTGATGCAATATGATACTATCAGCAATTTATTTCATTGGAATATTAATACCATATCGATAGCTATCGCCATATACGGATTTCTCGCTTCTGTACTCCCAATGTGGTTATTATTAGTGCCAAGGGATTATCTATCCACCTACCTAAAAATCGGAACGATATTAATGCTTGCGATAGGAATTGTGTTCGTACAGCCCACTGTACAGATGCCTGCTGTCACGGAGTTTGTATTTGGCGGGGGGCCAATTATAGGCGGCCCGGTATTACCCTTTATTTTTATTGTAATTGCCTGTGGAGCTATATCAGGCTTTCATGCAGTTATTGCCACCGGGACTACCCCGAAAATGCTAGCAAATGAAAGAGAAATTCTATTTGTAGGCTATGGCGCAATGCTTGTTGAAGGTTTTGTCGCGCTGATGGCTCTTATCGCAGCGTGTACCCTGATGCCGGGGGATTACTTTGCAATAAACACACCTATAGCTGCTTACGAGGACTTTATAGCAAAGCACCCTGAATTAATTACAGTAGATCTGAATCATTTTATGGAAAAAATTGGTGTAGATCTACATGGCCGAACAGGGGGAGCTGTATCACTAGCGGTAGGTATGGCACATATTTTTGACAATATCCCATTTATGGACGATGTAATGGCCTATTGGTACAATTTTGCAATTATGTTTGAAGCTGTATTTATTCTGACGGCAATAGATGCAGGCACCCGCGTTGGACGTTTCTTTCTTCAAGAAATGTTGGGTAATGTGGTTCCACAATTTAAGGATAAGAATTGGATACCCGGAATCCTTATCAGCAGTTTTTTATTCACTTTCGCTTGGGGATATCTGGTGTACACAGGAAACGTAAGTAGTATCTGGCCTTTATTTGGGATAAGTAACCAACTTTTGGCAGCATGTGGACTTATAGTGTGTACTACAATGCTTCTACGCATGGACAGGGGGAGGTACGCATTATGCACAGCGATCCCTGGAATATTTATGGCAATTATTACGTTCTGGGCCGGATATGAGCAAGTTTTTAACACATACATACCCAATAGGCAATACTAACTGGCTTCATTGGCTGTATTTGCAATGATTCTGATGTCAATTGTTTTCGTTGGTGCATTTATAAAATGGTACAAATTACTTAATATGTCCGCTAATTATATCGACTTTTATAATGAAAAAGTAAAAGAGATTGTTAACAGATAAAAGGAAAAGCCCAATAATATCGCACATATTATTGGGCTTTAGGAAGTATATTGTAATTATAAGTGATTAATAAAAAATCTTTTACAATCTAATATTAGTCTATCAAAACTTGTGCCAAAGACAAATAACTTAATTAGACCACAATAAAATCCCACAAAATGAGATCATATGTGGCAAAACCTCTACCTATTTACAATTCACGCTATAAATTTCCATACGTAGGAAAGCTCGGATCAACAATGCGTTTCCACGTTTGATTTTTTTTGATGTAAGCAAATACGTAGGGACAGTAAGGCATTAACTTTCGCCCATCCTGTTCGATAAACGTTAAGGTTTTCTCGACCAGGATAGCTGCTGCACCTGTCCCTTTTAATTCAGGAGCGGCTTCAGTATGTATTAGTGCAATCCTTTCTCTAGTTTCTTTGAAATCAATAAATGCTAAATGACCATTAACTTCAATTTCAAAGCGATGATCTAAATCATTTTTTACCAACGGAGTCTGCTCTATTTCTGATTTCATGGCGTTTACTTATTTAATACATACCAAAATTACGACAACACGATACTACAATAGTTAAGGTATATTAAGAAAAAAATCTCTATTTTTTACCGATCCTATATAGTTTCCCTCCATCTGTAATCGTGTACAATGCTTCATCAGCTCCTTGAACAATATCGCGGAATCGTTGACCTTCTCTACTGAGCAACCTTTCTTCCCCAATCACTTTATTGTCTCTAATCACGAGTCGTGCAATATGCATACTACTTAATCCAGTTATAAATAGATTGTTTTTCCATTCAGGAATTGCAGATCCTGTATAAAAAGTTATTCCAGAAGGCGATAACACAGGGTCCCAATAATAAACAGGTTGTTCCATGCCTTCTTTTTGTTGGATAGGAGGAGTACCGATTTGCTTACCCGAATACTCAATGCCATAGGTAATGTCTGGCCACCCATAGTTTTTGCCGGCTTCTACGCGGTTGAGTTCGTCACCACCTCTAGGTCCAAACTCTGTTTCCCATAAATCCCCAGTCTCCGGATGAAAAGCGATACCCTGTGGATTACGGTGTCCATAAGAATATATCTCTGGGATAGCAGCGGTATTTCCTTCAAATGGATTATTTGCAACAGGTTTTCCATCGTTGGTGATCCGCACAATCTTACCGAGACTAGTTTTTAAATCCTGTGCCATAGGGCGCGTTTTCAAATCAGACCGCTCTCCGGTCGTGACAAAAAGATTTCCATTTTTATCGAAAATAATTCGTCCTCCGTAATGAAGATTACCTTTAAAGACCGGGCCTGCACGATAGATGACGACTGCATTTTCTATAGCTTTATAATCGTTAGCCAACCGCCCTTTGGCTACTGCTGTCTGATTTCCTGCAGAAGACGGCTCAGCAAAGGTCCAGTACACCATACGGTTGGTCGCAAACTGTGGATCTAAAGCAACGCCTAACAAACCTCCTTGTCCGCCAGTGTCAACCTTTGGCAAACCGGTGATAGCTTCACTCAATTTACCCTGCTTATCTACTATACGCATATTCCCTTCCTTTTCTGTGACAAGGAATCGTCCGTCTGGTAAAACAACAATCCCCCAAGGAGATTTCAATCCCTCGGCGATAACTCTGCCTTCAAAGGGGGTATTTGTTTTTACGCCCGGCACTCTTGTCTGCCCCACAAAGGCAGGCTTGTAGTCGGCGTTTGCCTTTTGAGTTTCAACAGGGGCTAAGGTGCTGTCTGCTGCGTTATCAACATTTTCGTTTGCTGTACCATTATTACAACTTATGCCTACCAAAGTTGATGAAAGCAAGGCTAGTGAAAGAATACTTTTCATATGTATATAATTACTTAATGAGCTTGCAAGCTCTGTTTGTTTCTTGTAATCACAAACGAAATGAATACTACTGTACATCGTTTGTAGACGAACGATTATTTCAGCACAATAATTTCCTTATGCTTTAATAACTGCCTATAGGTAAGTGCGTCACACATACCTTGGAAATCTTTATGATGCGGAGCGGGCAACAGTACTTTAATCTCTCTATTTTTTATTGGAATAAAATAAAGTGCACCCTGCGTCTCTGATTTCTCATTGACAATCATCGTGTATTTCTCAACAGGTCGGTCCAGCATATTTGCTTGCTGTAGATTATTGACAATTGTATCTAACATCCGTATTATTTACTTCCTTTTTCTTCGTGGAAAACTAGTATCGGTGTGTTCGAATGAAACGCGAACTTATTGGATAGACTAGAATTGATTAATCTATCGAAGAAATTTCTATTCCGTTTGACAATAGCTAAAAGATCAATGTTATTCTCTTTCAGAAAACTATTAACGGTGTTTTCAATACTTTCTTTCTTCTCTAAAAAGACAAAATCTAGTTTCTTACCTTGAAATTTCTTACTCCAGTCTTCTCCATAAAATAAAGCGTTACTTGGGTTACTGGTATCTTCCATCACATGGGTACAATAAACTTCTGCCTCAAATAGCGCTGCCATATCAACAACTTCTTCTAAAGCTGCAACATCTTTCTCCTGGAACAACGTAGTAAAAGCTATTTTCTTTATAGGGGAATATTTTGCTCCTGCTGGTATAGCTAAGACTGGCTGCCGTATATTTTGTATAACCGCTACTGTATTGGTACCTACAAACTTTTCTGTTAAGCCAGAAGCGCCATATGTCCCCATAACTACCAACCGTATCTCTTCTGTTTTCACGACTTTCCTGACGCTACTGACAACAGTACCTTCCTCAAACAGAAACACTAATCTACTGCTATCCAAACCATTTTTTTCTGCCAGTTCGTGAAGTGCAGGGGCCTGCTTTTTGAAATAATCAAACTTAGATAACTCAACTTGTTGATATACATCGGCCAACATCTCTGGCTGTCCTGCGTGAGTGGCAGACAATACCGGTGTAACATAAGAATACAGCACAAATAATTTAGCATCAAGCTGATTTGCAAGACGCATAGCATATAAGAACGCATTATTTGCTACATCTGAAAAATCCGTGGGAAAAAGTATATGTTTCATCTCAGTAAATTGTTTGAGTCTATAACGACATGACTTCATCAGAATGTTCTATAAAGATGATTTTGCCGCCTTTTTTATTTTAAAATTAAGCAAAAAGAAACAAAGACTCAAGAGCTAAGATAAATATACATGGAAACATTTATTTTGCTGTAGCGATCTTCTTTTTATATTCGTTTTCTATCGAAAAGGGAATTTTAAGTAGAATGAAGACTTTATGATTGGTATTATTGGGAATAAATTACATAAATTAGATAACTGAACACCAGATAAGTCTTACGTGAATATATTGCCAAAATATTTCCAAAAGAGAACACCTTTAACGCTAAAGTCCGCTTTGGAGGAATGTGTATTGGCCGATACCGAACGAAGCAAGTCTTATATCTACAAAAAGTTTTATGGGTATTTAATGGCTGTGGCTCTACGTTATGTTAAAGAAGAAATGGAGGCCGAGGACGTGGTCAATGAGTCATTTGTAAAAATATTTAGAAAAGTCAAGGATTTTTCTTTTGACAGTGATGAGCAGGTCATTGAGAAGACATTTAAAGCTTGGATGGCACGCGTAACAGTGAACACATCGATTGATAAAATCAGGGCCAAGAAGGAAACTTATGCTTTGGACGATGTACATGACGGGGAACTCTTACATCATGCAGTAAATTTATCTACGAGACTGGAAGAAAATGATATATTGAACTTGTTGTATGAACTTCCAGAAATCCAACGCTCTATATTCAACCTTTATGAAATTGAAGGGTATTCGCATGAAGAAATCAGTCAATTATTGAATATACCGGAAAGTACTTCAAGAACTTATTTGACACGAGCTAAAGCCAGATTAAGAAAACTTTATACAGATCAATTTTCTGTATTGGACAATATAAATCATTCTTAAAATTAGACAGAATGAAAACTGAGAAAGAAATAATCGATGAAATTGTAAATCGGCTTAAGTCACAACCTGAGCGTGCATATAGACCCGGCGCTTGGGAAGGCTTTAACGATCAATATGGTAATCGTGCGAAAAAAATCCAGCAGATATCACGTTGGGCTGCGAGTGTCGCTGCTTGTCTGTTAATTGGAATAGGATCGGTATACTATATCAGCGACACTACAAAACCGACCGTCTCCAGAGAAAGTGAAGTTGCCTCGACGAGACAAACACCGATCGACGAGTATAATGTAGCCCCGTTAAATACTCCGATGCACAAGGAAGGTTATCATACCGCGCCGTTAGCTGAGAAAGGAAACACAGCTAATGCCGCCGATAACGCTATTGGAAATAAAATAGTATCTTCCGATAAAAATAGTACTGTAGACAGATTTTTAGCTCTCTCCGTTGTATCTGATGTAATCCGGAACATCAATGCACGAATTAATATTTCGTCTAATGAGCTCAATCCATTAAGCGATGATAATAGAAAATATTCATCTATTGGTACAGATCCAGTGTATCCGCATTCCATTAATAGGGATCAACTTGCCCTAGCAACATCATCTAACCCTAATTCTGACTTAAAGATTCGTGAGGTCGAAAATATAACACAAAATAAACGGGTTCGATTTGGCGATAAATTTGACTTGGCCTTGTTTGTATCTCCATACTCGACCGGAGATAAAATGAATGTTGGGGGAGGACTTACATTCGCCTATAATCTTACAAATAAACTTAGTGTTCGCACGGGAGCTTCATACAATTCCTATGAAATGGGTATGCTAAAAAACCCTACCGAACCAAATAGTTATGAAGCTGTTATAGTAAACAACAACTCTGATGCAAGTAAAAATATGGCTGGTTTGGCAGCACCGCAAAGTAGCAGAATGATCATCCCTAATATAAATGCGGTAACTGGTATTGTTCAGTCTGTCGATGTGCCTATTGAAATGAAGTATAATGTAGGTAGATCGCTGTATGCTGTAGCGGGAGTTTCCTATTCGGCCATCATAGGACAAGAAAGGAATGCGCACTATGTAGAAAATGTCAATACGGAAACATTTTCTCACGGATTTCCGGAAAATGAAAAACAGATTCAAACGGCAGTAAAGGCTGTCACTAAGACAGTAAAGTCTGCAGAAAAAAATGTTTCAACAGATGGTTTCAATGGTTTTGTTAACTTTTCGATAGGTAAAAAAGTTAACGTCAACAACAGATTTGGTGTATCTATAGAGCCTTATCTAAAAATTCCAATCGGCGAGTACCGGAGAGCTGATATGGACTATACCAATGGGGGGATCCGTATTATGACTAACTTTTAGTTTTTTAGAGTTGATCTATCCGAACCCAAGACATCCCTGCTGCCATGGCTCCTTGTACACCCGGATCGCCATCCTCGAAAACCAAGCATTCTTCTTCTGGTACGCCCAGTAGTTGTACACAACGTGAAAATGGATCAGGAAAAGGCTTTCCTCTTTCTGTCTCTCCTGCACATACCATCACTTCGTATTTGTCGGATAGACCAATTACTTGTAAGGTGATTGCTAGGGTAGAGCGGCTACCTCCAGAAACGATACCTATTCTTTTATGCCCGACATTATCCAATAAAACCTGACAAACAAACTTGATCGGCTGTGTTTGATAAACAAATCTATCAATGAAAATAGCAGATTTCCGCTTAGAGAACTCAATCGGATCTAAAGTGACTTGATATCGCTTGGAGATCTCCTGCGCAACTGCTACTGTAGGCCAACCTGCTGTCTCATCAATCAATGTGTCGTCTATATTAAGACCGTATTCCAAAGCGGCCTCAACATAAGCGGCTTTATGAGCCCAAATGTTATTGGCTAGCGTGCCGTCAACATCAAAAATCAATGTACTAAAAGGTTGTGCTAGCTTTGTTAACCTATTGTACTTCTCTAATTCTAATTCGTTCATCTTATTGATCTTGATTTCACTAAAAAAGTCTCCGGATATCAAAGAGAATGGATCTACATCCTATCTCATTTTCAAAACGAAGACTTTTAAGTATACCTCTTACGGAGATAAATATATTTGATTTTACTTTTGTAAGCTCTTTCTACGTTGCTTTTCTTTTATAATAAGGCTAAGCTCCCGTCCTGTTTGGCCAGCTGCGGAACTATTCTCTTGTGCTCTTCTAAAGAGATAGGGCATAACAGATTTTACGGGTCCGTAAGGCATATATTTTGCGACATTGTAATTTGCAGCCCCTAAATTGAAAGATAGATTATCTGACATTCCTAAGAGTTGAGCAAAAAATACGTGAGGATGATTATGGGGAATATTACGTCGATCCATTTCTTTAGCCAACAACATACTACTTACATCATTATGTGTACCGGCCATTAGTCCAATCTTCTCCAAATTATCTATACAGAACAAGATTGCATCGTTGTAATCTGTATCACTTGATGATTTTGTCGGCTGAATAGGGGAGGGATATTTTTTTTCAGCTGCACGTTCGCGTTCAATTTCCATATAGGCTCCTCTAACAATTTTAGCTCCTAAGTAAAAATTCTGAACTTGTGCGTATGAAAAATCTGCTTTCAACGACGCTAGCTTATCATGTCGGTACAATTGATAGGTATTGTAAACAATAGGTTTTTGTTTGTTATACTTCTCCATCATTTCTCGGGCGATATCGTCTATTGTGTCTTGGATCCAAGAATGTTCAGCATCGATAAGAACCCTGATATCAGCTTCATAACAGGCTTTACAGATTTCGTCAAAACGATCCACAAGACGGGCAAACTCCTGTGTTTCTTCCGGACTTAGCTTTTCTTTGGCGTCCACTTTCGCCAACAAATCAAATCGCCCAACACCAGTAGGCTTAAAAACACAGAAGGAGATTAATTTATTAGTTTTGGCAAACTCTACAGTAGCCAAAACCTCATCCCGACAGGCATCAAAGCTTTCTTCGGAATCTTCACCTTCTACGGAATAATCTAAGATAGTAGTTACGTTCCGTTTACCTAGGTCTTCTATAGCTTTAGAACATCCCTTTATCGTTTCACCTCCGCAAAATTGCTTATAAATTGTATTACGTATGATACCTTGAATAGGCAACCCTATACTGAGCGAAAAATTAGTAATTGGGGTTCCGATCTTAATAAGCGTACTTGACGCAACCATTTTAAATAACCAATAGGCTCTTTCAAGATCTTTATCTGTCTTGTTACGAAACGCAATCTCTGTGTTATCGAAATTCAATATAGTTGAGCTTTCTTGTGTAATCATTTTATTTTATTTTTTCTTTACAAAAGTAAGTAATTAATGATTACTTTTTTTGCAAAAAGATTATTTTAGCCGATATTAAATTACTTTTGCATATGCAAACATTCACATTAGAGGGAGAATTTATTCCAATGATTCAATTATTAAAAGCCTTAAACTGGGTCGAACATGGGGGCATGGCACAACGTGTGGTAGAGGAAGGGCTTGTAAAATATAACGGCGAAGTAGACTTAAGAAAAAGACTTAAAGTACGCAAAGGAGATGTCATCGAATTTGAGGATTTAAAGGTCCAAGTTGTTTAAAATACGTATATTTACTACTTGATTTCAAAGAGCATGCAAACCATCGATAGTTTAGGATATAAAGTTTATTTTGAAGAGAATTTAAAGACATTAGAATCTTTTATTTCACAGGGAGCTTATTCACAGGTTTTAATTTTTGTAGATAGAAATACAAATGATCATTGTCTCCCTTTATTGCAATCTCTGTTGCCAGATCTTGTTGATTATGATATTATTGAAATTGACCCTGGCGAAGAGAACAAAAACATTGATTTTTGCATCGGTGTATGGAAAACTATGCTTGATTTCGGGGCAGATCGCAAGGCCTTAATGATAAATCTAGGTGGAGGTGTTGTTACTGATATGGGCGGGTTCGCGGCTTCTACTTATAAAAGAGGTATTGATTTTGTTCATATTCCAACCACGCTATTAGCACAAGTGGATGCCTCTGTAGGTGGCAAAACGGGTATCGATATGGATAACGTAAAAAATATTATTGGTACTTTTACCCAACCGAAGGCAGTATTTATTAATCCCAGATTCTTAGAGACATTGGATCAAAGACAGTTGATTTCAGGCTTTGCAGAGGTGATAAAACATGGGTTAATCCAAGACCGTGACTTATATGAAAAATGCAAACTAATGGATATTTCAAAAATAGGTCCGGAAGTTATCCACCGGTCGGTTGAAATTAAGAACAATGTTATCATTGAAGACCCGAAAGAACAGGGGCTTCGTAAAATTCTAAATTTTGGACACACCATCGGTCACGCTATAGAAGGTTATTCATTACTTCATGACAACAATCCCTTACTACATGGTGAAGCTATCGCGATCGGTATGATCTGTGAAGCTTGGCTATCGAAAAGGTACAGTGGATTGTCAGAGGTGGACTTGAAGGATATAACGCAGGAATTTCTTCGCCGATATACGCCTTATTCCTTTGACAAGAGTATTTACACCGAACTGATGGTGTTGATGAAAAATGACAAGAAGAATGAAGATGGTAAAATAGGCTTTGCGCTGTTAGAAAAGATAGGTAGCGCTACCTATAATGTATTTGTAACTGAAGATGATATCAAATTAGCTCTAGGTTACTATTTGAGTATTAGTAAATAAAAGAATTTGAAAAACTTAAGCTTCTTTCTTGTTATTCTTCTCGTTTTGACAAAGGTCGACTCTTTTGCTCAACAAGCTAAAAAAGTACTAATTTTCAGCAAAACAACAGGATTTAGACATAGTAGTATCCCTAAAGGGGTACGTGTAGTGACTGGTCTTTTGGCAGATCAAGGAATTAAATCTTTTCATACCGAGGATGCTGCTTTTTTTTGTCCAGATAGTCTACACAATTATGATGCTGTACTATTCTTGAGTACCACTGGCGATATTTTCACGGAGGAGCAAAAAAATGCCTTTCAAAACTTTATACGAGCTGGAAAAGGCTACGTGGGAATACACGCTGCCTCAGATACAGAGTTCAACTGGCCTTGGTACGGTCAACTTGTGGGCGGATATTTTTCAAGCCACCCAAATGTACAAGAAGCTAAGATTGATGTTAAGAATCAGAAGCACCCTTCAACGGCACATCTACAAAGCGTATGGTTTCATAAAGACGAATGGTACGACTTTAAAAATGTCAAAAAGGGATTAAATATACTAATGACACTGGACGAAGATTCCTACAAGGGAGGAAAAATGGGAAAATTTCATCCTATTGCCTGGTTTCAGGAGTTTGACGGAGGCCGATCCTTTTACACAGGACTAGGCCATACAGAAGAATCTTTTGATTCCCCAAACTTTCAAAAGCACATTGTAGGTGGGGTTAAATATGTTTTAAAAATTAACTAATATTACACCTAATTAATCGGTTTTTCATGCATAGGACTATAACTGTAGCGTTAGCTATTGTGATCGACCAAAAAGGAGATCTTTTAGCTCTTCGAAAAAAAAGCGCTCCATATTTTACACTTCCGGGAGGGAAAATAGCCTCAGGAGAAACTCCTCTTCAGGCGCTGACAAGAGAGTTAAAAGAAGAACTTAACCTTACACTGACCGCGGCTAATTTTGAGTTCTTAGGGATGCATAAAACTATTGCGGCTAATGAAGCAAACACTTCTGTAGAGGGGCATATTTTTCTCCTGAGAACGTCAATTTCCCAAACTCTCTATCCCTACAACGAAATAGAGGAGATTGCTTGGCTATCCAAATTAAATTACAAAAACTATAAACTTGCCCATTTATTGTCAGAGTTTGCTTTACCAAAATGGTTAAATGGCCTATTTTATTAGTACCCTAATGTCCCAAAGGACTATTTACTAAGCTTTCAGCCTCTTCTAAGACCTGTTTTTCTCTCTTTTGTCCTATAGTTATAATCTGCAAAAACTTAGGGTCCCTAATAATATCTTTAACGAGAATACACTGTGCTTTTAACAACCTCGCTTTGTCCTGTTCATTTAGTGAAGTCAAACAAGTAATAGGATACTCGCCATTGCTATCTACTCTTGACTTTAGGCTATTACTTTTCGGGTAATCCCAAGACAACAGATTCATACCGTGATACTCGCCAAACTTTATCGAATCTGTTGTTAAGTAAGCATTGGTGACAAGCCATCCACCGGATATTTTTAACGATTTATTGAAAAAAGTATAGATAATATCGGATATATCCTTTACCCTAGACATAAAGTACATCGGTGTCGTAACAGATATCTTTGCGTCTACATCATTCCGGAACTTACATTCAATTGCTAAAAGGTCATCCCCTTTACAGGCGACCACATCGATTTCATGGCTGACAGCATGCCCTTGTATAGTTTGACCCGTTATAGCTTGATACCCCTCTTCTTGAAATATCCTGGCGATCCACTTTTCAAAATAGAATCCTTCAGGCCCTAAATCACGAAGAGCTTTCTTTAAGCTGTAGCGGGCCGCATAAGTGTCTCTACAGGCCTTTAAGTAATCAAAGGCTAATTCATACAGCTCCCGCGTAGAGATACCGTCGTAAAGTTTGCTTCGAATACTATTAAATACACCTTCAACTTCTTCTGGACTAGCGCCCGATCGTGACAAAGAATATCTTAAGCTTTCCGGTTTAAAGGGGACGAGTTCGCCTGAATGTTTCTTTACTTGCATTACCTGATTTACGATTAAAAATACCTTTTCAATATACAATTTATTACCTGTCCTAAAAAACATATTATCAAATAGATTGTTGTATAAACGAAACTAAAACGATAAGAATATGCTATTGAACTATGCGTTGGAGAAGATAAAACAAAAAGTTGACGAGGATTGTATAGACAGAAATCTGGGGACTTCCGAAAGGATACTGTCTGTCGTAGCGGGCGGATTTATACTAGGGATAGGGATAAGACAGATTATTAAACGGCCTCTTGCAGCCTTTACCGGGATCTCACTCGGAGGTGCGCTGATGTATCGAGGGATTACGGGACATTGTACCATTAAAACGGCTATTGATAAAATCACTAACGAAGAAGACAAAGTAACGGTCATAGAGCATCGCTATTTCGTCAAATAACATTAGTAGTGCAATAAAATCAAACTACATATTTTATTGTTTTTTTATCTTTGTAACCTATGAAACTTAAAAATGTAGTTGTCTTAACTGGTGCAGGTATCTCAGCAGAAAGTGGCCTACAAACATTCAGAGGAAATGACGGACTTTGGGAAGGGTATCATATCGAAGAAGTAGCTACGCCAGAAGCATGGAGAATGAATCCTGAGCTGGTGCAACGATTCTATAACGAAAGAAGAAAAAAATGTATTGAGGCTCACCCCAATGCTGCACATTTTGCATTGGTAGAGTTGGAGAAGTATGCTGATGTATCTATAATAACACAAAACATAGATGACTTACACGAGAGGGCTGGTAGTAAAAGTATTGGTTATAGGAACTTCCCTGCAAGTTTATCCAGCTGCCAATTTAGTTTATGAAGCGGACTCGGATTGCCAAATCATTGTTGTTGATCCGCATATACCCCCAATAAATAGAAATCGGAAAAACATGTGTTTTTTTGAAGAGAAAGCATCTGTAGCCCTACCCCGAATAGTTACAAATTTCGGAAAAAAAAATTCTTTTTATAAATAATAAAGGAGAGCCGATGCCCCCCTTTATTCTATTGACACACAAATTAATATGTTAATAATATCTATTATAAGTTTCGTTAAAACTCAATCTCATCGTAGAGAAGTTTTCAAGAACTTTATTTATAAAACGCTCATCTAAAATTTCAAATATACCATTGACCCCGTTTAAAACATCTGCTTCTGCTATCTTATAGGACTGTTCTAGATTTCCTTGTTCAAATTTTATTATAAATTTCTGATTCATGCCGAAGATCGAAATTTTACAGTCTGGATGTGGTAGCTCTGCTAATACCCTCATTTTATTTTGATTTGTATAAGCTCGCAAAGTAAGGAAAATCCTTTTAAATGCCTAAATATTAAAGTCGATTACAATCTATAAAACTCCTTGAGACTTCATTGATTCCGCAACTTTTATAAACCCACCGATATTTGCACCTTTTAAATAGTTAATATAGCCTCCTTCTTCTTTTCCATAACGAACACATGCTTTATGAATATTTTCCATAATTGCCTTCAATCTGCCATCAACTTTACTTGAAGGCCATTGCTGTCCGATAGAATTTTGTGACATCTCCAGGCCTGAAACGGCTACACCACCTGCATTGGCAGCCTTACCTGGAGCGAAGAATACTTTAGCTTTTAAGAACACTTTGACAGCCTCCGCAGTAGATGGCATATTGGCTCCTTCGGCCACGCATTTGCACCCATTTTTAATAAGCCTCTTGGCATCATCTTCGTTCAGTTCATTCTGTGTGGCGCAGGGGAGGGCAATATCACATTTAAATTGCCAAGGCTTCTCTCCAGGATGAAATGTTGCTACTTTATATCTCTTTGTATATTTGTGCAATTCTCGTCCTAAACTACCAATGTAGGACAATTTCTCTAAAGTGAAGCCTTCTTTATCATACAAAGTACCAGAGCTATTTGATAAGGTGATTACCTTTGCACCTAAAGCGATTGCTTTCTCAGCAGCGAAATGGGCTACATTCCCAGCTCCAGAAATAGTGATAATCTTGCCTTCAATATCTTCATTTATAAAATCATATATACATTCTACAAAATATAAAAGTCCATAACCCGTGGCCTCTGGTCGAATATATGAGCCACCCCAATGAACACCTTTACCGGTAAGAACTCCAGTAAAATTATTCTGTATCCGCTTATATTGACCAAAAAGATATCCGATTTCTCTAGAGCCAACGCCGATATCTCCAGCGGGAACATCTGTCTCAGCCCCAATATGGCGATATAGCTCTGTCATAAAAGACTGACAAAATCTCATGATTTCATTATCGGACTTACCCTTAGGATCAAAGTCGGAACCACCTTTACCACCACCAATTGGTAGACCTGTAAGTGAATTTTTGAATACCTGCTCAAACGCTAAAAACTTAAGGATACTTAAATTAACATTTGGAGCAAAACGCAAACCTCCCTTGTACGGCCCTATAGCGCTATTCATCTGAACTCTATAACCTCTATTAACTTGAATCTGGTTTGCATCATCTAGCCAAGCTACCCGAAAAGATACAACTCGTTCGGGTTCAGTTAAACGTTCCAAAATTTTCAATTCTTCGAACTCGGGATGATGTTCGTTAATATACGGTATAAGATCCTCAACCACTTCAACTACAGCTTGTAAAAACTCCGGCTCGTTTGGATTCCGATCTTTTACGTGTTTTATAAAATTCTTAAGGTTTAGCATTATTATTATAAATATTACATTTCGATGTTTTCAAATTTAACAATTTTAATCAAATTACTTTAATAAAATATAAAAAACGAAATACAAATTAAGTTTACTAATTAAACCTACCTAATAACTAATTTTTATAAAAGCAGACTTTTTATGCTGAATAAGTACTTACATATACTAAAATTGATTAGATTTACCGTGTTTAGGCATGGAAATTTTCGGTTCTCTATTGGCAGTTGTAATAGGTATCACTCTTGGGATGATGGGGAGTGGAGGGTCTATTCTAACTGTTCCTGTACTTGTCTATATTTTGCATGTAGACCCTAATTTATCAACGACTTATTCCCTCTTCGCTATTGGTGTATCTTCATTTATAGGCTCTGTGATTAATTTCACCAAAGGCACGATAGAATTTCGGAAAGTATTGGATTTTGGGCTTCCTTCCATAATTACCGTTTTCCTAACAAGGCAATTTATTCTTCCTTTGGTGCCGAAGGTATTTAATATCGGCCCTTGGAGCATCCATCAAAATACGGTATTAATGATTTTCTTTGCCTGTATTATGATTCTTTCTGCCTTCTCTATGATAAACAGGAAAATCGAACAGAACTGGAAGATAGAAAAAAAATATTCCAAAGGGACAACAATAGGACAGGGTATAGGCGTTGGTTTTATAACTGGTGTAGTAGGGGCGGGAGGAGGCTTCTTAATTATACCTGCTTTGATTAATTTTTACAAAATGCCGATGACAAGGGCCGTATCTACGTCATTAGCTATTATTGCCATTAATTCCCTATTCGGACTTGTTGGAGATTTAGAAAAATTCACTGTATTTGACTGGAATTTAGTATTACAGTATACAAGTGCTTTGATACTGGGAATGCTTATTGGATTCTATTTATTACGATTCTTCACTGGGAATCAATTAAAAAAAATACTAGGATTTCTAATTTTTTTTGTGGGAATCTTTATAATAATTAACGAATTCCTTCTGAAAAATTAGTTCTGTGGATAATTAATCACATTTCATAGCTGGATTAAAGGGTTCAATATGCACAAAAACATTGGAGATGTCGGACATATTATCCATGAGATAATCCTTTAATGCATGAGCTATATCGTGTCCCTGTTTGACTGTCAAATCTGAATCCACAACAGCATGAAGGTCAATGATATAAAACATCCCAACTTTACGAACAAAACACTTATCCGTGGCAAGAACACCATCAACTAGCAATGCCATTTCTTTGACCTGATCGACCAAATCTTCAAAGATATTTTCATCCATAATTTCTCCTAAAGCAGGACGGAAAATACGATAACAATTATATAAAATAAAACCGGCAGCTAATAAAGCAGCCCAATCATCGGCATATTCATACCCTTCACCAAGACATATTGCTATAGAAACACCTATAAATGCAGCTATTGAAGTTAAAGCATCGCTACGATGATGCCACGCATCGGCCTTCAAAGAACTGCTATTTAACGCTTTTGCACGTCTGTTAACAATTTGATAGCTTGTTTCTTTCCATAAAATAATTCCTCCTAACACAATAAGTGTCCAAGCAGCTGGAGGTTCATGTGGCGTCCGTAGATTTATCACACTTTGATGCGCGATTACGGTTGCTGACATAACTAAGAACAACACGACTATAAATGTTATTAAAGGCTCGATGCGCCCGTGACCGTATGGATGAGTCTTATCAGCTGGACGTTTGGAATATTTGATCCCTAATAATACTAAGATTGAAGAAAAAATATCTGTTGAAGATTCTATGGCGTCTGCAATTAGAGCGAATGAATTCCCAAAGAATCCGGCGAACCATTTTATCAAAGCTAAACCTAAACTACCTAAAATACTAAAATAAATTGTTTTTTCTGCTTTATCTGCTTTTGACATGTTTAAGATATTTATGCAAAGTAAGCAAATAAATTTCGGCTATGGAATCCATAAATGGCATATTTAAGATCAACACCTTCTTTCAAAAGCACAAAAGTTTAATAATTTGCATTATGTTAAATATAAAATGATAACAAACTGCGATCTTTTAGGGTAAATATAAACCCAAACACTTATGAGGTGTTTGGGTTTATATAGAATTGTAGCAGGTATATTAATCCCTCAACAATGTGATATCCAATACAGGCTTTTTCAATCCCATTTTCTTTATTTCATTTTTGCAAACGTCCACCATATCTGCTGTCATCTTATATCTATACTTTCCGTAATCATCCATCTCAAACTCTCCAATATAGAAAAATCCGTATTTATCGAAGAACTCACTTAAATCCACTTTAGCAACTTCACAAGCTGTTTTTACAAAATTCAGTTGGTGAATTGCAGGATTTCGCTCGCCTTGCATACGTTCCTGTGCCCAATTCGTATTTTTCACCTGATTAGAGCTATCCTTATTGTTTGCTTGATCACGAAACGTTTGGAACAAATCTGGATAAAAATCGGGATTTGCTCCAGCTCCCTCAAAATATAACTGTAGCTGCCAAAATGGAACTAATCTATTGAAGACATCCGGATCCTGTAGAAATGATATTTTACCGTCAATTATCTTTTCTTTTGCCGTCTTATAATTTCCTTGTTCGGATATTCTTGTGGGGTTACCGAAAGAACGTGTTACATACAATGAAAACAAATTATTACTCACCTCCCCTAGGCCTCCCCAATTAAACATAGGTCGTGTCTGATGCACATGACCGACTTCATGGCTGAATCCCCAACACGGATCACCTTTTACGACTCGATTAGGATCTACCACAAGATTCATTGCATAGCCTTTTTTGTCTCCCATGTATGCTACTCCATCACCGTCTCTAAACATATAATAATTATAATTTACCCGTGATAAAATTTTATTTTGAGGTACCCTCCCATGCTTAATCAATCCCAATATCCGATGTTGTCGATAAACAAGAGAGTCGTAATTACTAATCAACTCCACTCCTTTTCCGTAAGCATACTTTTTGATCGCCTCAACGGGATAAGCGATCTGTATATGCTCTCCAATACCATCCAGTATCGGGAATACCGCATTATCAACTAACTTATTCCAATCCGTATTATTATGTCTTTTGATATCGAAATATCCATTAGTCTTGCCAGTGATAAAGTGGACTTTGATAGGCTTTTCTTTTGAAGGGGTATCCGAGAAATAGTCGATATATGCCAAACTTCCATATTCTTTCAATTCAATCACATTGGTTCCGTTTTGCAGTTCGAATGTCTGCTTCTCTATTCCCCATCCTTTCGGATCCTTAGTTGGCTCCTCAGGGTTTGGCGCTTTGCGCTCCCAGTTTGGAATCACCAAGTTCACTTTCTTATCCTTATCAATTCCTTCTACCAAGACAACATGTCTGCCTAATGGTAAATAGACGCCCGTTATATTCTCGTATTTACTGTACCCGTTTCCGATACTAAGTTCTTTTCCTAATGTTGTGGGGGAAAGCAAAGCATTGTAGGTGTTAATTTTGAAACTATTATCATAAGTTCCTTTCAACATCTGTAAAGCCACACCTTTAATAACAGGATCTAATATATTATTAACCTCCTTGGTATTAACACCAGTTTTTAGAGCTGTAGCGACAGGATCATTAAAAATAGACAAGCTGCTATTGATCGTCTTGAGATCAGATGTGGTCTGCGCGTCCAAACCTACTGTCAGTAGATTTAAAGCAAGTGCTGTACATAGAATTTTTTTCATAATTGTTACTTCATAAGAATATCTAAAATAAGAGATAATAGATTCAAAAGAACGCAACAAAAAAGTGACAATGCAAATATGAGGAGTAGAATCTTATTGCAAACGATTGTTTAATTTTTATCTTAAGAAAAAAAAGCTTGCACATTCTCTAACAAAACTATAAATTTGACTAATTATTATTAATAAATGATAACATCGCTATCACATCACATTCATATGCATCATCGCCAGTTTGGCGATATGTAATGTTATGTGTTTCTACGTGAAGCATCCCCCTCCGATTTCATTTTAATATTAATAATAGTTTAATTTCAACTAAGCAATTCATTTTGAAAAATTTAAAGATAGCTATCCAAAAATCGGGTAGATTAAACGAAAAGTCAGTTCAACTCTTAAAAAACTGTGGTCTTGATTTCGAAAATTACAAAAGCTCGCTAATTACTACTGTTTCTAACTTCAATCTAGAGATTCTATTCCTCCGTGATGATGACATCCCGGGCTACGTGGAAGAAGGTATAGCAGATATCGGTATCGTCGGTGAAAATGTAATCGATGAGACGGAATCCAGCGTTACTTATCTGCAAAGGTTGGGATTCGGAAAATGCATGCTAAAGTTGGCTATTCCAAGAGATTCGACAATCACCGATCTTAAAGATCTGAGCGGAAAGTCTATTGCTACTTCATACCCTGTTATTTTAAGGAATTTTCTTCAGGAATATAAGATCACCGCTGATATACAGACGATATCAGGTTCTGTCGAAATAGCTCCGGGTTTAGGTTTGAGTGACGCGATCTGTGATATAGTGTCTACAGGAGGAACATTGAAGAGCAATGGTTTAAAACCATTTGCTGATGTTCGAAAGTCCGAAGCTATACTAATAGGTCGTGAAGGTTTGGAAGAGAACGAGGTGTTATGCGAATTACTGCAGCGTATACGATCAGTACTTCGTGCTAAAGAGACTAAATATGTCGTGTTAAATGTTGAAAAAATAAATCTCCCAAAAGTGACTAAACTTCTTCATGGAGTAAAGAGCCCTACTGTTGTTCCTTTGGCAGAGGAAGGTTGGTTCGCTGTGCATACGGTGATTTCGGAAGACGACTTTTGGGGGAAAATTAATAAGTTAAAATCGGCTGGAGCACAAGGGATAGTGGTTATGCCAATCGAAAAAATTATTTTATAATGCTTAAAGTATACAATTACGAAAACCTACTACCGACTGAGGTACAACGTTTAACCTTGCGCAACACCGATCCAAATAATGCCATTCAAGAGACGGTCAACAGTATAATTGATCAGGTCAAAAAAGATGGAGATATTGCGTTGAAAGCCTATACGTCCAAGTTTGATAAAGTCAACTTAGAACACATATACCTCGAAAAAGATGAGATAGAAGAACTAGCGCTTACCATTTCCCGGGATCAGCAACGTGCTTTGGAAATTGCTTTTCAAAACATACACCGATTTCATAGTACACAATTGAAAAGAGAAAGAGTAACAGAAACTATGCCTGGGGTCAGATGCTGGCGAGAGATCCGCCCTATTGAACGAGTGGGTTTGTATATACCTGGAGGCTCAGCAGTTCTACCTTCTACTCTTCTCATGTTAGGAGTTCCGGCAAGAATAGCAGGTTGTAAAGAGATTGTGGTTTGTTCTCCACCTCAAAAGTCGGGTAAAATCAACGGTTTCATTGCATTCTGCCTTACTCTTTTAAAAATAGATCGTGTATACTTAGTCGGTGGAGCTCAAGCTATTGCTTCAATGGCGTTTGGAACCGAAACCATCCCTAAAGTTGATAAAATATTTGGACCAGGTAATCAGTTTGTTACTAAGGCTAAAAGTATAATACAAGCTCAAACTAACGTTAGTATTGATATGCCGGCAGGACCATCTGAAGTTCTTATTATCGCAGATGAAACAGCAAATCCTAGTTATGTTGCTGCCGATTTATTAGCACAAGCAGAGCATGGGGCCGATAGTCAAGCAGTTCTAGTGTCGACATCAGCTAATCTTATTGAAGAAGTAAATAGAGAATTGGCCTCTCAGGTTCAGCTGCTACCTCGCAAGGAGACCGCGAGTGCAGCACTGGCCAATTCATATGCTATACTAACTCCTGATTTAAGAAAAGCCATGAGTTTTTCGAATCAATACGCCCCAGAACACCTCATACTAGAAACGGATTCGTGGCAGTCTATCACCTCTCTTATACTCAATGCTGGATCTGTTTTTTTAGGACACTTAACTCCTGAAAGTGCAGGTGACTATGCTTCAGGAACGAACCATACATTGCCTACTTCTGGATACGCTCGATCTTATTCGGGGGTTTCTACAGATTCCTTTATCAAAAAAATTACCTTTCAACAAATAAATGAACAAGGTCTAGAACAGATCGGTTCCGTTGTAGAAATACTGGCTGAACTGGAAGGGTTGCACGCTCACAAAAATGCGGTCACTATACGTAAAGCATCACTATAACTTATTAAAGAGAGCCAGAAATTTCTATTTGGCTCTCTTTAATGGTTTTTATAGGATCAGAAAGCGTCTCTTTAGCCAGTTGGTAACCTGCTTTTATTAAATCGGCTGACCTGTCGAAATCCCATATTCCAGAAATATCGCAAGGTACGTTAACAATATAATCTGGCTTATAAAGCTGCATACTAAGCATACTAAGTCGTCGACGCATAGCCATATAAGATTCCTGTAGTATCCCGATGGCATTAAGTTTACTATAGACCTTTGGATTCGCTGAACATGGAGATCCATCTAAATTGATGGCGATTTTTATATTATCGGTATTTTGCACATGATTTACTGGAACGGGATTTAACACCCCTCCATCTACGAGAAATTGATTTTTAAGGTGTATTCCCTGGAAAACAGCCGGTATAGCTATAGAAGCTCGAATGGCGGAATAAATACTGCCACTGCGAAAAATAACTTCCTTTTCGCTAGCGAGATCTGTTGCTACCGCAGTATATCTTATGGGTAAATTTTCAATATCAATATCTTCGAAAACCTCCTGTAAAGTACGCATCACCTTTTGCCCTTTTAATATCCCAAATCTAGGATCCGAAAAATCCATTAAGCGAAATACTTCTCGCTTTGTCAGCTTGCTCATCCATTCTCCCAGCTCTCCTATTTTTCCTCCGGCAAAAGCAGCCCCGACTAGGGAACCTATGGAACACCCTACTACTTCATCTATTTCGACTCCTTGCTCGAGGAGCCATTGTATAGCACCTATTTGAGAAATACCCCGCGCTCCCCCACTTCCTAAAATCAAAGATACCTTCTGTTTTTGCATTGTATACAGTTTTGATTAAAGATATGAAAAAAAAGATAAATTTATTTTTGTCAACGGAAAGTCTAAAAAACTGGTCATATTTGCAAAAAACAAAAACAGGTGCTACTTTTGCTAACAGTGTTAACTAAATGTTTAAACACATGAGTACAGCAAGCAGAAGAGAACGTGAAATTGAGGAACTACGCAATAAAATTATCACCCAATCGTGGAAGATAATAATGGAGGATGG
Source organism: Sphingobacterium sp. xlx-96 (assembly GCF_011007365.1). Lineage (GTDB taxonomy): Bacteria > Bacteroidota > Bacteroidia > Sphingobacteriales > Sphingobacteriaceae > Sphingobacterium > Sphingobacterium luzhongxinii. Next base: position 47,071 of record NZ_WFKM01000013.1, on the reverse strand, counting down.
CTGGCAGGCCCTTTCTATCCGAAGAATTGCGGATGCCATCGAGTATAGTGCACCTGTAATCTATAAACACTTTGAAAGTAAAGAAGCAATTATCGAGTATTTCTCAAAAGAAGGGTTCAGCATCCTATCGCACGAGATGAGTTTGATTCCTGAATACAAAATGGATTCCAGCGAGCGCTTACGTGATATCGCCTATACATACTGGAGATTCGCATCTTCTTACGTACAACATTATAGAATCATGTTTGGATTAGGAATCCCCCCCTGCGAGACTATCAATAGCTCGAAAGAAATGCAACGTACTTCAAACTATATGTATAATGCTATTGAACAAATCTTAACTGACTCGGCAAACAACACCGCAGATAAGCATCTGAAGCTCAAAACCTTCTGGTCTACACTTCATGGTTTTGTAGCGATTGCGCTATTATCAGAGGACAATATTCCCTCAGCACCTACAGCAACACTAATAGACGCCGTTGAAGGTTTTATATTTACATTAAAAAACAACAAATAAACAATGAGCTTATTACAAGATCTATCCTGGAGATACGCCACAAAAAAGATGAACGGCACTCCGGTAGCACAAGAAAAAGTAGACTATATTATCGAAGCGGCCAGAATGGCTCCTACCTCGTCCGGATTACAACCGTTTAAAGTTATACAGATAAGCAATCACGAGCTTAAGGCTAAAATTCAACCTATTGCATTCGGGCAAACACAAATTGTAGACTCTTCTCATCTATTGATTTTTGCGGCTTATGACGAATATACAAAAGAACGTGTAGATGCCATATTCGCGCAGCAGGAAATAGAACGGGAATTACCGCTAGGAACTTCAGACGATTATAAGAATACATTGTTTGGGATGTTTGCACAACAAACCAAGGAGCAACACTTTGCACATGCTGCCCGACAAGCCTACATCGGCTTCGGAATGGCTATAGCCGCCGCAGCAGAGCAACGTGTGGATGCTACGCCGATGGAAGGGTTTACGAATGTACAACTGGATGAACTTTTAGGCCTGGATAAATTGGGACTGAAATCGGTCACGATACTGGCACTAGGTTACAGAGATGAGTCAAATGATTGGTTGGTCAACCTGAAAAAAGTGAGAACAAAACCGGAAGACTTCGTCATCAATTTTAATTAATTTTTTATAGTTTCTATCAAAAACGCCCTAACCATTCGGTATAGGGCGTTTTTTTATAAGTTAAGAATTGCTTAAAAGCCCGCAATTGCAGCATTCAATGTTGCTGAAGGACGCATCGCTGTAGAAGCAAGCGCATCATTAGGGAAGTAATATCCACCAATATCCTGCGCTTTACCTTGTGCAGCAATTAATTCTTCGTTAATCTTAGCTTCATTGGCTGTCAGCGTTTGTGCCAATGCGGCAAACTTAGCTGCTAAATCAGCATCTTTAGTTTGTTTTGCTAATTCTTGCGCCCAGTATAAAGTCAGGTAAAAATGTGAGCCACGGTTGTCTATCTGACCTACTTTACGTGCTGGAGATTTATCATTGGCCAAGAACAATGCATTTGCCTCATCTAGAGCATCTGCCAAAACCTGAGCCTTGCTATTGTTCTGTGTTTGTGCTAAATGCTCGAAAGAAGCTTGTAAAGCAAGGAACTCACCTAAGGAATCCCAACGCAAATAGCCTTCTTCTAAGAACTGCTCAACGTGTTTTGGAGCAGAACCACCTGCACCTGTTTCGAATAGACCTCCTCCGTTCATTAAAGGAACTATAGACAGCATCTTAGCTGAAGTACCAACCTCTAAGATTGGGAATAAATCGGTAAGGTAATCGCGTAAAACATTCCCCGTTACGGAAATAGTATCTTCACCTTCACGAATACGGTCCAATGAAAATTTTGTAGCCTCTACTGGAGACATTACAAAGATATCCAAACCATTTGTATCAAAATCACCTAGGTATTTCTCTACTTTCTTGATAATCTCTCTATCGTGTGCACGCGCCTCATCCAACCAGAATACTGCAGGTGTTGCCGATAGACGAGCACGATTAACAGCTAACTTAACCCAGTCTTGAATAGGAGCATCTTTTGTCTGACACATACGGAAGATATCGCCCGCTTCTACAGCTTGACTCATATATACATCGCCATTTGCACCGACAACACGAATTGTTCCTTTAGCTGTTGCTTGGAAAGTCTTGTCATGAGAACCGTATTCCTCTGCTTTCTGCGCCATCAAACCTACGTTTGGTACCGAACCCATTGTTTTTGGGTCTAAGGCACCATTTTCTTTACAGTCTTCGATCATAGCTTCGTAGACACCTGCATACGAACGATCAGGGATCATCGCAATAGTATCACGTTCTGCACCTGTTTTATCCCACATTTTACCACCTATACGTATCATCGCTGGCATAGAAGCATCGACAATCACATCAGAAGGTACATGTAGGTTGGTAATTCCTTTATCCGAATTAACCATAGCCAAATCAGGACCATTAGCAATAGCAGACTCAATAGCCGCTTTAACTTCGCCTTCTTTTTCATTACCAGCTATTTTAGCAAGTACCTCGCCCAAGCCATTATTCTTATTGATACCTAAAGAAGCGAACAATTCACCATACTTGGCAAATACTTCTTTAAAATATACTTCAACGATAGCACCAAAGATAATAGGGTCTGAGACCTTCATCATGGTAGCTTTTAAGTGTGCTGACAACAAAACTCCAGCTTCTTTCGTTTCCGCAATAGTAGCTGCAACAAAGTCTTTTAGTTTAGCAACATTCATGACGGAAGAATCAATGACTTCACCGGCTTTTAGCGGAGCTAAACCTTTCAATTCTTTTACAGAACCGTCTTCAGCGACAAATTCTATTTTAAACTGAGATTCTTCTTCAATAGTCACAGATTGCTCGGTAGCATAAAAATCGCCCTCCGTCATAGAGGCAACCTTAGTTTTGCTATCTGCTGCCCAAGCGCCCATTCTATGTGGATTTGTCTTTGCATAGTTCTTCACAGCTTTCGGTGCTCTGCGATCCGAGTTTCCTTCTCGCAATACTGGATTCACAGCAGAGCCTAATACCTTTGCATAACCGGCTTTGATTTTCTCTTCCTCATCATTAGAAGGGTTATCTGGGTAATTAGGCACCGCATAACCTGCAAGCTGTAATTCGGCGATAGCCGCTTTCAATTGAGGTATCGAAGCCGAAATATTTGGTAATTTAATAATATTTGCGTCAGGTGTAGTTGCCAGTTGTCCCAATTCAGCCAACGTATCAGTTGTTTGTTGTTCAGGTGTCAAATAGGAATTGAAATTAGCAAGGATACGTCCCGCTAACGAAATATCTCTCAATTCAACGTCAATATCAGCCGTTTTTGCAAATGCTTGTACAATCGGTAAAAATGAATAAGTAGCCAATAATGGCGCCTCGTCTGTTTTAGTGTAAATAATCTTAGAAGACATAGTTTCTGTTGAAATATTATAATTTTTTCGATTTAAGATCCTGAATATTAACAATAGTTGATTATATCGTTAAAATTCGTCTAAAGATAACAAAATCAAAGGGTAAATCCCCATAAAAGCCTAAAATATGACTTTATCTCCAACCTTCAAGCCATTGTTCTTGGCTATGACGCCACACATATGGTATAATAGGCGCGCACCAACATTCCCATCCCATTCATCCTCCCCCGGAGCGACCTCTACAAGATCCATACCTATTATTTTCCTGTCAGATTCTGCTAGACGACTTAAAGCATATACGGCTTGCTCATAGGATACCCCTCCAGGTACCGGTGTGCCTGTATTTGGACAATACCATTGATATAAAGCATCTATATCAAAGCTCACAGCAACATTGGCAGGCAGTAAAGCAATGGCCTCATCGACCTGCTCTTTCCAGGTCTTGCCTTCAAATTGTTCTTTCTTTAAATCAGCATCTGTAAAGACTTTTACTTTTTCAGAAACTCTGACAACTTCTACCTCCTGCTCACAGAAATCACGGATTCCAATTTGAACTAACTTTGTTACTTCAGGAAGCTGGATGGCATTATACATAATTGAAGCATGTGAAAATGTAAATCCTTCATAAGCGATACGTAGATCCATATGTGCATCGAAATGAAGTATCCCAAAAGTACCATAGCTTGCTGCCAACGCCTCATAATAACCATAAGGGGTAGAATGGTCTCCTCCCAATAGGATCACTTTTTTACCCTTCTTTATCCAAGACGATACCCGTTCCTTTAATTCGCGATTTAATACCTTCGAAGCTTCATTTATTTTATCCAAATCAGTTTTTAATGCAGGGAAGTCTTCGATATTCTGTCCATTTTCAAGCGCCTCGATGATTGGCTGTGCCATTGCTTTATATAAGTCACTATTGGGTTTCCAATGTGCTGGCCCTTCATCCAAATAAATACCTAGTTTCCATAACTCAGGAAACTCCTGATGCAATAAGTCAACTTGAAAAGACGCATCAAATATGGCCCCAGGCCCGTCCGATGCTCCTGCTCCATAACTCACTGTCACCTCCCATGGTACAGAGACAATAATAACTTCACTCTCATCCGCAGAAAACGGCAATCCATAAATACTTGCATCTGCCAACCCCGGTTGGGATGGATCAAAATTTGCTATCTTTTCTTGTTTTGTCGACATAAAATGTATTTTTAACTACAATGCGCAAAGATACTATTTCTATAAAAATAAAACAGCAACCAAATGGCTGCTGTTTTCGTATATATACCTAGGAGTTTCCAAAACCCTATTTTTTATAATACTTCATAGCTTCGGGTATCAAACTCTGCAATTGCGTTATTCTTCTAGCATCATTAGGGTGAGTACTCAACCATTCTGCCGGTTGATTGCCGGACTTAGCACTGGCCATGCGCTCCCAAAATTTAATTGCAGCATTAGGGTCATATCCAGCCATTGCCATTATGATAAGCCCAGCCTTATCGGCAGCTAGTTCGTCCTCTCGCGAAAATTTCAACATACCGATAGGAGCACCGATGCCGTAAGTTAGATTAAGCGCATCGATCCATTTATTATCAGTGGTTTGCGAAGCAACACCGATGATCTGACCTAACCCTTGAGCAGCGATCTTGTTTGACACCTGTGCTACTGAATGTTCTTCAATAGCATGTGCGATCTCATGCCCCATTATTGTAGCCAGTCCAGCATCCGTGCCCGTAAACGGTAAAATACCCGTAAAAACAGCGACCTTACCACCCGGCATGCACCAAGCGTTTACTTCATCATTTTCAATTAAATTAAATTCCCAATTAAAATTATATCGATCGGCAATACCTCTTTCCTTAAGAAATCTCATAGTTGCAGCCGCGATGTTATTTCCAACACGCTTTACTGCTGTGGCATTAGCGGTACCGGTAACCACTCTTGTACTAGAATTTGACAGAAACTCTTTGTACGCCAACGCGGCTTGTTCATTAATAGCGCTACTATCGACCAATTTAAGATACTTTCGACCTGTGATAGCTGAGGTTGCACAGCCGGCGACCACTCCCGCCATCAATACTATAGCTGTGTATTTAAATAACTTTTTCATCAAAATATTTTTTATCTGCGATGGCTAAGCCAAATACAAGAAATAATTAACAATTCCTATGCCTAAAAAACTAATCGTTTCGTCTTTTTTTAAATAGATAAATTTTGGACTCGTGCCCCTTCAGTAAACGTTCTATATTTTTCTGATGTGTAATCAATATTAACGCGCATATTGCAATAGCGTAAAGCATGATCGAGGGTACTGTTGTCTTAAATATTAAAGCTAATGTTATCGGAAAGGTAAACCCGGCAGAGATTGAACTCAACGATACATAGTGGGTAATCAACAAACATAAAATAAATACAGATACACAGCATAGCGCGGCAGGCCAGTGAATAGCCAACACCATCCCAAACAAAGTCGCAACGCCCTTTCCTCCTCTGAATCCTGCGAAAAGCGGAAACAAATGCCCCAAAACAGCGATAACTCCTAACGCGAGCTGAAAATTCACAAAATGCGGTGATCGATAATCGCCAACTATGGATGAATCCAATAGGTACGGTAGGTTAGTGGCCGTCCATCCCTTAAATATATCAACAAACATCACGATTGCACCCGCTTTTTTACCCAACACACGAAAGGTATTGGTGGCACCAGCATTCCCACTTCCATATTCCCTAACATCCACACCATAAAATGCTTGTCCAAACCAAACAGCAGTCGGTATTGATCCAAATATATAGGCTAGAATTACGATACTTACTAAGTAAATAGAAATCATCAATTCCAATTAAATAAGTTTGGCTTTAAGACTTAAATCTAGACTTTTTACCGAATGGGTCAACGCTCCTACTGATATAAAATCTACACCAGTCACGGCATAGCTACGTATTGTCTCTAATGTAATTCCGCCCGAAGCCTCTGTCATCATCTTACCATTTACCAATTCTACGGCTCTTTTTACATTTTCCGGTGTGAAATTATCAAACATCACGCGCTCAACACCATTGCAGCCCATCAATTCTTCAAGTTCCTGAAAATTACGCACCTCTACTTCTATCGGTATATCGATTCCCTTTTCTATCTTGTACTTTAACGCATTAGACACCGCTTGAAAAACACTTCCCGCATAATCAACATGGTTATCCTTAATCAAAATCATGTCGTACAGGCCAAAACGGTGATTCACCCCTCCTCCGACAACAACAGCTCTCTTTTCTAAAAATCGAAGTAAAGGCGTGGTCTTTCTTGTGTCCAATACTCTAGCCTTTGTGCCACTTAATTCCTTGACATACTGCGCTGTTCTACTAGCTATCCCTGACATCCTCTGCATGACATTAAGTACTAAGCGTTCTGCTTTAAGAATAGAATGAATCCTACCTTTTGTAGTCAACACGATATCTCCCACATTCACTTTATCACCGTCCTTAATAAAAACTTCAATTTGTAGCGTAGGATCTACTTCTTTCAATATTTCAACTCCTACGTCAACTCCTGCTACAATACCATTTTCTTTCACTAGCAGTTTAGCTTCCCCCATTTTATCCTCGGGCAAAGCTGCTAAAGAGGTATGATCTCCGTCCCTAACATCCTCCCTCAAAGCCTGTTGTACAAAAAAACTAAGCTCTTTCTTATACTCTCGATCCATTTAATTTGTTTCAAATAATAAGCTAAGATGAATAAAATAAATTTATTCTAAAAAATTATTGTTTATTAACTCTTCAAAAATCAATCTATCCGGAGCTCAGATATTGATGCAGCTCCCTTCAATTCAATGACTTTCACTAGAACGCGAAAATTTCTATTTGCAGTCTTGACATTATAGATAAAATAGCGGTTTGATTGGTTACCACCAGAGGCAGTAACCCTTTTGACTTCTGTCACTTTATGCTGTCTAAAAAAATCAGCAAGAAGCAATTCGCCCTGAAACCGGGTTACGACTTGTTCTTCTTTATCAATAGAGAGACTAATAGAGGATGAGAAATATTTGGCAACTGCCTTGGCATTATTCGCTTTTAGTCCTTGGATTATATTGTTATTTAAATTAATAATTTGAAATGAGCATAGTAAAATTATAGACGGAATAGCAAGGAAAATCAAGTTTTTAGTCATCATAAGATACAATAGGTAACGAAGCATAATAAGCTTAAAATGGCAAATAGCAAGCTAAAAGTATGCCACAAATGTGCTTTTTAAACCAAGCATAGTGAAAACATTATCTTTTAAAATCATTATATTTGTGTGTGGACAATTTAAATCAAAAAAAAGTAGCCCTACTTATCCTGGATGGATTAGGGTATGGCAAAGAAGATAGTTCAAACGCAGTCTTAGCCGCTCAAAAGCCCTTTCTTGATAAGCTATTGGCAGGCTATCCTAACTCTAAGTTAGAAGCATCAGGCGAATCGGTGGGACTTCCGCAAGGACAGATGGGAAATTCTGAGGTCGGCCATATGAACTTAGGTGCAGGCAGGGTAGTATATCAAGAGTTAGGCCGTATTAATAAGGCTGCTCGCGACGGAGAGTTCAATCGTGATCAAACGATTCAAAATGCATTTAGTTACGCACAGACAAACCAGAAGAAGGTACACTTCATAGGTTTGTTATCTGACGGTGGCGTGCACGCACATATCGATCATTTAAAAGCTTTATGCGACGCCGCACAATTTTTTGGACTGCGGGATGATCAAGTTTTCATACATGCCTTTATGGATGGCAGAGACACTGATCCTAATGGAGGAGTTCCCTACTTGCAAGATCTTAAAAATCATCTAGTACATTCCTGTGGAAAAATAGCTTCCGCTATAGGTAGATACTATGCGATGGATCGGGATAATCGTTGGGAGCGCGTTCAGCAAGCTTACAATTTATTAACTAAAGGTATAGGAACACATTCAACAGATGTAGTCGCTAGCGTACAGGCTTCCTATGATGACGGTATTACCGATGAATTCATAAAACCTATTGTTATTGTAGACGAGACAAATACCCCAATAGCTACAGTCGCTGATGGGGATGTTGTCATCTGTTTTAATTTCCGGACAGACCGAGGTCGGGAGATCACCATTGCACTCACCCAAGAGGCTTTTCCAGAATATGGTATGCATCCTCTAAATTTACATTATGTTACTTTGACAGCCTATGATGAAACATTCAAAAATATCAACGTAGTATTTCAAAAAGACAACCTTTCTAAAACATTGGGCGAGGCATTAGCTTTACAGGGAAAAAGTCAAGTACGAATAGCCGAAACCGAAAAATATCCTCATGTGACTTTTTTCTTTTCGGGTGGCCAAGAAGCTGAGTTTGAAAATGAAAGACGACTTTTAATTCCTTCACCAAAAGTCGCGACATATGATCTGCAACCTGAAATGAGTGCTGTTGCCATTACCCAGGCAATTACAGATGATATTAGAGAAAATCAACCTGATTTTATCTGCCTTAATTTTGCTAATCCGGATATGGTAGGACATACAGGTGTATTTGATGCTGTAGTCAAAGCTGTTGAAACGGTAGATCGGTGTACACAACAAGTTGTAGAGGTTGGTTTATCATATGGATATTCTTTCATTATCTTAGCAGACCATGGCAATTCTGAATTTATGCGCAATGCGGACGGCTCTCCAAATACAGCGCATACGACTAATTTAGTGCCATGTATATTGATTGATGAAGATTATAAGCATATCAAAGATGGCAAATTAGGTGATATTGCTCCAACAATACTTAAAATCATGGGGTTGACTATCCCTAAAGAAATGACCGGAGATGTTTTGGTATACTAGCAAACTATCCCGCATGATAAGAATTACAAAAGCAGTAAGCATACTATGCATTACTGCTTTTACTTCATCCTGTACTTCTGCTTCTAATAATGCACATAATTCAAATGACCTAGAGATTGATATACCTTCTTTTTTTCAAAATGAGATTGCATTGTTGAATTCAAAGAGACCTACAGTTACAAAGACTGTAAAAAAAGACAGTATATCAGAAACCAAACAGCTAACTGTCTCCGATTGGCAAAAAGAACTCGCCAATTTCACTTCTATTGATATTAACAAAGCTGCCTATCGCGGTAGCTATCACAAAGACAGTATTGGCAATACGGTAACTTACAGTTTCAAGGATTCTGCTCTAGATCTATCATCTTTAAAAATTGTATATGATAATGGTATTCCTTCTATTTTTACAATTAAAAAAGTCACAAAAAATCTTCTCTATGACACAGAGGAAAATTTAGAATACATCAAAGGAAAGAGTTATAGCGTTGACAAAACGCAAGTTGTTAAAGCCCTAGGAAGTCATCACTATCAGATAAAAGGCAGAATCGAAGAACAAATCGGTAAACCTTTTTAAATAGGATTTTCACGAAGCAAAAAAGGCATCCTCATTTCAGCTGAGGATGCCTTTTTTGCATTATGAAACATTTTACTTATGTCGAGCAGCAGCCTTCTTCTGCGCTCTCAGATTAAGATACTCCACAAGAACAGAGAAAGCCATTGCAAAATAGATGTATCCTTTAGGGATATGTTGATCAAACGCTTCTGCCGTCAGTGAAACACCAATCAAAAGTAAGAAAGCTAAAGCTAGCATTTTTACGGATGGATGATCATTCACAAACCGGCTTATTGATTCCGCTGATACCAGCATAATTCCTATTGCTACAATAACTGAAGCGATCATCACACCAATCTGATCGACCATCCCCACAGCGGTGATTACCGAATCCAAGGAGAATACTAAATCAAGGATAAGTATCTGCATAATTATAGATGCAAAAGAAACTACTTTTTTACCCGCGGTTGACGTTTCGGCATGGCCCTCTACTTTATGGTGAATCTCAGTTGTACTTTTATAGATCAAGAACAAACCACCTATAAAAAGGATTAAATCACGTCCAGATAACACAAGATAACGTGCATATTTCTCATTAGTTATATTAAACCATTCAGCAAAGTTGATAAGAGGAGCAGTCAACCCCATCACCCATTTGATAGAAAAAAGCAGTAATACACGCATTACCAAAGCAAGTAAAAGACCTATTTGCCTTGCTTTTTTCTGTTGTTCCAACGGCAGCTTAGCACTTTGAATCGAAATAAAAACGATATTGTCTATCCCTAGGACAATTTCCAATACCGTCAATGTCAAAAACGAAATCCAAATTTGGGGATCAGTAATCCATTCCATATATAAAGTATAATTTTAAGACGTAAAAATATAAAATAGAACGAATAATCCTAATACCTGACCAAAGAAATTATATGATCACTAAAGCGTGACAGTCGCCCCTCTCCTTTCAGAAAATCTAAACTTATTATAAAAGAGAACCCGACAACTTCGCCACCTAGCCTTTCAATCAATTTGGCCGTTGCCACTACAGTACCACCAGTAGCCAATAGGTCATCGTGTATCAACACTTTCGCTCCGCTTTCGAAAGCATCCTCATGGGCCTCGATGGTGGCTTGCCCGTACTCCAGTTTGTAAGACTCTGACACGGTTTTATAAGGTAGTCGTCCCTGCTTCCGTATGGGAACAAAAGGAATCCCCAACCTATTGGCGAGCATTAGTCCAAAGAGAAACCCTCTGCTTTCTACACCAGCAATTACGTCAATATCCAATCCATTCAACCTTTTCACAAACTCTTCAACAATCTCAGAGCAGAGCTTTGCGTCTTTTAAAATTGGAGTTATATCCTTAAACAAAACACCTGGACTCGGAAAATCCGGTATATCCCGAACAATAGCTTTTAACTTTGATTCTATCATATTAATTTTAAAACTCTAAGTAAGGCTCAATTTTACGGAAAAAATCCTGATTCAATAGTCGAATAGATTCCAAACTTTTCAAGTCTTCATAAAAGCCATGCTGCTCTCTATAATTTATAATCCACTGGGCCTGTTTCCACGATATGTAAGGATGCTTTGCCAATTCATTTAGGGACGTCTTATTAATTTTTATTTTCTTGACTGGTTCTTCAGGAAGATAGAGCTTATCTTTGATCAATGCGAAAGTTTCTGAAGGCAGGCCATAGACTTCAGCGATTTGATTGACATCGTGAAAACCACCTAATGCTTCCCTATACTTGATAATCCTTTTCGCCAAAACCGGACCTATCCCCTTCAATAACACCCACGCCGTACTATCGGCATTCCCGATATCAACCAAGACTTCTTTTCTTTCTTTGGTCGGATACACAACATTATCCTTTTTCTTAAAGTCTGTCCCTTGTTCGTAACTAGTATGTCCAATATCCGCTATTGAGTTAATCTTGATATAAGGTAATAATCGTTTATAATCTTCTTCCGAAATAGCGTAGATCCGAGATAAATCTTCTTTCTTCCGGAAACGCCCACCTTTTGACTCAAAATTTTTAATCACTTGCGCCTGCTTAACCGACAAGCCTAAGTTCGTCCACCGCTCTATAGATAGCCCATTGGGATCGAATTCATCCAAATCTACCTCCTTTGACTGCAAAAACCGGGGCCTACTGCCCGTCAATCTATTAAAATACACACTGTCACTTTTCAAATCATTGAATAGAATCACTTCATGTTCCAACGATTCATCCTTTCGTATAGCGTCATACAAATATGGTATAGATAACAAAAACAAAACTATGAGGCTGAGCGTAATAAACCCTCTTTGTTCGGCCAAAGACAGTTCAAAATAACTAAAAAGTCTTTTCATAAGATTATCATAAATAGATCTCTTTTTATATTTTAGACCCGCAGGTTAACAATGTTTACTTAAATTTGGGAAATTAATACGGAATTTTGAAATGTATTTCATCAATGCGCCTTTTTTTCTTCGTTGGATGTACCCTGACGTGACTTGGAACAGGTCACGAATGGATAAAAAGATATATCTTACCTTTGACGACGGCCCTATTCCAGAAATTACACCTTGGATTTTGGATACTTTAAAGCAACACAAAATCCAGGCAACATTTTTCTGTGTCGGAGAAAACATAATCAAGTATCCAGAGATCTTTCAGAGACTTCTCCATGAAGGTCATCGTTTAGGCAACCATACTTTTAGCCACCTAAAAGGCTGGGATACTTCAGATGACGTATATATGGAGAATATCAGATTATGCCAGCAACATACATTGTCCAATCTTTTTAGGCCACCTTATGCTCGGGCCAAAAGATCTCAGATCAAATTATTACGTAAAGATTTTGAATTGATCTATTGGGATGTTCTATCGGGAGATTTTGACACCAACCTTAGTCCAGAAGCATGCTACCATAACGTTCTAAAACACACAAAGAATGGATCCATCGTCGTCTTTCACGACAACTTAAAAGCTATTCCGCGTGTTCAATATGCTCTCCCCAAAATGATCCAACATTTCTCCCAGTTAGGTTATACTTTCGATATTCTTTAATCGGTGATTGATACTATTCTAACACCGTAATCTTTCGCACTACAGACACTGAAAAATCCCAATGCCCCGTTCGAAATATTCGACGTTGGATTTGCCGGAGCTGCACTACCGGGGTTCAACATCTGGATTTGATTCCAATATGTATAGACCTCTTTCGTTACACACTGTCTACGTACGATAACAGAATCTCCCAAAGCTAATGAGTTATCTTTATCTGTCACACCGTGAGACACGTAAAGACCATCATTAAACTTATCACTAAAAGTACTTGCAAATTTAAAAGAAGATCCGTTTACAGAAATATTATATTTATAGTAATTGGCTATATTTTTTTGATCTTCAAATTTTAGCACCACTGAATAGTAAGTCTCATCAAAAATAATCTCCTCCTTTATGGCCAATGAGTCTATCGGCACAAAAGGCATCATCTTGGTTGAAGATAGAAATACTTGTCCTTTGACATTCACTGTCAAATCATATCTTAACTCCTCCTTGGGTTTAAAGTTTTTACGTCGATAGGCACCATTCCCTTGGTCTTCAAAAACAAATTCTCTTCCCTCGCTATCTTTCACGACTACTGTCGCACCGGTAACAGGCTGGTTAGCCACAGGCGAATCAAAAGCCACAGTTTGGGTCAACCAAATCACTTGATCAGAGCTCAGGTTATTCAAGTCTGCTTCAATCACAATCTTCGGGTTTGCTTTATTCAAATCTATATCGACCAAGTCCTCACATGATACAAGCGTAAGGATCAAGACAATTAATATATTAAATCTAAATAGTCTCATCTTTAAAATTTAAAGTTCCAGGTAACCGATGGAATAGCTCCAAACAAAGCTATGCGGTAAGCCTCGGTAATGTTTGCATTATTTTCATTCTCTCTAAAATCAATGATATAGGCATTCTTTCGGTTATAAACATTGTAGAGACCAAATGACCAACTTGAGCGAAAACGTTTGTGTAGTGGTTTAGGCTCATATGTAGCCGAAATATCTAATCGATGATAGTCAGGCATACGGTAGCCATTCCGTTCAGTATAATAAAACATCGTATTACCGTTTACGCTATATTTGCCACTTGGAAAGGTGATGGCATTTCCCGTGTAATACACGAAATTAGCCCCCAAACTCCATTTTTTAGTTAATTCATACATGGCAACAACTGAAACGTCATGCGTTCTATCCTGACGCGCATTAAACCAATTTCCATCATTGATTTGGTCAAATTGTCTTTCACTTTTTCCTAGCGTATAGCCTATCCAGCCATTGAAACGACCTTTCGTCTTCCGTAATAACCATTCCACTCCATAAGACCTTCCTTTCCCAAACAACAATTCTCCTTCCAAGAATTTATTAGCCTGCAAGTCGGCACCGTTTCTAAAGTCTATCTGATTGCCCATGAATTTGTAGTAGGATTCTACGGACAGTTCAAAACTATTATCCGCAAAATTTCTAAAATAACCTAAGGCTACTTGGTCAGCATACTGCGGTTTAATATTCACACTGCTCAATACAAACTGGTCTGTAGGTAGCGAAGATGTGGTATTTGTAAGTTGATGCAGATTTTGCGTGACGCGGTTAAATGATGCTTTGATACTATTTCGGGCGTTCAAAATCAAGGACATGGACAGTCGAGGCTCAATATTAAAATGATGCTTTATTACAGTGCTGCCATACACCTGGCTATCACTGGCCTGACCATCTTCATCAAATGTATAGAATGTCCCAGGTCCTTTTACCAAGAAATCGGTTAGTCTGACGCCATAAATCACGGACAACCAATTTAAAGGCTTCCATTCATGAGAACCATAAGCAGCTAGTTCTATGCCATTTCTTTTTTCAATATCAAGCGAGTTCACAGACGAGCTATTAGTCGCATTTAGACTTGCTGGTGATATTTTCTGGCGTAATACATTTACCCCAAAACGAAATGTATTAAGATTATTCCGGTAATACGAAAAGTCCTGTTTAAGATTAACATTCTCTATTTTCGAAGCGATTTCAAAGTCACTATCATCATTCGACACGTTTACATTATAAGTAAAATCACTATAGATTAAGGTAGTATTACTGAATAGCTTTTCGTTAAAAACATGATTCCACCTTGCGGTAGCAGTAGCATTTCCCCAGTCAAAACTAAACAAATCACCATATCCCATATCATCTTTTCCAAAATATCCCGATAGATACAGCGTGTTTTTATCATCAAACCTATAATTCATTTTCGCATTCAGGTCATAAAAGTATAGCTTACTCTTATTTACCGTCTCATCATCTGATAACTTCAGAAACAAATCGGCATAGGTACGTCTACCAGAGATCATAAATGAACTTTTATCTTTGACGATTGGTCCCTCTAGTTTCAAGCGCGAAGCAATCAATCCCAAACCTCCCTCAGCAGCGAATTTTTTATTATTACCATCGAGCATACGTATGTCCAACACCGAAGAAGCTCTTCCTCCATACTGAGCAGGTATCCCTCCTTTATACAAGGCGATGTCTTTAATAGCATCTGAATTAAATGTAGAGAAAAACCCCATTAGATGCGATGCATTATATACAGTAGCTTCGTCCAAGAGAATTAAATTCTGGTCACCACCACCACCCCTCACGTAAAAGTTAGAGGAGCCCTCTCCTCCTTTAGCTACACCTGGAAGCATCTGTATTGTCTTTAAGATATCTCGTTCCCCAAATAACACCGGAACATTTTTCACTTCTTCCATCGTGAAATTCAGTGCCCCCATTTGGGCATTGGTTACATTATCGTTTCTCTTCCTACCAGAAATAACGACTTCTTCCAATACATTCTCTACAGGATCGAGTTCAAAAGATAACCGTTTGCCTTCCGAGACACTAACTTTAACAACTATTGGTTTATAACCTACAAAGGAGACAATTATCTCAGCCTGCCTTTCTGCTACATCTATAGAAAAATAGCCATAACTATTGGTCGATGCGGTTAGGTTCTGATTTTTCACCTGCACAACAGCACCGATCAAAAGCTCCCCCGAAGAAGCGTCCTTCACGTACCCACTTATCGTTTTTTTCTCTTGTGCGATAGCGGTAACAAATGTAAATACGCTTAAAAATACAAAGACAAGTATACGCATATAATGAATTAGGGATAGGTAGATTAATTTCTGAAAAACTGATCAAAAAAAGCCATTTGCAGTTGCACCGATTGCGCCCAATAATCCCAGTTATGCTTACCGGGCATGGATACAAAAGTGTGAGGTATGTTCAGGTATGTCATCCTCTCGTGCAACTTTTTATTAACCGTATAAAAAAAATCTTCTGTGCCACAGTCGATAAAAAACTTCAAGCTATTGGGTTTTATTAAATGTAGCATTTCCATAACCACATGACTGTCCCATATTTCCTTATTTTCAGCATAAGTGCCTAATCTTTGGATTATTTCCCAGTTGTTCGGAAAAGGCCTAAAGTCAACCCCTCCTGCCGTACTACCAATAGCACCATAGACGTTTTGATGTCTTATTCCTAAATACATAGCACCATGTCCTCCCATACTTAATCCGGAAATCCCCCTTCCTTCTCTAGTCGTACACACCACATATTCTTTTTCGATATAAGCGACAAGTTCTTTCGAAACAAACGTTTCATACTGATTATTCTTGTCATTTTTCACATCCCAGTACCAGCTACCGTAACCACCATCTGGGCACACAACAGCATAATTGTACCTATCTACCAGTGTCTTAATATAAGGCACTTTATTTACCCAATTAGAATAGTTTCCGGAGTAACCATGCAATAAATATAAAGTAGGAACCGGCTTACTTTGGTTTTCCGGAAAAATTACAACCGTTTTAATCTTCTTTCCCATACTTTCGGAAAAAACTTCAACAGTATCGACCTGAGCGGCCTTTAACTGAAGGCCCAAAAAGAATAATGTCGTAAGTAAAAAATAACGCATAGTATCAATAATCATATTTATAAAGATAAGCATCTAGACCAAAAGGTCGTTCAGAAATTGTATAAAAGAAACGATCATCCCGATCAAAACAAATAGCTTCCCCTTGAGGTTCTATTTTGTAAGGTATGT
Organism: Sphingobacterium sp. xlx-96; assembly: GCF_011007365.1. Lineage (GTDB taxonomy): Bacteria > Bacteroidota > Bacteroidia > Sphingobacteriales > Sphingobacteriaceae > Sphingobacterium > Sphingobacterium luzhongxinii. Next base: position 30,137 of record NZ_WFKM01000013.1, on the reverse strand, counting down.
TTTTAAAGTCTCCTTTCAAGGTAGAAATTATGTCTTGTCCCTTTTTACGTTCCCACAGGAATACTGAATTCAAATTTTTAATAAGGATGAATTTACCATCTTGCCGTATATCAGCTGCCGTTACAAAAGTAAAAGGCAATTGCATCTGAGGTTCTAATTCGTACACGCTCTCCTCTTGAAAGGCAGAGAGTGATAAGCTAAATACGGTAGACTTAAAGTCTCTCTTTGAGACGATATATATCCTGTTATCTATCGGATCTACAAATAATGCCTCAGCATCCCGTCTTTTATCCTTATATCTAAATTTGATTTCCCGGATTTCATCTGCTTCAATGCGGTAGTTATCACGACCTGGTTCTAGGATAGGCTCTTTGAATAAAAACAGAGACAATGTATCCCTGTCCCGTAGATTGTTGCCCATATCAGCTAATAGCAGATAGGATATACCACCTATGCTCAGGGCGGCAATATCCTCCGCATCTACCAATGTGACTCCCCCTAGTTCGACAGTAGCTATCAGCCCAGCTTCATTACCGATTGCGTAAATAGCAGACCGATCACCACTATCATTGTGTACCCAGAATACTTTACTACCATAGGCTGAAGCCGTAATCCCAGACACTTCGGTGAGCGCAGAACTACGCAAATTACCAATTATTACAGGATCCTGAGCTACAGTAATACTTGCACTAAATACAAGCAAAAAAGCTGTCAACCAGACATATGTTATCCACATTATTACATTTATTCTTTATCAAATACCAGAGCTCCACTTACATTCCAAAAACTCATACTATCTCCCTCTTTCGGCCCCTGTGGTATTTGCACACGAAGTTTGTGTTTACCTGCTTTGAGATCCCCGAAATCAATAAAGATAGGATAGGTAATGGTACCGGGGCACCAATTAGATCTACTTAGATCAGAAGAAGACAATCCATTTTCAAAATTTCCTGACACAGGATTATACAGTCTATAGCTCCCACAATCAACACGCCACGGAGTAAACTGAAACATCGACTGTCCGTCCAAGTACACCCTGTTTGTTTTAGGGACAAACTCATCTCCATTACCCCATCCACCATGGCCAGTCGTTATATAACGTAATTTTGCATTCTTAACATCCTTATCCAGAACAAACTCAAATTCAAGACCCTTTTCTTGACCAAATAATGTAGGATACCCTTGCCCTCCCATCTCCATTACGTTCGTCGTATTGAATAAAGCGAGCATATCTACACTTTTAGCATAGTTTGAGCCTCCCGGGTGTATTGTCAACTCCAAACTCACTTTATGTCCTCCCTTATCGTAGTTTCCTATATAAGTGCCAATATAAACATTCTTCCCGGCCATTACCTTCAAAAACTCAGAAATATCCTGTCTATATACTACACTGTCCTGCCAGGTTTTATCCTTAAGTGACAATCGTCCATTAAAATGCGAGACACCAAAAGGCGTAAAGAAACGCATCAGTTCAAAAATCGGCGAATATCCTGCAGTACGTACCATTCCCAGATAAGATTGTCCATCCCCATTTTCGTAAGCAGGCAATGTCTTCATACCCTTTCTCATACCGTCCAGAAAGCTCAGGTTTTGATCTTCTGCAATCATAAATACCGATCCCGTTCTATCATAAGCATCTCCGTTAGATTTCTCGACCAACTCGATAAAAGCCTGGCTATTTTCTGATACCTCCGGTATGCGGATTCGCTTCATTATCACTGTACCTTCTGCAAATCTCATTATGGAATCCGATTTGATTCCCGGTTGAAAGCATATTTGTTCGTTTTTGAAGATAGGAACTTGTATAAATCGACTTTTCCATAAAATATCCTTATAGGTCAATCCATCTAACAACAAATTTTTATCTGGAAATTTCAACAGGCTAGGTAAAGATTTTACCAGCTCCACATGCGTCGCAACAAGACCCGAATTGCCGTTACGCCGATACTCCATTACCAAGCCCAGATCAAGTCCCATATCATTCGGGGATGCGTTTATTCCAAGATCTTTATTATACCAAAGTTCTATCGCATTCGAGTTCACCGAAGTTGTTGCTTTGCGCACCTCCCGATCCAGAACTTTCTTCCTATCGTCAGCAATAGTATAACTATAGCGTACAAACGCCTGTTCATCCAGTGTCGCGATCTTCTTATCCGAAGATAATGCTGATTGCTTAATCATTGTCTTTTCCCCGAAATCTACGTAAGACTCCTCATAAGGATATCTAACGTTTCCGCCTATCACACTCTGTTTCGTTATTATGGTCTTATTTTTGGAAGCGTATACAATTACCGGGTCTTGCTTCGTTATAGCGCCATCCCTAAAATAGTGATAGGTTATCTTATATACATCCTGTCCCATACCTATCATCACATACAACTGACATAGGATTATCCAGACTATTTTCTTCATAATTATTCTATTTACAATACTTCAATTACAGTTCCGTTTTCAATTGGGTGCGAGGTACATATCAAACATTTTCCATTAGTAACCTCTTTATCCGTTAATACTTCATTATAATCCATCCGTACTGCGCCTTCTTGTACTTGAGATATACAAGTACTACACATACCGGATTTGCAGGAATAGGGCAACTTTATCTTATGTTCCAACCCTACATCCAACACACTTTTATTGTAAGGAATCGTCAATAAGTATTGCCGACCATCAAATTTCAGCGTGATGTCGTAAGAAGTTTTGTCTACCGGTTCTTCTTCCTTCTCATCTTCATCCTCCTCCTCTTCCGGAAAATGAAAAGTTTCCCTTCTTATATCTTCATCCGGAAAGCCCATCCCCAAGAGCGTAAAACGGCACAAATCCATATAGAACAAAGGTCCGCAGGTATAAAATATACTTTTCGTTCCTTCTTCCAAGTTGTCTTTGACTAATTCAATAAGATACTCCCGATTCAATCTGGCTTTCAAAAGATTCTTCGTATTAGACCAGATAAATTCTATTTTCAGTCGTTCGGGATACATTTCTTTCCAATGAAGCAACTCTTTATAAAACAACGTATTTTCCTTGCTACTATTGCTATAAACGAGGATCACTTTACTGTTGTCCTCTCGGGTTAGTGCGGTCTTAAGAATAGAAAACAGTGGAGTGATACCTACTCCTGCTCCAAAGAGAAAAACAGTTCTACGAACCTCCTTAACGGGTTCATATATAAATAATCCTTGGGGATCCATCACTTCAATAACATCGCCGACAGAAGTACTATGATGCAATAGTCTAGAAATCTCTCCGTTGTCTACGCGCTTTACAGTTACCTCATAGGGTTCTTCCACATCTGGCGAGCTACTAAACGAATACGATCTCCTTACTTCGCGTTCAGCAAACTCGAAGCATAGTGTTAAAAATTGTCCAGCTTTATAGGTGGGAAAATTTCCCGACAAATCCTCAAAACGAATAGAAATATTATGATTTGGGTGCTTTATTATATCCGAGATTCTAAACTTATACATAGAGCTAAAGATAGAAAACTTAAACCGTTTAAAGCAAAAAAATCCCAACCGCATTGGTTGGGATTAAATATATTAAATACGGTAAATTACAATTTACGTTTTACTTCTACTTGCTCGTAGGCTTCCACGATGTCACCTACCTGTATATCGTTGTATTTATCAATTTGAAGACCACATTCATAACCATGAGTAACCTCTTTTACGTCATCTTTGAAACGTTTCAATGAAGCTAGTCTACCGGTATGAACTACGACACCATCGCGGATTATGCGGATATCGTTGTTTCTAGTGATTTTACCTGTAGTGACCATACATCCAGCAATTGTACCCACTTTCGTGATTTTGAATGTCTCACGGATTTCAACCTCTGCAACAATCTTCTCTTCAAACTTAGGTTCCAACATACCTTCCATCGCCGATTTAAGCTCTTCGATAGCATCGTAGATGATAGAATATAAACGGATATCAATTTGTTCAGCCTCAGCTAGCTTACGTGCATTTTGAGTAGGTCTTACTTGGAAACCGATGATCACAGCATCCGATGCAGATGCTAACAACACGTCAGACTCCGAGATAGCGCCCACCGATTTGTGAATGATATTAACCTGAATCTCATCCGTAGATAACTTCAATAAAGAGTCGGATAAAGCTTCGATAGATCCATCCACATCCCCTTTAACAATGATGTTAAGTTCTTTAAAGTTACCAATTGCCAAACGACGACCTATCTCATCGAGTGTAATGTGTTTCGTAGCACGCATACCTTGTTCACGTTGCAATTGCAAACGTTTATTCGCAACTATACGAGCTTCCGATTCGCTCTCCATCACGTACAGTTTATCTCCCGCGGTAGGTGCACCCGACATACCAAGAATCTGAACCGGTACCGAAGGACCTGCCTCTTTCACACGCTCACCGCGTTCATTAGTCAACGCTTTCACTTTACCAGAGTGCGAACCTGCTAAAATAGCATCTCCAACACGTAGAGTTCCACCTTGTACCATCACCGTAGTTACAATACCACGTCCTTTATCCAAAGCAGCTTCGATTACCGAACCTACAGCACGTTTTGTAGGATCAGCCTTAAGCTCAAGCATCTCAGCCTCCAACAATACTTTCTCTAATAGCAACTCCACATTTTCACCTGTTTTTGCTGAAATTTCTTGCGCTTGGAATTTTCCGCCCCAGTCTTCTACAAGAATATTCATCGCAGACAACTGTTCACGGATTCTGTCTGCATTAGCGCCTGGTTTGTCCACTTTCGTGAAAGCGAATACAATAGGTGCGCCAGCAGCCTGAGCATGATTAATTGCTTCTTTTGTTTGCGGCATCACGGCGTCGTCCGCAGCGATTACGATAATAACGATATCCGTTACCTTCGCACCACGGGCACGCATCGCTGTAAATGCTTCGTGACCAGGAGTATCCAAGAAAGTTATCTTCCGACCTCCGTCAAGCGTTACTGCGTATGCACCTATGTGCTGCGTAATACCACCTGCTTCACCTTTAGTTACATTTGCTTTACGGACATAATCCAATAAAGATGTTTTACCGTGATCGACGTGTCCCATTACAGTAACAATCGGAGCACGAGGTATCAAGTTATCTTCGTTGTCAGCTTCTTCTAGTTCTGTAGTTTCCTCATCTTCCGGTTTTATAAATTCGATTTTGTAATCAAATTCATCCGCTACAATAGCTAAGGTTTCAGCGTCAAGACGTTGGTTGATCGAGACAAACATTCCCAAGCTCATACATGTACCGATAACTTTCGTAACAGGAACATCCATTAAGTTTGCTAACTCATTTGCTGTTACAAATTCTGTAACACGCAATACTTTGGACATCATTTCTTGTTCCAATGCAGCCTCTTCTGCCGATAAAGCTACATCATCACGCTTCTGTCTACGCAATTTGGCACGTTGAGCAAACTTACCGGACTTACCAGCACCACTCAAACGAGCTAAAGTTGCTTTAATCTGATCTTGGATTTCCTTTTCTGACAACTCTCCTTTAGGAGCGGCATCTTGTCTCGGACCTCTATTTCTAGGATCAAACTTACCTCTTCCTGCAGGTGCATTTCCACCTGGACGGTTATTATTGTTACCTCTAGGGCCTCCTCCGTGTTGGAAGCCTCCTGGTCTATTTTGACCTTGGCCTTGACCTTGGCCTCCTCCTTGTTGGAAACCGCCTGGTCTATGCTGTCCTTGAGTTCCCCCTTGTTGTCCTCCCTGTGCATTCGGAGAAATAGGTGTACCAGGTTTATTTGTACGTTTACGTTTGCGCTTATTATCTTGATTTGCGTTAGATGATGAAGCGACAGGCTTATCTTTAGGCTTGAAAGTTGGCAATTCAATTTTACCAATTACTTTTGGCCCTTCCAGTTTTTCGGAGCGCGCACGAATCACTTCGTTCTGTTCCTCTACTGGTTTAGATTCTACAACAGGTTTATTCTCCACCTTAATTTCTTCCTTTTTAACTTCAACTTTTTGTTCAGGTTTTTCTACCACAGGTTTTACCTCTTCTACAGGTTTGACTACAGCTGGCTTCTCAATAGGAGCAGCTTCTACCTTTACTTCAGGTTTTACTGGCTCTGCCGCTTTAGGTTCTTCTTTAACAGGCTTTGATGTTTCTACAGGTTTAGGCGTTTCTACAGTTTTAGGTTCTTCCTTTATAGGCGCTACAACTGGTTCTGCCTTCACCTCAATCCTAGGCTCTGCTTTAACCTCTGGTTTTTCAACCGCTTCTTCTTTCTTTTTAAACTTACCCTTATTCAGGCTATCAAGATCTATCTTACCAATAACCTTAAGGTGTCCTCCTGCAGCAGGCTCCTCTTCTTTTTCTTGTTTAGCAGGAGCTTCCTTTTCTACAGGAGCAGATGTTGATACATTCTTAATCAAAAGACCATCTGTATCATCATTATGTTCATCTCTTTTAGAGGTCGTAGAATCTTGAGGCACGGTTGCATTCCCGCCCAAAGGAGATTCATCACGGCGGATTTTACCAATAACAATTTGCTTAGCTTCATCCTTTGCGATTTTATCACCTTGAAATTCGCGCGAAAGAACACCATACATATCTCCAGTTAATTTTGTTGTAGGCTTTGCTTCTACGTCAAAACCTTTTTTACTTAAAAATTCCACTGCAGTACCTATACCAATATTAAGTTCCTTTGCTGCTTTGAGTAAGTTTATGCTTTTACCTTCTGTCATCTATTTATTAACCTCTAAAAATCTATTACTACAAAAATATGTTTTTTTTACTCGCAATTAACAAATATTTACATTTAATATGCAATATCCGTAGGGGCAATCGAAGCTTATTCAAACTCCGACTGCAAAATGCGTACTATCTCTTGAATAGTATCTTCTTCTAAATCTGTACGTCGTGTCAATTCTTCTAATGACAATGACAACACAGACTTCGCACTATCCAGACCAACGCGTTTTAACTCATCGATGATCCAGCTGTCGATTTCATCTGCGAATTCTTCAATATCCACATCCTCCTCTACCTCATCATTCTCTCTATATACATCAATCTCGTATCCGGTCAATTTGCCTGCCAACTTAATATTGTGTCCTCCACGGCCGATAGCTAATGATACCTGATCTGGTTTTAAATAAACAGCAGCCGTCTTCTCGTCCTCATCAATTTTTATTGAGGAGATACGAGCAGGGCTCAGTGCACGCGTGATATATAAAGAATGATTCGTTGTGAAATTAATCACGTCAATATTCTCATTACGCAACTCCCGTACGATACCGTGGATACGGGATCCTTTCATACCCACACATGCTCCTACTGGATCGATACGATCGTCGTAAGACTCAACCGCTACTTTAGCGCGCTCTCCGGGTTCGCGTACAATCTTCTTAATCGTAATTAAACCATCAAAAATCTCAGGAACCTCCAATTCAAACAAACGCTGTAAAAATTCCGGTGCAGTACGAGAAATAATAATCTTAGGATTACTATTCATCATATCCACCTTGTATACTACGGCACGGATACTATCACCCTTTTTAAAGTAATCGGCAGGAATCTGTTCTGTTTTTGGCAAAATCAATTCATTGCCATCCTCATCAAGCACAAGAATCTCCTTTTTCCATATTTGATAAACTTCACCGATCACAAGTTCACCTTCACGATCTTTATATTTTTTAAAGACCTCATCTTTTTCCAATTCCAACACTTTAGAAACCAAAGTCTGGCGTGCAGCCAGAATAGCACGACGGCCAAAACTTTCCAAAGTAATCTGTTCGATATAGTCGTCTCCGACTTCTAAATCAGGATCAAACTGATGTGCTTCAGCTAATTCAATCTCCAAATCATCGTCTTCCGAAAACCCATCTTCCATCACAACACGCGTTCTCCACATTTCCAAATCCCCATTATCCGGATTCACAATAACGTCAACATTTTCGTCTGTACCAAAACGTTTACGAATCATGCTACGGAACACTTCTTCTAATACGGTTATTACCGTCGGACGGTCGATATTTTTGAACTCTTTAAACTCCTGAAAAGAGTCAATTAAATTAATATTGCTGCTCATTTTTAACTAAATGAAATTAACACCTTTGTTTCTTTTATTTGATCCATTGGAAGCATGACTTCTTTTACTTCAGCCTTTTTCCCTTTTTCTTTTGTTGTCTCTGCTATGACTATCTCGGACTCCGACGCCTTTAACAGCTTACCCTCGTGCTTAACTCCATCAACCAGTTTAACACGAACATTCCGCCCTATATTTTTAGCGTATTGCCTAAGTGACATTAGGCCGCCGTCTATTCCAGGAGAGGACACTTCAAGGCGATACGCATTCTCAATAACGTTTTCCTCCTCTAGATGAAAACCAACATGCTTACTTACCCCTACGCAATCTTCAATTGAGATTCCATTATCTCCGTCCAATAGAATTTCCAGAACTCCATTTTTTAACATCTTTATAGAAACGATAAAAAGATCTGCTCGATCCGCAATCTTTTCCTCTACCAATTCTTTAACACGTTGTTCAACCTGCATAAGCTTATTAAAAATTCAATTAAAAAAGGGGGCAAACCATGCCCCCTTCCTTTCAGATATTACAAAAGTAGGTGTTTTTTTTCAAAAAAACAACCCATAAGCATATATTTTTACAGAAGCTATTCATTTCCATTTATACTATTGATTTTGGAAACAAAAAACATCCCTTTCATTACAAACCTTACTAGGAAATCTTTTTTGTATCCACTACAGCATTTATTGTTTTTTGCATCTGTGCCATCATGGATGTCAAGGATTCCATAGTAGGCTCCACATTCGGTTCCGGAAACTCCGTCGAAATATAAGCTTTAGCTTTCCATACTTCAAGAATTTCCTCTGCAGGAACCCAATAGGGTTCATACACTTTATTATCCGAAAGTAGCTTCAGCCCTTTTTCGTCTTTATATTTAAATGCAATACGCTTATAAACGACACCTTCATTATTAGAGACTACGATATAAGTCTGTCCAGGTTTTATATCGTGCCAATTTTCCACATACTCGCCTACCACTATAGTACCGCTTGGCATTGGCAACATCGAATCACCTTTAATCTCAAAAGCCCGATAGGTCCCTTGTCTAAATATCGGCAGAGAAAACCTTGGAAGATCCTTCACGAACTCAGGATCCCCATAACCATTTAAATAACCGGCGCTGGCCTTAGTAGGCACCAATTCTATATTTTCACGATCTTCCCCATCCACAGTAACACTCAGCACCCGTAAGTTAGAGGCATTACTCTTTGGCACGGGCTTCCAATTCTCGTCAATATGATCATTTGCCAATTCGTCCATTGATAGATCATAATAAGAAGCTATTTTTTTTAGCAAACTATATTTAGGCTCAGCACGATCTTCTTCGTACGCTCCTACCGATGCACGCTTAATATCCATTACATCAGCAAATTGTTGCTGTGTTAGTTTAGCCCTTTTTCTTAAGAACTTCAGGTTTGATGCTATGTTTGACATAAATTATTTTAAAATATATTTTTCAAAAACTAATTTTATTAGTAACATTGTGCCAATAAAATTAGTAAAAAATAAAACTACAACCAAATAATTTAGTATATCACATGAAAAAACACCTAATTTACATCGCTACAGACCCTAACAGAGTATCTGTTGAAGCTGGATATACACAAGATTTAATGACACAATCATCCGATCTGCAATTCCACTCTATCCACAGCTCAGGTAGGTCACCTAAATTTAATCGTATTGTACACGTAGAAGAATTTTCGTCTTTTGATATCGCACAAAAACGTCTGATAGAACTGACCCGCTTTACACGCATGCAGAAAGAACGATTAATCAGAAGACACAATCCGAATTGGCTAAATATAACATCGTTAAACGCTGGTATGACCAACCCCGCAACAATACATCTTTCACAGACTCTTGTGTCCGCTTACTAAGCCAATTTGATTCCGTTGTGATATACTAGAATAAGTTGTATAAAAAAGTCCTCAATTCTATTTAAGGACATTATAATATTCATAAAAAAAGTCGTTGTTTAAACCTTAGTCTAAACAACGACCCTTAACAACCTCAACATATATCGCATATGTTTTAGGTATAGACTACCATCCCGGCGTAAAGTTTAATCCAAAAGCACCAAATTTTGAACGGGTCTTTTGAAATGGGATAGCGTAATACGGCTCCAATATCATTGCGCCAAAAAGATTGACACGCAATGATACCCCTGCGCTAAATATTGGCACTCTGACATTTTCACTGTATTCCATCACCTGCTGATTGGTTTCTGGATCTATAATAGGTTTTCCCTGTCCATCAACTGCAGGTACCTTATCTGCATCCGTTTTGTCCCATTTAATCTGATCGCCGCCGCGCCATGCCAGACCTCCATCAATAAAAAAGTTCAGATCCGAAAATAAAAAACCAGACTTAACTACAGCAAGCTTCTCAGGCCCCGTAAATGGAATACGTACCTCAAGGTTCGCTATAGCCATACGTGTTCCGATCAGATCCGAAAAATTCACTTTACCCTGTGCGTCAAAATTTCCCGTTTCGTAACCTCTTATCAGGTACGGATACCCGATGTACAACGGGTTTAGAGCTTTCTCATCTTTTCCGGTACGCATATACGAATATACACGCCCTGCTATCGTCACAGGTTTAAGCCTGTGGTATTTTCTCAAGTCTACATTCAGCGCGGTAAAACTATAATCTCCAAAATATTGCTCTACACCGAATCGGTATCTGTACCCCTGCAGTGGCGCTGCTATACCAAATACCGCATTGTCACCAACAAAACCGGCATTCACCTGCTGCAGCGTAAAAGGCTTCATACTTCTAATTCCTAGCACCTCTTCTGCCTCCTCATTCGATATCTTTTGCCGATCACCATATCCCCAATAATAGCTTTGACGCCATTTATCCACGCGATAACTATAGCGCGATATTGCCGCACCGGCTTCGACACGATGATGACGGTTAAATGGAAAAGCTACAAATCCTTCCGCCTGCGTTTGAAAAGTACGAATCAGATAAGTATTCAACGACAACTCCGGCCCGTTACCAAAATCCTCTGTCTCATACATATTATATCCCGACATATACGGAATATGAGACAGCGCTCCTCCCCAGTTGATACGACTACGTTGGTTAATGTAAGCCAGTTGTCCACCGAAATCGTAAATCTCTCCATTAATATTCAAGGCAGCAAAAATCTGATTATAACCTAAGATATCCGAAAACATACCCTGCACACCACTCGAGATCCCCGCACCATATCGCGAACCTACAGACATCCCAATACCACTATTGGCTAGGTAGTCCAATTTAAATTTTGGCGTGTAGGCGATATTATTAATCTGTTCATCACCGATACGACCGAATACATTAAAATTACGCAGGTTAGTATTGACCACGTTAACTCCTCTGCTCATCAATGGAGGCAACATTGCCGCTGTAAAGTCACTTTTACTTCCGTCTACGACCACCGCTTCAAATTCAGAACTTTTCGCTTTATAGACATTATATTTATTTTTTTTAAAATAAGAGTACACTATTTCGTCGTTATTGGAAATGCTCATCGCTGGAGAATACTCTGTAATCCCTGATATTCCTGTGAAATAGTCCGTCAAGCGTTCTACCGTACCTGAAGCAATCAAATACCGGTACATATTACGGTAGCCGTCTCCATTCGACAAGAAATAGATTTCCTGTCCATTGGAGGAAAAGTGTGGATTTAAGTTATTCGCTCCAGGAAAGACATTAATATTCCGAATCTCTCCCGTAGACACTGTCAATACCGCTAAGTTCATCGGAATATCCACCTCTCTGTTGTCACTTTGCAACGCCAATCTATCTGTACTAAACACAATATACTTGCCATCTTTCGAATAGCTTGGTTGAAAATCCGAATACACATCATTCGTCAACTGTGTCACTTTGTTCGTTTTCAAGTTGTAGGTATACAGATCCGAATGTCCATTGCTCAATCCAGAAAAAGCCAGTGTTTCACCATCCGGAGCCCAGGTTATATTCGCAAACTCCACAATATCCCCCATCGATTGCACAGATAGAGTCTTGCCTGTCTCCACGTCCACTGTCATCAACTTGCTTTTTCCCTCACTAAACACAGAAAATGCAAATTTCTTACTATCTGGAGAAAATGAACCCGCAGACTCTAAAAAACTAAACTCGTCAATATCTTTATTCGTCAATTTACTTCCTAACTTACGGATCATCTTTCCTGTATAGGCGTCTGCGAGATACAGATCAATACTGAACATATCCTTTTCCGACAGATAAGCCACATATTTACCATCGGGAGATATCGTAGGAGACACATTCATACTTCCTCCATTCGAGGGGTTAATTAACGATACACCAATTGGTCGTGATGCTGTATCCTTTCCCAATCCACGATACATACTTTCCATACTATTCTTCCATAGTGTAGAGACAGTCTGCGAATCATAGCCAAATACCCTTCGCATAGCGTAATCATATCCATATTTCGCCGTCTCTATAAATAATGGCATAATCACGGTATCACCATATGTAGAGCCGATATAAGACCAGAACGCCTGTCCGTATCGATAAGGAAAGTAGTTATAGGACTGCTCCGTCATCTGCTTTAGTGAAGGGATATCATTATTTACATACGCATCCCGCATCCACATCGATGTAAAAGCATCCTTCTTGCCGATCGAAAAATACTCGGCCATCCCTTCCACCATCCAAAGAGGGATGTTTCCCAGATTTTCCAGACGAGTAGAATCACCTCCCTCCATGATCACCCTGTACTGGAATGCGTGTACCAGCTCGTGCCCCAATACATGTCGCGTCTGTTGGTTGATCTGCATAATAGGCATCACTACCCGTTGTTTGAAGGCCTCGGTCACACCACCGGTCCCCACACTGATCTCTCCTGATATTGCAGTAGTCTGTTGAAACTCGGGATGGTTATTATAGACGATTATGGGATTTTTTCGGGAGAATGTATCTTGAAAGACCTGTTGATGTAGCTCATACCACACCTCAGACTCTTTGGCAAGCCAACGGACCAAACTATCATTTTTTGAATAATAGTAAAGGTTAAAATGAGGTGTGTCATACACCCTAAAATTCAACTTCTTATAGCGCATTTTATTCTGCCCAAAGTATTGCGCTTGTGCAGCCTCGCCCAATACTATCAAAAATAAAAAAGCTAAAGCTATTTTAGTCACCCACTGGATCATTCCGTTAGTCATAATTGTCGTAATTTATAATTCAATAAATCTATCAATAATTAGCGTAAAAAACTCATAATCATAGCACCGTTTCATCAATTAGTTCACGTTGCCCTGTCCTGCTCCAGTTGGCCCCAACTCCTCTAGTTCTGGTAGTACCAACTCCTCTAAATTTTCAGTATCTGTTGTTGTATCCGTACTGTCACTAGGTTGCTCCACCCGAATACGCGGGCTTGGACACCTATATTCTTTTTTTATCTCTACTGTAGATTCAGGAAACTTTCCAAATGTTACCCCCAGTTCAGGATGTTTATACAATTCTTCCATGAACAGTGCATAAATAGGCAGTGCCGTTTTGGATCCTTCGCCTGTAGCAGAATTCTTAAAGTGTATACTTTGTTCGTCGCAGCCGACCCACACCCCCGCTACAAGATCCTTTGTCACCCCCATGTACCATCCATCTACATAATCCGAAGATGTACCTGTTTTTCCCCCAATTTCATTACCGTCTCTAAACAAGTCCCACTCCCATAACGCCTGTGAAGTGCCTCGAGGTTCCTCTACAGTACCTCTTAGCATATAAGTCATCAACCAAGCGTTTTCTGGATCGATCACTTTCTTCTGCTCAGATTTAAAGGTAGCGATTGTATTACCGTCCATGTCTACAATCTTAGACACCAATACAGGGTCAGTCTTCTTTCCTCCATTCATAAAGGTACCATAAGCACGAACCATCTCAAACACCGATACATCGTTCGATCCCAATCCCACAGAAGGTACAGACTCCAACTTACTTTCTATACCACACTGATGTGCTACATCGACTACTTTATCCCAACCAACAGCCTCAGTCACCTGAGCTGTTATTGTATTAAGCGATCTCGCCATCGCCCAACGGAGTGACATTTCCTGATAAGACACGCTCCAATCTGCATTTTTCGGTTCCCATACTTCATTCTCCCCCTTCTTATTGATGAATTCTATCTTCACAGGTTTATCCGTAAATTTATCGCAGGGAGTCATTCCAGACTCCAGAGCCGCCATATAGGCGAAAGGCTTAAAAGTAGATCCAGCCTGACGCTTTGCTTGATTGACGTGATCAAATTTATAATAATTGTGATTGATACCACCTACCCACACTTTAATTTCACCGTTATACGGATCCATGGCCATCATACCTGTATTCAGCATCATGAGATAGTGTTTTAATGAATCCATTGTGGAATAGTTTACTTTTTCCATTCCTTTCCAGGTAAAAACCTCCATCTCCCGCTTTTCCTTCATCGCTACAAACACACTGTCCTCATTGTTCTTGTACTTTTGCATTAACCCTGCATAGGAAGGTAGTTTACGCGCATGATTTTCCAAAAATTCAGGAATCACATTACCTTCTTTATCCCGCCAAGGCTCTTCACTGCCCCAGGTATTCTTTAGGCGGCGTTGCAATTCCTCCATTCGATCAGCGACTACCTTTTCTGCAATTTTCTGCATCCTCGAGTCGATCGTTGTGTAGATCTTTAACCCAGCCTTGTTAATATCAATTTCGTTGTCCTGACTCCATTTATCCAGCCATCTAGCTACTGCCGAACGGATATAAGAGTCATTACCATCAATAGAATCTTTATAATTCAAATTTAAGTTCAACGAATCTTTTGAAAAATCAGTCACCTGAGCCTGCGTTAGATAACCCGACTTTTCCATTTGAACCAACACCACATTACGGCGTTGCATAGCATTTTTCGGATTACGTATTGGATTATAAATTGTCGTCCCTTTGAGCATACCCACCAAGAGAGCACTTTCTTTGATATCCAGTTTACTAGGTTGCTTATTAAAATAGCGCAATGAGGCGGATTTGATACCGTAAGCATTATTGCTAAAAGACACCGTATTCAAGTACATCGTAATGATCTCGTTCTTACTATACTTATTTTCCAGCTTGTACGCGGTCATCCATTCTTTGAACTTAGTCACCAGAATATTTATGCCTGGTATCTTGTTGAGATAGCCTTGGGCATGCGCATATCGTGTTTTGAAAAGATTCTTAGCCAATTGTTGCGTGATGGTACTGGCTCCTCTTGGATCGCCTTTCAAGGTAGATACAGCTCCAGAAACCAATCCCAAGAAGTCAACGCCATTATGTTTATAAAAACGGATATCCTCCGTCGCGATCAGCGCATCGAGTACATGTTTAGAAATACTATCAAAAGGAACCGGATCACGATCTTCTTCAAAATAACGTCCAATAAGGACTGAATCCGCTGTATACAGCTCAGATGCGACGTTCAAAGTTGGCATCACAATATCCTTTTTTGTAGGCGAATAGCCAAATAGACCTAAAAAATTAAGTTGTACGGCACAGGTAAACAATATGATACTATAAATGACAATAAGTATATATCGTAAAAATCTATTTTTAACACGTCTAAACATGCGGTAAATATGAATAAAATGTTTTGAAATCTGATATTTTACAAAACAAAAATAAACTACGCACAATAAAATTAACGAATTTTAACAAACTCTAATAATCTACTGAAACACGATATTTTAACTACCGTATTTTCTATTAAAATATGTTCATCCGTTTTAATTAAAATGAGATCCAATATCTAATATCGGTTTAAATCATTATTTTTACCCATGTAATTAACTTAGATATGCTAAAACAGACATTACAGCAAAAATTATTACAAAAACTTTCTCCGCAACAGATTCAGTTTATAAAACTGTTGCAGGTACCTACAGCATCTCTAGATACACGAATCAAAGAAGAGCTGGAAGAAAACCCTGCATTAGAGGATGGCAGTTTGGCCAATATGAATGACCCTGTAGAAGAATACCCGGACAAAGACCCCGAAGAATATGAAAACGGTGAAGATTCTTTCGACGAAGAATTCAGTGTAGAAGACTATATACAAGAAGACGATTACAAAGACTACGGCAGTAACTATTCTAGCGATGATGAGGACGAGCAAAAGGAAATCCCGATTGCTATTCAAGATTCCTTTTTTGAAAAGTTACAGAGCCAGCTCGATTTACTAGCTTTAAGTGATAAGCAATATCTAATTGGAAATCAAATAATAGGAAGTCTTGATGACGATGGATACTTAAGACGGCAGATACTTTCGCTTATCGACGATCTTGCATTTTCACAGAATGTAATCACAGAAGAGGCAGAAGTCGAAGAGATGCTTCATGTCATCCAGTCCTTTGAGCCTGCGGGCATCGGCGCACGTGACTTACAGGAATGTCTTTTGATCCAACTCAAGAAAAAAGACCAGAATAACCCTACCGTTCGACAGGCAATACGTGTCGTCCAAAACTATCTTGAGGAGTTTACAAAAAAGCATTATGATAAAATCGAAAAGCAACTTGACGTCAACTCTGAGCAGCTGAAGGATATTGTTAATGAGATATTAAAATTAAACCCCAAACCTGGAGATTCTGCTGCAGTAGCCGGCAAGCAGTTGCAGATCATCCCCGATTTTCACATCAGTAATGATGATGGCGTCTTACATCTCACACTCAATGGCCGAAATGCCCCCGAGCTACGTGTATCCCGTTCGTATCAAGATATGTTCGAACACTATGAAAAAGCAGAGAAAGGCGACAAAAAAATGAAAGAGGCCGTACAGTTTGTCAAACAAAAATTGGATTCGGCCAAATGGTTTATTGATGCCATCAAACAACGCCAGCAGACCCTGCTTAAGACAATGAATGCAATTATGGAGTTTCAGTATGATTATTTCCTGACCGGGGATGACCGTATGCTCAAACCCATGATCCTAAAAGATATCGCCGAAGAGATCGAAATGGATATATCCACCGTCTCCCGTGTCGCCAATTCCAAATATGTACAGACAGAGTTTGGGACATTTTTATTAAAATCATTCTTTTCTGAGGCTATTCAAACAGATTCTGGTGAAGAAGTATCGAATAAAGAAGTAAAAAAAATACTCGAAGAATGTATCGCCAACGAAGATAAGCGTAAACCGCTAGCAGACGAGAAACTTACCGATATTTTAAAAGAAAAAGGTTACACCATCGCTAGAAGAACAGTAGCCAAATACCGTGAGGCACTTAATATTCCGGTTGCCCGATTACGTAAGGAACTCTAGTCCTTTGGCGAATCCTATTTAACTTTCCTTCTGTTTTGACCTGCAGAAGGAAAGTATCCGTAAAAAAACTTCCCTCACAAAAAAACACTATCTTGTACAATGTCTAACGATAACCCCATAATCCATGGAAAATCCTATAGTTAAGCAAAAAAACAAGCTAAAGAGAGCTGCCAAGCTTATCAGTATATTGGGAAAATATGGCTTTGAAGACCTTAAATCAAAGATCAGTAACACAGCTAGCAATTCCAATAATCCGACAGAAACCTCCAATCACCAGCCCCTCTTTTATGAGCGGATACGCAAGGTGATTGAA
Organism: Sphingobacterium sp. xlx-96; assembly: GCF_011007365.1. Classification (GTDB taxonomy): domain Bacteria; phylum Bacteroidota; class Bacteroidia; order Sphingobacteriales; family Sphingobacteriaceae; genus Sphingobacterium; species Sphingobacterium luzhongxinii. Next base: position 12,516 of record NZ_WFKM01000013.1, on the reverse strand, counting down.
GAACTCGGCCCCACCTATGTCAAGTTTGGCCAAGCCCTATCTACACGTGAAGACTTATTACCTGCCGAACTCATTCTCGAATTAAAGAAGCTTCAAGACAATGTAGCCCCCGAAAACATCAATATCCATGAATGGTTAGAAAGCGAATTACCAATAGACATAACGGAAACATTCCTTCATATCGAAAAAGAGCCTTTTGCCTCAGCCTCCATTGCCCAGGTCTATAAAGCTACGTTGGCCAACGGCGACACCGTAATCCTTAAAGTAAAAAGAACCGCAATACGCGAAATGGTCACGGCCGATCTGCTCCTAATCAAAGATATAATCAACGTATTAATGAGCTATTATCCACTCATACGAGAGATCAATCTACCCCAGGTTTTCGAAGCATTCGAAAAGAATATTATGGAAGAGCTTTCTTTTCTCAACGAGCTCAAAAATATCCAGCAGTTTGCACGTAATTTTTCTGAGGAGCGTCGAATCAAACGCATGCAGGTATACGCAAACCTCTCGTCCGACAATCTGCTCTGCATTTCCTGGATTGACGGCGTACGTATTACAGATATTGAGGCACTGCGGTTGCAACAGCTAGACACCGAGCACATTGTAGACACAGGACTTGATCTTTATCTTACTCAAGTGTTAGAGCATGGTTTCTTTCATGCAGACCCCCATCCGGGCAATCTCTTGGTCACACCCTCCGGTCAGATTGCCTTTATCGACCTGGGCGCTATGGCCAAGCTACTCCCCAAAGACAAAGAATATCTCGAAAACTTTATTCTCTACTTTGTAAACAAAGATATCGACAACCTGATACGATCCATCAAAAAGATGTCAATACGTATCAATATCACAAACGAAAAGATCCTTGTGCGTGATCTCCAGCAATTGTTTACAATGATTGATTCACAGACCCTAAAAGAACTCGATATCAAAGACATATTTTCCAGATTCTCCAATATTCTCAATAAAAATGACATCCTCATGCCAGATTATATTTATCTTTTGGTTCGTGGCATCGTACTTATCGAGGGAATAGGAAGATCCCTTCTACCCGATTTAAACATTATAGACAAAGTAAAACCCTATGTTGCTAAAATTATGGCCAAACGACTATCCCCTCCATATGTCATCGAGAATATACTGCAATCCCTACAGCAACTGCAAGGTACACTGACAACAGCCCCCCAATCCATGACAGATTTACTCCATAAAGTCGAACAGGGCGAACTAAAAATACGGTTGGACAGCAAAGATCTCGAAACATTTCAGCGACAACAACGCAAAGATCACAGTGTCAACAGACATCTATATCTTGCCTGTGCTACATTCCTTGGTGCCTGCTTGCTGGCAGATACCCAACAGCCCGCACTTTTGGGTTTACCATGGATCACATGGACATTGTTTATCCTAAGTTTCACTTTGTTGATCATTGGTTGGATTCGAAAAGCAAAAACAGCGTAAATCACGTATTATCTCTTAAGTTAGCTCTTTTATTTTTTTGGTATCTTTACTTTATCTTGTTATCTTGCTCTTTTTAGCAAAGCTTACCAATTCTAACTAAATATGAAAAACAATATATTATTTATTATAGGTTTAGCTATATCCACCTATTCCTGTAATTCTTCAGCACCTATAGGTGGTAAAGCAACGTATGCAGGTGGTCTCACCCTACGAGACTCTGTTTTTATGGTCGCAGAATCCGATCTAGACAAAGATAGTCTCAAATATTATTATTTCGGGATCGCTGCAGCCCCCTCTCGTCTATTTAACCGTTTACGCGAACACAATATTTTGTTGATAAATAATATTGACATCCCCAACCAACACTATGCAGTATATAATCAATTTGCAGATTCCATTATCCTATCACGTACCGGAAAAACCTTTCAAGAACTATTTGACGAGAAGTAGTGGACCGCTTCCAAAACGTATATCCGCAATGGATTGATTAACCTCTTCCAGCATGGCAATTCCCCGCATTACATACGTTCGCTGTCGATTTCGATGAAAAAGTTGGTATAGTAAAAATCAATTGAAAACGGAACTGCCAAGCTAGCGTCCTCATCTAGACTTCTCACACCTTCATTGCCATAAACTACACTGTTATAGACTTTGATGCGTGTACCTGATTTATTATACATCCCCGCTGTTACCGAATTAGGATTTCCGACAATAGTATTCCCTACGATACTACTATTGATCCAAGTCATCGTGCCAGATTCTGTATTTTTATTATAAACACCGCCTCCATAAGCCGAAGAATGAGAAGAACAGACCCTATTTCCGACAATTTGGTTATTAATCCATGCTATAGCGCCACTATTACTATTAAATATTCCGCCACCATAAGCTAATGAACTCGAAGTAGCATGATTATCTTTTACGACCGTATTGGTCCATGTCATGACACCTTCATTCGCATTATAGATAGCTCCACCGTAAGTCAATGATGTTGATGTGGCGGCATTATCACTGAAATAATTATTCGTCCATATCATTGTCCCCTTACCATAGTTCCAGTTATAAACAGCTCCTCCAAAAGCAGCCGAAGCGACCGATGATGACAAAACAGTATTGTTATGGATGTTGTTGTTGTGCCAAGTCATTACACCTTCACCACTATATTCCGTATAAACACCACCTCCGTAAGCATATGCAGAAGTAGAAGAAGCCATATTATCACAGATTTCCAGATTTTTAAACGTTGGAGATCCAGCCGTCACCATATTATATATCCCTCCACCATAAGCCCTGCAAAAACGATGCCCAGCCACCCGAATTGATGATCCTTGGTTGTCGCTTCCACCTCCCACTATAGAAAATCCATCCAGCCTACACTTTTCGCCCATATCCCCGGCCAATAACACCACATGAAAAGCTTTATCCGTTCTATCTGTCATTTTTAGCCCCTTTCCTTTGCCGACAATACTATCATCTCCCTTATAGTCTCCACTCAGAATAGTTGCACTACCACCCCTAAGTTTTAACAGGCGGTCAGACATCCCTGGATTACCCGACATCGGAAAACCACCATACAATTGCACATTCTTGACCAGCAAAAAACTTCGATCTCTCGGCTCCTTAATGGGGGTACTAAAGTGCTTACCATCTTCAGGGCTGTACATCGGCCGATAAGTTCCCTCAGCTACCCATATCTGCAATGGTTCGGCCTCCGACCATAGGCCTTTATCTTTATTTTCATAAGCCCATCTCAATGCATCAGCGAGTTCAACTATGGCATTTTCCCAATTCTTACCCGAGCCATTTCCATCGCGCGCGGCTTTATTTACATACAAGATGCGCCCATATGGTGATATATGTTTTCTATCTAAACAACTTTTCACTTCATAAGCTCCTCTATTTGGGACTCTTTTGAGCCTACGAAGAGCACCGCTACTATTTTCATCTATTTCCAAGATATTCCTCCTTCCTGCGTCACATATTTTCCAGATTACAATTCACGCTATTATTCAGTTCCGAATCAGTTTTCTTTCACATAGTCCCAGTTTCAAAGGTGAGTTTATGCAAATTTTCAAGTCCTATCTGAGATACTCAGGCTTAAAAAACAAAACTAAAATAGCAATTTATTACCGATTAAAGAAACCCTATATTTCCTTGTCGCTAATTTTTTTTCAACACCACATCCTTCTTGTTTTACAATAAAGAAGTCAAAAAAATCTGATTATCAACCATATGAAACTAAGCCGGAAAGAAAAAACATACCTTTTTCAGTTGTTTTTACTTTAGCACCTCTAGAGTTTCTTTTGTCAAGGGCAGCTCCATACGTATTCTTTGTAATCGACATCGGAAAAAAAGGCTATCACAGCTATAATAGGTTTTTTTTGACGTCAAGGTGTTGGTTCTCGAAAAGGCATTATAAACAATTAAGAAACCTTATATATCAAGTATATCGGTGAGACTTTTACATCCAAAGAAGGTCTATATACCGATAATCTCCTAATCGCCGACATGAATTTGGAAACCTTGATTCCCCAAAAGAAACACACCGGAGTACTTCTTAGGATAAAAAAAACGTACCTTTGTATTCATTTTGCGCAGGCCAAACGATTCGATTATTACATTTACACGCAATATTTGCAGACGAAAGTTATGTTTACAAATTCAAAATTCATCTTCTTATTAGCACAAATATTATTTCTTACCGTCACATCATATTGCCAACAGATTGACCCCCTTCAGTTGCATGAAGAGATTTCAGCCTTAAATGATAACAATCAAAACGAAAAGTCTATCCTTATTTTAGAAAAAATCATAAGTGATCCCCGTTCTACCGTTTATGACCGTTATTATGCATACTTAGAAAAATCACTAACCTACAAACAGCTGTATAATTACTCTGGTGCCTTAAAGAATCTAGAGCTGGCCGCTCAGGAAATTAAAAATACAGACAAAGAAGATCAGCTAAACATCCGGGTCATTATTGAGCGCATACTCATTCATTTTGACCTTAAGAATGAAAAGGAGTACCTAGAACTGCTAAAACAAGTAAAGCCCGAAAATCTTCAATATGTCAAAAAAGAGACCCGCGCATTCTATCAGTGTATCCTTGGCCACCTCGAACTTCACAAAGGCAACTATAAAGAGGCTGATCAACACTTCGATGACTGTATCCAGCTTTTGGAGAAAGAATCCCCCAAACACCTTCCTATTATCTATAAAGTCAAAGTAGAGCTTTATAACAATATGGGCCTTAAAAAGGAGGCTTTAGCGGCATTTGAAAAGGGACTTGAATATGCAAACATGTATGATATCGACATTTATAAAATCATGATGTACGAGACCATCATCTATTATTATACGTCCAATAAAGAGTATGAAAAAGCCTATCTGGCGCAAAAAACCGTTAGCGAGGCCCGTCGTCAATACGATGCTGCCAATAGAAGTGGTAAACTTAACCTACTTGAAAAAGAGCTATTACAACAACGCAATGAGATAGAAATCGTAAACCGGAAAAATCTTATGTGGCTATTTTCCTGTATTATTATTCTTCTATGTACTCTTATTTTTGTGCTGTTCAAACTCTATCAATCAAACAAGCACCGTCGAATCCTGATGGAAAAAGAAATGGATCAGATGCGCATTAGACTAGAACAATATATCAACCGTACTTCGGAAGAAGTAAAAGACGATATAAGCAAAAAACTAAAGAACACTAAATTAAAGGCCAGACAAATTGAAGTAATTGAACTCGTTAGACAAGGCAAGACCAATAAAGAAATTGGGACAGAGTTATTTATATCCGAAAACACGGTTAAGTATCATCTAAAAGCTATTTACGAAATATTGGACATCGACAATCGTTCAGCTTTGCTTAAGGATAAAACTAGGTTCACCGACTTAGGAGATTGATCGTAGTGATTTTTTCCGTAATACTGGTGCAAGTGAAATGCAAGAGATTGACCGCGTACACCGCGACTATCCCGATCTCCAGGATGACGAGTTCGTTCGCTCGTTTTTAAATGGAGAATCGGCCAAGTAATAGAAAGACCTGCAGGTGTGCAGGTCTTTCTACTTAAAGCAATATCCCCGTTAATGCAAAGCCGACCAGTATGGTCACGACGATGGCCACTATACCAGGCAGCATAAAGCTATGATTTACGACAAACTTTCCGATTTTGGTTGTTCCCGTTCGATCAAAATCTATGGCTGCCAGCAGAGTCGGATAGCCCGGGAGTAGAAAGTCACCATTTACAGCTGGAAACATGGCCAGTAGGTGCGGATTAGTGATTCCTAGCGCTACGCCCATAGGCATGATTGTACGTGTGGTGGCTGCTTGGCTGAATGTCAACGCACCCATCAGAAATAATGCTATCGCAAATGTCCAAGGCTGCGCTGTGACGATACCCTTAAAAGTATGTTCGATCGCCGCCTCATTGGCCAACATAAACGTAGCACTCATCCACACCACCCCGAGTATCGATACGACAGCTGTCGCCATCGATGTAAATAGGCTCATCTTCGCTACCTCGGCAGTCGAAGTCTTGGTGACCAACATGATCATCGCCGACGCCGATAGCGTGATGATCATGATCAGTGTGGTAAGGTTGATATTACCGTTTGCATTTACGCTAAAACTAGGATTACCGCCCACATGAGGTACCAACCCCGGAAAAGCACCAAAAATCACAATCAGAAGAATAGCGAAGGCAAAGATAGCTACCGCTGTCTTTGCTCCCGGCTTCGGTTCATAATGCACCTTCTTTCCTTCATCAACTTCCATCGGATCCATTGAGCGCGCAAACTCAGGATCTTTCATTTTTTCCAAAAATACGGGATCCCTATCCAGTTCTACCCCTTTCTTCCATACCGCTAATATACTGGCCAATATTCCACAGATCGCGGCCGGTATACAGATCATCATGATATGAATAGATGCAGATGAATACGCCAGTATAGAAGCCAAAGATGCGCTGGCCGCACTCATAGGGCTTCCGGTGATCGCTAAATGCGATGCTATTACCGATACAGAAAGTGGCCTCTCGGGTCTCACACGCTGTTTGGCAGCCACCTCCGAAATAATAGGCAGCAGCGAATACACGATATGGGCGGTGCCTGCAAATAGACATAAAAAATAAGTCGTAAACGGCGCAATAAACGTTATTCGGCTTGGATTTTTACGGATGATACGTTCGGCGATACTAACCAGATAATCCAGTCCACCTGCAGCCTGCAAAGTAGCGGCCGTAGTCACTATAGCCAGAATAATCAATAGTACCGCGATCGGAGGCTCAGCAGGAGTCATACCAAATACAAACACAAAAATCAATAGACCGACCATCCCCATCACCCCCAGACCTATTCCTTTCATCCGGGATCCGATCAATATCATCCCCAGTAAGATTGCTAACTGCACAAATATCATCGGGCAATAAATTTGGGATGGATCAGGTTTTCAATCGAATAGATCTCTTCCCACTTCGCCTGACTTATTAATTTCCGTTCGATCACGACTATTTCGTATATAGACTTGCCCGAGCTAAGAGCCTCCTTAGCGATAGACGAACACTCCTCATACCCCAATATCGGGTTCAGTTGCGTCACGATACCGATACTTTGCATTACCATATTTTTGCTATGCTCCACATTAGCAGTGATCCCCACTACACACTTATCTTTTAGTGTGCGGCATGCCTTGGTCAGGTACTGTAAAGAGGTGAATAGTGCCATCCCCATGACAGGCTCCATAACATTAAGCTGCAGTTGTCCGGCCTCCGCAGCCATAGTCACTGTCAGATCAGCACCGATTACGTAATAACAGGTCTGATTCATTAATTCAGGGATGACCGGATTCACTTTGCCCGGCATGATCGACGATCCCGGCTGCATAGCAGGCAGATTAATTTCATTAAGACCGCACCTTGGCCCACTGCTCAGCAACCGCAGATCATTACATATCTTACTTAGTTTTATAGCATTCCGCTTTAACGTACCACTCAGCTGTACCAGAGCTCCTGTATCATAAGTCGCTTCGATAAGATCTGCCGCGAGCGTCACCGGCACCTGACTGATCTCTGCGAGGTAGTTGACACATAGTTGTGCGTACCCTTCAGGGGCATTCACTCCTGTACCGATCGCCGTAGCCCCCATATTCACCTCCGTGATCAAAAGAGAAGCCTCCCGTATACGCAACACGTCCTCACCCAAAGTCGTCGCAAAGGCGTTAAATTCCTGTCCCAGTGTCATCGGTACGGCATCCTGCAATTGGGTACGCCCCATCTTCAAGACCCCTTCAAATTCCTTTCCTTTCGAATAGAATGCCATCTGAAGCTCTTCCAGCGCCTGCGAAAATGAAGCTATCTTAAGATAGACCGCAATTCGAAAAGCGGAGGGATAGGCGTCATTCGTACTTTGGGATAGATTGACATCGTTATTGGGGTGGAGGTATTGGTACTCTCCCTTTTTATGGCCTAAGTATTCGAGCCCTAGGTTGGCGATCACCTCATTTGCATTCATATTCGTAGAGGTGCCGGCACCCCCCTGAATAAGATCGCTCACAAACTGATCGGCAAATTCACCCGCAATCAGACGGTCACAGGCATAAGCAATTGCTTCAGCTTTCTTCAGATCCAGGATACCCAAATCTCTATTGGCCAAGGCTGCGGCCTTCTTGACATAACCAAAGGCTTTAATAAAAAGCGGTTCACTACCGATCGGTATTCCTGTAATATCAAAATTCTCTTTGGCGCGCATCGTCTGCACCCCATAGTAGCAGTCGTTGCTAATTTCCTTTTCCCCCAAGAAATCATGTTCAATTCTGAAAGTTGTCATCGTGTTCTGTTTGTTTATATGGTTTGTATTTGGTGTATATAAGTGATCGGTATCAAACCTACATAAATTAGCCTTTACGCGCAATATAATTATGTGGTATTTTAAAAGCGATTTTTGCAGTTTTCCTCCATTACCAGTTTACCCCGACCTTCCTGGGAACTTTCAATGTTCTGGGTAAAAAAAATTAGAACAGATTGAACCTTTTACTGTTATTTATATCTAAAGAATCGTAACACGCAATTATCTTACTTTAAATAGGCCTTATCATGGAGAAAAGTAAAAACCTGCACCTACTATGGCGTAGTGGCTTTGGCCCAGCTCTTTCAGATATTCAGAAATTAGACAAACTGACTACTAGACAATTATGGCAAAACATAAAAAGCAATAGTTTGACAGTCCTACCCGATATCAGCCCCTCCAGTTCCTTCGTCCAGGATAATTACGACAAGAGTGCAGGCGCAGATCTTAGCAAAGCAGAAAAAGAGGCGTGGAACAGAAAGATAAGGCAACAAAGCGCCAAGGATATCAAAGAATTTAATCAGCAATGGATACGTTCAATGGTAAACAGCACCAATCAACTTGGCGAAAAAGTAAGCTTCTTCTGGCATCATCACTTTGCTATACGCCACCCGAATAGTTTTCTACAACAGGACGCCGTCAATAGTATCAGGCGCAACGCTTTAGGCAATTTCCGTGATCTTTTAAGCGAAGTAAGCAAATCAGGCGCCATGGTACTCTCGCTCAATAACCAACAGAATCGAAAAAGCTCACCCAATGAAAATTTTGCACGCGAGATCATGGAACTTTTTACCATGGGGATCGGCCACTACACCGAGCAAGACATCAAGGAAGCGGCCCGAGCGTTTACAGGTTGGGGAGTTGGCAAAGATGGAAGATTTGTATTCCATCGCAGATTGCATGATGACGGTATTAAGCAGATACTTGGTAAGACAGGCCGCTTCAATGGCGATGATGTAATCGACATCATCCTAGACCATCCCCAGACTCCGGTTTTTATTGTCACAAAGGTATACCGCTATTTTGTCAGTGAGACGGTAGACCAACATAGAGTCCAAGTGTTGGCTGCAGCATTTCGCAAAGACTATAATATCCGGCAGTTATTGGATAGTATCTTTGATAGCGAGTGGTTTTATGCATCGCAATATACAGGCAACCGGGTAAAATCCCCGATCGAGTTATTGGTCGGTATGCAGCGATTATCCCCTGTTGCCGCCATAGAAGAACAATTACAGTATCGGACCCAAAAGCAGTTGGGTCAGGTTTTATTTAATCCGCCCAGTATTGCTGGCTGGCCATCCGGCAAAAACTGGTTGGACAGCAGCACGCTAATGGTACGGTTGCAGCTACCACAGATTATCGCAGGGGCAGTAACAGCCAATTTAAGAACCAAAAGTGACGACGATACCAATATGGGTCTATCCAATCCAGATGATATCGTACGTCTTCAGCAGCGTGGCAGGATTGTCTCCAACCCCGCGTGGAATCTCTGGTTGTCCCAGCAAAATGAATCCACCATTACCACATCCATCAGTGCGGCAGCAATCCCGCAGGAGACCCGATCGTTGTTACAGCGCAAAAGTGGCGGTGATAAAAATGAATATGCACAGGCCCTGATGAATCTACCCGAATATCAACTCTGTTAAACCTCAAGCATCATGTTAATCAAAAGAAGAACGTTTTTACAAACGACAGCACTTGCCTCAGCAAGCTTATTTCTCCCCAAATTTTTGAATGCCATGGCAGGAAACACCCTACCTGATGGCAGGCAAAAAGTATTGATAGTCATACAGCTGACCGGAGGTAATGATGGATTAAACACCCTTATACCCTATACCAATGACCTTTACTATAGCAGTAGGCCAGCGATAGCTATCGGCAAAAATCAGGCTTTACGGATAAACGATGATGCGGGGCTCAATCCCCATCTCCCGATATTGAAGACATTACATGACGAAGGGTGTCTGGCTGTGCTCAACAATGTTGGCTATCCCGAGCCCAACCGTTCGCACTTCAGGAGTATGGATATCTGGCATACAGCCAGCAACCCCGACGAATACCTGTCAACAGGTTGGCTAGGTCGCTATCTGGACCATCAATGCAAAGACTGCGACCTGCCTGTTCAGCTTATCGAGACCGACGACATTTTAAGCCTGGCGCTTAAAGGAGAACAGTACCAAGGTATCACCTTTCGAGATCCACGAAAACTATATACAAAATCGCAGGAACAGTTCTACAAAAATATCGGGCAGGTACACCATCATGAACACGAGATGGCCGACTATCTGTACAAAATATTGGGAGACACGATCAATAGCACCAACTATATCTTAGAAAAATCAAGAACAAACCCCAGTACGGCAGACTATCCCTCGACCGCATTTGGCAATAATCTCAAACATATCGCTTCATTGATCCGAAGTGATATCAATACCAGCGTGTATTACGTTTCATTGGGTAGCTTTGATACCCACGTACGACAAGTCGGTAGACAAACTGAACTTTTCAAAGAACTGAATGCCGGATTAGAAGTGTTTATCAAGGATTTAAAAAAGGAAAATCGCTTCAAAGACACACTCATTATGACCTTCTCCGAGTTCGGTCGTCGCGTCGCCCAAAATGCAAGCGCAGGCACTGACCACGGGACAGCAAACAATATGTTTTTCATCAGCGGCGCACTACGACAAAAAGGAATTATCAATGCGTTGCCCGACCTATCCAACCTGAGCAGTGGTGACCTTCAGTACAGCGTAGACTTTAAAAATGTATATGCGACCATCTTAGATAAATGGTTAAACAGCAGCGCCCCAGATATACTGGGCAGAGACTTCAAAACACTTGATTTCATTTGAGAGAATAAGTTATACGACATCTCTTAATTCACTAGCATAACTTCCCACTTCTTCTGTCGCAAAAACAAGAGCGGAGTGGGTCAGCGGAAGCTTAAGTCAAGACCGTATATAAAGTATTACTTAACTTATACTAAAACATCATATAAAATCAATAATAACACTGATTAATAACGTTGTTTTACTTTAAAGAAATAACAGAATTTAAACTATTGCAAAATTCGCAATGGCAAAAAATGACTATTTCCACTAATTTTATCTAGCCACTCCGCTCTCTTACCCCAACTTTAAAACTCAAATTTGATTCCTCCCTTGCACGACATCTGCTGCTTTAAACATTAAGGCATTGTACATCCTGTGGAGCAGTGAATAGTCCCCTGTTTAAAAATTGATAATTGTTGATTCCCCTCAAAGTGACGACTCCTCTATCCGGCTTTGGTAATAGCATTACCGTTAGTCTTTCGGCATGATATCCTCTCTTCATCGTTACAAATAAAGATCAACGGTTTAAAACCGCTCTCCCAGTTGCTCCAATACCGTAAAAAAGCACAATACTACTTAAAAATGCAATAACGGGCCGAAACATTTCCAAGACCCTCTATTTAACATAACAAAATTTATCAACACGGATATAGAATCCCAATCACTCCGGAGGAGATAATCCGCGTTACGCCAGCACGAGCCGATTACACTTCTTACTTTTCGTGAATAAGCCCTTGTAATTTCTTTTAAAAATCTTTCGTTTTTTTGACTTTCTAAAAATGGATAAACCATCGCCTCTATGTAAACTATTTCGTGATATCAACACTAAACTAGAATCTTATTACTGAAAATATAAAGTAATGATACAATATAGAGCAGGATGGGACTAAAAGGTAAAAGCTACACCAGCAAAGCCTACAAGAACACATTAACGACAAAAGGCTAGAACGTGCCGCCTTTTGCATCTGTATGTACGGTATTTTTGCCGTTCGTGACCGTCGCCCCTTCGATGATCGCCCCATCGGCAGCCGAGCGTACCTCACCTTGGAGTACCGACCCCGGCTGCGTCTGAGCGACCGCCCCGCTTGTGGCGGGACTACTAAACACAACACAAAATATTATTAAACAAGCGGATAGCTTATGGCTGATAGCTCCCGGGAGCCACACCCCTCTTTGTTCGTCCCCTCGGCCGTAGTGGAGAGGTCGCTCGCCTACTGGCACCAGCTTTGTCTTTGCAGACACCCCACTTGCCATAGGCCCTCGGCCATACGTTCTTTGTTTAAGCCATTTTAAGCTTTTCTCCTGCATTATTTTACTACCGACGATCATAGACTCCACTTTGCTCCCGAAAGCCCTACAGCGCGCTCGAAAACCC